>NZ_AZGB01000033.1 GCF_001435235.1 Liquorilactobacillus ghanensis DSM 18630 | reverse complement strand
CGGTGTTCTCGGTTTATATAAAAAGATATTATCTGGTTTTCAAAGAACAAGTTTGATGGTTGAACCATCAATGGAGCCTAACGGGATCGAACCGATGACCTCCTGCGTGCAAAGCAGGCGCTCTCCCATCTGAGCTAAGGCCCCATAATCAAAAGGATGGGCCTAAATGGACTTGAACCATCGACCTCACGCTTATCAGGCGTGCGCTCTAAACCAGCTGAGCTATAGGCCCATACATCCTCAAGAGAGTAGACCTCTCAAAACTAAACAAAGTTTCGTGCTTGTGCAGGTTCCGTTTCTATCCTTAG
>NZ_AZGB01000032.1 GCF_001435235.1 Liquorilactobacillus ghanensis DSM 18630 | reverse complement strand
CGGTGCTGAACAATAAAAATCAGCACTAATTAAAAGGAGTTAACCAAATTAGTGATTAACTCCCCTTTTGATAATTAATTCTTTTTAAGCTTGAACTGGTATGAATTTAAAAACTTAATAAAAAGTGGGGTAAATGAAGTGAACGAAAATAAAAAGAAAAGTACCAAGAAGATTATTACAGCTACGGCAGTTACGATTGGAGTAACTGCTTTAACAACAATGGCTCCTTTAGCTCAAGTACCTGGAGTTACTAATCATGAACCTAATACAACAATTAAAGC
>NZ_AZGB01000031.1 GCF_001435235.1 Liquorilactobacillus ghanensis DSM 18630 | reverse complement strand
CACTTCGGTACTGGCTGCCCAAGTCAGTGTGCAGAATCAAACCGGCCTTGACGGTTCTAGTTTCACAGGCTTGATTAAGTACATTGACAACCAACTCGGTTGTCATGTGCCGGCTTAATTTATGAGCGATAATTTTGCGAGAATACAAGTCCATGATGGTTGCCAGATAGCACCAGCCATCAGTTTTGGTCGGAATATTGGTAATATCAGCGGCCCATTTTTGATTAGGTTTGACAGCCTTAAAGTCTTGTTTTAACAGGTTAGGGTA
>NZ_AZGB01000030.1 GCF_001435235.1 Liquorilactobacillus ghanensis DSM 18630 | reverse complement strand
GGATTCCCTTTTCAATAGGATTTTATTCATTTACACAAACTATTTTATACTCTCAAATGAAATTAAATTAAATAGACAACTATTTTATAATTAGAAATCTGATTGATATTACTTAGCTACATTTAAATTTTAATTAATTGTTGTGTAATTGACTACTTCCCAGATATTTCATTCCATAAAAAAAGAAGCAATTCTATACTTCTTTTCCGAAATTATTTTAAAAAACAACACTCTAAAAACTATTACTTTTTATTTAGAGCTCCAGTTATTAAATTGAAATTATAACTTTTGCCGTTAATTGTTTGCTCACCATACAACATTTGACCAGTTGCATTATAATAAACTGTCTTATTTTGATTAGCAATATACTGAAAGCCAGTTTTTTTAGCTCCGGTTTTATCATCAAATAAATACCAGTAGCCATTTATTTTTTGCTGCCCATATTGCATTTGACCAGTTGCAATATAATAAACTGTCTTATTTTGATTAGCAATATACTGAAAGCCAGTTTTTTCAGCTCCGGTTTTATCATCAAATAAATACCAGTAGCCATTTATTTTTTGCTGCCCATATTGCATTTGACCAGTTGCATTATAATAAACTGTCTTATTTTGATTAGCAATATACTGAAAGCCAGTTTTTTTAGCTCCGGTTTTATCATCAAATAAATACCAGTAGCCATTTATTTTTTGTTGCCCATATTGCATTTGACCAGCTGCATTATAGTAAACCGTCTTGTTTTGGTTAGCAATATACTGAAAGCCAGTTTTCTTAGCTCCGGTTTTATCATCAAATAAATACCAGTAGCCATTTATTTTTTGTTGCCCATATTGCATTTGACCGGCTGCATTATAGTAAACCGTCTTATTTTGATTAGCAATATACTGAAAACCGGTTTTTCTAGCTCCGGTTTTATCATCAAATAAATACCAGTAGCCATTTATTTTTTGTTGCCCATATTGCATTTGACCGGCTGCATTATAGTAAACCGTCTTGTTTTGGTTAGCAATATACTGAAAACCAGTTTTCATAGCTCCGGTTTTATCATCAAAGTAGTACCAATGATCATTGATATTTTTTTGACCAGTTACCTTGGCATTATTTTCATAATAGTAAGTGTTAGAATTTTGCTGAACAAAACCATTTTCAACACTCTGGTAGCTCAGCAATCCGTTATAATCAGTTGAAGTATCTAAATATCCAGAATAACCAGTCAATTCGGCCGTTGAACTATTTTGCCATGCACCATATTGTGTATTCAGCAAATTAGCTGCTGATGGACTATAAGGATACTGGGCTAACCAAACTTTTTTCTCACCAACAGTATTAATTATTTGATTCAAATATTGATAATTAAGATAAGCGTATACAGCATGATCCGTATAACCAGCCGAATTTAACACATTAAAAAAGCTTAGTAGATTATTACTAAAGCTATCAGAAACAGTTTTTCCATTTTCCATATCTGCAAAAATTCGTGTCGTCTTAACTAAATTCAACGCTGCTAATTCTTTTAACAAATAATTAGCTTCATTTGTTGCTGTTTCTTCCGAATTAAAAGTCGCGTAATGATAAACCATAACATCTAATCCTGCATTGCGCGCGTAAGTAATTTCCTGACTAGCAGATTGATTTGTATAATAATCCCCTTCAGTCAATTTAACAATTACTGTTTTAACACCTAATTTTTTTAACTCGTTAAAATTATTTTGAGTCATTCCTTGTTGATAGGATGAAACATCGACAGCATCAACACGTGGTCGGGTGGCATCACCGATCTGCCATACATCTGGTGTTTGATTAGTATTTGCTAAAACCCTTTTGTTTGAAACTGATGCTGAGTTAGATTTATTTGCTGAAGAAACTTGAGAATTACTTTTTGAACTATTTGCAGCTGATTCACTTGAACTATCCTGACTGGTTGAATCATTCTCTGTAGTTGTCGTTGCCTGCGAAGACGAAGAAATTGAATTAGCTGAAGTTGAATTCCGGCTGCTGCTTTGATCCGTAATTGTACTTTGACTGCTAGCATTAACCGCATTTGAAATATCGTCATTTTCATGTGTACTTTCCACAGTAGTTGCAGCTGAACTACTTGAGCTGCTATTACTTTCAGCTATCTTGCTAGTTGAAGCTTGTGATTGTTTCAAACTTGACGAACTGGTCGATTTTTTTGACTCAATTCCACTAACTGAACTAGAATGCAGTTGATTGACAGCTTTTGAACTACTGGAAGCTGAAACAACAGTAGTTTGACTGTTCTCCTCAGTATCAGTTGCCGCGTGCACTGGCGAGTTGGCTGATAAAGTTACTAAAACTCCGGCTGCAACCATTCCTGCCATAAAAGTATGTAATGCTCCCCGATAATATCTGGAATGATGTCTGGTTGATTCCCCAATAATGTTTTCATCCGAATAATTGCTTTTTAAATTCATTCATTCTCCCTCTTCTTGTTAAGTATAAAATAAATAATAAACTTTTATAAAGTAATTATAAAACTTTACTAAGAATAAATAAACATCTTACATAAAAAAATAGTGCAGCAAAAATATGTTGACTATTCCAAAGCATAATTTTAGACAAAAAAATAGCCCTTACAGGCTGCGAAGATAAACAATTTAGAATTTTCAATCCCGAAATTTTTGCTCATTTTCTTTAAACTTAGGAGTATAGTTGTCCTCTTCAATCGTAAAACGTGGCCGTTGTTTAGTTTCTTTAAAGATTTTGCCAACATATTCACCAATCACACTGACACAAACTAACTGAACTCCACCCAAAAACCAAATGGAAATCATTAGTGATGACCAGCCAGAAATAACGACGCCTCGAAGCCACTGAATAAACGTAAAAACTAATAAACCTATGCTGATTAGAATAACAATTAATCCCAGTGACATAATCATCCTAATTGGAACAGTTGAAAAAGAAGAAATACCATCAAAAGCAAATTTTAACATTTTACTTAACGGATATTTTGACTCTCCAGCAAATCTTTCTTTTCTCTCATAATAAACCTTAGCTGAAGGATATCCGACTAATGGAACCATTCCCCGTAAAAATAAGTTTCTTTCTTTGAATTTTAACAAAGCTTGGACTGCTCGTTTGCTCATTAGCCGATAATCGGATGAATTGGGAACCATTTCAACTCCCATGTGCTTCATTAAACTGTAAAATGCTAACGCTGATTGGCGCTTGAAAAACGTATCTGTCTGTCGTTTGCTGCGAACCCCATAAACAACACATCATATCCCTGATTATATTTAGCAACCATTTCATAAATTGCTTTAACGTCATCTTGAAGATCAGCATCAATTGTAATCATCATATCTGAATATTCAACCGCCGTTGTCATGCCGGCCAATAATGCATTTTGATGACCAAAGTTACGGCTGAATTTAATTCCGGTTACAAAATCATATTTTTTTTCATAATTAGTGATCAGTTGCCAAGTCTTATCATGACTGCCGTCATTAACAAATAATAGTTTGCTGGTTGCAGCAATTTCACCATTACTTATTAATTTCTGCAAAATCACGCCCAATTCCTTAACCGTTTCAGGTAAAACTGCTTCTTCATTGTAACAAGGTACAATAATTGTCAACAACCCCAAGTTCTCCATTGTGTAACAACCCCCAAAAATAAATAAATTATTCTTTTTTAAAAATCCAAAATCTTTGCCCAACATAATTAAGCGCAGTAAATAAAACTGCACCGACTAACATTGCAATATTATCGCGCAAAGAAGTATCAAAGTTCTGAAAGACTTGTGAAACTAGAGGCTTGGCAAGACCATATGCCAAAAAATAGCAACATAAAATATTGAAAATGAAAGTCAACACTTGTCTCCAACTGTGTTCAGTATTCTGAAAGGTAAAATACTTATTCAAAAAGAAACTCAATATGCTACCAATAATATAATTGGCTGCTGATGACCACCAATATGACCAATGAAGTAAGTTATAACACCCAAACATAATTGCCATACCAACGCCCGTATTAATAACACCAACTAAGATGAATTTAAGAACAGTACGATCAATAAATTTTATTTTTTTCATTTTATACCAACTTTTCAAAATAAATGAAGATTTTCATAATAGCTTACTAGGTAGTAAATTAAAAGAAACCACTGCATTCAGTATACGGAAACAGTGGCGTCATAACAAGTCTTAAAATTTTAAAAATCACTTAACTTAAAAGAACCAGAATTTTTTCTTTTTCTTTACCTCAATCTGTGAGTATCCATGAGCTACAACTGGTAATCCATTTAGCAAGTTTTCAGCAGTTTCCTCAAACTGGTCAACCATTGCTTGACCGTGTTGATCACGCAGCTTCAACATCGCTTCCCGCAAAGCAAACTGGCGCCCCTTAAGCGCATGTGCATCAGAAGCAAAGATTTGAACTAAATGATGGTTAACCATTTGTTCCGAAATTTGTTGAACATGATCGCCAAAACCACCAATATAACTAGTGGCTGTTAATTGCGCTAAAGCGCCTTCGCTTATAAAATCATACAAAAGATTTATATTTTCTTGAATTCCGTGATTACGTTCTGGATGAACAATAACAGGTGTTGTTCCCAGCTTCCTTAGTTCAAAAAAAAGTCTTTTAGCGTACTCTGGAACACTCCCATGAGGAAATTCAATTAGCATATAATTTTTTTGTTCATCAATTCCCAGCAGATCATCATATTTTTCAGCCAGATCTCCATTAATGTGAACTTCTTGTCCTGGAAAAATAGTTAACGGAATTTTTCTTTGATCCAGTTCACTTTGAAATGCTTTAACTGCCGCAAAAACATCATCTCGATGATTGATATAGTCACCATCTAAATGATGCGGAGTAGCCAAAATATGGGTTATCCCTTCAGCGACAGCCATCTTAGCTAATTCCAATGAACTAGCTAAATCTGGTGAACCATCATCGATTCCCGGCAATAAATGGCAATGCAGGTCAACCATTTTCCCGCTTTTTGTCATTTTTTCCGTAGTATCCATATCCGTAGTATCCATAATATCCACTCCCACCAGCATTTTCAACATCATTAAGTACGGTCCCGATTATTTTAGCATTTACCTGTTTCAAAGCACCAACTGAACGGCGTACAGCTTCTTTTTCAGCAATGTTTTTCCTTACCACCAAAACTGTTCCATCAACTTTAGTCGCTAAAATTTGGGCATCAGAAACCGACAACACTGGAGGAGCATCATAGATTACCAAATCTAATTGTTCTGACAATGCTTTAATTAAATTATCCATTCTTTTCGAACCCAGCAGTTCAGCCGGATTAGGTGGAATCGGACCACTTGGCATAACAAATAATTTAGGAATTGAAGTCTCATAAATAGCTTGATTAATATCAAAATCTCGGTCAGTTAAAAAATTAGTCAGTCCCTTAGGATTACTAATACTAAAAGTTGCATTGATTGTTGGACGCCGCATATCGGCATCGACTAACAAAGTTTTTTTGCCTTGCTTGGCAAAGGTCACTGCTAGATTGGCTGCTACCGTTGATTTACCTTCAGAAGCAATCGAAGAAGTTAACATTAATGTTCGATAACTAGAATCTGCATTGGAAAATTGAATATTTGTTCTAACGGTCTTAAACTGTTCGGAAATAACTGAATTTGGAGAAACAGCTGCAATTATATGCACACCATTTTCCATTGAATCAGTTGATAATGGCTTAGCCTTTTTCCCTAATTTGAAAATATTATACATTGAACTGTCCTCCTAAACTCGACGTCGACTAAGATGTGAATCCTCTGAAACAATAACATTAACTGCATGCCGTTTAGTATGGCTGTTAATGTGGCTAACAAAGCCCAAACTTGTTATTCCAAGTTCGTCTGTCAGGAATTTTTCATCACGAACAGTTGTATCCATTAAGTCACGAACAACAATCAGTGCGATTCCAACTAACAAGCCCAAAATGAAACCAATCAAAACATTTAATTTGATTTTAGGAGAAACCGGAGTTGTATTAGCTTTTGCCTTGGTAACTACCGTAACGTTGTCAACTTTCATCATTTTTTTAATTTTAGAACTGAAAACCCGACCGATCGTGTTAGCCAAATCAGCTGCAGTATAAGCGTTTGTATCAGTAACCGTCACACTAATAACCTGTGAGTTGGTTTCATTGGCAATTGAAACATCACTTTCCAAATCACTCAAAGAGCCCTGATAATTATCCTGCTGTTTAATTTGTTTTAATACTGGATTCAAAATGACCGGCTTAGTCAAAACATCCTTATAAGTATTAATAGCTTGCAAATCTGCCTGCTGTGCATTATATTGCAAAGCGCTATTATCAACTTTTTGATTAACTAATAAGTCAATTGTTGCACCATATTTAGGTGTCATAAAAAGAAACGAAACACCTAAAGCTAAAATAATACCTAAAATCCCCCAAACAATAATACCTAAAATATTATTCCACAACAAACTTCCTAGTTGGCGTAAATCAATAACTGTTTCACTATTTGTTTCTTCACTCATCAAACTTCTCCTTAAACATCTATTTTATCTCTAGTGCGTTTTTTAATTTTTGCGTCAATTGATCCAAATTTGCTTGTGGAACAACTTCATAATCCACTCCTCCAATTTGTTGTCCATTGCCTTGCAATTGAAGTTGTTTAATCGTTCCTGCTTTACGATAATCAGTAGCTAAAATTTTCATTTGATCAAAAGTTAAATCTGTTCTCATATTACTGGAAATAGCATCAAGAATACTACGGTACTTCAGTAAATTGTTGATTTTCATACCTTTTTTAACTAATTCCGTTATAACTAATCTTTGCCGCAACTGTCTTCCATAGTCACCGCGAGGATCTTGATAACGCATCCGTGTGTAAGCTAAGACATTATCTTTATTGATCGTAACTTTTCCCTTTTTAAAATGATAGCCGAGATTAGTAAAGTCTAAATCATTATTAACCGTCACCGGTCCAACTGCTGCCGACAGTTGAACTAATCCTTTCATATTCATTTCAATATAATGATCAATCGGTATTCCTAAATAACTTTGCACCGTATTCATCGCTAAACTTGTACCACCGTATGAATATGCTGCATTAATTTTATTGTCAAAACCATGTCCTGGAATTGCAACTTTAGTATCACGTGGAATACTTGCCAAAGTTGTTGTTTTAGTTACTGGATTGACGACTGCAACCATAATTGTATCCGTTCGGCCGCGATATGTACGACCATACTCCCCTGTATCTGTTCCCATGATTAGCAAAGAAAATGGCTTTTTCTGCTGAATAACAGCATTCCCATTTCGCGTACTTTTATGCTTTACACCTTGGTATGTAGAATCCGCCGCCTGACGTGCATCATGATAAAGCTTGTACACCGCAAAAGCATCAAAAGCAAAAAATAAAATTAAAAAACCAATTAAATATTTCCAAATTTTTTTTCTGCGATGCTGATGATGGTGACGATGAATCGTTTGTTTTCTTTTCAAAAAAGTCACCCCCAATTTTAAATTACTGCCAAACATTTTTATTATACCAACTTTTTTTTATAAATTAAAATGTTTTTTTAAGTTAGCACCTATTTTGTGAATCTAATTCGAATACCAGTCAATTAGAGTTAGCCATCATCTCTTTAGAAATAAGCACCTCCAAAAATATAGCAGACAACTAAAAATATAATACTAATCACAAAAAATAACCTTTGCAGGCTATAAAACAATACTAATTTCTCATCAAATCAAAAAAATTATCGGATCTTAATTTTAATAAAAATCAAGACATACAATCAAAACCAACTTCTACTGCTGCCTTAATTTTTTAATATGAACTACAAATCAGCGGGAAATTTTTTCCCGAAAATTTGCATTTTTATTTTTTTGCCTGTCGGTGTCGCCGCCAATCCCCCTAAACCTGTTTCCCGCAACTGTTTTGGCATCTGCCGACCAATATCTGCCATTGCCGCAATTACCTCATCGGCGGGAATTTTACTTGTACAGCCAGCCAAAGCCATGTCAGCTGCAACTAAAGCATCAGTTGTTCCAATTGCATTTCGTTTGACACAGGGAATTTCAACTAACCCTGCCACTGGATCACAAACCAATCCCAATAAGTTACTTAAAGCGATCGCAATGGCTTCACTGCTTTGTTGTGGCGTTCCGCCTGCTGCTTCAACTGCAGCGGCAGCGGCCATTGCCGCCGCACTGCCAACTTCAGCCTGACAGCCGCCAGCCGCGCCAGCAATCATTGCGTTATTAGCAATTACTAAGCCTACTGCTCCAGTTGTTAGCAGAAATTGCAAACATTGCTGCTGTGAAAGCTGCAATCGATCCCGCAAATAAAAAAGCACCCCGGGAACAGTTCCTGACGAACCAGCTGTCGGTGTTGCACAGATAACTCCCATTGATGCATTCACTTCATTAGTTGCCACAGCCGCCTGAACAGCCATTAAAAAAGTTGATCCTGATAACGTCTGATGAGTTTCGCGGTAATTTTTTAATTTGACTGCTTCACCACCAGTCAAGCCAGTCGGAGAATGCACACCTTTACCTTGGCTGCCCCGCTCAATAGCTGTCTTCATTACTTGATAGCGTGCTTGCATTTGTTGCCAAATTTCACTTGCCTGCTGCTTAGTCGCTTGCTGTTCACTGTCCAACATTGTCTGCCATAATGGCTGCTTTTGCAATTGTGATTGCGTTACGAGTTCTTTAATCGTATTAAACATTATTCATCCTTCTAAAATGATTAATTTAGGAAAAGTTTTCAATAACTGATGTTGCTCCGTTATTGTCGGATTCCGTTTTAAATAAATTACCAATACTTGATTAGCATCTTGTTGAAAAAGAGCATATGAATGAACTAAACTATTAGTTTTTAAAACTTTTTGATATTCACTAGGAAATTTAACATCCTGCAAGCTGCCAAGCGCGATCGGTAAAATCCCGCCCAATTTCAATTGACAATTCGCATATTCGATTTGTGGAACCTCAATTTTCCCGCCGCCAATTGAACAACCGCAAACTATCAATCGTTGTTTGCCACTTACCATTTTAATTAAAGCCGTGTTCGGGTGACCGATCGGGCTAGGTATTTTTTCTTCGATAAAGGTTACTTTAATTCCTGCAGCCTGAGCAGCTTTTATTGAAGTTAGAATCCGCTGGTCGTTACAATTTAAACCTAGACTGCCGGCAATAATTGCAAAATCAGTACCATGACCCTGATGAGTCGCTGCAAATGATTCATAGTAGTGAATAGTGATTTTTTGCGGCCGACCTGTAAATAATTTATAAGCAACCTGACCAATCGCTAAAGCTCCGGCAGTGTGCGAACTTGATGGTCCAATCATCACTGGTCCAATAATGTCAAAAACACTTTGATACTGTTTCAATTAGCTGTCCTTCTCCTTATGTGTTGTAAATAGCAATTACTTACTTTTCATCATAACAAAAAAAGAGCTTAATATTACAAAGAATAATTCCGCTACTTTTTTTTAATCAAAATGACGCCATTCTTTATCCAAAATAACTCGAGCAACAAATAAACCTAATGGCAAAAAGATAATAATCAGCATTGCCCGTGTCATCCACAAGGCCCCCGGACCAATCGAATTAATTCCAATATTATAAACAGCACGATAAATATACAAACCAGGAACCATAATTACTATTGAAGGAACTGTTAATGAAATTCGTGGATAGCCAAAAGAACGATTTACCGCTGAAGCAATCAATCCGGCTGTCAGTGCACCAAAAAAGGCTGCAGCTGCGGGCGGTAGGGCTGTTAAATCCACCAGCTCCAAACGTAATGTATTCGCAACTGCACCAATCAGTCCAGCTGTTGTCGCCATTTTGTATGAACTGTTAAACATAATTGAAAAACCAAATACTCCGCAGAAACTAGCCGGTATGCGCAATAGTAACAACATTAACGGGCTTAATCCCAACTCCAAAAAGTTTTCTGGTCGAAAATTAACTAAAAGCGCAATTAGCCACCCTACTAAAGAAGCAATCGTTGTGATCATCAATGCATAAGTCAGTCGTTCTAAACCTGAACGCAGATCCAATTTAGAAATATCCAAGAAACTGGTAATAAACGGAAAACCTGGAATTACAAACAACATCGAACCGATATACCCGTCTTCATGATGCGATGAGATATTAAATCCTACTTGCAGGATACGAAAAGCCAACAAATAAGCTAAACAAGCCACTGCGACCCCTACCGCTAGAGAAACTAAAGTAGTTACTTTTCGTTTGCCTAATTGAACGCGTGTCCAATTTCCAATTCCAGCTCCTACAAAACAACAAATCATTTCTGGCAGACCACCGCCCAGCAAAAAAACGAAGGCACTGCAGGCCAAGGCAGCGGCAAATCCAGATATTAGTGGAGAATAATTTCCCGGCTTATGTTGAATTTTGTCAATTTTTTCATGAATCTGTTTGAGTGTTAATCCTTGACACTCAGCAGCAAAATTATTAGTAAAATGTTCTAAATCATTCAATTTGTCGGTATTGACACCGGTATTCGGCAAAGCAAGTGACTGCGAATAATTTCCTTGCGGGCTATAACAAGTGTATTCTAACGAAATCAAACCAATATCAGCCGAACAGGTCAAATTTAAATAACGAGCAACTTTATTCATCGCTTCTCTGACCCGCCACGCTCCTGTACCACAGGCTAGCATCAAAATACCAACTCGTCCGACCAACATCGAACGTTCTTTCAAGCTGGCTTTTTGAGCAGGAACTTTAGCATTATCCAGTAACTCTTTCCAATGAATCGTCATATGGTGCCGATTAGAAATACGAAATTTTCTTGCAATTATCTTTTTATCAGAATTCATTTCAGTCTTATGCTCCTCAAAAAATAAGTTCGCTACCTATTTTGCCTTATTTTACCAGTTTTTTCTAGGTAAATTATTTACCAATCATTATAAATAAATCACTCTCAGATAAAATAGCGCTGCCAAGTTTATTCTCTAAAGCTCTGTCAAAAATAAAATTGATTTCATTTAATATAATTACAGCTGATGCTCTAGTGCTTTGCTCAATGAAATCGCTAAAAATCTTTGATTTGATCATTCTATCAGTGAATAAGATTAATTTTCACTAATAATTCTAACAAAATATCAGATAAATAGTTATCACACTTTCATTAATAAGTATTTATTTAAATAAAGCTTGACTTAATTAAGATTGTGAATTAGAATTCTATTAATTTATGATTAGCATGATTAATCATTTACTATAGGGGGATTTATTATGACTAGAAAAGTCGGTGTTATTGGATTAGGTCACGTTGGTACAGCAATTGCAAATTATTTAATTTTCTCAGGTGCAACTGATGAACTGGTTTTAATTGACAAAAATGAGTTGAAATTAAACGCTGAGGCAACTGATTTTGCTGATGCAGCCGCAAATTTGTCTGCTCATACCAAAATTATTGTCAATGATTATGCCGCTTTAGCTGATGCTGACGTCATCGTATCTGCACTTGGAAATATTTCACAACAAAATGATGATGCTAAGCATGATCGTTTTGTTGAATTAGCTTTTAACCAAGCCGCTGCCAAAGAAGTTGGTACAAAAATTAAAGAAAGTGGCTTTAATGGTGTTTTAGTGTCAATTTCC
This sequence comes from Liquorilactobacillus ghanensis DSM 18630, assembly GCF_001435235.1. Classification (GTDB taxonomy): domain Bacteria; phylum Bacillota; class Bacilli; order Lactobacillales; family Lactobacillaceae; genus Liquorilactobacillus; species Liquorilactobacillus ghanensis. The sequence goes on along the minus strand of NZ_AZGB01000030.1, from coordinate 120,124 downwards.
AACCCTTGTGATGTGATTGCAGCTCTTTTTCAGAAATTCTCTGGACTGCCTGAGAATCAGGTCATGGGAACCGGAACTTTGCTTGATTCAGCTCGTTTGAAGAAAACTGTTGGTCAAGCTTTACAAGTTGATCCCCGGTCAGTAACCGGCTATAACTTAGGAGAGCATGGAAATTCACAGTTTACGGCTTGGTCAACTGTGAGAGTTTTTGATCAACCCATCACAGCCTTGGCTGCAGAAAATGAAGAATTAGATTTAGATACCCTGGACGAATCTGTTCGGGCTGGTGGCTATGCTGTTTTTCATGGTAAACATTATACCAATTATGGAATTGCTGCTGCCGCTGTTCATTTAGTCAATGCCATCTTAAGTGATTCACACGAAGAATTGCCGGTATCATATTTTCATACGGAATACGGAATTTACATCTCGTCACCGGTAATCATTAGTAAGCAAGGTATTGCCAAGAAAATCAAACTTGACTTGACTCCCGCTGAAAAAGAAAAATTAGCAAAATCGGCTGGATATGTAAAAGATCGCTTCACAACTGCTTATGCTGAATTAAAGTAACTTAAAAATAAAATTGTTAATTTGATATCTTTATACAGATTACTACTAATAAATAGAGCTGAACAAAATGGTACCTTTGTTCAACTCTATTTATTATGCTTATTGTTTTTTTAAAAATAATTGCGAGACCATTACTGCTAAAATCACACTTAAACCTAGTGGTAAAAACGCAGAATAAGATAAATGACTAATTTCGATGATCATAAACAACGCCATTAACGGGGCTTGTTGTGTCGTTGCCAACAAACTGCAGGCACCGATTAAAGCACACTGCGCTAACGAAAGCTGTGGAACGATATTAATAAAGAGCAAGCCACTCAAGACACCGATTGCAGCTCCAAGTGAAATTGATGGCGTCAAGGTACCGCCGGCTGCTCCTGTACGAATAGTAATAACGGTGACAATCGCTTTAGCTAAGGCTCCAAATAATAAAACAGCAACTAATTTTGTACCAGTTGTATCAAAAGCTAACTGCGCTAAAGCACGTCCGTTTCCCATAATCTGCGGAAAAAAGATAGAGATTGCTCCAGTCAAAGCGGCAGCTAATGGCAATTGCCACAATATTTGCCGATCTTTGGTTTGCCGAGCTTCAGCCCACTTAAACGATTTACGAAAATAAGCCCCAATAATACCGCATAATGGTGCCGCTACGAGCACAAACGGTAAAATTAATAACGGAAAATTAGTAGTTGGAACTTGATAATATGGACCAAATCCCTTGACTAGCGATCCCATCAGCATGGCAATCACCGACATGGTCAAACTCACACTGATCGTCCGCAAATCAATTTTTTTTAACAAAATTTCTACACAAAACAACATTCCTGTAATTGGAGCAATATAAATTCCTGCAAAGCCTGCCCCTGCTGCTGCGGCAATCAGCAGTCGCTGATCCGCTGTTGACAATTCTGCTAGATGCCAGCGTTTGAGTAACCGATTCCAGTGCTGAGCTATCATTGCTCCTATTTCTCGCGGTGCTAATTCACGACCGATCGATCCACCAGTTCCAACATAAAAAATCTGTGTAGCAACATGGATAATCGTTTGATAAAAAGGCATCTCCTTTCCCTTTAAACCATTAGCAATAGTAACTGGTGGTCTGACCTTGGTTCGAATAATCCACCAAATAATTGCTGCGATCATTCCACCGACAACAACTGAAAGCAAACGATGAATTCCTGAAACTCCCAATGCTGCTGGAACAGCAGCCGATTCTTTGAAGTTTAAAAACAGCCGCTCAATAAGATCAAGAAATAAACTTAACAGTAATGAACTTAAACCGACAGCAACTCCTAAAAATAATGTTGAAATAATTAATGTAAGCTTTTCTTTAGTTAGCAATATTTTTTTCATGAGACTATAATAGCACATTTTTTCACCACTTCATTTACTGATACCGATTTCATTTTTTTAAAATTTTGATACCAGTAAATTCAAGCTAAACAAAAAACTACAACCAAACAATAAGTTTGTCGCAGCTTTTCTTACTTTATTATTAATTACAATTTTTCATATTGCTTTTCAAAAATCAAATTATCTATATTAGTTGTATTATGAGTCTAATCAACAGAATTGCCAGCGCCCATAAGGCAATACTTGGTAAAATTGCATATTTAAGCCCTCTGAAAAATTCCATGACCAGTCGCTCCCTTCTGACTACATCCATCATAAAGCGACTTGCTGACAAAATAAATTAATTAGCTCAAGCTTAAGATAAACATTAGAATTTTCAGAAAAAAGCAAATTTATTTAAGAACTACTACTAAAAATCGGTTCTGTTAAGCTGCCATTTAAAACAGCTTTAAAAAGAACCGATTTCAAATAAAATATCAAATTTTTAATAAACTCCGATAACTTTCATCCAAATTGTTCCAATTCCTAACCAAACAACTAGATAAAAAATACCCAAAATTGCGTTTAACCGCCACCAATCCTTTTGCGCTACATAACCAGCGGAAAATAAAATTGGTGCAGGACCATTACTATAGTTAGTTGTCGAAGCAAACAAATTACCAAAGAAGCCGAGCATCAATGCTGCCAACATTGGAGGAACTCCGGCTGCCACAGCTACAGCAAGCAAGGCTGTATACATTGCACTCACGTGAGCAGTAGCACTGGCAAATAAATAATGTGAGTAAAAATAAAATAGAATCAGGATTACTAAAACCAGCGGCCAACTCATGCCATGTAAGCTATGCGAAATTGATTTGCTTAACCATGGAATAAAGCCTAACAAATTTAATTGATCAGCCATCATGACTAAGACTGAGAACCAAGTCAGCGTATTCCAAGCACCTTTTTCATGCAAAATATCGTCCCAATTTAAAACGCCGCTTAACAACAGCAATGCTAAAGCAATAAATGCTGTCAAAGTTGCATCAATTGCTAAGGTGCTGCCAAGAACCCACAAAACCAATGCCAAAATGAAGATCACTGCCATCCATTTCTCGGCTGTTTTCATGGCTCCCATTTTTTTAAGTTGCTCTTCCGACCAACTATGGGCATTAGGAGTTTCTTTAATTTCCGGTGGATACAATTTGTAAATTAAGTAAGGAACTGCAATCAAAGAAATAATTCCTGGAACCAGTGCCGCAATAAACCAACCCATCCAAGTCAAATGGATATGCGAACTCTTAGCCAACGATTGTGCTAAGGGATTGGCTGCCATTGCCGTCATAAACATCGCAGCTGTTATCATATTTCCATGAAATTCACCAAAAGTCAGGAAAGCACCGATCTTGCGTTCGGTATGCTTTTCCGGATCCGAACCAAAGGAATGTGATAAGGAATTGATAATTGGAAACATAATTCCACCAGCCCGCGCCGTATTGCTGGGAGTTGCTGGAGCTAAAATTAAATCCACTCCAATCAATGAATACATCAGCCCCAGCGTTTTCTTACCAAACATTCTGACAAAGATCAAGGCAATCCGCCGACCTAAGCCAGTTTTGATAAAGCCACGGGAAATGAAGAATGCCATGACAATCAGCCAAATGCTGCTATTACCAAATCCTGCCACAGCGTCATCAACTTTAACGACACCGGTTATTACTGTAACAGTAAAACCAATTATAGCTACTGCACCGATCGGCAGCGGCTTAGTAATACATCCTAAAATTGTCGCAACAAAAATTGCCAGCATCAGCCAAGCAGCGCTAGTAACTCCTGTTGGTCGAATTGGTGTTAAGGCCCACAAAATCAGGCCGACGATCACAGGTAAAATAAATTTCTTATAATCTATCTTCTCTAACAAAACCAATTCACTCTCTTTTTAATATTTCTACTTTTTAGTATTTAGGTTGCCACTTAGTTTGTTTAATAGCAGCTGTAACATCTGAAATTTTTTCACGAGTTAAATTTTGCTTAACCGCACTCTTCGCAACAGCTTGTGCAACTGTTTCTGAAAAACGGTCCAGTTTTGAAACAGGTGGTAATACAGCCGCACCAGGTTGAGTTGGATCAACAATGCCACCTAATGAATGAGCGGCAGCTGAAATCATTTCATCATTCAAAACTTTAGCCGTTGAAGCAATTACTCCCAAACCTAAGCCAGGATAAACCAAAGCATTATTTGCCTGGCCGATTTGATAAGCTACACCTTGGTATTCAACATCAGCAGCCGGAATACCAGTAGCAACCAGTGCTTGGCCTTTAGTCCACTTAATCAAATCTTCAGCTTTGGCTTCGGCTAATTTTGTTGGGTTCGATAATGGGAAGATAATCGGTCGTTTAGTGTGAGCAGCCATTTCTTTAACAACTGCCTCGGTAAATGTACCTGGCTGAGTTGAAGTACCAACCATAATCGTTGGATGAACTGCTTTGACAACTGCTAATAAATCGGTCAACTCGTCGGCATTGGCAAATTCTGAGCGAGAACGAGCAAATGGTTTTTGTTCTGGGGTCAAAGTCTGATCATCATCAAATAATAATCCCTGTTTATCAACTAGATAAAAATGCTTTTTAGCTTCAGCTGGAGTCAATCCCTGCTGCAAGAATTCATCATAAATTCGTTTAGTGATACCAGCTCCAGCAGTTCCTGCTCCAAAACAAAGATACTTTTGCTCTGTCATCTTTTCCTTAGAAATGTTTAAAGCACCCAAGATTCCAGCTAAAACAATGATTCCAGTCCCTTGAATATCATCATTAAATGTTGTAAGTTTGGTTTGATATTTATTCAATAAGTTAGCAGCATTATCACGACCGAAGTCTTCAAAATGCAAATACAAATTAGGGAACAGTTTTTCAGCTGCTTGTACAAATTGATCAACAAACTGATAGTAACGATCACCCTTGATCCGGGTATGGCGATTGCCTAAATACATTGGATCATCCAGTAATTTCTGATTGTTGGTTCCAACATCAAGCACAACCGGCAAAACTTGGCTAGGATCGATTCCAGCTGCTGCGGTATAAACCATCAATTTACCGACAGCAATATCAACCCCATTGGTTCCCCAATCGCCAATGCCTAAAATTCCTTCAGCATCGGTAACAACGATCAAGCGAATCTGCCGATCACCAGCCGCATTTTTTAAAGAACTTTCAATTAAATCCGGTTCATCAATTGATAGAAAAGTTGCATTTTGCGGTTGAACAAATAATTCACTATAATTCTCAATCGTATCGGCAATTGTCGGATCATACACAATCGGCATAAATTCAACAATATGCTGACTAAACAATTTATAGAATAATACTCGATTTTCATTAAAGATTTCCATCAAGAATAATCTTTTTTCCAAATTTGAACTCTTAGTCGCAAATTGAGCATAGGTCTGATCAACTTGCTGATCGATCGTCTGAACATACGGTGGCAATAGACCATCTAAGCCTAATTCTGCACGTTCTTTCTTGGTAAAAGCCGTTCCTTTATTTTTGAACGGATTATTAATAATTGCTAAGCCTTTCATATAAATACCCTCTTTATCTTAAATTGTCTACAGCATAACCGATTGCAATTTTTATAGTCAAAGGTATTATTTCTAATAAGATTTGTTTATAATAGCCTTAAAAATACAGATAAGTCAGTAAGGAGACACTTCCTATGAATACTAAGGATCTCGAATATTTTATAAAATTAACTGAAATTAAAAGTTTCTCTAAGGTTGCCAAGGACTTTTCCGTTAGTCAGCCAGCCATTACCTTTGCCTTGAAACGGTTGGAAAACGAATTAAATACTAAGCTAATCATTCGCTTTCGTGCTCAAAAGGAATTAATTGTCACCGACAGCGGCAAACAATTATTAGAACACGCGAAACGAATCCTGCTTAATTATCAATTAGCCAAAAAGGAAATTGACAATAGCCGTTTACAGCGATTAGCCCTTGGTTTACCACCAATTATTGAAAATAACTATTTTCCGCTGATTGCTAAAAACTTAAAAAACCGTGGTTTATTGGATAAAATAAAAACTTGGGAATATGGTTCAAAAACCACTTTGACTGCTTTGCAAAATGGAGAAATTGATTTGGCATTACTTGGGTCAATTGCTCCACTTAGTGATGAAAAAATCTATACTGAAGAATTCGATCGGCAGCCGTTTGCAATTTTCGTTTCTCGCCATCACCCGCTGGCACAGACCAAACAAGTTTATTTTCGTAAATTAAAAAATGAAGATTTCGTTCTTTTTAAAGATGGATTTATTCATAATCAAGCCTTCAACTTATTAGCTTCACGTAATCATTTACGACCACGAGTTATTTTTCGTTCTAATGGGACTCATAGCTTGATGAACTTGATTGCTCAAGGCGTTGGCATCGGTTTTTTAACTTCGGTAATTAACCCGTTGCGAAATGATATCGTAAAGGTAAAGTTGCTGGATCAAGACCTGCCCCACTTTGTAACCAGTATTGCTTACCGCCGCTCACATATCTTTAATCCGCTACAGCAAGAAATTCTAACTGAAATTCGAAATTCTCTGACTAATAGTCATTTGGAAAAATAATTCAGCAACTTTATCTTGCTGTTATAACTTCGGCTGATCTCACAGTAAAAAGAAATTAATTTTGACAAAATAAACGGGACTGGACAAATTATTAGTTTGTCACAGTCCCGTTTTGCAAGCCAGTTTTAAAGACCAAGCTAGATATTGGAAATACCAAATATCGCCCAAACTGCTGCTCATTTTTTCTTTTTCAAAGTGTTCAAGCTTGCATCCCTTGATTGCCTTAGCTGCTGTCCAGCAAATCTTGCCCAAATCAAATAAAAAACCACTGCACTAATTGATAGCCAAGCCGCGGTAACTAAGCCAGGAACATGATAAGTCAATGAAATTCTAGTAGTGTTTTTAGGAACTCTGACGACCATCATTGAACCTAAAGCCCGCTTGATTTTCAATTTTTGTTGACCATTGTTTGCCGTCCAACCTGAATCAGCAGGAATAGCTAAGTATAGCCAATATCCATGTTTACGTGGGCTAGTCTGAGCCGTTAACTCAGTCTTCCAGCCGTTAGGTCGATAGTGCAATTGAACTGCAGTTTGACTTAATTGCCTGCGCAGTTGGTTAAAAGCTGTTGCATCAAGACTTTTTATTTGTAATTTTTGCAAAATTGCAGCATCAGCAGCTGTAAAAGTTAATTTAAATTTTTGACCCGCTTTGAATGTTCCTAAATATTGAATTGATCTGAAACCATCCAAGTTTTCATCCGTATGAATTATTCGATGATTATCAATTTTGATTGAAGCATAATCTAACCCATTACGCGTCAAATTTTCCAAATAAACCGGTCCGGTCTGCTTGGCTTGTAACGTTATGGCATGCTGATAAATATAATGCGACTGTAAAGTTCTTGAGTCTTTACTTTTTAAGATTTTTACAGTCTTAAAATAATGACTGTTTTGTTGATGCAATACTTGTAAAATCTTTTCTTGATTGTTCAAAGCCGAAAAGTTTTTTTGTTGCAATTGCAACTTGAGAAAGCGCGATGGAACAGAAAAACCCATTCCGATAAAACCTGACTGGGACTCAACTGGCTGATTTTCTGGACTAAACTTAGCAGAAAACTTGATTCCCAACAATAAATCAGTTACCCGTGTTAAACCAAAAGAACTGATTCGACGTTGATTGTGACTGAACAAACCAAGCGAATATAAAGTCTTTCGCACTGAATTATTCAAAGTCGAGCTGTAGTAATTGATATCATGAAAACCAAACAGCATGGGATCATTGTAGTTGTTATAAGGTTCTCGATAAGCAGTATTGATCAAAGTATTCTGATTATCAATGCGAAACAGTACTCGTGACGATCTAGTCAAATTTTGCAACTGCTTGTTTTCCAATTGATAAGCAAACTGATAGTTCTTTTGATTTCCAAATGGAATTCGTGCAAGATAAAGATTAAAATTAAACATCAACTCAATAATCGTCAGCCCTAATACCCAAGTTTTAATTCTGCTTCGTGGTCGAAATCTAAGCAATTGTGTTACCAGCAAAACCAAACCTAAACTAATCAGCAAAATACTTAAACCCGCAATAAAGTTTGTCGGTAATATGATTGCATTACCACTAGCCCAAGTTGCAATCTTGGCTAAACTTCTTTGTTGATCAGCTAACCAGCCGATGATCAGCAATAGTAAATAAGTGCCTAACAAAAAATTTCTTCGTTTGCGTGATAAATGTTGAAAAGCGTTGTTCTGCCATCCTTGATAAGCCAGCATAATTATAAAAAAACTAACAAAAAAAGCATTACGAAAAACGAAGCCGGCTGGTTTTTGTCCTAAATGCCAAATTGTATTAGTTAAGCGCAGCCAAAGTGTCGCCAATAAAAGTAATAAACAAATTCCACTGCGCTGCCGCAATTTACGGTTGATTCGCCGATCAAGTAAAAAAGATCCGAGCAAAACTATTGCTAGAGTTGAACAAAAAATTGTCGGTGCGTGCTGCAAGCGCTGCTGATAAGAAGTCGCCCCAACCGCTAATTGACTGAAAAAACGCAATCCAAACTCCGGAACCAGCAAAAAATTATGCCAGTTATTTTGCGTCTTAGCGGTTTGCAACATTCCCAAAAAAGTCGGCCATAAAACAACTGTTGCTGATGCAACACTGAAAATTCCAGTAGCTGCAAAACGGCTGCTTGCTTGCCAAAATGTTAATTGATCAGCTTGTTTGGCTGCAAAAAAACGGTAACCAAAATAAAAAAGGGCAAACCAACAAGTCATATACCCTAAATAAAAATCAGTTAAAATGCTGATTGTCAGCCATCCAAAGAAGCTACCTGTTTTACCGGTATCAATCAACTTGTCCAAACCATTAATTATCAACGGCAGCCAAACCAGCGCATCTAACCACATAATATTAAAAAAGTAAACTACCACAAAACCGGATAAAGCAAACATTAACCCAAATACAGCACTCTGCCAACTTTGCCGACGAAAATGCTGCTGCAAAAAATAAGTCATTGTTGCTGCAATAGTGGCAATTTTCAGCATAATGATCAAGCTAAGCATCATTGGAATATCAGCGGCACTGGGAGAAAGAAACATAATTATATTAAACGGACTCAGTAAGTAATAGGCAATTAACGGCAGTAAATTACCGCCCAACGATTGCGAAAATGAATATAACTGAAAATTGTGTGTTTCGACTGCATGATAAATATTAGTAAAAAAAGATAAATATTGTGTCCCCATATCACTGATCAATAAGTTTTGCTTGCCAAATGGTGTTAACCCCTGCATAACAAATATTATTGTCACCGCCAGCAGTGCTAAGCCAAATGCTAACCATTCATACTTAAAATCAACAAACAAATTTCTCAGTTTTTTATTTGAAAACAAATTATTCACCGCCCGATTATTAGTATTAGAGTTCTAACTAATTTCACAATAATAAATATATTCCTGAAAACAAAGCAGCCACCTCTGACATGAATTGTCCAGTAAGCGATTTGCTTTTTAAAGAAATTTTATTTTCCCCGCGTTTTAGCCTAATTTGGAAAGTTAAGCGATCGGAAGCTTTAAATTGCTGTCGTTGGTGATTAACAAGTAATAGGTATTTTATTCCTTGATATTTCAACCATGGTAAATTCACTTTTTGCAAATGCGTACTATTAATTTTAATTATCAATTGATTATTGCGATATTTAGTCAGCGGTAACTTAAAACTTCCACTGGCCGTTAAAACTTTTTGCTGCAAAATTGATTTGTTGGCGATAAAAGCGCGTTCGGGATAATAATCAGTATTATCACTAGCTTTAACAAATTTTGAGTATAGTCGATCATTGATCCAATAATGCCTTCCTAAAGCTTTCTTATTCAAATCAGCTAACTGATCTGACTTTTTATCTTGATAAAGCTGCGATTTTTCAGCACTCAAAGTCGGAAAAACAACCAGTAATAGCAATAAGCAGCTCCAAATTAACTTTCCTTTAATTTTCCAGCGATATACAATGCTGTGAAACAAAGCAGCAATCAACCAGGATCCATTTAATGCCAGGAAAAGGCTGGCAATCGTCAACAAGCGCCAAGGAAACTGAATTATAGCTATTGGCGTCCGCTGTAAATATGCCCACGGGAAAAAAGTTGTTGTGCAAGCAACTAGCAAAACCAGTAATATCCAGCTCCAACGATAAAAAAGCGGCATTTTGCGCCATAACAAAAGACAGCCAATTAAAATCAAAGGTAATAGTAAACCAAGATTCTTGGTTAATTGATCATTAAAAGCTAGACGTAAGAAATTACCTAAACTTGGTAATTTACCGGTCGGACTGCGCACTAAATTATACTTGGCTGGAAAATGGATATTGTTGAATAGTGTTAGTTTAACTAATGGATACAATTCAAATAAAAGCAGCATTAAAGTACTTAAAATCAATTTCCCTGCTGCTGTTAATCTAGCTGCAAAATCCCTTGGCCGCAAAATCAACCAACCAATTAGCCAGCTGCCTCCTAAAAAAAGCAAACTTAATGCCAGTGTCAGTACATGTGAATACCCGACCAACGTTAAGCCAATCGTGCCAAACTTCCATTCACTTGGCCGCCCTTTTAATACTTGATACCCACCGTAAAAAATTAACGGCAAAAATAACATTGCCAGCCATTCTCCTAAGTCAAATCTAATAAAGAGGTCGGTTACATGGTAGATTGAAAAATTATAAATAACCGCAAACAAAGCACTCTGCAACTGATCATTATCAGTAAAACGTAATAATAAAAAATAACTGAGCCAGCAACCAAGAAAACTATAAATCACAATCGTTGTATAAAGTGCAAAAATTGGCTGCTTAAAAATGATTTGCAGCAGTGCAAATGGCCATAATGTCAAACTAGGATAAAATGCCTGCACAGCAACACCAGTATTTTTAAAAGACGCAAAGTTCAATGGATTCAGCAATGAATTATGAAAGCGCAAGTCATTAACCAATTCAGTAATTCTTGCCAAATGGAATTTCAAATCATTAGCACTGTAAAAACGACCTTGTTTGCCAAAAATCCAACAACTCCAAATACTTAAAAATAAAAACACTATTAATACTAAATAATTAAAGCGCCGTGAGCGAATTTTATTTGCAAACATAACTTAAAGCTCCCATCATTATACGAATGTTCACAAATATTCTAACAACAGTTGTTGCTTTTAGTTAAGTTTAACCTTAATATTAAAGTAAGTTTATTTTAAATAGCACTTTATTAAACTTCTTAACAATTTTTAAAATATAATCACTTAAAAGGATTAAAATGGTAATCAATTTATACAGGAAGTTAAATATTTTTTAAAATCTGTACGTTTTTTTTAATTAACAAAATTTCAATTCTTTTCACTACAATTAATGTTTAAAATAAGCCTATATTGAATTTTTTTAAGGGAGAGCAAAGCTGTGAATGACGAAGAATTAACTGATTTAAGACGAAGCCGTAATCATCATCCTCAAGCGCACCATCACCGCGGTTGTATGATTCTGATATTATTTTTAATCCTATTGATAGGCGGTGGTTGGCTCATCTGGCGGCACCTTAACCCTACTTCCCATTTTTCAAACTTGAAAACTGTTTCCAATTCGACTTCTAAAATTAAACAGTCAAGTGGAACTTTCAATGTTCTAGTAATCGGCTCTGATGAACGGAAAAATCAAACAGATGGCCATACTGATTCTATGATGTTAGTCCATGCTAATTTAAAAACCCATCAATATCATGTTTTAAGTATTCCCCGTGATTCTCGAATCTATATGCCAGGGTTGGGATATACTAAGTTAACCAGTGTCCAAACCGTTTATCAAACTAAATATGGAGCAAAAAAAGGTATATTTAAAGCTGTACAAACCATCTCAAGTTATTTAAACGTTCCCATCAATTATTACTTAGAAACAAATTATATGGGTTTTCGTTCAATGGTTGATGCCGTTAACGGAATTAATATGGACGTTCCATTCAACGTAACACTGACCCATCCATGGTATGCCGAAGATCAAAACAAAGTAATTACTAAGGGGCAGCACAAACTAAACGGTAAAATGGTCACAGAAATCGTTCATGAACGCGATTCGGTACCTGGAACTGATTTTGGTCGTCAACAATTACAAGAAACAGCTTTAGTTGCCATCATCAATAAAATCACTGACCCTGTCAATGCCTTCAAAATTCCAGCTTTGGCAAATTCTATGTCAAAATTTCTAGTAGCAACGAATATGAGTAAAACTGATATGATTAGTATCGGTTTAGCAGTTAAAGACAATTTTGATGCTACTAAACAGGTTCATTATTTACAACTTCAAGGGAAAAATGAAGTCCTATATGACGATATCTTAGAAAACTATAACGATGAAATCGTCTTACAACAAAGTCAGCTGAAAAAAATTATCGATCAGAATTTCAGTAATTAAATTAAAAAATAGTTGATATTTTTTAATTATTAGTCCTTTAATTAAACAAATGAGCCAGTCTCCGTAAACGTTAGATTTTTAATCTATCTTTTTTGGAGGCTGGCTCTTCTATTATGTTGAGCAGGTCGTAATTATAAAATCTGCAAGGTAAGGGAAATAACTTTACAAATAACTGTATTTAAACTATTTTAAAAGGGACATTAATTACTGATTAGCAGTAAGTTGCTAATATTTATGAAAATATCTCTTTTTTTAAGAAGTGAAATCATAAAACCAAGTAAGTAAAATTTACGGAGGTGGTAGCTACGAAGGATTGAAAAATAATTATTTACAGCACTTTCTCTACCGAGTTAGCGGGAATTATAACTGTTGGTAATTAAGATTGAGAAAGTTGAAGCAACTCCAGCTTTAATTACCAAACCTTGCTAAAGCAAATCACAATTGCACAACAAGGAAAATTTCAAAATAATAAATTAAACGAGGCTTTTCAAATGGAAAATTTCAGTATTCAACCAATTATTAATCTGACCGACAATCTGTCTTCAATGTTTAAAGAATTAGCTGTCAATAAAGACGATGTTTTGCTGACAACCAAACACATCATTGCACCTTACTTAAATCCAGCTGATTTGCCGCTTGATGTTATTTATCTGGAAAACTATATTCATGGCGAACCAACGGATAAAGCTGCCGATCAATTGCTTAAAAAGGCTAATGAAAAAGATTATCGGCGGATTATTGCAATTGGCGGTGGTTCAGTAATTGATAATGCTAAACTATTAGTTTATGGTGGCAACAAAACGATTACTGAGATTGCCGCAACTGGCAATCAGCTTCCTAAAAAGCGGCAACTAGTAATCGTTCCAACGACAACGGGGACTGGTAGTGAGGTTACCAATGTTGCAGTCTTTAATTTTTTGGACAAGAAAACCAAGGTTGGTTTAGCTTATCCTTCAATGTTTGCTGATCAAGTTTACTTGATTGGTGACTTGACCAAAAGCATGCCCTATAAAGTTTTTGCTACCAGTTCAATTGATGCCCTAGTTCATTCGATTGAGTCTTACCTTTCTCCTAAGGCTACTTCATTCAGTCGAATCTTTTCGGCTGCGGCGATGAAGATAATTATTCAAGGTTACTTGAAAATTATTTTAGCGGATCAAATTGGACATACCCCACAAGGAGCTTTGCTGCAAAAATTTTTAGAAGCCAGTACTATGGCTGGAGTTGCTTTCAGCAACGCCGGCTGCGGTCCAGTCCATGCACTAGCTTATCCAATTGGTGCTACTTATCATATCGCTCATGGTCAATCAAATTACTTGGTATTCAACGGAACTTTCAACAAATATCAAGAGCTTGGTGCTGATCTTAGTGCATTGGAGCAAATTCTAGCCGAAATTTTGCCAGTTAAACCCGCAGACACATTGACTGAACTAAATAAATTAATCAATCATATTCTGCCTAATCAATCACTAAGTCAGATTGGCATGACAAGCGAGACTTGCCGCCAATTTGCTGCATCAGTTATTAAAAATCAGCAACGATTGTTGGTCAACTCACCAATTAAGTTGTCTGAAACCGATGTTGCTGACATTTACCAAAGCCTACTTTAAATCAGCTATTTGAATATCAAAAAGCACCCCCTCAAAGAATTGCTTCCGCAATTTATTTCTTTGAGAGGGTGTTCTCTTATTTAATTTAATTTTGTTTGACGATTTGTTGAACCTCTTGATCAAGCCAACCAATCAATTTAGGAGCATCAGCTCGAAAATCAGCAATAAAACTGGACCCTTGAGGTTTAATCGTTCCCACTGGATGACCGATCGCATCTGTGACAATGATCGACTGGTCACTTTTTTCCCAAGCAGCTTCCCAGTAGGGACCTTCCAAAGCTTCTTCCAACATTGCTCGAACATTTTCCAAAACTGCAGCTAAAATCACAGTGTCTTCGCTGGCTTTTTGTCCATGAGCTTGCTCCCATGCTAATTTGACAGCTACTTCTGGTAAACTTACTGGAATAAAATTGCTTAAATCATTCATCGATTTCTAATTCTCCTTAATCAGCGTTATTCTAGTAATTATTATACTCTACTGTCAACCGCTCTTATTAAAAGTTTAACTTCGATCCAGTATTCATAATAACCAAACGGACTGCCTGCTTGAATTTCAGCAAAATCAACATGTTAAACTTGGTAGAAACTCATCAAAGAGACCCGACAAGAAAATTGTCAGTGATCATTCACATTACTTTTGAAAGAAATTCTTTAGTTCGAGGATTAGTTGTCGATTTGAAAATATGTTCAGCGCTGCCGCTATCTGCTATCTGACCCTGATCCATAAACAAAACTTTATCCGCCACATTTTGTGCAAATGCCATTTCATGCGTAACGATGATCATTGTCATTCCATTAGCTGCTAGTTGTTCCATTACCGTTAAAACATCCCCGACCATCTCTGGATCTAGGGCTGACGTTGGTTCGTCAAATAACATCACTTCTGGATTCATTGCTAATGCTCGGGCAATTGCAACCCGCTGTTGTTGACCACCGGATAACGATTGCGGATAAGCAGCTGCCTTTTCTGCTAAACCGACCTGTTCTAAAAGCTGCTCAGCTTGCTGCTTTGCTGCTTCACTTGAAGCTAACTTTAATTTTATTGGTGCGAAAGTAATATTTTCCAAAACTGTTTTATGCGGAAATAAATTGAACTGCTGAAATACCATTCCCATTTTTTGCCGCAACTGATATAATTTTTCTTTACCAGCGTTCATCAGATCTTCATTTTCAAAGCGAACTTCTCCGCTATAGTCACCCTCTAATCGATTTAAGCAACGCAGCAATGTACTTTTCCCACCACCGGAAGGTCCGATCAATACCACTTTTTCACTTTTTTTAACCGTGAAAGAAACATCTTTCAAAACAACATTGTTACCATATGCCTTTTTCAGGTTATTTACTTCAATAATGTTTGCCGAATCCGTCATTTCCTGCACTCCTTTGAAAATTAGTTGTTTTGAAGATATTTTTTGCCCATTTTTTTCTCGGCTAATTGCATTAATTGCGACAAAATAAATGTCAAAACAAAATAAATAATCGCGGCTACAATCAGTGGTGGAACAAAATTATACAGTGTCCCGCCAACTCCCAAAGCCTGAGCTGTAACTTCTTGGACACCAATATAAAATAGGACAGATGATTCTTTAACCAAGGAAATAAATTCATTACCCAATGCCGGCAGAATATTTCGAACTGCTTGCGGCAAAACAATTGAAAACATAGTCGTTTTTTCACTTAATCCTAAGGACAGCCCCGCTTCAGTTTGACCTCGAGAAATCGAGATAATGCCTGAGCGAAAAATTTCAGCTGTATAAGCTCCTGAATTAATTCCTAAAGCAATTGAACCCGGAATTACCCGATCAAGCCCTGAACCTAAAAATTGAATCTGCGGAACCGAGATAACTTTTGATAAGGTATAATAAATCAGCATAACTTGAATCATCGCCGGTGTTCCGCGAACGATTGCAATATAAATTCTCGCTAGATACTCTAAGACTTTAAGTTTTGATTGCCGCATCAAAACAAAAACCAATCCCAACAAAATCCCGATTAGAATTCCAATAATTGAAATCAAGATAGTCTGGGCGGTACCTTCAATAAAAACCGGATAATACTGTTTCAAAAAGCCAAACATGAACTGCCCCCTTAATAGACTTTATTTAGTACCATATTTTGCCTGCAAATCTTGTGCCTGCTTAAATAATTTTGTCATTTCGCCATCTTTTTGCAATTTGGTTATGACCTTATTAATTCGCTTGAGCAAAGCTTTATCGGATTTGCGAACCGCTACGTTAACCGAACGCTGATCTTTCGGTGTTGTCAATTTAACTTTAGCAACTGCATACTTGTTAGGAAATTCCCGCAAATAATTATCTGCAATTTCATTTTCAACAACTACACCTGCTAGTTTGCCTTGAGAAAGTTCAGTTGTCAAGCTGGTTAAGACGCCTTCAGTTACAACATTTGAACCTTTCAACTGATTTTTAGCAATTTGTTCCTGAGTCGTCGTCTGCTGTGCCCCAATTTGTTGGCCTTTAACTGATGCTACCGTATTATATTTATCAGCATCCTTTTTTTGAACTAATAATACATTTTTTACTGTGTAATATGATTTAGAAAAGGCTACTGCTTTTTTACGCTGATTGGTTGAAACCATCCCAGCTAAAATCATATCAATTTTATTGTTTTTCAGTTCTGAAATCAGTGATGGAAATTCGGTGTTTTCAATCTTTAATTTTACACCTAGATTGTCGGCAATTTTTTGAGCAATTAACATGTCATAACCAACAACTTGTTTTTGGCCGTTTTTAACAATTGGAAACTCAAATGGTGCGTAGTCGGCCGAAGTTCCAACAACGATCGTCTTTTTATCTTGAATTTTTTTAACACTGTTATCTTTTTTGCCACTTGAACAACCAGCTAAGACAACCATTAAAGCAGCTGCCGCACCCAAAAATGCTAATCCTTTTTTCCATCCCTTTTTCATATTAGTTTCCTCCCATTTGTTAATTACGGCTCAACGGAAATGTCATACAATGCGGTCCCCCGCCTGCTTTCAATGTTTCGGTAATATCTAATTCAATTACTTCCATGCCATGGGCAACTAGGGCTTGATTAACTGCTTGATTCTGCTTTAACGAAATTACGCGATTTTTGCCTAAACTTTCCAAATTACAACCATGCTTGAAAATTGCTGCTTCCGGTACGGGGATAATTTCAATCTCCAACTGATTCAATAATTGCAAAAACGCTGGTGGCAATCCCTCCTGGTAAGCAACTGCCAAATGATCGGCAACTAGATTAAAACACATATCTAAATGCAGATAACGCGCATCAGCCGGTACGGGGTAAACTTGGTAACCATATGCAGCTAGCCCAGCTTGAACCTCTGCAAAACCAGTTTGATCCGTGCGCTGCAGTAAACCGACTGCAATCGTTTTTTCATTTAAGAAAGCAAAATCACCTCCTTCAAAAAAGCCGTCTTTAACTTCAACAATTTTTGGAATTCCTAACGCTTGCATTTTAGCTTCATATGCTTTTCGTTCAGCAAATCTGATTGGTTCTTTAAAACGTCCTAAAATATAACCTTCTTTAACACAACCGCCAAAATCACGGGCAAAAACCCCATTTGTCATTTCTGGTCGTGCCGGTAATTGCTCGACTGTAATTCCGGCTTGTTGATAAGCTGTAATTAATTGCTGATATTCAGCCGCTAATTTGCTCTGATCAAGCAATTCAAATTGATATTTTTTAGAAATTTCATTAATCGGATCAGCTTTAGTTAAGTAAGTCGGCGGACTTGTCAAAACTCGTTTTAATTCTGCAGTTCCATCTTTGACAAACATTGCGTCACTCCTTTGTGTTCTTCCAAACAGCAGTCGTAAAATCACGAATCAATTGCGGTAAAACTTCAAATGAATATGGTTTATATACCCGCTCCTTCCAAGTATGTGCTCCTTTACCATAAACTCCGATATCCAACGCTGGGATACTTAATGATCGCATTTGGTCAAAAGGTAATGGATAAATTTGAGCAGCTAACGGAAAATTTTCCTGCAAACTTACCAGCTCTTGCGCTGACTCATCAATTGCCAAATAACTGCTGTCAGATAAATAAGGAAAGAATTCTTTCAACTTGAAATTTTCAGCTGCTGGCTGTTGTTCTAATACAGATTGCAACTGCCGATAAACATTCGAATCAGTATCTAAACTGTTATGTGGGCAAAATGGTGGAGCCGCAAATAAAATAATTTTTGCTTGGTTATCATTGGCCTGTTGTTCCAAGAAATCAATTAATTGAAAGCCAGCCGCCCGTTTATCAGTAATATCGACCGTTCGTTTAAAACCTGTCAACAGTTGCTCAACTGGCAATTGTTGTTGCCGCAACGATGTCAGATATTCTGCAAAAGTATAAACAACTACTTTTTTATTTTCTGCCGTTGCTGGAATCTCAAGTTTTTCAAAAAATTTCTGCTGCCGCTTTGTTAATGTTGCTACCAGTTTTTCACAATCAGCCGCAATCGCTGTTTTAAATTCTGCCAGCAATTCGACGGCCGGTTTGCGATAAGTAAAAGTATTAAAATACATCCGCGTGACTTTAGCAGTTTGAACGTTGTAAAAGTCTTTTTGATCACGTAAGAATAAACAAGTTGACGGCAGCACCTCTTCGGTCGGAATAGTTTCAACCAGATCAGGATTGTTATTTAATAATAGATTGATTCGACTGGCCAGCAGTGTTGAATCAATTCCGGAATAAGGGTTGCCAACATGCGTTTCAATTCCCTTAACATAACAACAAGTCAGCATTTTGCCAGCAGCTCCATAATAAATATATTTGTTTGGATCACCGGAATACTTGGGACTAATAAAATCGGTATTAATCGCGACTTGATAGTTTAAATGCTCTTCAATTTGTAAACGATGCAATTCGCTTAAAGCGGCAATTACACCACTATGGTCATTTTCTTCCACGCAATTACCCATAAATAACAAGTTCCCTTGTAATTCATCCATATGTTCACTGTAATAAAGCAAATTCATTAAATTAACCGCATCACCGCTTTTCATATCTAACGCTCCACGGCCGAACAACCAATCACCAGAAGCCGCATCCTGCTGGACTTCTTTATCAGCCTGATAGTGGCTGAAATATGTTTGTAGTGCTGCTGGATCAAAAGCTTTTGCTTCAATTGCACCAAAATCCTTAACTCCCACCGTATCAAAATGCGAATGGTAAATGATTGTTTTGCGACAATCGGTCTTCTTTAGTAAAGCAAATACATTTTTGCGTCCAAGCTGATCGTCAGGAATTCTTTGGGTCCATACCCAATCGGGATGAGCCTTAAAAACTGGGAAACTGCGCAAAATTCTAACCAACTCGGTGGCAAGCGCCGTTTCACCAACTGTGCCATTAATACTGCTGATGCTTACCAGTCGTCGGGTCAATTCCTCAATTCTTTCACCTTGCTGCAAATCTTTTAATTTTTGGTACATAAGCATCACTTCTATTTTTTAAATTTAATTTAATCGAATTATAATTTATTAAAAAACGCATGTCAATTAATATGACATGTGACATCCGCTTGTTTTTTCTATTTTTAAAAGCAATTTTATGCAAAAACGTTTCTTTTTTAAAGCAATACTATTAGGTCAGCTTAATAAAATATATGATTTTTAATGAATACTTCAACTAACATTGTTTGAAAGCAGTTACCAAAATTAGAATTTTTATGTAACAGTTAAATTTTAATTAGCAAAAAAGACCGTGACAAAAAAGTTTGTCCGGTCCGTTTGGGGTTTCAGCAATCAGCCGCAATAAAAGCTATTAACGGATTTTATGCCAAGCTGATGCACTGATTGAAGGAAAAATATGCGCTAATTGCCACATTTGCTGCTGGTCATAGTGAAAGACAATTGCAGGCAATAAAGTATTGATAGCATCTTCGGCCTGTTCACTAAACTCTGTAGCTCCTAAAAGGTGATGCTGGCGATCAAATACTAAGATGCTTTCACCAGCTGATTGACGATCAACTTGACGATACCAGTCAGCGGCTATTTGATTATGAACGATCTCGAATTTTTCAGTATCCTGTTCAGCTGCTGTTGGTGACAAACCAACCCTAGCAATCCGCGGAGATGTATAAACAGTTGATGGAATTGCCGGATAAGAAATCGGCTGCGTAGTTTGCCCACTGAAAAGCTGGTATAAATAATACGATTCAAAAGTAGCTGTTGGTGTCAATTTAGGTTGAATTTTATCAATTACATCCCCGGCCGCATAGATATTATCAATATTAGTCCGTAAAAAGCCATCTACTGTGATCCCTTTTTTGGTATACTTTACACCGGCTGCATCAAGTCCCAAATGTTCAACGTTGGGAATTCGACCAGTAGCATCCAATATCCAGTCAACTTCCTTACTCTGATTTTTTCCAAATTTTACGGCTAAACCATTTGACGTCGGGACAAAAGCTTGTACAGCAGCATTCTTAACAAAAATAACTCCACGTTTCTCCAAATCACGTAAAACCTGCTTAACAAACGGCTGATAAAAAGAACGCAACGCTGTGTCATGATGCATAAAAACCGTTACCTGCGAACCAGCAGCATTAGCCATGGTTGCAAACTCCAAACTAATATAGCCAGAACCAATAATTGCCAGTCTAGCTGGTAATTCTGTAAGTTTCATAAAATCATCACTGTCATGTGCCAGTTCACGTCCCGGAACATTCAACCGGTTAGGCCTTAATCCTGTAGCAATGACGATCTTTTCAGCTGTATATTGCTGACCGTCAACTTCTATTGTGTGCCGATCCTGTAACTGACCAGTACCTTGAATCAATTTCACTCCGGCAGCTGCCAGCTTCCCACTAATTTGATCTGGTAATTTTTGAATTACTTCTTGCTTGTGTGCAACCAGTTCAGACCAATTAATTTTCACTTGGCCATTAACAATTCCTTGCATTCGTTCAATTTCCCGTTGTAAAACCACCGGTTCATCCAAAGTGATCTTAGCATTGCATCCCCGGTTAGGACATGTTCCGCCCCAGAGACCGCTTTCAATTACAGCAACTTTCTTACCACTCGCTGCCAATGGTCCAGCTCCGTCAAAGCTACCATGACCGCCACCAAGATAAATGACATCAAAATCAAAATTTTTCACCATAATATTATTCCCTCCAAGCAAGTTCAGCAATTGTTCTTTTCAATGATATCGTATACTACGTAAAAGTAAATATAAAGAAAAGTCACTTCAGCTAACTATAAAAACTAAATTGTTGGAAAACTTCCATTAGTTTTTGCTGAATTTTTTTGCTTAAAACCCAATCCCGAATCATTACTTGGCAATAAACTCGTTCCCTGGATCGTAAAACCGCCTGTTTCAGCGCTGGGGACACTCATGAAAACCGAATCAAGATCGGCATAAATAACATTAGTATTAGCCGCCGCAAAAGCTGCCGCGGCAGCAATACTCTCACGTGATTCAATCATACAGCCAACCATACATTTAATTCCGGCTGTTTGACATAAGTCATTAATTATTTGAGCTTGGCTCAAACCGCCTGTTTTCATTAATTTAATATTAACGAAATCACAAGCATGCAGCTGAATCACTTTAAGCGCATCTTGGGCAGAATGTACACTTTCATCTGCCATAATCGGAAATGGTGCCATCGCCGTCAGCTGCTGCATACCAAATAAGTCGGTTGCTGAAACAGGCTGTTCAATAAAATCAATTTTCAATTTTGCTGCCGACCAAGCTGCCGCTGCCGCCAATGTTTGCTTGACACTCCAGGCCTGATTGATGTCAATCCGAAAAGAAATATCGGTCGGAACAGCTTTAGCGATTCGTTCAACCAATAAAATATCTGCTGCCGGTTGTTGTTCGCCCAATTTTATCTTCAATGAACTAAAGCCGGCAGCAGTAATTTTTTGAGCACGAGTCAGCATTGCTGCCGGCTTGTCCAAACTAATCGTGTAGTCGGTTGCCACCTGCCGCGGTTTACCGCCCAATAATGCAGTTAACGAAATCTGAAACAATTGAGCCCGCAAATCATATAATGCGATTTCAAAAGCTGCTTTAGCTGGCGTATTACCACGAATCGTCTGATGTAATTTTTCAAGCAAATCATTCCAATTCTGCACATCTTGCCCTAAAAGAGCTGGTTTGATCAATTGTTCCATAACTACGATCATGCTTGCCAAAATATCGCCGGTTACTTGCTCGTTAGGAACTGCTGCGCCAACACCGCTATAACCATTAGCTAGACCGATGCGCACTCTGACTGCCGTAATTTCATTTACCTGATGTAAGGCCGTTACAAATGGTCGCTTTAAAGCTTCATGCTTTTGCTCAATTTTAATCCATTTTATTGTCGTTTCAGTCATAATTAATCACTTCCGGTTCGGCAAAAAATAAGCCGATCGCTAACTTGCGCCATTTTAACCACGCTTGATTCTGACGATGTGGATAAATTCGATTAGTTAAACAGACAAAACCGATTTGCTGCTCCAAATCTAAAGCAATTGAAGTACCAGTAAAACCGGTATGCCAAATTTTCATTCCCTGTGGTGACCAGCGTTGCCAGCCTAAAGTCCGACCATTTTGGTAATAATGCTGCAGTAAAGCAAAACTTGCAGGCTGCAAAATTTGTTTCCCCTTATAAATTCCATGGTGCAAATACATTGCCGCAAATTTACTTAGGTCCGTTAGCGTTGAAAATAAACCCGCATGACCACTTTGACCGGCTAATAAAAATGCTTTTTGATCGTGAACCTTCCCACGAATAATCCCACCCCGCTCAGGCAGATTTTCGGTAGGAACAAAATCGACTGCCGGTCGATCAGTAAGGTTATAGCCGGTTTGCTGCATTGTTATCGGTTCAAACACGTGCTTACTCAAACTAGCTGCTAAATCACCATCAATTGTGGCAATTATCCAACCTAACAAAATAAATCCTAAATCAGAATAAACTGTTTGGCTGCCAGTCGGATAAATCAACTCAGCCTGTTTAATCTGCGCCACCAACTCTGGACGTGTTAGCTGAGCGTGATTAGTAATATCAGCTGGTAAGCCACTATTATGCAGCAATAATTGTTCGATGGTTAGTTCTGGATAATTTAATCCGATCAAAAAATTGCCTATCTGATCGGTCAAATGCAGTTTCCCAACTTCCAGCAATTGCAACACACGTGTAGTTGTCCCAACTACTTTAGTTAATGACGCCAAGTCATATTCTAAATCAGGTCGAATAGCAATTTTATCTGCACCGCTTCCCTGATAACCTAAATAATGCTGTTCATTTTGTTCAAGTCCGATCAATGAATATGAAACACCATAAACCGCTTGTGTTGCTAAAGCATTATTAATTACTTCCGCAATTCCTAAATTATTTGTTACCATTTTCATCACCTAACTGTTGCCAGCTGACCATAATCAGCTAGCAATTATTACACTTATTTTAACCATAATCCCAGTTGAAAGCACATTCAAGTCCATTTAAAAATCAAGTCATCAGTTTTCAAAAAAAGACTGAAAAAATAGCATTTTATCCAGTCTTAGTTATTATTTACAGATTCATATATTCAAAACTTATCTTTATCAGATTAAGCTACAACGATCATATCAAATGGTAACCATCTTTATTCTTCATCTGCCGAATCAAGCATCAATTTTTCTTTAACATTGGTGATCCCGCCGGTTGCCATGGCCAACAATTGTGATAAATCAAATTTTCCCAGCAACTGCTGATTGCCAAATTCAATTACCATTGGCAAATTAATACCCGTAACTACTTCCAAACGTGGATTTTCGGCTAACAACTGAACTGCAACATTTGCCGGTGTACCCCCCAGCAGATCAAGTCCGATAATGATCTGTTCATCAGTTGGAATTGTCCGCAATAGTTCTGTAACTTGGTTTTTTAATTCTTCCGGTCCCATTTCTTTAGTTAAACTAAAAGTTTGTGCTCCCTTTATCTTACCAATAATCATTTCAGCACTTGTCAGCATAGCTGCTGCTAAAGGACCATGACTCATTAAAATTAATTTCACTTCAAATTCCTCCTAGTTTATCAGGCAGTCTTGCCTAAGATTCCTAAGGCTGAACAGATTACCGCAACAATGATCACAATAAAAATTGCTTTGGTTGAAGTCATTTTTTTGCGACCAAGCAGCCAATAAATTAAAGCAACGATGACTCCTGGAACTAATTTTGGCATAATCATATCAAGTTCATTTTGCAAATTAACAGTTACTTTGCCAATATTAGCTACAAACGGTACTTGCACACTAATCAAGGTCGCCACCAAAGCTCCAACCACGTAAACTCCCAACAGTGTTGCCGCATCTGTTAAAGAATTAAGCTTACCTTGCATTTTGGTTACCAGATTTGTACCTTCTCGATACGCTAATGGCAATTGAATCCAACGCAAGTACATTACGCACAAGTTGGCTATCAACCATAACACCAAACCAAATGGATTACCTTGAACTGCCATATTAGCAGCGATAGCCCCCATAATTGCCGGAATCAACGAAGCAAAAATTGAATCACCGATCGCCGCCAGCGGACCCATCAAACCGGTTTTCAGTCCGGAAACAGTTTCTAAAGAGTCTGTTCCCTTATTTTCCTCAATAGCCAAATCTACTCCTTGAATAATTGTATTAACAAATGGATTAGTATTGAAAAATTGATTATGTGCTTTCATGGCCTTTTTCAGTTCTGGTGTATGATCACCATATAATTTACGTAGTTGCGGCATAATAATGAACAGATATCCTGAACCTTGCATTTTTTCATAGTTCCAGCCCAATTGGTTGAAAAACAAGTTGCGCCGGTTGATTTGTCGGAAATCTTTTTTGGTTAATTTATAATTAGTCTTCGTCGCCATAAATTTCGCCCTCCTCAGTAGTTGTTGACTGAGCAACTGGCTTTTGTTGCTGTCTGATCTCCGCCAGCTGCTGCTTTTCATCGTCACGCTTATATTCATTAATTGCAAAAGTTAATCCAATCAAAGCAATTGCCACCATTGAAACAGCGTTGAAAGAACCACTAAAGCCCTTAGAAACTTTGGTCATTGCTGTTCCCAAACTTTGAACATTGGTATATAAGGTACTGAATAAAGCTGTCAAAGTAAAGCCTAAAATTAAATAAGCTAAATGCTTGCGCACTGGTAAGTAACGCAATAAAATTGCAAAACCAACTGCCGGCAGTAATGCTCCAGCTGTCGCCAGACCATTGCTTAACCATTTTAAATTAGTATCCAAGATCTTAACTGCTGACGATACAAAGTTGCCGCCAAATTGCAAAGCCAAAAATACCGGTAGTCCACGTGAAAGTATCCAAGGAATAATTCCATATAAATAATTTCGTTCGATTGCTGGATAATTTTCTTCATCAATTAAGCGATCGATCCGATGTTGAAAAAAAGTATTAGTAAAACGGCCTAAAATATCTGTTTCGATCATCAATGACGCAACCGGTACGCCAATTGCCGCAACAGCTGTTGAAGCATTCATCCCGGTACTGATCGAAAAAGCAGTTGCCAGAATAGTTCCAGAGTTAGCATCGATTTTTGACGATCCGCCAAAGGTTCCGACGCCTAAAACGGTCAGCTGCAAACTACCACCGATAATCAATCCTTTTGTAACGTCGCCCATAACTGCTCCGGCAATCAATCCGGCCCAAACCGGCTGAGCAAGTGAAGATACGATCGTCAAATCATCCCAAATCTGATACATTGAATAAAGTGTCAGCAACAAAACTTGCCAAAATAAAATATCACCATGCATTTTAATTACCTTCTTCCTGCTTCAAGCACTAAAATTTTTTCAACAAATCCATTAAATCAAGTAATGGATCGCTCGGAACCATTTGCGCCGTTAATTTGACTCCAAGTTTATGTAGTTCATTAAAATCAGCTACATCTTGCGGTACCAGATTAATCGAAGACGTTAGAGGCTTAGTTTCATCAGATTGTGACATATTACCGACATTGACGACTTTAATCGGTACCCCGTCTGCAATTAGTTTCAATAAAACAGCTGGTCGTTTTACTAAAATAAAAACCTTCTGCGAATCATAGCGCCCAGCTACAATATTATTGGCAGCCCGTTCTTCGTTTAAAATACTTAAATTTACCCCCGCCGGTTTTGCTAACTTGATTCCCGCTTTAGCCACTGGCGATACTGCTACTTCATTATCGATCACCATAATCCGGGTCGCCCCGACAACATTAGTCCACATGTTGGCCACCTGCCCATGTAATAAGCGACCATCAATCCTAACTGCAGTAATTGCCATAAGAAACATCCTCTCTTTCACCAAAAAAAATAACCTGTTTTGAAACAAAATGCTTTTTGATTTTCAATAATTTGAAAATAAATTGAAAACTTATCAAAAAGGAGTTTGTTGTTTCATGAAACAGATTATAGCATGGTAAATTACATTTGAAATATTATTTCATAATATAAGATGTTTATAAACAATAATTGGTATTTTATTTTATAAAACGAATTAAGACTTCGACTGTTATTTGGATTATTAACCCATTTATTTGAACGTCAGCTGATAATCTTGAAGAATTCTTTTAGAATCTTGGAGAGCCTTGACACTGCAATCAAAATGCTGACTTACAAAATAATAAAAAATCAAATCAACTGCCATAAACTGTGCTAATAATGAACTAGTCGCAGCAATTCGACGTGAAGATTCCGGTGGCTGTGCAGTTTGAATAATAATATCTGCGTAATTAGTCAGCGAATTTTTGCCAAAGCGTGTTAAAGAAGCAATTGCCAGCTTGCAAGAGCGCGCATGTTGCGCAGCTACCAAAATTTCCGGTGTTTCACCTGAGTTTGACACCAGCCAAATCAGGCTATCGGCAGCAGTATTGATTAATTTGGGCAATAGGGAATTGAGATCAGTTTCGACAATTGTAACGTAACCCAACCGACTCCACTTTTGCGCAATATTTTCGGCAACCAACGCTGAAGCCCCAACTCCGAATAAAATTATCTGGCTGGCTTGCCCAATTGCCTGGGTCAACTTGGAAATTGCCTTTTGATCAATCTGATCAGTTGTTTCCAGTAATGATCGCTGAGCATTAGCTAATAACTTTTGCTTGATACTGTCAAAATCCTCTGTGGCTGCAATATCCGCATAAATTTTTTCATCTTTGTCCCCTACCGTGTTTTGTTCAGCCGCTAAATTAATTTTTAAGAGGGTAAAGCTTGCGATTTCTAAATCTTTCAATAATCGGATTACAGTTGCGGGACTCGACTTGGCAGCCGCTGCCAGTTGAGCAACACTTTGCTTGGTCACAGTCTCTGGGTTTTTTAAAATATATGTAGCAACTTTTTGCTTTGATTTTGACAAATAAGGTAACGCATTTAAAATCTTTCCTTTAACTGACAATAAAATCAACCCTTCCTATAACAGTAAACCATATTAACAGTTATTAATTTTAGGGGTAAATTAATTAACGTTCCATCACGTCAATTGCAATTAATTTGACTGAAATAATTTCCCGCCTTTTGCTTAAATTTTATCATTTATCGTTATCTTAACGGAATTTCAACCATTTTCCAAGTTGAACTAAAAAATCTTGCCTTAGAACAAACGGCAAGACCTTTTTTATCAATTAAATTTTTTCAAAATCGTCAACTACTTAATCATCATCCGAATAATTTTTCTCCCAGTCAGCAGCCTTTGTTGTGCCGACAGTTTGAATTTTATAATCATCGCCTTGCTTAACAATTATCGCATTAGGATACGTAAATTGTTGAACTTTTCTTGATTCCCCATTGTCACTGGTATTATTAAAGGTATATTTAATCGAATACGATACTGTTGCTTTATTTTTCCCTGCTGGTGTAACTGAATTTATTTTGGAAATTTCTGCATCATATGTTTCAATGTTATCATTAGTGTTAAATGAATCGAAAAATTTTAGTAAATCATTGTAACTTGAATTACTCTCTTCTCCGGTAAATAATTCAGCTGTTGATGAATCATCATCTCCAGATTCGGCACCTGAAAAAGCTTCCTGGAGCAATTCTTGGGCATCATCTTTGCTTGCAACACCTTTGAATCCCGGTGAAATCGTATGAGAGCCGTATTCAAGCTTGCTATTAACGTCAACCGTTTTTGACTTTAAATTCTTCCCCGCTACCGGAATGGTAATATAAACTTTCAAATCATTACTGATTGGATATTCTTTAAATTTCATTTTACCCTGATCGTTTAATTTACCAACATTCTTATTATTCAAATAAACTGTTGCACCTTGATTGCCGGTAATTGTAAAATTGGCCGTTTTTAATTTTAAAGGAAGAGCTTGTTCGCCAGCAGCTAACGTGTAGGTTGAAGTATTGCTTAAACTTCTACCGGCAATTTTCCCAGTAGCTTTAAATTTGTATTTCCCTGGGAAAAGTGGTCCAACTTTTTTACTGTGATTCATGTTAGTCGTCTTCGCAATCTTTTTTCCATCCTGCAAAAAAGTGACCCCCGCGTGATTAGTTGAAAGCGTTACATAAGCTGCTTCAATATTAATTTTATAGCGCGGAAATAATAACCAAGCATTGCCAGTTTGTTCCAATGAATAAGTATTCTCAAACGTTGTGCCATCTTGCAAAGAAGATTTTAGATCTGCTAACTCTTGCCGATTATCTGCAAAATATTTTTGTGTTGGTTTCAAATTTTTTTCGGATATCTTTTTCTCTAGCGTTGGATCATTAGTTTTAACATATTTTGCCAAATTTTGATCAGGATTTCCCATTGCTGTTATTATACGATTTAACTGATTTTGTGGTTGATAATAATTTTTTAATCCAAAATAGCCACCAACCAAAATGACGACCACTGCAATAATTGCCCAAATTACTCGTTTATCAAGTGGTTGCTGCGGTTGCGGTGCTGTATTACTGCGCTGCATTGAACCATCAGCAGCTTGGGATGAATCAGGATTATTGGTTGCTGAACGGGTTGTCTTTTTTTCATGATCTACTGCAGTCGATTCAACTAATTTGTGCCCGCAATTAGGACAAAACGTTTCCCCTGAAGCGACTTTTGTCCCACATTCTGGACAAAATCTTTCCTTCATTTTTAGCATCCCCCTCTAATTGAAAAATGATGAAATGAACGAACTGGTAGTATCGCCTAATTTAGAAACTATTAATGAAAAAGCAACTCCTTCAATAATTAAGCAAATAACACCAGCAATAACTGCTCCATAAATTCGATCCAACTGACCAGGTGTTTTCAATTCCACTATTCCGCACACCATTGTGATACTCCAGACCAATGAAATTAACAGCAAAATAATGCCATTGACCCATACTGAAACTACTCCAATTGAACCAGATAAAGCAATTAAGAAAAAAAGCAAAGTTAACAATAAAATTGAACTGCTATAGTGAACTAATCGATTTAAATATGTAACAAAATTTTCAGTTCCGCCAACTGCTCGTTGAATCAAAAAAGCAATTCCAATCATCGCCACAGCTGCCAGCAAAATTATTAAGATAACCGTTAAATAAAAATTAAATCCTACTGCGTATTCTGAATTATAAGCCGTCGAATTATTGTTTGAAAAAGCCGAAATAAAATTATTGGTCGCACTAGTTGCTAATGAAGCTGCTCTTTGTGCCCAGTGACCAATCCCCAAAGTAAAAAGCAGGCTTTCCAAAAATAAGGTTAAAATCCCGGTATATTTAGTAGTCGTTTGCACCTTAAATGGCGTTTTCCATGAACCAAGCAGCCACCTCCAATAATTTTGAAAAGCATTTTGCCAAGCTTGTGTATTGACATCAGCATGAGTTGTTGCTGACTTACCAGTAGATTCAGTATTTTGTTGTGTATTACTGCTTTCATCGCTTGTCGTTTTAATTGACTCTGCTGCTGGTTGTTTTTTAGCCACTGTTTCAGAGACCGGAACTAATTTAGTTCCACATTTCGTACAAAATTTAGCATTGTCATTCATCTTGGCCTGACAGTTTGGACATATTCTCATTTTTTACCCCTTTTCAGAACGTTATATCTATATTCTACAATATAAGCTTAGAATTTCAATCGAATTAGCCAAAATTATTTTAATTGTTTTGGTAAATTTTAATGTTCTGCGAATTTAATATTCCCAAATCTCTTTTTAATTTTAAAATGCGGTAAACTGAGTTGTTAATTTGTGATTCTCTAATTTGATGTTTTTTAACCGCTTGAACAATTGCTGGCAAACCAGTTGGCAGATCATTGCTTAAAAGTAGATCATTGCCAGCCTTAACTGCCAGAACATCGGCCGAAACATGTTTTTCAGTCGCAAATTTAGTAATTGCTCCCATCGTCAAATCATCAGTAATGATTACTCCCTTAAAGTGCAGTTTTTGCCGTAATATTCGATGAATTTTAGGCGATAACGATGCTGGATATTTAGCATCAATTGCATTCGCAAAAATATGTGAAACTAAGACCACCTGAGCACCGGCTTGAATGCCGGCTCTAAATGGAACAAAATCATTCTTTTTAAATTCTTTAAGCGATTTGTCATTGGTTGCAAATCCAGTATGAGTATCACCAGCTGAACCGTATCCTGGAAAATGTTTTAAACTTGCAGCAACGTGATTCTTTTGCATAGCCGGAATTTCAGCTTTGATAACCGCTGCTGTTTGCCGGTAGCTCAATCCTAGCGTTCGTGAATAGATAAAACTTTGCTGATTATTTGAAACATCCGCTACTGGAGCAAAATTCAAATTAATTTGCAACGAATGCAAAATTTCTGCAACAGCTGCTGCCTCAGCTGCCACACCTTGCTTGCCACCAGTCTGATACGACTGTTGCGGTGAAGGAAAATTGCGATTACCGGTCAATTCTGGATTAGCTGACAAACGAGAAACAGATCCGCCTTCTTGGTCAGTTCCGATTAACAATGGCAGTTTGACCTGCTTTTGATAGTTATTTAAATTATTAACAAATTGCTGCTTAGTTTGATCTTTAAAATCGTTACCAAATAAAATAATTCCGCCTGGTTGTTCTTTCTGGATAGCCGCAGCTGTATTTTGCTGGTTCGCTTGCGTAGAAATAATATACATTTGTGCAATTTTTTGTTGCAAACTCATTTTTTTAATTATCGTTTTCAATTGCTGATTACTAACTTTTTGATTTTGCGCGTTAACTACTGTAAATGGCATTATTAAACACAAAATAAATGCTGATAAAACGATAGATATTTTCCTCATTTTTTGCCTCTTTTTAATTTATTTCGATTTCAGATCACAGAATAGAGTATACCACTCACCGTAAATAACTTTAAAATCAAACTAAGTGAACTGCCATTTTAAAGTTCATTAAATAGGCTTTTTTAGTGTAAAGTTACAAAATTGAAATTTTCGATTAGAATAGACATCACTTTATTAATTCAAAATAGAAAATTTTGACCATCAGTGACCATTTATAAATCCTGAACTTTTTTAATAATAAATACACAAGAAATTGTTGATAAATTTAAAAAAGTTTCAGCAGCAAAATAGGCAAAACCGTGATTTTAATTTTTAATAAGAATATATTTTTACTTAATTTGTGATAAAATAAACATGAATCAAAAAAGGAGGAACTGTCTTATGGTAAAAAAAGTTGCATTAATCACTGGTGGCGCTCAGGGAATTGGAGCAGAAATTGCTCGTCATTTATCAAAATCAGGATACGATATTGCTTTAGCAGATTTACCTAGACAAGCAAGCAAAGCCCAAGCTGTTATTGAAGAAATTGAAGCGACTGGGCAAACTGGAATTTTTGTACCTTTAGATGTTACTGATCAGCAACAAGTTTTTCAAGCAGTCGACACAGCTGCGACAAAATTACACGGATTTGATTTAATGATCAATAATGCAGGAATAGCTAAAGTCGATAAAATTGACGACATCAAACCACAGGACTTAGAACTCAGTTTTAAAATTAATGTCTTCGGCGTGCTTTATGGAATTCAAGCCGCAGCTAAAAAATTCAAAGAACTAAAAGTTCCTGGCAAAATTATCAGTGCCTCATCAATTGCTGGTATGCGAGCTTTCCCAATTTGGGCTACTTACTCAGCAACTAAAGCTGCTGTAATTAATTTGACCCAAGCTGCAGCTAAGGAATTAGCCCCTTACAAAATTAAAGTCAATGCTTATGCTCCTGGTGTGGTCGGCACAACCGGCATGTGGGATGCAATTGACACTAAAATGTCAGAAATCAACGGCAAACCTTTAGGACAAAATCGTAAAGATTTTATTGGCACCATCCCTTTAGGCAGAACTGTTGAGCCAAACGATATCGCTAATTTAGTAACTTTTTTAGCCAGTGATAAAGCAGATTTTATTACTGGTCAAACGTATGCAGTTGATGGTGGTGGTATTATTTAAATAATAAATAGCACAAAAAAAGAACTGCAATTATGCTATATTCACTTTAAATCAACATCAAGGTTTAAAGTTTAGAACGGCATAATCTTACAGTTCTTTTTTATTAATAAAATTTCATTCCACCATCGACCAAAATAGATTGTCCGGTTATATATTCAGCTGCTGGCGAGGCAAACCAAGCAACCACTTCTGCAACATCAGCCGGAACCGCTTCACGACCTAAAGCTATTTCTGCTAAACAATTTTTTTGCTGCTGCTCAATACTGATATTTTTAATCGCAGCTGTTTTCGCATCAATTCGATCACGCATTGAGGTCCGGACTATTCCCGGATTATATGCATTTACTGTAATTTTATATTTTGCTAATTCTTTAGCCGCCGACTGTGTTAAACCGCGAATACCAAATTTCGAAGCTGAGTACGCACTTTGCAAGGCTGAGGCTTCAACACCGGCTAGTGAGGCTGCATTGATAATTCTTCCCCCAGTTCCCTGTTCAATAAACTTTTTAGCCGCCGCTTGAATACCCCAGTAAGTTCCTTTCAAATTAACATTAAACAAACGATCAATTTCAGCTGGCTCTGAATCAATGATTGAAGCAATAAAAGCAATCCCGGCATTATTAACATAAACTGCCAAGTTTCCCAAATCACTAACTACTTGATCAACCAAATTAAAAACAGCTTCGCGATCAGCAACATCAACTTGATAAGCCTTGGCAGTGTGGCCTGATTTAACGATAGCCTCTGCTACTTTGGCAGCCGTTTTTAAATTAATATCCGCCACGGCTATCGCATAATTACTCTTAGCTAAACGATAAGCAATTCCTTCCCCAATTCCTTGACCAGCACCTGTAATAATTGCGGTTTTCATATCGATTAATCCCTCACTTTTCTAAATACGACAGTGGTTTAGCAACATTTACCTTCGTTCCATAATATTTATCTTTAATATAATTTTGAATATTCTTCTTATGATATAGTGTCACAAGTTTCTTGTAAGCAGCATTGTTTTTATTTTTTTTCGCAGTAGCTAAAATATTTATATTGTCTTTAGTTGATTGATCCACATTTTCATGATAAATCGAATCAGTTAAAACATGCAGATGACCTTCCAAGGCTACTGTATTTGAAATCAAGACTGCATCAACCGTATGCAGCACACGCGGACCGGTAGTATCATCAATTTGTTTAAATTTTAGCTTTTTCGGATTGCTTTTAATATCATTAATTGAGCCTAACGCCGAGCTGAAGTTCTTTTTCAATTTGATCAAACCGGCTTTTTTCAGCAAAATTAATCCGCGAGCCTGTTGTGATGGATTATTAGCCACCGCAATTGTTGCCCCATCAGGAATTTCTGAAACTTTTTTGTATTTTTTTGAATAAATTCCCATTGGTTCCATGTAAGTTGTTCCCAGAGCTGCCAATTTGCCAACTTTACTTTGTTTATTAAAAGCTAAATAATAAGTCCAAGACTGGAAAGCATTAACATCAATATTGCCCTCGGCAGTTGCTTTATTTAATGCAACACCATCAGTTACTTGTTTTACTTTAATTTTCAAGCCTAGTTTTTTAGCATCTTCACTTTTAGCAATATGTTGCCAGATTGCGTAATCAGACCCCATCGAACCAACAGTAATAGTCGAAGTTTTACTTTTTTGACTGCTTAATGCATGCAATCCCAAAGCACCTAAAACCACCACGACAATAACCCCAATTATCCACAAATAACTTTTTTTCATTACGTACACAACCCTTCGTTAAATTAATGCTCAAATTTTTTTGCTACATAATCACCAACAAATTGAATAACAAATACCAGAATCAAAATAATAATCATTGAAAATATAGTGACATCATTTTCAAAACGGGCATAACCAATCGAAATTGCTACATCACCTAAACCACCTGAACCGATTGCTCCTGCCATCGTGGTCAAGCCAATTAAACTAATAATAGTCAAAGTTGATACTCGAATAATATCTGGAAGCCCTTCTTTTAAATACACTCGGAAAATAATTTCAAGCGGACTTGACCCCATTGATTGAGCAGCTTCAATAACTCCGCGATCAACATCCAACAATGCATTTTGAACCTGCCGCGCATAAAATGGGAAAATTCCAACAACTAAGGGAACCAAAGATGCCGTTGTACCAACCGTCGTTCCTACCAAAAATTGTGTCAGCGGTGAAATAACTGCCAACAAAATAATAAATGGGATCGAACGTAGCAGATTGGTAATTTTATCCAAAATCGAATATAAGACCCCATCTTCTAAAATTCCACCCGGTTGGGTAATAATTAATGCTACTCCTAAAAGCAATCCTAGGAACGCAGCTACAATCGCAGAGGCAAAGGTCATGTACAACGTTTCCCAAGTTGCCTGAACAAATTGGCCTTTCATTTGTAAAACATTTGGAATTATATTATTCATACTGACACCTACTCTTTATTTGAATTAATCATCTTAGCAATTATGCCATCTTTTTTCATCTCAGCAATTGCTTCATTAGCTGTTTTTGGTTCCCCAACAAATTCAGCGATCATATATCCAATATCTTTGCCGTCAACTTGATCAACATTTGCAAATAAAATATTCACATCCAAATTATATTCGCGTGAAATTTTTGAAATTATACTTTTTTTAGAAGTTTGTCCAATAAAGTTTAAATAAACCAGTAAATTTCCATTTGAATATTTTTCTTGATTTCCGATTCTCTCAAGCGCATCTTTAACGTTGATAGCAGTCTCAACAAAATCAGCCGTCAACTGTTGCTTGGGTTTAGTAAATACTTCTGCAACCGCCCCTCGTTCAATGATTTCACCATTATCCATCACTGCAACATTATGACAAATTCTTGAAATGACCTGCATCTCATGCGTGATTAAAACAATTGTTATTCCTAGACGCTGATTAACTTGCTGGAGTAATTTCAAAATCGATTTTGTTGTTTTGGGATCTAAAGCGGAGGTAGCTTCATCGGAAATCAACACTTCCGGATCATTTGCCAAGGCCCGGGCAATTGCTACACGCTGTTTTTGACCACCCGAAAGATTATTCGGATATGAATTTGCTAAATTTTTCAAGCCAACTAATTCTAACAAGTTCAAAGCTTTAGCTCGACGATCGCTTTTGGAAATTTTTCCCCCTAACAATGGATATTCAACATTCCCTAGAACAGTCCGGGATTTCATTAAATTAAAGTGCTGAAAAATCATCCCAATTTTTTTTCGAGCCTGTCGTAATTCAACCGGAGCAAGCTTTTGTAATTGCTGCCCATTAAAAATCACTTGCCCGGTCGTTGGTTGTTGCAACAAATTTATTACTCTGACCAAAGTACTTTTACCAGCACCGGAATAGCCGATGATGCCGTAAATGTCACCTTTTTTAATCGTCAAGTTAACTTGCTTAACAGCTTTAACTGCCTTGTCTTGCGTTGGAAAATCCACTGAGATATCTTTCAGTTCAATCACATTATCGGTTACTGTCATCAATTGCCCCACCTTTTTAAAACTGATTATCTGATTAAATTTTTTAATAAAAAAAGCCCCTGAACTGAAAATCAGTTCAAGGGCGAAATTCGCGGTACCACCTTGTTTATCTCAAAATAATTTGAGCTTTATCAGATGCAAAAAAACTACACCTTACCGCTATAATGGGCGGCCCCAAAGATAACTAATCTAATTGACTTGTTATTTTTTAAGCTTCCAGACCATCTTCATCAACACATCATGACTCTTTCTCATCAAAATAAGAGCTCGCTGAACACGAATTTGTTAACTACTCATCTTTTCATCGCTATTAATTAATTATTAATGATATCCTAATTTAATTAGCATACTTTGTCAAGTAACTAATGAAATAATTTCCAATTCTAACTCACACAACTGAAAATTATTCACTTGGATTATTTCTACTCACGAATAACCATTTTTGCCTGACTTTGGCCTTGTCCTTGTTGTGTTATCTGCAATTGATATGGAATCTGGGCACGTAACAACTCAACATGACTGATAATTCCAATCATGCGGCTGCCGCTTTCAATATTCTCTAAAGCCGCTAACGCAGTAATCAGCGAATCGCGATCCAGCGAACCAAATCCTTCATCAACGAACAAAGTATCAATGCTGACACCGCCGGCTTGTTCTTGAATAATTTCACCTAAAGCCAGCGCCAAGCTCAAAGCAGCGATAAAACTTTCACCACCAGACAAGGTATGCACGCTGCGAACTTGTCCAACATGATCATCATAAACATCAATTTCCAAACCAGTATTGGCTAAAGTATTGCCTCGTTCTTGATGCAACCGCAGCCAATAACGGCCGGAACTCAATTGTTGTAAATGCTGGTTAGCCGCTTGCAGAATCATTATTAATTGCTGGCGTAAAACATAACGTTCCAGCCCTAATTTTGCCTCACTATGACCACTAACAGCCGTGACCAGCTGTGCTAGTTGGCTAATCGCCGTTTGTTGCTGCTGAATGGCTTGTTGTCCCTTTGTAATTTCAGTCAATAAAGATCCGTTCAATAACTGACGATCATAAAGTGCCTGATATTGATCGGCGACCGCTGTTAACTGCTGTTGCAACTGCCGTAAAGTTTGTGTTGCCTGCTCCAAATCAAGCGGCTGTTGATCTTGCAATAACTTTTGCTGAGCAGCAATTTGGGCCTTTAGTGCCGCCAGTTGCTGGTAGTAATCGGTTTGCTGTTGCCGCAAATGTGGTAATTGATCAAGCTGCTGCAGCAATTTTTCTAACGGCTGCCGATCCGTTGTCTGCAACTGCTCTTTTAATAACACATCCAACTGCTGAGCAGTGTTTTGCCATTGCGAGTTTAACGCGGTCAAGTCTGTTTCAGTTTGTTCAGCCAGCGAGGCCCCACTGGCAAGGTGCTGCTGCAGTTGCTGCGATTGCTGCTGATTTTGCTGAACTTTTTGTTGATAACCGGCTATTGCTTGCTGCAAATCAGTTAAATGAGCTGTAAGTGCTGCTAAATCGGCAAATTCTGCCGGCAAACCCTGTCTAATTTCGGCTAAACTGGCAGACAAGCGCTGCTGTTGATCATTTTTTGTTTGGAATTTTGTTTGCAGTGCGGTTAAATTCTGCTGAATATCAGTTTGCTGCTTTTTCAATTGTGATTTTTCATTGATCAATTGTTGTTTATCTGTCAATTGCTGTGTCACATCTGCCAAAGCTGTTGTACATTTATTCAGCTGCTCCTTGACTAGTTTGGTTAATTCAGTTAATTCGGCGAGCGGTTCGCTTAAATATTTCAACTGCTGCAGTTGCTGAATTAAATCTTGCTCAGCCTGCTTGAGATCGGCTGTTTGTTTGATCTGCGCCTGCTGTTTTTCCGTTATTAATGCGGTCAAACTGTTAACTGTTGCCTGCGCTTGATTTTTATTTTTTTCCGCCGCACTCAATTGTGCTTTGCTGATTGGTTTACCGGTAGTTACTACTGCTGGATGTGGATGAGTCAAGCTGCCGCAAACGGGACATGGTGCTTCCGGACTCAATTGAGCTGCGAGTACAGCAATTTGATTGTTCAACCACAAATCATGCAACTGCTGATAATTCGTCTGTTGACTGCTTAACAGCTGCTTAGCCTCACCAAGTTCGGTTTGTAATTTCTCTAAATCGACTGATGCTATTTGATTGGTTTGCTGCTGGTTTTGCAAAACAATCAGTTGCTCCTTAAACTGCTGCAACTGTAATTTTTGCTGTTTAAATTGACTTTGCTGCTGTAGTAATTCTGGTAAAGTTTCTTGCAGCTGATCAATTTGTGTCAGTTTTTCGGTCAATTTTGCCAAAACTGCCTGCTGGGTTTGGATTTCTGCCGTCAGCTGCTGAACGTGATGCGTTTTTGCTTGCAGCTGTTGCTGGGTTTTCGCTGCTTTTTCAAATTGATCCTTTTGCTCACTTAATAAGATCTGTTCTTTTTCCCGCTGTTTTTGCAACGGCTGTTGGTCAGTTAAGTCTGCTGCTTGCTGCTGTAACTGTTCAAATTCTTGTTGCCATTTATTTTGCTGTAAACGAGCTGCTTTTAATTTTTGTTCAGCTGCTTGCCGGCGTTGAATTAATTCCTGTTCACGCGAGAAAAGCGGCTGTTGCTGTTGGGCCCATTCTAACAATTTAATTTGTGCGGCTTGTTGCTCCATTGCTGTTTGTTGCTGTTTTAAATCAACCAATTTCTGCTGTTGTTGCTGAAATTCAACAAATTGCTGATTTAATTTCTGACCAGCCGTTAATTTATTTTGCTGCACTTGAACCTTAGTTGTTGCTTGTTGCTTTTCCATTTCAAGCTGCTGCAAATCAGCCTGATCAGCGGTTTGTTGGGCTTTTAATAATTTCAGTTGATCAGCGGTTGGCAACTCATTTTCCAAAGCTGCTGAATCAGGTTTCCAATTGACCCGTTTAAAGGCCTGCTCAATTGCAGTTTGCTGCTGAGTAATTTCTTTTTGCTGCGTTTTCCAGTAATCATGCAAAGTTTCTCCCCAGCGCTGATAAAGCTGTGTTTGGAAAATTTTACGCAGAATTGCTTCTTTCTCATTACTATCAGACATTAAGAAACGGCGAAAATCTCCTTGCGGCAAAAGAACAATTTGAACAAACTGCTGACGATTTAATTGCAGGATTTCCGCAATCTTAAGATTGACATCCCTGACTTTAGTAATTTCAGCCTGCTTTTCATCCCCAGCAAAGATTTCAAGTTTAGCAACAGCAGCCATTTCACGCAAACCATGGCTACGTTTTTTAGCCAAAGTTTGTTTTGGTGCCCGATAAATTCGATAACGGCGATCTTGATGTTCAAACTCCAGTGTGACTGTTGTTGCCGATTGTGGATCAGCAAAATCCGAACGCAAACTGGCAGCCGAACGATCTTCACTGGCTGTTTCACCATATAGCGCAAACG
Organism: Liquorilactobacillus ghanensis DSM 18630; assembly: GCF_001435235.1. Classification (GTDB taxonomy): domain Bacteria; phylum Bacillota; class Bacilli; order Lactobacillales; family Lactobacillaceae; genus Liquorilactobacillus; species Liquorilactobacillus ghanensis. Next base: position 80,882 of record NZ_AZGB01000030.1, on the reverse strand, counting down.
TCAGCCCATCAAAAATTGTCGTTTTGCCACTGCCAGTTTTACCGGTGATCAGGAACAATGGTACTTGCCGTAAACGCTCAAAATCAAAGGTTTGAGCAACATATGGGCCAAAATTGGTTAAAGTTAATTTGAGCGGTTTCATGCTTTTGACTCCTCTCGGACAGTTTGCAGCGCTTTTTTAGCCCATGAAAGCTGCGATCGTGAAAGTTCCTCATTAGCCACTTGCTGATAGAAATCTTGCAAGATCAGCAACGGATCACGCTGTAAAAACTGCTGTGACTGCTGCTGATCATCAAACAACGTGCCATAATCTGCCGTCCGTTGTAAAGCAACGATCTTAGGGTAAATTTCACGCAACCGTGCTAACACATTGGGAATTGGTTTTTGGTCCGTTAAGGTAATCCCAAAAAAGTCGGCTCGTGGCTGCTGACGATAAAATTTTGGATCAAGCAACTCAGTAAATTCAGTAGTTAATTCGTGTAAATCGTGTAATGGTTTAATCTCACGAAACTCCGGTTGCAGTGTGTCAGTGTCGAGCAGTAAAACACCCTTTTTTTGTTGCACTTCACTCAAAGAAAATTTCAAAAGCGATCCACTATAACGAATCTTTTCAGCTTGCAAAGCATTCCTATTATGTAAATGACCTAAAGCAACATAATCAAAATCGGCTAATAAATCGGTTGGCACAGCCGCCAAACCACCAACTGTCAGTTGCGTTTCCGATGCAGTCTGTGTTGACCCTGCTGCAAAAAAATGTCCCACCAGCAAATGTTTTTTGTTAGGCGCAAACTGCTGTTTCATTTTTTTGATCACAGCTGCCATTGCCTGATCCAAATGCTGCAATGAATCATCCTTAAAATATTGCTGGGCCGCAAACGGTTCAAAATACGGCAGTAAAAATAATTGAACGTCCGGCAGTTCAATCGGTCGGAAAGCCTCAGCCAATTGTGTATGCAAATAAAAACCAGTGCTGGAAAACCACGGTGTCCCTGTTGCCAGTCGTGAGGCACTGTCGTGATTCCCAGCAATTGCATACAGCGGCAAATGGTCGGTTAAATTTAAGCGCTGAAGCATCTGGTTTGCCAAGTCCACCGTCTGTTCTGCCGGTAAACTACGGTCGTAAATATCCCCAGCTAAAATAATTCCATCAACTTTTTCAGTCAAAGCAATTTGTTCAATTTGTTCAAAAGCTGCTTGCTGCTCGGCCTGCAAATCAAAACCATGCAGTTTACGACCTAAATGCCAATCAGCCGTTTGCAAAAAACGCATTAACAAAACCTCCATTTTGATTATCATTTATTTTCGATAATATCCTCTTCCAATAATATACCACGTCTATCTAATCATTAATTCTTAAGTCCAAAGAACCGGACAAATTTATTGGCCAACATAAAAAGGACTAGACAAAATTTTCATTTTATCTCTGTCCCTTTCGATTACTTGATTTGATTTAAAATTCAAATTTACTCCAAACTGGTCGTCCTGTATAATGCTTAACTTTTTCAACTTGTTCCAAAACGCGGATTGCTCCCATTTCCATTGCTTTCATTTCTGCTTCGCCAGGATAAACATATATTGGTGCAAAAGAACTACAGTAATCTTTTAAACCAGTTACTATTTCTTGACTGTGTGCAATTCCTCCAGTAATCAAAATTGCATCAACTTTACCATGCAAAATGCTGTACATGGCTCCAATTTCTTTGGCAATTTGATAAATAAAACCACGCCAGTATAAGATTGCTTTACTATCCCCAAGTTTAACTTTGGCTAAAATTTCTCTGACATCCGAAGTTCCAAAAAGATCCACAAAACCGCCTGTTTTATAATTTAAGTCAAACAAATCTTTTTTTGAATATTTACCTGAAAAAGCCAAGTTTACAACTGACTCGACTGATAAAGAGCCTGTGCGAGTTGGTGCCATTGGGCCATCGCCAGCCGCAATATCATTTCCATCAATTATTCTGCCATTTCTATGCGCACTTACACTGACACCGCCCCCTAAGTGACAAATAATTAAATTCAGTTGATGATAATTGAGATCGTGATCTTTGGCAAACTGATAGCCTGTTTCTTTTAAATTCAAAGCATGCAATCGACTTTGGCGAAAAACTCCTTTTTTCCCTGTTAACCGAGCTAAGTCCTGAAACTCATCCATTGATGGACCATTAACAATAAAAGCTGGAATTCCAGCTTGATCGGCCAAAAATTTTGCTAGTGCCGGACCTAAATTCGCCGGATGTTTTAAAAAAGCTTCAACCAGCTTTAAACGATACGGAAACTGAGCTTTAATTGACGTAAAATCTGCTAATTCAGCAGCTGAATGCTGAATCGTTTCTGTAGCAACACATTTTAATTTATCAAAAATTGCTAACTTGGTTGATGTTGAACCGGGATTAATTGTTAAAATACAGTAATCTTTCATATTTCAATTTTTCCCCCTTATCAAAGTTAAGCAAACGTTACCAACAATATCTGCAACTGTTGCAGCTCGTGAAAAGTCAGTAACCCCAGCTTGAAATCCTTGTAACAAAGGGCCAAATGAAGTCCCGTGATCAAACATCTGCATACATTTAACTGCAATATTTCCTGCAGCTAAATCTGGAAAAACTAGTAGATTCGCCCTGCCAGCTACTCTGCTTGATCGTTTGACTTTTATTTTGGCTATTTCTGGTAATAGTGCTGCATCAATTTGCATTTCCCCTTCAACCATTAACTTAGAATTTTTTTGACTAATTTTTTCTAAAGTTGTATTAATTAAATCAACTTGTGGTCCTGCACCAGAACCAAACGTTGAATACGATAAAAGAGCTATTCTAGGAGTATCACCGGTTACCTTTTGATACGAATCAGCGGAAGCAAGAACAATATCAGCCAGTTCTTCCGCATTTGGTGCTAAATTAATTGCACAATCTGCCACACCGATAGTCCGTTTCAAAGTTAAAAGCTGCTGGAAACCAATGCTAGATATAGTAGAATATTCAGCAGTTACCCCTAATAATTGTTGGGCAGCAATTATTACATCAGTCGTTGATGTAACGACCCCTGTCGCGCTGCAAGATGCCATTCCTGCTTTAGTCATCATCATTGATAAGTTTAGTGATTTTTTCGATAATCGTTGAAGTCGTTTTTCGCTTTTCGCAACTGGATCAGCGGTCAAATAAGCATAAATTACTTTTTTTTGTAAATTTTCATCAGCTGCATCAAGCAATTCGACTCCTGATAAATCAATTTTATTTTTTTCAGCTAGTTCCTGCATTTTTTCTTTTTGATCAAGAATGATTGGTTGACAAATTTTTTCATTGATCAGTTCGACTGCTGCTTTAAGGATTCGCAAGTCACTACCTTCAGTAAAAATGACTTTTTTTATCGCTTGATTTGCTAATTCAAACTTCACTCTTTCAATTAAGCCCATAATGATCCCCCTTTAACGCACAACGAATTTTCCAGAAGTATACTTAGGTGGAATTACCGGAGCTAATAGATAAGAATCATAATCACCGCCAGTATAAATTGTATGCATTCCTTGATTAATTGATTCAACTTCTGTTGGCAAAAACCAACTCTTATCTCGAATTGGGCGACCAGCAATATTAACTTGCAAACTTTCCCCAGCATGCCATATTCTAGAAGTTGGCCAGATTTCGATTTCCAATAATGTTGGTTCACCAGCTTTTAATGGCTGACGTTTACTAAAAGTATAAAATGGTATGGCATCGGTGCTCTTTTGCTGATCAAGTTCTCGCAGCGACGCGCGCAGTTGTCCATGTGCTCCTGGGTCAGCCACTCCAAATACCGTTGTTGGAATTAAAGTACCAGTGGCGGTTGTTTTTTGAACTAGTACAAAAACATCAGCATCATCAGTTTCAGAACTAACCATAAATGCAGTTTAAAATGACCAGTAAGTTCTGTATCATTTACGAATGTATAGTTAAAGGAAATGTCTTCTTTTTGACTATCATACTTAACTGTTTTGGTTTCAGTAATTGCTTTAGAATTTAACGAACGATCAGCTGCATTTAAGAAATACTTAGTATATTTAGTGCGCGCTAAAGGAAAATCATCTTCTGGACGATTAGTTTGATAATCATATTCATAAGCATCCATAACCTCTAAGCGAATTCGAGGAGTCATTTCCCAACCATTATGAATATTGCGCAAATATCGATCAAAGAATTTCAATAGATCGATTTGATTTTCTGATCGATTAAAATCAGGCCACTCAAAATCGCGATGTAGGCGTAACCATTTTTTACGAGTCTTAAGTCTTTCAAAACCAGTAATTGCCCCATGAAGATGAAAATGCGAATAGCCAGCTGTTGCATACACCGGAATTCGAATATTTTCAACCGCTAATCGTTTATCATTCCAATAGCTATTCATCAATGGAAATTCCTTTAACATATATCCTGGATCTTCTTGCCAACCTGGACCCCGAAAATCATGAAAGATCATATCACCAAAAGCTGGTCCTGGGATTCCACCAACACATAAACTCTCACGATATAAATCATTTGTACCTTCCCAAGGAGCGATACATACTAAGTGCTTTGGCTTAGCTGCCGCTATCATCCATTGCACCATCGCTAAACCGGAGTTTCCAGCTAAACCGACATTCCCATTACTAAAATTCTGACTGCCGATCCAATCAATAATTTCAGCACCATCACGACCTCCTTGGCTTGTCATAAAAGAATTCGTTCCCGTTGAATGACCAACTCCCGGAGCATCAACATTGATCACACAGTATCCTTGACGACACCAAAATGATGGATCTGGTCCTTCAAATGCTGCCATTTTAGAAATGGTACCTCGAGGAACCCCCAAAGCCTGATGCAATCCCGGAGTAACGCTCGATCCATGCCAATGACGTTTTCCATATGGCGTATAAGCAACAATTACGGGCAAATTATTCAGTTGATTAAGTGGACGATAAATATCTAAATAAACATGACGTTCTTGACTAATTTCAACTTTTACATCGCGATCATACCGGATATCCTCATCAATAATTTCAACACTTGGTTTCAATTCATCATAAAAATCGGTTCTGAACCCTAAAGAAAGCGGCTGTTTATTATAATGAACTGAATAATGATCATTACCAAATTTTTGTTCAAAATCAGCATGTTGATAATCAATAGTTTGTTTTTGTTTAGAAAAACGAGCCATGTTAGCTTCTCGTTCTTGTTGTTTTTTTTCTGCTAAAATTTCTGGATCCAATTGTTTTTCGTTTTCCATCTAGATTTCCTCCTCAACTAATTTAATGATGTCACCAACTGTTGTACAGCGAGTCCGAAACTCTTGATATTGCAAATCCAAATCATATTCATCATCAATATCATTAATAATTGGAAAGTAGTTAGTCGATTTTGCATCTAAATCCGCTAATAAGTTCAACTGATCATTCACTTTTGCCACAGGAATTCCAAAAGCCTTAGCAACCGTTTCATAAACAAAGTCTTTAACGTCTGTCATATTTACCATTCCTTTCAATTTTTCTTAATTCTAACTAGAAACTACAAAAAAGTCCTGACTTTTTTGTAAACGCTGTCAATAAAAAACCTGACAAAATAGTAAGTTTTGTCAGGTTTTAATTAAGAAACTTTGTTTAGATTTGAATTGGTTCAAAATGAATGTTTAAATACTCTTTTTGGTATTCATAAATTTTGATTCTGCTTAACTTATTTATTAATTAACAACTGCTATGGCAATAACAAAGCCATTTTCATAACTTAGCGATAAATCAAGCTGCTGTAATTTTTTACCAGTAAAAATCTCTTTCACGCTACCTGAAATATGGGGAACCGGTTTGCCAAAACCATTATTAAGTGTTTCAATTTCAACAAAAAATTCCCTTTTTATCAGGATATTCAAACTTTTCAAAACAGCCTCCTTTGCAGCAAAACGTTCTGTAAAATAAAGCAACTCGTCGTGACAATGAGCAGCTTCAAGCTGTTCATTCGCTGTAAATTGCTGTAAAAATCCAGCTAACTGATTATCAATCAACGGCTTGACGCGTGCAGTTGTAACTAAGTCAACTCCTACTTTTAAGGGCATTAGCTTCACCTAATAATAACTGTGACAAAAAATTCAAATCCTGCCTAGCAATCTCAGAGGGTAAAATATCTTCAGTATCGTAGTTTACCCAATGGTCTAGTGAGTTCCAGATTCCGCCACTACAGAAATAAATTAATTGATTCGAAGTTTTTGGATCATTTTGCTCAACAAGATACGTCAACATTTTAACTAACAACAAATAACTATTTTTTGAAAAATACTTAGGTGCATACGGACCAATTAAAGCTTGAAAGAATTCTTTTCGTTGCCAAATATAACGATATGCTTGATAAATAGGAATCGACTGAAATGTACGCCGATCAGAACTCAACATCAACATTTGTGAAAAATTCAAATATTGCCATTGAGAAAATAATTCAGCAATATCATCTAAAATACTATTCGAAAGATCTTGTATTAATGTAGTTGTACTTTCAAAATAAACATAAAAGGTCGTCCGGGAAATTTTTAAATTACGACATATTTCTTGAACTTTGATTTGATCTAGGGGTTTAGTCCGCAATAATCCAACAACTTCTGTTTCAATCTTATTTAATGTTTTCATTCGCTCACCTCATCAAAATAAACTGTTTCAAATCAAATATAAAGAATTAATCTGTTTAGTTTAGTAAGCTAACGACACTGAATTTGAATGACTTTTTAACTACCAGCACCACTATCTAATCTGCGCGGCATCATTTAATAATGCACAGCCGCTTTGATATACACTATCAACAATCTCTTTAACGGCCCGTTCTTTGGTCACTAAAGAAACAACTTGTCCTGGCATAACCGCCCCTTTTTGCTCAACATCTCCCGTTTCAGAAGCAATCTTTAAAGAACCGCTGGCAAGCTGTTCTATTTTTTCAGCGGCAGCTGCTTGTGGTAACTCACGCTCAATTGCCAAAATCTTTTTTGAAAGTTCATTTTTAATTTGCCAACATGGTGCTTGGGTTGAATAACCAGTCATAACAAGATCCTCTGCTTGTGCTCTAATGACTGCTTGTTTTACATTGGGATGAATACCATCTTCAATAGCCGCTAAAAAGACCGTTCCCATTTCAATTCCGGCAGCACCTAAAATTCGTGCGGCTGCATATCCGCGACCGTCCGCAATTCCACCGGATGCAACAACAGCTGCTTGTTTTACCACATCAACAACCGCTGGGACTAATGCCATCGTACCAACTTGCGTCATATGTCCGCCACCTTCGTGACCCTTGGCAACAATCACTTCAGCGCCACATTGATCAGCTACAATTGCTTCTTTTGCAGTTGCAACTTTAGCGATCACTTTGATTCCTGCCTGATGCCAAGTTTCAAACCATTTTTGAGTCAATTCTTGGTTTAAACCGGCAAAGTTATCAGCATAAATAAATTCAATTCGGTATTTGCGAGCGATTTCAGTAATTCGCTTAAGATTATCAGCTGCAAATTCACTGATTGTAACATTAATGGCAAAAGGTCGTGATGTTTTTTCTTGCGTCAGTTTGATTTGCTGTTCTACAATCTCTGTAGGAGCAAAACCAACACCCAAAACACCTAATGCTCCAGCATTTGAAATTTCACTTACCAAATCAGCCATTGAAGTCCAAGCCATTGGTCCGCCAATAATTGGATATTCAGTTCCTAAAATCTTTGTTAAGTTTTTCACTTTAGTCACTCCTATTTAACTTGATATAATGTATTATAATTTGAAATTCAATAAGTAAGTTAGACAATCAGCCTGCTCCTGTCTAGTACATTGCCAATCGGAGGACTTTCCCATGACAGAAAAAAAAGATCATTCAAGCTTTCTTGGACTTACTGCAACAAAAGGATTACTCACAAATTTCAATTAGTGAAATTATGCGGCATGTTCATTTAACCAGAACTTACTTTTATCAATTTTTTGATAGTAAAGCAGATTTGGCTCGTGAAGCTTTTTTTGTATTTGTTGCTGATATATTAGAATATTTAGCGAATGCTTTTATTAATCAAAATAAAGTTGATAATCGTAATACCTTAGCTGGTGTTAATTTCTTTTTAAATCACACAGATCAGATGCGGCTGTTACTTTCTTTTCAAACGCCAAATTTTAATCTTGTAAACGAATTTCAAGAGCGCATTAAAGCAATCATAAAAAAACAAGTACAAACCTCCAGCAAAGCACCTGCTAACAGAATCGATTATTTTGCTGAATTATTTGCCGTTTCAACCTTAACTACAATTTCTTGGGCTTTGAACCAACCTAATATTACAGCAACAGAAATTGTTGAACTAATTGATACCTGCATTTCTGATGGATTAATTAAAATTATTTGAAAACAAAAAATCCAGTCAAAGTATCAATTCGCTTCAACTGGATTTTTGCAAAAACATTATATTTTGGAACTTGAAAACCATTATTTTAGTTCAGCTAATAGTTGCCGAACCAACTGTGGAGAAACTGCTTCATAACTTCCTGGAACTTCTTGCTTTAAGTAAGAAAAATCAACTTGCTGACGATAAGCGGTCTGATCAATCTGTTTTACTGTACATGATGCATGAACCTGCTTGATTCCGGTAGTACTAATTAACGAACGAACATTAGCAGGATTGATCCCGCTACCGGCTAAGATTTCGATCTGCTTGCCAAAATTTTTTTGTAATTCAGCTAACACATTCCGGCCGGCCCAAGCAGTCGGCTGCAATCCACTGGTTAAGATTCGGTCCAGATGCAGTTTAATCAATGTAGTCGTATTTTTTACCGGATCGATCGAACAATCAAATGCGCGATGAAAAACTGCTTCTGCATCATATCCATGCGTTATTTCAACTAATTGTCGTGTCCTGTCAATATCAATCTCTCCCGCTTCTGTTAAGAAGCCAAAAGATAATCCATCAGCACCATTGGCTAATAATAGCTCAGCCGTTGTCAGTATCTCTTTAAATTCTGCTTCAGAATAGCAAAAACCGGCTCCTCGTGGTCGGACCATACAAATTACTTTTAAGTTCGTTGTTTGTTTAGTTAGTTGCAAAGCACTCAAAGTCGGAGTTAATCCGCCAAGGAAAAGTGCACTGTTCAACTCTATACGCTCAGCTCCAGCTTGGCTGGCAGCTAAAGCATCCTGATAATTTCCACAGCAAACTTCTAATGTTTCGATTTTAATTCACCTCAAATATTTTATTGTTTTGCAGCTCCTCGTGCGGCAAAATAATTTTCCAGCCATTGCGGTGAAGCCGGCTTGATTTCTGTGTGCTGCCCAACCGCATTAGCCACGTAAACAATCGGATCTGGAGACGTCTGCGTTGCCACTACCAAAGAGAAATCATTAATGTTGGTTGCGCAGCCCCAGTGTCCCCGGTTATCCATAGCAACTACCGAAAGATCTCCAGCTGTTCCTCGTCGCTGACGAAGCTGCTGATCTAAATGGAAAACAGCTTGCTCGCAGGCCTCTTGCGGCGTTTTTCCGGCGCTCATCAAGCGAACTATCTCATAAGAAAGGCATCCCTTCATGATGTCTTCACCTAAACCTGTAGCACTAGCGCCACCAATTTGACTGTCAACGTAAAAACCGGAACCGGCAACTGGTGAATCACCAACTCGTCCGGCTTTCTTCATAAAAAGACCACTGGTTGACGTCGCAGTTGTCATTTTCCCCTGCTGATCCAAGCAAACCATACCAACCGTATCATGTCCAGCATAAGGACGCTTAGTCTGCGAATCTTGTTGAATTTGCTGCCGATAAAAGCCTTTAGCCCGCTCTGTCAGCATGTTTTTTCGTTGAAAATTATTAATGCTGGCATATTTTTCTGCTCCGGGACCAACAAGAAAATTATTAACCTTTTCTTGTGATAATTTTTGGGCAACCGAAACTGGGTTAGCAAAATCTTTTAGCGCACCGACTGCTCCGATCGCTAAAGTATCACCATTCATGTAAGCAGCATCCAACTCAACTTCTTGATTTTCATTGGGCAAGCCGCCATAGCCAACTGATTTATAAAATGGGAAATTCTCCACTTCTTTAACAGCAGTTGTTACCGTTTCACCAGCCGTTTTGCCAGCTGCCAGCATTTGACCGGCAATTTTTAAGCTATCCAGCGACATACTCCAAGTCGCAATAATTCCCCACATACTCAAAGTCCTTTCATTTTAAAAAAACTTATTTTTTAACGATCTTTACCAACGGGACAATTGCCCCAATCAGATTAGCATCATTATAAAAATTAGCACTGACAATTTCAGGGATCGTAAGCGTTCGTTCAGATAAAGGTGATATTTGGTGCCATTTTTTAAATGAGACCCGCAACTGCTTGATCAAAATCGGTTGACTGCTGATTCCGCCGCCGATTACAAATTTATTTAAATCTAAAACGCTTTGAATATTGTAAATCAAAAGCGCTACTTGATCACAAAAAGCGGTAAATGCCGTCCAAGCATAAGTTTCACCAGCCATTATCTGAGCAAATACCCGCTGACCATCCTTGGCGTTTGGTAAATGCAGATGATGGCCGATATCTTCGATCATACCGGTTGCTGAGAGTAATGCAGCTGTTTTTTCAACTCCGGCAGCACTTTGATTGATCACCATAAAACTTGGTTCACTGGCAGCAAAATGATTTCCTCGAATCAAACGATCATTCAAAAAAATAGCTGAGCCAATTCCAGTCCCCAAAACAATCATAGCTGCATTTTTCTCTGATGTTAGCTGTCCTTGCCACTTCTCAGCTAACGCGGCACAGTTGCTGTCATTTTCAATCGTTACCGGCAAACCGTATTTATGCTGCAGATCATTAAAAAAATCACTTTTTTCCAAGAATGACAGCCGTGCTGAGGCTAATAACTTTTTTGTCGTCGGATCAACAACTCCCGGCAAGCTGAAACCCATTCCCTGAATATCATGACAGTGCAAATCAATAATTTTATACAATGACCTTAAAAATTGAGCCTGATCATCAGTATTAGCAGCATTTGTTCCTTTAACAATGATTTGCCCGAATTCATTGATCAATGCATATTTAAGATTTGTTCCTCCGATGTCAATTGACAAAAAGTTCAACTTACGCTCCTCCAGTAACTAATTATTTAAGATACACTTTCTTATAATTATGAGCAGGTCCGGCTGTATTTACAATCAGATTTTTTAATTTTTTACTTTGCAGGAATGAATTTGATTTTTGATACAGCGGAATTGTTATCTGATCGTTCATCAATATTTTTTCTGCTTTAACCATATTATCCCAGCGAACCGATTCATTATTTGACGGATTATTATTAATTTCGTCAATCAACTGATTATAGTTAGGATTATTATAACCGCCAGCATCACCGGAATTACCAGCCTGATATAAATTCAAGAAGGTCACCGGATCCGAAAAATCAGCTCCCCAACCGGAAATTACAATATCAAAATTACCTTTTTGTGAGCGAGAGATTCTAACTGTTTTAGGGACACTTTGGACATCAACAGCTAACCCAGGTAATAAGCTTTCCCACTGACTTTGAACAAATTCAGCGGTTTGTTTGGAAGCATCATCATCGTCACTTAGTAAGCTGACTTTCAATTTTGAAACTCCCAGCTGTTTTAATCCTTTGGTCCAATAATCTTTGGCAGCTGATTTATTATAAGCGACTCCATCCTTAACATATGCTTCAGCAGCAAAATCTGTACCAGTTTTGGGATTTTTAGCCAAATCACTGGTAACAAAACCCTTAGCCGGCAATGAACCGTCACTTAAAACCTTGTTGGTCAGTTGTTTGCGATCCAATGTTAACGAAAGTGCCTTACGAATATTTACATTGTTTAACGCTGCTTTTAAGTCGCTGTCAGCGGGATTCTTTAAATTAAACTGCAAATAAACCGAAGTAGCTGATTTATTCAAAACATAATTTTTCGAACTTTTTTCACTGGCTACTTGACTGCCCAGCAATTGAGTCTGATCCAATTTGCCTGTTTGGAAAAGATTTAATCCAGTTGATGGTGATTTAACGACTTGGAAATTAATCGCAGTTAAATGAACCTGCTTTTTATCCCAATAATTTTTATTTTTAGCTAATTGCCATTTTTCGTTAGTCCCTTTCCAACCCTTTAAGACAAATGGCCCATTAGAAATGGTTTTAGCCGCATTAGTCCCATATTTTGAACCATATTTTTCAACTGCCTGTTGATTTTGCGGATAGAAGACTGGCATCGCCATTAATAATTTGAAATACGAGATGCGATGTTCCAAGTTTACTTGGACTTGGTATTTATTTACAGCTTTGATACCCAAAGTTTGATAATTCTTTTTACCATTCATGATAGCATCTGCATTTTTGATTCCTGAATACAAGTAAGCATACTCAGATGCTGTCTTGGGATTAACCGTCCTTTGCCAACCATAAACAAAATTTTTGGCTGTAACTGGTTGACCATTACTCCACTTGGCATCTTTACGTAAATTAAAAGTATAAGTCAGTCCATCTTTTGACGTAGTAATTTTCGTCGCTAATTCTTTTTCGATTTTACTGTCTTTGCCCAATTGCAAGAAACCTTCACCAGTATTTTCCAACATCTGCATACTAGTCGTATCTGAAGCATGCGATGGATCCATCGTTGCTAAATCACTACTCACCGCAAGATTCAAAACTTGTTTCGACTGTGAACTTTTATTACCACAAGCAGCTAATAACCCACTACACACAATCAGCGTTCCTAATAACGCTCCCAAATGCTTTTTTGTCAGCATAAAATTCATCCCCCACAATATTAATAAATTCTAATTTACTTTTCATATATTAAATTAAAATTAGATTAATTGCAAGCGCTCAGAAGAATATTTATAATCTATTTTTAATAATTAGTTAAAGTCCATCGTTGCTAAAGATTTCAAAGTCAAATATTCAATCAGGATAATTTTTTGCCAATCAGAAACTTTTAACCACTCATTTTCCTTGTGCGCAATGCCGCGTTGCCCTGGGAATGACGGACCAAATGCAACAATATTGGGCAGGAAACGAGCATACGTAATTCCTGTTGTAGTTACCGGTGTACCATCAAGTCCGGTTACTCTTTCATAAATTGCTTGCATCTGTTTAATCATTGGCATTTGTGGATCACGATAAAGCGGAGCAATTGCGGTCTTGATAATTAGTTTACTATTGGCTGGCAAATGTGCTTGTAAGTTTTGCAGTAATTGTGCTTTAGACAACTCGATCGGATAGCGAATAGAAAAGTTCACCTGTAATTGATTAGATGCTTGAAAATACTCGACTCCGTAGACACTGATCTGCAGCTTGCCAGAGGTTTTCCCATTAAAAGCAATTTCTAATTTATTACCGGTTGAATCAGTTGCTGCTAAATATAGCCAATTAAAGGCTGCTCCGAGCTGCCCAGGCAAAAAACGCTGAGCTTCAGCTAAACTTGCTAAGGCATTCTTCCCCAGATCTGGTGCATTGCTGGGGGTCTTTTCTCCAAGATAGGTTAGGTTCACGCCAGAAGTAAATTGAATAACAGCTTTATCCGGAAGATAACTGGGAGAAAAATCACCCATAATAGCCGCCAAGTCGGCATCGCTTTGATCCTGAAAGCTAAACCGCAGTGATAGACGCAACATGCCGCGTTCTGCAAAAACAACTGGATATTTGCCATCAGGTGTAAAGCCGGCGATCGATGGTTTCTCTACCAAGTTATAAGTTTGCATATCTGCACTACCTGATTCTTCATCAGTTCCAAAAATAATTCGAATGGAATGACGGGGGTGAAATCCTGCTTTTTTTAATAATGCCAACGCAAATAAGGCTCCCATGATTGGTCCTTTGTTGTCTAAAACACCGCGACCGTACATATAATCACCTTTAAGCGTTAATTTAAACGGATCACTCTTCCAACCAGCTTGTTGAGCGGCAACCACATCCAGATGACCCAAAGCAGCAATATAACTTTCATCTTTACCAGTAAGCTCCGCCCAACCAACCTGATCATTTAACTGTTTGGTCGTTAAGCCAAGACTTTGGGCAATCATTAATGCTTGGTTTAAAGCTGCTCGCGGGCCTTGACCAAACGGTGCATGTGATTTGGCTGGACCTTTTACACTTGGAATTTCAATCATTTCAGCTAATCGTGCCTGAAAAAAAGGAGTTTTCTCATCAATTGTCTTTTTTAATTCATCTATATCCATTTTTTAGCTCCATTCCACTGAATAAATTAAATTATTGTAATTTTACCACATAATCAAAAAAATAAATTAGAGTTTTATAATTTAATATCAGAAGAAAAGTAAAAAAGGGTAAATAAATCAGGCTGAACAAAAGATTGATTTTGCCGCAGCCTGATGAAATTTATTTAAATTTAACTACCCTGTCTCAAAAATAGCTAGTTGAAAAACTTTGCTTTATTGCAAGTACTCAGTTGTAACTTCTTCATAGATTTTTATAAAGTTACGAAAAACCTTGCTGTTAACATACTGATTTACTTGGTAAGAGGCATTACCGGGACCGATCACCAAAACATCCAATCGTGGATTAGTTCTTACAAATTGTGAAGCATTTTTCCCGTTTGCAGTTCCAATAAAAGTTAATTTTTGGTGTAATTGTTGTTCACTAACTTTTCTGGTTATTTGGCTAATTCTACTGTCGGGACTTAAAATAAGCGGTTCATGTTTAAAGTTGATTTTCAAACTCAATTTTGCCGAAAACTTTAAATTAATTTTCTTGATTATTTGTTCCAGCTGTTTGATCAGCTGTTCATTTGAAATCTCAGGAATCGTTCGAACAAAAACACTCAATTTTGCTTTTTCTGGCATAGTACGCAGTTGTTTACTACCGGAAATTTTAGTTATCACCGGTGTAGTCGGTCCCAAAATCAAACTTTCTTGGTTAGACAGATTTTCAAAATAAGTATTCTGTTCTTGGATAAAAGCTAACAAACTATTAATTGCATTCGCTTCTACACAAGATGAACTCTGGGTTGCTTTTCCTTGGCTGATCACGTCATAGGATAGCGCTCCCCTCCGAGCACTTTCTAGAAAATGCTGTTCAACTATTTGATTACGTTTTAATAATTCAACTGCATCATTTTTGGAAATAATTCCCAATTTTTCTAATTTGGGAGCAATTTTAGCCAAGGTTTGAATTTTCATGCCGCTGGGTTCGCTAACTACTAAGGCATCAAGATCACTGGCTAAGCCGGCAGCAATCATTTTCCGAATGCCGACTGTACTATTCTCATTACCAATCGTTCCATAAACTCTAAATTTCCCTTTCAAAGGAACTTTTTTTTCTTTCAATTCAATTAAAGCAAAAACTGCTGCTGCCAAGCTGACCTCCAGACCGGCAACCTCCTGACCATAAATCTTACGATCAATTTTGGAATCATTTGCAGGTACTGTTGCCTGCTCGGTGGAATTATCCAATAAAGTGGTATCTTCATGACCGACAAAAGCTAATACTGGGCCACGATTATTCCCAATTTCAGCAATAAAACCTGAACAATTTCCAGAAAACCTGATCACCCTCGTCTTTATATCATGGATTTGCAGTAATCTGATCAAATAATCCGCTACCCTGGTTTCACAGGCACCATCATCTCTGATCTGAATAATTTTTTGTAAAATTTCTTCAACTTCGTTCATCGTTGATCCCCCTCATATCAGCAGCCGCTAATTCCTTATCCACTCAAAATCGTGTTGTAACGTCGAAAAATGGCATCTGTCAATTATGTAAGGCCGTCATTATCATAAAAACAACTTTAATTCACAAATTAGTATATGCTGCCTATCTACAAACGCAATACTTTTGAAGAAAGTGCTACAAATTACAGTTTTTGTGACACATTAATAATATAATAAAAATTAGGGAGGAGATTATTAGAAAAATGAATGGAAAACAACGAATTGCCGAACAATCACGTCAGTGGCTATGGAAAGCGTTTTTAGAATTACTCACCGAAAGAGAATTTAATAAAATAACTATTGCTGAGATCGCGCAGCGTGCCCAGCTGGATCGCCGGACATTTTATCGGTCATTTAAAAATAAAGAATGTCTGATTAAATGGTACTTTAAAAAAATGCTTGCTCAATATCATCAAGTACTTTATCAACAGCCGCAGCCCTTATCAGTTGAAGCTGGTCTTCGCTTGTTTTTGAATTTTTGGCTAGTAAGAAAAGATACCGTTCGACTGCTGATCAATAATCACTTAAGTTTTTATTTCTTGGATATTTGGACTAAAGAAGCAATTGAAAATTATCATCTTTTCGATGAAACTTGGCGCACGCATGGTACACCGGTTGAAATAACCTATCTTGAAATTTTTATAACTGGTGGTTTATGGCAGATCATTAATGTTTGGTTAGCAAAAGAACAGCCCGAAGAACCTCAGCAAATTATTGAAATCTTCGTAAAATCATTAAACAAATTAGCCTTAACCGTCACTGAGAATCAAAACCACGAAAAATCCGAGTGACACCATTTTCAAAATAAACTAAAGTAAGTAATTATTTATAAGCAAAATAGCCGCCTGCTCTAAACTAGAACAGACAGCTTAATGAAATACTCTTATTAAGAACTTTTTACTGCAAAATCTGTAACAAATCCTGTTTTGTTAATGATCCACTGGTAATTTTTTGATTATTCAATAAATTATCGGCTAACTGTTTTTTGGCTTGCTGCAGCTGCAAAACCTTTTCCTCAATACTGTTCTTACTGATCAAGGAGTACACATTAACCTTGTTTTGTTGACCAATTCGATGTGCACGATCAGTCGCTTGATTTTGCGCAGCAATATTCCACCAAGGATCAAAATGAATAACCATATCGGCACCCGTTAAATTCAATCCTGTACCACCAGCTTTTAATGAAATCAAAAATATTGGAACCTGATCATGATTAAATTTGTTCGCTAATGCAATTCGCTCTTTTTTAGGCGTCGTACCAAAAAGTTCATAATAGTCCCAGCCCTGCCGCTGTAAATCTTTTGCTAAAAGTTTCAGTAATGACGTGAACTGTGAGAAAATCAAAATTTTATGTTCATCTGCAACTGCTTGACTGAGCAACTCCAGACAAGCTTTACGTTTAGCCGAAACTTGCTGATAATTAGCAAAAATCAGAGCTGGATCACAACAAATCTCTCGCAGCTTAGTTAGTCCTGCCAATATCTGAATTTTACTCTGTTTAACTTCTTGTTCACTCTGGCTTTGGATTCGCTTTTTTAGTGAACTTGTCTGTGCTTGATACAAAGTTCGCTGCTTATTTTCCATTTCAACTAAATAAACCTGTTCAATTTTTTCCGGCAGATCTTTAAGCACTTGGCGTTTTAACCGCCGCAAAATAAAGGGTGCCACCAACTGATTTAGTTTTTGTTGCACTGATTTTTGCTGCTCTTTAATGATCGGATTTTCAAAACTACTGAGAAAATCATGGTATGTGCCTAAAAAGCCCGGCATCAGAAAATCAAAAATACTCCATAACTCACTTAAACCATTTTCAATCGGCGTTCCGGTTAAAGCAAAACGAACCTGACTCTTAATCTTTTTGACTGCTTTCGCTGCTGAAGTCCGCGGATTTTTGATATATTGGGCTTCATCGATAATTTCAAAAGCAAAATTAAACGACTGATATTGTTCCAGATCACGCTTTAATAAATCATAAGAGGTAATAACAACATCAACCGGATCTTCTGCCAAAGCTTGTAGCTGCTGTTGGCGCTGTTTTTGTGTACCAGTTATTAATTTAACGCGCAAACTAGGCGCAAACTTTGCTAATTCTGCTTGCCAATTGTAGACCAACGATGCTGGCGTCACAATTAATGAACTAGCATGCGCAACAAATTTTTCCTGCTGATTTGCTAATAGCAATGTAATTACTTGGATTGTCTTCCCCAAGCCCATCTCATCAGCTAAAATGCCGCCAAAATAGCTTGTTGCCAGTGTCCGCAGCCATTGATAACCGATTTTTTGATAAGGTCGTAATGTTGCCTGCAACAAATTCGGTAAGGTAAACTTTTGCTGTTCAAGCTTTTCAAAGCGTTTGATCAGCTGCTGAAATTGCTGATCTGTTTTTAGTTCAAGATTCACTTGATTGTTTTTCAAACATTGATCTAAAAAGAACGCGCGATTAGCCCCTAATTGATTATGGCCAGTAAATAAGCTTTTTGTTGGCAAGTCTAAGCTTTGCTGCAGCTGGGTAATTGACTGCAGATTTTCATTTTCCAAATCAACAAAACTGCCATTGGGAAGACGGTAAAATTTCTTTTTTAACTGATATTGTTGAAAAATCTGTTGCAATTGCGCTGCCGTAAAGTCTTGACTATTGAGACTTAAGTCCACTAAATTCCCCTGCAACTTAACTCCAACTGTAACTTTGGGAGCTGATATAATAGAAATATTTTTAAGAGCAGCTGATACTTTAACCGTCCCTTGGCTTTGCAAGTGTGGTATGACTTGCGTTAACAAATCATACAGCTGTTCATCAGAAAAACTTAGCATAAATTTTTTGTTAACTTCATCAATTTCGCTAAAAAAAGTTTGCAATTGTTGTTGGACTTTTTTTTCATAACGACGATTACGATACCAAAGCGATGCAGCCGAATCCAACAAATTCAACTGTTTGTTATGATAAGCAACTAGTACCTGACACGTTAATTGCTGTTTGCTCATATCCAATAAAAAAGTAAACTCTGCTTTAGGTGGCAGCTCAGCAGTCGTTAATTGCGGCTGAATTACATTAATATTAGGATCTGCAAGCCAATCTGGTAAATAATAATAGTAAAATTCTGCTAAATTTTGTTTACCAATAACCGCTGTGAACTTATCGTCATAATCGTGATTCAACAATGGTTTAATGAGATCTGCCTGCGCTAATGAAATGCGATGAAAATGCTGATCGGCCACATAATAAGCTGTTCTTCGGCCTAAAAATACTGGTGGAATTTGTGTTGCAAATTTTAGACCTTGAAAAGACTTATTTTTACCATAAACTTTTTTCAATTCAATTATTAGCTTAAGTTGGTGATCGGTTAACTGCAAATGAGTTGTTTCTCTTGCATTACGGTTAATAAATATTACCTTTTTTCCTTGAAATGTAGCATAAAAATCATCAAGTGCTGCCGGGCCAAGCAACAAGGCGCTTTTCCCGTATTCAGGCAAGCGCAATGATTCACTCAAATTTTGATCATTCAGATCATTTTTTTCAAGACTAGTTTGCAAATCAAGCAAAGCCAGTAAGTTTCGGCGCAAAAAATCATATACCGTAAAAGCAGCTGGGGTTAGATCTTCAACCCGCAAAGTTAGGATTTGTTTTTTCCCCAATCGAACGGTTGCTCCATTAGTAAAGTCCTGCAACAGACGCGGTAAATCTTTAACCCGATAAAGCCGCTTGCCTGCTTCACCAACTTTTAAACGCAAAGCTAATGATTTATTACTGTAAGCAACTAACTCCGGCAGCAGAGAAACTTTCTTTTTGCTGTCGACGGCCGGTATATTTTTACTAAGTTGTTCATCTTTGGCATGTTTTAAGTCAGCCAACAACATCGAACCTTGATAATCGGTATAATCACCAGGATTATTTTTTAAGATCTCAGTGACCAAATGCAGTAATAGATTAGTTGTGTGTTCGCAAAAAGTATCCGTTTGGTAACATATGCTGCAAAAAGTTTTCATTACCCGATCTCGTCCAAGCATGACATATACTGCATTTTGAATCATATTGTGCTCGCTGACTGCTTTAATGACTTGCTCACGTTTACTAGAAAAAACACTGCTGTCAGGATCGCGTACATAATCCAGCTTGATTTGACTAGCTACAAAATCAGGATTTTCGTCTAATTGCTGGGCCCCTTGAAAAACCTCATCGTTTATCTTGAGATTTGCTAAAATTTTATTTAAATCAAAATAATAGTCCGCTGTCAATTGCTGCCTAACTTGTCGCTGCAATTTGCTTAATAAATTATAAGTTGCCTTTTTTTTCGGTAAAATATTGATTCCATGATCAGTGCCGACAACTTCTGCTAAAGATTCCAAAGCGCAAAAAACAGCCACTAAATGCTTGCAAGCATACCCTTTAGCTGCAAAGGGGCATGAACAGCCTTCTCTTTGCAAATTGCCCTTATGATCCACATAAATTTTAACCCGATAAGTCCTCGTCCCATGAACAGCAGCTGTCCACGCGTGCCGATATTTATCATAACGTAAATTTTCAACCCTTTTTTGCTTAAAATAACGTTGACCCCGTTTTAAAATTTGATCTGAAAACATATTTTTCCAATTAATCATTATTAGCTCCCTTTATTAAGCTAGAAAATAAATTATAATTTTATATCAATAGTCTTTATAATCATAATTTTACTCAAGTAACCACTGCAATTCAATCTTTAGTTGAATGGTACCGGCTAAAACTTATCAAAGTAACTCTCGATACTTGTTCAAATAAAAATGTTTAACCACCGTTACCAATAACAAATAGGCGAACAACGTTAATCCTAACAACAGCCAAAAAGCTGGTGGCAGACTGGTCAACTGCAATTTATCTCCCAACGGACTCATTGGTAAAAATGTACCAACTGCGATTCCCAAAGAAGTGACTACCGTTAAAGCCGGAGCAGCAGTACTTTGGATAAAGGGAACTTTTGGAGTGCGTAAAGCATGCAAAACCAAAGTCTGGGTCCAAAGTGATTCGACGAACCAAGCCGTATGAAAAAGCAACATAAAAATCGCTTGCTGATCAGGTGCCAGTGATTGAAAACTGCCGCCAGTAATCGCTGGACAAATTATAAAATACATGGCAAGAAAAGTTGTGATGTCAAAAATTGAACTGGTCGGTCCGAACCATAGCATAAATTTGCTGATCGTATTTGTCGTCCATTTCTTGGGCTTGATCAAATACTCTGAATCCATTCGATCCCAAGGAACTGAAACGCAAGACAAATCATAAATCAAATTAAGCAGTAAAATCTGTAATGGCAGCATTGGCAAGAAAGGCAAAAAGATACTAGCTAACAACATTGACAACATGTTTCCAAAGTTTGAGCTGGCAGTAATTTTGATATACTTCATAATATTTCCAAAGGTCTTTCTGCCTAAAAGAATTCCTTGTTCCAAAACCTTCAAGTCTTTATCCAACAGGATCACATCAGCTGATTCCTTGGCAATGTCAACTGCTGTATCAACTGAAATACCAACATCAGCAGCTTTCATAGCCGGTGTATCATTGATCCCATCACCCATAAAACCAACAGTATGATTGTTTTTTCTCAGTGTTCGAATAATTTGCGACTTTTGCTGCGGAGTTAATTTTACAAAAACATCATAATTCTCAACAAGCTTCGGCAGTTCCGCTTCATTGGCTGCTGCCACCGCTGGGCCACTGATTATTCGCTGTTCAGTCAATCCCAATTGTTGGCAAACTGATTTAGTTACCGACTGATTATCTCCTGTCAATAGTTTCAAGCTGACACCACGTCTTTTAAGCGATGACAAAGCCTGACGAGCTGTCTTTTTTGGTGGATCAAGAAAAGCTAAGTAACCAATTAAGACTAGTTCACATTCATCTTTTATTGATAAAACTGAAGCTGCTTGCGGATTAGTTTTTTGAGCAACTCCGACCACACGCATACCTTGCTGGTTCAACTGCTTCACTTTTTCTAAGATATTAGCTTTTACATCGGCTGTTAAAGGCATTATTTGCCCATGCAAATCTGCAAAAGCTGAAACTGCTAAAAGTTCTTCAATTGCTCCTTTAGTAATCATTTGTGTTTTTCCAGTTTGATCTTTGACCACGACACTCATCCGCCGTCGTTCAAAGTCAAACGGCAATTCATCAACTTTTTGATAACTTTCAAATGACGGAGTTAATTTCTGTGACTGGGCAGCCAAAATAACTGCCTCGTCTAATAAATTCTTTAAACCTGTCTGATAACGGCTGTTGAGATAAGCGTGTTTCAAAACCCGTTGGTCAGCTTCACCTTCGCAGTTATAAGAATTTTTCAAAACAATTTTGTCTTCAGTTAATGTCCCGGTCTTATCACTGCATAAAACATCAATTGCTCCAAAATTTTGAATCGAATTAATATTTTTTACAATTGTTCCCTTTTTAGCCATCGCTGCTGCACCTTTAACCAAGTTGGTAGTAACGATCATTGGCAGCATTTCCGGTGTTAAACCAACAGCAATCGATAAACCAAATAAAAATGATTCGCCCCAATTACCTTTAGCAAGGCCATTAATTATGATTACCAGCGGCGCCATTATCGCCATAAATCGAATCAATAGCCAAGAAGTTTTTTGAATACCAGTTTCAAAATTCGTTTTTGCCGGTTTACGGGTCAGTTCCTGAGCAATATCACCAAAAAATGTAGCCGAGCCAGTTTTTATTACTATTGCTGTTGCAGTGCCGCTGACAACATTACTGCCCATTAAGAGCAGGTTTGAATACATCGCCGGATCTTGTTCACTCGCTGAATTCGCAGCGGCTTGTTTTTCAACCGGATAACTTTCACCAGTCAGTGCTGACTGAGAAACAAATAAATCTTTAGCTTGTAGTAAACGCAAGTCTGCCGGGATTAAATCACCAGCCGATAATTTAACCAGATCACCAACAACTAATTCTCCAACTGGCAATTCACTAAATTGCTGATCTCGGCAAACTGTTGCGGTGATCTTGACCATTGACTGCAGCCGATCAACTGCTTTAGTTGATTTGACTGACTGAATCAAGCTCATTGTCCCACTAACGATAACCATTATGGCAATAATAATCACACTAGATAAGTCACGATCTTTGGGTGCGGCCAACTGATAATCACTAATAAATGATAAAATTCCTAAAAGCATTAAAACCACCGTAAAAGGAGTAATATATGCTTTAATAATTTCAATCAACCAAGAGTTCTTCTTATGATAAGCTAATTGATTACTGTCGTATTTTTCACGAGCCTGCTCGATTTGATCATTCCTTAAGCCTTGGGAACTTGAATGAAATGCTGCAAATAATTTTTCGAGCGGTGTGGTTGAAAAGTAGTGATAATTATTTAATTTTTCTTTACGCATTTTTAGATACCTCTTTCCAAGAATTACTAAAAATGACAGTTTAATAGACTGACATTTTTTATTTTTCTGGGATCAAGGCAGGCAAACAGGCAAAAAACAAATAGCCGAAAACAGCTGCTTGTTCTAGCCGATAATTAAATTTGGCCTGCGCCTGCGATCCCTCTTTCTGCGGACTGCTGTCGTCCATTGGTTTTTCCCCTCTTTCTAATGAAAACATTGACCTTACTCATCCTAATTAATTACACTGACCTATAATTAATAAAAATTACTTCTCCTTTCTTCCCAAGAATTTTGAACAAAGCAAAAAACGGTTCCCTGTTGATTACTCAACAAAAAACCGTTAACCAGTATTTTACAAATACACAGTGTCAACTTTAACGATTTATTCGTTGAGTTTTGGCACTATATAACGTAAAAAGAATATCTTTTAGCTGCTTTAAAGAAAGCCTTGTATCGACAATCCCTGTTCTACCAATTGGTGTCTCTCGACGTTTTTTTGGCAGCAGCCTATGTTTATATAGGAGCCTCACCTAACAAATCTACTTTATCCACGTGTAATCATAACTGCTTGGCATCTAAAAAGCAATTTAAAAATATCTTAAGAAAACTGGTAAAAGCTAAATTTTGTTTGATTGCAGCTTAATAAGTAAGTAACATCATCCCTAATTATTTGCAACTTAATCGCTCTACCTCAGGCTTAAAAGCGATTTTTTATCAAAAATAACAGCTCTGATTTGGACTGTTCACTAAAACAAAAAATTTAATTTCTGTAATTCATTGCTGATGGTTTTTTTTAACAAATTAAATTAACCGCTAAAATACTTTATTTAATTCGTTGACTTGCAACTGTAAAGCGACTCAAATTTTCGCGGTCAATTTGATAACCTAGACCTGGTTGGGTTGGAACCTTAACGTAAGTTCCGCTGAGTTCAACTAGCGGTTTGATAATATCAGCATCATAATATCTACCGGATGCCGCGATATCGTTTGGCAAAGTATAACCAGGTAAAGTTGCAACCGCAACATTAGCCGCGCGGGCTATTCCCGAATCAAGCATGCCGCCACACCAACAAGCAATGCCATTTGCGGATGCCAATTTTTGAATTTTTTTGGCAATTCCCAAACCACCAACCCGCGCAACTTTGATATTAATAATTCGACCGCTCTTTAATTCAATCATCTTGCGTGTATCTTCAAGCGAGGTAATGCTTTCGTCCAAACAAATGCTAGTCTTCAGCATCCCCTGCAAATGAGCATGATCTAACAAATCTCCCGGTTCCAACGGCTGTTCAATCATTATTAAATCCAAATCGTCTAGTTTTTGCAATAGCTTTGCATCGGCTAATCGATACGCAGAATTGGCATCAGCCATCAGCATTGCATCCGGAAATTTACTTCTAACAGCCGCTAAATATTCATAGTCTTTGCCCGGTTTGATTTTCATTTTGATGCGACGATAGCCTTCATTCAAATAACCATTGACTACTTCGACTAGTTTTTGCGGACTGGCTTGAACCCCGATGCTTACGCCCGTTTCAATTTCAGTTTTCGTACCTCCGAGTGCCCGCGATAAATTTAATTGCTGCTGTTGAGCATATAAATCCCATAGCGCACAATTGACAGCCGATTTTGACATATTGTTCATTCTAATACCGGAAAATAATTTATAAATGTCATCGGGATGAGCAATTTCTTTTCCAACAACTTGCGGTAACAGTTGTTCTTTCAGTAAACTCCAGCTGCCACTGCGAAATTCCTCATTATAAAATGGAATATCAAACGCTGATGATTCCCCAAAACCACTCCGACCAGCATCATCGATCAATTCCAAAATAATACATTTTTTATACTTCATTCTGGCAAAACTTGTCTCAAAAGGATTCCTTAAAGGCAAGTCAACTTTATATAATTTAGCTTCTGTTATCTTCAATTTAACAGTTCCTTTCATTATTTATTTTCGTTAATTACCCGTTGTTGATTTTTCTGCAGTTCTTCGGCATTAAAGGTCAATGAAATTACAAAAGAAAAAGCGGCACAAATGACTAGGAATAAAAAGGCAGCGCTATATGAATTGTTAAAATGTTCAACCAGTGCGCCAATTATGATCGGTGCCAAAAACCCAGCTAATTGACCACCAAAATTAACAATTCCGACCGCAGATCCGTAAGCTTCACCAGTAACTAATTGAGCAAACAATGCAAAACAACCACTAAACGCTAAACCTTTAAAGAAATAAGTCAAAACTTCAAAAATTATAACATTACTCAAACTAGTGGATTTATACATTCCAAACATAAAGATTGTTGCCAACAAACAACTAACGGCAATTAACCATTTTTCTTTCTGTTTGAAAAAATGGACCATTAAATAACCGGTTAAGAGTGCGGCAGCTCCGGCACTAATTGACGGTAATGGAACCAGCCAAGCAATGCCAGCCAAATTAATATGGCGCGCTCGCAATAAATATGTCGGCATCCAAGAATCAAGCCCTTTGGTAATAACACTCAACCCTAAAACTACTAAGAAAAATTGCCAAACAACTGGATTAAGAAGTGAAGCTTTCCAGTTAATTCGTTTAGCAGTCCCGGCAGCAGCTGCCCGTTTTTGTCTGATCGGACGCAACGCCAGATAATAAATGACCACAAAAATCAAACCCAAGATCCCCATTAAATGAAAGGCAACTCGCCAACCCAAACTGGCAATAATTGGTGCGATTATTACCGGTGCAATTGCTGCCCCAGCATAATTTGACGAAATAATGGCTGAGGTCGCTTCTGAACGTGCCTTAAAAGAAAACTCCTCACTGATTTGTTTTAAGCTGGCAGAGGGATAGGCACCTTCACCAATGCCAAAAAGAATCCTAATGACCAACAATGAAGCCAATGACCACGCAAAACCAGTTAAAATGGTAAAAAGAGACCACATCAAGATAGCAACGACTACTGTTAATTTTGAGCCGAACTTATCAGCTAGCCAGCCACCAGGAATCTGCATCAACGAATAGCTAAAAAAGAAAGCACTGGAAACAATTCCTAATTTGGTTGCATCCAGATGAAAATCATTGCCAATATATGACAATGCAATACTGATTGCGGAACGATCGATAAAACAAATAATAAATGCGATATACAATAAGATAAAAACTAATTTTGGCTTTTTTTGGTTACTCTTTTCCATTTATAAAATCCCCCTATGTCTATTGCAAACTAATCCTGATATATTTTGACTAACTGATAAATAATCTTAATTCCCTGCAAAAAGGCAGTTAATTTAATGTTTTCATTGGGTGCATGGTTATGCTGATCAAAATTGGCTAACGGAATCGTAAAAATCTGCGCCTGCAAGTTTTCCTGCCAAACATAATTAGGCACCGTTCCGGGCATGACCGGCTCAATAACCGCCTGCTGATCCACCTGCTGAATTCCCTGAATAACCTGCTTCATCAACTTATTTTCGACACCGGCGTAATACGGCGGGATAACAGCTAAATAATTGATCGAAAGCAGTTTATTACTGATCCATGGAGCTAACAAACGGTTAAGTTCCCGCTGAATTTGAGAAACATCTTGCCCATTTACCAACCGAAAATCAAAACGAACCTTGAGTTGACTTGGAATTATCGTCTTAATACCTTGCCCTAGAAAACCACTTTGAATGCCATTAATATTAAAAGATGGCTCAAACATCAGTCTTTTATAATATTCAAATTTATTTTCCGGTTCCTTGAAAAATTCCGAACTCTGACTAGAATTTAATTTAACTGGCGGCAACTTTTCTAACAAAGCCGCCTCGGTTTGACTCACTTGTTCAGTACCGTCATAAAAATGCGGGATAAGAACCCGTTGCTTTTTAAAATCATATAGTTGCTCAAGTATTTGGTGAAATACTAAAACCGGATTGGGCGAAACATTGCCAAAATTGCCTGAATGCAGATCTGTTTCATTCGTTTTAAAATTGACTTCAAATCCCAAAAGACCCCGATTTCCTAAGCGTAAAACATGCTGTCCGGCAAAACTAAACGACCCATCAATTACAAATACCGTTTTAATTTGCCGCAGCTGCTGTGAAGATAATTGCTTAACAACTTGGTTTAAGTGGACGCTGCCCTTTTCTTCTTCTCCTTCAATTATTAAGTTGATCTGACAAGGGAATTGTTGGTGAAGGCTTTTAAAAGCATATAAGCCAAAAATAACATCCAACAGTTGTCCTTTATTATCCCCCGCACCGCGACCAAACAAACGTCCTTCCTTCAGCGTCAGTTGAAAAGGATCTGTCTGCCACTTTTCAACATCTTCAGCAGCCATTACATCATAGTGACCGTAAAATAAGATTGGCTCCTCACTTGATGAAGCAGCAGCGAAATGACAAAAAATAACTGGAGAACCGGCAGTCGGCAAAATTTCAATTTGACAATCAAAAAGCTCTTTCAGCAAATTACTAAGAAAAGCAACTGCATTTTTTATCTGTGCTTCATCACCACAAATACTGGGGATAGCGACCAGTTGCTGGAAAATTTCAATAAAATGTTCCCTTTTTTGCTGTACAAATTGATCAATATCCGTCAAAAAACCACTCCCTGCTTTCATGAAATAAATTAAATGAATTTAATTTATTTTTAAGTATATTTTAAATTTTACTAATTGTTAAATACTAGTTTTGTGATATTATATAGTGAAAATGTTATGAACCAAGGGGGGATTATTATCAGATTATTACAACTTCGCTATTTTTTAACAACCGCTGAATTGCAAAATATCACTCAAGCTGCCAAAAAATTGCATGTTTCCCAACCTTCACTCAGCAGAACAATTATTGAATTAGAAAACGAATTAGATTGTAATCTTTTTATTAGAAATAGTCGTTCTATCATCTTAAGTGAAAAAGGCAAGTACTTTTATCAGAAAATTAAAAATTCACTGAATATTATTGATTCAGCTGTTCAAAAAGTAAGTACTGATAAAAATCCTTATAAGCAAGTGATCTCTCTTCGCTGCGAAAAATCATCGCAGATTATTCCTGCTGTCATGAATAATTTAAAAAGCAGCTTACCTAATGTAGATATTCAACTGGTGCAACGCGGACTGGAAGATGATTGGATGGATCACTGTGATTTCGAATTTTCTACTCAGAAAATCAAAAGTAATAAGAACTTTTTATTGTTAAAAGAAGAAATCTTTGTTGCTGTCAGCAAAAAGTCAAGCTTAGCAGCCCAAAAAAATATCGCCTTACAAGATTTGAAATATCAAAATATCATTATGTCCCAGCCTAATCCGTTAAGAAATGTCATTGAAAGCTTTTTTTCCAAAAATAATATTACGCTTAAGCCCAAATTTGTTACGAGCGATATTGCAACACAGCATGCTTTAACCAAAAGTAATTTTGGTGTCTGTTTCGTACCGCAGCATACTTGGTTATACAGTGACTTCTCTGATACCTGCTTGCTGCACTTATCCCCGCAAAAAATCTTTCGAAATGTTTATTTGAGTTTTTATCCAAGCAAGGCTAATAAAAAATATCATGCCCAAGCTCAAAAAATAATTATTGATTATTTTAAAAAGCTTGAACAATCAAAAACTGCCAGCCGCCCCTCAATCATAACGGTCAACGAATAATAGTTGGATATAAAAAACGCGGACTATTTCCGCGTTTTTTTGTTGCCCACATGAGGATTATCTTGTTGTTGACTTAGGCTAACTCTTCTTTTACATAATTAATGAGTGGTTGAATCGTCTCTTTATCTGTGTAATCAACATTCTTGCCAGATACATGCTTGATAATTTTCTCAATCTCGCTCAATTCAGAATCAGGCTTTTTTGCGACTGCAACTCTTAATAACTTTAGTAAATTACGATGGATAAATCCCAATTTATCCGATTGTAGTCCACCTCTAAAGTGAAATACTTTATCAGGCTGTATATTTGGGTCGGAAAAAGAGTTGGTCATTATATCTGCAAAATCAGTTGTTTGCGGATCAGTAAGACCAACCGTGAAAACCACTAAACATTTACTCTGATTTTTTGCCACAAATTCAATCCCATTGATCTTACTTGCATAAAGACTGCCACCATAAATAATAATATCGTACTGTTTCAGCATTTCGGAATCAGCAGCCGCTTTCTTGAACAAGTCCGCTCCAAGTGCTTCAGATATCCATGCAGCATACTTTCTCGTGTGCCCATAAGTTGATTTATAAATCACCGCTATCTTAGCTTTCATTAATACCTCTCCTCTTTTTATGTCTTCCACTGCTTAATCTTTAGCAACATTTTCTTGATCTTTGATGTTTTTTACTATCAGATAAAAATTAAACGCTACCACCAGTGTATATAAGGGGAAAATTGTTAAATCAGCAATTGCGACTTCTACTCCATTTGCAATCATAAAAATAATCATGGCATCTAGAGCAATTAACAATGTTAATCCTTTAAAAGTAATAATCGGTGTTAGTAAATACCCCCATGAATGTCTTCTCATTAACATAATCGCTGAAAAAATAATCGTTGGCAATACAATTCCTAAATCTAATGCTTGGATTGGTAAAGTCGTATAATGGTCCAAATATTTTCCGACTTCTGCAGGTGCCAACCGCCTGACCCAGTTAAGCCCAATCAGCAGCGCAAATATGATATTAGAAATTCCTAAATACTTAGTAGGTATTTTTTTATTAAAATTTTCGTTTATTCGGCCTAGTTTAAATGTCGTCATGCAACCAACAAACGCATAAAATGATAATCCCATAATAGCAACATAGCCGATAAACAAGAAATTGTAACTTTCGGCAAAACAATAAATGGTATACGTATAGAGAAAATATGCTAATGCTCCCGTAAGTAAAAATCTTCCCAACAAGGTTTCTTTCTTATTTAATTTTACTGAATATAGTAGAAAAGGCACTCCGAAAAATAACGTAACCAGATCTTGTCCTTTAGCTTGTACTGCCATTGACAGTGAATCATTTTTGTAAACGCCTCTCCCATACAAGTTTATCGTTTGACCGCTGATCGTTTTTATTGAATCACCTGCACTAAAATCTTTGGTATAAAAAAGACTAACAGTGGCAATAATCGTTGAGAGAAAAGCTATCAGGATTACTAAAAAATCTATTTTTTTATTATAAGGTTTCATATATAAGTCACCCAAAGCTTTCCATAAAATAATCGATATGCGTCACTACTGCCTTTTCAATACTAGCTTTATCTTCCGACTGATCATATAGGCCCATTAATAGATAAATCGGTCCAAAGTAATTCAAAGCTAAGATATTGGTATCTTTATGTTCATATTTTGTGCCCACAAAAATTCGCGCCATAATAACTTGGGCATTTTTGATGACACCGTTGGTCAAATATTTATTCAACAGCTTTGCCATTTGGGGATTACGATACTGTTCTAACGTCAATATTTTTCTAAAGTTTGCAGCAAATTCATCTTCTGTCCAATATTTAAAATTTGCGATACTAAATTGCTTAATTCCATTGATAATCTGTTGCTTTGTCAGCTGCTCTTGAGAATTTAAATTTCCAATTAAGGAGTTAAACTCTTTCGTCCTTTTAGCATCAATTTCTTCCATCCGGTTGACAATACTATCAAAAATATCTTGCTTGTTTTTGTAATGTTTATATAGTGCGCCCTTGGTAATACCAAGTTTTTCAGCTATCTTTCGGACAGACACGCCTTCATATCCATCTTTAGCAAATAAGCGAAGTGCAGCTTGTAGTATTTTTTCTTTAGTATCCATGTCTAAAACTCCTTAAACTGTAACTTGCAAAAAAGTAAACGATAGTTCACTTAGTATTTTAGTGAACTATCGTTTACTTGTCAAGTTGTAAATATATTAGTCAATAAATGATTTACATGACTTTCCACCAATAACATATTAGCAGTATTAGTACAAAATTCTCTGCAATCATGTTAAGGCATTCTTGAGCTATTCAAACAATTTAATCTCAGTTTCAAATTGATCATTTTTAAGTTCAATTATCCTAACTCCACGAGCTAAGACACCATAAGTGTTATAACCAGTGACATTTCCATAGCCTAATTTTATGCCATGATACTCACCAACAAAATTATTATCATGATCGTGCCCAGCAAAAAGCGCCTTAACATTTTGTCGCCGAAGTAAACTATAAAATAGTCCTGAGTTAGTTAATGATGAACAAATTTCTTCATTTTTTTCACCCTGAAAAATTTTTTTAGCTGCCAATTTATATTCCGGTAACGGAATATGCAGAAAAACCAAATCAATGTTTCCAGCTTTTCTTTTATATGGCAGCTTATTAAACCAATCTATCTGTTCCGGCTCAATAGCAGCATATTCTTCATAATTTCTCCAATGAGAATAGGCTCCACTATCCCATACATAAAGCAAGTGTACAACATATGTTTACCTAATCACTTGAGAATATCTGCAATATTAATTTTTTAAAATGTGGTATAAGTATATTTAAATGAAAATATGCCTTAAAAATTAAAGAATACTTTTTCAAAATAAGAGTTTGGTAATCATATAGTCTTTTTTAAATAACTATACATATCACCTGACTGAACAAAATAACATGGAATATCACTTTGCAGAGCTTTTGGAATGTAATTTACCATATATCTCATTCCAGCTTCTTCAGTATTGAAATGCCCTACGGTTACAATACACTTATTCTTTCCCAACATACTACTATCACGAATATATTCAGCAAGTGTAAAATCAATTAATTCTAAACCTATTACTAAATTAATATTTTGTTTGTCAATAAATCTAATCTCTTTTTTTGCATCTCCTAAGTTATGATAAGGGATAACCGCTTTCTTTATAATAGTTTCTGGATTTCCTTCAATTCTTGCACCATTTAAATTGAAGGTTTCTATCAATTTGTTTGCTACTTGAAGACCAGTTGTTTGAGGTAAATTAAATACAATCGGTAAAATATCATCATTTTCAGAATTTACCCAATATTTTTCCCATCCTAAATATTTAGCAAAGCCCCAAAAAATACCATCCTTGTAAGTCCCATCAGTCAATGGGATACCGGAATGAACATAATCATGGTTACGCCAGATGGTAACTCCTGTTTCATCTAACAATTTTTTCTTTTCAAAATAGGTTTGATTTTTACTTTCTATAAGCCAGTCTTGTTTATCACCATGATTCCAAAATAACGCTTCATGGCAAATAATCAGATTTGCCCCTAGTTTTACTGCCTTTTTAATAACATCAGTAGTTGCCCAAGTTGTTGTTACTATTCCGGTACACTCAATATCTGTTTTTCCATAAAGTATTTTATCACGAGTTTTATCTTCACTAATTGGTTCCCCATTTAAAACTCCTTTATAATAATTTTTTATTTTACTAACAACTTCAGCTATCTTCAATTAAGACCCCTCCTTAATACTCTATTCATCGCTTTTCTCATCCCATGGATTTACATCTTCATATATTTGATGCAAATGCATTAAAAGATATAATTTTTCAGACTTTGATATTCTATAAGAACAGTAATTATTAAAATATTCAGTAATTAAATTTTCAGATTCAATTAGTTGTGGATACTTATCTTTTATATCAGTATATAAATTATCATCTTGTTCAAATGATCTATCTTCCTCAGAATTCTTATTAAAACTTCTCCGTAGTAAAAAGCGTAGATGTATGGTTAAACGATCTAACACTATAGAATGCATTGGATAACCAATATTATTAATTATTATTGTCAATAAATTATTAATATGCTCATTCTCTATTATCGGATTACTAAGCTCTACTTTTTTATCAATAGGATAAAGTTCATTTTCTACAAAATGAATAGCAATAAAATTTGCTTCGTTAATATGCATTTTTATTTTTATATATTTTTCAATTATTTTTAATGCTTCAATCCCTACTTTATATTCATCTGGATAAATATGTTTCACATCATCCATAGTTACTACCGTTCTAATTTCTTTTTTTGAACGAAAAATAGCAAAGTATATATGATCAGCTAATGAAATTAACAAAAAGGGATTAAACTTAACTCGTAAATTAGCTTCAGCATTATTAATTATCTTTCGTGTTACTAAAATATATTCAAAAGGTATTTCATTAATTAAATTTAAAAAAGAATGCATCCACTCAGGATTTTTGCTCTCCTTTACAAATAATTCTATCCTGTTATCTATCCCAATTTCATCATCCTTACTTTTACCGTAACCTATACCTTTACCTGACAAAATTTTTTTTTCATGATTTTTATCTTCAGCAAGTATAACGTTATTATTGAAAACTTTAATTATTCTCATCGCTAATCCCTTCACAATGTCGAAAATTATTCATCGGATTCCGTATTATTGTTCAAGTAAGTATTCATTAAAACCATTTGTTTTTTTGCATCATTTATAATTTTTTGAATTTTCATCAATGGTATATTTCCTTCTGGTTCTAATACCAAGGAAAGTACTAATGCTAAATTAATGCCAGTAATAACAATTACATTTTCATTATAAACATATTGACTACATTTCTGATTAACACTCCCACCTAATAAATCTGTAAAAATAAATAATTGCGAATTATTAGGTATATTTTTAATGACACTTTCAACTTTATCTTTCGGGAAACTATTCTCTCCATTTTCATAAGATGAAATAGCTATGATGTTTTCCCTATTGTTAGTAAAAAAATTCAGTGTGTCTTCAAATCCAGCAGCTAATGTCTTATGAGTAACAATTAAATATTTTCTCTTCATTTTCCCCACCTATTTATGCCTTAAAAATTCCCAAGGCCGCTCCAATCATGGCAATTACTATAACCGTCAAAATCAAAGTTGTCATTTTAAATCCCTTTTTTAGCATATAATACAGAAATGCAACCAATGCTACCGGCAGAAGAGACGGCATCAATTGATTTAAAACATCTTGACCACTTAGTTTGACTCCTCCTTGATTAAATTCCAAAGCTAATTTGAAATTAATTGTTGATGAAATAATTCCCCCGATTACCGTTAATCCTAGAACAGAAATTGAATCTGTAAATGCATGCAACTTATCCCCCAAACTTGTTATCAGATTAACGCCTTGATTATAACCAAAAATATATAAGTATGATCTTAAAACAAACAACATGAAAAATATTATTACGAACAGCCACATTCCAAATGAATTGCCTTGTTTTCCCATTGACCCAGCAATTGCTCCTAGTATTGTCGGTAACATAACCCATGTTATGGTATCTCCAATTCCAGAAAATGGTCCCATTAGTCCAGCTTTTAGATTTTGAACTGCCTCTAAAGATTTTTTCCCATCTTTTTCTTCCATTGCTAAGGTTGCTCCAGTTATAATTGCTGATAGCCAAGGATGGCAATTATAAAATTTAAAGTGATTATTAATTGAAGCTATTAAATCATCATCATTTGAATAAATTTTTCTTAAAGCTGGATACTGTTCCCAAACAACCGTACTCGCCAAACCAGAATCATAATTATAGGTACTAATTCCAATGTAGTGCCTTAATGAAGCTATTATTAAATCTTTTTTTGTTAGAATACCTGAATTGTTTTTTAAATTTTCTTTTTTGTTACTCATCTTCCATATCCTCCTCATTTAAATTGTTTTTTCTCTCTGCCTTCTTCATTTCATTTTGAGCAACTAGCTGACGATATGTTGGAATTGCGGCTGCAATTCCTAATATACCTAAACCCAAAGTAGCCATTTTTAAATAAGCAGCCAAAACAAAACCGATTAACAACCAATAACCATACTTTTTTAAGGGCATGTACGTTAATAGCATTGCAATTCCGACAGCCGGTAACATCCCTCCTGCAACATTCAAACCAACGGTAAACCATTTAGGCATAAAATTTAAAATTGATTCAACAACTGGCTTACCAAAGACAATAGCCAAGAATACGGGAACTGCCGATTGAAGTGGATAAATTAAAGTCATACATGGAATTAATCGATTCATTTTTTTAAATTCTCTTTTGTTGACATACGATTGTGCTTTGCGAGCAAAAGCTGAATTAATTAATTTTAAAAGAACATCAAAATTAATACACAACATTCCAACTGGAACACCTAATGACAAACCTGCAGCCATACCTTTCCCTGTAGTAACAGCTATCGTAGTAGCAATTATTGCGGCAACAGGATAATCAGGCATAGATGCCCCACCTAAAGCTGCAACACCTAAAGACATAAGCTGCATAGTAGCACCGGTTTCTAGTCCTAATCTAAAATTCCCTAAAATCAATCCTGTAATTGCACCATAAATAATAGTATCAAATGCAAAAATTTGAGTAGTCGATAAATCGAGCGTTTTAAAGTAAGCTAGAGCCGTTATCAAAACTACTTGTAATAAACTTAGACCCATTACTATTCACTCCTTTTAATAAATTTAGATACATCAATTTTTTTATCATTAGGAACATATTGTGATATTATCGTACATTCTTTGTCCAAAATTTGCTGATAAACAGAAAGTTGTTCTTTTTTAATATATGCACGATTTGTTACCTTAATCGCACCTTCATAAGTTAAAGTCCCTCCCAAAATTAATTCTGAAATTTTAACACCAGAATTAATTAAATCCAGAAAGACTTCTGGTGTTTTAGAAACTATAAATACCCGCTGACGATCATACTTGTGTTTTTTAAAATTTTCTAGTGCCACCCTCCTACTTATAATGGAAGTTGCCATTCCCGTTGGTCTTCCAAGTCTCATAGCTTGCTTTTCAACTGGGTTATCTGCTACTTCATCGTCTATTACCATCACCCTATTAGCATTTGATCGTGGTGCCCAACTTGTCGCTACTATTCCGTGCAACAATCGATTATCAATCCTTGCTCCTACTACTGTCATAAAATTGCCTCCTTCATAAAAATAAAAAAACCAAAACCTAATAGTTTGAATATACTTCAAACTATTAAAGTTTTGGTTTCGCTCACTATAGGTGATTGCGATCCAAATACATGAATCATTTATTTACAACTAAAAGATATCATATATTCCATTCAATGTAAAGGCTTTCTTGCGTGCTGAAACTTAGAATTAAGAAAAGTATGCAGCTATGCTGACTGGCAAGCCGACCATTCATAATTGAACTTGTTTTAAACCACGTTATTTAAGATTGGTCACTTAGCCAAACTCCTAGTTTTCACTACAATTCAATAATCAAGAACCCTTTTACCCCCAGTAGGTGTGATACCTAAAGCAATATAAACTGTTTGTCTTTGAACCGTACCACGACGCAAAGATAAAATAAGTGGTATCTAAAAATAAGCAAACATAGTTTTCCTTGATACTCCAACGGTGAGAAGCTTCAATTTATTTAGTCAACTGAGCGGTAATATTAGTAATCCACTTAGAGTAAAGTTGAATAATTGTTGTTTTTAAGGTGTTTGGTCGGTATGAATGCGTTGGGAGTAAATGAACTTACTTTGTCGGTCACGTGGCACAATACTTCTCAACTTACCATATTCAGAGTCAACTAAACGATATGTAAAAATTACTAGAATTTAAGCCGCTACGATCACAGAAATCATATCCAAATAAAATTTTAGTTAAGTCTTTAATAAGCTAATCAATAGGGAGTTCCTCCATTCTGGTTTGGTTTTGTCGCTTCAATCAAATCATATGAGAAAAGGATTCCCTTTTCAATAGGATTTTTATTCATTTGCACAAATTATTTTATACTCTCCCTATAAGACTTCAGTATTAACCAGTCTAAACATTTTTTTATAATTACCAGATAAGTAATTTATAAGATTTTCAGTAGCAATCCTTTGGCAGTCTTCCAGTGATTGATCAGAATAAAAAGCAATATGTGGAGTAATTATTACATCATCTCTGCCAATTAGTGGATTATTTTGCAATCCATGAGGAGATTCATCAGTTAAAACATCTAAAACGGCTCCTCGTACTTTTCCCTGATTCAACGCTTTAATCAAGGCTTTTTCATCAATCATTTGTCCTCTTGCAATATTCACGATAATTGGTTTTTTAAGCATCTGCTCAAATGCTTTTTCATTTAAAATATGAATGTTGTCTTTGGTTAGTCTCATTGTCAATGCAATAAAATCACTTTCTTTGAAAAGTGTTTGTTTATCAACCATTTTTATACCCAATTTTTCTACTCGTTTCTGGGCCCTTGGAGTGCTGTAAGTGATAACCTTAATTCCGAACGCTGCCGCTTTTCGGGCAACTTCACAACCAATCTTTCCTAAGCCCATAATTCCCAACGTTGAATCACTTAACCGCCGAATTGATTTACCAATTTTGAAAGTATAAAGTTTTTTTACATCCGACTGATTTATAAAGTACTTTAGTTGTTTATTCATAGCCATCATCGAAAATACAACAAAATCAGAAACTTCTTCCGTACAATATTCTTGAATAACACTAACACCAATATTTAAATTAGTAGCAACCTGTAAGTTAATATTATTATATCCAGTTGCTTCTATTGAAATAGTTTTTAAATGTGAGCATTTTTCTAATAGTTCAGCATCAAAATTTAGATATGAAGTTAAAATGCCATCTGCATCATGAATAACATCAATTAATTCTTCCCGATTTCCATGATAAACATAGGTAACGATTTTTGTATTAATACCCAATTGATTTCTAATTAATTTTTTTTCAAAGTCTAAGTCACGATCCATTGGTTCTTCAGTATCGGTAATAACCACTTTCAAAATATCACCTCTATTATTTTCTGTTATCAATTTCAACCTGTTTTTTTCGATTAACTTTATAAATTACCCAACTAAACAAACTTGCAACCAAAGCGAAAATTGTTAAAAATAAGAAAACTTTTTTATAACCTTCGACAACACTATTAGTATCTAAAATCTTCCCATAAAGAGTTGGTAGTATTAAATCTGGTAGATATCCTACCAAAGAAACAAATCCCGTTATTAATCCCATTAATTTCAAAGGAAGTTTGCTTTCAGCGATAATTGAAAATTGTATTCCATAAAGACTTAGAGCAAGCATCCCTGGAATCAAAGATAAAAATATCACCATGCCAATTGGCAAATTTTTCAAGAAAACTAGCGCAAGTAAGGAGAACGCTAAAACAATATAGCCAATAACAAACCATTTTAGTGTTGAATGAAATACTCGATCTGCAATTAACCCACTTAAAGGTGCCAATAGTAGGAAAACATAATTTCTAATAATTCCTAAGAAACTACTCATTTGATTCGATATATTAGCTACATCAGCTAAATAAGGTGTCAAATAAGAAACACCCGAGAAAAGGCTGTAGGTCATGAAGAAAATTATTGAAATTAACCATACCACCGGACTTCTCAAAATCTTTTTAATCTGACTAAATTCCACCTTAGTATTTCTTTCAGCAGTTTTTTCATCTTCACTAGGTAAGAAAATAAAAACTAAGATCCCAATTAAACCAATAACTAACGCCATCGAAAAAGTTGCCAAAAGCATTCCAGATTTTGAATTATTTGACTGACCATAAATCCATAATGAAAAGAAATTCAAAAGAGCTGCCGATAATCCATTCGCAGCATAGTAAATTCCGTACATTCGACCACCATTCTTCTCACCACCAACTATTCGGACTGCTTTAATTAGGGCTGACCAAAAGATGAAAGCCGAGCTGAACGCTAATAAAGCCCATATAACAATTGAAATCGTAAAATTCAGTGTTAAGCCAAAAACAATCGCCAAAATTGCTGTCATGATTAATGAGAGGGTTAATGACAATTTTGAAGATATATGATCCGCTAAAAAACCACCTGGAATATAAAGAACCAAACAGCCAACACCATAAATAGTTGTAAGAACCCCCAATTGTGTATTATTAATGTTCATTGCAGAAAGCAGCTGATTATAAAAGATATATTTGATATATGGAAAATCATAAATGGTACCCCCAGCCATTCCTAAAAGAATCAAAAGTGAATATTTTCTTAAATTTGTCATAGAAAAACTCCTTATTTTACTTTCTTTTCTTCAAGTAATGAACAAAATGTTTTCAAAAAAGTTTCATTTTCGGCTGGCGTACCAATGGTTATTCGGACATGGTACGGATAGTTCCATGGCGTACAGTCACGAACTATAACCCCTCTTTTCATCATCTCATCACAAAACCAAGTTGCTTCAAATGGGATTTGCGTAAAAATAAAATTCGCTTGCGACTTAGCTGTTTTGCAGCCCAACTTTTCAAGTTCAACCGTTAATTTATCTCGCTGTTCAATAATTTTCTGCCTTGAAACTGCAACTTCTTCTTTATCCAGTGTCATTGAGGCATAGCTACCTGCTAAGGCTATTCGGCTGGCACTAAACGGCTCAGTAACTGTATCATATGCCTGAACTGTATCCTTATTTGCTATTGCATACCCCATCCTTGCACCGGCTAAACCATAGTATTTTGAAAACGTCCGGACAATAATAACTTTCTTTCCATTTTTAACATAATCAATTACGTCAGGACGATCATCTGGATTTGAAAAATCAGCATACGCTTCATCAATGATTAACTGAACATGGCTCGGAAGTTTCTCAACAAATTTATTGATAGCATGTTTATCAGTTAAAGTTGACGTTGGATTATTAGGATTGCAAAGCCAGATAAGCTTAGTTTTTGACGTAATTACACTAAGAAATTTACTTAAGTCAAATTGATAGTCTTCTGTTAGTGGAATTTCAATTACTTTAGCTCCCATAATTTTAGAAACCTCGCGATAAAGTCGATAAGATTGTTTAGCAATAATAACTTCATCCCCAGTATTCAAAAATGTCTTCGCTAGAATCTCCAGTACATTACCAGCACCACTACCTAATATAATATTCTCCAGCTGTACACCATTCTTTTTTGCTAGTAATTTTTTCAAATTAATAAAATCATTTTCTGGATAGCGATTCAGTGTAACTAAACTATCCTTCATTGCTGCTAGGGCATGTGGAAACGGTCCATAAGGGTTTTCATTTGATCCTAACTTAATAACTTTCGATAAATTATATCTTTCTTTGACATCATCAATAGTTTCACCTTGGATATAAGGCAAACAATCATTAACTTCTTTTCTAACAGTAAAGTCAAAAGCCATTAACAATCTCCCCCTTTTCAATATCTAATACAAAAGTACGATCCTCAAAATTTTAAAAATTGATATATAACATTAAAAAGCAATTCGTTTTTTAATGATTTTTTCATAATTTTAATTATAAGCATAAGAAACGGTATATTCAATGAATTTTTAAATAACGATTCAAAAAAGAAACAAATATCAAAAAAGCCCCTCCGTTGAAAAAGGGACTTTCGGATTTAAACTATTGGAACTACCTTCAATGATTGGTATACGGCTCAAAAATAACTTGATAACGATCATCAATTAAATTGAGCAGTGACCAAAAATTAACCGGAATGCTTCCCAGATAATTGCTGGCCGGCGAAAATGGCAGTGCTGACTTAACAATTTCAACTTCACCAGAATAACGACCAGCCAATTTATTTTCAATCGTAACCATCCCTGGTTGGCGAGCAATTGCTGATTTGATCGGTATTGGTTGCCGCGCAGTCAGCAACCGAATCACTTGCGGGCTTTTCTCAGCTCGAACTGCTAATTTTGTAGTTGCCAATTCTGCTGGTAAATCATCACAGATCAATGGCAAAGTAATGACTTTTTCATTTTCAAAGCGCTGGATACGATTTAAACTGACCGATGAAAGCTGACTGTCCCCAATAAATATGTCATCTACTCCATACCTAAGCTTCATTTCAAGATAAGCTGAATATGAATCTAAACCGCGCTGTGCCTCAAGCGTCGGTATCCCAGCGTAATTAGGATATCTTTTTAAACCATCTCCGGGGATGAATGCCAATTGCGAAATCTGCCATTTTTTCAGCAACCGATTTTTAGCTGCAAAATAATCGCTGCTCAAACCAGTTGCTATCTTCGGGTAAAAATTATAAGCTGCCACGATTTGCGACAGATCGACCCCTGCAGCTGCCAGGTTTTTAAGCAGATCAGTGGTAATAGTAGATGCATTCAAGAAGATTTTAAAATCCTGCTGTAACCGGCAAATCAAAGCCGGATCGTCAAAACCATAATCCAAACGCAGCGAGGTAAAACCTAATTTTTTTAAGCCACTAAAATCACTGGCAGCTAATTGCAGCTTTTTAAAAGCCGCTGGGGAAACATCGACCAATAGCTGCAGCCGATGCGCACTGGCTAATTGCGATAATTTATCAACGCCTGCTGCCAATTCTGCTGCTGAATCTTCTGGTAATTGAAGCGAGGTAAAGACCGCTCGAACCCCATGAGTAAAACAATTTTTTAAGTAATCATCTGAAAAATCTTTAAAATAACAAGAAATTCCGAGCATTAATGTTCCTCCTTTGGCATTGTCTCATCAGTTAACACCAAACTTCGCAATTGCTGAACCAATTGTGGAGTAATCTGCAGCTCTTGTTGTAAATAATCATGTAAATTACCACTTTCTTGAAAAATTTCAAAAATAGCAGCATTCAAATATTCTTCTTTAACTGAGCGCAATGAACGTGTAGTTGCCTGCAGGATCCAGTTAGCATTTTGCTGCTTTAAAACATTGACGATTCGTTTTCTTTCAGTAGCTGTTTGTTGATTTGAAATTAGATAGTCCTGCCTAATTGCTGTAAAGTCAACTCCTAATAGTTTTAATAAATAAACCGTCGCCATCCCGGTTCGATCTTTCCCCGAGGTACAATGATACAATACTCCGCCTGCTGGTAAACGGGTAACGACCAGCGTAAGAAAATCATGAAAGGCTTTTTTAGAAAACGGCTGCTGGACTAATGAGCGATAA
Organism: Liquorilactobacillus ghanensis DSM 18630; assembly: GCF_001435235.1. GTDB lineage: Bacteria > Bacillota > Bacilli > Lactobacillales > Lactobacillaceae > Liquorilactobacillus > Liquorilactobacillus ghanensis. The sequence continues at coordinate 39,059 of NZ_AZGB01000030.1, read as the reverse complement.
GTATTAACCATGTTATAAAATCCTGCTAATGGATTTTGATCGTATTTTTCTCTTAGTTCAATAATTTGCGAATCAATTTGAGCTTGATCTGTCGGGAAAACCGGTAGTTGATAGTAGTACATGTCCGAACTGATTTGATCTGGAAAAGCTTGGCACTCTTGCGGTGAACGCAAATCAATAATTGTTTTGACATTTAGCTTTCTTAAATAATCTAAATCAACAGTTGTCAGTCGATCTAAAGCACTTGAACGAATTAAACGATGTGTTTTGATTTTCTCTCCACTGGCAGTCGACGTTTCGCCCAAATCACGAATATTAAAAACACTTGGACAGCTTAGAATCTTAGTCAAAACTCTCACCTCCCTAAAAATGGGACAAAAGAACAAATATCCAGCCATGAACGAGAAAATTTACTATGTTTATTCTTCCAGCTCACTGCCGCAGATTGCCTTTTGCCCCATCTTTGGATTTTATTTACTTTGTAATAATACTTTTGAAATTATTTTAATTTTATATTAGCAGCGATTGCTCCGCCAGCAATTGTTTTTGTTTGCGTTAAATCAAGTGCTGCCACCTGATCCAGATTTGTAATTACAGTAATTACGGTAGCCGCTTTATTCGCTGCAGCAATTTTTTGCAAATCCATCGTGCCAACTTGCTGGCCGGCAATAACCTGATCACCAGCCTGAATGTCTAAGGAAAAAGGCTCTCCCTTTAATTTTACCGTATCTAATCCTAAATGAACCAAAATTTCAAGACCATTTTCACTTTTCATCGTCCAAGCGTGTTTAGTATCCATCACACTCACAATTGTTCCTGTAATTGGTGAATAGATGGTTTCTTCAGTTGGCTCAACAGCAAAACCGTCGCCGACCATTTTTTTCGAAAAAACACCGTCATTAACATCTGCTAATTTTTCCAATTTTCCACTTACCGGTGCAGTTAGGGTCGCTGCTTTTACTTTCACTGCAGCAGTTGATGTCGTTGTCTTATCTGATGTTTCCAACAATTCACCGGCTTCATTTTTAGCCAGCATCGCTGATTTAGGCACACCAAAGAAGTAAGTAATTAAAAATCCTCCCACGTAAGCCGCTAGTAAACCGAGAACATAACCGAACCATTTGCCATTAGCGATCAAAGGAATTAAAGCCACTCCGGAAGGACCGATCGAAGTTGCACCAATATGACCGATACCGGAAATTACCGCCCCACCGATTCCGCCGCCAATACAAGCAGTGACAAATGGTCGTCCTAATGGCAGTGAAACACCATAGATCAATGGTTCACCGACTCCCAAAATTCCAACCGGCAAAGCTCCTTTGATCAGATTAATCAATTGTTTGTTTTTACGGCATTTGATCCATAAAGCAATTGCCGCGCCAACTTGTCCCGCTCCAGCCATCGCTAAAATCGGCAGTAGTGGTGTATTGCCTAGTTGCTTGATCATTTCCAAATGAATCGGCGTTAAAATCTGATGCAGTCCGAGCATAACCATCGGCAGGAAAACTAATCCTAAAACAAATCCAGAAAATGCTCCACCAACATTTAAGATCCAGTTGATACTGCCAACTAATGAACTGGAGATCCAACCAGCTGCAGGCATAACTAGAAAAATGGTAAACAATCCCATTACTAATAAGGTTAAAAATGGCGAAAAAATTATATCAACAGAATCGGGGATGTGTTTATGAAACCACTTTTCAACAAATGCTAATATCCAAACTGAAAATAAAATACCAATAATGCCGCCTGATCCAGCTGTTAAGGCCGTTCCAGTAAAAATATTCGGTAACGTACTTGGGGCAACTACTCCTGGCAAATAAACCAAGCCGCCAATAATACCACCTAATCCCGGCGTTGCTCCAAATTCAGTCGCCGTATTAATTCCGACGTAGATGTTCAAATAGATAAATAAGCCACCGTAAATTGCTTTCATTGTCAGAATTATCGTTGACCATTCCGGTCCAAGCAAATGAGCAGTCTGCATATTGCCTAAAATGCCAGCAATTCCGGAAATTAAACCGGCACCTACAAAGGCTGGAATTAATGGAATAAAAATCGAACTAATATGCTTTAAAGCCATCCGCCACCAAGTTTGCTTCAGCTTAGCTTTATGCTCCGCGTGAACCTGAGCTGCTTTTTGAGTAACTGCTTGCTTATCAGCGGCATAATTTGAAGATTGCTTAGCCAGTTGATCGGGAAAATCCTGTCCAAGTTCAACTCCAACTTGAGCAACCATTTCCTTAGCAACTTTATTAACTATCCCGGGGCCTAAAATTACTTGATAAGTATCTTCTTCGGCAACTCCCAAAACCCCAGGTACTTTTTTCAAACCAGCAGTTTCTGCCTGGCTTTCATCTTTCAATGTTATCCTGAGTCTTGTCATACAATGAATAATCTTGGAAACATTCTGTGGGCCGCCAATATGAGCATAAATTTGCTGCGCCAACACTTGGTATTTGTCTTCAGCCATGTCAATCATCCTTTCCAAATAAACTTGAATTAATGTTTAAAATTAAGCGTTTACATTTAGTTAGAGAACTAACCTTAAAATTAATTTGAGGATAGTTCTTGTTCCCGTTGCCACTGCTGGATCGCGACAGCAACCTGATTAGCATTTTTCTTCAAGTAAGCTGCCGCAACCGGATACTCCATGCCGGTTTTACCCATGACAATTGCAACCGGTACTCGCTGTTTGGCTGCAGTCAATAGCTGTTTGGCTGCCTGGTGATCCTTGCCAGTAGTTGCCTGAATAATCCGAATGGCGCGATTAACCAATTTTTCGTTGGTCGGCAAAACATCAACCATCAAATTTTGATAAACTTTACCGGCTTTGATCATGACACCGGTTGAAAGCATATTCAAGACCATTTTCTGAGCAGTGCCAGCTTTCATGCGAGTTGAGCCGGTAATAACTTCCGGTCCAACAATTGGTGCAATGGTTAAATCAGCCTGCTTTTCCATTTCACTTTGCGGTACACAAACGACCGCAATCGATTTTGCCTTCAGCTGGTTACTATATTTAAGCGCTCCAATCGCATACGGCGTCCGGCCGCTGGATGCGATTGCAATCAACGTATCCTGCGCCGAAAAGTTAATGTGTTTCAAATCGCTAACTGCTAATTCGGCTGAATCCTCAGCGCCTTCAACAGCTTGAAACATGGCCTTCTGACCCCCGGCAATCAATCCAATCGCCTGATTGGGATCCAAGCCGAATGTCGGAACCAATTCTGCAGCATCAAGTACTCCCAACCTGCCGGACGTACCGGCACCGCAATAAACCAACCGACCACCCTCGCTAAAACGCTGGCTAAGTAAATCAACTGCTTGAGCAATAATCTTCGTCTGTGTGGCGACTGCCGTGGCAACTTTTTGATCTTCTTGATTAATTGTTTGAATAATTTCTCTGGTCGACATTTGATCAATTGCAACAGTCGCAGGATTTCTTTGCTCAGTTACTAATTTTTCAACTCCCATAAAACACCAACTTCCTTTTTACCTGAATGACTAATAAATAATCCTAACAACTTATTTTATTTTCCAAAAATATCATAGCATAATATTAGTAGTTTTGAAATATGATTTCATTATTTAATAATATAAGTTGCAAAAAAGGATATTTTATTTCAAAAAATCTGTAAAAAACTTTATTAAACAAACTCTTGGTTAATAAAAAATTGGATTTCTTGCCGTTTTTAAAACCTATTAGTTATTCTTGCAAAAAAAATTGTGAGTTCTATAATATTTGATACTGATAGAAATAATTTTCGATTAGCACCAATCTTTATTTTATGCTTTATATAAAAAGAGACGGGGTGGCAACCTCACCTCATCCCTAAAAAAATGTCTTCTTCATGATTATTGAACTCGTTTTTTATGTTGTTTCACCTATTCCAACTTGATCAATAGAAAATCAAGTTTATTAAAATCAGTTGAAGTCCAACACCTTTAAATTGTTTTCCATTTTCTGAATTTGTTTTTTAAAATCTAGATAGGTTTTATAATTTTGAGGTACAAAAAATTTGTAGCTAAACATTTCTCCGCCACCATATAGTTCACCAAGTAAATTCAATCCTTGCATATCTGAATTATCAGTTGGTTGCAGGAACACACCTTTGCTCGCTTTCATGATGTGAATATAGGTAGCTAACTGATTATAGTCGTTTCGCTTATCTATATTTCTTTTATACTTTGTGTCGATTGGTATCCCGTTATCCTCAAAGTCAGGATAACGATGTTGTTGATTTTCTATACCTAATTTCTGGAAAAGATTTTTAGTTGCCAATTCCTCTTTTCTACCATAATGTTTCCAACCAGTAATTTTACAAATGTATTCTTCCCAAAGCCAGGCTACATCAATGATGATTCCATAGACTTGACTTCCATCATCCCCAAATCCTATTTTTTCCTCAGTAAGTATTTGAATACACAATCGCTGCAATTCAGCATACTCTTTAAAATATCCATATTTCACCGGATTTAAAATATTATTCTGAACAATATTTACTCTATCCATTCGTGAGTATGAATTTGTGATTTGATTGATGATCCTAACGTTTTCTTTGATAGTTTCACTGCTTAAAAGCAAAAAATTGTGTTCCAATTGAATTTTCTCAACCGTATGGCGAATTAATTCTGTGATATTGTTATCGTAACTAAATTCACGCGTTCTATAGGCTACTTTACCAACAAAAGGAATATTATTTTTAATCTGCCTAGCAATGTCTATTGGACCTTTAATGTTAACATCATTATATTGTCGTTGCACATATTCTTTATAAACACCCTTTGCCAGAGCTTTATTTAAATAATAAGGAAACAAAAACACCAGTAAATCGTAATAAGACACCTCTTGTGATTGATTCAGTTTATTATTTACCACATTATAATTCAAAACTTGCTGTATCATGTAACGTAAAAAATAATTTCGCCGATCATTTTTACTAAATCTTGAATTAATATGGAATTCATCTTGACCGTCACCAATAATACCTACAATATTGCAAGTTCGGGTTTTGCCATTTCTTTGTTGAAAAATATAGTTATCTTGATCCAAATCATCAGAATCTTTTAGCTGCTGTGGAAAAATAATAAAATTTTCCTTGTCCAAAGTAGCTAAATCCTTATTTGCCAATTTAGTAACAATTGAATGGGATCCAAGTTCATCAATAGCTGAATTATCTTCCAACGTAAAAGAACTCATAAAATCAGTCCTCCTTGTTTTTGGAAAAATAACTCTTACTAATTTTGGCTAATTTACTCTTGGCTTCACGTTCACCACGGAAATAATCTTTTAGTAATGGATAAAGTTTGTTATTCCATAACGGCGCATTTGCTTTAGTAACTTCTGGTGAAACTAAATTCTTAAAGTAACTTGCCCCAATTTGGTAATCTGTTGTTAATCCCCCTTCTTTAATGATAGCTTTATTAAGTCGCTGCATTTGCTCTTTGACTTCAGTATTAAGATTCATGTTTTCGGCTGATTCTTCAGCAGTTATTTCAATGAATGTAAAACGACGTCGCATAGCAAAATCAAAGGTATCAACTGAGCGATCAATATCATTCATAGTTCCAATAATATAAACATTGCCGGGAACATAAAACTTTTCTTCAGTATTTTTGTGAAGATTAGCGTATTGTGTAAAAACACCTTCTTCATTATCACGATATTCTGGATCTATTGAAAAGAAAAGTTCGCCAAATATTTTAGAAATTTCGCCACGATTTATTTCATCAATAATAAAAACATATTTTTTCTCATTCGATTCTGAAACCACTGATGGTTTATAAGCCTTAAGTCCGTATTTAGCTTTTAAGTGAGCTACAATAGCTTTTCGATATGAATCTAAACCACCTTTGGGAACGCCTGGTAGTCCACAATATACCCTATAAATTTGATCATGATTCCAATACATCGTTGTCTTATCTGGGTATACTCCCTGCATTCCATTTCGATCATAAGATACGAGATCTTTGATTGGTTTTCCCGTTAAGGTTTTTAATTCATTATAACCAGTACCATCAATCCCCTGATCTGTTACTTCAGAAAAGAATTTTTGCCATGCTTCCTCAAAATTATCTTGTCCATTAACTAATTTAGCTGCCTTTGCTTTTTCGACAAAAGACATAAAACTACCTGATTTCAAGTAAAAGTTAACCACGCCATCATCAGAAGTTGCTGGTCTCAAACCTTCGACAAAATCTGTGTAATCGTAGCTGGGATGAAATTGAACAAAACCAATTCTTTGTTTTTGTTCACTGGTTAATTTGGCTACATTAGTTGTCAGACCATCTGAAACAATGTCAGCTGCAATTTGGTTTGCTAAGTACGTTTTACCGGTACCGGGTGCACCATGGAAAACAACATTTTTTTCATTTAATACTACTGTTGAATATTCGTTTTTATATGTAATCATATTATCTTTTTCTTTCTTATCAGCACTTAATTTATTTTTGTTAGTATCTTCATCTGGTAATACAGCATTTCGATATTGCCAAAGAATACTACTCAGTAAACGCCCATCTAACTCAGGATACTTATTTGCAATAGCCGCTGTTATGTCAAAGTTTTGTTTATACACCCACCCGTTTTTATTTAATTTAATGAGCCTGCCCCATAATTTTTTCTGATCTTTGTTCATATTTATTCCAGAAAAAATCTTTCCTTTAGAATAGGCACAAAGTAATTTTGTTACTAGCGCTGGGCGATTGAAAAATGAATTTGCTCGGATAGAACTATTGAATACATCATCAGAAAAATTCGCATTTATACCCTTCTCAAGAATCAATAACAAATCTTTTTTTAGCAACGTAAATTTTTCATCTAATTCATCAGCTGGAATAGCTTGGTTGTTTTGATTATAGTAAGTTTGCGCTTTTTTACTCCAATAAATTCCAAACTTACCAGCATTTCCTCCTCCTATTCCGAGATACATTTTTGCATACTTTCCATTCTCTATTTCATGGCATAAGGATCTATTTTTTGACCCCTTGCCAATTACATATTCATCAAGGTTTAATGTCTTTAGTCTTTCAAGTGACCATTCTTCTAAAAACTCTGAAGTTAATTTTTCATTCTGCCTTTTCCACTCGTTAGCTTCTTCCAATAACTTTGATTTATTTTCTTCATACCATTTTGAAAAACCATCAAAACTAATTTCAGGTTTATCGATTTGTAAATTCGTAGGTTCTTCCATGATATAGCTCCTTTTTTATATTTAAATAAAAGTAAACACATTGTATCACATATTAAAGAGTCACGTTATAAACTAAATATTAATTGTATGCGTGCTACGTAGGCGGTACCAATAGCGCCTTACCTATATGAATTTTTCCCCTCAAATTAAAAACTTGAACTACAAAAAAGCTGCCCTTTTAAATTATGGACAGCTTACTTATGGTTATTTGATAACTTGATAATTACTTGTTTTTCCGACTTTAACTGGTGAATGTTCCTTCAAATAATTAATTAGCAGTCTAGGCATTTCAATTGGGATTTCTTTAATTATTTTAGCAGCAGAAAACATTTTGAAATCACCGCCGCCTAATGCTCGATATTGATTTAATACTATCTTTAACTGTTCGTTAGCAGCAATCGGATGGCCGTGATAATTTAACTTAATAATTCGACTGCCGATCGGCCGACTGACTTTTATCGTATAATCGATTCCACGATAAATATCATAATTAAAATGTTGGATCTTTGGGAAAACATAAGCCGGATTGACAATTATTTGATCATTTCTTAAGCTCCAATAGCTGGCGCATTGTTCCAACGCAGCCTTTAAATCCGCACCAGAAATCTGTAAGACAGCTAAGCCATTATTAAACGGATAATTAGCCTGAATCTGGCTAATAGTTACCGGATCAGAAAAACCCGGTTGTTGATTATTAAACAGGGCCGCTGCCGAAATATCAATTTCAGTTGCTGCTGACTGCACTTGGTTAATGAATTCAATAAAGGGGTGTCCCTTCAATCTTGCCTGAAAATGATCATGAATTTCTAATTCATTAGTTTCAGTCTTACCGACTGGTTGCTCCAACCAAGCAGCTAACTTTGATTTAACTTGTTCTAACTGTTGAGTTAAAATCGGATCAGCCTTCTCTTTTTCAACTGAAAGCAGTTTAGGTTGAGAATTGATAACCTTGCCAGCCTGAATTTCAAATACGATCTCACCTACCATTTCTCCAAAACAGCCCGGTTGGATCAAAGGGATACCATTAATATAGTCGGCAATTTGACGATGCTGATGTCCAGTAATTAAAGCATCAATTCCCGGCAATTTTGCTAACTCAGCTGCTTCATTCTCACCGGTCAACGGTTCGGTCAACTGATTTGTTTTTAAATCCCGTTCCAATCCACCATGATAAGCAACCAGAATAACATTAGCTTTTTGCCGCAGGATCGGTAGGATTTTTTTAGCCGCTGTAACTGCTGAAACAAACTTCAAATCTTTAAGATGAGCAGTTGGCTCCCAATGGGGAATATATTGAGTTGTCAATCCTAAAATTGCTACTCGATATTGGCCACATTTCAAAATTTTATAAGGTGTCCCAAAATAAGGTTGACCATCATTCCCCAAAATATTTGCACATATAATTGGTGTGGTACGGAAAGACAAGGATTTTTCAAGGAAATTCTTGCCATAATTAAATTCATGATTGCCAAGAAGCGAAACATCATATCCGACTGAATCCAAAGCTGCTTCTAGAATCTGTGGTTGATGAATTTCTTCATTCACAAAGTAAGCCAATGGTGAACCCTGAATAAAGTCGCCATTTTCAATCGTGATTATTTGTTCATCAGGTAAAGCTGCTTTTTTCAAACGTTTGATTAAAGCGGCCTGTTTTACTAATCCACCCTGATCAGTAGCTAGCAAGTGTCCATGGACATCGCTGGTTTCTAAAATTCGCAGAATCATTTACTTCCCTCACTTAAACAGATATTTATGATTCAACTCCGGTAAAAAAGTTACTAGTCCATTGGCTTCTAACGCTGCTTCAGCCAGTTGCGGTTCAAAAGAATGCCAAATTACCGTTTTTTGTGCCCGAACCATTTCAGCAACCTTAACGAGCTCTCGTTTTGAAGCGTGACCTGAAGTACCGATACGCTGAAAAGTAGCATTTTGTCCGACTAAAAAAGCTTTTAACTGTAGATAATCAGGATCGTAATCGCCTAATGGACCACCATCAGCATGCAAATAAGCAAATTTGTTCAACTTAACCAGCTGCTTTAAATTAGTAAAACTATTTTGAACAGCATATTCTTGCGGTGCCGCATTAATTTGTTTCCAAGTAACAACCGTTGTTCCAGTGATCCCCGCGGTCTGCGTAAATATGGTTTCTGCCGGTAAATAATGCTTTAGCAAACGAGCAAAAGCCGGTTCCCAGACAATTGGCCGTTGATTGGCCAAGGCAAGTTTTTGAAATCTAACCAAACGTTCAATATTTCGCGGATAAAGATTAACTACCGGTACTGCTGTTAATGATTTTAAAGCCAATGCGAATCTTTGACCGCATTCAACTTCTCGATTAACTTCCGGCTGCAGTTGTTCAAGTTGACCAGCTTTATCATCAGGAAAACTAAAGCTGGTTCCTTCAAGTAAAAATAAGTCTAAATGCAAGCTATTAAATTTTTTTGTCCATTTTTCCACTTCATCATAATGATCGCCGAATAATCGAATGTCTCCCGAATGCGCAAAATTATGTTTGCCATCGCTGATTAAAAGCGAACTAATACCTACAATATCGTGATCACTGGCAAAACCGGTAACTGTTAAATTACCGATTTTTACCGGTACTTCGGGGTCAAAAACCTGAAAATCAAGCTTTAAATTTGTTGCTAAGCCTGACTTAACTAATTGTTGATACAATTCATAGCTCGCTCGTGACATATAAACGGGAATATTTTTTTTCAAATATTCTAAAGCTGCTGTATGATCTAAGTGCAAATGTGAAATAAAAATCGCTTGATGAACATATTCCTCTTTATTAATTTGCGGCAAAAAAAGTTCCGGCACTGCAGGTAAATCGTGTTTTGCCAATAAAGTTTTTACGTCTGCCTGCGAAGACTGCTGCGTTAATCCAAAATCAGTAATTATTCGAGAGTTACCCTGACTTATTTCCACAATGTTGCCGCCAATTGTTTTTAAGCCGCCTAAAAATCTAACAAAAGTCAATTAAAACCCTTCTCTATTTTTTAAAATAATTAATTTCCTGCTAAGGTTGTTTTAGTCTGTTTAGCTAAGTTGTCAAGTGCTTTTTTAGCAGGAGTTTTCTTGTTCAGCATACTATCAAATGCTGTATTTGAATCAGTGTAATACTGGTTAAAACCGACAAATGCTTTTTGTGAAAATGAATCGGGCAGTGAATCTACCGCCGCCTGATCATACGGATTATCTTTCAAAAACTGTTGAAATGATTTTGAGGCAACAGCTTTTTTGGAGACTGGAAGATAACCGGTTGCTTCAGCCCATTTTGCTGTAACGTTTGGTTTAAGCAGATATTTCAAATATTTGTAAGCACCGGATTTTTCAGCTTTGCTTGCTCCTTTAAATAATACTAAATCATTGCCGGCAACTTCTGTACCAGATTTTCCTTCATATGATGGAACAACTGCAGCACCCCAATTAAATGACTTTTTAGCTGCTTCTTTGATTGAAGCAACGGCAGCTGAAGACCCAATGTAAAAGGCTGACTGGCCATTAACAAAACTCTGTGTCCAATAAACATCTGATCCAGCTGATTTAGCTGTCCCATTCTTAACCATATCAAGGACAAAGTTAGCCGCTTTAATTGATGGTTGCGAATTTACAGCAACCTTTTTACCAGAAATTGGTGTTACTCCCGCAGCATGCAGCATACCTTCCCATTCCATCTGGAAACTCTGATCAAATCCATATGCATAAATTTGATGTTCTTTTAATTTTTGCCCATCAGCTCGCAGCTGATTCCAAGTTTTAGGTACTGCTAAATTATATTTTTTCAAAATATCTTTGTTGTAGTACAAAATACGTACCGATTTTGATAAGGGAACTGAATAATAATTGCCGTCAACTTTGGATCCATCACGGAAAGAAGCATATATGTCTTTAACATTCTTTTTCGGCATACTCTTGTATAATGGATCAAGACTTTGAATAAAACCATTATGCTTGTAATCCGGTAGGCTGGTATATAGTGCCATCCCCAAGACTGGAAGATTGTTGGATTTAGCAGCAGCCATAACTTTTTGGTTCATTTTGTCATAGGTACCTTGCGATGTTAAAACCACATGATATTTATTTTGCGATTTGTTGAATCCATTAGTGATTTTTTGTAGGTTTTTTTCATAAACACCAGTCAATCCAGTCCAAAGAGAAATTTTCGTCTTTTTAGTTGAAGCAGCTTGAACATTGGTACTGGCTCCACCCAAAGTCACTATCAAACTAACTGCTAAAACTGCTAAAAAATACTGTACCAGCTTAATTCTTTTCATTATTTTCTTCTCCTTTTTAATGTAAAAGTGTTAAAAATAAAAACCACAGCATAACATTTGAATCTAAGCATCACCTCCTTTAAAATAAATAATTTGTCCGCTCAGCCTTTTAGCCCGGAACGACTAACTCCGGCAATAATGTATTTTTGCAAAAAAATGTATACCAGCAGCATCGGAATGATAATGATCGTTGAAGCTGCCATTAATAATTGAAATTGCGTTCCGGCATCTGTTGTAAAATTACTTAGTCCGACTGGCAAAGTACGCATCTTATCAGAATTAGTTACGATCAATGGCCACATAAATGAATTCCAACTATTGATGATCTCCAAAGCTGCCAGCGCAATAATTGTCGGTTTGGCTAATGGAACCAACATATGCCACAGAAAATACCAATCACCTGCCCCATCAATCTTGGCTGAATAATAAATCTCGTCTGGAATTGACATAAACGTCTGACGCAGAGTAAAAACCGCAAAGAAACTGGCTAACCAAGGAATAATCAATGCATAGTAAGTATTGATCATATGAAATTTCGATAAAGTAATGAAATTAGGAATAATCAGCATTTCTCCCGGAACCATCATGGTCGTTAGACAAATCATAAAAACTATTTTCTTCCCATAGAATTCCAGCTTTGCAAAAGCATAGGCGGCTAAAATCGTTGTAAGCAGCTGACCGCAAGTAGTAATAACTGTAACAATGACACTATTAATGAAATACCGAAGAAACGGTGCCGCATGCCAAGCGAGCACGAAATTCATCCATTGCAGTTTCTTGGGGATAATCACTGGCGGAATCGTCATTGCTTCCGAACCGGATTTTAAAGCTGTATCAAGCATCCATAAGAATGGAATCAGCATTAAAATGCCGCCAAAAATTAGAATCAAATATTCGAGTAAGCGACTGATTTTTTGTTTATCCATGCCTGACCTCCTAAACGTAATAGATATGTTTGCGACTGTATAAATAGTTGATCACCGTAACGATTAAAATCAGGAAAAATAACACCACCCCTGAGGCCGCAGCCAATCCATATTGCCACTCCGTGTAAAACTTCTGATACAGATAAAAGACAAGCGTTAATGTAGCCTGTCCCGGTCCTGGAGAGCCGCCAAACAAAACAAAAACCTCATCAAAAACTTTGAATCCGCTGATAATACTCATCACGGTAACTAAAAAAGTCATTGGCGATAACAGTGGGAAAATTATATAGCGAAAAGTTTGCCACTTGTTAGCACCATCAATTTGGGCTACTCGCTCATAACGTTGATCAATATTGCTGAGTCCGGCTAAAAACAAAATAATATTAAAACCTAATCCCTTCCAAATTGTCATTATAATCAGTGCCGGCATCGCCCACTTCGGATCATTCAGCCAATTAATCGGTCCGATCCCTAAATGTCGCAAAAATAAATTCAACAAGCCATACTGATCGTTATAGATCCACTGCCAGACTAAGGAAATTGCAACTGTGCTGGTTACAAATGGTAGAAAGTAAACTGTTTTGAAAAATCCGGCTAAAAAACGGATATGATTAAGCAGCAAAGCAATCCCTAACGACAAACAAATTGAAATTGGAACAACACCTATAACAAATATCAAAGTATTTTTCAATGCTAACCAAAAATTGGGATCAGAAAAGAGTGTTTTAAAATTCCCCAAACCGATTTGACCAATTTGATTGGTGTAAAAATTGTATTTGGTAAAAAAACTCATTGCGAAAGAATCCAAAATTGGAAAAATATTAAAAACTAGCAAAATTAGCAACATTGGAGCTAAATATAAAAATCCAATTAAAGTTGATTTCAAAGTTGGTTTCTTAATCATCATTGACTATCCTTTCTCCATCAGCTGACCAGATGATCTTTCCAGCTTGATCACTTAGAAAAACACCGGTTGTTTTAAGCCGGAAATGAATAGATTCGCTTTTTTGTTCAAGTTTTTCTTGGAGAATCGCAGTTGCTAAAATCGTTTCCCCTTGAAAATTCATTCTAACGGCCGTTTCTTTGCCAAAGCGACTAGCACTCAATAATTTTCCTTGAAAATTAACTGGCAGAAGTTTCTGAGTCGAATCAGCTGAAACAATACTTTCTGGTCGAACGATTAGCGAAACAGCATTTTTCAAAATATCATTAGGAATAAAACTGGCAAACTCACTTTTAAGATCTGCCAAAGGAATTACATTGACCTCTGGATTACCAATAAATTTAGCCACAAATAAGTTACTAGGTCGATCATAAATTTTATTCGGTGTTGTGTACTGCTGGACTTCTCCCGTATCTAAAATCATTATTTTATCGGCAATATGCATTGCTTCATCTTGATCATGCGTAACAAAAACTGTAGTAACACCAGTCGCCACCTGAATTTTACGAATTTCGTCACGCATTTCAACTCGTAAACGGGCGTCCAAGTTAGAAAGCGGTTCATCTAATAGTAGAATTGAGGGTGATTTTGCTAAAGATCTGGCAATGGCCACTCTTTGTTGCTGTCCACCTGAAAGTTCTCCGGGATGTTTATCCAACTCATTACTAATATGTACAAGCTTTGCCAATTCTTGCGCACGTTTAAGCTGATCCTTCTTTTTGACTTTTGCCATTTTTAATGGAAAACAAATATTTTCTAGTACTGTCATGTGGGGATAAAGTGCATAATTTTGGAAAACCATTCCAACGCGGCGATCTAGCGCATCCTTTTTGGTTACATCCTGCTTATCAAAATAAATTTTTCCTGCTGAAGGCAGCAACAAACCACTAATTAAATTTAAAGTAGTTGATTTTCCACAGCCGCTGGGACCGAGCAAACAAGTCAGCTTGCCATTAGGAATTTCAAAATTTAGATTATGCAATACTTCTTTTTGCTTGTCATAGTTCAAAGAAACATTTTCAAAACGTACTTTCATGAATTAAGCACTCCTCATATTTTTTAAATGCCTGTTTTTATTGAAAGCTATTAGCAGCAAAACTTTTCAGGCAAGGATTCTAATTATAAAGAATCAACGTTATGGTATTGTGTTGTTTATGTAAAGGTTGTGTAGCGGTCACAATTCAAGTATTTGTTTGCTATAAAAAAACGATCAAACTACCGCTAATCTTACGTTGATAGTTTGATCATTTTATTTTGTATTAATTTAATTTTTACTCCAAGATCTGCAGCAGATCTTCCTTGGTTAATTTGCCACTGGTAATTTTTTCATTATTCAATAAATTATCAGCTAATTGTTGTTTAGCTTGCTGCAGCTGCAATACTTTTTCTTCAATGCTGTCCTTGCTAATTAAAGAATAAACATTAACTTTGTTTTGCTGACCAATTCGATGCGCCCGATCAGTTGCCTGGCTCTGTGCAGCACTATTCCACCAAGGATCAAAATGAATTACTATATCAGCTCCCGTCAGATTTAAACCGGTTCCGCCAGCTTTTAATGAAATCAAAAACACTGGGACTTGATCTTGGTTAAACTTTTCTGCCAATATTGTCCGCTGTTTTTTGGCGGTACTGCCGAAGATTTCATAAAATTTAAAACCGGCTGTCTGCAAATCTTGGGCTAACATTTTCAATAGTGAGACAAATTGTGAAAAAATTAAAATTTTGTGACCGTCGCTGACTGCCTGCTCAACTAAATCCAAACAAGCTTGCCGTTTAGCAGACATTTGCTGATAGTTAGTAAAAACTAATGCGGGATCACAACAAATTTCCCGCAGTTTTGTCAAACCGGCAAGAATTTCAAGTTTGCTTTGGTTAAATTCCTGCTCGCTTTGCTGTTCAACCTGTTTCTTCAGCAAACTCGTTTGCGCTTGATACAAAGCTCGTTGTTTTTTCTCCATTTCGACTAGATAAACCTGTTCCGTTTTTTCCGGTAGATCTTTAAGCACTTGCCGCTTTAAACGGCGTAAAATAAATGGTGAGACCAGCTGATTTAATTTTTGCTGTACTGATTTTTGCTGATCCTTGATAATCGGATTTTCATAGTTGCTGCGAAAATCATGGTAGGTTCCTAGAAAACCCGGCATTAGAAAATCAAAAATACTCCAAAGTTCACTTAACCCATTTTCAATCGGCGTGCCGGTCAAAGCAAAACGAATCTGACTTTTAAGCTGCTTGACCGCTTTGGCTGCTGCAGTTCGCGGATTTTTGATGTACTGTGCTTCATCAATAATTTCAAAAGCAAAATCAATGTCTTGGTATTCTTCCAGATCGCGCTTTAACAAATCATAGGAAGTAATTACAATATCTGGTTTAGTTGCTGTTAACGACTCCAATTGCAGCTGACGTTGTTTTTGTGTTCCAGCAATCAAGGCAACCTTCAATTGTGATGCAAATTTGGTTAATTCAGCTTGCCAATTGTAAATCAATGAAGCTGGTGTGACGATCAGCGAACTTGGTTGTTTAATAACACCTTCTGTGCGATTGGCTAATAATAATGCAATTATCTGTAAAGTCTTTCCTAAGCCCATCTCATCTGCTAAGATTCCGCTAAAATGACTAGCCGTCAGCAGCCGCAGCCATTGATAACCAACTTTTTGATAAGGTCTTAATGTTGCCTGTAATTCCATAGGCAAAGCAAACTTTTGGCGCTCAACTTTCGCAAACTGTTTAACCAACTGTTCAAATTGCTGATTCGTTTTCAAATTCAAATTGACTTGGTTGTCCTTGAGAAACTGATCCAAAAAGAATGCCCGATTGGCCCCCAGTTGCTGATCACTTACAAATAACTCTTTAGCTGGTAATTGTAAGCTTTGTTGCAATTGGTTAATTTCCGCAAAATTTCCCTGTGCTAAATTCACTAAACTACCATTAGGCAAACGATAAAACTTCTTTTTTAGTCGATATTGCTGAAAAAGTTGTTGTAGTTCAGCTGCAGAAAAGTCTTGGCTATCGAATTGTAAATTCAGCAAGTTTCCCTGCAATTTAACACCAACGGAAACCTTTGGAGCAGAAACAAGCGAGACTTTTTTTAACGCAGTCGAAACTTTAACCGTTCCGTAAGTCTGCAATTTAGGGATTATTTGGGTCAACAGTTGAAAGAGCCGTTCATCTGAAAACTCTGCTTGATAATTCATCTCTGCTTGATCAACTTGGTTAAAAAACTTCATTAAATCAGTTTCAATTCTTTTTTCACGACCATTCTGGTGAATTTGCAGTAAACGCAACCGATCCAACAGATTCTTTTCTTGTCCATTCCTATTAACAATTACCTGACAGGTTAAATATTGCTTTGTTTCATCCAGCAAAAAAGTAAAAGTTTCTTCAACAGGTAATTCACCTGCTGCTAGTTTAGGCTGGTTCACAGTAATATTAGGATCATTTTGCCATTCTGGCAGTTGCTGATAGTAAAATTCAGCTAAATTCTGTTTACCAATTAGCGCATCAATTTTATCTTCAAAATTACCATGGCTCAATATTGCCCTAACTTGACTTTTCTGGGATAAATTCGTACGGTAAAAGAAGCCATCTGTTACAAAATAAACTGCTTTTTTGCCAAAATACAATTTTGGTAGTTTAGATTCAACTTTTAAGCCCTGAAAATTCTTGGTATCATCATAATATTTTTTCAGGTTAATATTTAAATTCACTTGACCATCACTTAATTCCAAGTCGCTTATATCTTTGGAATAATCATCAATGAAAAATACTTTCTGACCATTGAATGTTTGAAAAAAATCGTCAAGTGTTGCCGGTCCCAGCAATAAGGCACTTGAACCATACCCATGTAATCCAAACGCCGCGCTTGAAAATGAATTCTCCAGATATGTTTGTTGAAATCCCTTTTGCAGATCAACAAGTGGTGCGACGTTGCGCTGCAAAAAATCATAGAGCGGTAAAGAATCTGGTGTCAGACTGGCAACTCGTAAAGAAAGTCGCTGCTTTCTACCTAGACGCATTGTCGCTTGACGATCAAAATCCTGTAATAACTGCATTAAATTTCTAACTTGGTAAAATCGTTTACCGGTTTCAGCAATTTTCAGGCGCAATGCCAGTAACTTGTCATCTAATATAATAATTTCTGGGCGCAAGGAGATCGATTGGTGTTGGTTTGCAGTAGTCAATTCAGCTTGATTTTGCTTAGTTTTTGCTTCTTCCCAACTATTCAAAAGTGATACGCCTGAATAATTAGTAAAATCGCCCGGATTATTTTCAATAATTTCATCAGTCAACTTCAATAATAAAACAGTTGTATGTTCACAAAACCTATCCTCACGATAACAAATCTGACAGCCAACTTTAATCACGCGATCACGTTTAACTGACAAATAAGCAAGTTTGCCAGTTTTGCCAAAGCCTTTACTATTAATGATCTGTTCGTATACCGGCGGATATTGCCTATTTTGTGGATCCTGATCATAAGTCAACGCTAACTGCTCAGGAATAAAATCGCTTTTCTTGGCTACATCAAGTCCTTTTTGAAAAATTTCATCATCAATGTCAATCCCAGCCAAAATTTTTCTTAAATCAAAATAATAATCATTTGTAACTTGCTGATCGACCCGATGTTTTAATTTTGTCAGTAATTTATGCGTTGGTGCCGGGGCAGTTACATGGTGTTTTTTGGTCAATACCTTACCTGCAGTTAATGTATAAAGAACAGCCGCTAGATGTTTACATGGATTCCCCTGCTTTGCAAATGGACAGGAACAGCTTAAATTAACAAATTCACCACGATCATCCAAATTAATCTGAACATGATAAAGACGACGACCTTGAACAGCTGCTGTCCAAGTCCGTTGCTGCTTGTTATAAAGCAAGTCTTTTACCCGGCTTTGTTTAAAATATGATTTACCACGAGTTAAAATTCTGTCTGCAAAAAAGTCTTGCCATTCTTCCATAATCAGTTCTCCTGTTAGGGTAATTGTTAATATATCTTCTTTTTATAAAGCTAACCTTACTCAATTATCGGCAGATATACAAGTCCGGCAATCATAAAGAATAAATGGACTCCAGCAACTAAATTGGTTTTCATTATTAAAGTATTTTTGAGACTATTTTTTATTTAGTTTAGTAATTTTGCTATTTGGTATTGCATTAACAATAAGAAAGTAATAATATTATATCGTTATGGTTTAAATAAAAACATATGTTAATACATACATTATATGGCTATGGTTGTTTAACGGGGGAATGACTAGTTATGGGGAACAAAAAAAATTAAAAATCTCTTAGGCTTAGTAGTTGTGGTTTGCCTTTTAATGGGAATTATTCTTATTCGAACTTTTTCTGGCTTAAATGCAGATGGTGTAAAACCTAAAACAAATTCAAATAGAACACGTACATCACAGTTAAAATATTCAAAGAAATCAAGCGCAAAAAAGCTAACCACATCAAAGTCACATAAAAAAGCAAAACCCTCGGTAATGAGGACACCAATCAGTTGGCGGGCATCTTCTGAGACTGTTCCTTATCCCAATGTTAATAAATATCCGAATCTATGGATTCACGTTTCAATTGAAAAACAACGTATGTATTTAATGAACAATAATCAAACTCTTTATACAATGTATGCTTCTACTGGTGTACAAACGCCGGATCGTGAAACTCCAACGGGAACTTATTATGTTCAAGCTGAAAGAGGTTATTCCTTCTATAACTCTAGCGTAGGTGAAGGAGCTTATTATTGGGTATCTTGGTTGAATCACGGTGAATATCTATTTCATTCCACGCCAACTGATGCTCAAGGAAATTATATTCAATCTGATGCTAATGATTTAGGCAAAAAGCCGTCTTCTCATGGTTGTGTTCATCTGAGTGTTTCCGACTCAAAATGGGTTTATGAAAATATTAAATATGGAACAAAAGTTGTTATTGACTGATTCAATAACAACTTTTGCTCCTTTTTTCTAACTCTTCCTTTCATCTGTATATTTCACCAATCAAATTTGCGGATTATTTCCCTAATTGCTATTATTTCAGCTATCGCTTACAAAATATTTATGATCTATAACTAAAAATAGCCCGTAAAAAAATTACACCTGTTATTCAAGTGTAATTTTTTTAATCACTAACGTATCCCCCGAAGAATCTTCCCAATTTGACTGACTATCATAGTGTTTACCATAGCTACTCTGAACGGTTACTTTGTTTAATTCAACATCCAGAGTGGCACTTTACTGGAAATAACTCTGAAAAATTATGAATAAAGTCAGTATAATTTGTTAGGTATTAACTACTTGGAAGATTCTATATGATGCTGGTAATTACTATGCCTGCACACAATCTAGGACTTAGTTTCCCTTAGCAAAGCTATGATTTTAACCTATTCTGTTGGATGACGTTCCCCCAACAGATAGTTTTCAACGTGTTCAAACATATAACGAACCGAGATTGGTAATCGAGCGCATAAACTGCTGAAGTCACTAGCCGAAACATCTAGGAATCCTTCACGAACAGTTGTTCCAAAGGTTACCATTCCTTCAGAAGTTGCTTTGATCGGGCTTTTAGAAAAATCGCCATCCGTATTGCGTGGTACACCAATACTATCAAAATAATCAAATAGTTCTTGATCGGTTCGCGGAGTATAAGTAATATTTTGTCCAATAACATTATTAGCAATTTTTAAAAAACTACTATAATTTAAAAGTTCCAAACCATTAATGTTCAAAGCTTCCCGATGAATTAGATGAGTATTTAAAGCACAAGCAGCTGCAAATGCCGCATCTTGTCGTGAAATGAATCCAACGCGACCATCACCCATATTTTTTTCGATTGTATTTTCTCCCGACTTTACAGCCCGCATATAATCGCTTATAAAAGCTTCAGCAAAAAGCGAGTTTCTCAAAAAAATATAGTCAATTCCACTATTTTGAATTAACGCTTCTGTATAACCATGATCAACATTTTCAACACTAGGATTCAGCGGATTTCCAGCAGATAAAACCGATGTATAAATAATTTGCCGAACACCAGCCGCTATACAAGCATCAATTGCATTTTTATGTGCTTGTCTCCTTTTCTTACCAACAAATGGCATTGAAATCAATAAAACTTTTTCTGCTCCAGTAAACGCACTGGTCAGATTTTTCATTGAATTAAAATCAGCTACTCGACATTCAATTGCTGTTTCTGAATAATCTGTAAGCTTTTTTACACTTGGAGCTGTAAAAATTAACTGATTATCTGGTAATAATTTCCTGATATACTGTGCAACATATCCACCAAAGTTACCATCGACGCCATTTACTACTACTTTTCCCATTTAATCACCACCCTCCATTGATTGTAATATAAATCACAATCTACCGCAATTATCTATTAAAATATTTTCTTATAAAACACCGATTAGATATAAATATCAGAAAAAGGTTCAAAATAAGTAATTGTGAATAAGAGAACTTTTACTTTAATCAAAATTGCATTTTCTTAATAATCCTTATTTTTCGATCTTGAATTGTTCAATTAAGAAAGCAATTGGTGAATGATATAGTGTTAAATCATAATAATAATTGCTCCTAGTACTATAAACAACAAACTGCTCCAAAGTTTCATCTTAGATGTACCCTGTCTTTCCTTTAACACGTAAACACCTAGAATTGTTGCAATTATGATATTACTTTGCGACATCAAAAAAGCATTTACCATTCCATTAACAGAAATAGATAAAAGATAGGCAAAAGCTGCAAAACCGAATAAACACCCCACTGCCAAATTACAAATAGATACAGTTATACCAGTTTGTGAATTTTGATCAACTAAAAGGATTAAAATACCAGCCACAAAAACCATACCTAAAGCCTGAGGTAATAAAAAAGCACTTAATTCAATATGCGTGTTATTAGCTGTAACTAATTTAGGAAGTGCAGAATATAACCAATATCCGCTAGTTGTAAATATTAAAATCAAATAATAATAGTTACTGCGTTTAATACTGTCTGGTTGTTTTTTATTATTACTAAAAACAATTCCCATTAAAATTAAAAAAATACCAATTAATCCTTTGAGTACTTGATAACCATTAGACCATTCATTAAAAATTATTCCACCGATTAATGAATTACCAACAATTTGCAAACCAGTAGATATAGGAAAAACTTTACTAACTCCTAACGATGTATAACCGATATATTGCCCATACTGACCGATTCCCCAAGCTACACCAGAGATGAAGAAAATCAAAAAATTCCCAGTTCCAATCTCTTTATCTTTAAAAGCAAAAATTACAAGAGAAATTATACAAATACCCAAAGTTGTCCCCGAAAGCTTTTTCAATGAACTAGTTGGAATATAATACAACAATAACGGTGCCGTTCCCCAAATAACCCCTGGAAATAATCCAATTAAAATGTTTTGCATTTTATTCTCCTTCAAAAATAAATAGGATATTATTCTCTTTCAGAAAATAATTGTCCTATTGTATATAATTTAGAATGAATTATTTTTTAAATTTCAAACTTATAAGATCATAACTGGCAACAAATCCTGAATAGTTTTTCTTTTGATCACAAGCATCAACAACTTCGGCGTTGTCAGGTACTTTATACAAAATATTTTTCTCAGTTGGATTAAACAATCTAATAATTACCGCACTTTTATCAAAGTAATCAGGATAACAAGCACTGACGCATAAATTTATTTCTTTATTAAATAAACTTAATTCACGTGGTAATTTTTTATGGGGTACCAAATCATCTTGTAATTTATTATCCAATCGATTAGCAAATAAATTTAAATTTTGCATTTGATAGGTTAATGCTGAACTTTTCAATAAGTAGCTTTGGTTTGCAATTTGTTGTGGCATAAATTGTTTACTAAATTGAATGTCAAAATTAAATTCAAATTTACCATGATATTCTGCTTGAGGTGTAGCGAGTAAAGGATGTCCTACTTTGGTAGTATCACCTGAGGCTCTACCTGGTCGATTAATAAGATTCGGCTTACCTAATTGATTGGTAGTAGCTAGTAGAGTAAATTTTAAATAATTACCATTTTGCTCGTATTCCTTAATATCACTTGTATAGATTGTAATCGCTCTCTGACCGCTTGATAAAGAAACACTATTATCCAATGGCCAAACATTTACCGGCTTTTCACTATACTTGGTTTTCCAGTTTTTTAAATTTTCAGTTTTGTGTTTAATAAATCCATATGGAACAGATCCAATTGCGGTCTGGTTTAAAATCCCAGTATTGATTACCAAACGCAAATAGTGATCATCAATCTGATTATTAATCTTAACTACTATACCTAGATGTTGATTTTTATCAAGAGTGATTACAACTGAATATTTTAAACTACCTGTTTTTTTATTTTGTTGCCGCTCATTCAAATCAGCTGCCAAGGTTGTCTCACCAAACAATTTAAGTTGTTGTATGCCATTTTTAGTTGTAGTTGTTTTTGCTTGATTAAAATGCAGTTTTAATGGTTCATCATTTATAAGAGGTGAATAATCATAAGTGTCGCCAGCATTACCCTGATCTTCAAAATAAATAAAATCATTAATTGATTTATTATCTATTGTTAGAGAAACAATTCCTGATTCAAATTTCAATTTTAAATTTTTACTTGCAACTATTTTTGTCGATTGATTTGATTTTTCTAAAAACTTATCTACTTCATGCACTTCATGAAATGTCAACACTTGATAACTTAATGGAAATAACTTCTTTTTTACCAAATACTCACTGCAGAAGTACCCCGGTTCATTAATATAATGATCTCCATCGCTACTTTGCAGTAAAATATGTGCTCGTGCTTTTACATAAGTCTGATTAAATAAAACTGTTTCAGCTGCATTTTCAAATTCAACATATCTAGATGAAGTAAAAACTTTAATTTTATGATATCCATCGTTTTCTTTTAATGCTGGATTAAAAATCAAAACTTGATTTGGCTTTAAACGCAATTTTAAAGCTAACAAACGTTGAATCGTATTGATAATTCCATCAGCTAATTCATTTCCTTCTTTAATCCGATGTCGAATATCTTCCGCAACACTATCACTGATACTACCAGCTAAACTATCATGGGCTTGACTTTCTAAAACTTTTTTCCAAGCTTCAACCAATAAATTATTACTTAAATCGATTTCGCAAGTACGGGCCATTACTAAAAGTGGTTCTACTTGATAGATTAATTTATTTTCAAGACGAACAATTTCCAACTTTAAAGGCATTCTACTTGAGCCACAAGTTCGGTGAATACGAGCAAAAATTGGTTCAATCAACTCACCTGAATATTTTGGTAAGTCATATTTACTAATTTGATTTATAAATTGTGAAAAGCTACTTGAATAGTAGTGATATTTACCAATTTTATTAATTTGAGTTATTTTTTTAGAAAAATCATGAATAATTGACATTTGATCATTGCCTGTAGGAATCAGAACTTTTGAAAAGTTAGCAGGTAGATACTGCTTAATAAACTCAACTGCCGGATCAAGTTTTTTGTTAACATAACTTTTAGTTGGTGCTAGTAGCATCCCAGTTCCATAACCTTGTGGCATATTAACTGCAATCACATGGCGACTTTTTGATAGATTGTACCAATTGAAATATAAACTCTTAGTTTGATCTGGATTGATACCACGCCAAAATATAAAACTTTCCATACCTAATTCAGAAATGATAATTGGTAATTGACTATTAAAACCAAATGTATCTGGTAAATACCCAATATTCAATGTTTTCCCATATTTTTGACTTGTTAATTTACCAATCATTCCATTGCGCAATAAAGATTCCCCTTGCGTATGCAATGCATCTGGTTGAGTAAACCATGGTCCAATCAAGAGTCTATTCTCTTTAACGAGCTTTCTAATTAAAGTCAATTTTTCAGGATGTAAATTAAGATAGTCATCTAGGATTGACAACTGTCCATCTAGAGTAAATGAAACTTCGGGTTGTTTGTCTAATTCATTAATTATATCAGTAAATAGCAAATCACTTAGTACCAAAGAATCTTGATGGGAGAAATACCACTCACGATCCCAATGGGTATGATTTACTAAATAGACTTCAATTTCATCAGTTTTCCCATTCGTCTTCTGAGAAATATTTTCCATTTGTTTCATCCTTTTCCTCCACTTGATCATCAGGTTTAATTATTACATTTTTTCGGAATAACAAAGTTAGCCCTGTAACAATCAAAGTTCCAATAATAATTGATAAAATATAAAACCACCATTTTTCGACAGCAAACCATCCATAAAATCCAGAAATTGGAGCATGATTAACGGCTCCTAATCCAACTGCCAAAGCACTCCCAACCGCTGATCCAACAACATTAGCCGGAACAACTTTCAAAGGTGACTCAACAGCGAATGGAATGGCCCCTTCGCTTACACCAATCAATCCCATAACTAAAGCTGCATTACCTGCTTCTTGAAGCTCTAAATTAAATTTTTTCTTATTAATAACCGTTGCAAGACCTAAACCTAAAGGAGGAATAATAATTGCTACCTGAGCAGCAGTATTAGGATCGTAAACACCACTTGTTACAAGAGCCATAGCTGTTGTAACTGCAGCTTTGTTGACGGGTCCTCCTAAATCAAATCCAACCATCCCACCAACAATTGCGGCTAATAAAATCCGGTTGGTTCCGGTCATACTTTTTAGCCAAGCAGATAACCCTGAGTTTAAATCCGCAAACGGAACACCAATTACATATTGAACTAAAAATAAAGTAATAAATGTTCCCAAAACTGGCACAATAAATACCGGTAAAACTGACTCAGCAGCCTTAGGCAAATGAATATATTTAATCATTAATTTAACTGAATAACCAGCAATCAATCCTGAAACTAATGCTCCTAAAAAACCTGCATTCATATTCGCTACAAGAGTTCCACCAATTATCCCTGGGGCAATGCCGCCTTTATCAGCTATCGAGTACGCAATATAGGCTGAAATAACTGGAAACATCAAACCTAAAGCAACGCTACCCCAACCATCATCCGTATGCAAGAAACGAATCATAAAATTTGCACTATCTGCCCATTTATTATCCCAGATTGTTGAAATACCATAAAATGAAGCACCTACACGACTAATCGCCATTAATACAGCACCTGCAATTACAATTGGTATCATGTAAGAAATACCAGTCATAATATTTTGCTCTAGTATTTTCCCTATCTTTTTTAAACTCATGATATCACTCCCTTTCTAGATTATTCATCAGCTACTTTTAAAGCTTTTTCAATAACTCCTTTACCATTTTTTATTGGCTCACTGACCCCAATTTGTAAAATTTTTTTACCGTCAAATCTCTCGGCATCACGAACTTTAGTATCAGTTGCAAAAATAACCGCTTCTCCAATTGAAACATCTTTACTAGTTAATCTATTTCCTATTCCTGTTGCACCCTGAGTTTCAACTTTAATCAGTACGCCTAATTCTTTAGCAGCCTTAATTAAAGCTTTTTCCGCCATATAAGTGTGAGCAACACCAGTAGCACACGCAGTAACTGCAATTAATTTTCTTTTCATAATTGATCGACCCCTTTTTTAAAAATATTTATTAAATCAACCTTTGACTTTGATTTTTCTAATTGTATTCTGACATCATCGTCCATTAGTAGTCCTGCCAGTTGTGAAAGAATTTTTAAATGCTCTTGATCACCTTCATCAGGAATTGCTAATAGAAATACGTATTTAACTGGCAGATCATCTAGTGAATGCCATTCAACCGGTTCTTTTAATTTAGCAATCACAACAGCAGATTCTTTAACAGTCTCTGATTGTCCATGTGGTATAGCAATTCCATCACCAATTCCAGTTGTTCCTTCTTCTTCGCGTTTCATGACTGAAATAATATATGCTTCTTTTTCTTGAATAACACCCGTTTTTTGGTATAAATCCGCCAATTTATTTATTACTTCTTTTTTAGTGTTAGCTACTAAATCATATAAAACTAAATTGGGTTTTATTACTTGTGATATATTCATTTGTTCATCAACCTCTTTAAATATTGAAATAGTTCGGCAGTATCATTAAAAGTCGATAATTTCTTCAATAATTTTTTTTCATCCAATATGCCGCATAATTTATCGAAAATAAGTTCAATTTCTTTGGGAGTAAAATCTTTTGTAATTGCCAAGAAAAAGACGACAGAAATTTCTTGGTTCCCCCATTTGATAGATGGATTTAAAGTACATACAGCAATTGACGGTTTAATAATCAATTCTGGTGAAGCATGCGGAGTAGCATAATTTCCAAAACTGGTAAAAGATAAATTTTCCCGATTTAAAGCCGATTCAGTAACACCTTCTTTTGCTATTTTTTGGATAACTAACTGTTTTGTTATCCAACGAAGAGTAGCCTGCCAATCAGTAAAAGATTGCTGACACCAAACCAAATGAGGATTTAAAATTTTAGCCGGATTAAAAGTATTTTTCTTGTTTTGTTTTATTTTTTTTACAGTTTGATTAATAAAACTTATATCAGTTGCTTGAAGCAGTGGTGAAACTGTTACCGTTGGAACAATAGAGTTGCGAATTTCAATCGTACTAATGATCAAATCTGTCTCCTCGGTAATAGAAGTTTGAAGTTCATTTAAGGAATAAACTCCAAGAATTTTTATTTCGGGAAATTCCGATCTAATTCTTGCTGCTAACAACTGTGCTGATCCCAACCCTGTACTGCAAACTATCACAACCTTTAAACGATCATCATCTTGATGATTTCTTTCTAGATAAGCTTGAAGATGTAACGCCAAATAAGCAACTTCATCATCATTTAAAGAAATATTTTCTTTTTTTTCATAAAAGCGAGCTATCTGTAATCCTTGATCAAAAGCAGCAGGATAATTTTGCTTGATCGTGGCAGTAAAAGGATTAGCAATTGACGCATTAAAATGCAATCTTTTACTAGCTGATTTAAGATGAACAGCCAATCCCCGCAATAAATTCGCATCATAGCCAAATTTCTTCAAAAGCAATTGCAATTCCACATAAGCTTCATCATTTGGAGAAATATTTTCAAATGTAATTCCTCCTGAAGTAGCCGCAATTAAATGCAATTGTAAATATTTAATCTCAGCTGAAGGTAGTTCAATTTTGAAATCTCTTTCAATCATACTTGCTAAAAGCTGTGCTTGAGATAATTGTTGTTTTTTTAGATTTTGAATAGGTAATTCAGCGATCATTTTTCCTGATTTTATTCGTTGAATAGCAATTGCTAAATGGATTGTAAGTGACTGAAATTCATAGTCGTTCAATGATACTTGAGAAACCGTCTCAAATTGATCAACGATTTTCAAAACTCGCAGAACAATTTGGTTATCTAGAAGTGAATTAGCTGCCAAGTTATGATAAACAATTTTATTCTTATGATTAACTGACCATTGTTCTCCCCAAAAATTGTTTAATAATCTAAAAATTAATTTACGTCGCTGCTCTTCGTTAGCAATTATTTTGATTCCTTGACTAGATTTACGATCTAATTTCACACTAAAAGAATTTAAATATTTGGCTATCTGATTAAGATTCTTTTCAATAATTCGTGAACTAATAAAAAGTTGTTCTGACAAACTGGAAATAGTTAAATATTGATTGGTTTCCAACAATTTAGCTAAAATATAAACAATTCTTTGGGAATCATTATTTGGAACATTAATCCGTTTTCTATCAGTTAATAAAAAAATCGACAGTTTTTTTAAATTCCCATGTAATTCAATGCCAGTTCCCGGTTTTCTAGTTACTTTAACTTGATGCTTTCCTAAAAAATCAGCAACATTGTCCAAATCTTGATAAATAGTTTTACTAGAAACATTTAAATAAAATGCTAATTTAGCTGCTGTAGTATTCTTAATTTTCATCAAATATTTGATTAATTTCAACTGGCGTGAATTTAAATCATCCATAAGTTTTCCTCCTTTCTTCAACTTTAATTATATGTATAAATACAAGCGCTTACAATTAACGGATTTTCCAGAACGTTCTGGAAGTTGAAAGGTGCTTTTAGTTCAATCCTTTACAATTAACAAAATTACTTAATATCAATTTTTATTGTAAAAAAAGAGTGGCTTTCACCACTCCCCAAAACATAACTTTTATAAAGTCACTATAATTAGATGGCTTAATAAAAAAATTATTATTTTAACCTTTTATCTGACCAACGACTTTAACTTTAACTCTCACAGTATCATTTGGTGCATAAGCTAAAGGAATTTCTTCAATTTCGACAGTCCTAATGCCATTTTTGCTCGCTCCAGCACCAATTGCTTGATTAGTAGCTTCATTTTTTGATTCATTTAACGCTTTTTCTCTAGGAATCAGATCATATTGATAAATTTTCTCAGATTCACCACTAATTTGAGCAATCGTCGCTCCAATTGCATTTGCAACACTCCCATAACGATCCTTAAAAATTTGTGAAATACCTTCAATTACAAGCGGAGCGATTATAGCCCCACCACCAACCAAAATAAGATTAGTTTGTTGAGAGCTAGTTTTCATTTTATCTAATGCTTCACTTAGTATACCTTTGATCGTTTCAAAAGCTTTTTTTGCCAAGCTTAAATTGATTTTCTTTGTTAAAGAAGAATCTCCAATCTTAACCATACCTAATTTAACAGCAATATCAGTTGCAGTAATTATATCGCCGCCAAATACTATAGCTTTTTCTTCGATTTCATAGCCTACGCTATCTGGTCCAACCGTTACAGTCCCGTCGGATTTTTTTCGAACAATGCTCCCTCCTCCCAAACCAACAGAGAGTATGTCTGGCATCCGAAAATTAGTTTTAACACCGCCAACTGTTTCCGCAATTGATGATTCACGTGGAAAACCATTACTTAAAACCCCAATATCAGATGTTGTTCCGCCAATGTCCAATACTAATGCATCTTTCTTCTTAACTAGGTAGGATGCACCACGAATACTGTTAGTTGGACCACTACCGATTGTTAAAATAGGATATTTTTCAGCATAATCAGTCGACATCAAGGTTCCATCATTTTGACAAATAAAAATGGATGCATTAGTTACTTTTTGTTCAGCTAAAGCTCCCTTGAACCCCTCGCAAACACGATGGATTACATTATACAGTGATGAATTCAAAATTGTTGCATTTTCTCTAGTAATTAACCCTAAAGATCCGATTTTAGATGATACTGAAATGGGAATTTCTGGTCCTAAAACCTCTCTAACTAACTGAGTAACTTCATTTTCCTGTTTGTTATTAATAGCTGAAAAAACTCCTATAATGGCAACACTATCAATTTTATTTTTCCAAGATAATAAAATTTTCTTAATTTCTTGAAAGTTTAAATCCGCAATAGTTTCGCCATTAAACTCATAACCACCGCTAACAATTGCAAATTTTCCAGAAAGCTTCCGTGTAATATCATCAGGCCATTCTGTATAGGGTTCTACTGACTGAGTTGCTGGAAATCCCAAGCGTAAAACCCCTACCCGTGCCAAATCCTTACGTTCAACAATCGCATTAGTACATTGTGTTGTGCCTAACATTGCTTGCTTTATATCATTAGGATCAACATTACTCTTTTTTAAAATTTTCGCGACTGCTGTATTAATACCACTTTGAATATCCTTCGTAGTATGTGTTTTGATTGCTTCAATTACTTTATCTGCTTCGTCCAATAAAACAGCGTCAGTATTGGTACCTCCAACATCAATTCCTATTTTTATCATGAAAATTTTTTCTCCTTTATCATTTGAATTCTTTAAATCGTTTTTCAACTGGTTGATAATCAATATCATAATGAAAATAACGTGGCCCAACCAATTTAATACCATCCTTAGTTCGCCATTTATCAGAACAAGGAATACCTATTACAAAAACCCTTTTTCCATATTTAAGTTCTTCATTTGTAACAGGATTTAAGCTTTCAACATCTAAAAACGTTATAATATCTGGAGCCGTAATTGCGACAAAATCATTTAATTTAAATACAATATTTTCATTCTGGAAATCAACTTCGCCTTTTTCTCCCTTTGAAGACTCGAATCCCTCTAATTTTACAGTTCCAAAATTGAAACCTGCTTTAGTTTCGTGATTTATATCAACAATCTTTGCTTCCATAAAACAAAATCCTTTAGTTAATTCAAGTAAATGGTTCAAAGCATCTTTAACTGTCAAAAAGTTATTAATATTAGAAACAATTTCACCGATTTTTTCGCAAAGTGAAACAACTCCTAAAATCCCAGCTTTTGAAAGGTCTTTAGCATGTAATGGATAACTTGCCACTGTTGCCGTTGCTCCCATCTTAACGGCTATTGATCTTGCAATTCTTTCAGTCCAATAATTGTCAATAGTTTCTAGTAGGGCACCATTCCCCTTCTCATCAACAACGGACATTGGTGTTGCAGTATGTCCATACAACGTAAATGTTGACATTTGTAATTCTGGAAGAGCACGCCCCATGCTATCTGCATCAATCAACGGAATTCCTGTCTTAGCTGCTACCATAATTGGAATCATTGAATTTACACCACCTGCTTCAATAGGAAAAGTTGCCTTAATTTTTTGGTGTAGGTGTGACTCCAATAAATTAAAAGCTTTAATAAACTCCTTACCACTAGGAAATTTTTCCAACTGAACAGAAGGTGCACCCATCACTGAAATGGGAACAACTAAAGCCTCAGAATCAATCTCATCCACTGAAATTAATTTTGCCTTACCATATTTTCTAGTAGCATTAATTGCCATTAGCTCACCAATAAAGGGATTTCCTCCACCACCAGCACCTAACATTGCAGCTCCAATAGAAATATTTTTAATGTTTTCGATTGAGAGATATTTCATTTTATTTCTTCTCCTTATAAAAAATCTTGATACCAATATAGTAAATAACTGCAGCAACTATAATTGAAGTAATCGACTGAATTCCAACTTTGATATAAAAACCAGCAGCACTTCCAATGATCCAAGCAATTAAAGTAACCGGATTTAATTTTTCTGCACTTTCAGGAAGTTTACCTAGGCGACGAGATTCATCTAAAAGATGACGACTTCTTTTTAGAAGAAAATAATCTACAAACATAATACCAGCAATTGGCGGGAAAATTATTCCTAAAAAGCTAAGAAAGGATTCAAACTGTTGCATGATACCCATTAATGATAAAATCGTACCTAAAACACCAATAATTACCGTCATAACCGCACGATTCACATTAATATTAAATACCTGTTTAAGAAAGTTTACGAAACCCAAACTTGAGGAATAAAGATTAATATCATTAACCTTCAAAGTTGAAAAAACTACGATTAGTATTCCAAAGATTCCTGTTAGTTTGTAAATAATTGGCATAATCTCAGAAGTTCCAATCGCATGAGCCATTAAGACGGCTAAAAGATTGACACCTAACTCTCCAAGCATCGTACCAATTAAAGTTGCCCAGAAAACATCGTGAGAACTTTTTGCAAAACGAGTTATATCTGGAGTAATAATACATCCAACAATAAAGCCGCCAGTAACCATCGTAACAGCTGCAGAGAAAGTCAAAGAATTTGACGGAGGAGCCATAGTCACTAATTTAACCAAGGAGTGGCTTTGCAGCATATTATATGATCCGATACCCATAATTAATAAAAAACCTGGAACTGCAATGTTGGCTGTCCAACTCATACTTTTAAACCCAAATAAAACGACTAAAGTAACAGCAATTCCTGTAATTGCTGAAGTAACAGCCAAATTTGCGTGATTTCCCAAAATAGAAACTATACCTTGAGCAAAAACTGAATTTTGAATTCCAAACCATCCAGTTAAACTAATGGCAAACGCCAATCCTACCAAAGCCGATCCATAAATGCCAAAACCAGCCCATTTTGATAATAAACTCGTTGATAACCCTTCTCTTTGACCAGCAACACCTAAACCATAGGAAATAAACTGTAAAACTACACTTCCAATCATCGTTGCCCAAAATGCTTGTGAAAATGTCAACCCATATCCGAGTTCTGCTCCAAGCATAAACTGTGAAACACAGGTTAAATTACCAATTCTGATCAGTAAAATTTTCCACATTGGATCACGTTTAGAATCGGGAACTCGACTTAAAGAAAAATCATCATTAAGCTTAGATGCTTCATCATTCACTTCTGTTTTACTGTTCATATAATCCCTTTCCTTTCTCAAATGCAATAATCAATGTACTAATTTATAACATATGACAATATTGATTCACTGTACATTGTAAAAAAAATAAAAAATTAGATTGCAATTTGTTAAAATTAACAAATTGCAATCTAATTCAAATCTATATTTAATATAAAGCTAAAGCATTTTTAATTATCTTGTTTGTAATTAACTATTCTTTCCAGCGCTAAAGCCGTTGTTAAATCTCCTAACATTATTGGGTTATCAATTGAAAATCCCAATAAATTTTCAATTCGATCCAATCGATACTTAATCGTATTGCGATGAACACATTCTAGTTGCGCAGTAACCAATATATTAGTATTAGCATCTAAAAAATAAGTTGTTAATGTTTGAAGCAAACTTTTATTTTTTGAAATTGGAGCAATTATTTTTGAAAAATTTGTGTAATTTTTAGTTTTAAATATGTCTTTACACCTTTTCACAAATTTAAGGTCTTGAATTCCAAATATTTTTTTATGTGGAAAAATTTTCACTATATATGGTTTTACCAGTTCTAACAACGAAAAGTACTTATTATAAGCTGAGAAATTTCCCAAATCTAAAAAATAATTCAAATAGATACCTTGTCCCTGTTTCTCTTTTACATTCTCAAAACAACTCAAAATTTGTTCACCCCAAATCATTAAATCATCCAAATTTACTCTTTTGGAAAACAGAATAACAATTCTATTTTTGTAAGCTTCACACAAAATTTTATTCGAAAACATTCTTGAAAGATCTCTAATTACATCAATTAAATGCTGATTTTTTAAATCACTAGTATTATCAATCAACCAAAAATTTTTAAAATCAGCAACCTTAATCTTCAATTGTTTTGCAATCTGAAGTGCCTTGGTTTCTTTACCATTCAATAATGCATCTATCATATCTTTATTATTAATATAAATTGTTTCATTTTGATGATACATATTCAACATAATTTTAATAAATTGTAAAATCTGACTTTCTTGAAAATTACTCAAACGTTTATTAGTCATTAAAGTAAATAAATATAATTTTTGTCCATTATTTACCATGGCTTGTTTTTCGCAGACAAGATTATTCCGACTAATTACATTTTGAGTTTTAAATAATGGATTCTTCACGATTGTTAACCATTCAACCTTACTTCCTTGTGGCCAGTTTGATTGATTCAACAAAATCATTTGCTGATTAAAAATAGCTAGAGAAATACTAAATTTTCTACTAATAATCTGTAAAGCGGCATCCAAATTTCTTTTTTTATCCGATCTGCTATAAAAGTCTTTTAGCATCTCCACAGCTAAATAAGGATGCTTAAGTTGATCATTAAAAATCGCGTTTGAAATTTCCATAATTACATCACTGTACGCAAGTGTAGGGTTATTTAATGGCATACAAATTATAGCAATATTTACTTCATCAGCCGTTTGAATCAAACGAGAATCAACTGTAGGCATTACAATTCCCACATAAAACAATATAATAGCAACTTCCCCTAGCTCAGCTTGATATTTTATATTTCTACATTGAGCTATGACATCATTTTTAACACCAGCAAAAGAAGTCAAAACTATTTCATTACCTCGATAATATATATTGTCCTGTAACTTTTTTTGCACGTTATTTATTTTTGAATGTTCCAAAACCGTAACCGAAGTAACTGTTTGGTTTAAATCACTTTTACTAGTTAAGACCCTTGAACCCTTCATTGAGGGTAATTGTAGTATATTTGTAATCTTCACACTCATAATTTCCCTCCAAATTTTTTCAGTTGAACACTATATTTGTTAATAAGAAAAAAATTTAAAAAATTATCAAAACAGTGTTAAGGTGAAATTATCCATTAATAATTAATCTTAGGCTAAGCGTTTAAAGCCTCTCAACAACTCTTTGTCTTCCTTAATATGAACTTTTACAAAATTTTACAATAATAAACACTTCCTTCAAAATTGTCTTAGATATATCATACATCCTACAGTTTTACATGAATAATCACAATAAAATCGTATTTTCTTATGATTTACAATTACAATACTATTTGAATAAATAACTTTATTTATATAAAATATCATTTATAGCATATAAATTTTGAAATTAAAAAGAGCAAACCAATAATCAAAAGTTTTCAAATATTAACACAATTATCAAAAAATGTGTTAAAAAAAGAAATTGACTATTGTTTTACTCTTTAATATCAAGAATTTCAACTGCTATAACCCTAAGCTTATTAATTTAAATAATTATAATCTAAATTCAAAAGAATTAAGTTAGAAAGAATAGTGTATTAATTTTTCATATTTATAAAATAATTTCTTGTTAAGCTCATCGCCACCATCCATATTCGCACTATAAAAAATCGGTAGTTCATCAATTCCATCATTTGCAAGTAACCGGCAAGCTTCAACCACAATACAATTTAAAATCCCACTACCTGTTATTGTTGAGGATGGAGCAATTTTTTGTTGATATCCCGAGATTTTGCACATTGCATCACCAATTTCTCCATGATTATCAATCACAATATCAGCTAATTGATATAACTTTTTTCCACTACTATGTCGTGAAGTAATTCTTTTTGAATACTTTAGATTTGTGATTGCTATTATTTTTACACCAGCATTTCGAGCAACTAGTGCCATTTCAATCGTTACTGGATTACGTCCAGAAACAGAATGCAAAAATAATAAATCATTTTTTTGAAAATCAATTGTACTTGCCAGATCTGTTCCGTACCCTTCTAATCGCTCCATCTTACTAGTTAAAGTTACTGGTCTATTATTCAGCATAATTTCTGTGCCAAAAATTGGATTCATCGTTATTAATCCTCCAGCTCTATAAAAAGCTTCTTGAGTCAAAATTCCTGCATGGCTGGCTCCAAAAATATATGTCGAACTTTGATTTTCAAGTGTTTTAGCTAATAGTACAGCTGCATTAAAAATATTATCCTTTTCATCCTTTTCAACAGCCTTTAATTTTTTTGTTATTTCATCAAAATATTGATACACAAAAAACCATCCCCTCAATAAATTTATAACCAGCTTGCCAAAATTTTACTAATAATTCCCATTAGCGATAAATCATTACCACCAAAAATTAAAATCCAGTTTTGAATAGTTGACCCAAACATCGTACCGGAAAATCCAACCAGAATTACCATTAAAATTGCTGCGCTTGCAGTTCCCAAAATTGAACCACGGAGTCCACCTTGACCTTCACCAACAATTGCTGCACCACCACACTCGAAAAATGAAGTTATTACTAGAGGAACAAGCATAATATGAAAAATATGAAAACTATCAGAAAAAATAACTAATATAGTTGACGTGATCATAGCCGTGATAAAACCTACAAGGACAGCATTTGGCTTATAGTTAAAAAGAACTGGAACATCAAATGCTGGCTTAGCATTTGGAATCAATTTTTCTGAAATTCCTTGAAAAGCCGGAATAATTTGATTAATTAATAATCGAACTCCATAAAGCAGTATCAATAATCCGGCTGCAAATGTTAAACCTTGATTAATCGAATTAAACAACAAATTTTTCTTTCCTGGCAAAGAAGGAATAATAAACGAAACAATTACATACATTAAAAAAATGACAATAGATCCAGTAACTGAAATTTCACGGAAAAAAGATAACTTCTTTGGAATATTTATATTTTCAGTTGAATGTTCCTTATTTCCAAGATGTTTAGCCACAAAACCAGACAAAAGACTTAAAATTCCAGTAGGATGTCCAATCAAAAATGATTCATCTTTAGTTGCCGCCCAAACAAATTTTCGCATTAACCAAGGCATAATTGACCAATAAAGAGCTGATAATATAGCTGAAAATACAATCAATTTCCAACCATTCAATCCACCTTCAACACCGCCTGCAACTATAACAAAGGGAAACCACCAAAGCATATGACCTGTTAAAAAAATAGTTTTTATTGGTGTAAAACGTGCAATTATTAGGTGAATGATCAGTCCCAAAAACATTGCTAAACCAACTTCTCCACCAAATTTAGCAGTAAATGTTACATCATTTAAACTATTTGAAGAAGTAACTCCTAAACTTTTTTGAAAAGCTGTATTTATAGGTGAAATAACTCCAGTTAACATATTTACACCTTCAGTTAAAGCAACCATTCCAAAAGAAGCGGTTAGTGTTCCTTTAACCAACTCAGAAATACCCTTTTTTTGCAGTAATAAACCAATTAAAGCGACCAATCCAATTAAAATTGGCGGATTTTGCATAATGTTATTGATAATTATATTTATAATCCCCATTTAAGTTCACTCCTTAGGTCAATCATTCTGATTACTTTTAGTTCGAAAATCCATCAAGCATTGTTTTACTTCTTCCTTATCCATAAATTTTTTCACAGAGTATACTGGTGCGTTAACTGAGTGAACAAGTTCAGTTTTTAGTTCCGCACTTGTTAAATACAAATCAGCAGGGGTTGCTTGCGCAGTAGATAAATCAGTATTCTCAACTTCTGCATTTATATCCAATTCCTTAACCGCTTTTTCGGCTGTCATTTTCAACAACATTGAACTACCAACACCAAAACCACAAACTGCTAAAATTTTCATTTTTTTCCACCATCCATTTCTTTCTTTTGAAATAAATCTATAATTTGAGACTTAGTGCCTTTTAAAATAAGTTCGAAATTACATTGATCCATTAAAACTCCAGCCACTTCTTTTAAAGTTTTAATATGTGATTTGCTATCAGGACAAGCAAGAATTAGAAAAATTTTGACCTTTTTTCCTTCTAAATCAATTGGTTCTTTAACTACTAATAAACTCATTGCAAGTTGGTTAACACCTTCTCCCGGTTTAGCATGCATCAAGGCGAAATAATCTGTTAAAACCATGTATGGTCCATATTTTTTGACACTTTTAATAATATTGGTTACATATTTCTGAGTTATTTTTTTTTCTTCAAGTAACGGTTGACAAGCAATTTCAACAGCTTTTTGCCAATTATCAATTTGAGAAATAATTTTTATGTTTTCCTCAGAAAAAACATTTTGCATTTAATTTCACCTCCTTTAATTGAAATAAATAGTTCCTTAAGTCTTTATTTTCGTTTTCATTAATTTTGTCCATTAAAAAACTCATTAACTTTTGTGAATGACTAACATCTGAGGATTTGATGCCTAGAAGCAAAACAACGTTAACCATCTTGCCTTGCCAATCTGTATCTTTAGACAAAACTAAAGCTATCAAAAAACTTTTTTTAACCAAACTAGGATTTCCATGTGGTAAAGCTGTTTTTCCAGACAAATATGTTGACATTAATTTTTCCCTTTTTAATACTGATTCTCTGAAACCTTTTTCAATAAATCCATTTTCATTTGCCTTGCCAATCAAAAAATTCAAAATATCTAAATACGACTTAAAATTACCTTGGAAAATATTTTGACCTATTAGATGATTTATATACATCACATCTTGTTGTTGGTTTATATATAGATCTTGTATTGCGTATTTACGATATAAAGACCTCACATAAAGTTCACTAATCTGTTTTAATTCGTTAAAATTAATTAAGGTGGAAACTTCTAAAACTGGAAGTTTATAGTTTTTCTTTAAAGAGACGGTCGATAAAATAAAATCAAAATTATCTAGTGTCATTATGTCTAGATCTCGAGTATTGGCTAAATGAGCACTAATATTTGGAAAAAATTTGCTGATTTGTGCTTTGACATAAGCACTTGTACCAATTCCATTTGGACAAACAATCAAAGCATTAATTGTTTGTATACTGCGATCAAGTGAAGTTTGAAAGTGTAGTGTAATAAAAGCTACTTCGTCAAGTGTAATTTTTATGTTATATTCTTCGATGAATTGGTTAACAAACAGCCAAACAACAGCAAATAGACTTGGATACTTATTCCGAATATCTTTTAACAAAGGATTCTTTATTTGAAAATTTGATTTTGCACGATAAATTAATTGATAAAGATGCAATTCTAAATTATGAAATAGCCTCTCATCAGAGATGAAATCGATTTCTAAAGCTCTTCCAACAGAATTAATTAAATCAGCTACCTTTAATTTAAATTCTTGAGAAAAATGCATTGAATTTTTCAAACCAAAACCAAGTCCAATAAAAATTGACGTGATTAAAAATATTTCATTTGATGAAAAATTATGTTTAAAATCATCCTTTAAACAATTTAATAAATTATAAATTAGCGGATATTCAGCTAGATTAGTTATTTTTAAATCTTGCTTTAAATTTTCTTCCAAAAGATGATTATTCGCTGCCCTTTTTACAATTATTAAAATGGTCAACGCCAAAGTATTTAAACTTTCATCGGAATATGAAAAATTATTTCGAACAAAAAAATCAATTAATTTATCATGAATCACTGACATTCTTTGTGATCCAATCCATTCTGTAAATTGATTTTCAAAGAAAATCAGTTTACGCGGCTCACCTGTCAATTGATTACTTATTATTTGTCTAATAAATTGCTGTTTATCAGATTCCTTCCCAGATATGAAACTGCCTGTTGAGAGTATAAAATAGTTTGTGTAAATGAATAAAATCCTATTGAAAAGGGAATCC
>NZ_AZGB01000004.1 GCF_001435235.1 Liquorilactobacillus ghanensis DSM 18630 | reverse complement strand
TACTTGATAAACAGACAAAAGGTACTTGATAAACAGACAAAAGGTACTTGATAAACTTCTGTAAGTCTTGGGAGAGTAAGGCTCAGGAGGGGTCTAAAAGAGGTTTAAAAGAGGTTTATAAAAGAGGTATAAAAGAGGTACCACTGTACGAGATCCAAACCTAAAACAAAAAACACAAAAGAGTAAGCCAAAAACTAGCTCACATTAAACTCCAGTCGCACAGCTCCTTGCGCCTCACGCTGTTCGTTGCCTAAAAGGTGTGGCAAGCCACATTAATTCGGGCGCTGACGCCCCGAACCCCGTCCAAGCTGAGCCAGCTTGACCGCTTTTTCACTCGCCGTTAGGCAGGAAAGCAAAGTTTTGTAGAAACTTTGGCTTTCGCCATTCCAGTGTTAAGACTGGTTAAGAGCTGTCAATTCCTTATGCTCCCACGCTGCGCTCGTCCGCTACCATTGACAGCAAATAGTTAGCTTTTCTAAAACTTGATAAAGATTTAACTGCTATGTTTCTTTTTAAGGGTCTTATTTTTCGTTTCTAGCGATTTTAAGGCTATTTATATATATTTATACCAAAGCCAAAATAAAAAGCCCTCAGGGAGCTTTTAGAGGGCTAGATTACGAAACCTGGTCGATTAATAATATCTTCTTGTCTTTTTTGCAAAATATAAGTGTATAAGGAATTATACAAACTCTTTTTGATTTCGTCGGATTCATTGAGAAAAGCTTCAAACAACTCTTGAATATCAACTTGCCAAGGATCAACGAGCATTTCATCAATTAGTTTTAATACTTTTTTCGTCCATTTTAATTACTCCTAACATCAAAATAATGATTTCAGTTTAGATACGCAGTTCTTACAGTTAGTTATTCAAATTTTGTTGCCAGGTTTATGAAGATTCTCTGCATAAAGCAATTAAAAATTTTGGTTGAAAGCAGCGGGAACCGCAACACTTTTTAAGTATCTAAAGCATAACAAACTTAGTTAAGTGCAAGTATAAATTGAATTAAAAATACATTCAGTTTAACAACAGCAAAAACTGATTTTATGGTTATCAGTAGACCGAGTGAAACGAGGTCAATGCGCACTTACACCCTTGACACTTGTCAAGGGTAGATTTAATACCCATTTCGATGGGTATTATTTGTATTAGAAGGCTAGCGCCAACTATAAAAAGCCTAGAGCTAAATATCAAGATTGATCAATCACATTACGAAGGATCCAATGACTATAAGCAAGACGAGCACCGGGAGTTATTACCCAAGGGTGATTAATTTCGAAAATTTGAATTTCAGTTGCTAAGTAAAGTGGCGTCTTACCATGATTAAAAGCAAAAACGGGTTGCGGAAAATCAGGCTTACTAGCAACTTGATGAACACTTTGACGAGAGTTCATCTGCCAACGAATTTTTAAGTCTTCACGCGACAATAATTGGGGTAGCTGTTTTTTTTCAACTTGAGCTTGTTGTTGCAACTTTTGTGTAAAGGCTTGTTTAGTCTTGTTTTGATGCCAATCATCAAAAAGATCATACTTGTTTGATTTAAAATCTAAATCCATAAAGCCAGCCTCCTAACCAAAATCAATTTGATCCAGCATCGTTTCGGTACTAGCCTGGTCTAAGCCTAAATAAGCTAAAGTCATGGTTTCACTTGAATGATTTAATAAGTGCATGACTAAGCCAATATTGTAATTGGATTGCGTATAAACGCGATAAGCCCCAGTTTTGCGCATAGTGTGGGTACCAAGGTAATTAATACTTAAAAGATCGCCGACTTTGCTCATGATTTTGTAGAACTGTTTTTCCGTGATATGTCGCTCTGGGTGCTGAATCGAGGGAAACAACCAGTCAGAAACCAAATGGTTTTCTTGCAACCAAGCTTGATAGGCTAATAAATCAGTCTGCACGGGTTTTAAGTAGAGCAGGTTAGCTTTACCAGTCTTTTGGTCGTGGATAAATGCATTCTGACACACGGTGCCGTTTTCGTTAAAGACATCTATCCAACGAAGCTTCATAACGTCGCTGACACGTAACAAGGTCGCTTTGCCCACTTGAAAGATGGTGTAATTGCGCCGGCCAGCTTTAAAATTATGAAGCAAGGTGTCTTGTACCTCTTTGAGAACGTTAGAGTCTTTGATGGGTAGGACGATTTGTTGCATAAGTCATAATCTCCTTTGACGATATAATAGACTATAATTGACGTACGCTATCATGTACGCTTATAATATTAGATAAGTTGAGGAGGGGAATCATATGGAAAAAATTATTAATCCAACTACAGCACGAACCAATCTATTTTCACTTATCAAAAACGCTAATCGGGACTCCCAACCTGTTATTATTGCAGGATCTAATGACAGCCGTAGTGCCGTTTTGATTGGAAAAAAAGACTATGACGCATTACAGGAAACCATGAACTTAATGATGAATGGTCAAATTCAAGCTACCTTAAGCCGTAAAGATGATGAATCGGTTGATTTAGACGAAATGATCAAAGAAATTGATCATGAGTAATCGTTGGAAAGTAAAAATAAAATCATCAGCTAAAGGTGATTTAAAAAAAGTTTTAAGAAGCCCATTACGTCAGTCATTTGAAGAAATAAAAAATGTATTGGAATCTGATCCATATAAACCAATACAGTCATTTGAAAAATTAACACCACCTGCGGCTGGTTACTATTCTCGAAGAATAAATGGACAGCATCGCGTCGTTTATACCATTGATAAAGTAACTAAAATAGTCGAAATCTATTCATGTTGGGCCCATTATGAAAGTGGTAATCTTGAAATGAGCGGTAAATCTAATTCCCGGAAAAACTAGTGACTTAATATGCGTTATAAATCAAATATTATAATAAATAGCCCCCAACATCTAAATTATAGATGTTGGAGGCTATTTTAACAATGTTTTTGAGGGGTTATTTGTTAGTAATGGCCCCAAGCACTGAGAAGGAGAGAAGGTATTGTTTTTTTGTTGGAAATTGGTATTTATATAGAATCTAGCTAATCTTAATTTCGAGTATATTTTTCCAATTTGTAGGAAAGTAATATCTAGGAGCTAAATTAAGGGCTATTACACTGTGACTTTTAATCTTTTTATCTAATTTTGATATAAAGATGTTCCATCTATCTATTTCTGGTATAGGTAATTTAGAATAAAAAATTTTCATAGCCAATAACCCTACGAATAAGAAATGTTTTGTCTTGTCTATGATAAGTGTATTTTCTTTTTCTGGAAATATGTCCATAAATCCAGTAATAATAAATTTTTCAACTTCTTCGTCTAATTTCATACTGTAAGTAAAGGTTGTGCCTAATACACTTGAATTATGGTATACAGCATTCCTAAGGATAACTAATCCTTGGCATAATGAATAAATTGAGGAAGGTTGTGCATCGATTAAGCACTTACTAGAATCAAAAACTAAATCTTTATTTAACAGTGGGAGAAGCAAAGATATAGAGCCAAAAGTTAAGTTGTCTAATAAAATCCAAATTGGCAAATGACCATTATATTTTCTAAATAATTTGCTTAAAGACGGTCTCTTGTTTCGTATGTCAAGCATTGTTTCTATAGAGAAAGCTAACCAGTTTTTGACCTTATCTTTTTTGTTTTGTCGCCATATTTTTGAGTCTATGTTTTCATATATAAAAGCATTGTTGTTATTTTCAAAACTAATGATTTCTTGAGATAGGCGATTTTTTAGTACTGTTTCTATACTTGGCATAAGTCGAGTAATAGAAGTTCTCAGATATCTATCAATACTATAAATATCAAAAAGTTCTGTAAAGGAAATTGGGGTGTCATTAAGTGCGAAGGCGGATAATCTACCGTACCCTGCGTAGGGGATAATAGATTGTGCGAATGTTTCTTCTTCCTCGGTAAATGTTATAGTATGATGTTCTTTTAGCAGAGCTATTAATTCATCTGTAGTTAGTGGTACAGGGGGATCCAGTATGATTTGTTCTTTTTTATAGAAAGTATCTAGAGGAAATGTTTTTACTTCAGGTATAATACATGTTTGGTCCTCTAGTATAACCTGTTTATGTTGTTTTAATTTTTTAATATTATTGTAAGTTAATTGTAAGTTGTGATTTTTATCAGCCATGTTCTTTTCTCCTAAAAAAAAGGCCAGCTACGCCCGATTGTTTCCAATCGCCCAGCTGACATCAGTTAAGTTAATGGTAACATTGATACCTAGGGTGTCAAAAAAAATGATTAGTATATAAAAACATTAATAAAATTAGCACAAATTGCCTTTAAAGGCAATTTGTGCTAATTTTATT
>NZ_AZGB01000029.1:15514-63113 GCF_001435235.1 Liquorilactobacillus ghanensis DSM 18630 | reverse complement strand
GCAGGTGGTTTTTTGTTTCGCACGCACACGAGCTCAACTAGGTCTAAAGACAATAATAAAAAAAGTCTCTTACATCTACATGTAAGAGACGAGAATTACCCGCGGTACCACTCTTTTTGATCGGCGATCCACTCAAAAATATCAATTTTTCGTAGAAACACGCTTCAAATGGGCCAATCATCCATCTTGCACCATCATGGACTCGCTACCAATCAACTACCATTTTACTTCTTTTCTACGGTTAAGCGGGTGACGAGAATCGAACTCGCGACATCAGCTTGGGAAGCTGGAATTTTACCACTAAACTACACCCGCAAGACAAATTATAGTATAGCATAAAAAATTCCATGTGTCAGCCGCTTTTTAACTGATTTTTTTCATATTCTTCAGTCGGACGATTACTCGCTTATGAAAATCATTAACCGCAATTTCATCTTCTTTTTCATGTTCTAGAATCGAAACTAACGCTGAATTTTCATAAATCTTCTCAATATTCCCAGTAAAGTCATGGTTTAAAGCACCAAATTTCTTGCACTTTACTTTTTCACCGATTTTAAACTCATTACTCATTAAAAACCACCCTCAACTAATTATTGTATGATTTTACACCTAAAAGGTTGACTTAACAATCAAAAAACTCATTATTCTTCTAAACAAGGAACTTTTTTGGCAACTTGTTTTTCCTGCGCCTGCCGACTTTGAGCTCGCAGCATTTTAATCGCTTTAAAATAAGAAAACAATAATACTGAACAAGAGCCAAACCAAGCTAAAGGATTAGCAAAACAAGTTCCAATATATCCCCATGAAGTAGCTAATAGTAAAGCCGCCAAACTGCGCATGGTCAATTCAGCTATACCAGCCAATGTCGGGACAATACTTTGACCGAGACCTTGCAAAGTATAGCGTAAAATAAATAACGTTGCCAGTACAAAGTAAAATGAACCATTAACATTAAAGTAG
Organism: Liquorilactobacillus ghanensis DSM 18630; assembly: GCF_001435235.1. GTDB lineage: Bacteria > Bacillota > Bacilli > Lactobacillales > Lactobacillaceae > Liquorilactobacillus > Liquorilactobacillus ghanensis. The sequence continues at coordinate 62,153 of NZ_AZGB01000029.1, read as the reverse complement.
ACCTGTGCCAATTGCAGCACTTTAGTAGCGGAACTGCCAACGAACAGTGAAACCATTGCCTGACCAAAAAAGATGACTGAAAAACCCGCTGCAAAACTAAATAGAATTGAAACAAACAGGCACTGTTTAACTCCCTGTAAAATTCGATTATATAAATGAGCTCCATAATTTTGTGCAGTAAAGGTTGCCATCCCAATACCAAACGACATCATTGGCTGAATTGCTAATTGATCAATTTTGCTGGCAGCAGTTGTCGCCGCTACAGCGGTTGTTCCTAAGCCATTCAATGCCGACTGAATCATAATTGAGCCAATCGCAATAATTGAAGTCTGAAACGCCATTGGCAAACCGATATAAAGATGACGACCGATTTCTCTCCAGGTAATTGCTTGAAAATCCTGCTTTGTTACTTGCAATAAAGGAATTCGTCGAATAATATACCAAACACACAAAACCACTGAAAAAACTTGTGCAATTACGGTGGCGTAACCGGCACCAGCAACTCCCATTTTAAAAACCAAGATAAATAATAATTCCAATACGATATTTAACAAAGCTGCAATAATTAAAAAATACAATGGTGTGCGACTATCTCCCAAAGCCCGAATAATATTCGAAAGCAAGTTAAATGCCATCGATGAAAAAATTCCAGCAAAGATAATGGAAATAAAAGTTTGCGCATCAGCTGCAATTGCGGCTGGAGTTTTCATTAATTGCAAGATGTTTTTAACAAAAAACAGACTCAAAGCTGTTAAAACAATAGTCATTACCGTACAAATTACAATATTAACTGCAAAACTCTGTTTAACTTTTTTATAATTATGTGCACCAAAATACTGCGCAGTTAAAATTGATAGCCCTGCCGTCAATCCTTGCGCAAATCCAATAATCAAAAACTGAATACTTCCCGTTGAACCAACAGCTGCTAAGGATTTGACTCCCAGTGTTTGCCCGACGATTAAAGTATCTGAAATGCTATAAAATTGTTGAAACAAGTTTCCAATCAATAATGGAAAAGTAAACATTAAAATCAGTTTGATTGGACTTCCTTTGGTCAGTTCTTTCACTACGATCCTCCTAAAAATTTGACACAGAAAAAAGGCTTGCAAAAATCATGTTTTTAAATCATAGCACATAATTTATGAATTGCAATACCTTCTTAAGAACTTTTTTAATTTATACTATATTTAATTGTTAATTACCATTCCTGACCGTATCTGCTTTGTAAATAATCTTGAATTGCTTTAATAAATGCTTTGGTTGATGGCGTTTGTTTGGCCTCTGTATGAGTTACTAAACAAATCGTTCGATAAAAATGTTCCTTAAAAGGATAGAAAGTTACATTACCGGATAATTTTTGTAAAGCCAGTTCCGGTAAAATACCCAAGCCCAAGCCACTTTCAACCATTGCAATAATTGAAGCATCATCAATACTGTAATCAATCGAATTCAGCGAAACATCATAAGTATCCAAAGCTTTTTTCGTGTCACGATCATAATCGATCTGCTGCAAAATAAAATTTTTACCGCGAATATCATCAGCTGTTACAGTGCGACTTTCTGCCGGTTTAAATTTTTCAGGTGCAACACAATAAATTGGATCACGATGCAGCGGAATAACTTCCAGCTTTTCTTTGATGGGTAACGCACTAAAGCCGATATCCAATGTTCCAATCCGAACTTGCTCTGCAACCGCATTAAAGTTGCCTTGTGAGACTGAAAGTTCAATTTCCGGATAACTTTTTTTAAACTCACGAATAATATCTGGCAGCCAATTAATGCAGACACTACTGAATGCTCCAATGCGAATTCTTCCTTGATTTAAACCATTGATTCTTGCGGACTCTTCAGCTAATTTTGCCTCTGCATTCAAAATGTCTTGAATTACTGGTAAAATCTTTTCACCGTCCGGCGTTAATTTAACACCTGTTCGATTTCGAATAAATAAAGAAAAACCCAATTCTTTTTCCAAATTCGAAATTGAATGACTGATTGCTGACGGTGTCACGTTCAGTTGATTTGCAGCTGCAAAAAAAGTTTTCTGCTTTGCTACCTCGCTAAAAACTTCATACGCAAAAGTTGACATTTGAAACTCCCCCTGTTTCTAAAGTGAATTCAATTCACTTTAGAATGAATAAAATGAATTTTACTTAATTATAAAACTAAGCTACACTAATATCAAGCACAACAATACGAGGAGGAGCTTAATTATGTTGCCAAAAAATGCATTTCGTAACTCTCAAAAATCGTCCGGTTTAGCTGATTTATTTTCATTAAGTGATCAAGCTAACACTATTTCATTTTCCGGCGGTTATCCCGATGCTGCCCTTTTTCCTAAAAAAGAACTTCAAAAAGCTTTTCAAAAACGATTGACAACAGCTGCTCCTGACTTGTTTCAATATCGTTCCGTACTTGGTGATCTTAACTTGCGGCAAAAACTAGCAAATTACGCACAAAGCTTACAAATTGAATGTTCAACTGAGCAAATTATGTTTACCCAAGGCGGCCAGCAGGCTATTAAATTACTAGCAAGCCTTTTTCTTAATGCAGGAGATGGGTTAGCTGTTGAAGGACCTACTTATGTCGGCGCGATTGCCGCTTTTAATGAATATCAACCAACCTATTATGAAATTCCAATGGAAGCAGATGGGATGAATCTGGACGTTTTAGAAGAACAATTACAGACTAACCAAATTAAATTGATCTACACTATTCCAAATTTTCAAAATCCAACCGGTTATTGTATGAGTATCGCTAAGCGCAAGCGTTTGGCTCAATTAGCTGCTGACTACAATGCATTGGTTATCGAAGATGATCCTTACCGTGAATTACGCTATGCTGGACAAGCTATGCCACCAATCAAAGCATTTGATAAAACTGGCAACGTTGCTTTAATTGGCAGCTTTTCTAAAATTTTATCGCCTGCTTTGCGTACTGGTTGGGTAATTGCCAAACGATCAATCATCAATGACTTAGCAAACTTGCGCTTAGCATTTGATTGTCAATCACCTAACGTTGTCCTCGAAGCAATTGATCAATACTTAACTGACAATAGTTTAACTGATCATATTCAGCAGTTACGACGCAGCTACCAGCAAAAATTAGCTACTATGCTAGCTTGTCTGCAAAAATATTTGCCAGATGAATGTCATTTTTCAAAACCACAAGGTGGCTTCTTCGTCTGGGTAACTCTGCCAGCTGGTTTAGATGCCCAAAAACTACTCCAACTCAGCAAAAAAGTAACTTTTTTACCCGGAAGTAGTATGTTTGTCAACTCACATGAAGAAAACCATCTACGCTTAAACTTTACCGGTGTCAGTTTAGACGAGATCCAGTACGGTTGCCAAGAATTAGGAAATTTAATGCGAACAGCACTTCTTACCGTGCAAAATTAAATCAATATTAGTTTAACATTTTCATTAACAATAAAAAAGCTATTTAAACTATTTTAAAAGGCAGCTGGAATAACTATTTAACAGATAGTTGTTCCAGCTGCCTTTTTAGGCTAATTAAAAATCTGATGTGTCGCTTTAGTGCCAATATCGTGCCGATAAAAGCAGTTAGATAATTGCTTTTGGGCAAGATAATGATAAACAGCCGTCTGAGCAGATATTAGGGTATCCGCTTGAGCAACGACTGCTGCCAGTCGCCCGCCAGCGGCTCGTAAAGTAGTTGGTGAATTACCAGTAACATTTGCAAAATCGATTTTAACATCAGCCTGCTCGGCCAGTTCAGGTAACAATTGGCCTGTTTGCGGCGCTTGTGGATAACCTTTAGCAGCAATCACGACTGCTAAACAAGCTTGATTGCTTACGCTGACTGGTGCTAATTGCCGTTCAGCAAGACAATCGGTAATCAATTGTGCAAAATCACTTTTTATCCGCGGTAAAACAACTTGCGTCTCGGGATCACCTAAACGAACATTATATTCAATTACTTTAGGACCTGTTGCCGTTGCAATCAAGCCGATATAAAGAATCCCGCGATAAGCAAATTTTTCTTGTCGCAAGCCTTTAATACTAGGTTCAACAACTTCTGCTACAATTCGCTGATAAAGTCGTTCGCTTAACTGTGGCAAGGGACTATAAGCACCCATTCCACCTGTATTAGGTCCCTGATCACCATCATAGGCTCGCTTATGATCTTGCGCCATTGGTAACAGCTGATAATTATCTTTACCGACAACTGCAAAAAGAGAATATTCTGCACCGCTTAAATACTCTTCCAACACAACCTCGTGCTGCCCTTGAGCAAATAATTGCTTAATTGCTGCTACAGCTGCTGTTCGAGTCAGTGCAACCGTTACTCCCTTTCCAGCTGCTAAACCGTCAGCTTTAACTACTACCGGTAATTTAAACGCTGCTAAGCCAGCTAATGCAGCTGCCGGTTGTGAATATGCCTGATATGCTGCTGTTGGCACTTGGTAACGCTGCATAAACTCTAAAGCAAATTTTTTTGAACCTTCCAGCTGAGCAGCTTTGGCAGTTGGACCAAAAATTTTCAATCCTGCTGCTTGAAAGCGATCCACGATTCCTGCCACTAAGGCGTCTTCCGGACCAACAAAAGTCCAACTAATTTGTTTTGTTACTGCAAATTCGATTAATTTTGAAAAGTCAAGCTCATCAATGGCAACTGCTTGAATTCCAGTAGCTTGCATTCCCGGATTTCCAGGTGCACAAAAAACTTCACTAACCAGCGGACTTGTTAAAAGCTTGCGGCAAATTGCATACTCTCTTCCCCCAGAACCGATTACCAAAATTTTCAAACCTGTCTTACTCATTAAATTGCCCCCTAATTAATGCCGGAAATGTCTGATGCCCGTCGTAACCATTGCAATTCCATACTTATCTGCCATGGTAATTGAGTCTTGATCGCGAATGCTGCCGCCCGGCTGAACAATTGCTTTAATTCCATGTTTGGCTGCATATTCAACACAATCATCCATCGGGAAGAAAGCATCACTAGCTAAAACTGCCTGATCATCGATTTTGCCTGCTGCATGTTTAATGGCAATCTTAGTTGAATCAATTCGATTAGGCTGACCTGCACCGATTCCCAGTGTCTGCTGGCCATTAGCAACCACAATTGCGTTACTTTTAGTGTGTTTAACAGCTTTCCAAGCAAATAATAAATTATCCAATTGCGTTGGTGTTGGCGCTGTTTTGGTCACAACTTGCCAATCTTGTGGATCTTCTGTCAGTGTATCTTGTTCTTGCATTAATAAACCACCCATGATTGAAACTGTCTCTTTGTTCGCTGGTTCATCTTTAGCTGCAAAATCCAACTGCAAAATTCGCAAATTTTTCTTTTTAGCCAAAATATCATACGCTGCTGGCTCAAAATCAGGCGCAATAATAATTTCCAAAAACAATTTATGCATCTTAGTAGCTGTTGCCAAATCAACTTTGCGATTTAAAACAATAACACCGCCGAAAATTGAAATTGAATCGGCTTCATAAGCCCGATCCCACGCTGTTTCTAATTTTTCCGCCTGACCGATTCCGCAAGGATTCATATGCTTTAACGCCACTACTGTTGGCCGTGAAAATTCACGAGCGATCCGTAAGGCTGCATCAGCATCTTTAATGTTATTATAAGATAACTTTTTGCCATGCAGCTGTTTAGCATTGGTAATTGAATATTGCTTTTTCGGTAGAGCATCCCGATAAAACCAAGCCTTTTGATGACTGTTCTCCCCATAACGCATCGTTTCTTCTAATTCATAAGTCAACGTTAATTTTTCTGGCGCTTCAACACCAACCTGTTGCGAGAGATAGTTTGCAATTAATGCATCATAAGCTGCAGTATGGCGAAAAGCTTTAGCAGCTAATTGTGCCCGCGTTTTCAAGTCAACTTTATCTTGCTGATCAAGCTGATCACTGATTATTTGATAATCAGCACTGTCAACCACTACAGTTACATCACGGTAGTTTTTAGCAGCACTGCGCAACATGCTGGGACCGCCAATATCAATATTTTCAATTGCATCCGCTAAAGTAACATTCGGTTTAAGAATAGTTTGCTTAAAGGGATATAAATTGACACAAATTAGATCAATTGGATGAATGCCCAGTTTTTTCATTACTCGTTGATGTTCCGGTAATTCACGCCGCCCTAATAAGCCTCCATGAATAAATGGATTTAGCGTTTTGACCCGTCCATCCAAAATTTCTGGAAAGCCGGTTACATCTTCAACCGAAATCGTTTTAATTCCTGCATCAAGCAATACTTGGCGTGTCCCACCAGTTGAAATAATTTCAAATTGATGTTCACTCAACTTTTTTGCGAAAGGAATCAGGTTAGATTTGTCGGAAACGCTCAATAAAGCTCTTCTCATTGATTTTTCTCCTTTTTTTCAAATACTGTCAATAATTGCTTGACTACCTGCGGATATAGCTGGTGTTCACAAGCATGAACACGGGTCTCAAGTGACTCCAAGGTATCAGTCGGTAAAATCGGTACCCGCTGCTGTGTAATGATCGGTCCTGAATCTAAACCGGCATCAACATAGTGAATCGTCACCCCAGTTTGTTTCCTGCCATCTGCCAAAGCGCGTTCAATCGAATGCAGCCCTGGATATTCGGGCAGATAAGCCGGATGTAAATTGATAATCCGCTGCGGATACTGATCAAGAATTCCATTGCCAATTACCCGTAAATAACCTGCTAAAACAATAAAATCAATTTTTTGTGCTGTCAGTAACTGACTAATCCGCTGTTCATAAGCTGCCTTGTCACCGCACTCTTTTACGGTAAATGACTCCCAGTTAATTCCTAAACACTGGGCGCGCTCAATTACTGGTGCTTTGGGATGATCGCAAAACAACAGCACCAGCTGCCCGGGAATTTGTTTACGTAGAAATTGCTGAGCTAGAATTTCAAAATTAGTTCCATTACCGGAAGCAAAAATTGCTACCCTCATAATTGCGCCTCACTTAATGATAATCTTTGCTTGCTCCGTTGGTCGTGACTGCAATTTTCCAATCAGAAAATTTGCTTGACCGGCCGCTTGCAAGCGCTGCTGAACTTTTTCGACTGCTGTTGGATCGATCGCTAAAACTAACCCGATTCCCATATTAAAAGTATGCAGGCAATCATCCAAGCTTAAATTTCCAAGCTCTTTGAGGTATGAAAAAATCGGCAAAGTTGGCCAGCTGTCAAGGTGAATCACCGCCTGCAATTGATCACCAAACATTCGCGGTAAATTTTCATAAAGACCTCCACCGGTAATATGGCTAATCCCTTTTAATAATCCGGCTTTGATTAATGGTAAAACAGCTGCAACATAGATTTGCGTCGGCGTCAGTAATTCTTCTGCCAAACTGTGTCCTTGCAATTGATCAGGATGATCGTTCAGTTTTAAATGATGATCTTTAAAAAGAATTTGTCTCACCAATGAAAAACCATTTGAATGCAATCCGCTAGCCGGCAACCCAATTAAAAAATCACCAGCTTGCGGCCGATCAGTCGTTAACAAATTACTTTTTTCAGCCGCTCCAACTGCAAATCCAGCTAAATCATATTCGTCAGCCGCATACATATCCGGCATTTCTGCCGTTTCACCACCGATGAGTCCCATGTTAGCCTGACGGCATCCGGCAGCTACCCCATTAACGATTTCAGCCATTTTAGCCGGCTGGTTATGACCAGTAGCAATATAATCTAAGAAAAATAATGGTTCAGCCCCTTGAGCTAAAACATCATTTACACACATAGCCACACAATCAATGCCAATTGTTTCGTGTTTATTAGCCATTTGGGCAATCAATAGTTTAGTTCCCACACCATCGGTCCCTGAAACCAAAACTGGTTGTTGTAAGTCAAGTGCAGTTAAATCAAACAATCCTCCAAAGCCACCAATTCCCCCCATTACTCCAGGTCGGTTGGTTGTAGCAACCGTTTGTTTGATTTTTTTGACCATTTCATAGCCGGCGGTAACATCCACTCCTGCTTGTTGGTAACGATCCATTATTGTATCACCTCACGTGCTTGTTGTTTTTTCAAAGAAGCCAGATAACCAGCTTCATAATCATACAAAGGAGTTGGATAATGCCCGTCAAAATAAGCAACACACAGACCACCATTAGGAGCATTTTGACCATCAGGAAGTGAAATTGCTTTAATTAAGTTATCAATCGTTAAAAATTCAAGTGAATCTGCTCCCATCAACTCACACATTTCAGCAACCGAATAATTAGCTGCCATTAATTCAGAACGAGTTGAAATATCAATTCCATAAAAGCATGGAAATCGCAATGGCGGTGAAGCAATTCGCATATGAACCTCTTTGGCACCGGCTTCACGCAATAAACGAACTATTTGTTTACTAGTTGTCCCACGAACGATTGAATCATCAACGATCGCTACTTTTTTACCTTCCACTACTCCGCGAACAGCTGATAATTTCATTTTCACACCACGTTCACGCAATTCTTGGGTTGGTTGAATAAAGGTTCGCGCAATATATTGGTTTTTAATCAAACCCATTTCATACGGCAAGTTACTTTCCTCAGCATAACCACTGGCTGCTGATAATGATGAATTTGGAACACCAATTACCATATCTGCATCAGCTGGCGCCTGTCGAGCCAGCAACCGGCCCATCATTTTTCGAGCATTATGCACCGTTACACCATGGATAATTGAATCTGGCCGCGAAAAATAAATATATTCCATGGAACAAATTGCTAATTGTGTGTCGGTTGTATAGTGATCTATATGCAAACCTTGTTTATCAATAATAATCAATTCACCCGGCAGTACATCACGAACAAATTTTGCTCCAATCATATCAAAAGCGCAAGTCTCACTAGCAACCACATAAGCGCCATTAGCCAATTGTCCAATTGCTAATGGACGAAAGCCATTGGGGTCTAAAGCGGCAATTAAACAGTCTTTACGTAAAAGGAGAAAAGCAAAACCACCGCGGACTTGATTCAAGCTTTTTTTCAAAGCCGCAACAAAATCTAAGTGTTGATTTTTTCGAATCAAATGAATCAAAATTTCTGTATCAGAACTTGATTGAAAAATGGCTCCGTCATCTTCAAGCTGTGACTTCAGTGTTCGTGCATTGGTTAAATTGCCATTGTGTGCCAAGGCAACATCACCATCATGAAAATGGAATAAGAATGGTTGGACGTTGGCTAAAGTGTTATTACCACTGGTACCATAGCGAACATGACCAATTGCTGAACGTCCTACCAGCTTTGTTAAATCCTTTTTGTCTGCAAATACTTCAGACAACAGTCCGCGATTGCGAAACTGATAAAGCTGCTGGCCATCACTGCTGACAATACCAGCTCCTTCTTGACCACGATGTTGAAGACTATGCAACGCAAAATAAGTTAGGCGACTGGCATCTGCCGCATCAAAAACGCCAAAAACGCCGCACTCTTCATTTAAGCCTTTGATTTCATCAGACATGGTATTGCGTCCTCCCATAATTTCTGTGCCCGTAATAAATCCAATTGATAAGTAGCCGTTAAGGTTTTTAATTCAAATTTCTTTTGTGGAATTACTTCACCGATCAACAATGCTTTGTCCTGCATTAATTCAGTGAATTGTGCAACTTTAGCTGGAGCTACTGAAATTAAAAACCGTCCGGGCGTTTCACTAAATAATTGCGCATCAGTCAATGGTACTGTGACTTGCAACCCCAAATCAGTTGCAAAAGTACTTTCTGCTAAAGCAATTGCCAAGCCACCTTCACTAAGATCATGCACACTACTGGTCAAACCAGCTTGAACGGCATGCAAAACTTGCTGCAAACCAGCAACCTGTTGCTTTAAATCAATGTCTGCCAATTGACCGCTGATCTCATGCTGCAGCATTTTTTGTAATTCACTGCCAGCATAATCATCGGTTGTTGTACCAATTAAAAATAACTTATCTCCGGCATTTTTTAACTTAATAGTTTCATATTTTTGAATATCATTGATCAAGCCAACCATTCCAACCATTGGTGTCGGATAAATCGCCTGTTGATTAGTTTCATTATAGAGAGACACATTACCGGAAATAACAGGAATTTCCAAAGCACGACAAGCAGCTGCCATCCCTTTGACCGATTGATGTAATTCCCAATAAACTTCAGGATCATGCGGATCACCATAATTCAAACAATCGGTAATTCCCAATGGTTCAGCTCCGCTGGCAACCAGATTGGCTGCAGCTTCGAGAACTGCTAATTTACCGCCGATTTCCGGATTCAAATAAACAAACCTTCCGTTACCATCGGTCGTCATTGCCAATCCCTTAGTTGTCCGTCTGATTCTTAAAACGGCCGCATCACTTCCAGGACCAACGACCGTATTAGTTCGAACCTGCGAATCATATGTTTGCGTGATTGAAGTTTTGGCTGCTATCGTCGGTTGCTGCAGCATCTGATAAAAAGTCGCTGCAAAATCAAATTCTGTTGGTTGCCAAACGGGCTGGAGAGCAGCTTGTTGCAAACGACTTGGCATTACTTCAGTTCCTTGTTCTTCTAAGACATCATCGGTCAATGAGCTGACTGGAATATCAGTAACTTTATTACCTTGGTGATGCAATATATACTGATGTCCGGCCGTTACCCGGCCGATAACGACAGCTTCTAAACCATAACTTTCAAATAAATCTTGGACTGGTTTTTCAAAACCTTTTTTTATACAAAGCAACATGCGCTCTTGCGATTCACTGAGCATAATTTCATAAGCTGACATTCCTGGTTCACGTTGCGGTACTTGATCCAACTCTAATTCCATTCCACTATCAGCTTTTGCTGCCATTTCACAGCTTGATGAGACTAAACCAGCGGCTCCCATATCTTGAATACCTATCAGCCAATCTTGATGTTTGTGAGTCAACTCTAGACAAGCTTCAAGTAATAGTTTTTCCATAAATGGATCACCAACTTGCACAGCAGAACGTTGAGTCTCCTTGTCGTCCGCAAAATCAGCTGAAGCAAAAGTCGCTCCATGAATTCCATCACGACCGGTTTTAGCTCCAACATACATTACAGCATTACCGATTCCTTGAGCTCGTCCTTTTTGCATATCAGCTTGGTCCATAAGACCAACACACATTGCATTAACCAGTGGATTGCCTGTGTAACATGGATCAAAAGTTGTTTCGCCGCCAACCGTTGGAATCCCCATACAATTACCATATCCGCCAATTCCTGCTACTATTTCATTAATCAAATATTTAGTTCGTGGTTGATCAATTTCACCGAAATGGAGCGAATCAAGCATGGCAATTGGTCGAGCTCCCATACTGAAAATGTCACGAATGATTCCGCCAACGCCGGTAGCTGCCCCTTCATAAGGTTCAACCGCTGAAGGATGATTATGGCTTTCAGCTTTGAAAACAACTGCTTGCTGATCGCCAATATCTAAAATACCAGCTCCCTCTCCAGGCCCTTGCAAGACCCGTTTCCCAGTACTAGGAAATTCTCGTAAAACCGGTTTTGACATTTTATAAGAACAATGTTCACTCCACATAACGGCAAATAAACCAGTTTCAGTATAATTTGGCAGTCTTCCTAATAATCGTTGGCTGATATAATCATATTCTTTTTCACTCAGCCCCCAAGCTAAATAAGGCTTTTGCTGTTGAATTTGTTCAGGCGTTAATTTCTTTGTCATTAATGTGCTGCCTCCTTAATCGTTTGGCCCGCTAATAATGACTTAAAGAGCCGCAAACCATCAGTATTGCCCAAAAGCTGCTCAACTGCTCGTTCCGGATGAGGCATCATCCCTAAAACATTTCCCCGCCGGTTAGTAATTCCAGCAATATCATTCAAACTGCCGTTGGGATTTTCCGTTGCATAACGAAAAACTACTTGATGGTTGGCCTCTAAAGCTGCTAAAGTTTCCTGATCAGCATAATAACTGCCATCAGCATGTGCAATCGGCAACTGAATTACTTCTCCAGCTTGATACTGATTCGTAAAAACTGTCTGATTATTTTCAACACGTAATGCGACCGTTTTGCAAACAAATTTCAAGGAATCATTTTGTTTTAACGCTCCTGGCAGCAAACCGGCCTCGGTTAAAATTTGAAAACCATTGCAGGTGCCAAAAACGGGTTTCCCTTGAGCAGCAAATTGCTGAATTGCCGGCATAATGTTACTAAAACGGGCAATCGCTCCACAACGCAAATAATCGCCATAGGAAAAGCCGCCTGGCAGCATAACCGCATCAAACCCAGCTAAATTATCTTGCTGGTAAGAAACATAAGCTGCTTCAACTTTACAAACTGACGTCAAAGCTTCATACAGATCGATATCACAATTTGATCCCGGAAAAACAACAACTGCCACTCTCATTTTTGTTCCTCCAATACTTGATAATGATAAGTTTCCAAATTGAAGTTAACTAGCAGTTTTTCAGAAATAGCCGCAATCGTCTGATCAAGATCCGCTGTCTCCAGCAAAGTTACATCGAAAAACTTGCCAACATTAATTTCCTTAACTTGGGGAAAACCCAAACTTTTTACTGCTGTCGTAATAGTTTCACCTTGGGGATCAAAAACTGATTCTTTATAAGTTACATAGATTCTGACTTTTTTCATGCTTTTCCCGCCTCCAGCTTACTAGTTAACCGCCGTAACACTTCTTGATAAACCGGTGCCAGTTCGCCTAAGTCCCGACGAAAAACATCCTTATCCATATGCTGCTGTGTTTTCATATCCCATAATCGGCAATTATCCGGTGAAAATTCATCAGCAAGAATAATTTCACCGGCAGCAGTTTTGCCAAATTCTAATTTAAAATCAACTAATTCCAGTCCAATTTCTGCAAACAACGAACGTAATAACTGATTAACCTGGCGAGAAATTTTCCAAATTTTTTCAATTTCAGCTGCAGTTGCAATTTTTAAGGCATACGCCTGGGATTCATTCATAAATGGATCATCCAGTTCATCACTTTTGTAATATAATTCCTCGACCGGCTTAGTAAATCTCAATCCCTCTTCGACTCCAAAACGTGAAGCGAAATGACCAGCACCGATATTACGAGTTACCACCTCAAGCGGAATGATCTTCACTTTTTTTACAATTTCTTCTGTTGCCGACAATTTCTTGACAAAATGAGTTGCAACACCGTGGTCTGCCAAATACTCAAAAATCAAGGTAGAAATTTGATTATTGAGTTCACCTTTCCCACTAATTTGATCCTTGCGTTTACCATTAAGTGCAGTTGCTTGATTTGTATAAACTACTCGAAGTAATTGATCATTATCGGTTGTCCAAAGTTGTTTTGCTTTCCCGGCATAAATCATTTTTGCCATTAGAAACTGCCATCCTTTCATTAAACACGAATATTATAGTCAATCACGTTATTAATGATCGCTATTTATCATAAAGACTAACAATTTTGTGTCATTTAGTCAATAGGTAAAACACGAACTTAATTTTATTTAATAAGCATTAAGTTAACCAATAGCTAGATAAAAAATAAAAAATCAATTATAGCAGCTGATAAGTCTGCAATAACTGAAGATTAATTTTATTAAAATAAATATTAACAGCCGATATTAGTCATTATTTGCTGCTCGTTAAACTTAAGCTGGTACTTAACATTTAGGCAAAAAAAGACTGGTCAAAATTTATTTGTCCAGTCTTTGGAAGTAATCTTAAGCAAAATCATGCTTGCGCATTAACATCCATATTAAATTAAATTCTATACTGCTTTCATTCTAATCCGACTCGCTGGAAAATTTCATCCACGCGACGTAAATGCCAGTGGTAATCAAACGCATCATCTAGATCAGCCGCCGACAAACGTGACGTAATTTGCGGATCTTTTTCTAATAAAGGACGAAATTGAACCTGTTCATCCCAAGACTGCGCCGTTTTTGGTTGGATTAGATCATAAGCAGCTTCACGGCTCATCCCTTTATCAATTAATTTCAGCAAAACTCGCCCACTATATATCAAGCCAAATGTCCGTCCCATATTACGTTTCATATTTTCTGGAAAAACTGTTAGGGTATCTAAAATCTTGCCGAAACGATGCAGCATATAATCAAGCAAGATCGTTGTATCAGGTAAAATAATTCGCTCTGCGGAGGAATGAGAAATATCACGTTCATGCCACAAAGAAACGTCCTCATAAGCTGTTATCATATGTCCACGAATCACCCGAGCTAAACCACAAATATTCTCTGAGCCGATTGGATTGCGCTTATGTGGCATTGCTGAAGAGCCCTTTTGTCCTTTAGCAAAATGTTCCTCTACTTCACGTGTTTCTGATTTTTGCAGACCGCGAATTTCAGTAGCAAATTCTTCAAGACTGGTAGCAATTAAAGCCAATGCTGCCAAATATTCAGCATGTAGGTCGCGTGGTAATACCTGACTGGAAATTTCTTGAGCTCGAATTCCCAATTTTTGACAAACATATTTTTCAACAAAAGGATCAATATTGGCGAAAGTACCAACCGCTCCACTGATCTTACCAGCTTCAACCCCAGCTGCCGCATGCTCAAATCGTTCAATGTCACGTTTAATCTCCGAATACCAACGTGCTAATTTCAAACCAAAAGTCGTTGGTTCAGCATGTACGCCATGTGTTCGTCCCATCATAACTGTATTTTTGTACTTTATAGCTTGACGAGCAACAATTGCTTTAAAATCAGCTAAGTCCTGTCGCAAGATTTCGTTAACCTGCTTCAACTGATAGCCATAGGCTGTATCGACAACATCAGTGCTGGTCAGACCATAATGGACCCATTTTTTTTCAGACCCTAGTGATTCTGAGACACAACGGGTAAACGCAATTACATCATGATGCGTAACAGCTTCAATTTCTTGAATTCTTTCAACATTGAACTTTGCATGCTGATGTAATTTTTCAACATCTTCAGCTGGAATATGTCCTAACTTTGACCAAGCTTCGTCCGCTGCCAGTTCTACCTCCAACCAACACTGATATTTTCGTTCATCATTCCAGATTGCTGCCATCTCAGGTCGTGTGTATCTTGAAATCATTATTTTCTCCTTTATACTATTCCCAAATTTTAGTTGCTTGAACTTCTGCTAAAGTTGCCGTTGGATCATCAGTCAAAATAGTTATGTGCCCCATTTTGCGATCCCGACGAATTTCTCCCTTGCCATAATCATGAAACTGCCACTGAGGTTTTTGAGAAATCAATTTTTTGACACCTGCTACATGCTGTCCTAAGACATTCACCATAACAACCGGTTTCAGCAAATCGATCTGTGGCAGCGGCCAATTGCAAATTGCTCGGTTATGTACATCAAATTGTGAAAAATTGCATGCTTCAATCGAATAATGGCCTGAATTATGTGGACGTGGGGCAAGCTCGTTAACATAAATCTGCCCATTTTTCCCTAAGAAAAACTCTACCCCTAAGATACCACACAAATTAATCGCTTCAGCAATTTTTTTAGCCATTTGTTGCGCCTGCTGTTGAGCCGGTACTGGGATCCTAGCAGGAACAATACTTTCATGCAGAATTTGATGGTGATGAATGTTTTCACTAACCGGGAAAAGTGAAACGGCACCAGCCAAGTTGCGGCCAACCATAACTGAACACTCATGCGAGAAATCGACCCATCCCTCCAGAATGCATTCGCCATGTGTCAGCAATTGCTTTGCCGCGGAAATGTCAGCTTGATCATGCAACACAACTTGAGCTTTACCATCATAGCCGCCTTCACAGGTTTTTAAAACTGCCGGAAAACCGATTTCAGCCACAGCAGCGGTTAATGCCGCTTGATTTTTGACAGCTGCAAATGGTGCCACTTGCAAACCATTATCACGTAAAAAACTTTTTTCACGCAAACGATTTTTAGTAATTGCTAACAAATGTGTCCCTTGTGGAATTGAAACATCCGTCTGTACCGCTTCTAGAGCTTCTAAATCAACATTTTCAAATTCATAAGTTAAAACATCCGAGCGTTTTGCTAATTCAGCAATTGCCGTCCGATCTGCATAGTCAGCTACAATCTGGTCATCAGCTGCTTGTCCAGCTGAACAATCTGGATTCGGATCAAGGATCAAAACTCTAAATCCAGCTTTTTTAGCTGAAAAAGTTAGCATTTGTCCCAATTGTCCGCCACCAATAATTCCAATCGTCTTTCCCGGTTCAATCATCTTAGTCAAGTTGTTCACCGCTTTTCAATGCTGTGTCATGTTGTCTTTGGCGAAAATCAATAAGTTTGGTAGTCAATTGCTGATCAGCGACTGCAAGAATTTCAGTTGCTAACAATGCAGCATTTTTTGCTCCTGCAACCCCGATCGCCGTTGTTGCCACTGGAACACCTGCTGGCATTTGAACAATTGACAATAATGAATCCATCCCATTAAGCGCATGACTTTGTACGGGTACACCAATTACCGGTAAGGTTGTATTAGCAGCAAGCATTCCCGGTAAATGAGCTGCTCCGCCAGCACCTGCAATAATTACCTTGATTCCACGGCTAGCTGCATCTTGTGCGAAAGAAAACATTTCAGCTGGCATTCGATGGGCTGAAATAACTTTTTTTTCAAAATCAATCCCGAAATCAGCTAAAATTTCGCTGGCTGGTTTCATTGTTTCCCAATCTGAGATACTTCCCATAACAACACTGACTTGTTCACTCAATTTGATCCCTCCATTTGCCATAAGCTTAGCAAATTGAGATATAGTTGTCAAAAAAATATCGAACTTTAATTTGCTTTTTTGGGATTTTATCCGTAAAAATTACTCAATTGTAGTTAAATACCCGCTTAAAGCTTGAATTCAGCCCACAAAAAAACCGTTATTCGACTTATATCCGAATAACGGCTATTATTTTCTAATAATAACAAACCTGACAAACTGCCTTAATCTTCAGCAGCTGTCATTGCCTCTAAAATGGCACCTAAACGATCTTTTTCTGCTGCTAGTTTACGTCTTCTTTCATCGTAAGCATTCAGCAAGTGCCGTCCACGATTGGTTTCGCTGATTCTCTCACAAACTTGATCCAGTTCAGCCAATTTCGCCTCAACTGCCCGATACTCATAGATAATATCAAACTTGTTGCTCATGACAAAACCCCCTAAAAAAAGAATCTGACTAAGTCGACTTGAATAATCTAACACTTTTTTCTTCGTTTGTGAACCTTTTTGGATTTTTTTCTTTTAAAAAAAATTAAATCAGAGATTCGCTGCTTGTTTCAGGCTGGTTTCTTTGATTAATTGTTCAACATCACGAGCAATCATCAACTCTTCATTTGTTGGAATCGTCATGACTTTAACTCTTGAACTAGGTTGAGAAATGATCACCGGTTTGCCATGAATCTGATTTAATTCCGGGTCAAGGTCAATTCCCAGATAGGCAATTCGCTTAGCAATCAATTCTCTGACTTCTGATGAATTTTCGCCAATTCCAGCAGTAAAGATCAAACCATCTAAGCCACCCATTTCTGCTGTGTACGCACCAATATATTTCACGATATCTTTAACAAAGATGTCAATCGCTAATTGTGCTCGTTCATTTTTTTGTTTAGCTGCTGCTAAGATGTCACGCATATCCGAAGAAATACCGGAAATCCCCAACAAACCAGATTTTTTATTCAAATCGTAAATTACTTCTGGCATTGAATGCATATTTAACTTCTGCATCATGAAAGAAATCATCGCAACATCCGCATCACCCGATCGAGTCGCCATTGTAATTCCGGTTAGCGGAGTAAATCCCATTGATGTATCAAAAGATTTGCCATTTTTAATGGCACATAATGAAGCTCCGGCGCCTAAATGACAACTAATCAATTTCAAATCACTTAACGGGCGCTGCATTAGACCAGCTGCTATATTAGCTACATAACGATGACTGGTTCCATGGGCTCCATACCGCCGTACCCCATAATTGTGATACCACTCATAAGGTACACTGAACAAAAAGTTTGTTTTAGGAATCGTCTGGTGAAATGATGTATCAAAAACGGCAACCGATACTGCTTTCGGCAACAATTTGCGAAATGCTTTGATTCCCATTAAATTAGCCGGATTATGAATCGGCGCATATTCAGCCAAATCATTGATTCTGCGAATTACCTGACCATTGACGATTACAGATTTTTTAAAATATTCACCACCAGCAACTACTCGATGACCAACGCCGATAATTTCATTAAAATCAACAATTATTTTAAGTTCCTTCATTAGCTCTAGTAAGCGCTTAACAGCGTAAGAATGATTCTCAATCGGTTCCTCGCTGGTATAATTATCTGTTGTTGATTTAATTTCAATTTTCCCTTGAGCCATCCCAATTCTCTCGAAAACACCCTTTGCTAAAACTTGTTCAGTCGGCATTTCAAATAATTTAAACTTCAAACTTGAACTGCCAGCGTTAATTGCCAATATTTTTGCCATTGCTATCCCTCCAAACGACATTCAAACGCTTTCATAAGTATAATATAACAAATCTCATTCGTTTTTTCACGGTATTCATCAAATAATTTCCAAAATTTAAAAATAACTTTTATTTTACTACAAAAGAAACTACAATAAATTATTATTGGAGGGAGTAAAGTTGAATAATAAACAACAGTTAATTAAGCTTCTATCACAACAAGCAGAAATTCAGGAAATTTTTACAATTTTAAATCAGCAGCAAATTTCTGAGGCTGTTTTATGTGCCGGAGCTGTTCGCAATTTAGTTTGGGATGCACTTACCCAACAAAAATACAATATCTTACGTGAAAATATCGATATTATTTTTGCGGATCAGAGTCTATCCTATGAAAATCTACTAACTAAAAGGGCTATTATTACACAAAAACATTCAAAATATCTTTGGAACATTCAAAATGTTTGTCAAAATGACGCTGCCAGCCATCAACCATTTGGCAAAACAATCGAATCGGCATTAACCACCATCCCCGAAACCTGCAGCGCTGTTGGCATAAGTATCTCAGTTCAAGGTAAATTTGAAATATTTGCCCCCTTTGGACTAGAAGACCTATTTAACTTGGAAGTTCACCCCAACCCCAACTGGTCAACAGACACAACAAAACTTGCAGCTTATCAGCGGCGGCTTCAATGGAAAAATTGGTCAGCACGTTGGTCGAATTTAAAATTTTTTGCAAAATAAAAACTAGGCAAATTGCCTAGTTTTTTTTATTTACCAACCAATCTGAGCTGCATTAGCAGGCAAAGATAGTTTGCCCGCGTCCAACTCTGCAAAAGCCTGGGCTAAAATAGCAAAAGCCTGTTGCAATTGTTCTTCAGTAATTACTAATGGTGGCTGGAAACGCAAAATATTTTCTTTTAGACTGATCATAATCGCACCCAATTCAAAAACACGATAAATCAATTTAGTTGTTGCGGCTGCATCAGGTTTTTTTGTCTGTGGATCAACAATATCAATTCCACCATCTAGACCATACATCCGCCAAGCGCCAATAAAAGCATATTTTTGTGCTTGTTCAGCAAAAAAGGCTACTGCTAATTTACCCAGACGTGCTGAACGTTCTGGTAATTTTTCAGCTTGTATAACATCCAATGTTGCCAAAGCAGCAGCCGTAGTTACCGGATTGCCAGCAGTCGTAAACAAATGCCCCGGTGCTGCTAAAGAATCCATCACATCAGCGCGACCAACAACTGCGCTTAAAGGCAGACCAGATGCAATTGATTTGCCAACTGACATTAGATCAGGTTCAACTCCAAAATGTTGAATTGACCACATTTTTCCAGTCCGACCCAATCCCTGATTAACTTCATCAACCGCAAACAAAATTCCATTTTGATGGGCAAATTCAACAACTCGACGTACAAATTCAGTTGGTGCTTTAACAATTCCGCCATCTCCTTGAATTGCTTCCATCATAATAACTGCCGTTTCTTCAGCCGGCAAGTATGTCTGGAAGGGTTCAAGAAAAGCCGCAAACATTCGATCAACAAAATCTGCTTCACTTTCATTTGGTAAACGATGCCATGGATCAGGATAAGGAACTTTGACAACTCCCGGCAACAAAGGCCCAATTTTGCGCGCCATATTCAAACTGACAGCTGAAGCTGACAAAGAACCATATGTTGAACCATGATAAGCCCCCATAAAACTGACGACATATTGACGACCAGTATAAGCGCGAGCAAATTTAATAATACCGTCATTTGCATCAGAACCGGAATTCCCCCAAGCGACTTTAACTGGTCCACTTATTGGGGCAATTTTTGCTAATTTTTGTGCTAGCTCAGCTGCTGGAACATTGGCAAAATAAGCCGGCGTATATTGAATAATTTTAGCTGCCTGTTGTTGAATTGCCTGAACCACTTTTGGATGTGCATGACCTGTATTGGTTGATGAGGCACTTGCTAATAAATCGATATAACTATTACCATCAACATCTTTTAAAAGTGCTCCCTTGCCTGATTCAATAACAATATCAAAATAATTGATACGGGCAGTTTGTGACAAAGATTTTGCTTCGGCGGCCAACAACGCTTTATTTGTTTTCACCATTATCACTTCTTTGATTTTTAGCTAAATAGGAGTGTCTAATACCATATGAAAAATAGAGAATTACGCCAAAAATAAACCAGAAAAGAGCATACAACTTAGCATCTTTACCTAAGCCCCAAAAAACTAGAAAGGCACCTAAGAAAGCAATTGTCGGCAAAACCGGATAAAACGGCATTTTAAAACTCGGTATCGGTAAATCCTTGCCTTCACGCGGGCGCAGTGCATACATACCCAGTGAAACAAACATAAAAGCAATTAACGTTCCAGCTGAAACTAATTGTGCTAAGAAAGCAAACGGGAAAACAGCTCCTAAAACGATCCCAACAATTGATAAAAGCAACAATGCATGATTAGGTAAATCATTATGATTCAATTTTCCTAACCATTTTGGCAGCATACCATCACGACCAAATGAATACAATAAGCGTGAGCCAGCCAGCATCATACCTATTAAAGCGGTAAACATCCCAACAACAGCAACTGCCTGAACAACAGAAGCAATCGTTCCATGCCCACTTTGACGCAATGCCCAACCAACCGGTTCAGCATTATTTGCATAAGAAGTGTATTTGAACATTCCGACTAATACCAATGAAACACTAACAAACAAAACCACTGCAATTACTAATGAGCCCAAGATTCCTCGTGGCATAGTCTTTTTGGGATTTTTAGCTTCAGCGGAATTCGCTGCAATCGAATCAAAACCAATATATGATAAGAAGATTGACGAAACACCAGCGTAAATTCCTTGCCAACCACCGAAAGCTGAACCATCAGCATTTTGATGATACGCAGGAATAAATGGTACATAATTTGCTGCTTTTAGAGCCGTCATCCCAACAAAAACAAATACTAAAATTGCTAAAACCTTCAAAACGACTAAAACATTTTCGACCCGAGCAGCTTCTGAAACTCCATGTGACAATAACAATGCCACTAAAATAACAACAACAGCTGCAATTAAATCTATCATCCCACCATTTGAACCAAAAGCACCAGCTAATTGTTTGGGTAAAGCAAAACCCAATGGTTGCAATAATCCCTGCAAGTTAGCAGAAAGCCCTGAGGCAACAAACGCCACTGCAATAAAATATTCAGCTAGCAAAGCCCAACCAGCGACCCAACCAAAAAATTCTCCAAAAATAACATTAATCCAAGAATATGCTGAACCGGCAAACGGCATCGTCGAAGCCATCTCAGCGTAAGCAAAAGCAACCAAACCAGCGACAACAGCAGCAACTAAAAATGATAAAGCAACCGCTGGACCAGCATGTTGCGCCGCAACTACGCCCGGTAATGTAAAAATTGAAGTTGAAACAATCGTCCCGACCCCTAAAGCCAAGAAATCCTTGACTGTCAGAACTTGCTTCAAATGTGAATCTTTATCCTGATAAACATTTGGATCCTCTTTCAAAGTCAACCTGTCAAACAATTTTCCCATAAAAACCCCTCCATGATGTAACAACAATTAAGAGAATTATAACAAATATATTAGAAATGTCAATTTATTTTTAACAAATTCCTATGTTAACTTAATCTTTCAATGAAAAATCAACCGTTATTCTTTGTTTTCAAAACATTGCTTTCATTTTAATGGCTATTCAATCAATAAATTAATTTACTTTTAAATAATTAAAAATCAACGTAATAGAAAGTTTTGATAGCGTAATCAGCCAAACGATTTAAAAAAATATTTTGCTTGATATCAATAAAAAAAGCGATCTCAAAATTTTTGAGTGCACAAAAAATAGCCCTTCTAGGCTATAAAATTTGCTATTATTTCGCAATTAGTTCAGAGCAATACCCACTACCGAATTAATGTTGCGTATAACTCTTAAATACATGCTGTGTTAAACGATTAATATAAATAGTTGTAACTGTGTAAAGAATCAGGAAATAAAGTAACACTACCAACTTAACACCCATTAAAGCGATAACAAAACTGGCAAAAATTAAAATTTGACTCAAAATTGTCCACTTTCTTTTTTCATGGATAACATCCAGCAGCTGCTGACTTTTATCTTGATATAACTCATTGAGCCGCGCTTTACCAATCTGGTTACGCAATCGTTTGACGGAAAGACTCAATTTAAAGTTGTAGGAAATCAAACCAATTAAAATTACCATCCCCACTAATTCAGGTTTAGACATATGATCTACCTCCCGTCAAAATTATTATTGGTGAATAATGATTACATCACAACTTGCTGACCGCGTTACAAAATCAGTCACTGAACCGATTAAAAAGCGTTCAACCGGATTAGAACCTGTTTTACCCATTACAATCAAATCTATCGGGTAATCCCGCAGAAAGTCATTAGCAATTACCACCCTTGGTGATCCAAAACGAGCATGAACTTGAACTTGCTCAAAATGATGTTGCTCAACGATCTTGGCTTTCAATTTATTCAAATATTCTTCAATTGCATTAAAAGAAGAATAAATTACATCTCCACTGCCATCCATTATACTACCAAATGCATTACTGAAATTTCTGATATCAATTACATTTAAAATTTCAATTTTTCCATGATTCCTTTTAGCGATTTCTACTGCCTGCTCTAAGGCTTTTTCAGAGTTCTTAGAACCATCGACCGGAACTAAAATATCGCGATATGTCTGCTGCATTGTCTGTCACTTCTTTCTCTTTTGCTAAGTATATTATACCATTATCGATTCTGGTCTGTCCGCTGTCAGCTAATAACTTACAATTCAAAAAAAGGACTCGAATACAACAGCAACTTGCAGCTAATTATTTTAAAATAAATTGATGGCAAGCGGTACGCACTTGCTCTAATTGTTTTATCTGATCAATCCCTTGACTGAAAATTTGAGAAATCTTTTCTAATAAGATCTGGTAATCCGGATCACTCATTTGCTGATTTTTCAATTCAGACGAACATGATTTTTGTAAATTTCTAATTACTAAATCTGCCAACAGTCGATCATTGTTCGTTAAAAACTCAATCGCCTTTTGAGTTTCTGCTAAATAAATTTTAGCTCGATCTAACTGGTAAGTATTTTTATTCATATCTTTCTCCTCCAATGACTGCGCTTACATTTATTGACAATTTTAAAATTTTTCTTCTGCAAAAGCAACTTAAAGTATAACTAATTAATATTTTTCTTGCCATCCTACTTTCTTAAAAAAGAACTTGTCTTATTGGAATAAGTATAATATAATTAGCTTTGTTATTGTTTTGCCCTCGTGGCGGAATTGGCAGACGCGCAGCGTTCAGGTCGCTGTTTGGTTATCCAAGTACAGGTTCGACTCCTGCCGAGGGCATATTTAACTAAAAATGAATCATTTCGAAGTCTTTAAATCATTGATTTAAAGGCTTTTTTATTTTCTAAATTAGCATATCTTAGCATTGTTTATTTTATTTTGTTGCAGTCAATAATTTTACGGTGATTTGCTATTATCCAAGTAAAGCTATTTTTCATCTGCATTTAATCCTCACTTGCCAGATAAATACACAATTTATCATTTAAATACTAAATTACAGCCCAAAGTATAATTTGTAATAAAATAAGCTAGTTTTCCACGCCAGCTTACGTAAAAAATCTATACTATATATATTGCATTTAACATTTTACGTTATTTTGCAAACGCTGTCAATAAAAAGACAAATATCAACATAAAATAATATTTTTCATAGCTATATCCTTATCTTTCTGCATCTTTTTGCACTTAAATTTTGTATTTAAACATAGCTGTTAATATAACAACCGTTGTTGATGAAAAAAGGACTAATTAAAGACTCTTTTTTGTCATGATTCTTATTGCAAAAAATCGCCAAACACAATATGATTCCCCACATCACTGTCGTTTCGTATGTTACACTTTTTAAAAACACGCCTTACCAGTTGGCAAATTTCCCATTTTAAACTATTCTTTTAGTTACCTGCATATTATCAGATCTCAGGCCATAATTGTAAACGATATCATCGATGTTAAAAAAAAGAAGTAACTTAATCGTTACCCCTTTTTAGTGTGTTCTCATTAAGTATCGATGAAAGTTGAACAAAGAAACAAAAACTTTTATATTATTAGCAGCATACAGAAAGTTTTATAATTTTATTGTATCATAAATTATTCTTTTTTCAACAAAATTCATTTTACAATTGCTCTAGTTCACTTACTTTCGGGTAATTATGACCTTACACTTCTGTATTCAAAAGATTAACTGCCTTTCTCTTCGAACCTCTAACAATCATTCGCAAAAACTTAATGCACTTTATTTTTTTATTAACGAAATAGCGGAATCACTAGCGAACTATTTTTTTAAATTAGCCAAATCATTATTTTAATTCATTGATTTTAAGTTTTTTTCTTGTTAATATCAGTATAAATGTTGAAATCATATAAATAGCCCGCTGGCTTATATAGAAAATTACCATTTTCTGTGCTTACAGCGTCAGATTCCGATTTAACATTGGCTAAACCTTTCAACATTGATAACACAAAAAAAGCCCTCCTAAAACTCGCAGAAGGACCGGCAAAATTATAACGAACTTACACCTGTTATATAATTAAATATTATCTAGGAGTGACTCTATGCAACAACCTTATCAAAGAATTCTACTCGCTATTGACTTAAGCAATGATATACCTGACGCACTTGAAAAATCAGCAAGCTATGCCCGCCATAATAATATTCAATTGGATATTTTATTTGTGTTGGACCCAACAATTATTGTTTTTGGTAACGCTCAAGCAGAACTGTCAGACGAAAATCTGTATCATTTAGAGAAAAAAGCCAGTAAACAACTAAAAGAAATCAAAAATAAATTATTAGCAGCTGGATCTTCAGTTTACCAGATTCATACTCACTTACGCTTTGGCGATCCACGAATAATTATTGCACAGGAATTCCCGGCTGAATATCGAAATGACTTAATCATTTTGGGTAAAACACAAAAAAATCACTTACAACGTTTCTTTACAGGTTCCGTATCCAGCTATGTAATTAAAACCGCCCACCCCGACGTAATAATTATGCGCTAATCATTTTTGCTGGGAAATCTAACAGCGGTTCCGTATCCATGAAGCAAAAGATACTTTGGTCCTGGACCCACAGGAACAATTTGCGGAACAAACCGTACTTGTAAAATTCCATCACCATTTTTGGCAAGCACCCGATCGACCAGCTTTGTTTTTACTTCACTATATAAATCGTCATACTCAGCAACCTTATCAATTTCATCAGCTTGCAATGTACGCTTAACGGTTGCATTCACAATCCCTAAAATTACATAAGAACGATTCACATCGCCTGTTGTCAAAAACACTATTTTTCCTCCTCCAACCTGCAGCAACAACGGTAATCGTTAACTAAAAATTCGATAGTTGCGTTTATTTATATTGATTACCTCTTGAGTAGTGCTTTTAGAATTCATTTTTAGCAAATTCTTTAACATGCGTTCAAGTTTCTGATTATCAGTTAACCGTTTTAAAACTTCCTTATCAATTTTGACCGCTAAACGTTCCTTTTTACTAGGTACCAAATAAGTTTTTGAAGTTTCGTCTTCTGCCAGCACATTCGTTTCAAGTTCTTGAATAAAACTTTTCTGCATGCTTTAAACCTCCTATTTATTTATCCATTATTAATTTTACCTCTAAAAACACAAAAATTCAAAGCATCTTAATCGGAAGTGTTCGTTTTCTTAGTTGAAAATACTGTTTCAACTTCTTTTAATGTTTAAAATTAACAACTTATTCGGTATTCAAACAACAAATTTTCTTCACTAACTGCTATCCATAAAAGTGTATTAGAATAAAAGTAGCGATAAATTATTAACGGAGGTTTTTAAATGAAATTAATCAGTTCAAACATCTTACAGCAAATTATTACTATCCGTCCAGCTAACAGTTATAAAGGAACTTTTGGTCGTCTGCTGGCAATCGGCGGTAATATAAACTATGGCGGTGCAATTATCATGACTTCCAGTGCAGCAGTTCATGCCGGTGCTGGTTTAGTAACCTGTGCTTGTCATCCGGCAAATTTAACCGCTTTGCATACAATCGTACCTGAAGCAATGTTTCTCGACTACCAAGATCAAACTGGCTTATCAAATTCAATTCAACAAGCTGATGTGATTGTCATTGGCCCTGGATTGGGGAATGATCAACTCGCTGCCAAGTTATTACTAACAGTTTTGCAGCGAATTACTAAACAACAACAGCTGATAATTGATGGTTCTGCCCTGACAATTCTAAGCCAACATCGAGAATGGTACAAATTATTGCCGCCTCAAACCATTTTGACACCTCATCAAATGGAATGGCAACGGTTAAGTGATATCAAAATTTCTGAACAAAACAACATTGAACAGAATTTAAAGATGCAACAAACATTGGGAGCAACCGTTGTTCTGAAAAAAAATGGTACTGTCATTTATCACTATGATCAAACTGTCACTAAACTAGCTATTGGAGGTCCATATATGGCAACTGGCGGGATGGGCGATACCTTAGCAGGAATTATTGCGGCATTTTTAGCCCAATTCAAACAAGCTGCAACTAATCAAGTTATTGATGCTGCTGTTTATTGCCACAGTGCCATTGCAAAACAGCTAGCTGAAAATAATTATGTTGTATTACCCAGTGCCATTATCAACGCCTTACCGCAATTTATGCGACAAGTTATTACTGATGCTTAAACCCAGCGTTTATACCCAAGTAGAACGCACAAGATGAATTCGTTTTCATTTTGTAACACTATTTTTATAATTCAACCATAAAAAACAAGCACTGAGTAAATCAAAAAGAATTGATTTATTCAGTGCTTGACTACTAATAACGAATCTTACTTAATATGCAACCATTTTCTTAAGCGACTTACGCGTGCACCAATAATCTTGTCTGCTAAACGTGTTTTTAAACACAAGTAAAGGTAAAGAAACGCCCCAACCGATGCTGCAATTACCAACACCAGAAATGACCAGAGCCGATATTCCAAATTAATCACTGAAGATGCAGCTAGGACAATTAACAATGCCACGGCAAAAGTTGCAAACGAAAATAGCAGCAGCCCATCAAATCTTCGCTCTAACCGATCTAGATCAAGATGATATTTATAATAAAAATAACGAATCATCAAAATATTGGAAACCATCATCCCAATTCCGGTTGCCATTACCGGTCCAAAAGCTTGCAACCAAACTGTTAAAGGAACTTGAACCACAACTTTGACTAAAAAACCAATAATAAAATATTTAACTGCTTTTTTGTTTTGATAAATGCCCTGCATTAATGATGACAAAACAATAAACAATCCGATTGGTAAAGCAACATAAGCTGAAAAGCTCAAAACATAAATTCCAGTAATATTGTATTGGTAAAAAACGATATATAATGGTTTTGCTACTGCTGCCATTCCTAAAGAACACGGCAGCATCACGATAAGAAACAACTCCAAGGCATCTGCCAATTGTGTCGCAATTTTTTTATGGTCGTTTTTGGTATAAGCTTCTGATAGTAATGGAACTGCTGTTGCTGCCATCGCCGACGCTAAAGCCACCACGATCATAATCAATTTATTGTCATTTCCAGCAAAAATAGCATATAAATCATTGATCGTTTTCAAACTAATATGTGACAGCGAAATCATTGTTGGTTTAAAAGTAAAATAGTCTAACTGATTATACAAGGTAGTCGAAGCACCAATTAATACAAATGGTACTGATTGCAGCAATAAGTCTGCCATCAAACGTCGATCACTGATTTTTAACTGATTGGTACTTTGAAGTGCATATTGTTTTAATTCTTTGTGTTTACGCCAATAGTACCAACCTAAAATCAGCAAGCCACCTAATGCACCAATAAAAGCCGCAAAGGTTGAATGAATAACCCCTAGTTGATAATTACTATGCATTACTTGCATAATAATATAAGTAGCTGCCAACATATAAATAATTCGCGCAATTTGTTCAACTAATTGCGACATCGCCGATGGGAACATGTCTTGATATCCTTGAAAAAAACCACGAGTTAAACTCATTACCGGTATCAAAATCAACGCCAACGCCAGTGAACGAAAAACGGGAATAACATCCGCTTCCCCTAATGAAAGCAGCGGCGCTAAATACCACATCAGCAAAGCGCTTAAAAAACCAATTGCCAACATTAACAACAGTGACTTCTTATAGAGCCGCTGACCAACTGCGTATTCATTTTGAGCATTATAATGAGCAACTTGTTTCGCAACAGCCGATGGAATCCCTGCAATTGAAATCATTAAGAAAACACTGTAAACAGTGTATCCTTTAGTGTATAGCGCATTAGCAGCCAAGTTATCTTTTCCAAACCAGGTATACCAAGGAATAATATAAATAGCTCCCAAAACGCGCGAAAAAACACTACCAGCGGTCATCCAAGCAGAACCACGCAACATTTTATCTTTTGCTGTTGGTTCTTTTTGCGGACTCTTTTTTGCTTGCATCTCAGTTTGTGAATTAATT
Organism: Liquorilactobacillus ghanensis DSM 18630; assembly: GCF_001435235.1. Lineage (GTDB taxonomy): Bacteria > Bacillota > Bacilli > Lactobacillales > Lactobacillaceae > Liquorilactobacillus > Liquorilactobacillus ghanensis. The sequence goes on along the minus strand of NZ_AZGB01000029.1, from coordinate 33,256 downwards.
GACATTCTTTTATCCTGCCTTTAACCAGTTTAGCTTTAATCGACTTAAAAATTCGCTGCTAAGATTTTAAAACTATAATTTATTTTACTCTTAATTTTCGACTTGTGCCTTTTTTATTGCTAAAGTATAAATCAAACTCAAGCCAGCAAACCAAACCGCCGCAAAGATCAATGAAATCAAGGTACTCCGTTCAAATGCCAGTAATACTGTAACCATTAAAAAGAAAATAATTGTCAGATAATTTGAAAAAGGAAATAATGGCATCGCAAATTTTTTGTTTTTGGTTTGTTTTGCTTTGCGACAACGATAGTGGCAAACCATTAAAACAATCCAAACAAAAATAAAACTGACTGTAGCCACCCCAGAAATAATTTCAAATACAGTTTTAGGAATTACATAATTCAATAAAACAATAACTAATAATGTCAATGAAGAAAAAAGCAATGATTTAACTGGAACACTGCGATTGCTGGTCGTCCCAAATGAAGCTGGTGCCTTTTTGGTCCGCGATAAAACATATAAGGTACGGCTAGTACTAAAAATAGCACTGTTACAAGCTGATAAAGCTGCCGTTAAAACAACGAAATTAATTACACCGGCAGCGATTTTTACACCTATACCAGCAAAAACCTGCACAAACGGACTTGAAGTCGTTGTAATCTCATTCCAAGGATAGATGCACATTAAAATAAACATCGAACCCAGATAAAAAAGACCAATTCTAATCGGCAAACTATTAATAGCCCGCGGCAAATCATGTTCAGGATCCGCTGTTTCACCTGAGGTTAGCCCGACCATCTCAATTCCGGTAAAGGCAAAGATAACCATTGGAAAAGCTGCCAAAAAGCCCTTAAATCCTTTGGGGAAAAAGCCACCATAATTAACCAAATTACCTAAAGATACTTGATGTCCGCCTACTTTAGTACCTAACACTAGTAAAACTATCCCCGTCACGATCAAAGCTACAATTGCTAAAACCTTAATGCTGGCAAACCACGACTCCAACTCACCATAAACCCCAACACTTAACAAGTTAAATCCCAATAATACTAAAATAATAATTAATGGTGTTACCCACTGGGGAATAATTGGAAACCAATACCGTAAATAAATCCCACTGGCTGTTAAGTCAGCCATTGCTAAACTTTCCCAACACAACCAGTAAGTCCAGCCAATGACAAATTCAAAACGATCTCCCAAATAACGTCTAACAAAATCAATAAAAGAAGTTAATTTAAGATCTGATAGAACTAATTCACCAATTGCTCGCATCATAAAGAAACAAATTATACCGGCAATCAGATAAGCCAAAATAATTGCCGGACCAGCAGCTTTGATAGCACTCCCTGATCCTAGAAAAAGTCCCGTTCCGATTGCTCCGCCGATCGCAATCATTTGAATATGACGATGAGTTAGTCCCCGTGACAATTCATTTTTCATAATTCTTTCCAATCCTCCTCCAAGGTCAGTGATTTCATCAAAAATGACAACGTATGTTGTAAAGTATATTGAATTATCTAACTAATTGCAAGTTTAAATTAAAAAAAGCTCTAATTGTTTGACCAAAATCAACAGCTAATCATAATTGGTCAAATCAATAGAGCTCTTTTAAGAAAAAACTAATGTTTAAAAAATTCCGATCAGTTTACTTAACAACTACACTAACCAATTTATCAGGTACCACAATCACCTTGACAATCTTTTTATCAGCAATTGCTGTCTTTATCTTGGCGTCAGCCAAAGCTTGCTTTTGCAATTCAGCTTTAGCCGTTCCCTTAGCAATTGTTAGATGCTGTCTAACCTTGCCGTTAACTTGAACAACTACTTGAACTGTATCTTCAACCAACTTGCTTTCATCATACGTTGGCCATTTTTCGTAAGTAATAGTCCCCACATGACCTAGTTTAGTCCACAATTCTTCTGCTAAATGCGGAATAACCGGTGAAATCATTTTGACGAAACCTTCCATATACTCCAATGGCAATGCATCAGCCTTATAAGCTTCATTAACAAAAACCATCAACTGGGAAATTGCCGTATTAAAATGCATTGCAGTATAGTCTTCAGTCACTTTCTTGACTGTCTGATGATATACATGGTCCAATTTACCGTCATTTAATGTTGTAACCCGATCACGCAGATTATCCTGATCATCGATTAAAAGCCGCCAAATCCGCTTGATGAACTTATTGGCTCCATTTAAACCATCCTCGCTCCAAGCAATTGAAGCATCAAGTGGTCCCATAAACATCTCGTATAATCGTAATGTGTCTGCTCCATATTTTTCAACAATTTCATCTGGGTTAACTACATTTCCCTTAGACTTCGACATTTTCTCATGATTGTCACCTAAAATCATCCCTTGATTAACTAACTTATGGAACGGTTCTTTAGTTGGAACGACCCCGATATCATATAAGAATTTATGCCAAAAGCGTGCATACAGCAAATGCAAAACAGCATGCTCAGCTCCACCGACATACAAATCAACTGGCATCCAATCCTTCAATTTTTGATAATCGGCGATTGCTCCTTGGTTATGTGGATCAACGTAACGTAAGAAATACCATGAACTACCTGCCCATTGAGGCATAGTATTAGTTTCGCGTTTACCTTTTCGACCATTCTTATCCACAACATTTACCCAATCATCCAAGTTAGCCAGCGGACTTTCACCAGTTCCAGAAGGTTTAATGTCCTTAGCTTTTGGCAAACGTAATGGTAACTGGTCTGCGGGAACCAATGTTGTTTCGCCATCTTCCCAGTGAATAATCGGAATTGGTTCACCCCAATAACGTTGACGTGAGAAAAGCCAGTCTCGTAAATGGTAGTTAACCTTTTTCTTGCCAATCTTTTTTTCTTGCAGCCAATCAATTATCTTATCAATTGCGTCTTGTTTATTTAAGCCATTTAAGAAATCAGAATTAATATGTGTCCCATCACCAGTATAAGCTTCCTTAGCAATATCGCCGCCCTCAATTACTGGTACAATTGGCAAATTGAATTTTTTAGCAAAATCATAATCCCGATCATCATGAGCCGGTACGATCATTACTGCTCCGGTTCCATAGGTTGCTAAAACATAGTCTGCAATCCAAATTTGAACTTTTTTACCATTAAGCGGATTAATCGCATAACTGCCGGTGAAGACACCAGTTTTTTCTTTAGCTAAATCGGTCCGTTCCAAATCAGATTTATGGGCTACCTTGTCAATGTAAGCATCAACTACTGCTTTTTGCTTAGGAGTTGTTAATTCCTTAACTAAATCTAATTCAGGCGCCAATACCATTCCGGAAACACCAAAAATGGTATCTGGTCGAGTTGTAAAGACCTCGATTTTAAGATTTTTTTTACCAGCAACAGCAAATTTGATACTAGCACCGACTGAGCGGCCAATCCAATTGCGTTGCTGTTCTTTAATATTTTCCGGCCAATCCAAATCATCCAAATCATCAATTAGGCGATCAGCGTATGCCGTAATTTTAAGTACCCACTGGCGCATTGGTTTACGAACAACTGGAAAGCCACCACGTTCAGTTTTACCGTCAATAACCTCTTCGTTAGCAACAACCGTTCCTAAATCTGGACTCCAGTTTACCGGAACTTCCGCTTCATAAGCCAAACCCTTTTCATAAAGCTTTTCAAAAATCCATTGTGTCCATTTATAATAAGAAGGATCTGTTGTATTAATTTCCCGATCCCAATCGTATGATAAGCCAAGAGACTTTATCTGACGTCGAAAATTATTAATATTGACTTTGGTAAACTCCCGTGGAGAATGTCCGGTGTTTAGCGCATATTGTTCAGCTGGCAACCCAAAAGCATCCCAGCCCATCGGATGCAGTACATCAAACCCTTGCATCCGTTTCATCCGAGCAATAATGTCAGTTGCGGTATAACCCTCTGGATGGCCAACGTGCAGCCCTTGACCAGATGGATAGGGAAACATATCTAGTGCATAATATTTCTTTTTATCAGTATTTTCCGTCGTTTTAAAAGTTTTGTGTGCTTCCCAATAATGCTGCCATTTTTCCTCAATCTTTTGATGATCATACGCCATAATAAATAGATCCTTCCCTTTTAAAAAGTTAAAAAAAGTCCTATACTGACCAACGCCAATATAGGACGAGTAAATAAAACTCGCGGTACCACCTATTTTCCAGTCATACAACTGGCACTTTAAAGTTTGCTAACGGTAAAACAACCGTTCCCGCCTACTTTATTCAACAGGAATTATTTAAGGTGAGTTCGTCTGAAACGGAAAATAGGCACTTTCAGCCACGATGCCCTCTCTACAAAATACCGACCTCAGCTACTATTCCTTATCTAAATTATATATTGCTATGTTGCACTCATAATAGCAAAAATTTAAACCTGCTGCAACTGATTTCTTAGAATTTAACTTAAACTTGTAATTCTTTTTTTAACTGGTCAACCTTGTCTGTATGTTCCCAAGGTAAATCAATATCAGTTCGACCAAAATGTCCATAAGCTGCTGTTTGTTTATAAATTGGCCGTTTTAAATCTAACATTTTGATAATTCCAGCTGGGCGTAAGTCGAATACCTTGCGAATTGCCGCAACCAAATCTTGATCTTTAACCTGACTAGTTCCAAAAGTGTTAACCGAAATCGAAACCGGCTGAGCAACACCGATTGCATAGGCCAATTGAACTTCAACTTGTGAAGCAATTTTAGCAGCAACAATATTTTTAGCGATATAACGAGCTGCATAACTAGCTGAGCGATCAACTTTAGTTGCATCCTTACCTGAAAAAGCTCCACCACCATGATGAGCAGCTCCACCATAAGTATCCACAATAATTTTCCGACCAGTTAAGCCGGCATCGCCTTGCGGACCGCCAATTACAAACCGACCAGTAGGATTAACAAAATACTTTGTCTTATCATCCAACAACTTAGCTGGAATAACCGCTTTAATGACTTTTTCAATAACATCATGGCGAATTGTTTCAAGAGAAGTATCAGCACTATGCTGTGTCGAAACAACTACTGTATCAACTCGAGCTGGATGATTGTTTTCATCATATTCAACTGTTACCTGAGCTTTGGCATCCGGTCCAAGATATTCCAAAACCCCTTGTTTTCTAATTTCAGCTATTTTACGCATCAAACGATGACTAAGCGCAATTGGTAGTGGCATCAATTCCGGTGTTTCATCAATCGCATAGCCGAACATCATTCCTTGATCACCGGCACCAATTTGATCAAGCGGGTCACCTTCACCCTTGCGCTCTTCCAAAGACTGATCAACACCCTGCGCAATATCTGGTGATTGCTCATCAATGGCCGTCATGACAGCACAATTATCACCATCAAAACCGTATTTGCCATCGGTATAACCAATATCCTTAATTGTTTGCCGAACTACTTTTTGGATATCAATGTAGGCACTTGTTGAGATTTCACCAACAACTACCACCAAACCCGTAGTTACAGTTGTTTCACACGCTACTCGCGCGTCTGGATCTTTAGCTAACAGAGCATCTAAAATTGCGTCACTGATTTGATCTGCAATCTTATCCGGATGTCCTTCTGAAACTGATTCTGATGTAAATAAATGTCTTTCTGACACAAAAATTCCCCCATTCAAAAATTTGGTTACAAGGCAGCTTCACATAAAATGAATCCTCTCGGGAATGTGCTGTAACATTTTTATTTTAACACAAAACAACTATCGATTTACGATCTTTTTGTATAAAAAATGCTTTTCATGTTAACAGCTCCAACCTGAAATCCAGTGTGAAAGTTTAGCTTATCAGCTTAATTTTGATTCGCATAAATTCAGTTTAGTGTTATTTTTCTGAAATTTTCAACTTTAAATAATTTCAAAAAGAATAATTTAATGTGACTTAATCAAAGGTAAAAAAAACCTGTTTCAAACAATTGTTTGAAACAGATCTTCTTTACTTTAGCAAACAAATTATTTAATTGATGGTGTTCCCAACCAACCAATAATTTCTTCAACTGTATCAGTAATTGCTTGTGCTCCGTCAGCTAAAAGCTTACGTGGGTCATAGCCCTTACCCTGCTGATCTTTACCAGCTTCAATATATTTACGGGTTGCAGCAGCAAAAGCCAACTGGCATTCTGTGTTGATATTAACTTTTGAAACACCCATCTTAATAGCTTTAACAACTTGTTCCTGAGGAATTCCAGAACCACCATGCAATACTAATGGTGTTTCAATAACATCTGCTAATTCCTTTAAGCGATCAAAATGCAGACCCTTCCAGTTTGCTGGGTATTTACCATGGATATTACCAATACCACATGCTAAATAGTCAACACCGGTAGCAGCGATTTTCTTTGCTTCTTCAACATCAGCAAGTTCGCCTTCGCCGATAATTCCATCTTCTTCACCACCGATAGAACCAACTTCTGCTTCAACCGAAATGTTCTTAGCATGTGCTAATTTAACAATTTCTTTGGTCTTTTCCAAGTTTTCTTCGAATGGCAAATCATGGCCATCAAACATAACTGAAGTATAGCCAGCTTCGATACATTCTTTAGCAGCTTCATAGTTGCCATGATCAAGATGCATGATAACTGGTACAGTGATGTTCATAACACGCATTTCATTTTCAACCAAGCTCTTAACTAACTTGTAATCACCCATGTACTTTGCAGCACCCATTGACACCTGAATCAAAACAGGCGTCTTGGTTTCTTGAGCAGCCTTCAAAATGGCACGAGTCCATTCCAAATTATTTGTGTTAAAAGCACCGACCGCATAATGACCCTTACGAGCTGCAGTAAAAATCTCATTACCGTTTACGAATGACATAAAACAGCCTCCTAAATTATATTACTCTTTTGAGTACACTTTTATTTTAACACAAAAATAAATGAAAACGCAGGATTAATTTGAAAGTTTTTCACTAAGTTTTCAAAAAATTTAATTTTGTTTTTTGGTAGCATGTTTCTGTACTTTAACGGGATCTACCAACGGACAACCAGTATCATCGCAATCATGGCAGCCGGCACTGGCATTACGCTTAATAAAACGTGTGTAAATAACGTAGCCGACTCCTGAAAAAATTAGCACTGCTAAAACAATTGTTGCAATCATTTTAAAGCTCCCTCTCCAATTTCATTTTTTACTTGATATAAATCATCACTGGCATTGCGTTTGAAGAATAAGCAATACAAGATAATCAAAACTGCGGTGGCTGTTAATACAACACTGGCGAACGACCAAGTAGTAACCATTTGAACGCTTTGATAAATCAACATTGCAGTTAAATAAGCCAGCGCCGTTTGGTAACCAAGCGCTCGCAATGTCCATTTTGTATTACCGAATTCTTTATACATTGTACCAATAGCAGCAAAACAAGGTGCACATAATAAGTTAAAGGCTAAGAATGAGTAACCGGCAATCGCTGGGTAAGCTTGCCGTAACGCAGCTGAGAATGCAGATGCTGTTGAGCTGCCAAAAGTTATCCGCAGTGTCCCAACGCAATTTTCTTTAGCAATTAAGCCTGCGATTACTGCAACGGTCGTATGCCAATCGCCAAAACCAAGCGGGGCAAAAATCGGAGCAACTACTTCACCGATATAACGAAGCATACTATGGTTCTGATCTGTCATTTTCAAAGTAAAGGTAAAACTTGAGAAAAACCAAATCAATACACACGAAGAAAAAATAATTGTCCCAGCTTTTTTAATAAAGCTTTCAGCTCGACTGATAACCTGTCGTAAAACATTGCCCGGCTTCGGAAAATGATATGCCGGTAATTCCATAACAAATGGTTGCGGCGGTCCAGCAAACAAACGAGTTTTCTTTAAAAAGATTCCCGAACCGACAACTGCAAGCATCCCCAAAAAATAAGCCGATGGTGCAACCCAACTTTGATGTGGGAAAAATGTTCCAGAAATCAGCGCAATTACTGTTAATTTAGCCGAACAAGGCATGAAAGTCGTCAACATAATGGTCATTTTGCGATCTTTTTCGTTTTCAATTGTTCTAGTCGACATAATTCCGGGAACTCCGCAACCAGTTGAAATCAACATGGGAATAAATGATTTACCTGATAAATTAAAGCGATGAAAAATTCGATCCATAACAAAAGCAATTCGCGCCATATAACCGCAATCTTCTAAAATTCCCAAACATAAAAAGAGCATCATTATCTGTGGTACAAATCCTAAAACCGAACCCAAGCCATTAATAATTCCGTTAAGAACCAACCCCTGCATCCAAGCCGCTACATGCCACTGAGTCAACCAGCCTTGAACGGCATCGGGGATAATTTTACCAAACAAAACATCATTAACCCAATCTGTTCCCATTGTTCCGATCGTTTGAATTGACAAATAGTAGACTAACCACATTACAAAAAAGAAAATCGGCAGCGCCAGCCAGCGATTGGTAATAATTCGGTCTACCCGATCACTCATGCTAACAACAAAATCAGTTTCATCAACTACCGACATTTTAACAAATTGTGAAATTAAATCGTAGCGGGCATTAACAATGATACTATCGCTTGTATCTTGAAAAACTTTTTCAGCGGTAATAATTATTTTTTCAATTTCTTTGCTTTTTTCGGCAGTTAAATTCAGTTCTTGGTTAACTTGTTCATCTCGTTCAAATAGCTTAATTGCATACCAGCGCAGCCTTTCTGTTGAAACGATTCCTGTTATCTGCTGGCTGATCATCGTTAGAGCCGACTCTAAACGATCATCATATTTAGGAAATGAATAGGTTGTTTTTCTTTGTGTTTCTGCTATCATTGCCTGTTCCAACTGTGGCAAATTCTTTCTTTTAAGTGCTGAAATTCCAACCACTGGAACTCCCAGTAGATAAGATAATTTTTTCAAATTTACTTTTCGTTGTTGTTTTTTTAACATATCGATCATATTAAGAGCAACAACTAATGGGCGACCAGTTTCCATCAATTGCAACGTCAAATATAAATTTCGTTCGATATTAGTTGCATCAACAATGTCAACTACTGCGTCTGGAGTTTGCTCAACCAAATATTTACGTGATACGACTTCTTCAGCCGTATATGGTGATAACGAATAAATTCCTGGTAAGTCCTGGATCATAAATTGTTTATTACTGCGCAAAAGTCCTTGCTTTTTCTCAACAGTTACTCCTGGCCAGTTGCCGACTGACTGATTTGAACCGGTCAACCAGTTAAATAGTGTCGTTTTCCCGCTATTCGGATTGCCGGCTAAAGCGATCATCTTCATTTGCTTACCTCCTGCACCATGATATAATCAGCTTCTTGTTTACGAACACTTAATTTATAGCCTCGTACTATTATTTCTATCGGATCGCCTAAAGGAGCAACCTGATGAACTTCAATCATCGTATTTTTGGTCAGCCCCATATCCATCAAACGTCTCTTTACTGGCCGATCACCGATAATTTTACCAACAATTGCTGATTTTCCAACTTCCAACCGTGATAACGGCTTAGTTGCTACGGTTGCTAACTCATCAATCCCCTTAACCAAAATGTTAGTTGCTAACGTATGACTGACAGCTAAACGCTGCCCACGTAAAAAGATAACTAATCCACTAGTATTTTCCGAAGGCGTAACAACGGTTAAATTCGTATTCAAAACCATCCCCAATTCCGCCAAACGCCGAACAAAACGTGGTTCACCGACAATATCAACTACAATATACTGACCCTTGGTTTTAACTTCTGCTAAAGATTCCATATCTCCACTTCCAGTCATAAATGAGAATCATTTTCATTTAACTTTAAATTAGCATATTTTATTTTAAATTTCAATCTGATTTTGAGCTTTTCTTTTTTATTTTAAAATCCAAAGTGATAAAAATGCTGTCAAATATACTGTTTTAACTCCAACAGATCAAAAATATTTTTAATTACCTCAGGCGATTGCAAGCCATATTTACATGGAAAATGTCAAAAACAAATTGACATCTCTCTAATTTAAGTTCACTTTTTTACCCATATAATCTAACATTTATATCATTTGCTGGTCAACCTCTGGAGTAATTAACGCAAATTACACTGTCGATATTAGCAATCAATTTCAGGGATTTTCTTATAAATAAAAAAATCCCCTAATAAAGGGATTTTTGAGTTTTTGAATTGTAGTTTTCTAGTACTTCAACTATTGACCAAATTTAAGTAATCGGACTTAAACTGTCATAAATTTAAATTTTTAAGACCAGCCGCTACCCAATTCAACAATTTTGCCGGAATTAGTATAAACGATCCATTCGGCAACATTAGTTACATAATCACCGATTCGCTCAATATGGGCCGCAACTACAATGTACTCCGTTCCGACATTAACAAAATCCGGATCCGTCTGCATACAACTCATCGCTTCTTTCCGAATCAGCCGCAAATAATCGTCTGTTTTAGAATCAGCTTGAGCAATTTGCCGAGCTGATTTTTCATCGTTGTTCACGTAAGCATGAATTACCTGCTGCAGCATTTCATAAGCATGCTGACTCATTTCAGCAATTGCATCTTCAATTAATGAATTTTTCTTATCCGCAGGGATTCGTAATGTTGCCCGGGCAAAACTAGCCGCATGATCGCCAATTCGTTCAAGATCTGAACTGGCTTTTAAAATTGTAATTAAAATTCGCAAATCACTTGAAACCGGCTGCTGTAAAGCAATTACTTGGGCGGCTTTTTTTTCTAGGTAGATTTCTTGCTGATTGATCTGTAAATCATGATCGACTACTTGTTTAGCCAATTGTTGATCTTGTTGTTTAAAAGCTTGGGCTGCCCGTTTAATTGCAGTTGCCACTTCAAGCCCCATTGATGCAAAGTCTTGATGCAAACTTGCTAATTGCTTTTCTAAGATTTTTGCCATTCTTTTTCCTCCTTAACCAAAACGTCCGCTAATATAATCATCAGTTGCTTGCTGCTGTGGCCGCATAAAAATATCCTTGGTTCTTCCCGTTTCAATCAATTCACCATTTAAGAAAAAAGAAGTTCGGTCTGAAATTCGGGATGCTTGCTGCAAATTATGTGTCACAATAATAATTGTGTACTCATCCCTAATCGTCAACAGCATGTCTTCAATTAAACCGCTAGACACCGGATCAAGTGCACTCGTTGGTTCATCTAATAAAATTACATCCGGTTTAACCGCTAAAACACGAGCAATACAAACCCGTTGTTGTTGACCACCGGAAAGTGACAGAGCACTTTTATGCAGATCATCTTTAATTTCATCCCAGACAGCTGCTTGTTTTAAGCTTTGTTCAACCCGCTTGTCCAACAACTGTTTATCTTTAACTCCGGCAATTCGCAATCCATAAGTTACGTTATCATAAATTGAAAATGGAAATGGATTTGGTTGTTGAAAAACCATCCCAATTTTTTTACGCAATTCAACTGTATCCATTTTAGGACTGTAAATGTTTTTACCATTAATCTGGATGCTCCCAGTCATCGTAACACCTGGAATTAAATCGTTCATCCGATTTAAAGTTCGCAAATAAGTTGATTTCCCACAACCAGACGGACCAATCAAGGCATTAATTCCCTTAGCCGGAAAAGACAAGTTGATCCCTTTTAGAGCTTCTTTTTCACCATAATACAAGTGAACATCTTTCGTTTCAATAAATTCTGCCATCAACTGTTCCCCCTAACCAAAGTTACCCGAGATATAATCATTTGTCGCCGTTATCTTCGGAGTAGTAAATAAATGTTTGGTTTTATCATACTCTAAGATATGTCCTAAATGAAAGAAAGCTGTGTAGTCGCTAATTCGTGAAGCCTGTTGCATATTATGCGTAACTATAATAATAGTGTATTTTTTCTTCAGTTCAATTAAGGTTTCCTCAATCTTACTGGTCGAAATCGGATCCAAAGCACTCGCCGGCTCATCTAACAATAAAATGTCTGGTTTCATAGCAATTGTTCTTGCTATGCATAGTCGTTGCTGCTGACCACCTGATAATGCCCAAGCACTTTTATCTAAATCATCCTTAACCTCGTCCCACAAAGCAGCATCTTTCAAGCTGGATTCAACGATCTGGTTCAATCGCTGCTTATCTTTGATGCCATTTTGTTTTAAAGCAAAAGTAATATTTGATCTAATTGATTTCGAAAACGGATTCGGCCGTTGAAAAACCATTCCAATATGTTTACGCATCTCGTAAACGTTTATTTTCGGACTGTTAACATCTAATCCGCGATAGATAATTTTACCTTTAACTTGAGCAATATCATCATTCATTCGGTTCAAAGAACGCAAATAAGTCGATTTTCCAGAACCAGATGCTCCAATTAAAGAGGTAATTCGATATCGTTCAAATTGTAGATTTCCATTGAAAATTGCCTGCTTTTTTCCATAAAACACTTCCAAATTTTGTGTAGCAATTGCAATCTCGTGTTCTTCTGGAGAAAAATTTAAAATATTATTTTCATTTAAATTATACTTTCCAACATCCATTTAGCCATTTTCCTCCTATCTGTTCTTTGTCGCAGTTAATTTGCGATACAATGCATTGCCCAATAACCTTGCGAGCAGATTAAAGAATAAAACAGCAATGATCAAAACAGCTGAAGAGCCAGCTGAAACAGCACTAGCATCTGGCATAACTCCTTCTGAATTGATCTTCCAAATGTGAACTGCTAAAGTTTCAGCCGGACGCATTAAATTCAAAGGACTGGCTGAATTCAGCGGATTCCATTGCGTAAAGTCAATATTAGTAGCACTTTGCCCAGCGGTATAAATCAAAGCCGCCGCTTCGCCAAAGACTCTCCCAGCTCCTAAAACAACCCCCGTAATAATTCCCGGCAAGGCTTCCGGTAAAACGATTCGGGTGACAGTCCGCCATTTGGACAAACCTAATGCCATCCCGGCTTCACGTTGCAAATCAGGAACTGCTGTTAAAGATTCCTCAATGTTTCTAGTTAATAACGGTAAATTAAAGAAGGTTAATGCTATAGCACCAGCAATAATTGAAAACCCCATCTTCATTTGTACCACAAACAGCAAAAAACCAAATAATCCAACTACAACGGATGGTAATGAACTTAATACTTCAATTGCCATCCGGACAGTTGCTGTTAAAAAATTTTTAGGAGCATATTCTGCTAAAAAAATCCCAGCACCCAAAGAAATTGGAAATGAAATTATCAAAGTCAAAAATAAAAGATATATTGAATTAAATAATTGAACACCAATTCCGCCGCCACTAGTAAATGACTGTGATGGAGCAGTTAAAAAATGCCATGAAATGTGAGGTACGCCGGCAATCAAAATATCGCCTAAAAGGAACATCAAGATGAAAACAACTAATAAAGCAATGATCCTAATCGTTGTCAAAGCAATTCTATTTTGTATTTTAGTTTTCATACTACATCCTTCCTTTTCGACCAATTAAGCGAACCAAAATGTTAAATAACAGTGACATCAGCAACAATACCAGTGCTAAAGACCAAAGAGCATTATTTCCAACTGTCCCCATAACCGTATTGCCGATACCCATGGTCAAAATACTGGTTAAGGTTGAAGCCGAAGATAAAAGATTTTTCGGCATAACGGCTGCATTACCGATAACCATTTGAACGGCTAAAGCTTCACCAAAAGCTCGCGCCATTCCAAAAATAATAGCAGTTAAAATTCCAGAAGTTGCTGAACGCAAAATAACTTTATAAATTGTCTGCCATTTAGTTGCACCTAAAGCCAATGAAGCTTCTTTATAAAATCGTGGTACTGACCGCAGACTATCAACTGTCATTGAAGTAATTGTTGGTAAAATCATTACAAACAAAACAAATGAACCTGATAGAATTCCATAACCAGAACCACCAAAATGATTTCGGACAAAAGGAACAATCACTGATAAACCAATAAAACCATAAACAACCGAAGGAATGCCGACTAACAATTCAACAACACTTTGAAGCAACCGTTCACCGCGTTTGGAAGCTAGTTCAGTCATGTAAAGTGCTGTTCCAATCGCAAATGGAGTTGCAAATAAAGCTGCTAAAATCGTTACTCCAAATGAACCCACAATCATCGGCAAAGCTCCAATTTCCGGTTGACCTTTCGCATTGTTAACAATCGGATTCCAAGTTTTACCAGTTAAAAACGTCCAAAAATTACCATGATCAACCGTAAAAGTTGCAATTCCTTTTGAAGCGACGAAGAAAAAAATTGATAATACAACCAAAACAATTAACAGAATACAACTGTAAGAAAGAATTTTCCCCAGTAAGTCTTGTCTGGTTTCTCTGGAACTATTTTGGATTTTATTTTTTATTGGATCCATAAACTTCACCTTTCTATCAAAAATTGGGAGTAAACAAAACAACATCCGCCGCTGCTTTGTTTGCTCCCTCAAGCACTAATTCACTAATTTCCAAATCAGTAAGCAAGTTGCCCCGATAATAATCAGCCCACCGGCAACTTCCATCAATTGAGACCATACTAATTCAAAATGAATATATGCTATTAATGCGATGGCTGTTAAAATAAACAGTCCGATTTGTAAAATAATCAGTGCGACTGCCATTTGAGCTCACCGATTTCTTATTTCGACGTTACCTTACCTGAAGCATCTTTTTGGACGTGCATATTACCAATTGAGATATAGCCCAAATCTTTGACCAGACTCTTTTGAACTTTAGCTGAAGTCATATAGTTCAAAAAGCTCTTAGTAACTTTATTCGGCTGTCCCTTAGTATACATATGCTCATAAGACCAGATTTTCCATTTATTGTTAGTTACATTTGCATCAGTCGGTTTAACTCCTCCGATTGAAAGTGCTTGAATGTCAGATTTGATATATGAGAAGGCTAAGTAACTAACTGCCCCCGGTGTTTGAGCAACCATTTTTTGAACAGTTCCGTTAGAATCCTGTTCCTGTGATTTTTTAGCTGTTTGACCATTCATAACTGCACCTTCGAAAGTTGCTCGCGTGCCGCTTCCTTCAGGTCGATTAATTAAAACAATACTTTGATCTTTGCCGCCAACATCTTTCCAGTTAGTGATTTTCCCAGTAAAGATTTCACGCAACTGATCCATTGTTACATTCTTAACGCCAGCTTGCTTATTGACAACTGGAGCCATTCCAACAACAGCAACCTTGTGGTCAACCAGCTGCTTAGCTTTAATACCACTTTGCTGCTCAGCAAAAATGTCTGAGTTGCCAACGGTCACTGCTCCTGATTGGACCTGACTAAGGCCGGTTCCAGAGCCCCCACCTTGAACAGTGATATTTACCTTGGAATTGTCAGCTTGATAATTTTCAGCAGCTTTTTCAACTAATGGTTGCAGTGCAGTTGAACCAACAATCGTAACTTTACCGGAAACTGCCGTGCTTGATGATGCCTTAGATGATGAATTCGCACTTGAATTTGCTTTGCCACATCCAACTAAAAGCGCTGATGTTGCCAGAATAATCGTAGCCATTTTGGTGAGATTTTTCATAAACTTTTTTCTTCCTTTCCTTGTTACAAATTAAGTTTATTACTCGAATGTAAAGAACATGCACGTGTTTATGTAACGGTTGTGTAAAGAAATCTTCGTTGCTTATCAATTAAGCTGTCAACATCCATAATCAATGGTAATCGCCAAAATTTATTTCATATCAAGCATTAAAAGCTTGAATTATTTGTATTTTTAATGTCTGTAATTGTGATATGGCTAATATATGGCAATTCAAGTTAAATCTAAATTACGATTTACTTAAAACAGCAAAAAATAAATTTACTGAACAAAAAAAGAGCGGATTACTCCGCTCTCAAATGAATGGGTCTATACTTTCTGTATATTGTCGGAGCCATAAAACCAATCGAAGGAATCAATCGTAAAATCAAAGCACTTAAACGTATCTGTTATGGATTCAAAAATATGGATCATTTTTATGCCAGAATCATTTTGATTTTAAAATAAAGAAGCCCCCATTTTGAGGACTTCCTAGCTCCACCACTATAGTTTGACGGAGACCCATTTTTTATTGTTCAGCACCAGTTACTTGGTTAAAATGATAAGTTTTCCCATTGATTTTCTGGGTACCATAGACCATTTGACCTTGGCCATTGTAATAAACAGTTTTGTGCTGTTCTGGAATAGTCTGTAAACCGGTCTTCATTGCGCCAGTTCCTTTGTCAAATAAGTACCAGTGACCGTTGATCTTTTGCTGACCATACTGCATTTGACCGTTGGAACTATAGTAGACTGTCTTATGTTGGTCGGAAATTGCTTGTAAGCCAGTCTTCATTGCTCCGGTTGCTTTGTCAAATAAGTACCAGTGACCGTTAATTTTTTGCTGACCATATTGCATCTGACCATTGGAATTATAGTAGACTGTCTTATGCTGTTCTGGGATCGTCTGCATGCCCGTCTTCATTGCTCCGGTTGCTTTGTCAAATAAGTACCAGTGACCGTTAATTTTTTGCTGACCATATTGCATCTGACCATTGGAATTATAGTAGACTGTCTTATGCTGTTCTGGGATCGTCTGCATGCCCGTCTTCATTGCTCCGGTTTGTCAAATAAGTACCAGTGACCGTTGATCTTTTGCTGACCATACTGCATTTGACCATTTGAATTATAGTAGACTGTCTTATGCTGGTCTGGAATCGTCTGCATGCCTGTTTGTTTAACACCATTTTTATACAGATACCAGTGACCATTTTCGTTAACTTGGCCGTTCTTGTTAGTTGGTGTATTCCCATTAGTTTGCCCATTTTGATTGCTTGGTTTATCTTGTAAACCTTTGATAGCAGAATTCAATGTACTTGCAGCAGAGTCAACTTGAGCTTGGGTTGTATTGCTATTCGCAGCAATAGATTGAGCATTAGATAATGCAGTCTTCATAGTATTAACAGAATTGTCAGTATACTTAGATGTATCACCATTTAAAATTCCTTGAGCTTTAGAAACTGCAGCATTTAAAGCTGTTTTATCAACCTGAGCCTGAGTAGCAGGGGTAAATGCACCACCATTATTGTAATCAGCTTCTGTGATATTATTTAAAATTACGGTTTCATCAGAAGGTACAGTTTCCACAACAGTATTTGTAATTGTAACATATTGAGTATTAATCTCACCGGCTACAACTGGTTGCATACCTCCAATAGGTGATGGTCCAGTTGAAACCATTGCTAAAAAGAAGTTCTCTTCAAAGTTAGAATTAGAATCACCAGTTGACGAATGACGGACTACTTGGGTACCGGCAGGGTATACATGACCAGTAGGGCCTTTCATTGCAACCTTTAATGTACCATACTGTAATGCAACTTGTGACTTAGAAATAGCAGCGGCTTTAATTGTTGTATTAGGTTCATGATTAGTAACTCCAGGTACTTGAGCTAAAGGAGCCATTGTTGTTAAAGCAGTTACTCCAATCGTAACTGCCGTAGCTGTAATAATCTTCTTGGTACTTTTCTTTTTATTTTCGTTCACTTCATTTACCCCACTTTTTATTAAGTTTTTAAATTCATACCAGTTCAAGCTTAAAAAGAATTAATTATCAAAAGGGGAGTTAATCACTAATTTGGTTAACTCCTTTTAATTAGTGCTGATTTTTATTGTTCAGCACCGATTATCTTATCCAATAAGTGCCAGTGACCATTAATCTTTATTATATGGTTTACTTTTATTTTAATCAATCAAATTTTAATCTATTTTATTACCCTTTTTATTTTTAATTCAAAACAAAAAAAGACTCAAGCTGCTTTAAAACAACACTTGCGTCTAAATATTAATCTTTAAAAATACCCCTGAGCGTAAATCATTTCAATTTATTAAATC
>NZ_AZGB01000029.1:0-15504 GCF_001435235.1 Liquorilactobacillus ghanensis DSM 18630 | reverse complement strand
AACTATATTAAATAATTACGCTGTTGCAATCAAATATGGCTAATTAATCTGTTAGCTGTTGATTCATTTTTTACAAATCGTTATTAAAAATAAAATTTAGTTACAAAAAGAGCCCGTCAAAGTTATTATTTGTCTGGACTCCTCAATAATATTAAATTAAAAGACTCTCAATGTTTGACTGTGCCGTGTCTTCGACCTACAAGCCAGATTATGAACAAAGCTAAAATTGCTTCAACTGCGATCCACTGGCCGCGATAATTGTGTCCTGCCAAGATAAACTCCGCCAACAACTGCAACAATCAACAAAATAAGCATTACAGACCATTGACCACGACTAAAGGCTTGACCATATTTATTTTCACATCTGGTAATTAATGGCAAAATTGCTCCTAAACCAATTAGAACAATTTTGGTAAAGCGGTCGTTTGATCAACTCAGAGTGACAACTTTAAAAGAATTGGCTAATAAACATAGTCGGAATTACAAAGCTTTAAAAATCAATTGGCGTTTGTTTCATAAAGATACTGAAAAAATCAATCGTTCAAAAACGAAATACTTCAGAGGACTTAACGAATATATGACACAACAAAATCTAATTAATTTAGGACTTACCGCTAGTTCAAAGCTTAAATATGCCTATGAAATAGCCCACCAAGACCCAAATGAATTTAATTTCTACTAGCTCTTTTTATGCGATATGATTCTCCTGTAAAATTTGTTCGACAACTTTTTCCATTTCTGGCGTGCGCTGCCATCGTTCAAAATGATCAAATTGCTCAGGCGGCATCGTGAAATTTTCATTAATAAATTTTTCATAAGCTAAAACGCTAGTCGAACGTGGAATATTTAATTGTAAAATTCGTACATTTTTAATATAGCCACGTTGAGCAGCCAATTCTGCTCGTCCATTTTGAACCATATTGGAAATTTCAAAATAACTGGTACCATCATTTAGTGTGATTTCTTCAATTAAAGTTAATTCTTCATGATTCTTCATTGACTATTACCCCTACTATAAAATTCTGAACAAACACCAGTAATTGATAAAAATAATTTTGGTTGGATAGTTGTTCCCTTCAAAGTCACTTACTTTCACTGTTATTATTGTCCTAATAATTACTCAACCTTGTTTTAATCAAAAACATCATCACGTCATTTTTTAATTCTTGCGTTGATCAAACTTGATTACTGTTATAAATTATAAAAAGAACTTTTTAAATCGTCAATTAGCCACCAGTAACTATATTAGCATTAATTTAAATTCCAACCAGTGAATTATACACTTCGACCATTATGAATAGTTTCATATGCTTATAACTTATTTTGATGCTTCAGATGCTTTATTGTTACTTTTTTTATAAAATTGTATTTAATAAACTTGATTTATCAAAATTAGTGTAGGATAATACACTTTTGTTGATGGCTAAGTTAACAAAAATGGAGTTTGCATTTTTTGACTAACAACTCTGATTAACCAACAAATTATTGGCAAAATTTCTTATGAGCAGCAATCGTTTATTTTCAATGACATCAAAATTGAAATTTTAATCCAAAGCAAAACCACCGCTGATTGGGCGGTGGTCGGCATAAGAGAGAAAGAGAATTGATTAGAAGGTAAATTAATTATTACCTTATATCTGCATAATAGACTTTTTTGGAAACGCTGTCAACCAGAGTTTGTAAAATTAATGATTTTTTTTATGATTTGGGCTAAGATAGATTTAAATTAGATTTTTGGGGAGTGCTTTGTTTTGATCAATGGTAAACAGTTAAAAATAAGCTTCTGGTTAGCAATTATTGTCGTTTTGCTAAAATCAATAAAATTTCTTTATCTGAAAACCAGTTGGCAACTCTCCATTTTTCACAGCAGTTGGCTATTGCTTCAAGCCGGTCAATGGTGGCTGCTGTTACTAATAATTTGGTATCTACTATTTTGGACTTTAGTTTTTTATTTAATCCTTAGGATCATTAATTTTCTTGTCAGAAAATTACATAATTCCTTACGTCATGAATAAAATTCCAAACGACCCACCTGCATAATTTATCTTACTATCATTAATTTTAAATTTATAATACTTGGCTTTATTCACCTAATTGTTCTTTAACAACGGCAGCAATTTCCATCACGTAATCATGAACTTGTTCTTTTGTCTGCGCTTCAGCCATTACCCGCAATAGATCTTCCGTTCCACTGGGGCGAACTAATACACGACCTTCTGAACCCATTTTAGCTTCGACTTTTTTAATCGCTGCTTGAATAGCTGGATTAGTTGCTGCTGCCTTTTTATCAGTTACCCGAATATTGACCAACTCTTGCGGATAACTAGTAACTTCTGCAGCTAATTCTGATAACTTCTTTCCAGTCTTTTTAACTACATTCATTAACTGAATAGCTGTTAGCATCCCGTCACCAGTGGTATTAAAATCAAGGAAGACTACATGACCTGACTGCTCTCCACCTAAATTATAACCGCTTTTCAGCATTTCTTCGACAACATAACGGTCACCAACCTTAGTTTTAACTGACTTAAGGTTTTGGGCAGCCATTGCTTTGTATAGACCTAAATTGCTCATAACAGTTGTCACAATTGTATCTTTTTTTAAGCGGCCTCGTTCACTTAAATATTTGCCGCAAATATACATAATTTTATCACCATCAATAATATTGCCCAGTTCATCAACTGCAATACAACGGTCACCATCACCATCAAAAGCCACTCCCAATTGCAGCTGTTTTTCAACTACAAACTTAGCTAAATTTTCAGGGTGAGTTGAGCCAACTTGCTTATTGATATTTAGACCATCTGGTTTAGTGGCAATTGTTTCAAAATCAGCTCCTAAATCCGCAAACAACCGGGAAACAATCCCACTTGTGGCACCATTTGCTCCATCAATTCCAACATGCAATCCACTTAAATCATCAGGGATCGTCTGTTCCAAAAATTGAGTATACTTCAAACTCCCTTCATGATAGTCATTGACAGTCCCTAAACCTTCAGCAGATGGTCGTGGTAATTGATCAGCTGTTGTTTCCAATAAATCTTCAATTTCAGCTTCTTTTTCATCGGATAGTTTATAGCCGTCACCACCAAAGAATTTAATTCCGTTATCCTGCACTGGATTATGTGAAGCCGAAATCATAACACCCGCATCAGCAGCTTGAACCCGAACCAGATAAGCAACTCCCGGTGTAGTGATTACACCTAACGAAAACACTTCAATTCCGACTGATAACAAGCCAGCAATCAATGCATGTTCCAGCATTTGCCCAGAGATCCGGGTATCACGTGCAACTAAGACTTTAGGTGCTTTAGTATCGTCTTTGGCATGCTTTGTCAAAACATAGCCACCACAACGACCTAATCGAAAAGCTAATTCAGGAGTCAACCCCTGATTAGCTACTCCACGAACACCATCTGTACCAAAATATTTCATATTTTTATTTCCTCATTTCTGTCACTTAAATACTAATTTGACTTATTATCCTTACTAGTTGTATCCGAAGTTACTGACTTTTCACTACTGCTGGTTGTCGTAGTAGATGCCGAAGATGTACTGTTATCAATTGCCGACGAACTTGAAACACTCGAATTATCCGACTCAACACTACTTTGTTCAGCTGTCGAAAACGAAGGTGAAGACGATGACGATTTAGTACTGGAAGCAGCTTTGCCAGTTGAAACTGAGCTAGGCGTGATGGTAACTGTCACTTCACTAGGAGTAACAGTTGAAATACCATTAGCTGGTGCTGCAATTTTAACGGTTTTCGTCGTTTCACTTGTCACACCTGAAACCGGAACTGAAACCGTCAGCTGTGAAAGTTTACTAAGTGCCCTTTTAGTTCCTTCCAACGAAACTTCTTTTGTCTTACTGCTGAAATTATAATTTTGATTGCTCGAACCACCACTGGCAACAAAGTTTAAAGAAACTTTTTTGGTAGCAGTTGCCCTATAAACTGGCAATTTGACACGAACAGTCTCAGGACTGATTACTACGTTAAGAATTTTACCGCTATTATCGACTGCTTGCAACATTACTTGTTTAACCAAAGTGTCATCTGTCCCCTGCGGAATATCTAACAAGGCTTCAACACGGTCAATCTTGTTAATATCCGTCTTGGCTCCCGTTACAGAAACGACCTGTGGATTAGCAGAACTATCTCCATTTTGATAGCCGCTAGCTAAACGATCGGAATTATAGACGACCTGTACTGGAAAATCAGCTGTTTTCCGGACACTGATTTTTACCTTAACAGTTGCTGGTGAAATCTTATAACTTAGATTGCGGCTCAATCCTGCTTCTTGTAATTTAACGCGATGCGTTCCTGGTTTTAATTTGCTCAAATCAGCATAAACACTAAAATTTCGTGTATTAGTAATAGCTGTCATCATTGAATCAGCACCCGAAATTTTTATTTTAACCTTTTCTGGATAACCGGTAACAAAATATTTATCACTATTAACATTTAAGTTTAAGGGCATTTTCAAAGTTACTGAGCGTTCCGACATCATAGAAGTATTATTGTTGCTTGGAGGATTACTGCCGCCAGATCCTAAAGAACTGACATAACCAAATAAAAAAATTGCAAAGACTAAGGATAACAAGCGATAAAACCATTTATTATTAAAAAAATAATTTAAGTTCATTGATGCTTGCCCCCCTTAAAAAAATCTGCAACAGAATTAACAAATAATGAACTACGGCTTTGGTTTCCCTCAGGCGCATTTATTAATTCTTTTTTCAATAATTTCAAGTAGTCTTCTTGAGTTAAATCACGAATCAATTCATTATTTTTGGTAATTGTAACCCCGCCAGTTTCTTCAGAAACCACAATTGTTAAAGCATCAGTTACCTCACTGATTCCGACTGCTGCTCGATGCCGCGTCCCAAGTTCTTTAGGAATTAAATTACTTTCAGACAGCGGTAAATAGGCCGCTGCCACGGCAATTTTATTATTACGAATAATAACAGCCCCATCATGCAGCGGTGTATTAGGAATAAAAATATTAATTAACAGCGCACCCGTTATTTCGGCATCTAGATTAATTCCTGTTTCAATATAATCTTCCAAACCGGTTTTCATTTGAATCGTGATCAAAGCACCGATTCGCCGTTTGGACATATATTGAACCGCCTGATCTAGCGCATTAATCATTTTCAACTGCTTTTCGTTTTGCTGTTTATTATGCAAAAAAATTGACCCGCGGCCTAAATGCTCTAAGCCTCGGCGAATTTCAGGTTGAAAAATAACAATAATTGCAATTAATCCCCAATTAATTACTTGATCAGTAATCCATGAAACTGTCTTCAATCCCAAATATAGACTGACAATCTTAATGATGACGATCACAACAACTCCCTTAAAGAGTTGAACTGCTTTTGTCCCCCGAAGCAGCATCATTAATTTGTAAATGACATACCAAACCACCAAAATGTCAATTAAATTAATAGCATTTTGCCCGGTAAATAAATTCTCAAAGTCAATGGCCACTTATCTAACCCCCTTATACAAACACTTTAATTATATCACGTCATGATGAAAGAATTTTCTCTGTGATGTAATCAATTTTCCTCGTTTTGAAAATTAATTGCAACACATCTTAATTAAAAAAATCTAAACTTTAAATACTGTATTTCAAAATTTAAAAATCTGTAAAACCACTTTTATAAAATCCGCTGAAAAATAAATATCAGACTGTATTTCAAAAAAACTACGATCACATCCAACAGTACTATATTTTCGTTTAAGATTTTCCGTGATAATCAGCCTATGAATAATTAATTTTTTTTGAAATCTTGAAGAAAATAGTCGTTATCCCTAAAATAAATCCTTAAATATTGGTAGAATTGATTAAATACGTAAAATTCAGGTGAACTCTATGGCTACAAAAAATCGTTGGCTGATTCGGATTGCTTTCTGGTTATTTATGCTTTACATTTATTTAACCGTCTACTCACGAGGTGGAACTTACAGTTTCTTACTGTTAAATACCTTTTTAGGTTATCTACCGATTGAGCTTTCCTTTCATTTAGACTATCGACAAAATAATTTTATTTTTGGAGTAATTTTTGTTTTTTGGTTGCTCTTTTACCCCAATGCACCTTATGTGCTAACTGACTTGTTTCATCTGGCAAAACTAGATCCCTATAACAGCGCAACTGGATTAATGGAATTTAATCTTCATTTATGGCTGAATTTTTCTAACCTAGTTGCGAGTGCACTCGCTTGTTCATTAGTTGGCATTTGGAGTCTTGAATACGTTGCTGATCAATTATTGCTTAAACTTCATCGTTTTTCACGCGGTTGGCAAATTTTGACCATCAACATCTTATTGCTTTTATCTTCAGTAGGAATTTATGTTGGCCGTTTTTTACGTTTACACACGGCTTACTTATTTTTAGATCCAAATTGGGTCTTGCAACAATTGGTTGATATGTGGAGCCCACGAATGTTGATTTTTGTTGGCTTTATGTTTATCATTCAATTGATTATGTGGATTATTATTTTTATTTCCCGACAATCTCTGCAACAAACTGAAAAGAATATGACTGAAGTTAAACAGAACTAACACGTAATAATAGATTTTCCTCGTGATTGATATACTGCCGCAAAGCAACAGCCGAGTGTCGATCCAAATAACCTTGTTCAATTAAATATTGCAGCGATACTCGTTGAGCACTAATCGAACGCAAATGCAAATTACGCAATTGCTGCTGATAAACAGCCGGATCAAGTTGATTTTCTTGCTGTTTTTTTTGTTTTTCAATTAATGAACGATAGCGGATAATCAAATGATAGATAGCTTCTCGATTAAAAGCCTGCTCATTAACATCAGGTTTTCGTAAATATTCAGAGAGCGTTTTAATCGCTGATTTAGCCAGTGCCCGCTCGACTAATCGAACTTCAACCATATATTTTTCATCTTGTTGCGTACCCCAGCGGATTAAAATTTGCCGATAAATCTTTCGCCAGCTCAACCGAAGATTAAGTATTAAACCAAATTGCGGTAGAGTCAATCCATGATTTATTCCTTTAAGCTGCTTGGTCAGAGTTTGTTTGAACCGCAAATAAACTTTTTCTCTGATTTGATTTGTTTGATATAGCCGCTGCAACTCCCTCAACTCGCCCTTGATCGCTACCCGATTTAAATCAAGTTCATCTTGAACAATCCCTGAATCACCAACTGACTGTTCTTCAGCAATTTCCAAGCGCTTGATCAGATATTGATATTCAAGAATCAATTGATAAACTGCCAATTGATTATGCTGCCGGCGCTGTTCTTCTAAAGAGCGCACGGCATTTTTTAATAAATATAATTTTGCTTGATTCAAATTTAACAAATTTTCCTCAGCAGTCGTCGTTTCTTCATCATCTTCGTCGTCTTCATCCAGTAATGATTTGCTTGTACTTAAATCAGCATTAGCTCCCCGTGTTTGAATATCTAAGGTCTTTCCCGCAAATAACGGTAGCAAGATTATTGCCATGAGCATACTTAGGATAATAACCCCGGCCACTACAAAAAGTACTAATGAACGTTCAGGAAAAGGTGAACCATCAGCAAGTTGGAGTGGAATTGTTAGAGCACCCGCCATTGTAATTGCCCCACGGACGCCTGAGAGACCTGATATCAAAGCAATCCTTAACCGAAAACGCCAAGAATTGTGCTGTTGATCGAATAATTGGTAAATAAAAGTCCAGCCAACTCTAATCAATAATAAAATTATCCAGACTTCAATAACTAGCCATAAAGCACGAAAGGTATCAACTTGATCACTTTGAATTGCTCCTTTCATTGCTACCGGCAATTCAACTCCTAAAATAGCAAACATTGTTCCATTAAGTAAATAAACAATAATATCCCACGTTCGCTCTGTAACTAAGTTGATTTCTGGTTGAACACTGACAAAGTTGTTACGTTGGCTGGCGAAGAAAACACCCGCAACGACAACTGCTATTACACCAGAAGCATGTAAATACTTTTCAGTAATTAAATAAATAATGAATGGAACGGCAACCTGCAGGACTGTATTAAAAACAACATCATTAAATCCCTTCACAACCAGCCATTCAATTATTAAAATAACCAGCCCAATCAGTAGAAATCCTGCTAACGAGCCCATGATAGCAACATAGAAAAAGTCACCAACTGCGTGTGATAATGAAAAATAACCGGTTACGGCAACTGCTAAAGCATATTTAAAACCAATCAATCCACTTGCATCATTGATCAAACTTTCTCCACTGACTAAATGCAAAATATTGTCAGGTAATTTTACCTGTTTCGAAATTGAATGCACCGCAACAGGATCTGTTGGAGCCAGCACAGCAGCCAAAGCCATTCCAACTGGCAATGGCAGTTTAGGAATTAAAAGGGTTATTAAAAATCCTCCAAACAGCATTGTTAAAAAGACTAATAAAATTGCATTATTAAAAATTGCTCCCTTTAATTTCCATAATTCCTTTCGTGGAAAACGTCGTCCGTCATTATATAGTAACGGTGCAATGAACAATAGCAAAAACCAGCTTGGATCTAAATCAATCTTCAGGTTAAATACTAATGTAGTCAGTGTGCCCAAAAAGATTTGTACAAGACTGACTGGTATCCATTGAAAATAATGATTAATCAGATTAGAAAATAACACAATTATAATTAGACCTAAAATTGTTTCAACAATTGCCATTTCTTCACCCCTTATGTTATCTATTATGACAAAAAAAATGCTTAAAAAAAAGCAGTCTGCCTACTTTTATGCTAGACAAACTGTTTTTTTAAGCATTTCGACCGATTATTCGAACTTCAGTTTCCAATTTAACTTGAAATTTTTCCCAAATAACTTGCTGTACATGTTTAATAACTGCTAAATAATCTTTTGCGGTTGCTTGACCTAAGTTAATAATAAAACCTGCATGTTTCAACGAGATTTGTGCATCACCTACTCGAAATCCTTGCAATCCTGCATCATGAATCAATTTACCAGTATAATACCCCTTTGGTCTTTGGAAAACACTGCCGCACGAAGGATATTCTAATGGTTGTTTCGCAGCACGTTGAAAATTCAACTCATTCATCTTTTCACGAATTAATTGTCGTTTCCCAGGACGTAAAGCAAATGTAGCAGTTAAAATCAAGTCTCCTTCAACTTGAATTCGACTATGGCGGTAATTAAAATTCAAGTCATGATTTTTATAGTGTTTCAAATTTCCTTGACGATCAATTACGGTAACTTCTTCAACCACTTGACTAATCTCGCCTTCATAAGCACCAGCATTCATGAAAACAGCTCCACCGACACTGCCTGGAATTCCTGCAGCAAATTCGAGACCAGTGAGTCCTTGTTGACAAGCTGTTTCTGTGACTGCAATTAATGCTGCCCCAGCTTCAGCAGTTATTTTATTTTCATGACAAGTAATTTGGTTTAAGTTACGTAAAATAACCACTAAACCTTCAATTCCGCCATCTTTGACAATTAAATTACTAGCATTTCCTAAAATTGTTAACGGCAACTGAAGCTGTGCGGCTTGGTTAACCAATTCAATTAATTCTTGACTGTTGTTCGGGAACGCCAATACATCTGCCGGCCCACCGGTACGAGTGTTACTATACTTTGATAATGGTTCATCCTGCAATAAAGTTATCCGCGGTAAACGTTTAATCAATTCTGAAACTTTCTTGTTCATTTTTTTCCTCACTCATAATAAATATTCAACCTTAATTCTAACATTTTTTTCAGATGTCAACGCTAGTTTTTTTTAATACTTACTGCTAAAATCAATTTTAGATGATTTAGGAAAGGTCTTAAAGCCCAATGAAGTTTATCTCATGGAATGTTAATGGTTTACGTGCAATTTTAAAAAAGAATTTTACTACTGTTTTTGAACAACTTAATGCTGATTTTTTCTGCTTACAAGAAATTAAATTGCAGCAAGGTCAAATTGACTTATCTTTCCCGGGTTATACTACCTACTGGAACTATGCTGAACGCAAAGGTTACTCAGGAACTGCTATTTTTGCAAAAAAACCGGCATTATCAGTTAAATATGGAATCGGTATTACAGAATTTGATCATGAAGGACGGGTTATTACACTTGAATACCCTAATTTTTTCTTAGTTACATGTTATACACCCAATTCTCAACAAAAATTAAAACGCTTGGATTTTCGCTTAAAATGGGAAACTGCCTTCCGCCAATTTTTACATGAGCTTGATCAACACAAACCGGTAATATTATGTGGTGATCTTAACGTAGCACACCAAGAAATTGATCTAAAGAACTGGAAAACCAATCGACATAATGCTGGCTTTAGTGACGAAGAAAGGTCAGCAATGACATCTTTATTAAACACTGGTTTTATTGATACTTTTCGTGAACTGCATCCGCAAACAACTGGTGTTTATTCATGGTGGAGCTATCGTTTCCACGCTCGCGAGAATAATGCTGGATGGCGAATTGATTATTTTATTACTTCCGAGCAATTGAAGCCGAAAATCAAATCAGCTGAAATTCTGACAGATATTTTAGGATCTGATCACTGCCCAATTGAGTTAATTTTAGTCAATAAATAAAAGTAATCTCATTTCCTCTGTGAACGATCGGTTATAACTTCAAATTACTTACTATTATAATAAGGAGTATCAATATGAATTTTTCTGCTATTGATTTTGAAACAGCTAATGGACACCGTAATAGCGCTTGTTCACTGGCAATAACTGTTGTGAAAGACAACCAAATTGTTGATCAATTATATTCTTTATTGAATCCACAAACTTACTTTGATCGGCGAAATATAAAAATTCATGGAATTCAGGAAGCCGATGTGCAAGAAGCACCTACAATTGCTGACTTGTGGCCTCATATCGCAGCTCTATTTCAACCAGATAAATTAATAGTGGCGCATAATGCTCGATTTGATTGTAGTGTTTTGCAAAATTCGTTAGCAACTTTTGGTATCTCAACAACTTCTTTTGCGGTGCTGGACACCCTGCAATCTAGTCGCCGTTTACTAAAGGGTTACGAAAATTACCGTTTAAATACTGTTTGCCAAAATTTAAACATCGAATTACAGCATCATCACAATGCCTTGGCAGATAGTATTGCTTGTGCTCAAATTGCTTTATGGCAGCAAAATCATTTTGGATCAGATGCTTTACTACCTTTCATTAAACAACCTGAATAAATAAATGGAGTTGGACAGCTATAGTAAGTTGTCCAACTCCATTTATTTTTTTAATATACAAAAATCACAATTTCAAAATAATATAAATTATTATCAAATTAAATGCAATCTAATTAATAATTTTATTAGTATTATTTACTGCTTAGGCGGATTGTTTAAATGAGCTAATTGCCCTTGGAATTCACCACTATATTTTGAAATATCAGCCGTATTAGAAACCTCAGCGACTGTGTAATCAGCAAATTCACCGTGCTCTGACTGATCCAAACCGGTTAACTCTTCTTTTTCATTAACACGCATCTTAACAAATAATTTCAAAATAAGAACAATTACGCACACCATAACTGTTACAAAAACAATCGTAAAGAGTGTCCCAACAATTTGAAGTCCTAACTGACTAAAACCTCCGCCGTAGAATAAACCATTGTGAGCAATGCCGCTATTTGCTGCTTTACTAGCAAATGCACCAGTTAAGATTGAACCAACAATTCCAGAAATTCCATGGCAACCAAAAGCATCAAGCGGATCATCATATTTCAAAATCGGCTTAATTTTGGTAATAAACCAATAACTGACAACCGTACTGATTGCTCCGATCCAGAAAGCCCCACCAGCTGTAACAAACCCGCAGGCTGGTGTAATACCGACCAAGCCGCACAGTGTTCCGGTACAAGTCCCTTGCAAAGTTGGTTTGCCAACAACGATCATATCAAGAATCATCCAAGTTACTAATGAAGCACCAGTGGCAACAGTAGTTGTCAAGAAAGCCTGAACTGCAATATCGTTCATTCCCAATGCTGAACCAGCATTGAAACCATACCAACCAATCCATAAAATCGTTGTTCCAAGTAATACCCATGGTAAGTTATATGGTTGAGGTTTTTTCTTACCAAATCCTAAACGACGTCCTAAGAAAATTGATAAAACTAATGCTGTAACACCTGCATTAATATGAACAACTGTCCCACCAGCAAAATCCAAAACACCAAATTTAGCTAAGAAACCTGTCGTACTCCAAACAATATGAACCATTGGATAATAAATAAAAATTGACCATAATACAATAAAAGCTAATAAAAAATTGAATCTCATGCGTCCAACAATCGCACCGACAAACAAAGCTGGTGTAATAATTGCAAACATCATCTCAAAAATCAGATAAGCTCCAGTGTTAATCCCTAAGTCTTTGTTAACAATCTTTGTTAAGTCAACACCGCTCAAAAAGAAATGATGAACTTTTCCAATAATTCCACCTATATCACCATTAAAAGAGAGTTCATAACCCACTGCTACGTAAAGCAACACTGCAATTCCACAGATAAAAAAAACTGACAGCATTGTGTTAACAACGTTTTTTCGTGAAACTAATCCTCCGTAAAAAAAAGCTAACCCAGGAGTCATAAAGAATACCAAGACACTTGAAACAATTAAAAAAGTTGTATTAGCTGCACTCATAAAAATCCCCCTTGCTTTCAATGTCACAAATTATAACATCAATTATTTACTAGTGTCTATGGATTTCTGGTTTTATAAATTTTATTTACGAAATCAATTATTAATGCCCTTTCATGTTGCGATAAGAAACCAAATGAGTCATTATACTTAAATATAAACTCTGACTTAAGCTAACTTTATAAAACATTGTAGGACAATTTTTTTGGCAATAGCTTAATCAAAAACGCTTGTTAGAATTGATACTATAATTATTCAATAACATTAAAAATATTTTTGAAGATTGTCGAAATACAAAATCAATATTAACTCCTTTATATACAAAAAAACATGACATCTTATATTATGGTTTAAGTAATTAAACTCAATCAAAAAAATGTCATGTTCGAATTATGTTCTCTCTCACGCTTACCGGCTTAAGAAAAAAACACATCATATGTGTAAATCATTGCTCACTAGTAGTCGATTAGAAGAAATCAGCTGCAAAATCAAAGCGCTAAGGGATAGTTCTTTGATTGCAAAATAAAACCCAGCTAAAGCAAGATAATTAACTCGGATGATCTTCAATATTCAAATTGCTTTTTATTTTTAAGTAAATATAGTATATTGTCCCTAAAATTAACGAACTTACTAACCAAATAAATATTAAAACCACGACAGAATATAATACTATTAGTATTTTACTATCACTTTTTATGAACTCATTATACAAGTTAAAAAAATCAATTCTCTTTGTTCTTTCAAATAACATTTTTGTTATAAATCTAATTACTAGAACTACAGCTACCGCTTTTAATGTATCTTTAAAGCATCTAGAAAATGATTTTATATTCATACATTTTCCCCTTACTTTTAGAATAGTGTTAATTATAAAAAATATATATGCTTATAAAAATTGTACCATGTTCAAGTTTTTAAATACAGCAACATTAAGGATAGAAGAATTACGTGTAACAACAAAGTCACTCAGAATAAAAAGAAATTTGGGGAAAATGGATAAAACACCCTTCTCTGCTATTTCAAGATGAATTTCTGGCACTAGAATTTCAATAGTAGAAGATCTTGATAAATTAGCAAACATTTTCCAAGTCAATATAGGAGTTTTAATATTTGGAGTCAATTGACGTACAGCTGCAGGTAATACAATCAACGGTGATTATGAAGAAAAATAGTTGTTAGCACGCGGGGGGCTGATGAAATTACTACTGTCACTTAGACTCAATACAACCCTTCTAAAAAAAGAATCACAAGCTTTCGTCCATAATCAGTCAGTACCTGATTAAGATGGACAAATTGTGATTGTTTCTATAAATGGTTTTGGTGTTACTTGTAAAAAGATTTTTCGAGAAGACAGAAAAATCAGATTAAAGTTAATTAATGAAAAATATAATAACTTGGTTTATCCAGCACCAGGTGTCCGTTTTTTATCAATGATTGAAACCCACAGTTAGGACAACGGAAAAGAAGATAACTGAGACGAGCATGGACAACCTTAAAATGATAAACAACACCATTTTTAGCGATTCTAAGATCTTCAACTTTAAAGAATTTGATATTTGGGTCTTTTATTTCAAGATTGGCTTTATGTTCCAACAATCTCTGAAAGTATAGACCCCTAAGAATAACAAAATTATCGAATGGTCAACTTAGGACAACAGCAAGACAACAAAGTCGTTTTTTTTAATAGCTTTTAATTGATTGCAAAAAAATAAACGTTGTTATATCAACGTTTATAATCCCTAATATATCTATATAATACCGGTGATCGGGGTCGAACCGATACGTCCTCAACGGACACTGGATTTTGAGTCCAGCGCGTCTGCCAATTCCGCCACACCGGCATGATGTTTATATTATAGCATAAAAATAGATAGAGTACTATTTTTTAAAGGCGGTAACCGGATTTGAACCGGTGATGAAGGTTTTGCAGACCTCTGCCTTACCACTTGGCTATACCGCCAGCTAAAATAAACTTCATTAACTGGGTTAGCTGGATTCGAACCAGCGCATGAGGGAGTCAAAGTCCCTTGCCTTACCACTTGGCTATAACCCAATAACAATAGGCGATAGGTGGGAATCGAACCCACGCGTGCCGGAGCCACAATCCGGTGCGTTAACCACTTCGCCACTATCGCCATAATGGCAGGGGTAGTAGGAATTGAACCCACACTGACGGTTTTGGAGACCGTAGTTCTACCTTTAAACTATACCCCTAAAATGGAAGGGAGTGGATTCGAACCACCGAACCCGAAGGAGCGGATTTACAGTCCGCCGCGTTTAGCCAGACTTCGCTACCCTTCCATAAATGGCGCGGGACAGAATCGAACTGCCGACACATGGAGCTTCAATCCATTGCTCTACCGACTGAGCTACCGAGCCATTAAAACTATAATAACACTACTAGAATTTAAACTGAAAACTTGTGATTGTCAAGCAAACATAATATATATTTACCTACAACAACTATAATCAGTCCATGGAGGATACAGGGCTCGAACCTGTGACCCTCTGCTTGTAAGGCAGACGCTCTCCCAACTGAGCTAATCCTCCAAAATGACCCGTACGGGATTTGAACCCATGTTACCGCCGTGAAAGGGCGGTGTCTTAACCACTTGACCAACGGGTCATTCTGCTACGGAGAGTAAGGGATTCGAACCCTTGAAACAGGTCAATACCCGTTTACATGATTTCCAATCATGCTCCTTCGGCCAACTCGGACAACTCTCCAGCAACAATAACTCCGGCAGGCGGGCTCGAACCGTCGACAACCTGATTAACAGTCAGATGCTCTACCAACTGAGCTATGCCGGAATAATTAAAAGCACGGCAGCTTCCTACCCTCACAGGGGGCGATCCCCCAACTACTATCGGCGTT
>NZ_AZGB01000028.1 GCF_001435235.1 Liquorilactobacillus ghanensis DSM 18630 | reverse complement strand
AAGGCCCTGCACATTTGCTTATCGAAACTTTGTTCAGTTTTCAAAGGTCTACTTAATGTCTGTACCTCATCGGTAACAGTCAACTTTTATAGTATACCATGTACAAAAAAAATAGCAAGTATTTACAGAACTTTTTTTGAATCTATGTTATTAATTACTAGCAAAAACATCTTCTATTAACATTCCTATACCTAATTTACTAAAAATAAGATTCATCCCAATCCTAAATATTGTTTCCCAATTAATAGTGTTTAGACTACCTTAGCTGATTATTCATCCGAGTTAAAGAACTTCCGTAAGCACCTAATAATCGACCGTTCAAAAAAATGACCAATTGATCTCATTTGAAAT
>NZ_AZGB01000027.1:163075-172359 GCF_001435235.1 Liquorilactobacillus ghanensis DSM 18630 | reverse complement strand
TTGTCGAATCGATGATTCGACAGCCCAACCAGAAAGTAGACGTTCTAATTGTTTGGCATGAAGCTTCTTTACTTCATTTGTATTTGTGGGCCATTGTAAACGACCATTTTCAATTCGTTTATAAAACAGCCAAAAACCATCTCCGTCCCAATATAAAGCTTTGAATCGATCTTTTCTTGTACCACAAAACAGATATAAAGATTTAGAATATGGATCAAGCTTGAATTGATCCAAAACTATATTTGCCAGTTCATCAATTCCTCGTCGAAGATCAGTTTTGCCACAGATAAGATAAATGCCCTTAATTTTTCGCATATCAAGTAATATCATTTGAAAACTGCCTTGATTAAAGAATCTAAAATGTATCCCTGAATACGGGTTATACACGATAACAGTTTTATTATCATCAACTCTAACTTGAAAAGCTTTGGTAGGAGCCGAGGCCTGTGGATTAAAAGATTTATCCATTTTGATCTGAACAACATCAGGTTTATTTGTCATAAAAGCACCTCATCATTTTTTATTGATGAGGTAATTTTACCGCTGAAATATGCTCTTTTATAGATGGTCGGTTATTAGGTGCCTATCAAATAACGCCTAAAAAGGGTAAGCAATGAATCATTGCTTGCTCTTTTGTCGTTTCATCAGCATAATTATTTTGAAGTTAGGAGGGTATTTATGAAATTTGGCGATCGGCTTAAAAACGCGAGAATGGAAATGAATTTAACTCAAGAACAAGTTGCTAATGATTTCTTTATTACTAGACAAACAATTTCTAGTTGGGAAAATGAAAAAACTTATCCTGATATTTCCAATCTGATTAAATTAAGTGATTATTATCATGTTTCATTGGATTTACTATTAAAGGAGGACACTGGTATGAAAGAATATTTGGAAAGAAAAGAAGTTGAACGATCAATTAAACCTATTTTGCGTATTTTGTTAATCATTGATGTACTTGTTCTAGTACTTTTGACATTAACAATCCTAAATATCATTCATCTTAATCATGCTGGCTTTTTGATCTTAATTATTCTTGGAGTACTAAATGCTGTTGCTCGATTTCAGTTGAGTACGTTTCAAAGAAAAATTGATATTAGAACTACTAAAAAATTATCAATAAGCACAAAAAGTTTGTTTTTAAGTGGGGCGTTATTTGTTGTTGGAATTCTAGTGGCTTCATTAACAGATTACTATTTAATTGGTGGATTGATCAGCGGAATCGGAGGTGCAATTTTTCTGATTTATTTTGCACAAAGAAATAAATAACTCGTATTATAACCATTTTCGATAAAATAGATTATTTATTAATATTTCAAAAAATTAAAGGCTGTACTTATAACAGTTAAAATGTTTTCTTGGTACAAGTACAATATTGACAACAAACATTTATGTCATGTATACTTGTCAAAATGACTAGTTTATTTGACAAAAATGGAGGGTATTTATAATGAACAAGAATGAAATATTGAAAGCAGCTCAACAAGCGAACGACGATGAGGGGAAGCGGAATACTATTCTGACAAATCAAAGTATTATGTTTGGCTTTTATTCGCTTGGTTTACTCTTCATTCTAATTATTCGATTATTACGTCATGAATCTCTAAATGACGTGCTTTTTTTGGCTTTACTTGGTGGTTTAGGTATTGAAATATCGCAAGCCATCAATAAACGTTCCATAATATCTATTTTAATGTCAATCTTGCTAGTTGTAGCAGTTGTTTATACTGCATGGATTATCGCAATTGGGAAGTAGAGACTGTCTTGAAAAACATAATTTTAAAAAACCGTTTAAAAATTGCGCGAGCAGAAAAAAATCTAAATCAATCCCAATTGGCAAAGTTAGTTGGGGTATCACGACAAACAATTAGCAACATCGAAACTGGTGAATTTGTCCCATCAGCAAAATTGGCACTACTTTTATGCATGGCTTTGGACAAACCATTTGAATCATTATTTTATTTTAAAGAAAAATAGTACCGCATTAAGTTTAAAGCCCTTTAGAGTAAACCAAAGTTATACTAATAATTGATTGTTTGGATTGTTTGAAACAAGCGTCCTTTTCTTGCAATTTTACTATATGCGATGAAATGTAAAAATTCAGATATTGATCTTAAAGTGATTTGATTGTAGCGATAATTTTTTCTATTTTTGTAGACAATGGTGCTTCACCAGCTAAAACAAGATCGGCAGTTTCTACTATGAATTTTTCATTTTCAATAAAGATTCTCCGTATAGTTTTTAAATATATATTTAAATAATCATCAATAGCATTTACAGTTTTATTTGAAAAATCTCGAAGGATTTGGCGTGCTAACAAAATATCAAGAGGTGTCTTAATGTATACTGTTAAATCAATCAATTGATTAAATGATTCATGGCGATTACCAAAGGGATAATCAACAAGAATGTAGTCATATTTATATTTTGCTGAATTTACTGCCGAAATAATATTTTGAATATCATACTGATTAATTGTTTGAGATAACGGTTTGTTGAGTGGTGGCGCTGAAGGTAATTGATCAATATCATAATTATCAAAAGCAATGATTTTACTATTTTTTAATTCTCGCGCAAGCGAATTTACAAGAGTTGTTTTGCCTCCAGCAGTTAAGCCACTGATAACTATTATTTTTGACATTATGTATGGTCCTCCTAAAAGGTTCTATAATATTTTCGAAAAGTGATTTTAATCAGGCCCTAAAGGTGTGATAACTTTAAGCTACTACATATTAACTAGAACCCATGTTCCTACCTCTGGGTTATGCGTAGAAATTTTTTTAAACGGATAGATTTTCAGTGGTTTCCACTCATAATAGACGCTTTTCCAATTTATAAGAATCTTACCTTGAGGATTGGAACATTGTGATGAGTACCATTACTATAATATATCCAATTGCAATTACAAAGCCAATATTTCCAATTTTTACAAAAAGTTTGTTCTCAGGGAACCCTAGGAGAAAGACGCTTATCCCTAAGATGAACAATGCTGGTGAAATTACCCGTCCGGCAGAAATTAATTGACGAGAAGTTGCGTTGGCACTTCCAGCAAGCAATTTCAACCACTTTCCTGAGAAAAATTGAATCGCTAAAACAACAAATGCTATTCCGAATAATACATTGAACAATCCCCAAAGTGATTTCATAACAGTGCGTCCTTTGTAATTTGATGGCTGTCGCTTTCCTGGCTAATAGATTTGATTTCCTTCAAGAAACGTGCCCACAACACATCATCTACCTGATGAGCAAAGCGACTATCTGCCATCAGTACCGCCATGCTTAAGACCCAAGCAATATCTGGTTGTAAAACTGTCGACTTATACACGGGAGTAAATGCACCTTTTACACCGACCTTAACAAGTGCTGCAACTGCGGCAACAACCCATGCAACTGCGCCAAAACTAGTGTATGCAACAGCCGGTGTAACTATCACCGGTACCCAAGCTGCCCGTGGCTCCATCTGTGTGCGTTGAATAAAGTATTTCGGTAATTTTTCCAGTCGAATCATGGTTTCGACAAAAAATTGAGCATCACGTTTCTGAACTGCATCATTTAAGTCTTCATCACTTATAACACGCAAAACATCAAAATTATTGTCAGTGATGTTTAACGAATCAATTTTGGAACAACCGTTGCTAATCATGTATTTGGTTGGATCCCGCAAAAACTGTTTGGAGGCTGTTCGTGAAGAAAGTAAGTGATTTGCCACCTTAGAAAATGATGGTAATTCTTGAGAATTGACATTGATTTTGAAATTATCACTGGTAAGATCAGATTGAATTAAACTATTTGGATTTCCATATTTACGGTTCATAATTACCCTCCTCGTATTATATGTTTATAAGTTACAAATCTTTTACTAAATATACTTGTCTTTTGAACACCGCATGATAGTCTCTAATTGTCATTGGCTTTTGGTCAACTGGTGCTGGTAGTAGGTTGATCGGCATAAGTGCAATGTCTGGCAGACTTCTTTAACGCTATGCGCTGGTGCCATTACTTTAATAGCTAACTGCCAATCTTTGATGCTTACTTTTTTGCGAATATGGTTAAGGCTTTTTTTTAGGATATCGTTCTCACTTTCCAACTTGGCAATTCTTGTCTGCATTTCTAACAATTCGGCCTTGGAGGCTCCGGTATCATCATCTTTCTTGTACAAATCATTCCATTTATAAATGGTGGCACTGGCAATCCCATATATCTTTATCATCTTTTTTGCTTGGAGAAGTTCTTTTGTGCTAACATGATCCAAAATTTTTCCGGTTATTGCTAGATAAGCATAACCCAAAAATCTTGTCAGAATAACATGACCATTAATCTTATGACCTGAAAATTCAAACTGAAAAGGTTTGGTTTATATGCGTAGTATGAGTTATTGGAAATTCAACAACCATGATTGAATTGACTTGTTTTCGAGTTTTAACAATAATAATCATCTACCTAACGTAATTATGTATGTAATTTCAAGATTAAGCAAATAGTATTATTATGTAACCTGCATTTTTCGAAAACGCTTTCTCTCGAATGTGGTTCCATTTCGTTCTTCACGCTATCTTCTTCTTTTAGTTTACCTAAAAATTGATTTATCGAAAAATTTTGTAACAAAACCATTCCTCTACTTTGATTTACCAATCAGCTCAAAAAAATTACTTGTCTTTGCAAGAGCGAATCTACTGTAATTTTTTCCAACGAGATGCAATAAAACAATCTCAGTTATTAATAATAGTAATGCGGATAAAAGTACATTCATGATACTTATATGTGTAACTATATTCCTGATAGGCATAAAAAACGGAGATGTTACAGGAAAATAAGAGAGAAAAATTGAAATAGGGGTTGAGGGATTTTTTCCAATGACTATGGCCAAAATAAATGAAAGCATAACTAGATGAAGAACCGGTTGTACCGCCTTACTAGCATCTTCTACTTTTTTAACTAAAATTCCACATGTTGCTGCTAATATAATAAATAGGACTATACCAAGGACAATAAAAACTAAATTAATAGAATAAAAATTTCGTATTATGCTATTTATTATTCCTTGATATTTGCCTATAATTTTATAGACATAATAGTTAGAAAATAAAAGTTGATATATGATTGTACCGCCTGAAATATAAACAGCTATTTGCAAACAAACAGTTCCTAACATGCCTAGTATTTTCCCCAAAAAATATTTTTTTGGTTCAATACTAGTGAAAATAATCTCAGCAGTTTTAGTGCCTTTTTCCGCAGCAATCTCTTGAGTAGTAGTAGTTGAATATGACACTAAAATAAGGAACATAAATAGAACTAGAATTGTAAACGATAGTTCTTTAGAAAAAGATTTATTGAATCTACTTTTTTCAAAATTCCAAATAACAATTGGTTTGTATTGTAAAATTTTTTTTTGATCATTAGACAATTTTGAAGTTTTAAAATTTATTTTTTCTTGAAGATTATTAATTAAATTACTTATTCTAAATCTAGTCGTTGTGGACAAACTATTATTCCCTGTATAAGTTACTAATAACCTGTCATTTTTCTGTGAGACTGCTAAGTATCCTATAATTTTCTTGCCTTCTAATTCTTTTTTTGCAAAGTTTTGATTTTTATAATTATGAATACTTAAGGAAGAGCTAGTAGTATAAAAATTACTACTTGTTTCATTAATGATTCCTATAGAATTATTATTAGTTGTAGAGGTCTTGTTAATAAGGTTAAAGCCTAACATAGTTAATATAATTACAAATGGGAATATACTTAATGAAATAAAATTCCAAGATTTTACTTGATGACTAAAAGTATCAACACAAATAATTAGCATTTTTTTCATTTTCAAGCTTCTTTCGTAAAAATTTCGCTGAGAGTAGGTGGTTCTTGATCAAAAGTTTTTATATATTTACCGTTTGTAATGTATTTAAAAATCATCGGACCATATATTTCATTTTCAATTGTCAGTTTGTATTTTTGAAATGATAATTTTTCGATTTTTAATATATGTGGTATGTTTTTCAACTCCATTATGCTCAATTCTGTACTTACAGTTATCTGATTACATCCATAGCTATCTCTAATTTTTGAAACGGTATTGTACAGTTTAAGATGCCCGCTTTTAAAAAGAGCTACATAGTCACAAATTTCAGCTACGTTTTCCATATTGTGATCAGAGAAAATAATAGATGCGCCTTTTTCTTTAGCTTGTAATATACTTTTTTTTAATAAATTTGCATTAATTGGATCAAGCCCACTAAACGGTTCATCTAAAATAATTAATTTGGGTTTATGAATAAGTGTACTAATCAATTGAACTTTTTGTTGATTCCCTTTTGATAAAGTTTGAATTTGATCGGATTCTTTCTCTAATATATTGAACTGATCAAGCCACTTAGGAATTTCGATTTTCAATTCATTAGTTTTGAGACCGCGCAGTCTCCCAAAGTAGATTATTTGTTCTAATACTGTCCGATTAGGCAACAATCCTCTTTCTTCTGGTAAATACCCTATCTCATTTTTATTTTTTTCATCTAACTGCTCCCCATTCCAATAGACATTTCCTTTATAACTTAAGAGATTTAAAATACAGTGAAAAAGAGTAGACTTTCCAGCACCATTTTTACCAATTAGCCCTAAAATGCTACTATCCTTGACGATAAAATTGATATCATCTAGTGCATAAAAAGTCCCAAACTTCTTTGTGAGGTGGTTAATTAATAGCATAAACGATTCTCCTTATTTTTAATGTATAAAGAAGGTTATTACAACTAAGGCTAAGCCCATAATGAAGAGTCCGTGAGCAATAAATATAACATTTGATCTCCTATCAGTTTTTAACTTAAAAATGAATTTAATCATAATACCAATTAAGGCAATTATCCAACCTAATATTTCTAACACAATACCATCTCCTTTTTCTTAAATTACATTCTCAATATATAAAATTATAAAGCTCCTGTCAATTGCTTTTTGCATTTGATAGATGCAAAAAGCAATGTAATAGAATATTTTTATCTGTAATAAGTGCATTTAGGTATTTACAAAACAAGAAATAAGTTGTATTCATTTTATAATGAAAGATTTTTTAATAATGCAAAAGTAGAATTTATAACCTTGATGTTAACAATTAAAGCTATAGTGTTAGAAAAAGTACATTTAACAACTTATTAGATAAATTGAATATTGAGTTAAGTAGTTTTCCAAAGTAAAATTATCTTAGTAAGATAAATTATGTATTCCCGCAATCTTTCAACTCTTTTTACTGTTTTTTTAGTTATTGTATCTATTCCACTTTTTAAGGAAGAAATCATAATCATAGGTATATTTCTTTATACATTGAGTGGATTTCCTTTTTCTTCTTTTATATCAACTATTTCAAAACCTTAATAATTTTGAAATAGTTAGAAATATGCTTAGAAAAATCAATGGTGTTTCTAGATGAACCAGTTCAAGAATTAAACGGAAGAAAAATATTACCGTTATTAATAAGGTGGGTTAAAGTGTATTTTAAATATCTTGATCAATCAGATTATATTTTGAAAGAAATCTCTCTAGAAGTTCAATTAAAAACAGAAATTGAACAAATGCCATTAAAGTACAGTACTCAAATTTCTGGTTTTGGTGATAATTTGTCTGGCGTTAAGCATAGCGAATAGCTTTAGCAAGAGCTTTATACAGAAATCCTCAAATATTAGATAATGCTGTAGAATATAACCTAAATAAAGCTATTCAACATTTGAATTAGACAAAATCATAATAGCTCATCAGTTGTTGATTATAATAAATGCTGATCAAATAATAATGCTAAAGAACGGAAAGGTTGTTGAATCTGGGACACACTTACAATTAATTGATAAAGAAGGAGAATATTTCGAACTTTATAACATAGTCATATGAGGAGGGTATTAATGGTTACTTTTTTTATATTAACAATCATTATAGAAGTTATAACACTTTTAATAAAAAAAAGATTGCGAGATGAACGTGGTATCTATGTACAGCGTATTTCGGGATATCTGGGCTTTTCAACACAGTCCATTTTATTGATTTCAGTAATTGCGATAAATTTATACTTTCAATTACAAACAAGAACTATTCTTTATCTATTAATGATGGTCTCAATTATTACAAATATTATATTTATTGTAGCTTTGGTTTGGGGAAACGAGAAAGTCTAATTGATACGGCGAGATGTACTATATGAAAAAGTATAAAGTCTTTGTTTTTTCGGGATCTTTAAATTCAAGTTCAAGTTTAAATAAAATTGTCCAAATATACTTGCAGTAGTTGGAGTCTATTTTGAAAATAAATGTTAGTATAACCTCCAATTTAGAACTTGATAAAAACAATATAAAATTTGTCAAAGACGCTAGTGTTTTTTTACTGGAGAAGACGCAATAATAGATGATATGGAGTTTTTGAAAAATGAAATAAAATCAAGTAATATTATTTTATTAGCTACACCGGTTTATTTAAGACAAGAATCGGGCCTTATGAAAAACTTTTTGGGAAGAATTGCCCAATGGACATATACTCTTGAATTACGTGGGAAGATTGGCAGTATAATAACATTATCTAGTTCTAATGAGAAAATTGAGACATCACAATATATGCAGTATATTATTCAACAATTAGGTGCTGTGGACTTAGGATGAAAGTGTAGACACAATTTGGTAGAATTTCTACTAGAGAGGATCGTGTCTTATGAGCAAAAGGAAGAAATATTCTGTCGAATTCAAGAAGATGATCGTTCAGCTGTATGAAAGCGGGACATCAGTCACTGATCTTACCAGCGAATATGGGATTGCCAGTGCCACCATTTATAAATGGAATGATTTGTACAAGAAAGATGATGATACCGGAGCCTCCAAGGCC
The DNA here is from genome assembly GCF_001435235.1 of Liquorilactobacillus ghanensis DSM 18630. Classification (GTDB taxonomy): domain Bacteria; phylum Bacillota; class Bacilli; order Lactobacillales; family Lactobacillaceae; genus Liquorilactobacillus; species Liquorilactobacillus ghanensis. Next base: position 163,509 of record NZ_AZGB01000027.1, on the reverse strand, counting down.
GAATTGTTAGAAATGCAGGCAAGAATTGCCAAGCTGGAAAGTGAGAACGATATCCTAAAAAAAGCCTTAACCATATTCGCAAAAAAGTAAGCATCAAAGATTGGCAGTCAGCGATTAAAGTAACGGCATCAGCACATAGCGTTAAAGAAGTTTGCCAGACGTTGCACTTATGCCGATCAACTTACTATCAGTACCAGCACCAGACTAAGCCCAAACAGTTTAAGCGCCGCCAAGTTTTGTGCCAGCAAATCCGACGCATCTACTTTGATCATCGGCGGGTTTATGGCGCTCCCAAAGTTCACGAGGAACTTTTGCGTGAGGGCTATCACGCCAGCTTGAAACTGGTTCAAAAGCTGATGCGACACCTAGGCCTCCGGTCAATTATCGTCAAGAAGTGGCGTTATGCCCACAACAACTATATTGACCAAATGACT
>NZ_AZGB01000027.1:0-162938 GCF_001435235.1 Liquorilactobacillus ghanensis DSM 18630 | reverse complement strand
ATCCATCAAGGCCGGTTTGATTCTGCACACTGACTTGGGCAGCCAGTACCGAAGTGATGCCCTTGAAACAGCATTGAAGCAACACGCTATCCGGCACTCTTACAGTAAACGTGGCTATCCATATGACAATTCTGTGGTGGAATCATTTCATGCCAGTTTCAAGAAAGAGGAGGTTTACCAACGGACTTACAAAGACTACCACGAAGCCAATTTGGCACAGTTTAGTTACATTGAGGGATTCTATAATTCTCGGCGGATCATCAGTGCTGATGGTTATTTAACTCCAGATGAAAAGGAAAAATTAGTCAGTTAGAAATCCTACATAATCGTGTCTAAAATCTTGACTCAAATCCACTGCAAATATAGGAAACTTAACATTAAACGCTTCTAAATTTACTGAAAGTAGTTTTAAAAGAGCTATAACTTCAAGTATTATGGAAATTAATAGTGCTTTAAGATATGGTGATTTTGGAATTAGTAAATTACAGGAAGACAAGTATGAATATTTTTAAAAAAAGAGTAGAGAAAACAACTTAACAAAATACGAGCAAAGTATTTGGACTCAAGAAAAATTATATGGTTTTGATACGTATGCTGAATTATTTAAGTATTCTTATTCTAATCAAACACAATAATCGGTTTACGATGATAAGGAATGATAATTTTGATTCAAAACAGAATAATAGTTCTTCGTGCTGAAAGACGTTGGACTCAAGAGGACCTTGCAAAAAGACTAGATGTAACGCGGCAAACCATATCTTCAATCGAACGAAACAAGTATAATCTCTCACTTAGACTAGCTTTTCAAATTGCAAATGTTTTTGAAACGAATATTGAAAATGTGTTTTCATGGGAAGATAATACTGAACGAAATCATTAGTGAATAATTTTAATTACAATATTAGCATACAATTTAAAATAAAGAGTAGTGTTTTGGTCTTATTCTTAATAAGACAGTACAGCTCAAAATCAAAGTGCGACTTGGGTAAATCAATATGGCGGCACAAGTTTTGTAGCACCCCAATTAAATGGTGTTTCAGCAGTTTTGAATAGTGGACGCCATGATCGAATTGGCTTTTGGAATCCGCAGATCTATCATTTTGCTCAAAGTTCAAATTCACCATTTACGGCATTGAACTCAACTACTGATAACAACAATTTGTATTATACCAGCCAAGGCAACACGGTATATAATCAAGCGACGGGACTAGGAACTGTTGATTTTAATAAATTAAACTCTGCGTTTTCTAAGTAGATAAACCCAATTAAAAAATCAAATCTCATATACACATTTTTTTAATCAAACAAGCTTTATCGTTTGTTTGCACTTCTTTTTTGTTTCATGTTATAATTACTTTGCAAAGAAGTTAGTAACACTATTGACACCAAAGCCCCTAACGACCGCGAATCGTTAGGGGCTTTTTTGGTGAGCTAGATGTTGCCTATTTTATTTTACTTGCGGTGTTTCCGATCTAGCCAATCAGTAAACCAAGCGACTATTAAACCGACCACAAGTGGGGCAAAGAAGTTTGTAATCACTACTGACACCTCCCAACTGTTGCAGTTTGGGTAGGCAACTGCTTTATTATACCTTATTTGTTTTACTTTCTACCAGCACTACAAATTTCCGGTTTTTTATCTGACGATGGCACCTTTGCCAAACTGTTTCCGCTAGCCATATAAAAGCTAAGAGCTAAAGTAAAAATAATTGGCGAAATTGCGGTAATCAAAGTTACTGGCAAAAAACACTTACTCACAATAGTTTAAAATCCTTACTCTAATTTTTATAAAGATTAAATTAGAAAATAACGATGTTTGTAACATAAATCCTACTAAAAAAGTTGATTAACGATTAAATTCTATTTAGGATTGTTTCTTTAATTTCGTAAGTAAAACAACTTTAAATCGTTTTTAATTTGAGATTTAACTTTTGATTAACAATTTCACTTTAGAAAGTTCAGTCTAACCGTTATGAACTGCCAGCTGAGTTTACTTTTTTTAATCTATCACCAGTTATTTATGTGGTAAACTAGCAAAAAGCTTTCCAAAACTAGGTGATTCAATCTATGTATCAGGTTTTAGTTATTTCTGAGAATCGGATTTTACTGCGACAAATATGGCAGTGGTTAGCGAATACATCTAATTTGGCTATTCATCTGGTTCCTTTCAGCACAGATGCATTAACAGCTTTTTCAACAAATCAGGTTGAACTAGTAATTATTGATGCCAATATTTTACTACCATATCAAGAAATACTGAACGAGCTAACCGGATTCTCTTGGAACTATGGTGTTTTATTTTTGGGCAGGGACCTAACTTCGGCGAATTATCAGCATCCGCTGATTAGTCTACAATTTAAACAACTAAATCAAGTAAATCTTAAAAATAGCCTCAATAACTTAATTGAGCAATTAAATCAACACCGACCAGCAACAACAAGCAAACTTCCTTTGACGATTCTTAAATCAGCAACTGAGTTACCATATGGTACTTATTATCTCTTATGGGTTAAAACTTATTCTCATTCAGTTAAATCAATAACAATTAAGCAACTGCAAAAATCTTTACAATTAAAATTCTTAACCCTCATCAAGCCAAATCATCCTGACGAGCTTTTATTGCTAATTAACCGTGCGCAACTTAATTTGCAATTAAATTTTACTCAGCTTAAAGAGGAGCTAACCATTCTTTGGGGTACAAACTGCAGTTGTATCTACCGTAAAAATATTATTTCGGCTGAAGTGAAACAGCAGTTAATCATTTTCAAGCGACTGCAGAATTTAAGCTTTTTTCTGAAGGGTGAAGTCTTAGAAATGCCATTTAGGCCTCAAATCAATAGTCTAAATTTAACTCTAATTGAGCAATGTCTCACTTTCAGCCAAGCATTATTTACTGGCAATCTACAAAGTGCTCAACAGTTATTACAGAATATTTATCTTCACCAAATCAAACCACATCGCAGTTTTATAGCTTTAGCTTATCTTCGACTGCAAATTGCTTTTTTCGTTTATTTGACTAAAAATCAAAGAATCAGACCAGTTGCTTGGGCTTCTCCAACTTTAGAAGATGAGCTGCAGGGCTTGCTTAAGAAACCGTTTTGGGAAAAGATTAAATACAATTCACCAATCATTAAAACAACTTTAAATGATTGTCTTCAGGTAATTTGGCAACATTTTTCTCAAGGCTGGTCGCTCAAGGAAACAGCTGTGCAACTGGCAATTAACAAAACATACTTGAACCGCATTTACAAAGAACAATTTCATCTGACAATTGCTGAAACATATACTTGGCTGCGACTTGAATTTGCCAAAATTTATTTATGCTTTAGCACTGCAACGATCACGCAAGCCGGATCGGCAGCTGGATTTAAAAGTATCAATTATTTTAATCGTGTTTTTAAGGCTCACTATCACACAACCCCTAAGGTTTACCAAGAAAAAATGCGAAAAGAAGGGAAAATTGGGTATTATGAAGACTATTTGGAACCATCGCAGTGGATTGATTGAGTTCTCTGAACAACCAGAACCTTTTGTACAATCAAGCGATGAGGTTAAAATTAAAGTTATTTATAGTACAATCGGTATCCAGGATCTCCGTTTGAAACGACAATGGGATTTTTACAGTAAAGAAGGAGTTGCTGGTTATGAAATGGCAGGGGTAATTACAGGCGTTGGCAGTTTGGCGCAAAATCATGGTTGGCAGATTGGACAGGCAGTTTCAGGAACTGTTGTGCAATTTTGCGGGAAATGTCAAGCTTGCAAGCAGCATCAAGAGCAAAATTGCTTGCAACTGCGTGTCAAAAGCGGGACTCTCTGCCCTTATATCGTCTGGAAAGATGATCAGTTAGTTCATTTACCAACTAATATTTCCTTTGCAGCTGGCTGCCTGCTGGAACCAGTCGCTGTTGTCAAAATGGCATATAATAAATTACACGTTAATGACGCTGATCGAATCTGTATTTTGGGCGGTGATTTTAACGGTTTGGTTTTATTGCAACTGATCAAGCTTTACACACAAGCCTTTGTCGTGATCGTTGAAAATAAAGCCAAAAACAAAATGTTAGCGCAAAAATTTGGTGCTGATCAAATTATTGATCCGCTCGACACCAATTTTGAAACTGAGCTTTTAAAGTTATCAGACTTTATTGGCTTTAATAAAACAGTTTTAACTACTTCTAAATATCCAGAATTAATTTCAACTATGATCAACTCTACTGCTCGAGGAGGGCTATTTTTAACAACTGTCTATTTTGATCAACAACAGCAAATTGCTATCAATTCAATTAAGTTTTTTGCTATGAACCTAACTATTATGAGTTCTTTTTTGTATACTAAAAAGTTGCTGCAAAATACAGCAACTTTATTGTCACAACTTGATTTAAAAAGTTTGATTTGTCGCGAATTTAGTTTTTCGGCTGCCTTGACAGCTTATAGTATCGAGCAAAAACGACTTTACCCACGAATTGGCATTAAAGTAAATGATCCAGATCTGTTGGTTTATGACGAATAATCTCCCGCGAATCCAGCGTTGCACCAAAAACAAAGAATCTCTGATAAAGATATTCGGTGATTCCATTGCATAAGAGATTGATAATTGTTACTAGATAATCATTCCAATGCAGAACGGTTACTAAATAGTTTCCGCCAATTGTTGAAATCGGAGTAAAAATTGAGTAATAGAAAACGACTTTTAGCATAGCAATCGGAATATTATTGTTTGATTTAAAAGTAAAGCGGCGATTCAAAGAAAAGTTCCAAATCACTGATAAAACTAAAGCAATCAGATACCGACTCCAATAAGGGAAATTGCTAAACTGAGTTAAGAGTGTAAATGAACTCATTTCGACTACCCCGGCTGAAGTGGTAAAAGTAAAATACTTGATTGTTCGTAACAATTCTTTTCGACTGCTGGTTTTCATTTTCAAAACCCCTTTCTCCCTGATTCTTCTTTAAAGAGTTGGTGTACTTATCATTTGTTGAGCCTCAGTTAAGGCTTTGTCTAAACGACTGATAACTTTTTTGGCAGTTGCTTGGTCCATCAATAAATTGGGCTTAAATTGTAAAACTGACTTATCAAAATCTGCCATCACTGCCCAAACACCATTTTTGATCAATGCTACCATTAGCGCCTGTCCACCGAGAGGATGAGCAGTTTTCAGACCCATGATCACTCCACATTGGCGGACTTCAAGCAAAAATTCTCGATGCTTTTGCTGCAATTTACTCAGATTTTGTTGAAAGAATTCAGTTAGTTGATCAATATTTTGTTTAACTGTCGGTCGTTTTAAGATATCCAAGACCTTTGCAGCAACAATGCAGCCTAATTCAGTCCCATTGAAAGATGAAGTATGTGCAAAACCATCAATTTTCATCCAACTGGCTGCTTTATCATTCATAATGACTGCAGACATTGGATAATACCCACCTGAAAGCCCCTTGCCGGTAACAATCATATCAGGTGTAGCTCCAAACTTGCAGCAGCACCACATTTGACCACTGCGCATCATACCAGTTTGAACTTCATCAGCAATATATAATGCACCATATTGATGTGCCAATCGTTGAACTTCTCGATGATAGTTTTCAACCGGCATAGGGAACCCGGCTGTAGCAGGAATCGTTTCAATTAGAACTGCCGCAGTATCGTTTTTTCTGAGGACCGTTTCCAACTGTTCTAAATTATTATATTCAATATGAGTATAGAATTTAGGATTCGGTGCCATGTTGAAAAATTCTGCTAGTTTTGGATTACCAGCTTGCATAGCAATTCCCGTTCCCCCATGGAAGGCACATGACAAACTAACCACTCGTTGCCGTTTTGTTGCTCGTCGGGCAAACTTGACTGCTGCATCAATTGCTTCTCCGCCACCATTTAAAGTAAAGACATATTTCATGCTTTCTGGTGAAACCGCTAAAAGTTTTTCATTTAACTCATTTTTATAACGCGAAGGGAAATAATGATTGCCTGCATCAACTAGTTCTGCTCCATCAATTAAAGCTTGACGAATTTCAAAATTCCGATGTCCTAAATTAAATACTCCACCATTGGAATGCATATTAATATATTTATGACCATCCAAATCTTCAAAATAACTTCCTTGACGTTTCCCCATTACCATTTCAAAGCCGAACTTTTTAAAAGTCGCAACTCGATCTGGATTCCAAATCTTAGCAGCTTCAGCGTAAATTTTTTCTGATTCTTTACTCATAATCGTTTAACTCCTTTTCTTTAAAGACCGGCAACTTTTGTATTTCCTTCTTTTTGGTCATGTAATGTAGGCTCACCCGCTGATACCAGCGAATATCGTTTAAGGTAGCGATCAGCTAAAATGACGGTCCCTTTAGCAAAAAATTCTAAAACATCGGGAGTTAACTCAATAGATTCCCCACTGCCTTCAACAACCATCCCCATGCGATAAATCAAGCTCTGCAATAGACCGATTCGGCGCATCATAATAAAAGTCCAAAGTTCATCTTTATCTTGCTTAGTGATCGTTCGAACCTGTTGATAACCACGCAGTAGTTCCGCAATTATTTCTTCAATGTCAGGTCGATGTTCCATTAAAGTTACCGCACTTGCCAAGTCATACATGAACCAGCCTTGACCACAATCATCGAAATCTAAAACTGTAATCTTTTGACCATTTTTTAATAAATTAGCTGTTCGCAAATCGCTATGAATCATTCCGTAACGATTACGATCTTTACCATAAATTGCCAGTCTCTTTTGCATTAATTCAACACACCGATCTAAAGTTCTAATATCCTTGCTATGCAACCAATGACCTGTATGATAAGAAACTCCATAAAAGTTGTTATTTTGACCAAAAGTCCCTGAAAAATTCCATTCCATTCGTTCATAAAATGCTGGTTGCTGCCATTTTTGAGCTGTTAAATGCAAAGTTGCCGCAATTTCTCCAATTTTTTGATATAATTGCCGATCCTCAACAGTTAAATCACTTTTTTTATGATTACTGAATTTAATTTCCAGAGAGGCAGCTAGTTTGAATAATGGAAAAGTAAAACAGTTAGGAATCTTCTTACAAATTTTGACAATTGGTTCAAGATCTTCATTTGTATCACTGGAATCGATTGGTGCACTGCCAGGCGCATATTCAAAACAAACTACGTATCTTTTTTCTGCTAAATTTGGTGTTTCAATCGCTTCAATATAGTGCCCATTTTGCGATTTTCGCGGCAATGCTAAAGATAGCCTGGTTTGCTGCTTTAGATTTAAAATCCAAGTCAATTCTGTCTGAATATTATTGAAAGTTGCATATTCAAGTCGGTGCACTCGTAAAATTACTTTTGGCAGACCAGCAGCTTGTAAACTGAAAGTTGCATTTTCAGTAAAGTTTAATAATTTAACTTTGGCATCTGCTGGATAGCCCCAGAGTTGCTTAGCTTTCTCAGCAACCTGTTTCAAGTGGTTCAACTTATCTGGAAAGCTTAGCAAATTAAATTTACTTTGATGAATTGCATTTGATAGCTCCATTTGATCACCCCTGATGTATTTTCTGTACCAATTACGTTTATCATACTCAGAGTTTTACCGTTTAAATAGAGCAATTTAGCAACTTTTTGCAATAGAAGTTTGCACGATGTGAACTTTTGTAACATGGAATTAAAAATTAACTTTTCCTACATAACAAACAAATATTCGAATTTTATATTGTCAATTAATTCAATCCTTTTTTCTATATTTGCACTAAACTTACTCCTGAATAATATGATTATGCTTGCTTAATGTTATTCTTAAGACGCTTTACAACTTATGCCGATTTTGGCGTTTTTATCACATTGGTTGTTGAGTTGATTAGAAATCAGCAAAAAAATAATCCGTTTTAGCTTTGGTGAGCAGATGGATTATTTTTTTCTATTAAGTTGGCACTTAAACGGTTTTACATGGGAAGTTCTGTACAAGCAGGGCTTCTTTTTCTATTGGCATTAGAACATGTCTGATAGAGAATGACTAACGCTTCATTTTCTGTAAAAGTTGCCTGCTATGCGTGTTTTGGCAAATTTATAATATTTCTTGTTATTGTGCATAGAAAATGTAAGAAAGTAAGTCTCTAAAACTGTAGTTTTTATCGAAAATAGTAATCAGGGTCCATCCTTGTGTTTCTAATCATCTAGAATAGATTGTCTGATATTCAGAATTTTGATTTCTTGTTAATAGAAATGAGCTTTTCCAAATTGGTTAACCAAGTGTTAAATAGGCAGTTTATTAATTGAGGTTGGTCAAGATGAAGCGTATGTCCAGCCATTGGCAATGAGATGTAAGCGGCGTTGGTTAAGGTTTTGTACAAAGCAAATGAATCCTCGTATCCTACCATGTTGTCATTTTTGCCAACCACAATTGTTGTTGGTAAGCAATATTTGTTCAAGTATTGATCTGGTTCTTTCGGAAGTTGAGGATTTTCACTCAAATACTTAAGTAATGGATTTTTACCGTTGCTCATAAGTCCTGGTAAAATATACTTTTTGAATAAATTGAAGTTTTCGGTACTTTCAATTGTTGCGGTCACTTTATAGGCAGTGATCTCATCTTTGGTTGCGCTTTGCGGTAAATCTGAAATTTGATAAATATGTTTGGCAGGCAGGGTTCTGTCACTATTTTCTGCTACTGTTTCAGGAGCCAGTAAAAATAATGATTTGATCTGATGACCAAATTTTTCTGTTAATGCGGAAGCTAAGTAACCGCCAAAGGAATAACCAACTATGGCAAATGGCTGCTCTCCAAATTCTTGATGAATAAATTCAACAAGTGCATTTAGAACATCAGTGGCCGATTTTATCTGAAAACCACCTTGACTCTGGCCCATACCTGGAAGATCAATATAGATTCTTTTCCATGCGGACTGTTGAGAAAAGCAATTTTCTAAAGGTAGCAAGGAATGATAATCTAATGGAAAACCGTGCAACATTAAAATTGGAAATCCAGAACCAATTTTTTGAACAAATACTTTTTTATTTGTCATTATGATATTTCTCCTTTATGGGCTCTATACTTCTTTAACTACAATTGATTAATATTATCACCGTTTTAAGTATATTATACTGCTGTATTATGTAAATACATTAAAACTACGCCGTTAATAGCGCAACTGTAAATAGGACAAAAAGATAAAAGAACATTTTTAAGTACTCAGCGAAGACAATTCAGAATTTTGACTAGTTACATCGGTTCAATTGAAAAAAATTATTAGCCTTTTTGGCTTTTCCAGCCACAATTCGCCAACTATTTATGCAACAAATATTATAGAATCACTAAATAAAAAGAACAGTTTCCAATGAAAAATTGTTAGATAATTTCATTGGGGTACAAGTAATTAGTTGCAACGAAAAGAATTTTAATCGAATTCATCGTGAGTTCGGACAAGTCAAGGACACATTAGAATTATTTTTCGACTAAAAAGATTTAATTTTATGGAGAAAGAGCAATTCCTTTTTACACAAACTTCTTGACACTCCCGATGTCATTTGTAAATAAATATCGTCACGTGATTTATTCTAATAAAAATTACAAATTATTGAATAGTGAAATTTTAAGTATGACAAAGACATACAATAAGAAATTGAGTAAAACAGCAACAGCCGATAAAGATAAAAACAAGAAAAATGACAAGGATAAGGACCAAAATAAGAATGTTAGCTCATCATCAGTAGCAACAGCTAGTTCAAGTTCAATAACATCATCAAGTACTAGTCAGACAGTTCAATCAAGTCAAACTACTGCACAAGGAAATTCAAGCACAGGATATCAAGGCAGTGTAAATCATAGTACGCAAGCTACAGGATCGACTGGTAATCAAGGGGGAACAACGTATCATGCACCAGCACAATCCACTCAACATTATAGTGGCAGTACTGGATCTACATACCGTGCACCAACACAATCAACAACACCAGCACGGAGCTATAGTCAACCTCAAAGAAGTACTCAATCAAGCCAACCAGCTCAAACTTATAAACAGCAGATGGAAGGGAATGGATATAGCTTTAATAAGCAAACATATAATAATGGTCAAAGTCATTATTATTATAGTAAGGTTGGCAATGGGAGTGCTACAGTGGTACCTTCGGATCAAAATGGTAATAATGCTTATGTGGGGGTAGATTTAAAATAATAATATAGAAGGTATTATAAAAAAAATATTATATAGCATTAATAATAATATCATTAATTTTTAACTTGTTTTCAATAGTAGATACAAAAATTTTTGCTTCTACTTATACATATAACAGGAAAAAGTGACTCTGGTGGGAGTTTCGGAGGAGATAATGGAGCAAACTTATAGATTGGGATTATCTACATTAACATGGCAAAATGGCAATGGTAATAAAACCTTAACGTTTGAAAAACATTTAGATTGACATATAGGATTAATATCACATAAGACTCAATTAAATAATATTCATGGATACTATGTTAAGTTAACTGGACAATGGATGTATTTTAGGAATAAAGAATGCATTTTATCCAATGAAACTATGTACTGGGAGTAATGTAATATTTGATATAAGAAATGCTGTAAATATTATAAATAGTCAACAATATATGCCACGTTTTTTAATGGATAAATTTAAAAGTGCAAAATCTGGTGATTAACACATAAAATGGTGCATATTTGAAAGATGGTCAACGTGTCGATGACTTAGATATAATGGTAAAGAAAGTACCTATATGATTTTTATCATCATGAAGATAGTCATTATACTGTTGTAAAATTGACAGATGATTCAAATCATAAAAATAATTTAGACAACAACATAGGGAAAAACAAGCAATGGAGTGATGAATTCTTCGTCTGATATAAATTTTATTCATTTATACTTAGGGAAAATTACACAGGTAATGATGGAAAACTTAATACAACTCCAATAATAATCAAGAAATTACAAACAATGCTGACGTAAAGGCATTATATACAAACACTCCAGTAGTAACTGGACATATATTCCCTACGAATGTAGGGGTGAATCCCGTGTTATCCATAACTGAAATTATCACATAAACGTGTTCCCCACTAATGTAGGGCTTGACTCAACCGTCTTCCAGTTACTGTTTTTGGCAAAATGAATATACGTAAGATGGCACTGCAAGAGTACACAATTTAGAAATTGCACAGGAAAGGTTTTGAAAATAAAAAAGCCATTGCTGGCGTCCTAAATTTCCTCTAAAGTTATAGTTACCATACTTTAACTTGAAGATAGAAAGGTTTGCTTACAATGACCAATATTAATACTATCAGAAATTACGTGATAATCATGATAAATCAATTAATTGCATTACTGTTGAACAATGCTATATTTAATATCCATATCTAATATTTGACAAGTTCATCAATTCTTTTAATTTTTTTGATTCTACATCTGATAATTTTATTCCATGATTTCTAATTGTTTTAGATATTTCTAAATTCATTCGATTAAAAAGCAAGGGAATGGAGTAACTTTTACTCATTATTTCATTTTTATAACTTAGCAAGATATTTTCTAAGGGTTCGTTATCCACGTTACTCTTCAATTCCACCAACAATTCTTCAATTATTTTAATTGCTTCGTCTCCCCGCTCTTTTCCACCTGAATACCATTTCATAATAATTCTCCTCCTCCTAAAATTGGCCTTTTCAAATAGTATGAAAATATTTAATTACCCAATATTACATTCTGTAGCTTCACTGGTAGTCAAATTTGTCGCTGACTTATAAATGACCAATCTATCTTAAATTCGGCTTTGTTGAAAAATAGGTTGCTTATTAATCTTAGTTGGCAAGTGTTAATAAAAATAAACCAATTATTTCAAAACTTAAACAGAATGCTGTGTATTTAAATATATCCTGTTATTTAAATAAAACAAGCTTAGTTATAAAGCCATATCATGTCTTAGATTCATAGACAAGGAGTTAATTAAGTATTTATGCCCAAATACTACTGAAAATAAGTGTTTTAAGTTTATAGGAGGATTTAAAAGGAAAATGCAGCGATTACCTAGGAAATTTAAATTCTAGTAATTATTTTCTAATTCTTTAGCAGCTAAGGCGAAATCACCAAGAGTAGCTGAACCATTGTTAGCAACTTTAGGCATAACAATGTAATCTTCTAATCTGCCGACTTCAATATAATCATTCAGAAGTTCTTTAAATTGTTGTCGAACTTTCTTTAAGAAAGATTCACTGGACACACCGCCACCGATAATAATTTTAGCCGGTCGAAAAGCTAATGTGGTTTGAATTAGTGCTTGAGCAACGTAATAGGCGATAATATCCCAAGTCGGATTTGATAACGGAACATTTTGACCAGCAATTCCTAAACGAGCTTTGAAAGTGGGGCCAGATGCCAAGCCTTCTAAGCAGTCGTTATGAAAAGGACAAATTCCTGTAAAATCTGCATCATTGGGGTGTCTTTTAACATAAACATGGCCCAATTCTGGATGACCTTGACTACCAATGAAGTGGCCATCATTAACAATTCCGGCGCCGATCCCTGTTCCGACAGTATAATAAACTAATGAATCAAGGGCTTGACCAGCTTGCTGATAAGCAACCCATTCGCCATAAGCTGAGCCATTAACATCTGTTGTCCAGTATACTGGGACATTTAAGGCTTGTTGAATTGGTCCAACAAAATCAATATCTTTCCATCCGGGTTTCGGAGTGGAAGTTACAAAGCCATAGTTAGGGGCACTGCGGCGAATTTCGATTGGTCCGAAAGAAGCGATCCCAATGGCACTAAGATTTGAAAATTGTTGAAAAAATTCAATTGATTTTTGGATAGTTGTTGCCGGATCAGTAGTTGGAAAGGTCACTGATTGTTTAACCTGATAGTTCTGATCACCGACGGCACAGACAAATTTGGTGCCGCCAGCCTCAATACTGCCTAAAAGCATGAGAAGTTCCTCCTGATTATTCATCTAAATAAAATGTTGATTGACTGCGTAGTAATTTTACTGGCAGTATATATTGCATCTGTTCCAACGGTTGTTCAGCATGATCGATTCGTTCAATTAGAATATTAACCAGCAGTGAGGCGATGTCGTCAATTGGCTGAACAATTGTTGACAATTCGGGATGATATTCTTGAATAAAGGCGGTTCCATCAAAGCCGACAACTTTTAATTCTTGCGGGACAGCGATTTTTAAATTGCGAGCAGCCTGCAAAACTAAGATTGCCGTTAAATCATCAGTACAAACGATGCCGTCTGCATGATGCTGCGTTAGTAATTTTTTGATCGATAATGACTTCAGTGTTGGTGATTCGCTGAAAGCAACAGCATGAATATGCGGTGTTAGTTTTAGTTTGGCAATGGTTTGTTGGTATCCTTGCAAACGTAGATCAGTTGGATTTCCGATTTGATGCGGATTGCCTAAAAAATAAATATGGCGTGCGCCAGCTTGGTAAATTTCTTTGGTAGCCAGAGCAGTTCCGCGCAGATTATCACTGCTGACGATGGGAATTTTATCTGATAATCGTCGGTCAAATGAAACAATCGGCAACCCAACTTTGTTATATTCGTCAATCCCTAAGTTATGGGTACCAGCGATAATTCCATCAACTTGGTTAGCTATCAGCATCCGCAGATAATCACGTTCTTTTTCTTTGTTATCAGCGCTGTTGCAGAGAATAATTTTATAATTTTGATTAAATAATTTGTTTTCGATTCGTTCAACCAGCTCAGCAAAAAAAGGATTGGAGATCGAAGGGAAAATAACTCCAATCAACAAAGTTTTTTTGCCATGCAAAGAACGCGCCAACGAATTCGGCTGATAGTTCAGCTCGCGCATCGCTTGGAAGACTTTATCTTTGGTCTGCTGGCTCAGATAACCATAATTATTAATTACTCGGGAAACGGTCGTAGCGGAAACACCGGCTTTGGTTGCAACATCGGTCAATTTCGGACGCATTGAAAGCCCTCCTTTGTGGTGGGTAACTCACTTAGTTTGCTAACTGCCACCAACGACCATTATAAATTATTTCTTGTGCTGCTTCTAGAGTAATTTCGTTAGTTGTTGCTGGCAGCGGGAAAACTCGTTGACTGAAAACAAATTCGCCACCATTAACAAAAACCTCGCATACGGAATTATCAATAAAAATATCGAGGGTCAGTGGTTGCTGAGCGGTTAAATCAACTTGACGAGTAGTTCCATAAGCTTGAGCAAATTGCTGGCCAGCTTGCGAGCGGTCAAGTACAAGCTGAGCTGCTTGAGTTGTATCAAAATTGATTTTGAAGCCCTGTTGCTGTTTTGAATCTCTGAATAGCTGCAAAGTGCCTTTCTGATCGGCCGGAATTTCAAGCTGCAATTCGTATTGCTTACCTGGATTTTTGACTAGAACAGTTTCACTTGTTGCGGGCAGTTTGCCAGTTAATTGTTGCTGATTTTGCCGCAATTGTTTGATAGCTGCAACCGGCTGTTGGTAAAGACGATTATTTTTGATGGTTAGTTTTTTGACTAAACTCAGGCAATGAGCCCAATTTTCTTGATCGGTTGGATATGCAATTTCTGGAAGTCCCAGCCAACTGACTAGATAAGCTTGTCCATCAGGCGCATTAAAGGCTTGGCTGGCGTAGACATCAAAGCCGTGATCAAGCAAAGTCAATGATTGATCAGTAGTAAAACTGCCGTCAGTTAAATTGCACTGCTTACCAATTAGATAAGTATTAGGATAGATATTTTGATAGTTAAGCAGTTTTTTGTCTAAACCTTGTGGGCAAAAAACTAATACCGGCTGATGATCAACCCAAATCAGATTAGGACATTCGATCATGTAGCCCAGGTTTTGGTCGGTGAAGTTTAAATAACCGCGATCTTGCCAATTTTTTAAATCATCAGAAGCAAATAAGGCAATTTTTCCTTGTTTGTCAGCAGCATTTTGTGCTCCCAGCAAAACATAATAGCGGCCTGCTTTTTCTAATAATTGTGGATCACGGAAATGGTCAGTAGTGTGTTGGGGCTGACCAAAAAGTGGTCGTGGCAATTTAGTGATCTGATTATTCTGATCCATCCAAGCTCCATTTTGGTAAGGATGGCGCTGCCAATTTTCATCGCGAACATTCCCAGTGTACATTAGAAATAAGCGTTCACCAATAACGTGAGCCGACCCAGAATAAACTCCTTGGGCGTCATAAGGGGTGTCGGGCAACAATGCTGGACCGATGTCTTTCCAATTGACTAAATCATCTGAAATCAGATGTACCCAAGATTTCAAACCATGAACCGGTCCATAAGGGAAAGATTGATAAAATAAATGCCACTTACCATTAAAATAGCTGAAACCATTTGGATCGTTTAACAATCCTGAGGTAGGGGCAGTATGGTAAAGCGGACGATAAGCTGAATCAGCAGTTTGGCGCGTTATCTTTTTTAAATATTCTGTGGGCCACTTGCTGTAAGGCAAGTAGCGTTGAGTACGTGTCCATTTCATTTATATAATCTCCTTGAAACCGTTATCTTTTAAACAACCATATTTTAACGGAATATTGCTTTTGTGTCAATCGAAAGCCAGCTTACACTTCATAAAAATAAGGATTTTTAATAAAATAAAATATTTTTGTGATAAACGATTGACATACGAAAAAAATCAGGTATCATTGAAATTGTAAGATAAAACGTTTTCAAAAGGAGTTGTTAATTATGGATCACAAGCAAGTTGCGACTGATGTGATTAAAGCATTGCATCAAGATAACATCATTGCTGCAGCCCACTGTGCTACTAGATTGCGGCTGGTTTTAAAGGATGATTCCAAAGTTGATCAGGCGGCCTTGGATAATAATCCCGGAGTTAAAGGAACTTTCAAAACGAATGGTCAGTATCAAATTATTATCGGGCCAGGGGATGTCAACAATGTTTACGATGAGATGATCAAACAGACAGGATTAAGTGAGGCATCGACAGATGAATTGAAACAAGTCGCTGCAAAAGGTAAACGTTTTAATCCGGTAATGGCATTTATTAAATTATTATCTGATATCTTTGTTCCAATTATTCCAGCTTTGGTTGCTGGTGGCTTGTTAATGGCTTTGAATAACTTTTTAACATCGGAAGGCTTGTTCGGACCGAAAGCTTTAGTAACAACGTATCCAGCAATTAAAGGTATTTCTGATATGATTCAAGTCATGTCGGCTGCGCCGTTCATTTTTATGCCGATTTTAGTTGGTATTTCAGCAGCAAATCGTTTTGGTGCAAACCGCTTCTTAGGTGCGGCAGTCGGAATGATTATGACGACACCAGGATTGGTCGAAGGCAAATATTGGGATATTTTGGGGATGCATGTTTCGCAAAATAATTACCAATATCAAGTAATTCCTGTGTTGGCGGCAGTTTATATTTTATCTGTTTTAGAAAAATGGCTGCATAAAAAATTACCAGCGGCCGTTGATTTTACATTTACTCCCCTTATTTCTTTAATGGTAACTGGCTTTTTAACATTTATTATTGTGGGACCAGTTATGCGTGGCTTGTCAGATGCAATTACAGCTGGAATCGTCTGGTTATATGATACGTTAGGTTTTGTAGGAACCGGTATTTTCGGTTTACTTTATTCACCTATTGTTTTGACTGGACTGCATCAGGCCTTCCCGGCGATAGAAACGCAATTGATTACTGCTTTTACGCAAAATCATACCGGATACGGTGATTTTATTTTCGTTGTGGCTTCAATGGCCAATATCGCTCAGGGTGCTGCTTGTTTTGCAATTTTTGTATTGACAAAAAACAAGAAAGTGAAAGGACTTGCTTCTTCAGCTACGGTATCAGCTTGTTTAGGAATTACTGAACCAGCGCTGTTTGGGGTTAACTTGAAGTATCGTTTCCCATTCTTCTGTGCATTAATTGGTTCAGCGGTTGCATCTGCAATTGCTGGATTAACTCATGTAATTGCTGTTTCATTAGGTTCAGCTGCTTTTCTTGGTTTCTTATCGATCAATGCAAAATCGATTCCAATTTATATAGTATGTGAATTAATCAGTTTTGCAATTGCTTTTGTTTTAACATTTTTGTATGGCAAAAAAAATGCGCATTTAATTGATCCAGTGCCGGTTTCTGGTGCCACTGATCAAGCTCAAGTTGAAAAAAAGGCCGTTGAGGTTGCTAAAAAGCAGTTAAGTTTAAATGATGAAGTAATTGTTGCTCCAATTGCTGGTCAGGCAGAATCTTTAAGTAAAGTTAATGATAAAGTCTTTTCAGCTAAGTTAATGGGTGATGGTGTAGCAATCGTTCCTGAAAATGGCGATATTTTTGCTCCCGTAAGTGGCGAGATCACCGTAACTTATGATGATAGCAAGCATGCTTATGGTTTTAAATCAGATGACGGAGCTGAAGTACTGTTGCACATTGGAATTGATACCGTTGAATTAAAGGGCAAATTCTTTGAAACTAGTGTTGCTCAAGGACAGCGAGTAACTAAAGGCCAAAAGATCGGCAGTTTTGATTTAGCCGGAGTTAAGCAAGCGGGTTACGATCCGACAGTGATGTTAGTGGTAACTAATACAGCTGATTATGCAAGTGTTGATCGAATCAATGTTGAAGCAGTTAAACCGGGAGAAAAGGTAGTTTCAGTTACTGCTCGTTAAAATTTGAAGTGTGATCTATTATAGGTAGTAAAAAGGTCGGGAATGGGTCCCCGATTTTTTTTTGCTGAGTTTTCCTTTTTGACTTCTTAGCTATATTCTAAATGGTACAAAAATAATTATTGGTCGAGTGGTAAGCAACTAAAATTTATACTTGATAATCTGTAGTATAAGCTGTTAGATTTGCTGAATTTTTGTTAAAATGGAAGTCGAATTTAATTGATTTTTAATGCAATTTAATTATATGATAGTTGTTGTAAAATAAAGCGAGGTCAAAAAAATGAGTGAAAAATTAAAAGTAGGTGTTTTAGGAGCAACTGGAATGGTGGGGCAGCGTTATATCACGCTATTAGCCAACCATCCATGGTTTGAAGTAGTTTTGGTGGCGGCGAGTCCCCGCAGTGCTGGCAAAACGTATGAACAAGCAGTTGCCGGTCGTTGGAAAATGGATGAACCAATTCCAACTGCAGTTAAAGATTTACAAGTTTGGGATGTTAATCAGGTTGAAAAAATCGCTAGTCAAGTTGATTTTGTTTTTTCAGCTGTTAGCATGTCCAAAGACCAAATTCGTAAGATCGAAGAAGATTATGCCAAAACGGAAACGCCTGTCGTTTCCAATAACAGCGCTCATCGCTGGACACCGGATGTACCGATGATTGTTCCAGAAATCAATCCGGATCACAGTGAAGTTATTAAATATCAGCGTGAACGGTTGGGTACAAAACGGGGCTTTATTGCTGTTAAACCGAATTGTTCGATTCAAAGTTATGCACCAGCTTTAACTGCTTGGAAAAAATTTGAACCGACCCAAGTGATTGCTACCACTTATCAAGCTATTTCAGGGGCTGGCAAGACGTTTCAGGACGCTCCAGAAATTTTGAATAATGTTATTCCTTTTATTAGTGGTGAAGAGGAAAAATCCGAAAAAGAACCAATGAAGATTTGGGGACGGATTGATCCGCAGCAAAAGGCGATTATTCCTGCGACAACACCGGTTATTACCAGCCAGTGTCTACGGGTGGCTGTCTTATATGGTCATACAGCAGCTGCTTTTGTTAACTTCAAGCAAAAACCGACTAAAGAGGAATTAATTGCCGCTTTAGAGGATTACAGTGGTGTGCCACAATCACTCAAACTGCCAAGTGCACCCAAGCAGTTTATCCAGTATCTAACAGCAGATGATCGGCCGCAAGTTAGTCATGATGTTAATTTTGAGCATGGAATGGGAATTTCAATCGGCCGCTTGCGTCCAGATAAGATTTTTGATTGGAAATTTGTTGGCTTGTCACACAACACCGTTCGTGGAGCCGCTGGTGGTGCTATCTTATGTGCTGAACTCTTGAAGGCGCAGGGGTATATTACTGCTAAGTAACTAGCAATTGATTTGAAAAAATAATAACGGTAAAATAAAAAGCTGTTCAGCCTAATATGACTGAACAGCTTTTTTAACAATTAATGTTTTAATATGCTAGTTAGATTCAAGTAAAAGAGCGATTACTCCTAATGGAATCAATTATCACAATAAGCGCGTCGTGACAATTAAATTACTCTGTAACCTTTTTATCCGGTTCATTGATATCTCCTTGGATATCATGGAAGAGAATATCGTCTACTCGGTAAGAGTTGGTAACATCAATTTTGGATACTGTGCCACTGAATGTTTTGCCATTGCGATGACGCAGGGTCGTTAAATTAAATTCAGGAGAATTTGTAATAACAATTAAATGACCACGGCCGATCTCGTTAGTTTCAACGGCTGACTCATCAGTGGTAGTCTCATCTGCGGTGCCAATGTAGACAGCATCAACCGGACTTTGATTAATTGTTAACTGTAATGGCTGAATAATTTTTTTCATAGATTATCTGATCTCCTTAAATTGACAAGAGCACTGTAAACTACAGTGCTCTCTAACTAAGCTAATTATCTTAAATCATTCCGAAATTTTATTACAGAACTCAACATTAAATTCTAACTCTCACAAATGCCATCCCTGCCTCTAAGGCACTGTTACAGCTCCTAGACTGTGCCACTGATTATGAAAGATCGGCAAATTCAAATCTACATCTATAAATTAAATAACGCCCAAGCTGATTACAATCATAACATATTAGACACCTAATGTCTATTTTACAGCTTACAGCAGTATGAAACTTAGTTAGCTCGCTGTTTGTATTCACCGTTAGCCGTATTAATCGTTAAGATGTCACCTTTTTCAATGAAATCTGGAACAGTAACAACTAAGCCGGTTTCCATGGTGGCTGGTTTGCCACCGTTAGCAGCAGTTGCTCCTTTAATATTTGGTTCTGTTTCTGTGACTTTTAGATCGACTGTTGTTGGTAAATCAACTCCAATTAATTTATTATCGCAAAAGTTTAGTTGAACTTCCATATTAGGTAATAAATATTTACTCTCTTTACTAATAGCATCAGCTGCTAATTCATACTGGTCATAAGTTTCCAAATCCATAAAATAAACAATTCCATCTTGGCGATATAAATACTGTGCTTTTTTCTTGTCAACAATTGCGAGTTCAACTTTTTCAGTTGGTCGCATAGTTGTTTGAACGATGGAACCTGAAAGAACATCATTTAATTTCATTTGCATGACGGTATTGCCTTTTCCGGGTTTGTGATGATTAGTTTCCAATACCCGGATCAGCTTGTTGTCTTTTTTGAAAATCATACCAGACTTTAAATCTATTGCTTCAATCATTTTAATACGCTCCTTTGTTTTTAGTCGACTACGGTCAATTTAATTGATAACGTCAATCGGCGGTGGCAGCGGTAAAGCAAATCCAAAATGAAGCATTATTATTCACCGTTCCTTTAAGAAATTAAAGTCAATAATTCTATTATACACCATCTAGTAATTTAGTAAGTATAAGTAGGAATTTTTGTAAGAATATTCGTTGGCAAACTACCAGCTTATCAATATAGAAGATGACTAATATATGCTATAATGAAAATGTTTTTAATTTATTAATGAAGACAGAGATAACTGCAATAAAAAGGAGAAATCAATGGCATTTTTAGAGCTGATCGATATTCATAAATCCTATTTTCTAGGTAAGGAAGAACTGCCGGTACTCAAGGGAATTAGTTTAGGATTTGAAAAGGGTGAATTTGTTTCAATTCTAGGTGAATCTGGCGGTGGCAAATCAACACTGATGAACATTATCGGCGGGCTTGACCGTGAATTTTCAGGTGACCTTTTGGTAGATGGACAGAAGTTGGATCATACGCAGGAAAAACAGGTTGATGATTATCGGCGGGCTCGGATTGGCTACATTTACCAATCGTATAATTTAATCAGCCATTTGACAGTTTTAGAGAATGTTTTGATTTCGTTAGAGATGACTACTCTAAATCGGCAGCAGCGTTTGGAGCGCGCTAAACAGCTATTACATCAAGTCGGCTTGGGTGATCAATTAAAGAAGCATCCAAACCAATTATCCGGTGGTCAAAAGCAGCGGGTAGCAATTGCTCGTGCATTGGCTAGTGATCCACAAATTATTTTGGCGGATGAACCTACTGGGGCGCTGGATTCAAAAAATACGCAAGAAGTTTTAGAATTATTAAAGCAGATTGCTGCGGACGGCCGCTTAGTGATTGCTGTAACGCATTCACAAGAAGTTGCCAGTCATGGAACGCGAGTTGTTCATATGGAAGATGGGGTAATTGACAGTGATCGGCGATTGCGCGCGGCGTATCCGGTACCGGAAAGAAAAGTAGAATTTGAATCACGAACTTTGACAGCTATGGCCAGCTATCAAAATGCTTTTAAACACTTGTTTTATCATTTTCAACAAAATTCGCTGATTGTTTTAGGAACTGCGATTGGAATTTTTGCCGTACTATTATTTTCTGGCTTAGGTAATGGGGTTAATTCTTATATTCAAGATCAGATCGATTCATTAGCTAATCCGCAAGTGGTGACAATTACCAATAATCCTGCGGGCAAGTATTTATCTGAACAAAAAGCACAGGCAAGCGTGCAGCAAGCCAGTAATGATCCAACACAACGTACAATTACACAAAAACAGGTCAATAAACTGAAAAAAATTAAGCATGTTACTAAGGTTCAGACAGGGTATCAGTTAAGCAACTACACTTTGAATGTAGGTAATAAAAAAGCAACTGGCAGTACTTTGCAAACTTACACTGCGGCTTATACAAGCAATGTT
Source organism: Liquorilactobacillus ghanensis DSM 18630 (assembly GCF_001435235.1). GTDB lineage: Bacteria > Bacillota > Bacilli > Lactobacillales > Lactobacillaceae > Liquorilactobacillus > Liquorilactobacillus ghanensis. The sequence continues at coordinate 141,185 of NZ_AZGB01000027.1, read as the reverse complement.
TTAAAACAAGGCAGTTGGCCGCATCAAGGTGAGATCGTACTTGATCGATCAATGGGTGAGCAGCTTTTCGGTAATATATCTGCTAAAAAGATGATCGGTAAAAAAGTTCAACTGAACTACAATTGGCTGACAAGTGCCAGTCAACCGGTTCAGGCTAGCGGTAGCTATAAAATTTCTGGAATTATTGATGGTAAAAAAGCTGGGACAATGATGCTGGCAAACTATGCTTCAATTAAAACAAGTCTGCAAAAGGCTAAGGCTATGACATCTCCTAACTTTTTAAGTGTTAAGGTAAATAGTATGGATCAGGTTGAAGCGGCAGCCAAAAAAATGCGTCATTTGAAAACTGACGGCAAGTATGATTTTGCAGTCATCACGATTGGTAGTTTATTGAAGACCGTTAATCGCTATGTTAGCTTAGCATCAACTGTCCTAGCAGCAATTGCCGGGATCTCATTGTTAGTTTCAGCGTTGATGATTATCGTAACGATGTACATGTCAGTTGCTGAACGGACGAAGGAAATCGGGATTTTGCGGGCATTAGGAGAACGCCGTAAAGATATTCGGCGGTTATTTACATCGGAGTCACTGTTGTTGGGATTCTTTGCTGCTATTTTAGGATTGGTGATTGCTTGGGCAGCTGGTGGAATCTTGAATCATGCGCTGTATGGTTTGATTAAATACAATATTGTACAAATGAATTTAAGCAACGTAATTTTTGCTTTTGTTGCAGCGATGGTCATTGCCTTTATTGCGGCCTTGCTGCCGGCTCGCAAAGCGTCGCGCTTAAATCCAATTGATGCTTTATCTGCTGAATAAAATGATTAATATTTGTGGTGAGAACAATGGAATTAGCAGAATTTTTCAGTGGTCGGACGACCGCAGCGATTGCACGGAGTTTGTTGGGTAAAAAATTGATTTATCATACAGCACAAGCTAATCTAAGCGGCTGGATCGTTGAAACTGAAGCTTATTTAGGCCAGCAAGATTCAACAGCCCATGCATATCAAGGACATCGTAGTCCGGCTAATGAAGCATTATATGGACCACCAGGGATGATTTATATTTTTTCCTTGCGTGGTCGGATGATGCTGAACTTTATTACTCAAGCAGCAGAAGTACCACAAGGAATTTTACTCCGTGGATTGGAACCAGCTACTGGGCAAAAATTGATGGCAAAAAATCGGCAGCAAACTGGGGTACTTTTAACGAATGGTCCGGGTAAGTTGACGCAGGCACTGGGAATTACTGATCGACAGTTGAACTTGACGATGCTGAATGCTGGTGCTTTGGAGCTTGAATTAATTGGCGGTCGACAACCGCAGCAAGTTAGCAGTGGTCCGCGAATCGGGGTTAGCCGTCGTGGCTCTTGGACGGATAAACCACTGCGTTATTATGTAACTGGCAATCCTTATGTTTCACAGTTGCCCAAACGAGATTGGAACTTAATAACTCATGGTTGGCTGCGAGAATAAAGCAGCTTGTCAGGAAGAGTATAATAAAAGAGAATCTAAATTTAGACAAGGGAGACTTTTTTTGCTTACTTTAAAATCTAAACGTGAAATTGAAGGCATGGCGCATTCAGGCGCAATTTTAGCAGCTGCTCACCAAATGCTTAAGCCGAAATTATATGTTGGCATGGATACTTGGGAGATTGAGCAGTTAATTGATAATTTTATTCAAGCTCATGATGCAACAGCATCTGAAAAGGGTGTTGATGGCTATAAATATGCAACTTGTATCAGTATTAACGAAGAAGTTGCTCATGCTACGCCGCGTAAGGGCTTAAAACTAAAAAATCATGATGTAGTTAAAGTTGACTTTTGTGTTAATTGGCATGGTTATCAGAGTGATTCAGCTTGGACTTATGTAGTTGGTGAATCTACTCCGGAAATTGATCATTTAATGCAAGTTGCTCATACAGCATTGTATTTAGGAATCAAACAAGCCCAACCTGGAAATCGGGTTGGCGATATCGGTGCTGCTATTCAAGATTATGTTGAAAATCAAAATCACATGGGCGATGTTCGCGAGTTGATTGGTCATGGTATTGGGCCGTCTGTTCATGAAGATCCGGAAATATATCATTATGGAGTAGCGCATCATGGGTTGCGTTTACGACCGGGGATGGTTATTACGATTGAACCAATGATTAATGCTGGTGGTGATTGGGGATTGGAAACTAAAGTTGTTCCAGAAACTGGCTGGGAGTATTATGTTTCAGCTGATCACAGCTTATCTGCTCAGTATGAACATACCTTAGCCATTACTGAAGATGGTCCCAAAATCTTAACATCACAAGATCCGATTGGAGATCAGGAATTTTTGCTTAAAAAAGCTTAGTAAAATAGATCTTCAATAACATAATTAATGGAACTAAGAAAACTCTTTGCGAGTCCTTCTTAGTTCCATTTTTGCTTATTTAAGCAGGCTTTTGCGATAGGTCTTGGCAGTTTTTAAACGAATAGAAATGATAGATTCAATATTTAAATCAATCTTTGAATTAAATAACTTTTTGAAAGTTAAAATAAAAGTATTTTGCTTACTATCAATTGTATGATTAGTAAGTTAACAGTAAGATAAACACATAAAAAAGAATTAACTAATCTTAGCAGTTCACACCAAAAAGAGAATTAGTCGATCTTTTCGAGAATTATTTTAATAAACATTATAGTTGTACTATTGAAACTTTTTTTAAAAAGTACTTAAATTTTTCAATTCCAATAAATCCTGTTTTTTCTTCAAGTGCATTAGCTGTTCCAGCAGAGATAGCAAATGCGATTTGTTTTTGAATATCAGCATGCATATCTAACGATGCTAATAGTCCTCCAACCATTGAATCTCCTGAACCTTCAGTGTTTACAGCTTTAATAGGTGGAAGTTGTGCATAAAAGTATTTTTCATAATGTTTGACAACAACTCCCTTGTTTCCTAAAGAAACAAAAATATTATTAATGTCCGAAAGTTTGCTATTAAGAATTTCCTCTTTAATTTTATGCGGATTAGTTGTTACTTCCGTGTTTAGAAAATCAGAAAGCTCATTTTCGTTAGGTTTAATATAATCAGGTTTGTTCTCTCCTTCAAGTGCATTAATTAGACCCGTTCCAGATGAATCAAGAATTGTTTTTATTTCAGCGTTAACTTTTTTGATTTCGTTAATTAATAATTGATAGCTGTTATCCTTCATGTTTGGAGAAAGACTACCATTTATTGAAATAGCGGTAATCTTATTATTATTAATTATATATTTTATAAGATCTAATAGTTCTATATAATTATTTTTTTTGACAGAACCACCGTATTCATTAATTTCGGTTTTTTCTCCATCATCATCAATTATAGTAAAACAATTTCTAGTGTTTTCATTAATGCCAATGAAGGATGATTTGAATAACATTTCACAATTTGATTGTTCAAGAATGTATTTCCCATTTTCTCCCCCAATGAAGCCAGTTGTAGTTACATTGGATCCTAGTAATGAAGCAACACGGGCAGCATTTATACCCTTTCCTCCAACCATTTTTTTTTGAAGTGTAACACGATTTAAATCTCCGCTTTTAAATTTTTTTGTTTTATAAAGATAATCAACAGATGGATTAACAGTAATTGTCAGAATCATTTGGCAACAGTTCCTTTATAAATTATTTTTGTATATTTAGAGTAACATTCTAAATCTATATTATTGATTCCAGAATCGGTAATTAAAAAATCAAATTCATTTAATTTTTTAAATGTTATTATATCGGATTGATTAAACTTGGTATGGTCAGCTACAATTATTCTTTTTTTAGAATGATTGATAGCAACATTTTGGATGCTTCCTTCGTCTGCATTGCTAGTAGTAACATTATTTTTAGTTATTCCATTAGTTGAACAAAGAGCGTAATCAATATTTAGATCTTCAAAAGCTCGCTCTGCTAAGGTTCCTAAAAATTCACTAGTATTTTGATGTAATTCTCCTCCAGTCAAAATTATGTGACAATTATTTTTTTTAAGCTCTAAGAATGCAGGCAAACTGTTAGTTATGAAAGTTATATTTTTATTGATAAGAAATGGAGCTGCAAATAATAATGTAGTACCAGCACCTAAAAAAACAGTAACGTTATCAGGAATAAAGTTTCTAAGGGTGGAAGCTATTTCTTTTTTTTCTGTAACATTTCGTTTCATTTTTTCATCTGTTGTAAATTCATTTTGAATTATTTTTTTTTTGCTTTGAGCACCACCATATATTTTTATTATTTCATTTTTTTGTTCTAATTCTTTTAAGTCTCTCCGGATAGTCATTGGAGAAACATTCAATATTTCGGCAATCTTTACAGTGGATAGATAACCGTGTTGTTCTATTAATTTTCTAATTTCAGTAAGTCTTTTATTTTTTATTCCCATTGTTGGAAACCATCCTCCTTTGATTGATTTATGTTCATTCTATATCAATTTCCTTTTTAATAATAATATAAAAATTGTTTTTGTTCAAGGTAGAACATAAAAAACAAAAAAATGTATTTTTATGCTTGACTTTGTTTAACATCGAACATAGAATGGAAGCGTAATCAAAAAAGAATCCATTATAAATATAGAAAGGAGATGTTGTTTTGGTGTTGACGTCAAAAATGTTTTGTGAGGATTTAATTGATTTGTCGATTGATGTAAACGATGAACAAGAGCTATTTGATTTTGTAGGTATGATTACTTATAAAAAGGGGGTCAGTAGATTAGGGTATATTTCATCCTTAGAAAAAAGGGAAAGTGCATATCCAACAGGGTTACAATTTCCGATGATTACATTAGCTTTACCACATGTGGATAGCAAATACGTTAACAAACCATTTATATTTGTTGGTAAAACAAAGAAGAATCTAAAAATTAAACAAATGGGAGACTCCAAAGATTTAAAAACAAATTACTTTCTTTTTCTTGGAATTAAAAATGGTAAAGATCAACCTAAACTTTTGGCGAACTTAATGCAGTCGTTTCAAAATGAAAACTTTGTAAAAGAATTTGTTAAACAAGATTCCAAATGTGAAATGTATAGTTTCTTAGTTAAAAATATCATTTAAATTATATGGGAGGAATTATTATGAAGACAATTCTTGTATGTTGTGGTTCAGGTGTGGCAACCAGTCCACAAGTTGCTAATAAAATTAATGATAATCTGTCAAACAAAGGCCTTGATGGTAAGGCTAAGGCAATACCAAAACCAATTGAAACGGCAAAGTCTACTGTAGAGAATGATCCTAGTATCATAATTTATGTAGGAATTGCACCTGCAGATGCAGAATTACAAGAAGTATTAGATAAAAATGATGTTTTTGGTACGGTAGGTCTCCCTTGGCTAACAGGGATGGGAGAAGAAGAAGCAAATCAAAAAGTAGAAGAAATTGTTAATAAATATTAAGGAGAGTGAAGATTAGTGGGATCGAATTCAATTGTTCAAGCAATTTTAGGAGTTGGTTCACAGGTACTTATTCCAATTTTTATTACAATTTTGGGCTTGATTTTTGGTATGAAGCTATCTAAAGCGATTTTGTCTGGTCTTTATTTAGGAACTGGTTTTATTGGAATGACTATGGCAATTAACAAATTGACTGAAGTCGTTAGTCCAGCTGCAAAAGCTTTGGCAAAGAATACAGGAATTAACCTGCCTGCAGTTGATTTTGGTTGGACAGGTGCTGCAGCAATTACTTGGGCTTGGCCATTGGCGTTTACGTTCTTTGTTGTTGAGATTGTAATTAATTTAATTATGTTACTTACTAAATTAACAAAGACATTAAATGCTGATATGTGGAATGTTTGGGGGGTAGCGTTAACTGGTTATATTGTTTATCAAATTTCCGGTAATTTAATTTGGGCGTATGTTGCTTCAATAGTTCAGGTAGTTATTATGCTTAAATTAGGAGATATGTGGTCTTTGGAAATTAAAGATATTTTAGGATATGAGGGTGTAACAGTTACTCATATCGAAACATTTGTAGCAATCCTTATGTCACCGGTAAACAAACTTATGGATTACATTCCAATTTTTAATCGTCAATGGGATGCTGCCGCTTTAAAGAGAAAAATTGGTGTATTAAGTGAACCAGTAGTCATGGGAGCGTTAATTGGATTGATTCTTGCCTTAGCTGGAAGATATAGTATAGGCGATGCTTTGAATTTAGCAGTAACAACTGGTGCAGTAATGGCAATTTTCCCTGTAATGGCAAAATTCTTTATGGATGCTTTAACACCATTTGGAACAACGATGAGTAATTTTATGAAGAAACATGTCAAAGGAAGAGAATTTGTTATTGGACTTGATTGGCCAATTCTTGGTCAAAGTACAGAATTATGGGTAACAATGGTTGTTTTAATTCCCGTGGCAATTTTGTTTTCAGCAATTTTACCAGGAAATACAATTCTTCCACTCGCTGGTGTAATTAATTATTGTATAGGTGTAGGTGGACTTTTGTTAACTGGTGGAAATTTACTGAGAATGCTCGTTTTAGGAGTCATTTACCAACCATTATTTCTTTACGGGGGGACATATTTTGCAAATATATTTACAAAACTTGCTAAAGAAACCAACGCTGTAAATGTTCCAAAAGGTTCAAAAGTATCATGGAGTTCAATTGAGGCTCCAGATTTGAGATTTTTATTAGGGTGGTCAGGTAGAGGAAACATTTTAGCTATTGTTGGTTTAGTTGCTTTATTGGCTCTTTTCTTTTGGTTATATCAGCAATTTAGAAAAAATCCATTACCTGAAAATAAATATAAAGAGTTAAAAACCACTAAGTAGGAAGTGTTATAGATGAGTTTTTTTAGAAAAAGTAAAACGTTTTGGACTTTGCTTAGTTTTTTAACATTCTTGTTATTTGTACTAGCTATAGGTTTTAAAATTTATTGGATAAATATCTTTGTAATTGCTTTTGGGATTTTAATTAATAAATTCGGTATAGATAAAGTAAATAAAAATTATAAATTTGAAAGGAAAGATTGATTATGGAATTTCCAGCAGGTCGTATACCATTTGAGTTTGAAAGAGAAGATTTGGCTAAGGTCGTAAGAGAAACAATGGATCGTCGAGATACCAATATTGTTGGAGGAAATATCAGTATTCGTGTTAAAGATGAAAATAATGAAGAATTTTACGTAATGACACCAACAATGATGTCGGAAGCTTATTTAGGACAACTAAGTGCTGATCAAATTCTTGTAATTCAACCACATACTAGAAAAGTTATTTCTGGAACAGGTAAAGTTACTAGAGAAATTAATATGCATGAAGCTATTTATGATGCTAACCCAGATATAAAATGTGTATTTCATTCACACGCCGATCAGGCAATGTTTTGGGCAACAACGGGATTGAATATGCCCAATGTAACAGAAGCAACACAAAAATTACAAGAAATAAGAACACTAAAATGGCATCCAATGTGTACCGAAGAATTGGCAAAGTATGTTTCAGAAGAAATAAAAAAATTAGGAAATAAAGCATTGCGAAATGGATTTCTTTTAAATTCACATGGTACTTTGTTTACCTGTGGAGGAAAAGACATGTTACCTTTGACAGCACTTCACAAATGCTTAGCAGATGTGGATATTACAGAGTGGAACGCTAAGGTTGCTTTTAAGCAAACCTTACTACAAAAAAGTGGAGTACTTGATGGATATTATTCAGAGGGAAATAAAATTGGTACTTTGCAAGACGTTATTAAAGGGGTAGCTTTGTACAACAAAAAAGTTAAACAAAATGTAAATGGTGATTAAAATTGCTTGTTTTGTGTTATCAGTAAATAAATAGTTTTATTATTAATTAATTCGTTAAATAAACCACAAGCTTTATTTGTGGGTGTCAAAAGAGCTTTAGCGAGAAAAACTTCCTTTCGATATAATAGTTTTTGGCTATCAACCAAAACTGTACGAAAGGAAGTTTTTGTATTGTCAGAAGACGATAATAGCTTAGCACATACGAGATGAAATTGTAAATATCACATAGTGTTTACACCCAAATATCGCAAAAAAGTTATTTACTTGAGAGTTTAAAAGAAATATAGTTCATACTTAGTTCCATTTTTGCTTATTTAAGCAGGTTTTTGCGATAGGTCTTGGCAGTTTTTAAACGAACAGAAATGATAGATTCAATATTTAAATCGATCTTTGAATTAAATAACTTTTTGAAAGTTAAAATATCAGTAACTTTTTGTTTTCCTAGCTTAAAATCTCCAAAATATAATTCCCATATGGCCAACCATAATTGTTTAGTTATGCTGGCGTTCCAGTCTAATAGCTGATCGTCTAACTTGATAAATTTTTCTTTGAATTTATACGCGGCTGAATAAGCAGAATCGTTTAAATATGTTTGTAAAACAACACCATAGTAGTTTATCAACTCATTGTTAACTTCAAAATAATCTGCATATTTGGTTAAATATTTAGCACAATTTTGTTCCATCTGTTCAGTTATCCTAGGAATGGAAATCTTGAATTCTTGGTGGGTGGCAATACTGGGAATTATTGTGCTGACTAGTTTAATTTCTTGTAGAGTCCAATTCTTTTTATCCAATAAATGATATAGCATGATTTTAATATTTCGGCTTAAAGGGAAATTGTGGTGACTGAAGGTTATTAATAATAATTCTGCGTACCCAGCAACGATTTGAATCTGAGGGTTATTACTATCTTGATGTTGCTGCAACCAATGAGCTAAAGCGCTAAAAGCATGGGTTTCATATAGATAATTAATCTTAGTTAAGAGCTGATCTATTAATGGTAATTTATATGAGTTGTTAATATATTGAAATTCGCTAGGTGAGATTGCCAAATTATTTAATATTTTAAAAAGTTTTTCAGATTGAATATCGTTTTCTCCACTCTCAAATCGATTAGCAAATGATCGTGAAATGATGCCAGCATAAACCTGTTTTTGAGCTATTCCTTTAATCAAACGGATTTTTCGAACAGTTATTCCAACTTTTTCCATGTCTCAACCTCTTAGTTGCAGATTTGCAACAATATCCTTGAATTTATTTTCTATTCTACTGATAAAATTAAAATAATCAATGGGAGGAGGTAGAAAATTGGAAATTACAAATCGTGAATCAAATCAGCAAATTTTTAAAGATATTACTAGTAATTTGGTTAGTTCTTTAAGTAGTAATATGTTTATTTACGGTTTAGGACTAATGTTATTGAATCAAACGCATTCGGCACTAAGTTTTGGAATTGATCTGGTAGTTGGCCCAATTATCAGTTTAATCTGTATGGTACCGATTGGTAATTTGGTGGATAAATATCCGCATAAAAATATTATTTTAATAAGTATGATAATCCGAATAATTGCTATATTGTTTTTAGGAATGACAATTGATATTTTTAAAGGACTGTTTAAATTTATTCCGGTCATAGTCTTTGTTTCAATTAACTCAGCAGCAGTTGTTTTTGCGACTACAGCGTACGCAGCTGCAGTTCATGAATTAGTTAATGAAGCAAAAATTCAACAGTTAAGTTCATTAACAAGTGCAGCAACTTCATTTGCTAATATTTTTGCACCGGTACTAGGAGTTGGTGTATATGCCGTATTAGGATTTCAAGTTTTTGTTTGGATTGAAATCTTGGCATTGCTGTTTACCAGCTTGTTGACTTTAACTATGAAATTTCATTATCAAGATCGTCTAGCGCAAGGTATTGCCGTAAAAACGCAGTCACAATTTACCAACTTTAAAAAGGGTTTAAATTATATTGTCCAGCAACCATTAATTAAAAGGTTAATCATTATTGCTGTAGTTTTGAATTTTATGTTTTCTTCGATTAATATGGGATTGCCTTATATTATTAATACCCAGCTTCATTTAGGCAATACTTTGATTGGAATTTTGGATATGTTTAATGCAATTGGCGGGTTATTAGCTGGAATTTTGCTGAACTTTTTATCTGCTAATAGAGGGGGAAAAGCTAGAATTATTATCCCACTATTTATTTGTGGATTTTACTTTTTATCGCTTGGACTTATTTTTATGCAAATAGCTAAGATTACAATGATTATTGTTTGGGGTTCAGTTACAATGCTGATTGGAGGGTTGGGAGTATCGGTGTTAAACATAACGACACAAGTATATATTCAAAAAATGACCCCAATTGATATTTTGGGCAGAGTCATGTCAACAATGACGACGGCCAGCACGATTATGTTTCCAGTGGGTACCTTGTTTTTTACATTCCTTTTTCAAGCCAGCAGTAATGGGGCAGTAATTTATTTGATCTGTGGTGTTATTTGGTTAATTATGCTTACAATAGTAACGCCAAATTTGAGCAAAAATATTAAATAAAACTATAAGAATTGAACTCAAAAGGCTTAATTGAATTGATGTTTAATCAGTAAGCAAGATTACCTGGTAACTTATAATAATTAAGAATACAAAAGCCAGCGCTTTAACGCTGGCAAGGATAGTTAGCTTGTAAGTAAGGGAAAATAAGTTTATTCAAATGGATATTTTAGTCCCCAAGCGGTGCGGATACTGCCAAGCAAGTGAGCAACGTCATGCGATAAAGCTAGTTGACCATCATCATGACCTTGTTCCATGAAACGCTGCATATCTTGTACTTCGTATTTCAACGCATCAGCACTGTTACCACTAGTCAGGATTTCACTGCTTTGTTGGTGAGCATCAGTCGTATAAGTGATTTTGGCTGTCGTTGCGCGCGGATAGTTTTCAATTTCAACATAGCCTTTTGTCCCAGAAATTACACCGCGTTTCGGCTGCTTTGCGCGTAATGAGAGGCTGATTACAGCGATTTGTTCTTGGGCGTTTTTTAAAATAATACCAGATTGTTCATCAACGCCGGTTTCAAAAAATTTGACAGTTGTTAATACATTGTTTGGCTGTTGACTTAAAAACAAACGAGCAAAAGCTGTCGCGTAACCACCGATATCAAGTAAAGCTCCGCCAGCTAATTCTTTGCTGAAAAAGCGATTTTGCGGATTATAATCTTTCAAACTACCAAAGTTGACTTGGACCAGTTTGATTTCACCTAATTTGCCTGCAGTAATCAGTTGTTGAACTTTTTGATAAATCGGCATATGAAATAGAGTAAAGCCTTCCGTCAAAATTAAGTTCTTTTTCTGAGCCAGAGCTTGGACTTCATCAAATTGTTGAGCATTGACTGTAATAGCTTTTTCGCAGAAGACGTGTTTTCCGGCTTGTAAAGCTGCTTTGATATATTGATAATGGAAAGTGTGTGGAGTGGCGATATAAACAACATCTGTTTTGGGATCGTTGATCATTTCCAAGGGATCGGTAAAAACTTTCGTGATTTTTTTAGCTTGCGCAAATTTTTGTGTTGCCGCTTGATTTTGGGCACTGACTGCATAAATTTGTCCGTTAACAACATTAAGTGCATCTGCCATTTCATTGGCAATTACACCGGTTCCGATTAGTGACCAATTGTATTTTTTCATTTTAATTCGTCCTTTCGCAAATAGTGAACTTTTTCATCAGGGTCAAATAGTAATGCTTCAGTTACCAAGTTTTCAAAATAAGAGGTTCCAACGACACCATTGAATTGGCTGATCTTTTGATTAAATTCAGTGATATGCTGCCAATCGTTAGTTGCATAACAATCAACTAGTTGATTACCATTGATTGTTAGCTGAGGAGTACCGGTTGCAGTTTTTCGCAGCTGTGGTTGATAGTTATTAAACTGACTGATCCAGTTGATCACTTGATTGCTGGCCGGCGGGATTACTTCTAAAGTTAACGGCAGCGCTGGATCAAGCTGAGCTTTCATACGACTGCGGGGAGCCAAGATACAATAACGTTTGGCTTGCGCGGCAAAAATCTTTTCTAAAGTGTGGATTCCGCCACGACTTTTCAAAGCTTGTAGTTGTTGATTTAAACTGTCACAGCCATCAAAGGCTAAATCGATTGCAGATACGGGTGGTTGAGCTGCAATTTGCAGTTTTAACTTTGCTCCCAGCTGGCGTGTGTCGTTAGAAGGACTGAAAAGCTGTAATGGTAATTTTGCGGCTGCGATCGCTTGTGTTAGTTGAGCAACATTACTGCCACCACCAAGACTGATTACTTGGTGAGGTTTGATCATTTTGAGAGCAGTACTGATAAGTGGTCGGATAATTATCAACTCCTTAAAATTAATTTCATGAACAAAATAATTTGAAAATTATTTTCAAAACTATGATATGATGAAACTAAGTAATTGTCAATCAAGAAAGCGGGTAATTTGAATGGTAGTTAATTTATTAGAGCGAATTTATGAAAAGAAACCGCAGATGACAGCTGCTGATCAGAAAATCGCAGCAGTCATTCTCCAAGATCCTGCTAAAATTGTCGATCTAACTATTTCACAATTGGCCAAATTGGCTGTCGTCAGTGAAGCTTCAATTTCACGTTTTTGCCGAAATTTAAACTTGGTTGGTTTTCATCAATTAAAAATTGAGTTAGCCCAAAGTGTTGAACAAACTAAAGTCCCAGCTCCAGCAGCTGGAGTAGATGATTGGCAATCGGCCATCAAGGTTATTGAGCAAAACAAGCAATTGGAAATTAGCGGAACTTTAGCAAACTTTACCACCGATTTAGCCAAAGTAATTATTGACCAGCTGACTAGTTGTCGTTTATTGCAAGTAGCCGCTGAAGGCAATACCTTTCCAGTAGCCGCGGATGCAGTTTATCGCTTTAATCAGATTGGAATTTTAGCTGTAGCAGATCAGTCACCAGCGACAGCTTTAGCCCAAACATTGAACTTAACAGCAGCCGATACTTTGCTGGTAATTTCAAATTCAGGCGAATCCAAGGAATTACTCAAGCAGGTTAAAGTTGCCAAGCAGCAGCAGACAAAAGTTATTGCGATAACTAATCGAAACGAGTCACCACTAGCATTGCAGGCGGATTGGCATTTAAAAACCGTTGTCCGTCAGCAAGTGCTGCAATCGGAGTATTATTTTTCACGAGTAGCAGCAATGACAGCAGTGGAAACCTTATTTTTATTGATGATTGCCCAAGAACCCCAGCGAAAAGAACTAATTAAGCGGCATGAAGAATTAACTGCCGATATGAAAGTTTAAGGTAGCAGCAATGACGAAAAAAATTAAGGCGGTAATAGCAGTTATTGTGAATAATGATCGGATTTTAGCAACTCAACGAAAACAAACTCGTCCGTGGGGCGGTTACTGGGAATTTCCCGGCGGTAAAATTGAAACAGGAGAAACAGCTTTGCGGGCACTAAAACGCGAGTTATTTGAAGAATTGGCGGTTAAAGCAGTGATTGGTCCCGCTGTAATGCCACCGCTTGTCTATAACTATGATTATGGGATGGTGCAATTGGATATTTATTATGCCAAGTTGAAGACAACAGCAATTAAACTGCGAGCCGCTAGTCAATTTCGCTGGCTTTTACCGACGGAATTAGCACAGCTTCAATGGCCGCCAGCTAATCAGCCATTAATTGAAAAGCTCAGCCGGGTGCAGTTGTCGCAACTTAATTTTTAAAATTCTTAGTTGATCGGTCTGTTAAAAATGGCTGTGGTATAATGCAGCTGAAGCCAGCTTAAATAGTTTAAAGGGAGGAATTTAGCATGGATACAATGAAGACACTTTTAACACGTCAAGCAGTTCGGCGCTACCCGGCAACCCAAATCACGGCGGAACAATTGCAGCAGTTACTGCAAGCTGCTAATGCTGCGCCGGTGGGAATGGGAGAGTATGATAATTTTCATTTGACGGTTGTGCAATCCCCGGCAGTGATTGAACAATTGGAACGATTTAGTGATCGTCATCCTTATTATGGGGCACCGACTGTCATTATTGTTTCTGCCAAGTCACCCGGACCAATGGAGTTGCTGAGTATCGGTGGAATTGTTGAAAATATGGCATTGTCTGCAACTGAACTCGGGTTGGCAAGTTGTGATATTTTAGGAGCAATTGCTATGGGAGTCGCTAAGGATTCGGCATTAAGCCGCCAAATCGGAATTCCAACTGGTTTTCAGCCATGCTTTTCACTAGCTGTTGGACAAACATCAGCGCCACTGTCACAACGGACACCAACTACTAAGCGAATCACAACCAATTTTGTTCGTTAATAAAAAATGTTAAACCGCCGGATTTTCCTGCTAATAATCACTAATTCTAAGATGAAAATACCTTTCAAGTTGAGATTCATAACTAAATCTCAGTTTGAAAGGTATTTTTGCGTCAAATTATTTTCTGTGTTTAAAATGCCGTCGTAATTCATCTAAAATCAAAAAAATAATGATGACAAAAGATACTAGATACCCACCGACGCCGATATTATAGATTGCTGGATGATCAGCGCTGCCTTGAACTAATAAAGAAGAGCTGAGAATGATTGCAGCTAAAATAATCGTGATCATTAAGCGATTGATGATTTGTTCCAGACGATTAAGCAGCGTATCTTGACCTTTATAACGGATATTCAGCCGACCCTGTCCTTGCAAAAGCATATCAAAAACTTTTTCGGCTTTAAGCGGCAGTCGCGGTGCGGCTTGAGCTGCTTGAAAGATATTTAATAAGGTGTCTTCGGTTTCGTGCTTAAAATTAAATTTTTGCCGGAGATATTTTTTTCCAAATGGTCGGGCAACATCCATCATTGATAACTCGGGATCCAGTTGTGCCACCAATCCTTCCAATAAACCAAAAGCTTTTATTAATAAAGTAACTTCCGGTTTGGCTTGCAAATTGTTTTGCCGGCAAAGTTTGATAACGCTGAAGATTAAAGTTGAAAAATCAATTTCGCCAAGACCGCTATTCAAATAAGGTGCCAAGAAAACAGATAATTGATCATAAAATTCTTCTTGATCAACTTTTCCGGTTCGATTGCAGATGGCTAAAAGAGCTTGCCCAATTGATCGTGAATCTTTAGTATTTAAAGCTAAGACGACATTGGCGATTCCGTCTGCCAAACTGGGAGTCAAGCGGCCCATCATCCCAAAATCCAAATAAATTAGGCGATAGTTTGGTAAATTAGTCGGCGCTTTCCGCGGCTGCTGCGGAATATGGGGTGTGAATTGTGGCACTTGCCAAAATAAAATATTCCCTGGGTGCGGGTCAGCATGGAAAAAATGATCCACAAAGACTTGTTTGATAAAGTTTTCAATTAAGGCTCGTGCCAAATAGGTCCGTTGCTTTTTTTGAGCAGCAGCTGTGTCGGAATCGTGGCTTAATGGTTGATCAGCAAATCCTTTAATGCTGGTACCCGGCATATCTGAACAGACAAGTACTTTTTGGGTTGAATATGCTGCATAGACTTTGGGAACCAAGAAAATTCCCTGATGATTATTTAAACGGTAGAATTCTTGACCGTTTTTAATTTCATTTTCGGTATTGATCTCATTAAGCAATGAACGGCGAACTTCTTCAAAAACTTCCGCTGGATTGATAACACTAATATCAGGAACAAATTTTATTAAACGTAAAGCTTGACTGAATAAAGCCAGATCAGTTGCGACTAATTCCTCGACTTGCGGATGCTGAATTTTAATGACAACTTTGGTTCCATCCTTTAAAACAGCACGGTGTGTTTGACCGATCGATGCAGAAGCAAACGGCTTTTCAGTAAAACTTTGAAAAACATCGCTGATCTTTTTACCGGTTTGCTTTTCAAAAGTCTGCTTGACGCTAGAAAAATCATCGACAGTTACATTGTCTTGTAATTTGCTGAACTCTGCAATAAAAGCTGGGGAAACCAGGTCAGGACGAGTTGATAACAGTTGACCGGCTTTAATAAAGGTTGGACCCAGTTCTTCGAAAGCTGCGCGGATTTCTTCGGGATGCTGTTGTTTTAGAAAATTACGAATAAAGTCATGAGCACGAATTACGCGTACGATTTCCAGTAGCCGCATTCGTTGATTTTTATGGGTGATTTTGTTGATTTCATTTTCAGAAGTTGCCACTTATTTCACCTCAAACAAGATTATTTAATATTATTATTCTAACATGTTTTCTAAGTTTTAATTAGGTTGGTCAACTAAGTTGATGTTTTATTGTATAATTAGCGCTGGACTTATAGATGATAAATTAATGAACTGATTTTTTGTTAGATGAGGTGAGGTTGATGAAAGGTAAATTAAAAGTTATATTGGAATTTGGTGGGGTAGTTTTAGTAGTCGCGTTAGTTGCTGTTTTTTTGCAGAGCTGTCGTTCACGAGCAGCAGCTAAATACCGCCAAACAGCGACACCAACTTTTTTCTTGCACGGTTATAGCAGCAGTTATCGAGCTGAACAGCAAATGACTGACAGTGCAGTTAAAGCTGGCGCTGCATCATTAGTTGTGCGGGCAAATGTTTCTGCAAACGGGAAGGTGACTTTAACCGGCAGTGGTTGGGGCAAAAAAACCCGCAATCCGCTGGTTGAGATTAATTTGGCAGCTAATCGCAACCGTAACTACCAAACGACGGCCGTTTGGGTACGCAAAGTTATTTTAGCAGAAGAAAAACTGCATCATTTCAAAGAATATAATTTTGTAGCGCACTCGATGGGGAATACCACGTTTATGAACTTTATTTTAAACCCAAAATTACAGGCTGGAATGCCTAAGTTAGCTAAGCAAGTGGCGCTGGCGGGCTCATTTAATGGAGTGTTGGGCTTAAATGATCACGTTAATTGGAATAAATTATTAGCAAATGGCCGGCCAGAACATTTAACGGACAATTACCGATATTTGATAACCAAACGGCAGAACTATCCTCAGCAGGCTGAAGTCTTGAATATTTATGGTGACCTGGAAAACGGGAGTAATTCAGATGGCCGGGTTTCGATAGCATCAGCTAGATCACTGGGTTATTTGATCAAAAATCGCAGCAAATCTTATCATGAAATTAAGATCAAAGGTAAGAAGGCGCAGCATAGTGCACTGCATAATAATCGACAGGTGGATCGTTATTTGATTAATTTCTTGTGGGGAAAGTAGTTAATGGTTTAAACTAATTTTAGTTTGCAGAAAAAATGTATTAATAAGGAAAAAGAGAGATTGAAAATGAAATTTGTAATTGCGCCCGATTCGTTTAAGGGGTCGCTGACAGCTAAACAGGCTGGTAAAGCCATGGCAACTGGTATTCGTCGTGTATTTCCAGCAACAGCAGCTGAAATTAGAGTCATACCGCAAGCAGATGGCGGCGAGGGGACAGTCCAATCGTTAGTTGATGCCACCAATGGACGACTACTGACGGCGAATGTTCATGATCCGTTGGGACGGGTAGTTGCGGCACATTATGGTATTTTAGGTAATAAAAAAACAGCGGTAATTGAGATGTCTGCTGCTAGTGGCTTGCAATATGTTAATCGTCAAGTACGCGATCCGCGAATTACTTCGACTTTTGGAACTGGGGAACTGATCGCAGCAGCCTTAGACCAAAATGTCAGTGAAATCATCATCGGACTGGGCGGCAGCGCGACTAATGATGGCGGTGCGGGGATGTTTCAAGCCTTGGGCGGTCATTTGTTGGATCGCCAAGGCCAAGAACTGGCTCGTGGAGGAGCAGCGTTAAAGCAGCTAGCCAAGATCGATGTTAGTTCATTGGACACCCGTTTGCAGAAAGTAAAAATCAAAATAGCTTCAGACGTGACTAATCCACTAACTGGACCGCAGGGAGCTTCATGGATCTTTGGACCACAAAAAGGAGCAACGACGGCCATAATTAAGCAATTAGATGATGCATTACGGCATTATGCGGCAATTATTGAGCAAGATTTGGGAGTCAAAGTTGTAGAATTACCGGGAGCAGGTGCAGCTGGTGGTTTGGGAGCGGGGTTATTAGCCTTTACTAAGGCTGAAATGTGTCATGGTGTTGACTTAGTGATTAAGTATACGGGGTTAAAACGGCAATTACAGCAAGCTGATATTGTTTTAACCGGTGAAGGTAAAGTGGATCTGCAGACTAAGTTCGGGAAAACACCTTTTGGAGTAGCTCAAGCTGCTAAGCAAATTGTGCCGCAAGCTCCGGTAATTGCACTAGCTGGTAATCTTGGACCTGGAATTAATGAGATTTGCCAAGCAACCGGAATTGATGCTGTTTTTACAACTCCAATTGGTGCCAAAAGTCTGCCGCGAGCTTTAAATGATGCTACCCATGACATTTCACTGACAGCTGAAAATGTTGCCCGCTTAATAAAAAAATTACAGAGCTAAATAAAAAAACGGTAAAACCAACTATGTAAGAGTTGATTTGCCGTTTTTAATTGATAAAGACTATTTTAAATTGGTTAATGCCTTAAAATCTTCATTTGATAATTTAATTTTAGCTGCTGCAATATTTTGCAATGCGTGTTCAACTGATTTGGTGCCAGGAATTGGCAGAATTACCTTACTGCGTTTAAGCAGCCAAGCAAGAGCAATTTGAGCTGGACTGGCTTGGTATTTCTTGGCAATTGAGCTCAATAAGTCGCCTTTGGTCAATTTTCCTGTAGCTAGTGGGAACCATGGAATAAAAGCCAAATGATGTTTTTCAGCATACTCTAAAACATCTTCATCACGCCGGTCAATTAAATTATACCGGTTCTGTACCGAAACGATCGGAACAAATTTTTGAGCAGTTTCTAGTTCTTTGACTGAAACTTGACTTAATCCAATGTGTTTGATTTTGCCTTCTTGCTGCATTTCAGCCAGTACACCTAGTTGATCAGCTAAAGGAACTGTCGGATCGATTCGGTGGAGTTGAAGAAGGTCGATATGATCTAAGCCAAGTGAAAATAAGTTCATTTCAACTTGTTGCCGCAAATATTCAGGACGACCATTAGGAGTCCATTTACCAGGCCCTTGCCGAGTAAAACCTACCTTGGTCGCAACCATTACCTGATTATCCGGGCGATTTTTTAGAGCTTGCCGTAGATATAAATTAGCAAATAACGGGCCGTAAGCATCGGCAGTATCAATAAAATCGACTCCATGGTCAATTACTGTTTCAATTACTTTAACAGCATTTTCTGGATCAGCTGAAGGACCCCAGACTCCTTGACCGGGCAGCTGCATAGTACCGTAACCTAGACGATTAACAAGCAATTCATTATCAAATTTAAATTTTTGTTCCACTTTTATCACCTCAATCGCAGTATACCTGATTTATGAGCGAGTGACTATTAATATGTGTCAACCAGAGCTTTTTTGTCGGTTGCTTTAGTCAAATATCGAAGTTTGTGAAAAATCTTAAGCATAATATATCCAAAATGATGATGTTTTTTTAGAAACATCACGGCCGAATCTTTAATTGCTGTTCCAGCTTAGATTATAGTAATAAATTAAAGCTTGGCATTTACTTTGGAAACTGTTTTAAATAGTTACTGGAAGTTATAGTATGCAAGCTAGCTATCATTTGCTGCAATTCTATAAAGATTTAGCTGTTTTCGGACTTAACGCGTGTGGTACAATGCTAGTAAGTTCAATGCAGGAAGGTGATATTCATGGATTTCAGAAAAGATGATCCAGCACTATGGGACGCAATTAAGCATGAAGAAGAACGGCAACAGGGAAATTTGGAACTGATTGCTTCAGAAAATATAGTTTCCAAAGCAGTTTTAGCGGCTCAAGGCAGTGTCTTGACTAATAAATATGCTGAAGGCTATCCAGGTAAACGTTATTATGGCGGCTGTGAGTACATAGATGTTGTTGAGAGTTTGGCAATTGACCGGGCAAAAAAATTATTTGGAGCGAAATTTGCCAATGTTCAACCACATTCCGGATCGCAGGCTAATGCAGCAGCTTATCAAGCATTAATTGAACCGGGCGATACAGTTTTGGGAATGGATTTGACAGCTGGCGGACATCTAACACACGGCTCCCCAGTTAATTTCAGTGGCCGAACTTACCATTTTGTTGCTTATGGGGTAGACAGAAAAACTGAAAAATTAGATTACGCAGCAATCGCTGAGTTGGCAAAAAAACATCAACCAAAATTAATCGTAGCTGGAGCAAGTGCTTATTCAAGAATTATTGATTTTGCCAAGTTTCGTGAAATTGCGGATGCAGTTGGTGCAAAATTAATGGTGGATATGGCGCATATTGCTGGTCTAGTGGCAGCGGGACTGCATCCGAGTCCAGTGCCATACGCTGATATTACAACAACGACGACTCATAAAACTTTACGCGGACCACGTGGCGGGATGTTGCTGACTAACGATCCGCAAATAGCTAAAAAAATTAATAGCGCAATTTTCCCAGGTTTACAAGGTGGACCGCTGGAACATGTAATCGCTGGTAAGGCAGCAGCTTTTTATGAAGCTTTGCAACCGGATTTTAAGGATTACAGTCAACAGATTATTAAGAATGCGCAAGCTATGGCTCAAGTTTTTGCTGATCATCCCAAAGCACGGATTATTTCCGGAGGTACTGATAATCACTTAATGCTGGTTGATATTCGTGGTTTCGGCTTAAATGGCAAACAAGCACAGAATGTTTTAGATTCAGTGCATATTACAGTCAATAAGAATACGATTCCTTTCGAAACGTTAAGCCCATTCAAAGCTAGCGGGATTCGTTTGGGAACCCCAGCAATTACTAGTCGTGGTTTTGATGAAAATGAAGCTCGGCAAGTTGCAGAATTGATCGTAAAAGTTTTGAGCGCACCAGAAGACAAAGCCGTTTTGGAAGCTGTTTCTCAGCAGGTCAAAGCTTTGACTGATGCTCATCCGTTGTATGCACCGGATGCTATTAGATAAATTTCAAATTGCCAGAATAAATATTTTAGTGTGGTAAGGTAAATCAAAACTGATAAGTAAAACTATTAATAGAGTTTTGTGTTTAAATCGAGTTAATTTTGTCAGCAGTGTTATTAAGGGAAAGTTGGATACTAATTTGTAAAAGATTGGGCAAAAACTTCATTTTGTCCAATCTTTTTTGGTAAACTTTCTTCTTGTAGAATTTTAATCAATGTAATTTTATAGGTGAGGGTACGACACACATTTAAAACCGAATAAATAAACGGTGACAAAAAACTATTATAACTATAAACTATTAAAAAAGGAGTGATTTTTTGTTTACCTATGCAGAGTTTACTTTAGGCAATGACCAAATTAAGTTGACATTACCGGATAAAAGGCAGGCCACTGACCTTTTTCAAGCAATTGAACATGATCGGCAAGAACTTGAGCGTTGGATGCCATGGACTAAGGCAACTAACTCGATTAAGGATGAAGAAAATTTTATCAACTATGCTCGCGAACAAGTTATTCAGAATAAGCTATTGGAGCTGGTAATTGTTATTAATAAAACAGCTGCTGGAATGGCAGATCTGCATAATATTGATTGGGAAAATCGGCGTGCGGAAGTGGGTTACTGGTTGTCTAGCGATTTTCAAGGTAGAGGAATTATGACAGAAACTGTTAAACGCTTGATAAAAACAGCTTTTGCTGATTGGTCGTTGCATAAGATTATCATTCAGGCTGATAATGAAAATTTGGCTAGTCAGGCAGTTGCGAGACGACTGGGTTTTAGTAAAGAAGCAGTTCTTAAAGAACAGCTTTATTCAGGGAAAGAGTTTCACGATTTGGTTGTGTATACACAATTGATAAATGATTGGAGCAAATGAAGTTAAAAACTGCCTATCAGTTAATAAAGGGACTGATAGGCAATTTTTTGACAACTATTTTAAATCTTTGACAGTTAAAAAACTCAATAGCTTAAAAATTAACAGAAAAATTATTAAAAAGCCAGCGCTTAGATAATGTCCTAGCTGAGTATTGGTTAGATAATCACCAATTAATGGTAAACGCATGGCAACGCCTAAAAAAGCAACTGCCAACAGAAAAGTAACAAACGGCAAAAAAGGTTTCTTTTCGGTTTGTTTCATAAACCAAAGTAAGCCTAGAATAGTGAAAATTAAAATTACACCGATACCAGGCCAAGCGGGCAAGTAAAATCGAAAGGGTGTTTTAACGAAAATGTTAATTAAAAAAATCGGTGCAAGTATCAGCATGCATGAGAACAATAAAATGAAAAATTTGATTATTTTATGATTTACAAGCCTTTTTTGCGGATAAATTGTATTACCGATGTACTTCAAAATTCCAAGGACTACTAAAGACACATAAATGCTTACCAAAATAATGTTTCCCAGGTCAACTGGTGTCTGTGGATTAACCAAAGTTGGTAAAAAGACGACTAAAAAATATGTTGAAATGGCAACTAATAATAATTTAATTAATTCAAAAGGTTTAACCGGGATAGCAGTTATTAGGTCATTTGCCAAGCTCTGCGTGTTTTTACCAAAATATTGTTCTGCTGGTATCCCGTCAGTTTGGGCGTCTAGCAGGTCTTCTAAAATTGTTATTAGAGCCGTTTCGATAGCATGTTCATCATGAACGAGTCCTTTAATCCGAATGTAAACTAATAAATCATCATAAAATTTCTTGTTTTGAGGGTCTAATTTTAGACGTAATTGATTATTTTTTTCAATTAATAGGGATGATTTCATTTTTTAGACTCCTTGTCTAATAATTTATTAACGACATTTTCAAGCTGGCGCCACTCATTAGTAAACTCATTTTTGGCTGTTATTCCAGCAGCTGTAATAAAGTAATATTTACGATCAGGTCCGGCTGGTGAGGACTGTATCCTCCCTTCAATTAGTCCGCGCTTTTCCATAGTTGTTAATAAAGGATAAATTGTTCCTTTAGGTATGGCGACTAGCCCATAATCATTGAGTTTTCTGCCAAGTCCATAACCGTATTCCGGCTGCTGATCAAGAATCAACAACATAATGCCTTGTAAAATGCCCTTTAAAATTTGACTTGAAATATCTTGTATCATAGATGATCATCTTCTTTAATATGCAAATGCACTTCTAACTTGCTTAACATACTATTAACTTATCAGTTTAATACTAGTTTGTAAAGCAAACTAGTGAAAAAATAATTTTTTGAAAAGAAAGGCAAAAAAAGAACCTGCATGCTGTATGCTCAGGTTCTAATTTTTATTAATTGTTTAATTAACCTAGACGACGGGTACGATAGCTGGCAGATCCAAAGCTTGCAGATAACCAGCCGGACCAGTTACAACTTGTGGAATAGCATTTACAGTTGGTGCAGCACTAGTTGCATAGCTTTCATCAAGTGGCATCATGCCGTTAATCGAGATATCAAGACTCGAAGGAATACCATTAATTATAATTTTGTTATCAATTTGAGGTTCCTTGATGAGATCATCACAAATTTTATGAACATAGATTAAAGAAACTTTTTCTTGACCATTAACGACACCAGTCATAGTAAAGCGATGACCATAAATAGTACCTGATTTCACAAGACCAAATTTGGGATGCAAGTCCGTGGGGGCAGTAAAATAATCATGTTTAGTTTTAACTTCATCAAATGTATATCCAAGTCGTTTGCCGATTTCATAAACGCCTGATACATAGTAAGAAACAATTCCTTGGGTTAAACGTTCATGCGGGAATTTTTCAGGATCCATTCCATATCCGAAAACTTTAACCCAACTGGAAGTATTATTTTGATCGTCTTCGCCGGACTGAACAATGATTTTATTGACTTGTCCCATAATTCCAGCCAAGATTACGGGAATATAAGATGCATATGCTCCCGGAAGTAATCCCGAAGGCAAGTAAGAGACGTTGTTTTGTTTAGCGATCGTGTCAATTTCATTAAACATTTGCGGATCAGTTGCTTGAGAAAAATAAATTGGTAGGGTAGTAATAACATTTTGCTTGAGTTGTAAAACATGAATAATTTCTTGAGCACTGGGAGAAAAACAGCCTTTTTCATCCCGCACCAAGGGAGTATAGTCTAAGACAACATCGGCATTGACTGTTTTGATTATTGTGTCAAGTTTATCAGAAACAGAGATTCCAGTTTTTTTAAAACCAAAAATTTCACCAGCATCTTTTCCAATTTTTTGTGGATCAACATCTACAGCACCAACTAATTCCAGTTGTTGACTGTTAATAATCATTCTGATTGCTGCCCGTCCAACGTTGCCTAATCCCCAAACAATTACACGATATTTTTTCAAATTAAGCCACCTCCAGCTTTATTCGCCTATAATGTAAACGCTTACTATAAATTAAATATATCATAAGAATTTACGAATGTAAATATAATGAATAATTGCTGCAAAGCAAATTACATTAAAAATGTGATGAGTCAGATATTTTGTGTAAATTAGCGCTTAAATAAAAATCTTGCTTTTATTTAATAAACATGTTAAATTAAAAGCATCGTATGCGACCTATAGTTGAGGAGGCGGAAATTATCACAAAGTCGGCGGATTTTTATGATGAATTATGTTTGAGTGTTTATACTACTAATCGTTATTTCCATCAGTTGTATGCTTTGGTGCTGCAAGACGATGAATTAACGTATTTACAATATATGGTTTTGTTGAATGTAGCACGGCAGCCTAATTGTTCCTTGGCTGATGTTTGCCAAACATTGGATTTGGATAATAACACGTTGACGCCAGTTACGCAGAAACTAATTCAAAAGGAATGGCTGCTCAAAGAACGATCAACAGCTGATCGGCGCCGGTGGATTTTGAAAATGACGCCGATGGCAATCAAGCGATTCAAAAAATTGCGCGAAAAGATTGAACATTTGCAAGCAAGATTAATTGGTGATTCAGCCAAAGAGTTTGAACAGATTTTGCAGCAGTCACATGCTTTGAATCAACGACTGCAGTTAGTACTTCAAGAAGGATTGAATTAAAACTTAAAGGAGCAGATTTAATGACTAATTATGACTATGATGTAATGTTTATTGGCAGCGGTCATGCTAATTGGCATGCCGCATTGGCTTTAAGAAAAGCAGGGAAAAAAGTTGTTTTAATTGAAAAAGACTTAATTGCCGGAACTTGTACTAATTACGGCTGCAATGCTAAGATTTTATTAGACGGGGCTGCTGATGTTTTGCACCAAGCTGCTGCTTACCAAGGAAAGGGAATTGCTGGTGACTTGAAAATTGATTGGTCAGACTTAATGAAATACAAGCACCAGACGATCAACCCACTTCACTTATTGTTGGAGAAACAATTTAAAGCCGCTGGAATTGAAATTATTGATGGAACTGCTGCTTTTGTTGATCAGCATACGGTTGAAGCCGCTGGTAAAACAATCAGTGCACAAGATATTATTATCGGTACTGGTCAAAGACCAAGCATCTTGCCAATTCCCGGTAAAGAATTGATGCACGACAGCCGCGACTTCTTGGATCTGCCTGAATTGCCTGCCCATATGACTTTTATCGGCGCAGGAATTATTTCCTTAGAGTTTGCAATGCTTGTTCAAGCAGCTGGCACACAAGTTACGATAATTGAGTTTGCTGAGACTGCTTTGCGTGGTTTCGAAAAGAAATATGTTGAACAAATTTTGCAGCAGATGCGTGATTTAGGAATTGAGCTGCATTTTAAAGAAGCTGTCCAAAGCGTTGAACAGCAAGATTCACGTTTGCTTGTTAAAACTGCTAGCGGTTTAGCAGTTACGACTGATTATGTAGTCGCTGGCACCGGCCGAATTCCTAATGTTGAAGAACTTAATTTAGACAAAGTTGGTGTTAAGTTTGATAAAACTGGAATTTTAGTTGATGATCACTTACAAACCAACGTTGAACATATCTACGCCAGTGGAGACGTAATTGCTAAAAGAATTCCTAAATTAACACCAACAGCTACTTTTGAATCAAATTATTTAGCAGCTTTATTAGCTGGTCAGACAACAGCCCCGATTAAATATCCGGCAGTTGCCAGTGTCGTCTTTACTTTGCCGCGGATCGCTCAGGTTGGAGTAACATCGGAACAAGCAGCCGCTCATCCAGATGATTATCAGATCGTTACGCTCCCATACGGTACAGTACTGCGTTTCCAGACAAAAAATGAACCAGCAGCTGAAGCAACCTTAGTTTTTGATCAGGATCATTACTTGGTTGGTGCAAGTGTTTATGGCGATGAAGCTCCAGAGTTGATTAACTTCTTAACGATGGTTATCAGCCAAAAGTTGACACAAGCCAAATTGAATCAGGCAGTTTTTGCTTTTCCTAGCCAAACAATCGGTTTATTGAGTATGTTGAGTCCATATTTGAAACAATTTTAAAAATTGAGAATTAATTGCTTTGCTGATACCTGCTTACGAGTGGGTATTTTTTTTGACTTAATAGGGAAGGTATATTTGAGTTAGAAATTTAAACACGCTTGGGCGAATTTTTAACTTCAATTTTATCGTATAAAAAAGGAGCAGATTTCTCTACTCCATAAAAATCTAATTTTTTTGGGAACATTATAATGTTACTGAGTATTCCTAAAAAACTTAAATTTTTAATGCATTCATAAACAGAATTTTTAATCTTCTTTTTGAGTTTTAGTCATCAAAGATAACTGATGATCGACAGTTTCCTTATGCTCCTCATAGTATTTTTCTACTTCTGAGAACGGTATCTGTTGAGAAGGCTTTCCAGCATAGGTTGTTATTTTAACCATATTACCCACTATATAGTATTTACTTGTTGAAGGGAGTACACCATCACCAAATTCACCGCCTGTAGAATCGGCGTAGTATTCCGCCGACACATCAGAACCATCTCCATTATTGTGCCATTCAACGAGTAATGTTGCTGCAACATGATCTGGGTCGAGTTTATTTGAAGAGGTTGTTGTTGAGTTCTTTTTAAAAGAAGTACCCTGATTATTAAAAATACTACTAAAGTTTTTGCTTACATCTGAATTTTTAGTTTCAGAAAAATGATACTTACCGTCTTCAGCTCCTTGATTTTGCATAGTAACTAATGCGACTGGTTGATTATTATGAATTGCGAAAAGATATAAATGAGCATTCATCGTTTCTTGATTTTCTGCATCTGAATACACGGCCACAACTTCATAATCCTTGTTACCTTTGCCGTTTTTTGAATACTCAATGGATACTGGAGTTCCATCTACAACTGTAGTATTTTTAGCTAACTCATTTGGATACCTAACCCCATAATAATTAACATTATTATCTGGTGTGTATTCTTTATAGATTTGGTTCATGCTTGGTCCCCATGCAGCAATGAACTGAGCTAATTGTCTATTTTTTTTGGTATTCCATAAAGTGTTTGCTGAAGGAGTAGTTTTACTTACAGAGCTTTTTGCTTTTTTGGAACTTTTCAATTGTTTTTTTATGCTAGTTGAACTCGATGAATTAGTATGATTATTTGAAGTAGTACATGCTGCAAGTACAAGTGAACTTAATAATATCCCCTCTAATACAAGTACCTTTTTCATAATATGTCTCCCCATTTTTGTAACGATGTTATCTGCTAAATTAGTAGATTTTTATATTCAAAAAAGTAAAACAAATATTTAGCCTCCATTATTATACAAAATAATATATAACTAATCAATAACAATAGAAGTACATTTTATGATAATTTTTGATGATGATTGTGAGACAATCATCTCTTTAGAGGGCATTAAATAGCATTGTACATGTGAATTTGAAATTTATTACATTTTTATATTTTATTTATATCTGAAAAAATATATAATGTAATGGAACTTAATATAGTGAAAAATTAATTTAATTAATCTCTTTTTATTAAAACGAGGTTCGTAAATTCAATGAAGGGAGCGTGATAGGCTAATAATGTTAGCTTAAATAGATATAATAGTTCATCAATACTGCCAAGAGTTACCTAATAGAAGTGTAGGAGAATAGAAATGTATAGAAGAATAGAAACACCATATAAAGTTAACCCTATAGGAGTATTAACCAAAAAAGATAATGTTTATGAGGATAAACAGGGCAATGTTTATACTTACAATGGGATTGAATATATTAAAATTGGATACAAACTAATGATACCAGATATTATGTTTAAAAATTTTGCCACGCTGGCTATAGCTTTAAGTTTATTGAATATTTTTGTTCCAAAAAGTAGTCACAATTCAGAGCAAGAAGATGAATTAAATTATCTACGTATTATGTTGCTGATTCTTTTTGCTATACTTACTTTTTATAGCATAGCTATAGGATGGATAGTTAATAAAGTAATATATCAATACAAAGAAAAAGTGGTAGATGCATTAATTAATAAAAAGTACCTTCGACTAATTGCTCCAAATGGTTGGTTTGTAATCGAAAATAAGGGTGCATTAAATTACTTAGTTTTGAGCACTCCATTTGCAATTATAATTTCATTAGCAAGTGCAGTTTTAGGCTTTGATGGGTTTGCAGAGTGGAATGCTTGTGCAGCAGTTGTTGATGCTGTTTGCTTTATATTTAACATAGTACTAAATTTATTATCCAAAGTTTGGAAATATTAAGTAGTAGTTCTTGGTTAGGTGTTCATAATTTTATTATTTTTGTAAACATTATTAGGTAGCAGGAAACAAACAACTTCTTTGATTAGGCTGGTTAACAAACGACCAGTCTTTTATAATGGACTTAGATAATTATTTTTTTGAATGGGGGATCGAAAATGGTAGTTGAAAAACGAGAATTGCCTTTTGAGAATAAGATGATTCAGTATTTAACCAGTATTGGCGGTTCAAAACAATGGCGCTATGTACCAGAAATTAAAACAACTGAGCAGTTATGGCATAACTTTAAACAAATATTAGAAGTTAATAATCAGGATCAACTACAACAAAAACAGTTATCATCAACCGAGTTTAATCAAGTAAAACAAGTAATTACTAATTTAGCAACACCTTATCAAGCTGGACAGTTTTTGTATGGTATGAATGGAAAATCACAGGTTGAGGTTGATCTTGACGATGGCCGGCATGTTTATTTAACGGTTTTTGATCAGGACAATATAGGGGCGGGAAATACTGTTTATCAGGTAGTTAATCAAATTGAACGTCCAGCAGTAGTTGCGGGCTTTCCCAATTGCCGGTTTGATACAACTTTACTGATTAATGGGTTGCCGATTATTCAAATTGAAGAAAAAGCAGATGGTCATGATGCTAAAGAAGCACTGAATCAAATGCACAAATACATAGTTCAACAACAATATAGCGGTATTTTTGCTACCTTGCAAATTTTAGTAGCTATTTTACCACATGATATTCGTTATATGGCTAACACCACTGCAGAATTATTTAATTTAGATTTTGCCTTCCATTGGCAACGAGAAAAAGATAATTTGCCGGTTTTTGATTGGCATGAATTTTGTGATCAAATGTTATCAATTCCCATGGCACACATGATGGCTACTAACTTTATGATTTTGGATGGTACAAAAAATCGCCAAATGTTAAAGGTAATGCGTTCTTATCAAGTTTATGCAACGCGGAAGGTATTAAATAAAATTCGTCAGCATACCTTTGGGATTGATTCGCAAGAATTAGGATACATTTGGCATACGACTGGTTCTGGAAAGACAATTAGTTCTTTTAAAACAGCTTGGTTAGCATCACGCCTACCCAATGTTGATAAAGTTGTTTTTTTGGTTGATCGGGTAGCTTTGACGGATCAGACGTTTTCTGAGTATCAGGCTTATGATCCAGATAGTGATGATAATAATCAAAATGGTGTAGTAACGGATACAGCTAATAAAGCTCGTTTATGGCAGCAATTGAAAATAAAATCGACTGGGATTATTGTGACTTCAACACAAAAAATGGATGGTTTAGCTCGTCAAGGACGCAAGTTGGATCGCCGGATTGTTTTTGTAGTTGACGAGGCACATCGTTCAACAGCGGGTGAAATGCTCCAGCGGATTAAAAAGGCTTTTCCAAATTCAGCTTGGGTCGGCTATACCGGCACACCGAGATTTGACCAAAAACAGGGACTGACAACACAACAGATTTTTGGTGATTTACTACATTCTTATACGATCAAAGCCGCAATTGCTGACAAAAATGTTTTAGGTTTTAAAGTTGATTTTGAAACAACCCTAGCCTCAAAAACATTAAAAGAAGCATATTTGCCGGAATATTTCAAACAACTTCATCCCCAATGGACAAATGAACAAATCCAAGTTCGAATCGAACATTTAAATCCAGACGACATGGATGATATGATTGAACCTAGTGTTTATGATTTTAATGAGGATCATATTCGCCTAGTGGTTAAAGATGTTTTGGCTAAATGGATCAGCCGTTCAAATAATTATCAATTCAATGCTTTATTTACCACGCATGTTGGCGGAGGTAAAGCATCAACTCCAATGGCAATTAAATATTATGATGAATTTTGCCGCCAAAATCGGAAATTAAAACGACCATTGAAAATTGCGGTAACATTTAGTCAGGCAACTAATAATGGTGACCAGCAATTAACAAATAATTTAGGACTGCATCGAGCGATTCAAGATTATAATCAACAATTTGGAACAAACTTTGATGATACTCAGGCTAAAGAGTATACAGCTGATGTAGTCGCTCGCTTAAATAAGACAATTGACGATGGAAATTATTTGGATTTAGTAATTGTTGTTGATCAATTATTGACTGGTTTTGATGCACCACAGCTTAATACTTTGTACGTTGATCGACTTTTGCAAGGCGCTAACTTGATTCAAGCCTATTCACGAACGAATCGAATCTTTGATTTACAGTCAAAACCATTTGGTCATATTGTGAATTATCGTTGGCCACAGCACAGTGAACAATTAATGAAGAAGGCTTTGGCAATTTATGCAAATCCGGATTCAGCGGATGTCCAACAAGAATTAAAGGGACTGGAGAGCACTGGGGTCTTAGCCAAGACTTATAAGGAATTAAAAGGAGAGTTAAAGCAAAAAGTAACGGAAATTAGTGATTTAACAACTGATTTTCAGGCAATTCCGCCAAGTGAGCATCAACAAGAACAGCTATACCAAGATCTTCAAAAGTACAATCACTTAATGGCACAATTGAAACAAGATGATCATTATGATGTTAAACATCCAGAAAAATTATTGCAAACGGTTGGATTAACGTCGGATCAAGAAGTTTTGCTGACAACAACATTTGCCAATCAATTGCGGAGGCAAGTGGCTGAGAGACATCATATTGAATTAAAAGATTTGACGCTCAAAATGGAACATGTTAAGGATATTCAAGTTGATTATGATTATTTGAATGAGTTATTGGCGCAGTTAGCTAATCAAGTTCATGAAAATGAAACAGCGGCTGCCAAGAAGACTCAAAAAGCTATTACATCGATTGCAGAACAGATTACTGATGACAGCTATCGGACAACCGTTCATAATTTCAGCCAAGCATTGCTGGATAACCAAGTTGAAATACCTGATTATCCGGTTAAGGGCAAGGATATTAATGAACTGATTACTAATCACCAGCAAAATGAATTACGAAGTCGAATTTTGGCTTTTAAGCGTCAGTGGGGGTTAATTGATATTCCTGATACGCAAAAAGTTAATCAACTAATTGAACAACATTCAGCAGGCGCCGATGATTTAAATCAAACTGGAGAATTAAATGATATAATTCGAGAAGCGCAAGAACTCTACGCGACCGACGCTGAGGACTTGAAAATCAAGCAATTGCCGAAATTAAAATATCGAACGCACTTACGGCGAGCGTTTAAAGAACTAGCTGATCACTTAAAAGAATAATGAAGGAGTTTTTAAACATGACAGAACAAAATAGCCAGGCTAAGGACATTTCCAGCAAACTTTGGGATATGGCAAATCAATTGCGCGGAAATATGGATGCTGGCGAATATCGAAATTACATCCTTGGATTTATGTTTTATCGTTATTTATCAGAACATCAAGAAACTTACTTAAAAAGCCAAGATTTGGTTGAATTGACAGCTAAGCAAACGATTAATGAAGCTTATCGACAAGAAGCTCAAGGTGATGAACTGCAAGATTATTTATTGGATATTTCCCAAAGCTTAGGTTATGCAATGTCGCCAGAGTATACTTGGGCGACAATTGTCAGCAAAGTTCAGGATAGTACCTTGGCTCCAAGTGATTTTCAAGCAATGTTTGATGACTTCGAAACAAATGCTAAATTAAACCCAAATGCGCGGCATGACTTTCAAGGAATTTTTACCGATGTTAATTTGAGTAATACTCGTTTAGGAACAACTACTGCTGCAAAGGCAAAAGCTTTAAGCAAGATTGTGGAGTTAGTTAACAGCTTTGACTATAACGATGAGCAAGGGCATGACATTTTAGGTGATGTTTATGAATATTTAATTGCTAAATTTGCTGGCAATTCAGGGAAAAAAGCTGGTGAATTTTATACGCCACATGAGGTTTCAATGGTTTTAGCTAAGTTGGTAACTTATCAAAATCAGTCAGATAAACACGCTTTCACTGTTTATGATCCGGCAATGGGTTCGGGTTCACTGCTTTTAACGGTCGGAAATGAGGTTCATGGTGGATACCAGCACGGGAAAGTTCAATTTTTTGGACAGGAACTAAACACTACTACCTATAACTTGGCGCGAATGAATTTGATGATGCATGGTGTTGATTATCAGAATATGACTTTAAGTAATGCTGATTCTTTGGAGCAAGATTGGCCAGATGGCTTGGATCAGCAAGGAATTGATCATCCGCGGCAGTTTGACGCAATTGTTGAAAATCCGCCTTATTCAGCTCATTGGGATAATCAAGACAGTAAATTAAAAGACCCGCGTTTTAAAGATTACAGCGGCTTAGCACCTAAAAGCAAAGCAGATTACTCGTTCTTGTTGCATGGCTTCTATCATTTAAATGAAACTGGTACAATGGCTATTATTTTACCGCATGGAGTATTGTTCCGAGGAGCAAAAGAAGCGAAAATTCGCCAAGCATTGTTAGAGAAAAACCAAATTGATGCAATTATCGGTATGCCAGCTGGGCTATTTTATTCAACTGGCATACCAACTGTTATTTTAGTGTTAAAGAAACAACGAGTAGCTAAGGATGTGCTGTTTATTGATGCCAGTAAAGAATTTGAAAAGGGGAAAAACCAAAATAAACTTCTACCAAGTAATATTGATAAGATTATTCGGACTTATCAGGAAAGAAAAGATGTTGACAAGTTTGCGCATGTTGCTAGCTTAGCTGAGATTCAAGAAAATGATTATAATCTGAATATTCCGCGATATGTTGATACTTTTGAACCGGAACCAGAGATTGATTTAAACCAAGTTAAAGCTGAATTAGCACAATTGGATCAAGAAATTGCACAAGCTAATGAAAAGTTCAAAGAAATGGCTAGTCAGTTGGTTGAAACGCATCCTGATAAACAGGGGGATAACAAATGAAGCAGCAAAAAATACGTTATCCGAAGTTAAGGTTCAAAGGATTTAGTGGCGAGTGGGGACAGCGGAAGTTTAAGAACTTGTATAAAAAGGTCGTTGAGAAAAATGATTTGTCTTTTGGAACAGAGCGAATAATTTCAGTAGCAAACATGTATTACAAGCCTAATGATTCGAAGTCAGATGAAAAATATATGGAAACGTATAACGTTTTTCGTGTAGGTGATATTGCCTTTGAAGGTCATAAAAGCAAGAATTTCTCTTATGGACGCTTCGTTGAAAATACAATTGGAGACGGAATTATTTCCCATGTTTTTGATGTTTTCAGGCCTATATCTGAGTATGATTTGAGTTACTGGAAATATTTTATTCACTATGAGGGTATTATGGGTCAAAAGCTGAGGATGTCTACCACAAAAGCAACTATGATGAATAATTTGGTCTCTAAGGATTTTTTAAAGCAATCTGTTTTAGTTCCTAACCTAGATGAACAAAAAAAAATCGGTATCTTCTTAAAACAACTCGACACCCTCATCACTCTTCATCAGCGTAAGTTGGATAATCTCAAAAAACTCAAGAAAAGCTATTTGCAAAAATTATTTCCGAAAAATGGTGAAAAGGTACCTAAATTAAGATTTCCAGGGTTTACTGATGCTTGGGAACAGCGTAAGTTAGGGGAAGAATTTAAGAAAGTTAATGAACGAAATGATGGCTCATTAGGAAGAGAAGATTGGATATCTGTTTCAAAAATGTATTTTCAAGATCCAGAGAAAGTACAGTCTAATAATATTGATACTCGTACTTATGTAATGAGGAAAGGGGATATTGCATTTGAGGGACACCATAATAAAAATTTTAAATTCGGTCGTTTTGTAGCCAATGATATTGGAACAGGGGTCGTTTCAGAATTGTTTCCGATTTATCGACATAAAAATGTTTATGATAATAGTTATTGGAAAAATGCAATACAAATTGAACGAATTATGGCACCTATTTTTGCGAAATCAATTACAACATCAGGAAATTCATCAAATAAGTTGAACTCAAAGCATTTTTTAAGACAAAAAATTTATATACCAAATGTAAAAGAACAACAGCAAATCGGTACCTTTTTTCAACAACTCGATAATCTCATCACTTTCCAGCAGCATAAGCTGGATAAACTAAAAGAACTAAAAAAAGCTTATTTACAAAAAATGTTTTGTTAATCCAGTACATTGACAAATAAATAGACATTACTTTAAAAATTTAGTATTATTTGGAAAGAAAAGTTTTTCAGGGGGTGTGTATTATGTCAAAAAAGAAAATATTGGGGAAATTAACTAAAACAGCTTTAGATGCTGTAGCACCTGATTTTGTAGATTCAACGGCAAATATTGTAAATCAACAACTCGAAAAACGAAAAGACTATATTAAAATACCTGATGTGATTTCATTACCGGTTGATGAGGCATCATCAATTTTGGAAAGTTACGGATTTAAATTCAGTAAAGCTTTATTGGATCCAGATATAAAATATGCTGACAAAAGATCTTTAACCGTATTAAAAATTTCGCCTAAAGTTGGCCGGTCTGTTGATCCAAAAACATTTGTCAAATTTTTTTATGCTGATGAAAATGTTATTACGCGAAGTAAAGAACTAAAAAATGCAGCCATTTCTCAGAAAAAGCTACAAAAAAAGGAACAGCAAGAGATTTTACACAATTTGGCTAATGGTACAATCAAACAAGCCAAGAAAATGATTAACAAATTCGATTTTCACAAACATAAAGAATAATAATTTTTTTAATCATCATATTTAAATTTATCTCATCTTCCTAAATAATTAATTTTATCAGCTAATAAGCTGAAAAATGTTAGGAGGATGTTTTTTTATGATTTCAAAAAAGTCAACACAACTTTTTTATCGTTATTATGCAGAATGGATTGGATTATATAAAATTAATGCAGTTCGCGAAGTCACATTAGACAAATATTACTTAACGCTTCACTGGTTAAGAGCACTCGCACCGACTCTAAAATTAAATCAACTAAATCGTCGTACTTATCAAAAATTAATTAATGACTACGCAATTGATCACGAGCGGCAGACAACGATTGATTTTCATCATCAAGTTAAAAGTGCAATTTTAGATGCTTTAGATGATGGTTTGATTGATACAAATCCTGCTCGTAAAGTAATTATTAAAGGGAGAAAACCTCGACCTAAAAAATTAAAGTATTTAAGTCAAGCACAACTGCAGCTTGTAATTAAAAATCTTAATTTAAAAACAAATTTGAACTGGGATTGGTTTATTTTATTGGTTGCTAAAACAGGAATCCGTTTTGCTGAAGGATTAGGTGTTACCCCAGAAGATTTCGATTTTGAAAAGGGTCAGTTGACGATTAATAAAACTTGGAATTATCGCCAAGCTAGTGGTGGCTTTCAACCAACTAAAAATACTTCTTCAGTCAGAAAAGTTAAACTTGATTTGAAATTAGCAAGTCAGTTCTCAAAACTAATTCAAAATCTTCCTTCAGGGAAACCAATATTTGTTAACGGTCGAGTTTTTAATTCAACTATCAATCATCGGCTGACCATACTATGTAAACAAGCGAAAGTTCCAGTAATAACGATTCATGGTTTACGTCACACTCATGCCTCGCTTTTGCTATTTGCGGGTGTTTCAATTGCAACTGTTGCTAAAAGATTAGGTCACTCAAGTATTACCACTACTCAAAAAACGTATTTGCACATTATCAACGAACTTGAATCACAAGATAACGATAAAATTATGCATGAAATGTCAGTTTTGATGTAAAAGAAAAGCACTCAAGTGAAATTTTCATTTGAGTGCTTTTACTGATTAAATAAACATTTGTTGCAAGTAAGCTTTTTTTAGTTCTTTGAGTTTGTCTAGCTTGCATTGCTGAAGGGTGATGAGATTGTCAAACTGTTGGAAGAAGATGCTGATTTTTTGTTGTTCATTAAAAGAAGGAAACCTAACTTTAACTGATTTGAGCGTTGAAAATTTTAAATTCCAAGTATCAGATGTTAATCCTTGCGAATTTCTTTTGAATGTTTGAATCATATCATAACGCTTAAAATCATAAGAAAAAAATTTAGAGTATACACCTTTTTTGGGAGTAATCACAGTATAAGCAGGACTAAGAATCCCATTATAAGGAGAGTAGCCACTTGCTCCTTGCCACATTCTCATTGAGTTATACGCAATATCTCCGACTTTAACTTCTTTATAATTTGATTTATCATTGCTTGAATTATCTTTCCTATTCAACTTGTTTGCTTTTACAACTCCAAAATTAATTGTAACAGAAATTAATTCACCTTCCTTATTTCTTTCTGAACGTTCGATAAAAGTATCGCCAACCTTACGCTGTTCCCAAGCAGCGTTCTTAGTTTTTTTCTTGTTAAATAGGGACTGAACTGAGTTATTTAAATACTCCTGACAAAATTAGTTAGTGATTCTAAATAAGCATGGCATACAAGTGATAAATGGTAAGATTCACCACTTTACCTTAAAAAAATCAAGAAGCTTTAATTTTTCTAAACAGATCAGCTGTTAAAAAAGTGAATAAAATTGTAAAATAAATTGGTTATATTTACAGGCTGTTTGTTCTTAATCAGAATGGATAGCCTGTTTGTAATCTAGTAAAAGACCGAAAAATAAGAATCTGCTATTGTATGAACTAAATTAGCTGGATACTGCTGATTAGAAGTTTTACTTTTGAATTAAAATAAGTCATAATCTAGATTAAATATATTTTATGATTCCGTAAATTTGTCAGGTGATTTTTACAAGCTGGTTCGATGTGTTGTAGGACAGCAACTGCTAAAACAATACTATCTGCACAAAATCAAAAAGACGAGGTTAACAGGTATGTTGATGATCTCAAATAACAGAATTTGAATGCCGAGTGAGAATTCAAAAGAACTTAAATCATTACTAGTATATTTTAAGTTCTTGGACTATCATATGAATAACCAAAAAATATTTTAAGGCGGTTTTTATGAAATCAGTAAAGATTGGCAATTTAACTTTAGGCAGCGGCAAACCCAAGATTGCGGTGTCATTGACTGGAAAAAATCAAAATGAAGTGTTGCAGCAAGCACAGCAAATTGCCGCAGTTCGACCGGATTTGGTTGAATGGCGACTGGATTATTTTCAAGATGTTTTAGAAATTACGACGGTCAGTCAATTGGCGGCTAAATTGCGCCAAATATTACCAACACCGCTGCTGCTGACATTTCGCACACAAGCTGAAGGCGGCGTGCGGCCTTTAAGTACAGCACAGTATTTTATTTTGTTGCGACAATTAATTGATCAGCAGCTTAGCGATGCAATTGATATTGAGGTTGCTCGTTCACGTCAAAATGTCATTGAAACTATTCAAGCAGCTCACCAGCAAAATTTGCCAGTTATTTTGAGTAATCATGATTTTCAAGCAACACCACCCGAAGCAAAATTAGTAGCTCGCTTGACGCTGATGAATGACTTGCAGGCTGATATTGCTAAAGTTGCTGTTATGCCGCACTCAGCGGCTGATGTGCTGACATTGTTAACAGCAACTCATATGGCAACTGAATGCTTGCCGCTGCCGTTGATTACCATGGCGATGGGAGATCTTGGCAAAATAACTCGTTTAAGTGGTGAGCTTTTTGGTTCAGTACTAACTTTTGGCAGTGTCGGGTCAGCATCAGCTCCTGGACAAATTCCGGCACAGACATTGCGCAGCTTATTAAACGAATTGCAATTGGATGCTCAGAATAAATAATTGCTTTAAAAAAATATTTTTTGAAAATGATTGACATTTAATAACTGACAAGTTAGAATCAACTTATTCAACATTAACGTTATCTTATATTTTGTTATCAATTTAAGGAGAATGCCATAATGAATTTGCAAAAATTAACTAATGATCGCCAACGATTTTATTATTACTGGTTTATCAAGTAGTGTCCGGATCACATTTGATGCGGGCATTACGTTCCCGCATCGGGTGTGACCAGTAATTTTTGTATGAAATTATGGAGTCGCATAGATGCAATCAGCACTGTGCGGCTTTTCTTATTTGATATTCGGCCATTAGGGGACGAGACAAAAAAGAAAAAGGCTTTTGCAGTGTTGGCTGCAAAAGTCTTTTTTTGTTGTTTGCAGTATTAGGAAATGGAGGAATCACTGATGAAGGTATTAAAAGCAGACCAATTAGCCATCAATAATTTACGCATGCTGAGTGCTGAAATGATTGAACGAGCCGGATCAGGTCATCCCGGCTTGCCGCTGGGAGCGGCTCCAATGATGTGGTGTCTTTGGAGTCGGCATTTGCGGGTCAATAGTCGTGATCCGCAATGGTTTAATCGCGATCGATTTGTTTTATCAGCGGGTCATGGATCAGCCTTGCTTTACAGTATGTTGCATTTAGCCGGATTTGATTTAACGATCGATGATTTAAAACACTTTCGTCAGTTTGGCAGTCGAACGCCCGGTCATCCAGAATATGGTGCTGTTCCGGGAGTTGAAGCTACGACTGGACCTTTAGGACAAGGATTGGGAATGGCGGTTGGGATGGCAGTTGCTGAACGTTTTTTAGCTGCCGAATATAACCAAGCCGGGAAACTAGTTGATCATTACACTTACGCATTAGTTGGTGATGGTGATTTGATGGAAGGCGTTTCGCATGAAGTAGCCAGCTTTGCTGGTAGGCAGCGTTTGAATAAGTTGATTGTTTTGTACGATTCTAACGATGTTTCACTTGATGGACCAACAGCGCGCTCCTTTACAACTAATGTGCGGCAGCGTTTTGCCAGTTATGGCTGGGATACGCATTTGGTTGCTGATGGTAATGATATAGCGGCGATCGATCAAGCTTTGTCGGCTGCTAAACAAACGGCAACGCCAACATTGATTGAAGTACGGACAACTATCGGATATGGCGCCCCAGCAGCCGGGACTAATCAAGTCCATGGACAACCATTAGGAGCGGACGGGCTAGCTGCTTTAAGGAAAAATTTGGCTTGGAGTGCTCCGCCATTTACCGTGTTACCAGAAGTTGCCCAAGCAGCTCAAAAAATGGTTAATATTCGTGGACAGCAGGCGGCTCAAAAATGGCAGCAGCAAGTCGCTGCATTAGCGAAAACTGATCCAACAGCCTTAGCTAAATTCAAGCAGTTGTTAGTGGGACGTTCTGAGTTACAGGTCACATTGCCACGCTACGACAACGGAGCTGAATCAGGCCGCGATACCAGTCATCAGGTCATTCAAAATTTGGCACAGCAAGATAATAATTTTGTGGGCGGCTCTGCTGATTTGGCAACCTCTAATCGAACAACGATTGAAGATAGCCCGTTGATGACACCAGAAGATCCAACTGGACGTAATATTGTTTTTGGAGTTCGCGAATTCGGTGAAGGAACTATTTTAAACGGGATGGCATTGCACGGTGGTTTACACGTTTTTGGTGCAACCTTCTTAGTTTTTTCAGATTACTTGCGTCCGGCGATTCGGTTGGCAGCACTGCAGAAGTTACCGGTAACCTTTGTTTTTACTCATGATTCCTTAGCAGTCGGAGAAGATGGTCCAACTCACCAACCAGTCGAACAGTTAATGAGCTTGCGGCAGATCCCGGGAGTTGAAGTTTTTCGACCAGCTGATCCGAATGAAGTTATGGCGGCTTGGAACCAAGCAATTAGTTCGATAGATCATCCGACGATTCTGATTTTAAGTCGGCAGCAACTGGAAGTTTTGCCGAATACAAAAGTTACCGCTGAACAAGGCGTTGATCATGGCGGCTATGTTATTTCACCACAGCAGGGACTGAAACCAGCCGGAATTCTTTTGGCGACCGGATCGGAGGTCAGCTTAGCTTTGCAAGTTCAGATGCGGTTGCAGCAGTTGGGACAAGATGTCAGTGTTGTTTCGTTGCCGTCTATGGAACGTTTTGCTCGTCAGTCTGCCAAGTACCAAGCTCAGGTGCTGCCGCCGCAAGTTCGTTGCCGGGTAGCGATTGAATTAGGCAGTCCGCAAGGCTGGGAAAAATATGTCGGCTTGGATGGAGAAGTTGTTGGGGTCGAAAGTTTTGGGATCAGTGGTTCGCTGCCAGAGCTGATGCAGGCGGCCGGCTTTACGGTCGATCGGATCGTTCAGGTTTATCAGCAAGCACGTGCTGCCAACAAACAATCATTGTCGGTAATTGGATAAAATGAGGTGATTCAAAATGAATGGTGAGACGCGGCTTTATGGCTTTTTAGCCCATCCTGCTCAGCATAGTTTGTCGCCATTGATGCATAATTTAAGTTTTCAGTTTAATCATTTAAATGCCTGTTACTTGGCATTTGATGTGCTGCCGGCTGATTTTGCGAACGCAGTCAACGGTTTAAGAGCCTTGAATTTTGGTGGTGCAAATTTATCATTGCCCTATAAACAGCAAGCGATTAAATATTTAGACGAACTAACACCGCGCGCTCAAAAAATTGCAGCAGTTAATACCATTAGAAATGATAATGGTCGTTTAATCGGTGACAGTACGGATGGTGCTGGATTATTTACTGATTTGCAGGAACAAAAAATATTATTGACAGCGCAGACGATTATGATTTTAGGCGCCGGTGGAGCTGGTCGGGCAATTATTGCCGCTGCCGCTGATTATCATATCAAACGAGTGTATGTCTGCAAACGGCCTAATCAAACATATACTAAAATTGCTGCTTGGCTGCATCAACTGGCTGCCCAAACGTCTACGGAATATTGCTTAGTAAATTATGCTGACACAGCTGCGTTACTGGCTGCTTTGCAAAAAAGTGCAATTGTGATCAATGCAACTGATCAGGGGATGGATGCTCAGCAGCTGCCATTGCCATTGGAAGTTTTACAACATTTAAAGCCGCAGCAATTTGTTTATGATCTGATCTATCATCCCTTAGTGACGCCTTTTCTAAAATATGCTCAGCAACGCGGCTGCAATTCTTGTAATGGCATTGGCATGTTATTGTGGCAGGGCGCATTAGCTTTTGAATTTTGGACAGGCAAAAAAATGCCAATCGAGATAGTTCGAAAAAATTTAGTAACCGAAATCAGGAGGAGAACAAAATGATTATTATTTTAAAAAACGATATTTCCCAAAATATTACTAAACTGCAAAAATTATTTGCTGGCAAAAAGCAGGTATTGGTTCAGCAAAATCGGGTAGCAGTGGTCGGAGCCGCCAAACAGGATTTACCAGCTGAAATTCAAGCAGCAGCTCAGATCATTGAAAATACACCGGCAGCCATTCAATCAAGTCGATTATTTCATCCCGAAGATATTGTTATCCGAACGCCACACACGGTAATTGACAATAATCATTTAATTATTATGGCCGGCCCGTGTTCGGTTGAAAGTCGGGAGCATATTTTAAAAATGGCAGCTGTTGCCAAACAAGGCGGGGCAACCGTTTTACGTGGTGGTGCTTTTAAACCGCGAACTTCACCGTATTCATTTCAAGGTTTGGGTGAAACAGGATTAAAATATTTGCGTGAAGCGGCTGATCTTAACGGGATGGATGTGGTTACGGAAGTCATGGATGATGAGCATGTGCCGTTGGTAGCCAAGTATACTGATATTTTCCAAATAGGGGCGCGTAATATGCAGAACTTTTCATTATTAAAAGCTGTCGGCAAAACTAAAATTCCGGTGGCATTA
This sequence comes from Liquorilactobacillus ghanensis DSM 18630, assembly GCF_001435235.1. GTDB lineage: Bacteria > Bacillota > Bacilli > Lactobacillales > Lactobacillaceae > Liquorilactobacillus > Liquorilactobacillus ghanensis. The sequence goes on along the minus strand of NZ_AZGB01000027.1, from coordinate 99,380 downwards.
AAGCGTGGAATGTCAGCAACCATCGATGATTTGTTGAATGCGGCCGAATATATTGCTGCCGGTGGGAATCAACAGATTATGCTGATTGAACGCGGTATCCGGACATTTGATAATAAATATACGCGGAATACATTTGATGTTGCAGCTATTCCCGTTTTGCAGCAGCTGACTCCTTATCCGGTAATTGCTGATCCTAGTCACGCGGTGGGGCGTTGGGATTTGGTAACACCGATGGCAGCGGCGGGGGTCGCTGCTGGAGCTGCCGGTTTGATGGTTGAAATTCATGATGATCCAAAACGAGCTTTATCTGATGGACCGCAAGCACTCAAACCGGATACTTACTTGAAAATGACCCAACAGGCACAAGCAATTCGAACTTTAATGGCTGACTGAAAGTAGGCGTTTAAAAATGGAAAAAACAATTCCAGTTGTGACCAAGTCGCACAGTTATGAAATCAGAATTGTTACGCAGGGATTAGCTAATTTATTAGGTGAAATTCAACGAGTTTGGTCACCACGAAAAATTGCACTTATTACTGACGAAAATGTTGGCCCATTATATGCAGCTAAGGTACAGCAGCAGTTGTCAAAAGGCGGCTTTGCGGTTCAGTTGATAACGATTCCTGCCGGTGAAGCCAGTAAGTCATGGGAGTTTTTAGAAAAAATTATTCAACAGTTAGCGGCCGGGCATTTTAGTCGCCATGATGGGGTACTGGCATTAGGCGGTGGTGTCGTCGGTGATTTAGCCGGTTTGGCAGCTTCAATTTATTTACGCGGGATTGCTTTTATTCAGGTCCCGACATCTTTGCTGGCGCAAGTTGACAGTTCCGTTGGTGGGAAAACTGCAATTGATTTGCCAACTGGCAAAAACCTAGTGGGAACTTTTTATCAACCGGACCTAGTTTTAATTGATCCAGCTGTGTTAACCACTTTGAAAAGAAGATCTTTAGTAGAAGGTTATGGTGAAGTGGTCAAGTGTGCCGCCTTAGTTGGTGGTAATTTTTGGCAATTAACTGGTAACATTGAAAATTATCAAGCTATTAGGCAAGCGGCGGCTGAGTTGATCGAAGCCAGTGTTCGGTTTAAAGCCCAAGTGGTAGCAGCCGATGAAACCGAATCGCATCAGCGCCAGTTATTGAATTTCGGTCATACATTGGGTCATGCGGTTGAACAAGCGGCTGCCGGAAGGTTATTTCATGGAGAAGCGGTAGCGATTGGACTTTATCAATTGAGTCGATTGTTTGAACGCCGGCATTTAACCGCTGCTAAAACGACAGCTCAAATAGCAGTGCGCTTGAAAGCAGTCGGCTTGCCGCTTAGTGATCCGCAATTAGGAACACCAGCGTTTTATCAAGCCCTTCAACATGACAAGAAAATCAGTAACCAGCAGTTGACGCTGATTTATTTAAAACAAATTGGTCAACCAGATTTTTATCGTCGGCCATTAAATCAGATTATTACTTGGCTCCAGCAAGAATTACTAACGACAGGAAAATAATCAGCAATTAGTTATTTTAAAGCGAGATGGAAAAGTCTCTATATAATAGAAGAAACCGGCTAGAAATACGATTAAATTTTCTAGTCGGTTTCTTTGAGTTGGCATTGTTGCTTAAAATGTATAGAATGTATTTTAGATAAAGCTGAAAAACATTATGGAGAAAACGATGATTTATCAATATATTCTATTTGATTTAGATGGTACTTTGACCGATTCAAGTGAAGGAATTACCAAATCGGTTGCTTATGCACTGCAGCATTTTGCCATTCCAACTACTGATTTACAAACGCTGAATAAGTTTATTGGACCGCCATTAATTGATTCTTTTCAGCAATTTTATGGAATGGATCCAGCACAAGCCCAAGCAGCGGTAAATAAATATCGCGAACGATTCAGTCAGACAGGGATTTTTGAGAATCGTGTTTACCAAGGAGTTCCTGAATTGTTGTCTGCTTTAAAATCGCAGGGCAAGCAGCTGCTGGTAGCAACTTCTAAGCCGACTGTTTTTGCAGAACGGATTTTAGATCACTTTAATTTGCGGCAATATTTTGATTTTGTAGCCGGCAGCGGTCTTGATGGTACCCGACCCAACAAAACGGCGGTTATTCGCTATGCATTGGAACAGCAAAATATTGATTTATTACGCAAGACGATCATGGTCGGTGACCGCCAGTATGACATGGCAGCTGCCAATCAAGTGGGGATCGACTCGCTGGGTGTCTTATATGGTTTTGGTACGAAAACTGAACTGCAGGCAGCTGGTGCTAATTATCTTGCTGCCGATCCAGCAGCAGCTAAAAATTTTTTACAGCTGTGAAAGCAATTGAGCTATTTTAAAACAAGTCCAATTGTTCGGGTGATTGCGGATTCAAGCCGGTAAAATGCAATCCCAGCATTTTTTGTAACTGTTTAGCATTAGGGGCCGCATCACGAGCAGAATTATTATTAAAAATAACGCAAATTTCGTGGACTTGATCAGTGAAACTTTGCAACTGATTTTTAAAAGCAGCTAATTCTTGCGAGCTGTAACGATATAAAGTTCGTTGCTTGCGCCAATTTTTGCCCTTAGCCTGCCAGCCTAACTGGTTACGGCCATGCAGTCGCCAAAACATTAATTCAGGGGTGGTTATAGCTGGATAAAGTGGGATAGAAGTCGGCAGGCCGGTCGGTTCGTCAACAACCGCCAGGGTATAATGCTGCTGTCGACAAAAAGTGACTAGCGAAACAGCATTCTTGCCTTGGTACCAGCTGCGATGACGTAATTCTAAAGTCAGCGGTAAAGCTGGCAGCATTGATCGGAAAAATTTTAAATAGGCAACATTGCGGCTGGTAGCTTCAAAGAATGGCGGAAACTGACATAAAACGGTTTTTAGTTGCCCAGCTTGCTGCAAGGGAGCCAAGGCAGTCGCAAAAGCTTTGAAGCGGGCTGTTAATTTGTGGCCGCTCAAGGTTTCTCCCGGATGTCCGGTTAAAGCTTGATTAGCTTTGACGACGAATTGAAAATTGGTGGGAACTTGCTGCTGCCAGTTGGCAATTGTTTGTGGGCGCGGAATTCCATAGAAAAAAGTATCAATTTCAACTGTTGGAAAATGGGCGGCATATTCAGCTAACGTAACTGGTCGTGTTTGCTGGTTGATCAAAGCGGGATGCTCGCTCCAAGTCGTTAATCCCAAGGTAATCATTGACTAAGCTCCTTTCAATTAATGATTTTACCATCATTCGTTAGTTATCGACTAAAAAAGATTGTTAACGCAAGTAAAATATGTTAACTTTAGATTAATTTTAATTTAAAAAGAGCGGAGTGAGAAAGATGCAGGCTTGGATCACACTGCAGCATACGATCATAGAGATCGCTGCACTTCAGTAAAATACCAAAAAATTTGCCCAGCCATTACAATGACTGGCTTTACTGGAGTGTAATAAATGAAAATTGAATATCAAAAAAATGTTGCTTGCAGTTACTGGTACAGTTTCTTTGCTTTCTTTGGGATTAACAGTTTATGGGTGATTTATTTACAGCAGCAAGGTTTATCTTTAGTTGAGATCGGTCTTTGTGAAAGTATCTTTCATGTAGCCAGCTTTTTGTTTGAATTACCCAGCGGTGTTTTAGCGGATCGTTTTTCTTATAAATCAGTTTTAATAGCTGGTCGAATTATGGCGATTGCCGCGGCTGTTACTATGCTGATTGGAGGAAGTTTTTGGGTGTATGCTGGTGGATTTGTTTTGAATGCTTTTTCTTATAATCTGCAATCAGGTACGCTGGAAGCTTTGATTTACGACTCACTTTTGGAACAGCGCCAAGAGAAGCATTATCCCAAAGCTGCTGCTCACTTGAACATGATCTTTGAATTCGCTGATACGGGCGGAGTAGTATTAGCAGGTTTATTTGTCCATTGGCACTTTGAATTGACCTATGTAATTGAAATTTTGATTAGTTGTTTAGCGCTGTTTTCAATTTTGCTGGTTAAAGAACCCCGACTGGTTTCTGGTGCACAGACTGAGGAAACTTCTGCTGCTTCAACTAAGGAAATTTTGTTGGCTGCTTGGAAATTGCTGCAGCACCAACCGCAATTGCGTAATCTGATGATCTTTCAAGCCGGCTTTGATGCAGTCTGTACCAGTTATTATTTTTATTTTCAGTCTTTAATGGAGAATAAAAATTTTACTAGTTGGTTGATTTCAGCTTTATTGATCCTGGCAGCGGCGATCAATATCTTTGCCATGCATTTTGCGCCGCACCTAAAAGCGAAGCTGCCAGTTTCGACTTTTACTGGTTGGCTGGCGGTTAGTTTGCTGATCCTGCTGACTTGTTGGTTTAACCAATTAGTTATTTTATTGGGAATTTTTCTGCTGGTCCAGGCTTTGGGTTCAATTAGCGAACCAATCTTTAGCAGTTATTACAATGAAGCCGTCCCATCTGAACAGCGGGCAACTTTGCTGAGTGTTGCCAGCGTCTTTTTTTCAATTGGTATGATCGTAATTTTTCCTTTCTTAGGTTGGTTGATTGAAAAATCAAATTTTGCTATCGCTTTTGGCAGTTTAGGCTTAGTGTTATTGGTATTGCTTGGCAGTATTTCAATTCATAGTCGCTTTTTCGCTAACTAAAATCAAGCAAATTTTTTTAAATTTATTATCAGTTAACTTATAATAAGAAGCGTACTTTTAATTTTAAGAAGGCAGGTAATCTAAATGACAGCAATTCAGCATTTTAAATATTTGTTGGTCGGCGGCGGAATGGCAGCTGATCAGGCAGCAGCTGGAATTCGAGCTGTTGATGCACAAGGCTCAATTGGGATTTTGTCAGCTGACGTTGACGGACCTTATGCGCGGCCAGCGTTGAGCAAGAAACTTTGGGTTGATGAAAACTTCCATGATGAGGATATTGATTTTAAAACTGCAGAAAAACAGCAAGCACAACTTTTTTTACGAACCGTTGTGACCCAGATCGATCCCGCAGCTCATCAAGTTAAAACGTCTACTGGTCAAGCTTTCAGCTATGATAAACTCTTGTTGGCGACGGGCGCAAAAGCGCGTACTTTAGCTGGAACAGCCAGTCAGCGAGTGGTAGCATTGCGTTCCAAAGCTGATTATTTGAAGATTCGGGCATTCAGCGGCCAGCAGCAAACAGTAATTGTTGTTGGGGATGGTTTTATTGGCAGTGAAATCGCAGCCGGATTAGCACAATCGAACACGCAGGTTATTTATGTGATTGCCGGCTCACAATTATTTGAACGTAAACTTCCAACAGCCTTATGTCAGGAACTGGAACAAAAATATACGGCTGCCGGAGTAAAATTTTATTATCAAGAAAAAGCAGCTACTTATCAGCTTAAAGGCGAACAGGTCGAATTAACCTTAGAAGATGGAACTAGACTATTAGGCGATGGGCTGGTCTTAGGATTAGGTGCTGAAATTGATTATCAGTTGGCCAAACAGGCTGGATTGCATTTAGATAAAAATGGTGTAGTAGTCGATCAATATTTGCAGACTTCTGCGGCGGATGTTTGGGCAGCTGGAGATATTATTTCTTATCCAGATGTTATTTTAGGGCAAACCAAATCCGAACATGTTAAACACGCAATTCAATCAGGCTATATAGCAGGGAAAAACATGGCTGGACAAGCAGCAGCTTATACGTATACGCCGTATTTTTATAGTTGGGTCTTTGATATTTCTTGGGAAGCACTTGGAACCGTGGATACCAGCTTGCAGCTGTATCAAGAAAAATTAACGTCTGGTCAGCTGGTTTATTATTTTGACGATCAGGGTCAGCTGCAGGGAATCTTATCATGGAATGCAGCGGTTGACTTGGATCATTTACGCAATCTTTTCCGTCAGCATCCTGATTTGAAAACTTTGCAGCAGGTTTTACCATTAAAACCAATTAAATAAACGTATTTTCAGGTTGACTTTCGCTTGATCATGCCATATAAATATAATAACGATAATATTTCAAGCAATGCTGAAATGAGTAGATTTTTACTGTTGTTCAGAGAGCCGTTATTTGCTGAAAGACGGTCAGCAGTTATTTTTGAAGATGGTTTCAGCGCTGATAAATGCTGAATAATCAAGTATTTATGGTGACGTCCATTATCACGTCAAGTATCGATGATACTTATTGAGTGCAGCAATGTGAGTTGCTGTAAAATTATAGGTGGTAACGCGAAAATTTCGCCCTTGTTCTTGGATAGCAGGAACAAGGGCTTTTTATTTTGGCAAATTGAAGGGAGAAATAATAATGACAGCACAGAATCAAACTAAGGTCGGTCCATTCCGATATGATATCGTTGGCAGTTTTTTACGGACGCCAGCTTTGAAAGCAGCTTTGGCTAAGCAGCGCTCGGGAGAGCTTTCAGCAAGCGAATTTTTGCAGGTACGCCAGGCGGAGATAAAAAAATTAGTTGCTGCTGAAGTCGAACATGGCTTAGCTGATGTAACTGATGGTGAATTCAGCCGCAGCTGGTGGCACCTAGATTTCTTGTGGGGCTTAAACGGAGTAGAGCATTATGATTATCAAAAGAGCTATAAATTCAAGGGTGCTAAAACACGAACTGATAATGCTGAATTAAATGGTCGCGTGGCTTACAATCCTGACCATCCATTTTTTGCAGCTTTCAAATATCTTAAATCAGTTACTCCGGCAGGAATTGTTCCCAAGCAGACAATTCCTTCACCAACAATGCTGTTTCGCGATAATCGGTCTGACAATTGGCCGAAGTTTTATCAGCAGCGGACGGATTATTTGCATGATTTAGCGCAGGCATATCATTTAACGATTCAGCATTTCTATGATTTGGGAGCACGTTATGTCCAGATCGATGATACAACTTGGGCTTTTTTGATCAGCAAGTTAAATGAGACCAAAGATTCACCTGCAGAACAGAAAAAGTATGTAACACTTGCTCAAGAAGCAGTTTCAGTAATTAATGAAATGCTGACTGGACTGCCAGCTGACTTGACGGTGACAACTCATATTTGTCGCGGCAACTTTCGCTCGACCTTTTTATTTGCCGGTGGCTATCAGGCAGTTGCCAAGTATTTAGCCCAACTAAATTATGACGGCTTTTTCTTAGAGTATGATAATGAACGTTCTGGCGATTTTGCACCTTTAAAAACAATTTTTAATAATCGCCTAGAAAAACGGATCATCTTAGGATTGATTACTTCTAAAGCTGGGAAATTGGAAGATCCGGCTGAAATCAGCGAACGATTGCATGAAGCCAGCAAGTTTGTTCCATTGGCAAACTTGGGGCTTTCAACGCAATGCGGCTTTGCTTCAACTGAAGAAGGCAACTTGTTGACCGAAGAACAGGAATGGGCAAAAATCGAATTAGTAAAGAAAATAGCGCAACAAGTTTGGCACAATTAATTTAACTATGATGTCAGATTGCTTTCTAAAATTAAGTAAATTCTAAAAAAAAGATGCTTTTGTAAGAAAAAGCATCTTTTTTTCGTCAAAATAATGTTTTGAAATTGAATTAGTATACAAACTTAAGAAAAAGTTTATCATTTAAATAAGCGTTTGATTAGAAAAAGAAGAAAAACTTTATAATAAAAGGGAAAGCGGAGGTTTAAAAATGAAATTTAAAATTGTTCCGATCGGTGAACAAGCCTTGAATATTGTTTTTCCTGAAAAAATTGACGTCCGAGAAAATCAATTGATTCATAATTTAGCGGCCAGTTTAAAACAGCAATCACATTTGGGAATTGTTGATTTAATTCCGGCTTATCATACGTTGACTGTTAATTTTGATGTTGGTCTGACTGATTTTGAACAACTGAGCCGGCAGCTGGAAACCTTCATTCAAGCCGAAAAAACTACCGAAATAACTGCGGCATCACAGCGGGTTGTTGAAATTCCTGTTTGTTACGGCGGCCAATATGGACCTGATTTAACAGCTGTAGCAAAATTTGCTGAATTAACTCCGCAACAAGTGATTGCGTTGCACTGTCAGCAACCCTATTATGTTTATTTCCTAGGTTTCTTGCCAGGATTTGCCTATGCCGGTTTTGTGCCCGACAAAATTGCCATGCCCCGACTGCAGCAGCCGCGTTTAAAATTGGCAGCTGGTAGTGTCGGTATTGCTGGTAAGCAAACAGGGATGTATCCGGTAGCATCTCCTGGAGGTTGGCAGATCATTGGGCAGACGCCACTTAAGTTGTATGATCCAACAAATCCACTGCCGCCTTACCATGCTGGTGATTGGTTGCAATTCAAGGCAATTACAGCGGCCGATTTTGATCAGATTCAGCAAGCGTCGATTGCTGGAAAATATCAAGTGAAAACCTACCGTTTATCTGAAACAAAGGGGGCAAATTGATTTGCAAACAGCAATCGAAATTTTAAAACCAGGCTTGGCATCTACTATTCAAGATGCTGGTCGCTGGGGTTATCAGGCTTTTGGGGTTCCGGTTTCGGGGGCTGTTGACGATTTTTCACTGCAATTGGCCAACTTATTAGTGGGTAATTCTCCTGAGAAAGCCGGAATTGAGTTTATGCTGCTGGGACCAGCAATTAAGTTTCACTGTCCGACTTTTATTGCAGTCACTGGTGGCAGCTGTCAACCAGCTTTAAATCAAAAACAAATTGAACTGAATCGAGCTTATCAAGTCACTGCCGGCGATGTTTTGACTTTTAAGCCAATGAAACAAGGTCGGTTTGGTTATTTGGCAGTTGCCGGTGGAGTCAAGACTCCAGCAATCCTAGCTAGTCGTTCAACTACTAGCCGGTTGCAGCTCGGCGGGTTAAAGGGAAAATTATTGGCAGACGGTGATTTTTTACCATTGCAACCGACCTATCAGTTAGCTAGTTTACAGTGGCGGCACTGCGATTTGCCAGTTCAAACTCCAACCAAAGAATTACAGTTGCGTTTTATTAAGGGACCACAGTGGGCCAGCTTTTCAACAGCAGCCCAAGAAATGTTTTGTCAGCAGCAATTCCAAATTTCAACGCAAGCTGACCGGATGGGGTATCGGCTTTCCGGTTCCAAGCTGCCAATTCCTGCTAATAGTATGTTGTCAGAAGGAACGGTAACCGGTAATGTTCAAATTACTCGCAGTGGGCAACCGATCGTTTTATTAGCCGATCGTCAAACTGCTGGTGGTTATCCAGTGATTGGAACGATTTGTGCCGTTGATCTGCCATTGTTAGTTCAGGCTGGCATGAAACAACGACTGCGTTTTCAAGAAATTTCAGTTGCGGATGCTACCAAATTATTGCGTCAACGAATTCAGTTCTTACAACAATTGGCAGCAACTTTTCAGCGGCAGCGATATCAATTGCCGATTGGACCGCAACAAATCGCTGGGCAGCGGATTGCCCAGTTATTTGAAGCTTAAGGGGGTGGCAGTTTAATGGAAATTGATAAATTAAAAACACTGGTTCAGTTATTTAATGAAGCCGGTTTGAGTAAGTTGGAAATTAAAAGCAAGAATGAACAGATTACTTTAGAAAAAAAGGTCAAAACATCAGTTGCATCATCACCGTTAAAAACAGCAACGGTGCCGGCTGCGGTGGTTGAAGATCAAACAGTGGTCAAAGCTCCGTTTATCGGAACTTTTTATACCGCACCTGATCCCAAAGCTGCTCCATTTGTTAAAGTTGGTGATCAAGTCACTGTCGGTCAGCAATTGGGGATTATTGAAGCAATGAAAATGATGAATGAAATTAAGTCACCAATAACAGGAAAGGTAATTAAAGTACAAGCTGTTAATGGAGTGGCGGTTGAATATGATCAGCCGTTATTTACGATTCAAAAGTGAGGCGGATTTGATGAAAAAAGTATTGATTGCCAATCGGGGTGAAATTGCTGTTCGGATTATCCGTGCTTGCCGGGAACTTGGAATTGCAACAGTTGCAGTTTATTCAACTGCTGACCGTCGCGCGTTACATGTGCAATTAGCCGATCAGGCAGTGTGTATTGGTCCGGCGGCGGCCGCTGCCAGTTATTTAAATCAAACAGCTTTATTAACCGCGGCAAAGCTGACAGGAGCGGATGCAATTCATCCAGGCTATGGTTTCTTATCCGAAAATGCTGACTTTGCACGCAAATGTCAGCAAGCGGGTTTGACTTTTGTGGGACCAAGCGCTGACGTGATCGATTTAATGGGTGAAAAAGCTGCCGCTCGGGAAACGATGATCAAAGCTGAAGTACCGGTTATTCCCGGCAGTCAAGCCGAGTTTACAACGGCGGCAGCTGGTCTGCAGGCAGCTCAAAAAATTGGTTTTCCAGTTATGCTGAAAGCTAGTGCTGGTGGCGGTGGCAAAGGCATGCGGGTAATTGACCAAGCTGCTCAATTTAAGCATGAATTTGCTTTAGCCCAAAATGAAGCACTTAATGCATTTGGCAGCAAACAAATGTACTTGGAAAAATATTTAGCTCATCCGCGGCATATCGAAGTGCAAATTTTGGCCGATCAAGCTGGAAATGTTTGGGCAGTTGGTGAACGTGATTGTACGATTCAGCAGCATCATCAGAAAGTTATCGAAGAAGCTCCAGCAGTTTGCTTGTCTACGACTACACGAGAAAAATTATTGGCAACAGCTGTCACAGCAGCTAAGAGTCTGCATTATACGAGTGCCGGTACAATGGAATTCTTAGTGGCGGATGCCGAACATTTTTATTTTATGGAAATGAATACACGGATCCAGGTCGAACATCCCATTACCGAATTGACTAGCGGCATTGATTTAGTTAAGTGGCAATTAAAAATTGCTGCCGGAGAAAAATTGCCGGCAAAAGAATCGCTGCCAACGGCTAAATTTGCTTTAGAATGTCGAATCAATGCGCAAACGGCAGGGGTTATCAAGGGATTGCATTTGCCCGGCGGTTTGGGAATTCGGGTTGATACGGCAATTTATCAAGGATATCTAGTACCACCGAACTATGATTCAATGATTGCTAAAATAATTGCTTACGGAATAGATCGAAACACAGTAATTCAGCGAATGATAATGGCTCTGGATGAAACAGTTATCAGCGGCGTTAGAACCAATATTGATTTTTTGCTGCAACTATTGGCAGAACCAGATTACCGACAATTACGAACCGATATTAATTGGCTTGATAATTTGGCAACGCCACCGGCAACTGAAAAGGAGGGGAAGATCTAATGGAAAATCTGAACAAACTATCACCGGTAGAATTGCGTCATTTAATCAGAACCGGAAAGTTTAGTGGACAAACGAGTGGCTTGGCGGCTGGATTTACTCAGGCAAATTTGGTGATTTTGCCGCGAAGTCTGGCCTATGATTTTTTGTTATTTGCGCAGCGCAATCCGAAACCATGTCCAATTTTGGAAGTTAGTGATGCCGGCAGCCGAAACCTGCGGCAATTTGCTCAAGATGTGGATTTAGCTAATGATTTTCCTAAATATCGAATCTATCGTGATGGGAAATTGACAGAAGAAGTTACAAGTGTTGAAAAATATTGGCGAGATGATTTGGTCAGTTTTATTATCGGCTGCAGTTTCTCATTTGAGGCGGAATTGATAGCTGCCGGAATTGAAGTTCGTCAGATAACGTTGGGATTAAATGTTCCCATGTACAATACCAATATTGAATTGACTCCGGCCGGTAAATTTCGTGGAACAATGGTTGTCAGCATGCGACCGATTCCTACAGAACAGGTGGTTAAAGCAGTTAAGGTAACAGCTGCTATGCCTAAAGTCCATGGAGCACCAATTCAAATTGGCCAGCCGGCAAAAATCGGAATTAAAGATTTAGCGCATCCAGATTATGGGGACGCGGTACCGATAAAACCCGGTGAGGTACCGGTCTTTTGGCCTTGCGGAGTTACTCCGCAAAATGTCATTATGCAAGTTAAGCCACCATTTGTAATTACGCATTCTCCGGGGCATATGCTGATTACTGATATTAAAAATACCAGCCTAAAATATGATTAAGAAATGGGAGGTTCTAGTGTGAAAATTGATTTAAATAGTGATTTAGGTGAAAGTTTTGGCCGCTATCATTTAGGTAACGACACACAGGTCATTCAATTAGTAACATCGGTTAACGTGGCTTGTGGTTTTCATGCCGGTGATCCGGATGTGATGGCCCAAACAGTTGCAGTTGCTGAAAAAGCTGGGGTCAAAATTGGAGCACATCCCGGATTTCCAGATTTGCAAGGCTTTGGTCGGCGGCAAATGAAGCTGACCCCTGCTGAAGTTAAGCACTTGGTAACTTATCAAATTGGAGCCTTACAAGCATTTACGAGCGATCATCGCTTGCATCATGTTAAACCACACGGTGCTCTTTATAATTTAGCCGCCAATGATTATCAGTTAGCGGTAGCTATTTGTCAGGGAATTCAGCAGGTTGACCCGGAATTGCCGCTCTATGGATTGGCTGGCAGTGAATTGATCAAAGCTGCCAAAGCGGTTGGCTTGCCGGCTGCGCAAGAGGTTTTCGGTGATCGAAATTATTTACCCGACGGTCGTTTGGTTCCCCGCAGTCAGCCTAATGCTGTTATTACCGATCCAGCGGTAATTGCTGCACGCGTTTTGCAAATGCTGCAGACGCATACGGTAACTGCTATTGATGGTTCTCAGGTGGAGTTGCAGCCGGATACGGTCTGTGTACATGGTGATAATCAACAGGCGCTGGCAATTGTCGCACGTTTGCGGGAAACCTTGGTGCAAGCAGAAGTAAAATTGCAGTCGTTTTAAAACTGCGAAGGAGAATGACTTAATTTTTTTAAATAAGAGAGGAATTTGTATATGACCAATAAACCAAGTAAAAATGATTTGCCTAAAATTGATCAAGCGAGCCGTTCTCCATGGAGCATCGCAATGGGGGCAGCCTTTTTAATGGCAATGGCTGCTGTTGGGCCGGGATTTTTAACGCAAACAGCAACTTTTACGGGTCAAATGGGTGCCAACTTTGGTTTTGCTATTTTAATTTGTATTATTTTTGATGTTATTGTTCAAATGAATATTTGGCGGATAATTGTTGTTAGTGGTCAAAAAGCCCAAACTTTGGCTAATGAGATTTTCCCCGGATTAGGGTATGTACTATCATTTTTAGTCGCAGTCGGGGGGTTGTTTTTCAATATCGGCAATGTTGGCGGAGCTGGATTAGGTTTGAATGTACTGTTTGGCATTTCACCAGAAAATGGGGCAGTGATTGCCGGATTACTGGCAATTATCGTTTTTGTGGTTAAGAATGCTTTGACGGTTATGGACCGAACAGTTCAGGTATTGGCAGTCGTTAAAGTTGCCATTTTAATTTACATTATTGTTGTAATGGCAGTTCCATATCAGCAAGCCGTTCAACATACTTTTTTGCCGACTAAAGTTGACTTTTATTCAATTGTAACGATTGTCGGAGGAACAGTCGGCGGTTATATTTCATTTTCTGGTGGGCATCGTTTGCTGGAAGGCGGATTGACCGGCAAGAAAAATATCAAGTATGTTAATGCCGGAGCTTTAACTGGGATTGGAGTTGCTTCCGTTATTAGAGTTATGCTGTTCTTAGCCGGCTTGGCAGTAGTTGTGACGGGGACTAAATTGGATCCAACTAATCCGGCGGCTTCGATTTTTAAATATGCGGCCGGAAATTTCGGTTATAAGTTTTTCGGTATATTGTTATTTGCCGCCGGAATGACTTCAGTTTTAGGATCAACATTTACTTCTACTTCATTTTTGGATTATGCAGTTGGGAAAAACAAGAATTTTTATCAGAATTATCACAAAATTTTGGTGATTGGTTTTATTGTAATTTCGACAGTAGTCTTTTATTTAATCGGTTCACCAGCTAAAGTTTTGGTTTTTGTCGGTGCTGCCAATGGATTTATATTGCCAATTTCTTTAGCAATATTATTGTTAGCCAGTCGCAATCATAAATTGATGGGGGATTACCATCATCCAAAATGGTTGACATATACTGGTTGGCTGGTAGTTATTTTTATGGCATATGCCAGCATTGAAACTCTCTTAGGTTTATTTTAAAAACACTCAAACTTTGTAAAACAATTTGGCAGCTGGCTGCTGAATTGTTTTTTTTAGTTTTCAACTGAAAATTCATATTAAAACAAACTGTTTTTATGTATACCTAAAATTAATTTTAAACACAGCTAAAATGAATTATAATATGTAACGGAAGGATGTGAGCTGATGAAGATTGATCCAGAAAAATTTGCTTTAGCGGTTGTTATGTCTGATACGAATGAAAAGTCTTTAGATGTGAAACTCAATTTGTACCGTTATGCCTATGATAAAGCAGTTGAGTTGGAAAAAGAGTGTGCAAGCAAAGCTAAATAATCAGACAGCTACATAAACTGTGTATGATAATTTGGTTAAGGATAGTTAGTCGTTGGAAATTAATTTGATAAAGTGCTCAATAATTAACAGACTATCAACTGGTAATTATCGAACGCTTTATTTTTTTGTTATGATTTTTGAATGAAATTGCATAATGAGTACTAAAAATTGAATTAATTAATTAATGAAATTATGCTTAAGATAAGCATTAAAAAATGATAATTTTCAGCTGGCAATTCTTAGCATAAAATTAAGAATTTAGAATGTTTTATTTTAGAAGATTTTATGCATTTATTTCTTCAAAAATAAACTTTTGTCTAGTAAAGTATGCCAAATAGCCTGTCCAAGTTAATAAATGAAATTAATCCATAAAATATGTGGTTTGCAATTTGTTTTTTAAGAGGTATAATAAATCTCAATAAATTTTAATCTTTGTAGTCAGTTGGGGATGAATAAACTAATGTCTGATCAAACATTACTAAATATAAAAAATCTAAGTACATCTTTTAAAATCGAGGGAGAATTTTATGAAGCAATTTCACAAATTAATTTGCAAGTTAAACGTGATCAAATTTTAGCGATTGTTGGAGAATCGGGTTGTGGCAAAAGTACGTTAGCGACAACTGTCATGGGACTGCATGATCCAGCGATTACTAAAAGCACTGGACAGGTTGTTTTTGAAGGGCAGGACCTTTTAAAAATGAATGAAGTTCAGTACAACAAAATTCGCGGAGCCAAGATCGGCATGATCTTTCAGGATCCATTGTCGGCACTTAATCCTTTGAAGAAAATTAAAGATCAAATTACCGAAGTGATGGATTACCATACACAGTTAACAGAAAAGCAAAAAAGTGAACGGGCTTTAGAATTGCTGCAAGATGTGGGAATTGATAATCCCCAACGGACAGCGCGCCAGTTTCCGCATGAGTTATCAGGTGGAATGCGGCAACGGGTAATTATCGCGATTGCAATTGCTTGCAAACCGGATTTGTTAATTGCCGATGAACCAACAACTGCTCTGGACGTAACAATTCAAGCGCAAATTCTTGATTTGATTAGAAAAATTCAACAAGAAAATCATAGCGGAGTAATTTTAATTACCCATGATTTAGGGGTAGTTGCACAAACGGCTGATGAAGTTGCTGTAATGTACGCTGGCCAGATTGTAGAGCAGGGAACAGTTCAGCAGATTTTTGAAAACCCCCTTCACCCTTACACCCGTTCTTTATTGCGTTCAGTGCCACAAGCAGATAGTGAAAACGATGAGCTTTATGTAATTGCCGGCAACGTTCCTTCGCTGCAGCAGATGCCAAAAGATGGTGATCGGTTTGCTCCAAGAATTCCTTGGGTCCCAAGTAGCGCACATGAAAAACACCCAACAATGCATCAATTGTCTGCTGGGCATCAGGTTCGCTGTACCTGTTATCAAAACTTTAATTTTCCAGTTGCACCAAAGGGGGTTAGGCAATGAGTTTAATTGAGGTTAAGGATTTGCAGGTTCACTTTCCGATTCGAAGCGGCTTCTGGAATCGAATTACTGATCAAGTTAAAGCTGTTGATGGAGTTTCCTTTAAAATTAATGCTGGCGAAACGTTTGGCTTAGTTGGTGAATCGGGCTCAGGGAAAACGACAACTGGGCGAGCGGTTGTTGGTTTAGAAAAAGCAACCGGTGGACAAATTTTATATCAAGGTGAAAATATTGCACTAAATAAACCTAAAGAACGACTTAATTATAATCAAAACGTCCAAATGATTTTCCAGGACTCTTTATCAAGTTTAAATCCACGGAAACGAATTGAAACAATTATCGCTGAGCCACTACGTAATTTTCAAAAGCTCGATAGTGAAACTGAGAAAATTCGTGTTTTGCAGCTGCTGGATATTGTTGGATTAGGTCCTGATGCTTTATATAAATATCCACATCAGTTTTCCGGCGGTCAACGGCAGCGAATTGGAATCGCTCGGGCGGTGGCCACTAATCCCAAATTGATAATTGCTGATGAACCGGTTTCTGCTTTAGATCTTTCGGTTCAAGCTCAGGTGCTAAATTTCTTAAAGAAGATTCAGCGTGAGTTTGGGGTTTCTTATCTTTTTATATCACACGATTTAGGAGTTGTCCGGCATATGTGCGATCGCTTAGCAATTATGAATCATGGACGTTTAGTTGAAGTTGGTTCACGTGATGATATCTATAATCATCCGTTACATATTTATACTCAGCGTTTGTTAGAAGCAATTCCACAAGTTGATGTTCGCCACCGGCAGGAACGTCAACAAGAACGATTGCGAATTGAAAAAATTTATCAAGAACAAAAGAACGATTATTATGATCAAGCCGGTATGGCCTATCCACTAGTGCAAGTTTCCCAGACGCATTTCGTTGCTTTGCCACCGCAAGCGGCAAGTAAACGGAAATTAACAGCACAGGGGGTGGACTAAATGTGGAAAGTTATCTTACGCCGAGTTTTAATTATGATTCCTGAAATTATTCTTTTAAGTATTTTAGTGTTTTTATTAGCTAAAATGATGCCGGGAGATCCATTTACCGGTTCAATTAACCCACGAGCCGGTACCGCTGAGATTCATCATTTAATGAGAATTAATGGGTTGTATGATCCATGGTATCAACAATATTGGAATTGGATAGTGCATTTATTTCATGGAAATTTAGGTCAAAGCTATCAGTATCATGAATCAGTTGCAAACCTGATCGGTCAACGAGCAGAAAATACTTTGTGGCTGTCGTTGTTTACGATGGTTCTTACCTATTTAATAGCTTTACCAATGGGGATGTATGCTGGTCGGCATGAAGGCAAACTGCCAGATACGATCATTCGAATTTATACTTATGTAACTTATTGCATTCCCTTTTTTGTAATTTTGGTAGTAGGGTTATGGATCTTTGGCTATGTTCTGAATTGGTTTCCGACAACTGGGTCCATTTCAGCGACGGCCAGTGGCTTTAGCGGAACGATTTTGTCGCGCTTTTATCATATGTTGTTACCAGGTTTGTTAGGAGCCCTCTTTAGCACCGTGAATATTGTACAGTATCTGCGTTCAGAAGTAATTGATGCTAAAAGATCAGACTATGTTAAAACAGCGCGGGCCAAAGGTGTGCCGGAAAAAGCAATTTATCGTCATCATATTTTTCGCAATTCATTGTTGCCAATCGCAGCTTTTGGTGGATATTCGATCACGGGTTTGCTGAATGGTTCAATCTTTACGGAGAGTATTTTCTCCTATCCAGGGATGGGGCTATTATTTGTGAATTCGATTAGTTATCGTGATTACACAGTTATTACCGCTTTAGTTTTGCTGTTTGGGATTTTGAATTTATTAGGAACTTTATTATCTGATATTATTCTTGGAATTGTTGATCCAAGAATCCGGATTAAATAGGGGAGTGGTATGATGAAGAGTTTATCTGAGCAGACAATTGATCCGCAAGAATTAAAACGTTTAACGCAAGAAGCTGAGCGTCAAGCTACTCCTTCAGCCGGTAAAATTGTATGGAGTGAATTTAAAGCTGATCGTCCAGCATTGATCGCCTTGATTATCGTGGTTTGTTTTATTGTATTTGTAACAATTGCATCTTTTTTTATTAATGTTTCCCAAATGATGAATACTAATATTACCGCCTATTTAAATCGGCCATTGCAAGATGGTTACCTTTTAGGTGCTGATACTGGTGGTCGCTCAATTATGAAACAATTAATTGTTGGTTCACGCAATTCGATTGGAATTGCAATTGGCCTAACGTTAATTTCTTCAACTTGGGGTGTTGCATGGGGATTGATTTCAGGTTATTATGGCGGCTTTGTTGATTGGTGGATGCAGCGGATTTATGATTTTATGATGATGCTGCCAATGACAATGATGATTATTGTTTTAGTTACAATTATTCACAACTATAATGCGATCACATTAACCTTGATCTTTTCTTGTTTTTACTGGTTAGGGACTTCCCGCTTAATTCGTTCTCGAACTCTGGCAGAATCTAAAAAGGATTATGTGGCAGCATCAATTACTTCAGGTACAAATTCATGGAAAATTATTTTTCGTGAAATTATGCCCAACATTTCATCACTGATCGTAGTTGATACGACTTTATCCTTTGCTGAAAATATTGGAGTTGAAACAGGCTTATCATACTTGGGATTTGGCTTGCCACCTAAGACCCCGTCTTTGGGGACCTTGATTGCTAATGCTAATGATCCAAATAATATTACACAGTATTGGTGGACTTGGTTGCCAGCGGCTTTAGAAATTATTATTTTGTGCTTGGCAATTAGTTATATTGGTCAAGTTATTCGACGTTCAGCTGATGCTTCTCAACGGCAAGCAGTTGGTAAATAAAACAGTTAAATCATTAAGGAGATGGTGCCTGTTTTTACTAAACGAATGATAGCAATAATAATTAAATTATTTTAACTCAAGGGGGATCTTTATATGCAGGGTAGTAAAGCAAAGAAAATCGCGGTGACGGCTGCAGCAATGCTGGCTGCTGTGACCTTAGCCGCTTGTTCATCAAGCAGTTCTTCGTCCAGTTCAAGTACCAAGACAACACAGGTCAAATTAAAAACGGCCTATAACAATACCGGTAAAACTAATCAAACCGCAACTAAAAATGGTACTTTAAAAGTTGCTGAGCCAAATGATTCGCCGTTTGAAGGTATTTCTGATCCGGTGTTACAAGATAATCAAGAGGATTTAGATGTCTTTTCACCAAGTGGCGGCCAACCGGGGGCGTCTGATGCGTTATTTAACACTGATAAAAATTATAAAATTCTTAAAGGTGGTTTAGCTAATTTAAAACTTGATCGAAAAGCAAAAACGGCAACTATTACATTACGTAAAAATGCTAAGTGGTCAAATGGGATGCCAGTTACGGCTAAAGACATTGAATATCCTTATGAAGTAATTGCTAATCCACAAACCACTTCGCAACAGTATTCATCGGATTTTAACGCAATTGAAGGAATGGCTGCTTATCATAGTGGTAAAGCAAAGACGATTTCTGGTTTCTCATATCCAGATGGTCAATCGGGCCGTGTAGCGGTTATTCATTTCAGTCGGATGGCTCCAAGCATGCAATATGCCGGCAATACATTCCTTTGGAGCACTGTTGAACCATATGAATACATTAAGAATGTACCGATTTCCAAACTTGCTTCATCGGAGCAAGTTCGTAAGAAGCCAATCTTTACTGGTCCTTATAAGTTAGACAAAGTTGTTGAAGGTGAATCCACTTCCTGGTCACCGAATAAGTATTATTGGGGTAAAAAGCCGCAAATCAAACATATTGTTATTAATGTTGTTTCTTCCAGCAATATTGACAAAGCTATTCAGTCTAAGAAATATGATTTTATCATTCCCGGTGGGGTTATGCATGGAACCGATTATAAAGAGTTAAAGAACACTAAGGGATATCAAATTGTTGGTCAGCCAGCCTTATCGTATGGTTATTTTGGATTTAATGTTGGCCACTATGATACTAAAGCGCAAAAGAACGTTATGGATAAGAATAGTAAGATGGCTAACGTAAAATTACGTCAGGCCATGATGTATGCTTTGAACTTGGATCAATTAAACAAGAAATTTGGTAATGGGGTTACATGGCGAGCAAATACACTGATTCCGCCAATTTTTAGTAAGTATTACGATAAATCGGCCAAAGGTTATCCACTGAATATCAAGAAAGCTAACCGGTTGTTAGATGAAGCTGGTTATAAGAAGAAAGGCAAGTGGCGTGTTCAACCGAACGGCAAAAAGTTAACAATTTACTTTGGTGCAATGCAGGGAACGTCAACTCAAGAAGCTGAGTACCAAGACTACCTGCAGCAATGGCATAAAATTGGCTTGCATGTTGTCTTTGCAACTGGTAAGCCAATGGAAATGAATAGTTTCTATGACACTGTGCAAAAACCAAAACAGAGCAAAATTGATGTTTATGATGCTGCTTGGGGGTTATCATCTGAGCCAACGCCAACAGGTCTTTATGGGACAACAGCAACTTACAATATGGGGCATTTTGTTTCCAAAGAAAATACTAAATTAATGAACGAGATGAATGGCAGCAAGTCTTGGAATACTGCCTACCGGGTTAAGATTTTCAAACAATGGCAACAGTATATGAATAAACAGGCTGCTTATGCACCGGATAATTTCAGTTACAACTGGGAACCGGTTAATAAACGGGTTAAAGGTTTTGATGTTAGTCCGGCAAATAATGAGTTTTGGAGCAACTTATCACTTACTTCAAGTAATATGAAGTAATTAATGGTTATTCATCAACTTACAATTACTGTGATTAATTATCACTTACCAATGACCAAATCGAACCTGATTTAGTTATCGTTATAAAGAGTCGTAATTTTACCGATTACGGCTCTTTTTTTGTTTTATCTAATTGACTAGTTTATAATTAAGAAAATTTTTTATTAACTACTTGTATAACATAAGAAAATCTTTCCTTTTTTATGAGTAGTTGGCCGTGTTATGATTGAAACATGCTAAAAATTAAGAAATGAGGTCAAATTTTGAAACAGAAAAAATTATTTGAAATTAAAGAATTAACTGTTTTATTGAAAAAACATAAAAAACAGTTATTGACTGCCGGTGGTTTTGTGACGGGACTGGTAATTATTTTTGCCGGTCTATCTTTATTAACCGGGATGTTATTTAGAAGCGGCTTGACAACTCTTGCTTCAGCCATGACATTGTTGGTTTATGGGAATGCTGGAACAACTTTGTGGGGTGGTTTACTAAAAATTATTGCTGGCTTGGGACTGACTTTTTTGCTGGAAGTTTTAGCGTATTATTTCTTGGTAGTGATTCAGTTTCAGTTGCAAGATGTTATAGCTGAAAAAGCAACAACAATTAGTTTCAATGGTATTTGGCAGCAATTTCGCTTCTTAAATAAAAATCAATTGTTACGATTATTCTTATATAATGGGTTGTTTTTATTTTTCTGGCAATTACCACTGTTAGTTTTAGAATATTTTTTGGGCAGTAATCAAATTATTTTGGATGCAATTTTACTGATTTGGTTGTTGGTAATGATTTGGAAGAACTTGCAATACTCGCAGTCCTTGTTCTTATACCGTGAACGGCAACCAGCTTTTCTGGGACAGTCACAGCGCCATGCACTAACTGCTAGTCGACGTTTCTTTGCTCAAAAAAAGGCTGGATTATGGGAATTGTTTATTGTTTTAGCAATTCCAGCCATTGTCTGGGCTATTATCTGGATAATCGTTACGTATTATGGTTTTTATTTCTGGGAACCGATTATGATTTATGGCGGACCAATAGTTGGAATCGTTGGCGGTTGTTTTTACTTGCCGGTTGTGCTGGCGATGCTGGCGGACTTTTATGAACGAAATCGGACAGCGGCGTTATTGCAGCAGGTTTTTAAAGATCTTTTTGTACCGGTAGCCAGACTGACAGGACAATTACCATTAAAAGTTAAAAAATAAGCGATCAGTGCGGCAGCATAAAGTACTAATTCAAAAATAATTAAAAATTGAGACTTACAATAAAAATAGAATTTATTGTAAGCTTTTTTTATGCTCAAAATAGGGTAATTAAGCTAATTTAAAGGGTGATTTTGAGTAAAATTAAGTTCAAAAAAAACGTTTAAAGCAGATTGTTGGAAAAAAATTAAATTTTATGTTAAATTTAATCATACGTTTTTTATTATTAAATTGATATATAAAACCTATGGAGGAGGATATTTAATGGAAAAAACGACGCCGATGGTCGAGTTTAAAGATATTGCCAAAATTTATCATAACAATACCGCCGTCGAAAAAGTTAATTTAAAAGTTAATCACGGTGACTTTGTTTGTCTGATTGGAACTTCAGGCTCAGGTAAAACAACTACCATGCGAATGATCAACCGGATGTTGGAACCGACATCCGGTGAAGTTTTTTTAAACGGGAAAAATATTAAGGAATTTGATCCGGTTAAGTTACGGCGAAAAATCGGTTATGTAATTCAAAATATCGGATTGATTCCACATATGACAATTTATGAAAATATTACCCTAGTACCTAAATTGTTGAAGTGGCCGGAAGAAAAAAAGCGCGAACAGGCCAAAAAATTAATTCGGTTAGTTGAATTGCCAACAGATTTTCTTGACCGGTATCCGGGAGAGTTATCTGGTGGTCAGCAGCAAAGAATTGGTGTTATTCGAGCCTTGGCTGCCGAGCAAGATATTATTTTAATGGATGAACCGTTTGGCGCACTTGATCCGATCACGCGTGAAAGTCTGCAGGATCTGGTGAAAGATTTGCAGGAAAAGCTTGGCAAAACGGTTGTTTTTGTGACTCATGATATGGATGAAGCTCTTAAACTGGCTACTAAGGTAGTTGTTATGGATCATGGAAATATCATTCAACAAGCATCACCGACTGAGCTTTTAAATCATCCAGCTAATGATTTTGTTAAAAAGCTGATTGGAGAAGAACGTTTGATTCAAGCGCGGGCCGATATTACAACTGCCCAGCAGATCATGCTTAAAGACCCGGTTTCAATTACTTTAGGTCAACCGCTAAAAAGTGCGGTCAGTTTAATGCGTAAACGGCGGGTTGATACGCTGCTGGTAACAGATGATGATGGTTATTTAAAAGGGTACCTTGATCTAGCTGACTTGAATAAATACAATCGAGTAACCAGTGTGTCAGACATTATGATTACTAGATTATTTAAGATTTACACTGATACCTTAATTCGAAATAGTGCTGAGCGTATTTTAAAACAAGGCTTGCGTTACGTTCCGGTAATTGATCATCAAGGAAAACTGTGCGGAATTGTTACGCGTTCGTCACTTGTGGATATGGTCTATGACATTATATGGGGAGGCAGTGAAGCCGAAAAAGATGAATCAGCTGACAGCACTCAAGGTGGTGAAGTACAGTGATCGCTTTTTTAAATCAATATGGTTGGCAACTGCTGCAAAAAACTTGGGAGCAGTTGTACATTTCAGCTATTTCATTGTTTTTAGGGATGGTGGTTGCTGTTCCTTTAGGAATTTTTCTAACCCGAACGCCGCGAACAGCTAAAATCGTGATTGGAATAGCTGGCATGCTACAGACGATTCCATCGCTGGCGTTGCTGGCTTTAATGATTCCTATTTTGGGAATTGGAAAAGTTCCTTCCATTGTTGCATTGTTTATCTACTCATTGTTACCGATCTTACGAAATACGTACCTAGGAATGGAAAGCGTTGATCCGGTATTGAAAGACAGTGCTAAAGGAATGGGAATGACTAGTTTTCAATCAATTACTCAAGTGGAGGTACCGCTGGCGATCCCAGTAATTATGGCGGGAATCCGTTTATCCGCCGTTTATGTTATTTCATGGGCTACGCTGGCTGCTTTTATCGGTGGCGGTGGATTAGGTGACTTTATTTTTGATGGTTTGAACCTATTTCAACCCGACCTGATTATTGGGGGTACCATTCCAGTAACGATTATGGCGGTTTTAGCAGATTATCTTTTAGGTTTATTAGAGAAGAAACTAACACCGTTGCAACAAGATTCCCGAGATTCCGAGGAGGCGGACAAATGAGATTGAGGTCTTTATTAAAACGCCAAGTCACTTATTTCGTATTGTTATTAGGGATTTTATTTCTTGGTGGTTGTGGTTTGCCAGGTGTAGGTGGTACATCTAATTCGCAAACGATCCGAATTGCATCTCAAAGTTCAACTGAATCACAAATTGTAGCTAATATTATTGCTGAATTAATTCAACATGAATTGGGATACCATACAACTTTGGTAAACAATCTTGGTTCATCAACTGTTGCTCATCAGGCAATGCTGCGCGGTGATGCTGATATCTCAGCAACCCGCTACACCGGAACCGATTTGACTGGAATTTTGCAAATGGATAATGTTAAGAATGCCAAAAAAGCATCAGCGATTGTTAAAAAGCAATTTAAACAACGCTTTAACCAAACTTGGTTTCCGTCTTACGGCTTTGCGGATACCTATGCTTTTATGACTACGAAACAGTTTGCTGCTAAATATAATTTGCGGAAGGTTTCGGATTTGCGGCAAGTTGCGGGCCAATTAAATGCCGGTGTCGATTCTTCTTGGATGCAGCGCAAAGGTGACGGCTACCCAGATTTTGCTAAAGATTATGGTTTTGAATTTAAACGAGTTTCACCAATGCAAATCGGTTTGGTTTATGATGCAGTCGAAGCTAATCGAATGCAGGTAGTTTTGGGATATTCAACAGATGGTCGAATTAGAAGTTACGGCCTGCAGTTGCTGCGGGATGATAAGCACTTTTTCCCACCATATAACTGTTCAATGGTCGTTAATGACTCATTGTTGAAAAAATATCCTAAACTTGCACCGGTATTGCATCGCTTAGATGGAAAAATCAATTTGCGAACGATGCAAGATTTGAATTATCAAGCTGACAATGACTTGATGGAACCTTCTGTGGTAGCTCATCAATTTTTGGTCAAGCATAATTATTTTCGAGGGGGTAAAAACTAATGGCTAAATTAAATTTGTGGCAGCAGTTTTGGTTTTACTTGGGAGAAAATGGTAATTATGTGTTGGCACAATTTATCCGACATTTTTTAATTTCGATTTACGGCGTTTTATTTGCGGCGATTATTGGGATCCCCTTAGGAATTTTAATTGCTCGTCATCGAAAACTGAGTGGTTTTATCATCAGTTTGGCTAACGTTATCCAAACAGTTCCTTCTTTAGCGTTATTGTCGATGATTATGCTGGTTCTAGGTTTAGGGGTCAATACTGTTATTGCAACGGTCTTTTTGTATTCATTGTTGCCGATCATCAAAAACACCTATGCTGGGATGCAAGGAATTGACCGAACGATTCTTGATTCTGGAAAAGGAATGGGAATGACTCGTTTTCAAGTTTTGTATTTGATTGAACTTCCGATGTCGTTGTCGGTTATTATGGGTGGAATTCGCAATGCATTGGTAATTGCTATTGGAATCACAGCAATTGGTTCTTTTGTTGGAGCAGGTGGATTAGGTGATATCATTGTACGTGGAACCAATGCCACTAATGGTGGAGCCATTATTTTAGCTGGAGCTTTACCAACTGCATTGATGGCGATTATTTCTGATTTTATTTTAGGGATACTACAGAAAGTCTTAACACCACGAGAAGCTTCAATTAACAAATAAAATTGTTAAACAGAATAAAAATAATGGACCAAACAATCAATTGTGAATGATTGTCTGGTCCATTTATTTTAATTAATTAATTGCCAACTTGCAGCTGAATCAGGTAATTCGGTTTGTTCTACATAAATTTTGTGCCACATCATAAAGTTCAAAATAGTCCAAAGCTTGCGAGAATTGTTGAATTTCTTTAGACGATGATCTTCTAAAAGTTTAAGGCAGTAGTTCTTGTCTAAATATTGGTCAGTTGCCGACTCGATAATGATTTTTTTAGCCCAATCGTACATTTCATCACGCAACCAGAATTTAATTGGTACTGGGAAGCCCAGTTTTTGCCGATACAAGACGTGATCCGGTACGATACCTTTGGCCGCTTCACGTAAAATGTATTTAGTAGTCTTATGGCAAATACACAAATCTGCTGGGATTTCACGCGCAACTGCGAAAACTTCTTTATCCAAGAAAGGCGTCCGTAACTCAAGACTGTGAGCCATGGTTGTTCGATCAGCATTATGCAGCAAGTCACCGCAAAGCCAAGTATGAATATCGATAAACTGCATCAGACTGATTGGATTATAATTGTGACCTACTTGGTAAAGATCGTGAGTCAAGGCTGACAACGGATGATCGGTATTGTAATTTTTGATCAGCTGCTGTTTTTCAGCTTCATTAAAAATAAAAGCATTGCCGACATAACGTTTCTCTAGCGGCGTTGTTCCGCGTAATAGATAACTGCGACCTTTGAGACCTTCCGGCAAAATTAATGCCAATTTATGCAACAGCGGATTAATTAATGTTGTATGCTTAAACGGTCGTAATGAAATCGGTTCGTGATATTTACGATAACCGCCGAATAATTCATCGGCACCTTCACCAGTCAAGGCTACTTTAACGTGTTTTCGCGCTTCTTTAGCCAAGAAATATTGCGGGACAGCTGCCGGATCAGCTAAAGGATCATCCATTGCCCAAACAAAATGTGGGAAAGCTGCCATAAATTCTTCTGGTGTAATTACAGAACTATAATTTTCAACATTTAGCTTTTCAGCAGTTTCTTGGGCAACATCTAGTTCACTGTAACCTTTACGCTGAAAGCCAACGGAAATTGTTTTGATATGCGGATTAAATTTTTTGGCTAAAGCCACAATGATCGATGAATCAATTCCGCCGGATAAAAATGAGCCGACAGGAACATCTGCTCGCATATGCTTAGCAACGGAATCTTCCAAAACATTCTGAATTTTTTTGACGTATTCAGTAGTTGAGCGTTGTACAGGTGCAAAAGTCCGTTGATAATATTGTTTGATCACCGGCTTTTGATCAATTTTTTTAATCAGATAATGACCAGCTTCCAAGACATGAATTTCTTTGGTCAAAGTCTCCGGTTCCGGAACATATTGGAAAGTAAAGTAATCTTGCAAAGCGTTATGATCAAAATCATGTTCCTTGATAATTTTGTAAATTGCTTTGCTCTCAGATGCATAATAAAAACTGCGTTCAAAAGCAGCGTAGTAAAAAGGTTTAATGCCGAAAGGATCACGCGCGGCAAACAGCGTTTTTTCTTGACTGTCCCAAATCACAAAACTGAACATTCCTCGTAAATAGTTAACGCATTTTTCTCCATATTTAGCATAAGCAGCTAAAATTACTTCAGAATCAGATTGGGTCTTAAAAGTAAAACCTTCTTTTTTTAAATCTTCTCTTAATTCAAGATAGTTATAAATTTCTCCATTGAAAGTCAGCCAGTAGCGTTCATCTGCATATGATAATGGTTGGTGACCACTGTCCAAATCAATAATACTTAATCGTCTAAATCCCATAGCGATATGGTCATCCTTGAAATAACCTTCATCATCCGGCCCCCGATGGACGATCATTCGATTCATTTGACTGGCAACCCAATCTTTATTCCGCAGGTCTCTTTGGCTGGCATCAGTCAAGTACCCTACAAAACCACACATAATATTCTCCCCTTTTTTTATTCCCCTATCAGATACTATATTACTATAGAAAAAAATTCAATATATATGAAAAAAATTAAGGAACTTTTAGCGGTTTCAGCTAAAAAAATAATTTTAATTGAGCCTAAAAAATTTTTCATTGCGAGTAAAGTAGTGTAAAATAGAAATAAACAAACTTACTTATTGGAGGAATTTACATGAGAGAATTTGAAGAATCTAACCAGACAACTGTTGAAAATGACGATAATGCTGACGATAGTAGCGCCCCCAGTCGGCCGCTGTGGCAACTGAATGCTTTTCAATTGGCACAGCATTTTCAAACAGATTTAACTGCGGGACTAACATCAAAAGCAGCTCATAAGCGGTTGCTGCAAAATGGACCGAATGAATTGACAACTGTTAAGGAAAAGTGGATTCATCGCTTTTTCAAGCAATTCAACAATACTATCAGTTACGTTTTGACAGCAACTGCTTTGATTTCATTACTGTTGCGTCATTATCCGGATGCAATTGTTATCGGTACGGTAATTATTGCAAATGCCTTGATCGGCTTTTTCCAAGAATTATCCGCTGATGGAGCACTTGATAAATTAAAAGCTTTGTTGGTTTCACACACTTCAGTAATCAGGGACGGAAAGAAAATAACAATTGCTGCTCGTGAACTGGTTGTCGGAGATTTGGTTCAATTAGAAGCAGGGGATCGAATTCCGGCTGATCTACGTTTGCTGGCAGCTGATAACTTAACGACCCAAGAGTCGATTTTGACGGGTGAAGCTGCGGCGGTTGTTAAAACCGAGGAGCCATTGCCGGCTGATTTACCATTGGCTGAGCGAACGAATATGGCTTTTGCCGGAACAGCTGTTACAACAGGTTCTGGAACAGGTTTGGTTATAGCTGCTGGTCAGCAAACGGAACTTGGAAAAATTCAGCAGGCAGTGTCGCAAACGAAAACTAAGCCGACGCCATTGATGCAGAATTTGAATCGCTTAGGTTGGCAGTTATCGTTGGCAATTGTTATTTTAGCCGTTTTAATGTTTATTATCGGTGCAGTACTGAAGATTTACAGTTTGCCCGTGTTACTGATTGCGGTTGTGACGATGGTGGTTGGTTCTATGCCGGAAGGAATGCCGGCAAGTGTTTCAGTTGTTTTGGCAATGGGAACACGACAATTGGCTCATAAAAAAGCAATCGTCAAAAGTTTACCAGCAGTGGAAACTTTAGGGGCGGTTGATATTGTTAATACAGATAAAACTGGTACATTAACTAAAAATGAAATGGCTGTAACGGATATTATAACAACAGCTGGAGCTTTTGCTGTAAGTGAAAGTAATTATGGACAGCAGGCTCACTTATTTAAAAAGCACCAAGAAATTGATTGGCAAGATGAACCCACGATTGCACCGATTTTAAAGGTTGCCGGTTTGACCAGTGATGCGGCTTTTAACTTAAAAAATGATCAATGGCAGTTAACTGGTGAACCGACGGATGGTGCTTTAACGGCGTTATATCATAGCTTTACTGGAAAACAGCCCGAACTCAATGAAGTTGATTCCCTGCCATTTGATTCAAGTATTCGTTATTCAGCTCGACTGGTCGATCTTGATCAGCATCGATATCTGTTGGTTAAAGGAGCTCCGCAAACGCTGTTTAAATTGATTCAGCAATTTAAACCAGCATTTGTAAGTGATCATTGGGCCAAAGAAGTTTTGCATTTAGCCAAACAAGGAAAACGAGTTGTGGCCTTGGCTGCTCAGCCGGTTGCAGCAACGGTTAAGGAAATTGATCAAGCAGTAATTGGGCAGCAGCTGCAGTTGTTAGGGCTGGTGGGAATTATCGATCCACCACGTACCGAAGCAGCCGCAGCCGTTAAACAGCTGCATTATGCTGGAGTCAAGGTTAAAATGATCACCGGCGATGACCCTAATACTGCGGCTACAATTGCTCGAAAACTAGGATTAGCTGATGATATTCAAGTGATAACCGGTCCGGAAATGGCACAAATGACCGATGAACAGTTTGCTAAACAAGTTGATCGATATACAGTTTTTGCACGGACAACCCCGCAAGATAAACACCGAATTGTTGCTGCTCAACAAAAACAGGGGCATATCGTGGCAATGACCGGTGATGGTGTTAATGATGCACCAGCACTAAAGCAGGCTGACATTGGAGTAGCCATGGGAATTAAAGGAACGGATGTTGCTAAAGAAGCAGCTGACATGGTGCTGGCTGATGATAATTTTGCAACAATTCAAACAGCAGTCCGAGAAGGAAGACACGTTTTTGATAATATTCGCAAGTCGATCCGCTTTTTATTACCGACAAGTTTCGCAGAAGGTTTGATTGTGGTTTTGAGTATTTTACTTGATCAGCAGCTGCCATTGTATCCGACTCAATTGCTTTGGATCAATATGGTTTCAGCATTGACGATTCAATTTGCGTTTATTTTTGAACCGATCGAGAAAGGGATTATGGCTCGCGGTCCGCGGCAAATTGGCCAAGGAATACTGAACAAATCTGATATTGCAGAAATTGCATATGTATCGCTGCTGATTGCTGGCTTGGGTATTGGAGCGTATGATTTACTGGTTGGATTTGGTGTACCGGCATTAGTCGGCAGTACCATGACACTGAATATTATTATTTTCGGCAAAATCTTTTACTTGTTTAATTTGCGAACAAGGCAATTGGTTTTCTCAAGATCTTTCTTTAAAAATAAAATGGCCTTTGTAATCATTGGCGTTTTGCTGTTGCTGCAGCTCGTGATTATTTATCTGCCATTTATGCAGGATGTCTTTTACACGACCGATCCTGGCTTATTATGGGGTTGGGGTGTTCCATTGATTGCCGGGATAATTGTTTTGATAGTTACTGAAATCAATAAAATGTTTAAGTTGTATTTTACCAGGCAAAAATTGCAAAAACAGCACTTTGAATAACCATTAAAAAGCAATTCAAATGGATTTTAAAATTTAAGAAAGAAAATTTTTTGCTTGACAAAAATAAAAAAACAATTAGAATAAATCACATAGAACTTTTGATCGAAGAAAACATGTTGAAGAGTAGAGTACAGAATTTAATTTTCTTAGAGAGCTTTCGGTTGGTGCAAGAAAGTGAAAATTAGTTTTGGAAGATGGACTCGGAGTGGCAACGGTGAATTTTTAGCTGTTGACGTGGTTGCGGACGTTATGATCGCAGAATTATTCCTGATTTATATGAATTTGGAGTAGTTCACCGAGGCAGTTTTGCAGCTGCAAATTAAGGTGGTACCACGGTTAGACCCGTCCTTTTATTAGGACGGGTCTTTTTTATACATTTATGATCAAAAGAAAATTCTGATTTGGGGGTTGATTTAATGAGAGAAAAGCGAATGTACGGTTATAAATGGTTTAAGCAAATTAAAATTAACAACTAAAATGGGAGTGGATAAAAATGAAAAAGAAAAATATTATTATTTGGGCGATCGTAGTTGTAGTTGTGATAATAGCAGGTTATTTTAGCTTTGGTGGTCACAAAGCGGCACAGAACAAGACGGTTACTATCGGTATTATGTCAGGTGAAAAACAAGAAGATGCAATTTGGAAGAGCGTTGCCGCAACTGCCAAAGATAAATATAACATTACTTTGAAATTCAAGAAGTTTACCGATTATTCGCAGCCTAACAAAGCATTGGCTGAAGGTGATGTTGATTTAAATTCATTTCAGCATTATGCTTTCTTAAATGCTTGGAATAAGGCTAATCATTCTAAATTAGTTCCAATTGGCAAAACTTTCATTACACCAATTCGCTTGTACTCAAACAAAGTTAAAAATGTTAAAGATATTGCTGACGGTTCAACAATTGCGGTTCCTAACGATGCAACTAATGAATCACGGGCACTCTTCTTATTGAAAAACGCCGGTTTAATTACTTTGAAAAAAGATACTGATTTGGCAACCGTTAAATCAATCGATAAGAACCCTAAACATTTGCAGATCAAAGAATTAGATGCCAGCCAAACAGCACGTTCGTTATCTGATGTTGCCGCTGCTGTAATCAATACCAACTATGCACAAGCAGCAAAGCTCAACTACAAGTCAGCTATTTATGTTGAACCGGTTAACAAGGATTCTCAACAGTGGATCAATATTATTGTAGCCAAGAACAAAGATAAGAACAAAAAAGAGTATAAAGAAGTTGTGAAAGCTTACCAAACGGCTAAAACAAAGAAAGAAATCCAGAAAGAATATGGAACAGCTGAAATTCCAGCTTGGAATATTAAATTAAAATAGACGATAATTAGCAGAAATATGAGGTGCGCTATGACAAAAGAGATTATTAAGCTTGATAATATCAGTGTTACTTTTGAACAAAAGAAAAAAAAGATCAAGGCTGTTCAAGATATAACATTGCATGTTAATCAAGGTGATATTTATGGAGTTGTCGGATATTCGGGAGCTGGTAAATCAACATTGGTCCGGGTAATCAATTTATTGCAATTACCAAGTGCCGGTCGCGTTGAAGTCAGCGGTGATGTTTTGTATGAGAAAAGTGCTCAATCCCAACAGATAGTCAGTACCAAGAAATTACGGGAAAAGCGCCGTAAAATCGGGATGATTTTTCAGCATTTTAATCTGCTTAATGAACAAACGGTTATCCGAAACGTTGCTTTTGCACTGAAACATAGCGGACTTAAAGAAAAAGAAATTGAAGCTAAAGCACAGCGACTGTTGGATCTAGTTGGCTTGGGCAGTCGTAAGAACGCTTATCCAACCCAGCTTTCCGGTGGCCAGCAGCAGCGGGTGGCAATCGCACGGGCATTAGCTAATGATCCAGAGATTTTGATTTCTGATGAAGGAACCTCTGCTCTTGATCCCAAAAATACTGCCCAAATCTTAGATTTACTGAAAGATTTAAATGAAAAGTTCGGCTTAACAGTGGTTTTGATTACACATGAAATGGATGCTGTTAAACGAATTGCCAATAAAGTGGCAGTAATGGATAATGGACGAATCATCGAACAAGGTGATCTACTGCAGATTTTTACTAATGCCAAAAAGCAATTGACACGCGAGTTTATCGGTGGTGGATCGGCTAAAGCAATTGCAACTTTGCGCGATTTCCAATTAGCCAAGCTAAAAAGTGATGAGCGAATGGTGCAGCTGACCTACATTGGTAATTCGGTTAGTGAACCGTTATTGGTTAAGTTATACAGAGACTTTGATGTTGAAGCGAATATTATCTATAGTAATATCGAAGTTTTACGCGGTACCCCGGTCGGAACACTATTTGTGATTATTAAAGGAACTCCAGCCGGTCAGCAGCAGGCGATTGATTATTTGAAAGCACAAAAAGTTATTATTACACAAATAGCAGGACAGAAACCGACAGAAGGGAGCAGGGAAAAATGAGTGAATTATTTGCAAAATATTTTCCGAATGTCGTTTATCAGGGTTGGACAGGTGATGGCGGCTGGCTGCCGGCTATTGGGCAAACGCTGTATATGACTTTTTGGTCCGCAATATTTGGCGGTATTTTGGGGCTGATTTTTGGGATCGGACTAGTACTGACTGATGAAGATGGAATTTCACCTAATCGAAATCTATTCAGTTTTTTTGATAAAGTCGTCTCCTTGTTTCGGGCAATTCCATTTATTATTTTACTGGCATTTATTGCACCGCTCACTAATTTAATTGTTGGTACGCAAATTGGAACCACTGCCGCTTTAGTTCCGTTGTCACTTGGAGTATTTCCATTTTATGCTCGGCAGGTTCAAGTTGCGCTTAAAAGTGTTGATCACGGAATTATTGAAGCAGCCCAGTCAGTTGGAGCAACTTTTAGTGATTTAGTTTTTGATGTTTATTTGAAAGAAGCCCGTGCAGAATTGATTCGGGTAACTACGGTAACTTTGATCAGTTTGATTGGTTTAACAGCGATGGCAGGAGCAATTGGTGCGGGTGGTCTAGGAAATATGGCAATTGCTTATGGCTATAATCGTTTTGCCAACGATACCACGCTGGTAGCTACGTTGTTAGTGCTGATTTTAGTTTTGTTGGTACAATTAATTGGTGATCTGTTAGCAAAAGTTTTCAATCATAAAAATGCTTAATTGAAGCTGATGGCTCAAGGAAGATGATAATTTGGAAAAACAAGAAAAAATTAAGGTATTAACTGATTTGATTGCAATTAATTCGGTAAATGGCAATGAGGTTGAGGTTGCAGAATATTTGGCAGCTTTTTTGGCAAAATACGGAATTACTGCAAAAATCGACCGCTTTGGCGACAAACGAGCAGATTTAATAGCTGAATTCGGCGAAAAAAAGACGAAACAGGTTTTTTGTTTGACTGGTCATCAAGATACAGTAGCAGTTGGTGATCAAGCAAAATGGCATTCCTCACCATTTCAAGCAAAAATTGACGGTGATCGACTTTATGGACGCGGCAGTGCGGATATGAAAAGCGGTTTGGCAGCAGAAGTGATTGCTTTGGCTGAATTGGCAGAACAGGGTGTCAAAATTCCAGGAACATTGAAATTTGTAGCGACCGCTGGCGAAGAATTTGGAACGCCGGGAGCCTATCGTTTGGCTGATCAGGGAGTGTTTGATGATGTTCAAGCGATGATTGTCGGTGAACCGACTGATGGGCAAATTGTTTATGCTCACGCGGGGACAATTAATTATCAAATCAAGAGTTATGGTCAAGCAGTTCATAGCTCAACTCCTGAAGCTGGCATCAATGCAATTAATGGTTTGGCAGCTTATATTGCTGCTGAACCGCATCTTTTTGAGCAAGATCCGGGCGATTTAGCTTTAGGAAAGGTCAAACATAGTATTACTATGATTAAGGGCGGCTCGCAAATCAATATTATTCCTGACCAAGCAGAACTATCTGGAAATATTCGACCTACTCCAGCTTTTACAAATGAAAAAATAATTGCTGCTATTAAAAATCAGCTGGCAATTATTAATCAGCAAACTAAATTTAAACTGGAATTTTCATTATTACACAATTTTTATCCCGTAAAAACTGATCCACAAGATGAGTTTGTACAGCAAGTTGCGGCAATTTCTGCCAGTCATTTTCCTCGGCAGGCAATTGAATTGAAAACAATTAATGGAGCAACTGATGCAAGTGTCTTCACTCAGCGTAATCCTAAAATCAAAACAGTTGTTTTAGGACCGGCAGCTTGGAAACATGCTCATCAGATTGATGAGTACACGACCATTAGCAGCTTTTTAGCAATTTGTGATATCTATCAGGAAGTAGTGCAGACTTATTTTGAACAAGCATAAAAAAACTGGCGGCAGTTTGGAAAATGATTTTTTCTAAGTTGTCAGCCAGCTTTTTTATTTTTTAAATAACTTGGTGTAAGCGCCATAACCAGCAGTGGTTAATTGATCTAATGGAATAAATTTTAAAGCAGCTGAATTGATGCAATAACGTAAACCACCGCTGGACACAGGACCATCATTAAACACATGACCCAAATGTGAGTCAGCTTGGGGACTGCGGACTTCGATTCGCTGCATCCCCCAAGAGTGATCATGGTGTTCTTGCAGTTTGGTCAATGGTTTGGTAAATGCCGGCCAACCACAGCCAGAGTCGTACTTATCCAGCGATGAAAATAATGGCTCACCACTGATCACATCAACATAAATTCCGGGTTGATCAAAGTTGTCATATTTACCAGAAAAAGGTTTTTCAGTAGTAGCATGTTGAGTTACTTCATAGGCTAAAGGATCGATTTTGCTTTTAAGTTGTGAATTATCAGTCAAATTACTATCCTCCTCTTAACTAAGTGGTATGATTAATATAGCTATAAAGCGTTTTAAAAACAAGCTTTTTGCTTTTTTCATTAAGAATTCAACTGGGAGGCTCGAAAATGACTTCAGCAGAAAAATATTGTTACAGTGGGAAAAAAGAATTAAAACTTGATAGAACAGCAACAGCGATTAAAAACAGTCCGGTTAAGGAAGAAATCAAACAACAATTAGCTAAAAATATAAAAAAATTAGCTGATTTGCAAGGAATGCTCTATGCTCAAAATCGCTATGGAGTACTGCTGGTTTTTCAAGCAATGGATGCGGCAGGTAAGGATAGCATGATCCGGCATGTAATGAGTGGAATCAACCCGCAAGGCTGCGAAGTTACCAGTTTTAAACAACCGAGTTCGCTTGAATTGGATCATGATTATTTATGGCGGATTCATCAGCACGTGCCGGCTAAGGGTAATATTGGAATCTTTAATCGCTCTTATTATGAAGATGTTTTAGTCAGTCGGGTGCATCCAGAATTGATTTTAAATTCGCATTTAGCTGGCATTACCAGTTTGGATCAGGTTAATGAACAATTTTTTGCCAAAAGATTCGAGGATATTACTTATTTTGAAAAGTATTTGGCACGTAATGGAATTTTAGTATTGAAATTCTTTTTGCATATGTCAAAAGAAGAACAGCGGTTGCGTTTTTTGCGCCGGATTGAGCTTCCCAGTCATAATTGGAAATTTTCGGAAGCAGATATTAAGGAACGTAAATATTGGGATGATTACCAACGAGCTTATGAAGCTGCAATTGCTAAAACGGCTACTAAAGAAAATCCGTGGTATCTTATTCCTTCCGATGATAAGTGGTATTCACGAATGTGCGTTTCCGACATTATCGTTGAGCGGATGAAGCAATTGCCGTTACATTACCCAGAAATGCCAGATGGAAAACAGGCCGAGCTTGAACAAGCACTAAGTATTTTAAAAAAAGAAAAATAAATTATAAAAATGAAAAAAACAGTTGACTTTTATTAGCTTTTGGCTGATAATTCATTAGTAAATAATTAAAAAACAGCAAGAAGAGTAAATGGAAAAATTGTTTTAAGCGAGTCGTTGGTTGATGAAAAACGATAACAATTGACTGTTGAAGATGGTCTTGTTGAGAAGTTCTATTGCTGAGTTGTGCTGAATAATAAGGCAATAGCGGGAACTCCCGTTAGCGAGTCGAAGTATCTTCTGGAGATAAATAAGAATGTACTTTTGAAGGAATAGTTTGTGAGAACTATTTAAATTAAGGTGGTAACGCGAAAAGCAGTCTTTTCGTCCTTAGCTGAAAAGCGAGGACAAAGGGACTGCTTTTTTTATTTAGGGGAGGATTGATTCAAAATGACAGCTTTTAATACACAGTTGGTTCATGGACAAACAATTAATGATAACCAAACAGGAGCAGTCAATGTTCCGATTTATAATTCTTCGACGTATCAATATCAGTCAATCAAGCAGCCGGTTCACTGGGACTATGCCCGCTCAGGTAATCCAACGCGGGAGTTTTTAGAAAAGCAAATTGCACAATTAGAAAAGGGTGTTCGCGGTTTTGCTTTTGCTTCAGGCATGGCGGCTATTCATGCGGTTTTAGCAATCTTTAAACCAGGCGATCATCTAATCGTTGGTGATCAAATTTATGGTGGAACCTATCGCTTATTAAATCAATATTTTAAAGAACGGCAATTGACTTTCACTGCAGTTGATTCGCGTGATTTAACGGCGGTGGCAGCTGCTATTAGACCCAATACCAAAGCTATTTATTTTGAACCATTCACTAATCCCCTGCTGCAGGTAACTAGTGTCAAAAAAATTGCCCAGCTTGCTCATGCACATCATTTGCTGACAATTGTTGATAATACTTTTTTAACACCGTATTTACAACAACCATTATGTTTAGGCGCTGATCTAGTTGTCCATTCAGCTACGAAATACTTGAGTGGCCATTCGGATGTGATTGCCGGCTTAGTTGTTGCTAAGACAACTGAATTAGCTGAAAAAATTTATTTTATCCAAAATGCACTGGGCGGTGTTTTATCCCCGCAAGATGCTAACTTGGTTCGGCGTGGAATTCAAACTTTAGCTTTAAGAATGGATCGTCAGCAAGCTAATACGGCTCAATTAATTAATTTTTTGCAGCAACAACCAGAGGTAACCAAAATTCATTATCCGGTCATACCGGGAACATCTGATTATGAAATTGCAGCGGCAGAGTGTCATGGTTGCGGTGGTGTTTTTTCGTTTGAATTAGCTCCGGAAATTGATGCTTGTCGTTTTGTGGATCACCTGAAACTATTTAAATTGGCGGTTAGTCTGGGAGCTGTTGAAAGCTTGGCCGAATTGCCTTACGAAATGAGTCATGCAGAATTGCCACCAGCAGAACGGTTGGCAGCTGGAATTTCACCGCAATTGATTCGTTTAGCAGTGGGAATTGAAGATGCAACCGACTTAAAAGCTGATTTGCAACAGGCCTTGGCAGCTGTACAGCCACAAAAGCAGCCGCAAATACAAAGACAAACACAGAAAATATTAATCAAATAAAGTACTTAGGAGAGTGAAAATTTTGGCAGATTGTAAGTTTAATACGAAAAGAATTCATGCAGGTTATCGTCCGGAAGAACATCATTACGCATCTTCAGTACCGATTTATCAAACGGCAGCTTTTGGGTTGACGAATACGACAGTAGCAAATCAGATTGTGACTGGTCAACTGCCGGGGCGTTTTGATTATTCGCGTGATGGGAATCCAACTGTTCAAGTGTTGGAAGACCGGATTGCTGATCTTGAAGGCGGGATTGGAGCAGCAGCTGTTGCATCAGGAATGTCAGCTATTTCTTTTACGATTTTAAATGTTGCTGACGGTGGTGGTCGAATTATTGCCCCAATCAATATTTATGGTTCAACCTTGGATGAATTTCGTAATTTCTTTCCGACGTACGGAATTAATTTTGATTTGGTTGATAATATTAACGATCTAAAACAAGTTGAGCAATTGATTAAACCAGATACGAAAGCAATTTATGTTGAAAGTGTAGCTAATCCGAGTACAGAGATTGCTGATCTTGAAGTCTTAGCTCAAATTGCACATGCAGCTGGAATTCCCTTAATCGTTGATAATACATTTCCAACGCCTTATTTACTGCGGCCGTTCGAATATGGTGCTGATATTGTTATTTATTC
Source organism: Liquorilactobacillus ghanensis DSM 18630 (assembly GCF_001435235.1). Lineage (GTDB taxonomy): Bacteria > Bacillota > Bacilli > Lactobacillales > Lactobacillaceae > Liquorilactobacillus > Liquorilactobacillus ghanensis. The sequence goes on along the minus strand of NZ_AZGB01000027.1, from coordinate 61,027 downwards.
TTCAACGAAGGGAATTAATGGACATGGTAACACGCTTTCAGGACTGATCGTTGATCATGGAAAATTTGATTGGACAAATGGACGTTTTCCACAATTTACAAGTGAGGAATTTATTTTGGGCGATGAACAGCGAAAAGTGACTGCCAGTTTCAGCAGCAAATTTGGGTCAGCAGCCTTTATTAAACGAATTCGGATGAAGTATATCCGATTGTTGGGATCAGTTTTGGGACCGATTGATGCTTATTTTGTTTTGTTAGGTTTAGAAACAATTGCTGAACGGTTGGATAAGCAAGTTGCCAGCACTGAAAAAATTGCTCAATTTTTAGTTAAAAATCCACATGTCAAACAGGTTTTTTACAGCGGGTTAGACCCTCACGATCGCTTAGTGAAGAAATATTTGCCGCAAGGAGTTGGCTCAATTTTATCATTTGAATTGGCTGGTAATGAAGAAAACGTTGCTAAATTGATTGATCAAACCCAAATATTTAGTTACTTACCAAACATTGGGGATGCTAAATCATTGATTGTGAATCCAGCCCGGACGACTCATCGCGAAGTACCGGCTGAGTTTCGTCAGCGGACAGGCCTGAATCCGCAGTTGATCCGCTTATCGATTGGATTGGAAGATGTTGACGATTTGATCAGTGATTTAAATCAGGCACTAGCAGGGGCATTTAAGTAACCAGCGCTATTTATTTTATAATTAGGGTTGACAGAAATTTAAGCGTGAGGTAAGCTAATAACAATTTAATATCCGTCCATACAAACCGTTGAAGTGGAGATCAAGATAATTATGCTCATCCAGAGAGCCGGCGTAGCTGAGAGCCCGGCTGAACACAGATTATTAAATGGACCACTGAGGGTGCGGTCAACGCAGTAAACAACTGCTAGTACTCCGTAACGCTAGATACGCGTCAGTTATCAGGGATGTGTTGGCATCCTGGAAAGAGTGTGGTTTTTGAAGTAGCTTTTTATAGAGGCTTATTTAATTACCGAAACAAGGTGGTACCGCGGAAAAATCCGTCCTTAACAATTTTTTGTTATGGACGGATTTTTTTTGAGGAGGGATAAAATGTTTCCAGCGATTACAGATTTGAAGAAATATGTCCACGATTATCAATTTTTGCCGGTCAGTCTGGCAATGCCATTGAAGCCAACGGAAATTACTAAATTACTTACGTACTTTGATCGGCAAGAAAATTTTTTGTATTTGGCTGGTGGCAGTCACTCATTAGGAAATTACAGTTATTTTGTAATTGAACCAACTGCTGACTTAAAATTGCTGAATGGCAATTTAACAGTAACAAAGCAGCAAAAAAGTATAACGCAAGCAGTTGAACCTCATCGTTATTTGACGAATCTGCTCCGGCATTATCATCAACCGCTGATTGCCGGAATGCCGCCTTTTTCTGGGGGCTTGATTGGTTATTTTTCATATGAATATACTAAGTATTTTCAACAGCATTTGCAGTTTCAGCAACAAAATCCTGCCGACTTGCAAGATTTTGGCTTGTTTTTATGTTTGAAGCTGGTTGCTTTTGATCATGACCATGATCGTTTATTATTGATCGAGAATATCGCGACAGCAGATTTGACTCAGAATTATCAAGCAGCAGCTGGGCATTTGGAAAAATTGCGTGAGCGTTTGACAGTAATTTTAAAACGACCTAGCAAATTACCCGAACTAACTTTAACGCAAGAATTTTCGCTGCGGTTTTCGGTTGCCGAATTTGCAGCTAAAGTTCAACAGGCAAAGAAACATATTGTGCAAGGTGATATTTTTCAACTGATCATGTCAAATCCGCAATTTGGTCGATTGGAAGGCAGTTTGCTTCCATTACTGCTGCAATTAGTTCAAGATGAGCCGGCTGCCTATCATTTTCTTATGCATCAAGGGAACTTTAATGCAGTTGCAGCATCACCAGAAACTTTAGTAACTAAAGATAAGGGCTGCCTAGCAAGCTATCCCTTAGCAGGAACGCGAAAATTAACAGGAGATAAGTTAAAAGATCAGCAGCGAATTGCTGAGTTATTAAGCAGTAAAAAGGAATTAGCCGAACACAATATGCTGGTTGATTTAGGTCGTAATGATCTTGGACAGGTTAGTCGGTTCGGTTCCGTAAAAGTAACTAAGCACGCGTATTTGGAAAAATTTGAAACGGTTGTCCATTTAGCTTCGACTATTAAAAGCAAAACAGCAGTTGATAAAGATCTAATGGATATCTTAGAAGCAGTATTTCCGGCCGGAACTTTATCAGGAGCTCCTAAATTACGGGCAATGCAATTGATCGATCAGTTGGAACAGTTGAAAAGAGGCTTATACGGCGGAACTTTTGGTTTCTTAAGCTTTTCCGGTCAAATGGATTTGGCAATTGGGATTCGTTTGTTACACAAGACCGGCGACATAGCTTGTTTGCATACGGGAGCCGGAATTGTGGCAGATAGTTATGCCGAAGATGAATATCAAGAATGTTTAAATAAAGCACGCTCGGTTAAACAGGCACTACAGCGTGTACTAGAACGGGAGCGAGTAAATGGAATTATTAATTGATAATTATGATAGCTTTACTTATAATCTTTATCAACAAATTGGTCAATTTACAACTGAAGTTACTGTAAAGAAAAATGATGAACTGACTTGTCAGCAAATAGCTGCTTTACGGCCGCAGCATATTATTATTTCTCCTGGGCCAGGAACGCCAGCTGATGCCGGCATTTGTTTGGAGCTGGTTCGGCGATTTGCCGGTAAAATCCCGATTCTAGGAGTATGTATGGGATTAGAGGTAATCGCCGCGGCTTTTAAAGCAGATATAGTGGCTGCCCAGCAGTTGATGCATGGCAAAACAGATACGATTTCACTATGCTGTCATGATCGTTTGCTGCAGGGGGTGGCTCAGCATTTTACGGCTGCTCGCTATCATTCGCTGGTGGCGACCGCAACTAGTTTACCAAAGAATTTTAGAATTACCGGTTTTTCCAGTGATAATGAAGTTATGTCATTTTCGGATGAGTCGCAACGATTATATGCAGTTCAATATCATCCTGAATCAATAATGACGGATTCAACTGCGGGAAATCAGATCATTAGTAATTTTTTGAGAATTTCTTAATTATATATTGACAATTACTTAATCGTGAGTTAATCTAGTTTTAACTTAATATTCGTCCATACAAACCGTTGAAGTGGAGATCAAGATAATTATGCTCATTCAGAGAGCCGGCGTAGCTGAGAGTCCGGCTGAACACAGATTATTAAATGGACCACTGAGGGTGCGGCCAACGCAGCAATTGCTGTTAGTACTCCGCAACGCTAGGTACGCGTCAGTTATCAGGGATGTGTTGGCATCCTGGAAAAGAGTGTGGTTTTTGAAGTAGCTTTTTATAAAGGCTTATTTAAATACCAAAACAAGGTGGCACCGCGGAAGAATCCGTCCTTAACAATTTTTAGTTATGGACGGATTCTTTTTTTGAGGAGGAAAAACCAATGGTGAGATTTCGATGGCAGTATCAGGAAACGTTTTTTGTTAAAACCATGAGAAAACCGAGTTTTGATATTAGGAGGACGAAAAAATGATTAAAGAAGCAATTAAACAAACAGTAGCTGGTAAAAATTTAAGTTATGAAATGACAGCGGCAGCAATCAATGAAATTATGTCGGGGCAAACATCAGATATTCAAATTGCCGCTTTCTTGACAGCTTTAGCAACTAAAGGCGAAACAATTGACGAGATAGCCGGTGCGGCAGCTGCCATGCGGGCACAAGCATTGCCTTTTAAAACTGAAGACAGACCAACTTTAGAAATTGTTGGTACTGGTGGGGATCAGGCACACACATTTAACATTTCAACAACAAGTGCTTTTATTGCCGCGGCTGCAGGAATTCCGGTGACTAAGCATGGAAATCGTGCAGCATCTTCTTTAAGTGGAGCGGCAGATGTTTTAGAAGCTTTGGGAGCAAACATTAATACTTCCCCACAAAATTCAGCTAAAACGCTAGATGAAATTGGTATTTGTTTCTTATTTGCTCAGGAATATCATCAGGCAATGCGCTATGTGGCCCCTGCAAGAAAAGAATTAGCTTTTCGAACACTTTTTAATATTTTGGGTCCCTTAGCTAATCCAGCCGGAGCTTCGATGCAGCTATTAGGAGTATCGGATGAGCGTTTGTTGGAACAGCTGCCGGATGTTTTACAAAAACTAGGTGTGACTGCTGGCATGGTTGTTCATGGTACCGATGGGCTGGATGAGATTACCTTAACAGGTCCGACCAAAGTAGCGGCATTTCGAGACGGACAGGTGCAAAAATTTGAAATTACACCGGAACAGTTTGGTTTAAAACGCTGTCGACCAGAAGATCTAGTTGGCGGAACACCAACTGAAAACGCAACAATTACCCGGGAAATCTTAGCTGGTAAAAAAGGTCCTAAGCGAGATGTTGTGTTAATGAATGCGGCTGCGGCCGTGCAGATTGCTAAACCACAGCTAACTTTAGCAGCAGCGTTTAAACAGGCGGTTGATGTTTTGGACAGTGGCCAAGCACAAGCAAAATTAAATGAATTTGTTGCTGACACGAATCGTGGTGCAGATGTCGCATGATTTTAACTGAATTGGTAAAATCGACCCAGCAAAAAATGCAGCAGCGCCAAGTTCAAATGCCATTAAAACAGTTACAAAATATTTGTGAACAGCTGCCAGTAACAACTGGTAAAGCAAACTTTATTCACAGTTTAACAGCATCGCCATTGGCCGTAATTGCAGAAATCAAGCAAGCATCGCCTTCAAAGGGTGTGATTGTTAAACAATTGCCTTATCGTAAAATTGCGGCTGAATATCAGGCAGCCGGAGTAGCGGCTATTTCAATTTTAACTGAGGAAGATCATTTTAAAGGCAAACTCGCTTACTTGACAGATGTAGCTCAGCAAGTTTCAGTTCCGCTTTTGCGCAAAGATTTTACAATTGATCCTTATTTGATTTATGAGGCTAAAGCTGCTGGGGCTTCAATTATATTGTTAATTGCTGCGATTCTTGACGATCAGCAGCTGCAATCGTATTTGGACTTGGCAGCCAGTTTAGGCTTAGCGGCAATCGTTGAAGTTCATAATGAAGCCGAAGTAAAACGAGTATTGGCAACTTCTGCAGAAATTATTGGGATCAATAATCGGAATTTAACTAATTTTCACGTTGATTTGGCAACAACTTGTCGTTTGAGCCCCTTGATTCCGTCCAATCGATTGGTAATTGCTGAAAGTGGAATTCACCAGCCAGCGGATGTCGCTTTTCTAGAAAAAAATGCGCGCATCAATGGGATTTTAGTAGGTGAATATTTAATGCGGGCCAATAATAAAGTGCAGACAATTAAGGAGTTGAGACAAATAGCAGATGACGAAAATCAAGATTTGCGGAATTAAAGATCAGGCGGTAATTCCAACTTTGAACCAATACTTACCAGATTATGTTGGTTTTGTTTTTGCTAAAAGTCCACGGCAGATAAAGTTACCACAAGCGGTGGCTTTGCGGCGGCAGTTGAAACCGGAGATTAAAACAGTTGCAGTAGTAACTGCCTATGATTTTTCATTAATTACTGCTCTAGTTAAGCAGGAAGTCATTCAGGCTGTGCAACTGCACTGTTCAATCAATGCTCAGCAGCTTAAACAATTGCAACAACTTGGTTTGCAGGTTTTTCAAGTCGTTAAGTCAACTTGGCCGCGTTTAGCGGCAGCTGATTATTGGATGTATGATGCGGTGCAGCCTGGTTCAGGAAAATTAGCCGATTGGCAGCAGATTGATCACCAGCAGCATCCATTGATTTTAGCAGGTGGGTTAAATTCAACGAATGTTGCTCAGGCAATTAAGCAGGTTCAGCCGCAAATTGTTGACGTAAGTTCCGGTGTTGAGACTAATGGCAATAAAGATCGTAACAAAATTATTGATTTTATAAGGAGTGTTAGAAATGCTGACCAAAAAAAATATTGTAACTAAAAATAAACCCGGTCGCTTTGGAGAATTTGGGGGCCAATATATTCCAGAAACTTTAATGCATGAAGTTACTAAACTGGCAGCTGCTTATGAACATTATCGGCAAGATCCGAAATTTCAAGCAGAACTTAAAGACTTACTGGATAATTATGCTAATCGACCATCATTATTGTATCATGCAAAAAAAATGTCAGCTGATTTAGGCGGAGCGCAGATTTATTTTAAACGCGAAGATTTAAATCATACGGGTTCACACAAGATAAATAATGTTTTAGGACAAGTGTTGCTGGCTAAAAAAATGGGCAAGACGCGCGTTATTGCTGAAACCGGTGCTGGCCAGCATGGAGTGGCAACCGCAACGGTAGCTGCTTTAATGGGGATGGAATGTGAAATCTTTATGGGTGAAGTTGATACTAAGCGCCAGGCATTGAATGTTTATCGGATGGAGCTGCTGGGAGCAAAGGTTCACTCGATTACAACTGGCACCGGAACGCTGAAAGATGCAGTTAACGCGGCAATGCAGGAATGGAGCCGGCGAACAGCTGATACCCATTATGTAATTGGATCAGTGATGGGACCGGCACCGTTTCCGGCAATGGTAGCTGATTTTCAGTCAGTGATCAGCCAAGAAATCAAACAGCAATTATTAGCTGAAACTGGAAAATTACCGGATGCAGTTGTAGCTTGTGTTGGCGGCGGCAGCAATGCAATGGGAGCATTTTATCATTTTATTTCCGAGCCGACTGTCAGATTGATTGGATGTGAAGCAGCTGGCAAAGGTGTCAACACTAAGCAGCACGCTGCTACAGTTGAACGTGGAAGTACTGGTATTTTTCACGGAATGAAGTCACTTTTTCTGCAAAATGATGATGGTCAAATTGATCAGGTATATTCAATTTCAGCTGGCTTGGATTACCCAGGAATCGGTCCGCAGCATGCGGATTTGGCGGCAACTAAACGGGCTGAATATGTCGGAATTACTGATGATGAAGCTGTGTCGGCCTTTGAATATATTGCTCGTGAAGAAGGAATTATAGCTGCTATTGAAAGTTGTCACGCAGTAGCTTATGTCCGCAAATTAGCGCCGACGATGCGACCAGATCAAATCATTGTTTGCAATTTGTCAGGTCGCGGTGATAAAGATGTTGCGGCAATTGCACGTTATCGGGGGAAGAAAATCTATGACTAAAATTAAACCAGAAGAAATGTTAACTAATGCTTTTTCAAATGATCATAAGGCGTTGATCGGTTTTGTAACAGCTGGAGATCCCAGTTTTGAAAAATCAGTGTCTGAAATTTTGACTTTAGCTCAAGCGGGAACTGATATTATTGAAATTGGAATTCCTTTTAGTGATCCGGTAGCAGACGGGCCCGTTATCCAAGCTGCTGATCTGCGAGCGTTTGCTGCTGGAATGACAACTGAGCGGGTGTTTGATTTGGTGGCCGCTGTACGACAAAAAAGTCAGGTTCCACTGGCATTGTTGGTATATTTGAATAATGTATTTAAATATGGGTATGAAAGATTCTTTAAACGTTGTGAAGAACTGCAGATCGGCGGCTTAATTATTCCAGATCTGCCAGCTGAAGAACGTCCGGAGGTTTTGCCTTTTGCCCAAAAGTATGGTTGTGCCTTGATTCCATTAGTTGCACCAACATCCGGCCAGCGAATTCCTAAGGTCGTAGCCGGAGCCAGCGGATTTGTTTATGCTGTTTCTTCAATGGGCGTTACCGGCACGCGTCAGCAAATTCAAACTAATTTAAAACAAATGATTGCCGAGATTCGACAAGCAACCGATTTACCGATTGCGGTTGGTTTTGGTATCCATACTCCGGCACAAGCAGCCGAGATTGCAACCGTTGCTGATGGAGTGATCGTTGGCTCGGCAATTGTTAAATTGATCGCTGAGAATGATTCAGCAGTTTCAGCTAAACTGGATGATTATGTTCAACAGCTAAAAACCGCAATCAATTAAAGATATTTTTTATAATGCAAATATCAATAGAGGGATGAATTTCAGAAAATGAAATTCATCTTTTTTGCTGTCAACATGAGTAAACTTATTCTACCTATATAGAAATAAGCAGGTAAAAGTACAGCAGACCTAGTACTTAAAATCAAATTTAAGCTGCTGGAGACTTTATTGGTGAAATCAAGTGAAAGTGTTAAAATTACTTAGTGGACAATATTTTTGAATTATGCATTTTACAGTGGCTTTGGTGGTCGCGGCTGCAAACAAGTAGTTACGGTACTAACACTGGTAGGATCTTGAGTACCGGCTGCAAAGGTTTTGACTTCCCAAGTCTGCAAGTGACGCCCCAGGTGCAGTGGGTGCGCGTGGGCAACTATTTTACCACTTGAAAGCGCACGCAGGTGATGTGTGTTCAAGTCAACACCAACGGCTATTTGATTAGCAGCAGCCAGCTTATTAGCAGCTAGGCTAGCTGCTGTTTCAGCTAAAACAGCATTGATACCACCATGAACGATACCATGTGGCTGGAGCAGTTTAGCAGTAATTTTTACTGAAATAATAGTTTCTTTGATGGTGATTTGTTCAACTGTAATTCCGAGATCTTCAAGCAGGTTCATAATGTTGCCTCCTGAGTTTACTTTTAAAATCTATTTTAGCAGAAAGGATTGATAATATGAGCCGCAAATGGCAGAAAGTTAAAGATTACCAAGAGATATTGTTTGAAAGAACCGGTAAGATCGCTAAATTGACAATTAATCGTCCTGAAAAAAGAAATGCATTTACACCGTTGACAATTATGGAGCTGATCGATGCTTTTAATTTATGTCGCGATGACAGTACCATTGGAGTAATTATTTTGACTGGTGCTGGTGATTTGGCATTTAGTTCCGGTGGAGATCAGGGAGTTCGGGGAAATGGCGGTTATGTCGGTAAAGATCAGATTCCACGGCTGAATGTTTTGGATCTGCAGCATTTGATTCGAATTATTCCCAAACCGGTTATTGCTATGGTTAAAGGCTGGTCTGTCGGCGGTGGCAATGTTTTGCAGTTGGTATGTGATCTGACAATTGCAGCAGACAATGCCAAGTTTGGTCAAACCGGTCCTAAAGTCGGCAGTTTTGATGCTGGCTACGGTTCAGGTTATCTGGCACGGGTAATTGGGCATAAACGTGCTAAGGAAGTCTGGTTTTTGAACCACTGGTATACAGCTCAAGAGGCTTATGAAATGAATTGGATCAACAAAGTAGTGCCATTGGCAGATGTTGAAACGGAAACTTTAAACTGGTGTGATGAATTATTAACTAAATCACCGACCGCTTTACGCTTTATTAAGGCGGCAATGAACGCTGATACTGATGGTTTGGCTGGCTTACAGCAATTCGCAGGGGATGCGACAATGCTGTATTACACAACTGATGAAGCTAAAGAAGGGCGGGATGCGTTTAATCAGAAACGCAAACCCGATTTTGATCAGTTCCCTAAATTCCCGTGAGCCCGCAATTGATTAAAGTATTGGAGTGTGTAAGTTGCAGAATTGGTTATTAAAACAAGCACAAATAAATCCCGATAAAACAGCATTGATCTTTGCCAAGCAGCGTTGGACTTTTCAACAATTAGCCGCGGAAGTTTTACAAACAGCTGGACAAATTGTAAATGTTGCTGGCAAACTTCCAGAGCAAACACGGGTAGCAGTGCTGCTTAAGAATAATGCTGCTGGGTATCGGGTGATCTTGGCATTGCAGCAATTAGGCTGGGTGCCGCTTTTGTTGAATTGGCGCTTAAGCAATGCTGAGTTGGAACGCCAAATTAGTGCTGGTCAGCCACAAGCATTGATCGTAGACGACAGCTTGGACAGCTTGGCAGATCAGTTGCAGCTGACTACGACGCTATCACCGATTTTTGTGAGCAGGCTGGCTGCAGAAAAGGGAGTTTCAATTAAACCAATAGCTGACTTTTCAGCTGATAAAGTAGCGTCGATTATGTATACTTCTGGAACGACCGGTAAACCTCATGGAGTAAAGCAAACTTTTCAAAATCATTTTTATTCAGCAGTTGGTTCAGCTTTCAATTTGGGCTTGGATCCAGCCGAGCTTTGGTTATGTGCCTTGCCGATTTTTCATATCAGTGGATTATCAATTATGATGCGAAGCTTGATTTACGGGATGGGTGTACTTTTGGTACCGCATTTTTCAGCTAAAACAACAACACAGCTTTTGCAAAAATATCCGGTAACGTTAATGTCGGTTGTACCGCAGATGCTGCAGCAATTATTAGCAATTTATCCAGCAAATGGTTACCAACGCAGTTTTCGGGGTTTCTTGTTAGGCGGCGGACCGATTGCTGCCGCAACTTTAGCAACTTGTCAGCAAAAAGGATTGCCAGTTGTTCAATCCTATGGAATGACTGAAACTTGCTCGCAGGTTATTGCTTTGAATTTTACTGATGCAACACAGCATTTAGGTTCAGTTGGCAAACCGCTTTTCCCGATGCAGGTCAGGCTGGCCGAACAGCCAATTGGTGAGATCCAGTTAAAGGGACCTAATTTGGCAGTTGGATATCTGGATGACACAGCTGGTTTTCTTGCCAAAATGACTGCAGACGGCTGGTTTAGAACTGGTGATCTGGGTCGTTATGATCAAGCAGGTTTTTTGTATATTTGTGGACGTCAGGACGAAATGCTGATCTCAGGTGGAGAAAATGTTTTCCCACAAGAAATTGAAAATGTTTATCAACAATTTTCTGCAATTAAAGAGATTGCTGTTATTGGAATTACTGATCGCAAGTGGGGCCAAGTGCCATGCGCTTTTTATGTTAGTCAGGAGTCTTTAACGCCACAACAACTGATTGATTTTGGACGACAACGACTGGCTCACTATAAAGTTCCCCAAAAATTTATTCAGTTAGCTGAATTACCGCGAACAGCTAGTCATAAAATCAGTCGCGTGAAGCTGCGTGAACTTTACTTGCGGAATTATAGTGACTGATCAGCTAATATCTCATAAGCAGTTATATTAGTTTATTTGTGATTATTAACAAAATCTAAAATAATAATATTTTTTCTTACAAATTCGATCATTTTCCTGTTTCATCAAATATTGATGGTATAATTTAATTAACGTAAAGTTTTAAATTAGGCAGGAGGGATGTTTCATGACATTGATTGAATTTGAATTAGTTGATGGCAAACGGTTGTACCAGGAATTTGATGCAAGTTTTACCGAGATTTTTCGGCAGTTAAATCGGTTGATGATCAGTAATGGTTCGGTGATGGTCAATGGACATCTAGTTGCTGCTGGTCAGATTAAAAGCTTGCGTCCGGTTTCCAATTCAGATAAACAACCTTGCTAGAAGAGGTATTGCTGTTTTAATTTACTGGGCAAGGGTTAAATTTAATGGTTGGGAGAATGAATTAATGCTAACACTGATGATCATTTTTATGATTTGGATCTGTTGGAAAATTTTTAAGGGTGTTTTCGGCTTTTTGTTGCCGCTTATTTTGATTATTATTGGGTTGAAACTTTTCTTTGGTTTATGGTGGTTGTGGCTGTTGTTGTTTTTATTAATTGGCGGCAATCGTTATTTCCAAGGAACTTAATTAGTTGAATTAAAATTGAAGATAGCTATAACAATGGCCGGTAAGATTAGCTTAAGTCTAATTTTACCGACCGTTTTTTAGTTATTGTTCATGGTTGTTCTGCTGCCGATAGAGTTCCATTTTCTTTTGGAAAGTAGCTTCTGTTACACCGTAAGCAGTAAAGGTAATTGCATTAGCACCAGCATCAATGGTTTGCTGGATTTGTTCAGTGGTTTTGCCACCGGAAGCAATGATTGGAAAATTCGGAGCATAATCTTGAATTTCTTCACGCACCCATTTAACCAATTTAGCAGTATCTTTGCCACCGGCAATATTGAATGCTTTAACACCGGCGTTGATTCTTTCATGCAGATCGACACTTTGATTGACAACGGTATAGATAATAGGGACATCAACTACTTTACCGACACCGGTAATGGTATCAATTGTTGTCGGTGCATTTAAGACTACTGCTTGAGCACCACTTTCTTCAGCAAAGAAACCAATTGTTGCTGAGCGTAACCCTTTAGTTAAGCCGCCACCGATTCCAGCCAGAATTGGCACATTAGAAACTGTTGAGATTGCCTCCAAGATTTTAGTGTTTGGTGTCCAAGGGTAAACGGCTAAAACGGCATCTGCATTGCAATTAGCAATTACAGCAACGTCCATGGTATAAATAATACTTTTGATACGTTTGCCGTATAAGTTGATTCCGGAAGCGTTGCGAATAACCGCTGGAGCTGAGACAATATCACCCCGCAACTTCGATGTTAAGCTAGGAACATCTTTGCGGCTATTAAGGTTAATATTTGCCATGTTGTATTTCTCCTTTTTATTTATTGTGTAAATTACTCGGCTAAATGATGATACTGTTGATTGATATGATATTAAATTTTTTGAGCAGATCGTCAGCCGTGTATGTATATATGGCGTTAACTACTTCAAAGAAGTGGTTTTTAATCACATAGAAAATAGATTTCTTAATGAATCAAATTTGAAAGCAAAACATTTTTGGAGAAGGATTTGAAGTTAGCTTCAATAAGCTTGATCATTAGTTCGGCTAAAGATAATAAGCTGACAACATGAATGATGATTATTTTTTCTGGATACATTATACCACTAACGATCGGTAACCATAGCTGACCAGTAAGTCTTGCTAGGGCAAAAAATTATTTCCTTCCAATCTTAAAAAGATACAAATAAAACAACTAAAAGTCAATTGTTTTGCTGTCATTATAATTTAATTGATTATCATTGAATAAGAATCTTGTTTTAGAAAAGAAAGTCAATCGCGTTTAAATCTTTGAAAAAAAACTATTTTGGGTTATTAAAGCACTATCAAAACGTCATTTGACATATTAATGACATTTTTATGATATACTTTTAACATTATAGTAAGAAGTGGGAGAAGATATCATGAAAAAAAGATTTGCATTTTTTTGTCTGACAGTAATTGCTGCCGTGGCATTCTTTTTTAGCGGACAAGCACCAGTTCATGCTGAAAAAACTTATACAATTGGAACCGATGTAACCTTTCCACCATTTGTTTATGCTAACTCCAATAATAAGTATGTTGGAATTGATATGGAATTGATTCGTTCGATCGCTAAAGAGGAAGGTTTTAAAATCAAAATCAAACCGTTGGGATTTAATGCGGCAGTTCAATCGGTTAGTTCAGGTCAAACCGATGGGGTAATTGCAGGGATGACAATTACTGATGAACGTAAACAAACTTTTGATTTTTCAAATCCTTATTATGAATCAGGAATTGTTATGGCAGTTTCTCCCAAAAGTGGGATCAAAGGTTTACAGGATTTGAAAGGCAAGAAAGTAGCCGTTAAAACAGGAACGCAGGGTGCAACCTACGCTAACTCAATTAAAAAGAAATATGGTTTTAAAGTGGTAACCTTTGATGATTCAGATAATGTTTATAATGATGTAAAAACTGGCAATTCGGCTGCCTGCTTTGATGACAGTGCCGTTTTAAATTATGGTGTTAAAACTGGATTAGGTTTAAAGGTCGTTACTAAGCCAACCGATATTGGTCAATATGGTTTTGCGGTTAAAAAAGGCCAGAATCAAGAATTGTTGAAGATGTTTAATAAAGGGTTGGCGAAACTGAAAAAGAATGGCAAGTATAACCAGATTATTAAAAAATATACTGGCGCTGCGGCTACTTCTTCAACCAAAAAGTCTAATAACAAAAAAGATGCAGAAAGCAATACTTTTATCGGTTTGATTAAACAAAATCGACAGGCAATCGGATCTGGGATTTTAGAAACACTTAAACTGACAGTGTTATCAATTATTTTTGCTACGATTTTTGGAGTTTTGATTGGTCTTTTAGGAGTTATTCCAAACAAATTTGCGCAAGGTGTATCAACAGTTATAATCTATATCTTCCGTGGCTTGCCGCTGCTGGTTTTGGCACTCTTTATTTATAATGGGATTCCAAGTCTAACCGGTTCAAAGATTCCGGCTTTTGTTGCTGGTATTATTACTTTGACGTTGAATGAAGGAGCTTATACGGCTGCCTTTGTCAAGGGGGGTATTGAAGCTGTCGACTCTGGTCAAATGGAAGCTGCCCGCAGTTTAGGTTTGCCATTTCGTAAGGCAATGAGTAAAATTGTTTTGCCGCAAGGAATAAAAATTATGGTTCCTTCATTTATCAATCAGTTTATTATCACATTGAAGGATACATCGATTTTATCAATTATCGGGATTTTGGAATTGACACAAACTGGTAAAATTATTATTGCCAGAAACTTGCAGGGCTTTAAGGTGTGGACGATTGTTGCAGTAATCTATCTGCTGTTGATCACAATCTTGACACTATTATCAAAATGGGTAGAACGGAGGATCAATGACTAATGACAGATTTAAAAGTCGATGTTAAGAACTTAGTAAAAAATTTCGGTGATAATCATGTTTTAAAGGGAATTAATTTTGAGGTGGCTAACAATGAAGTGGTAGTTTTAATCGGGCCGTCAGGTTCTGGTAAAAGTACTTTACTGCGTTGCTTAAATCGTTTGGAAGATCCGACTTCCGGTAAAATTGTAATTGATGGTAAGGATATCAGTGATTCTAAAACTAATATTGACCAAGCTCGTGAAAATATCGGAATGGTTTTTCAGCATTTTAATTTATTTAATAATTTAACAGTTGAACAAAATATTGCTTTAGCTCCAACCGAACTGGGCAAAGCATCAAAAGAAGAGGCGGCTGATCAGGCCAAAAAATTACTTGAGACAGTCGGTCTGGTTGACAAGTACGATGCAATGCCACGCTCATTATCCGGTGGACAGAAGCAGCGGGTGGCAATCGCACGTGCACTTGCGATGAAACCTGATATAATGTTATTTGACGAACCCACCTCAGCGCTTGACCCTGAAATGGTCGGTGATGTTTTAGCAGTTATGAAAAAATTGGCCAAAGAAGGCATGACCATGGTAGTGGTTACGCATGAGATGGGATTTGCCAAAGAGGTAGCTGATCGGGTAGTTTTCATGGCTGATGGCAAGGTTGTTGAAGAAGGAAAACCAACGGATGTTTTTGAACACCCGCAAAATGATCGTACGAAGGCTTTCTTGGAAAAGGTAATCAATGTCTAAGCTTTGAAAGCTGTTCATCTAGCTGCTGGTTTAATAGTTTATTGAGTTTGCTAGATGGAGAGGTGATGTACTTGTTTAAAGTAGTACTGGTAATGCATGATGGTGAAAATGAGTATTATCGGATGAACAAAGTGTATTTTGAGAGCATGCCAGTTGCCGGACAATATATTTATAATTCCGACGGTTTAGCTTATCAAGTAGAAGAAGTGGCTGAATTTGCTGGGTATGTCAGCAGTAAAGGGGCAACAACTATTCTAGTCGTTCATCC
Organism: Liquorilactobacillus ghanensis DSM 18630; assembly: GCF_001435235.1. Lineage (GTDB taxonomy): Bacteria > Bacillota > Bacilli > Lactobacillales > Lactobacillaceae > Liquorilactobacillus > Liquorilactobacillus ghanensis. The sequence continues at coordinate 45,628 of NZ_AZGB01000027.1, read as the reverse complement.
AGTTAATAAGAATGAACCAGTCAGCAAACTTTACGGCTTAAATATCGAACGGGATCTTGATGATTAGGATCGATTTGAAATACTAATTTAAATGAAAAGCGCAGCGAATCGTTGCGCTTTTTCTGTGGTTAAGATTAATTGTTTTTATTGTACAAAGATAGACCGCTTAATTTGATAATGATATGATTAAGTTGATTACTTACGAGGAGAAAAAATTCATGACAAAAACATCCATCCGGCATAAGCAATGGCGTCGCAGTTTTATCAGCCTATGGATCGGCTGTTTTATTACAGCTTTAGGCTATTCGATGACAATGCCGTTTATTTCACTATATATTGATACCCTTGGACACTTTAGCAATTGGCAATTAAACTTTTATTCAGGAATTGCCTTTTCAATTACGTATTTATCACAAGCAATTGTTTCTCCATTTTGGGGGAAATTAGCTGATCTGCGCGGTCGTAAACTGATGTGTTTACGTGCTTCGGGAGTAATGGCGTGCACGATTTTCTTAGTGGGTGCTGCTCAAAATGTTGCAACAGTAATTATTTTAAGATTACTTCAAGGAGCCTTTTCAGGTTACATTAATAATGCTACTGCATTAATGGCTGGTGAAACACCTCATCAGCACAGCGGCCAAGTAATGGGAAATCTAATGACCGCAAATGTTACCGGAACTTTGTTGGGACCGTTATTTGGCGGTTACTTGGCGGGCATTTTAGGTTATCGGATGCCATTTTTTATTACCGGAATTTTAATGGGCGTGACCTTCTTGTTAACGGCTTTTATGGTTAAAGAACACTTTACGCCAATTCCAGTTCAAAAAATGAAACCAATCAGGCAAATCTTTAGTCAATTGGCCAATCGGAATTTCATTTTAGTAATGTTTTTGACTACTTTATTAGTGCAATCATCATTGATGTCAATTTCACCGATTATTAGTTTATTTGTTCGGCAATTGATGCATGGTCAAGGCAATATTTCATTAGTCAGCGGGATCGTTGCAGCTATGCCGGGCTTTGGAACCTTATTAGTTGCTTCGCGTGTTGGGCATTTAATGGATCAAGTCGGGCCGCAGAAAATATTGCTTTTTGGCTTAGTAATTAGTACGCTGGTGTTTATCCCGATGTACTTCGTAACAACTACCTTACAATTAGGAATTTTACGTTTTCTGCTCGGGTTAGCCAGTGCTGCTATGTTACCAGCAGTTCAAACAGTTTTAACCGTTGATGTCCCGCAGGAGGCTTTTGGTCGGATCTTCAGTTATAACCAATCATCGCAGGCAATTGGCGGAGTAGCCGGACCATTATTAGGTTCTTTAGTTTCAAGCGTCTTCAGTTACCAAGCTGTTTTTTTGTTCACAGCAGGTCTGTTGATTATTAATTTACTGATGCTGATTTTAACTAATAAAAAAACAGCATAGTTTACTCAAATGAAAGCTCAATAAAAAAACAGTTAGCTGGGGTTATAAATGAACTAGTGACCCAGACTTCATGGTAATGTGGTGTTTTCATTTTGGTAAAGGCTTGATAATAATCTAATAATTCACCATGTTTAGCAACAAAGCTATCTGTTAAACGGTTCACCATTAAATGATTTTTAGGAAAGTAGATATCAGCATAAGAAACTTTAATTGCTTGATCGATTTTTAAGCGAACAATATTATTTTCAACAGTAGGCATCTTTTGAGCTTGCTGCGGATGGCGATGCAAATATGAAAGTAAATTAAAAATCGAATCGGAGTTACTAGCCATGTTAATCAAATCCTCTTTGTTATTTTTATCATAATTGTACCAGCAATTTTGTTATAATTGAACTATCTTAGAATTAAGTATTAATTATTTAATAAGTTGGTGATAAAATGACAGTTCATTTTTATTTAGTTAGACATGGACAAACTCAGTTGAATCGTTGGCATCGATTGCAAGGAATTACAGATTCACCATTGACTAATAAGGGTCAAAGATCAGCGCGTAAATTGGGGCAGCAATTACAGCATGTTAGGTTTGCGGCTGCTTATACCAGTGATCTGGATCGAACTTTAAAAACAGCTAAATTAATTTTACAAGAAAATATTCAACCGCAAATACCAATTTTTCAGGAGCCACGATTGCGGGAATTAAGTTTTGGTGAATACGAAGAAGGTAAAAATCGCCAAGTTCTACCACATTTTTTACAGCAATTAGGACCGTTGAATATTTGGAAAGCAATGTACCATCATCATCATGCGATGGAGCTGACAAATTTATTTCATACAATTGATCAAACTTCACAGATTGAAGATGCACAGCAATTAAGTCAGCGAATTAATTATTTTATGGAGGATTTGGGTGAAAGGTATGCTTCACGACCGACAGAAAGTAATGTCTTAATTGTAGCCCATGCCTTGATCTTATCAGTGTTTATTGAAAGCTTAAATGGAAAAGTGCCACGCCTTTTGATTAAAAATGCTCATGTTTATCGAGTTGACTATGATAATTCGCAGTTTAAACTTTTGGCAATTCCAACTAGCAAACTTAAAGAAGGCAAAAAAGATTGAATCCATTTACGACGAAATTAATTCATCGATTAACCGAAGATCAGGTTGTACCAGGCGTTTCCTATGCAATGAAACAGCGCGATAAATGGCAGCAGGAAGTATTTGGCTATAGTCAGCTGGTGCCAGTGAAAAAGCGATTAAAACCAGGGCAACTATATGATTTAGCGTCATTGACTAAAGTAATTGGGACAACGACGATGATATTACATTTAGTATCAACTGGTAAACTCAGTTTTGAAGATCCAGTTAAAAAATTTTTACCGCAATTTTATGATTGGCGAGTAACGATCAGAGAATTATTGACGCATACTGCGGCTATTACAGGCTACATTTTACATCGAAATCAATTGTCGGCAAGTCAGTTAACGCAAGCATTGTTTACCTTGCATACGGGTGATTGGCTGGGAAAACGGGTCGAATATTCAGATATCGGCTTGATCTTTTTGGGAGAAATCATTGAAACATTTTATCAAAAGCCGGTCCAGCAAGTGATTAGTGAGCATGTATTACAGCCGCTGCAGCTGAAAAGCAGCACTTTTCAGCCAGTTGCAAAAGCCTGTGTTCCAACTTGTTATTCAGCTGAAAAGGGCTTGTTGCAAGGAATTGTGCATGATCCCAAAGCACAAATTCTCCAAGAACATTGCGGTTCAGCGGGCTTGTTTGCTCCATTAAGTGACTTAATGCGTTTTGCAGATTGGCTATTGGCGGATGAATTGCAACCCAAATTATTTTCAGCTGAATTACGCCAATGTTTATTTGCCGATCAGACACCCTCACATGATTTGGGACGTTCATTTGGCTGGGATTTACGTTATGATTCTGTTGGACGGGCTTGCATCTATCATACAGGTTATACTGGAACCTTTATGCTGCTAGACTTAGCAACTAAGCAGGCTTTGATTGTCTTAACGAATCGAATCCATCCCAATGAAAAAAATGATTTATTTTTGAAGCGTCGTGATCAAATCATTACTGCTTATTTGAAAGAAAAAGATCAATAAAAAACAGCGGTCACTGACCGCTGTTTTTACTTAGTATAAGCTAGAAATCTTAATACGTAGGCGAGATTTCTAAGTTTTCGGCCTGATTTAAATCGGCATCTGGATAACGACGTTTTAATGCTATCAACAATAAACGTTTAGCCAATTCGCCATTGCGGGCAAGAATTGGACCATGAAAGTATGAACAGTAGACATTTTTATAAATGGCTCCTTCAGTACCATCTTGCCCGTTGTTGCCATGACCGCTGAGAACTTTGCCCAAAGCTTTTTCATTTTTTCCAAGATAAGTTAAACCATTATGATTTTCAAACCCATGATATTTTTGTCCAGTCTCTTGGTTTTGGATTTCAATATCACCAATAAAGCGGTGGTTGACCTGACTTTTAGTATAATGTGGTAGGGCGCTGATTCCGGCAATCTTTTCGCCTTTAGCACCAATATAATATTCACCTAGCAGTTGGTAACCACCGCAAATGGCCAACATTGGTCCACCAGCTTCGATGAATTTGGTCAATTCAGTTTTTTTATGTTGAATATTATGTGAAACGATCAATTGTTCATAATCTTGTCCGCCGCCAAAAAAAGCTAGATCAAAGTCAGCGGCTTGAAAATCATCATCAAGGCTGATAACTTTGGTAATTAGCTCAACATTCATCTGTTTAGCATAATATTGCAAAACTAAAATATTGCCGATATCACCGTAAGTGTTTAAGAGATCACCATATAAATGAGCAACACGTAATTGATACTTCATCTCATTCCATCCCTTCCTTAAGGTAGCCTTGTTCAGCCATTAATTTTCGCAGTTGCAGCATGGCAGTGTAAGTTGCTAAAACATAAATGTGTTTGGTTGGAACTTGTTTTAGACTTTCAAGAACTGCCGGTAGCGATGCAATTTTTTTAAAATCAGTTTGCTCAGCACCAGCTACTTTTAAGCGAAAAGCAATGTCTTTCCAACGTTCACCACCAGCCAATACCATTGGAATTCGTTCGAATGGCAGCTGCTCAAACCGCCCATCCCAAATCCAACTGGTATCAATACCGTCAGCGTAATTAGCATTTAACAAAACGGCTAGTGAAAATGGTTGCTGGTCAGTTTTGATCATTTGCAAAACTTGATCAAGTCCAACTGGATTTTTGACGAGAATTAAAGTTAATTCTTTATTTTCCAGATTAATAACTTCTTGCCGACCAAAAACTTTTTGATCGTTGGCGTTTAAAGCAGTTGCAATTTCTTCAGCTGGAACATCAAAGAAACATCCAACACTATAAGCGGCTAATGCATTGTAAATATTATAAGTTCCACCAATATGCAAGGTCAGCGGTTGATTATCAATTTTTATAGTTGAGCTGACTGGAGTTTGTTCGGTTAATTCAGTAACAATATGCTGCAATTGCGGCCGAGAAAACCCACAGTTGGGACAATAATATTTTCCCAAATTGCTGTAGGTTAATTGGTGATAATGTAAAATGTGTTGACAATTAGGACATAATAAACCATCAGTATTCGGAGCTGCTTGTAATTCTTGATCATTTCCAAGATCAAATCCATAATAAATTGTCGGATTGGGCAAATCCTTACTATTAAAGATTGGTGCATCTCCATTGGCAATAATTGTCGCCTTGGGTTCTAAACGAATTCCATTTAATATTTTGTCATAAGTTGTATAAATTTCACCATAACGGTCCATTTGATCACGAAAAATATTTGTTAAAACAAAAACTTTCGGATGTAAATAGCGTGTTACCAATTCGACATTTGCTTCATCAGTTTCCAAAATTGCTAATTGTTTGCCACTAGCGGTTTTTTTGGCTGTTAAGAATGCCGTAACAATTCCTTGCTTCATATTTGAACCGCTTGGATTGGTTAAAACATTCTGATAAGTTGTTTGCAAAACTTTTACTGTCAAGGCAGTTGTTAGTGTTTTTCCGTTGGTTCCAGTAATTAAGACTGTTTCGTAGTTAGCTCCCAGAGTCTCTAGGACATCGGGATCAAAAGCTAAAGTGATTTTCCCGGGTAAAGAGGTTCCCCCATGCAGAAAATGATGTAAAAACCAGTGTGAACTTTTCCCAACGGTAATTGCTGCCGTACTTCTTAATGACATGACTGTGTTCCTCCATTCAAAAATGGGTCGTGCTTGTTTAGTACTAGTTTGTATCATATCATAAAATACTGCTAGCAGATGTTTTTTTAGTCTTAAGAAATGGACTTTTGTGCAGAATTTTCCTGCTTAGTGAATTTTCACAGCAAATCATATATACTTAATAGGAAAGTCTAAATTTGGAGTTGTTAGTTGTGGCACAATTATTTTTCCGTTATGGAGCAATGAATAGCGGCAAGAGCATTGAGATTCTTAAAGTTGCACATAATTATGAAGAACAGCAAAAAAAAGTCATGTTGTTGACGAGTGCAGTTGATAATCGTGAGAAAATTGGCGAAATTGCAAGCCGAATCGGTTTAAAACGACAGGCACAGCCGATTTTCGAGCAAACGAATATTTTTGAAATGGCAGCTCAAAGTTCGCAAAAATTAGCTTGTATTTTAGTTGATGAAGCCCAATTTTTAAAAAAACAGCACGTGATTGAGTTGGCACGAATCGTTGATGAATTGAAAATACCCGTGATGACCTTTGGCTTAAAGAATGATTTTCGTAATGAACTATTTGAAGGATCGAAATATTTGCTGCTCTATGCTGACAAGATCGAGGAGATGAAGACGATTTGCTGGTTTTGCAACAAAAAAGCAATCATGAATTTGCGAATCGACAATGGACGGCCGGTTTATAGCGGTGAACAGATAAAAATTGGTGGTAATGAAAGTTACTATCCGGTTTGTCGGCGTCACTATTTGCACCCGGTTTTGAAAGAAACAAGAAATTAGAACTAGGATTTATTTTAATGGAGGAAAGCTGGAATGAATGATTTATTTAAACGACTGCAAACATTGGAGGATCGGTATGAAGAGTTAGGGGAGCTGCTTTCTGATCCGGAAATTATTGCCGATACAGCCAAGTTTACCAAGCTATCAAAAGAAATGGCTGATTTACGGGAAACCGTCGAAAAATATCGTGAATACAAGAAAACAGTCCAAACGATTAAAGACGATGAAGAAATGCTAAATGACAAGCTTGATGATGAAATGGCACAAATGGTTAAAGATGAGTTAGCCCAAGCCAAAGATAAACGTGATCAGCTTGAAGAAAAAATTAAGGTTTTATTGTTGCCTAAAGATCCTAATGATGACAAAAATATTATCATGGAGATTCGTGGAGCTGCTGGCGGTGACGAGGCTAGTTTGTTTGCAGCTGATCTGTTTGAAATGTATTCTAAGTATGCTGAAAAACAGGGATGGACGATTCAAGTTATTGATAAAAATGTAACTGAAGTTGGCGGTTTTAAAGAAATCGCATTGGTGATCAACGGTAAAAGTGTGTATTCCAAACTAAAATACGAAAGCGGTGCTCATCGTGTTCAGCGGGTACCAGTAACGGAATCTGCTGGTCGGGTGCATACTTCAACAGCAACAGTAGTAGTTATGCCTGAAGAAGAAGACGTAGAAATTGATTTGGATCCGAAAGATATTCGCGTTGATGTCTACCGTTCTTCCGGTGCCGGTGGCCAGCATATCAATAAAACTTCATCAGCTGTTCGAATGACACATTTACCAACAGGAATTGTAGTTGCGATGCAGGATCAACGCTCACAACAGCAAAACCGCGAAAAAGCGATGAAAATTCTTAAGGCACGTGTCTATGACTATTATTCTTCACAAGAACAACAGGCTTATGATGCTAACCGTAAATCGGCTGTGGGTACCGGAGATCGTTCTGAACGTATCCGGACTTACAATTATCCGCAAAATCGGGTAACAGATCATCGAATTGGATTAACTCTCAACAAGCTGGATCGAATTATGAATGGTAATTTGGAAGAAGTAATTGATGCATTAATTCTATTTGATCAAACTAAAAAATTGGAGCAGCTGCAAGATGATTAAGCAGCAGCTGACTTATTTTCAAGCACAGCAGTATTTTCAAAAATTAGTCAGCAGTCGCGGTGGCGAGCCGCCGGCAGTAACTGAATTATTACTGGGGATAACCGGCTGGACACCAATTGAATTATTGCGGCAACAGCGTGAATTATTGCCATTGTCTCAGCAACAACAATTAGAAGGGATGATTCAACGTTATTTGACCGGTTGGCCGGTACAGTATCTTTTGGGTCATGCTGCTTTTTTTGGACACGATTTTTTGGTTGATCCGACTGTTTTAATTCCGCGTCCGGAAACCGAGGAATTAGTTGAATGGGTTCTAGCTGATTTTTCACAACAAACGATGTTAAAGGTTGCTGATATCGGGACCGGCAGCGGTGCAATCGGTATTTCGCTTAAATTAGAGCGGCCAAATTGGCAGCTGCTGCTAACTGATTTGTCTCCGGCAGCTTTGCAAACAGCGCAAAAAAATGCTGATCGATTGCAGGCAAAAATTTCTGCGGTTAGTGGTGATTTATTAGCGCCGTTAACCGGCAAATATGATGTGATAGTTTCAAATCCACCATATATTGCCGCTGATGAACGGTCTTTAATGGATCGCAGTGTTTTAGAACACGAGCCGGCAGTAGCATTGTTTGCTGCCGAAAATGGGTTACAGATCTACCGTCGGCTGGCTGAACAATTAGCTGATAAATTAACAGCAACCGGCAGCTTGTATTTGGAAATCGGTTTTCGGCAAGCAGCAGCAGTTAAAAAAATATTTCAATCGCGCTTTCCGATGGCTCAAGTCAGCAGCAAAAAAGATATTGCTGGCAAAGATCGAATGGTACGCGTGCGTTTTACGGGGAGGTAAGATTCTTGTTAATTACTAAAATTTATCAGCCTAGTGAGCTGAAAACAGCTGCTTCGGAATTACAAAAGGGTGAGTTGATTGCTTTCCCGACAGAAACAGTTTACGGCTTAGGTGCTGATGCAACGAACCAGCAGGCAGTTAAACGGGTTTATCTGGCTAAAGGACGACCATCGGATAATCCGTTGATAGTGACAGTTGCTTCGCTGGAAATGGTTCAGCAATACGTGGCAGAAATCAGTTCAGCAGCAAAAAAGCTGATTGACGAATTCTGGCCAGGCCCACTGACTTTGATTTTTAAAATTAAACCTGGTTCACTATCAAAAGCGGTAACTGGCGGTTTAGAAACGGCAGCTTTTCGGATGCCGGCAAATGAAATCACGCGTAAGTTGATTGAATTAACCGGAGTTCCATTGGTTGGACCATCGGCTAATTCATCAGGCAAACCGAGTCCGACAACAGCACAGCACGTTTTTCATGATTTGGAAGGACGAATCGCTGGAATCGTTGATGATGGTCCAACACAAGTCGGAGTTGAGTCAACGATTATTGATATGTCAACTGACCAGCCGGCTGTTTTGCGTCCCGGGGCAGTCACAGTTGTCCAACTTGAAGCTGTCTTGCAGCAGCCGGTAAGCTCAGAGGTACATCAGGTTGGGGCTAAGGAGATACCTAAAGCACCAGGTATGAAATACAAGCACTATGCTCCAGATGCTCAGGTTTTAATGGTGCGGGCTGATCAATGGCCAGCAGCGTTGGCTTGGGCTGCTAAGCAATCGGAAAAAATCGGAGTCATGGCACCGACTGAAATTTTGCAGCAAAAATTACCGCAGCAGTGTTTGCCGTTTGATTTGGGCAATGATGTTGTTTCCGCTAGTCAGCGCTTGTTTGCCGGATTGCGCAATTTTGATGATCGGCAGAAAGTCAATTGGATTTTAGCAGCTGCTTATCCGGAAACCGGGCTGGGTTTGGCATACATGAACCGTTTGAAAAAATCTTCAGGTAATCAATTTTTCAAGTAACAAAATTGTTGGGTTTTAAGTCTGGTCAACTGGCAAATTATTCGCTAAAATATACAAGGATAATAAAGGAGTGGCTAAATTGGGAAAATTTAAAGTTTTAGATCATCCATTGATTCAGCACAAGTTGTCAATTATTCGGGATAAGAATTGCGGTACTCGAGAATTTCGTGAAGTTGTCAATGAAATTGCGGAGTTAATGGCATATGAGGTTTCACGGGATATGCCATTAGAAGATTGTGTAATCGAAACACCAATTGCTAAAGCAAAAATGAAGCATTTGGCAGGCAAAAAGGTTGTAATTGTACCAATTTTGCGGGCTGGTTTAGGAATGGTTGATGGTATCTTAGAATTGATTCCAGCAGCTAAGGTCGGTCATGTCGGTATGTACCGTGACGAAAAAACACTTAAACCAGTCGAGTATTTTGTTAAAATGCCGGATAACTTAGCAAGTCGAGAAATTTTTATTGTTGATCCAATGCTGGCGACTGGCGGTTCGGCAATTATGGCAGTTGATGCTTTAAAGAAACGTGGGGCAGTCAGCATTAAATTTGTCTGTTTAGTTGCAGCTCCTGAAGGGGTTAAAGCTTTGCGCGAAAAGCACCCGGATATTGATATTTTTGCGGCTGCTTTGGACGATCACTTGAATGAGAACGGCTATATTGTCCCTGGATTAGGCGATGCTGGTGACCGATTATTTGGAACCAAGTAACATTCTGGCTAGCTTAGCCAAGAAAAAGCAAGTTTGAGCATAAACACTGAATAAGACTGAGCAAATATTGATTTTGTTGCAGTTTTATTTTTTTTTGCAAACGAGTTAGTCACTTTTCATGTGATTTGCGAATTATTGCACAAATTCATGAAAAAGTGTCGAAAATAAACGCCTCTTTTAATTGGTTTTCTGAAAGATAAGCTGACAAATTGCCATAGAAAACGCTTTTTGACTTTTAAAAACGTTTTGTGTTTTTTGTAAAATGGTGGTATCATTCTCATTGTATTCAGAGATATAATCTTTGGAACTTGTTGTAATTTTCTTTATGTCGCTGGGCGATGCATCTGGAGTGAAAAGAGGTGAAACTTAGTGAACGAAGGAGCTAATGTTCAGACTTTTTTTGGTATTCCTTTCAATATCGGAAATGATGTCCCAGGATTAATTGCTGCGGCCATTGTTTTCTTTTTAATGTTTTTTCTATCAAGAAGAATTGAAATGAAACCAACCGGAAAGCAGAACGTGATTGAGTGGATCATCGATTTTACCAATAGCATAATCAAAAGTACGATGCCGGGTCGAGACGGCCAAAAATTTGGATTATTAATTTTTACGCTGTTTTCTTTTATTTTTGTATCAAACCAACTTGGCTTGATGCTGCAGATCACGGTAAACAATGTCACCTATGTTAAAAGCCCAACTGCGAATGTAATGACGACCATGACATTGGCATTTATGGTTTTACTATTGGCTCATTTTCTAGGAGTTAAAAAATTTGGCTTCAGAGGGTATTTTAAAAATACTTATTTGAGTCCGATTCCTTTTCTGTTACCGATCAGCGTACTAGAGGAATTTACAAATTTTTTGACACTAGCTCTTCGTCTGTATGGGAATATCTATTCCGGCGAAGTTCTGCTGAAATTAATTTATAAATTCAGCAAGGTTTATGGAATTGCTTCATTTGTTCCGGCAGTGCCACTTGAAATTATCTGGCAAGGCTTCTCGGTCTTTATTGGAAGTATCCAAGCCTACGTATTTGTCACATTGACAATGGTTTATATTTCTCAAAAAGTTGAAAAAGAGTAATTAAGGAGGATTTTTATTATGACTTCATTAGCTTTGATTGGTGCAGGTTTAGCTGCAGCCGGTGCGGCAATTGGTGGTGCGATTGGTGATGGCTTGGTTATCGCTAAAATGCTTGAAGGCATGGCACGTCAGCCAGAATTAGAAGGTAAATTAAGAACTAACATGTTTATCGGTGTAGGTTTGGTTGAAGCGGTGCCGATTATTGCCATCGTTATCTCATTCCTCTTGCTTGCCAAGTAGTAACCTTTCGATGTTATTACGATTTGACAAAATAGGAGGTGTCAATCAATGAGCGCAGAATTTTTATTAGGTGCTGCCAGTGGTATTTACTGGGGTGACACGATTTTCTATTTGGTATTATTTTTAGTTTTGGTTGCTTTGATTAAGCACTTTGCTTGGGGTCCAATTACTTCAATGATGGAGAAACGGGCTGAAAAGATTGCTTCAGACATTGATAATGCTGAAGAGTCACGGGCAAAAGCTGAGAAACTTGAAAGCCAGCGTCAAGCAGCTTTGAAGGATTCTCATGTTGAAGCTTCACAAATTATTGATCGTGCTAAAACAAACGGTGAACAGCAAAAATCAAAAATTATTGATGGTGCTCATCAGGAAGTAACAGCACTTAAAGAAAATGCTAAACAAGATATCGCTCGCGAGCGTCAGGATGCACTGGAAAGTGTTAAAGATGATGTTGCTGAGTTGTCTTTGTCAATTGCTTCGAAGGTCATTGTTAAGAATCTTAAGCTGGAAGATCAAAAGGCTTTGATTGATTCTTATATTGAAGGGTTGGGGAAGCAAAATGAAGTTAAATAAAGCAACCGTTGTCCGTCGTTACGGACAAGCTTTGTTTGGCTTAGCTGAAGAACAGCAGCAGCGAACGAAGCTTTTAGCAGAATTAACAGAGTTAAAAACTTTGCTGACAGATAATCCTGATTTGATTAGTTTTTTACTAAGCAAACAGATTGGCTATCAAGAAAAGAAATCTGTTTTGGATATTATAATTAAAGCAGCTTCGCCATTGACAGCTAACTTGTTGCAAATGTTGTTTGATTATAATCGAATTGAGGATCTCAGCGCCATCATTGACGAATATATTCGTTTAAATGATAAGTATGAAAAAACCGTTCATGCGAAGGTAACGACAGCAATTGCACTGGATGATGCTCAAAAGGAGAAATTAGCAGCTTCGTTTGCAAGAGTTGTTGGAGCAAAGAAAGTAATTTTAGAAGATCAAGTCGATCCGGATGTAATTGGTGGGGTCGTTTTGAAATCTAATAATTACATTTTTGATGGTTCATTACGGTTTAAGCTTGCGAAAATTAAGCGGCTGCTATTGAAATAATTTGGTAAAGAGGTGAAACTTCTATGAGCATTAAGGCTGAGGAAATCAGTGCTCTAATTAAACAGCAGTTAGCAAATTATCAAGACGAACTCAAAGTTGACGAAGTCGGAACTGTTACTTATGTTGGTGATGGTATCGCTCGGGCAAATGGGTTAGATAATGTCTTGGCAAGTGAGCTGCTAGAATTTGAAGATGGAACTTACGGGATGGCTCAAAACTTGGAAGTTGACGATGTTGGTATCGTTGTTCTAGGTGATTTCAAAGGTATCCGTGAAGGTGACAGTGTTAAACGTACCGGCCGGATTATGGAAGTTCCTGTAGGTGATCAATTAATCGGTCGGGTTGTTAACCCATTGGGTCAGCCGATTGACGGACTGGGAGATATTAAAACTTCAAAAACACGTCCGGTAGAGAAAAAGGCCCCAGGTGTTATGCAGCGTCAGTCAGTTAAAGAACCGCTGCAAACTGGTATCAAAGCGATTGATGCTCTGGTTCCAATTGGTCGTGGTCAGCGTGAATTAATCATTGGTGACCGTAAGACTGGTAAAACTTCATTAGCAATTGATACGATCATTAATCAAAAACATGAAGATATGATTTGTATTTATGTTGCAATTGGTCAGAAGGAATCAACTGTTCGCAGTCAGGTTGAAACATTACGTCGTTATGGTGCAATGGATTATACGATCGTTATTTCAGCTGGTCCTTCTTCACCAGCTCCGTTGCTTTGGCTGGCACCATATGCTGGCGCTGCAATGGGCGAAGAGTTTATGTATAATGGCAAGCATGTGTTGATCGTTTATGATGATCTATCAAAACAAGCAGATGCTTACCGTGAACTTTCTTTGATCCTTCGTCGTCCGCCTGGTCGTGAAGCTTATCCTGGCGATGTTTTCTATTTACATTCTCGTTTATTAGAAAGAGCTGCCAAGTTAAGCGATAAATTAGGTGGCGGTTCGATGACCGCTTTACCGTTTATTGAAACTAAAGCCGGCGATGTTTCGGCATATATCCCGACAAACGTTATTTCTATCACTGATGGACAGATATTCTTGGATAGTGATAATTTCTATTCTGGTGTTCGTCCAGCGATTGATGCTGGGACATCTGTTTCTCGTGTTGGTGGTGCTGCACAGATTAGTGCAATGAAGAAAGTTGCTGGTACTTTGCGTGTTGACTTGGCTTCATTCCGTGAGTTGGAATCATTTGCACAATTTGGATCTGATTTGGATGCTGCAACGCAGGCTAAATTGAATCGTGGTCGACGGACAGTTGAAGTCTTGAAACAGCCACTGCATGAGCCATTAGCTGTTGAAAAACAAGTCTTGATTCTGTATGCATTGACACATGGTTTCATTGATAATGTTCCGATTGATGATGTAATTCGTTATCAAAATGAATTATTTGAGTTCTTTGATAATAATCATTCAGATTTGCTGAAAGCTATTAAAGACACTGGTAAATTGCCGGATACTGATAAATTGGATAGTGCCCTAAAAGATTTTGCTGCTGCTTTTCAAGCAACCGCAAAATAAGAAAGGGTGGTGAATACTAATGGGAGCTTCATTACAAGAAGTTAAACGGCGAATCAGTTCAACTAAGAAAACAGAACAAATTACTGGAGCAATGCAGATGGTATCAACCGCAAAGTTGAGCCAGATTCAAAAGCATACTACCAGTTATCAAGTTTATTCTGATAAGATTCGTAGTGTGATTACACACTTAGCCCAATCACATCTACTCGATGGTCAGTCAGCTACTTCAGCTGCATCTACTGATGGTAAGCCTAAAGAGGTTACTGGATTAGATATGCTGGTTAAGCGGCCAGTTAAACATTTTGGTGTGATGGTGATCACGTCTGATCGTGGTTTAGTTGGCAGTTATAATAGTAATGTTATTAAACAGACACTGGATTTAATTGCTAAGGGAAACCACACGGTCGAAGACACAGTCATTGTTGCAATTGGTGGAACTGGAGCAGAGTTCTTTAAAAAGCGGGGCTTTAAAGTAGTATTTGAACAACGCGGAATTGCTGATATTCCACGTTTTCAAAATATTCGTAGTTTAGTCAAAGAAATTGTGTCGATGTATGGCGAAGGATTATATGATGAACTTTATGTTTGCTATAACCATTTTGTTAATTCACTGACTTCAGAATTTCGGGCTGAATCAATGCTGCCAATTTCAGCTTTGAATTTAGGTCATGATGATCTAAAGAAAGATCAGGCTGAAGGACCCCATGCAGAGTATGATATGGAACCTTCTAGTGAGGCAATTTTAGAGGTTGTCTTACCACAGTATGCTGAGAGTTTGATTTATGGAGCAATTTTAGATGCTAAAACATCTGAACATGCTTCAAGTTCAACTGCGATGAAATCAGCTACTGATAACGCTAAAGATATTATTTCTTCTTTGCAGCTGCAGTTTAATCGAGCACGCCAGAGTGCAATTACAACTGAAATTACAGAAATTACAGGTGCTCAAGCAGCTCTTGAATGAGATGATGGGAGGAATTAGATAGATGAGTACAGGAAAGGTTGTTCAAGTCATCGGACCTGTCGTTGATGTACAATTTCCTCTTAGCGAATCGTTGCCAGAAATTAACAATGCGTTGCGTGTTAAACGCACCGATGGCTCTGAATTAGTCATCGAAGTGTCACTTGAACTTGGTGATGGTATGATGCGGACTGTTGCGATGGATTCTACTGATGGAGTTCAACGTGGTGCAGACGTTATTGATACTGGATCGTCAATCACAGTGCCAGTTGGTAAAGAAACGCTAGGAAGAGTATTCAACGTTTTAGGCAATCCGATTGATGGCGGGAAAGAATTTGATGACAAAGCTCATCGCAACCCGATCCATCGGAGTGTTCCACCTTACGATCAATTAAATACAAAGATCGAAATTCTTGAAACTGGAATCAAAGTTATTGATTTACTAGCTCCTTATATTAAGGGTGGTAAAATTGGTTTGTTCGGTGGTGCCGGTGTTGGTAAAACCGTTTTGATTCAGGAATTGATTCACAATATCGCCCAAGAACATAATGGTATTTCTGTTTTTACCGGTGTTGGTGAACGTACCCGTGAAGGTAACGATCTTTACTTTGAAATGAAAGAGTCTGGGGTTTTGGAGAAAACCGCCATGGTGTTCGGTCAGATGAACGAGCCGCCTGGTGCCCGGATGCGTGTTGCTTTGACCGGATTAACTATTGCGGAATATTTCCGTGATGTTGAAGGTCAGGATGTGCTGTTGTTTATTGATAATATTTTCCGCTTTACCCAGGCTGGATCTGAAGTATCAGCTTTGTTAGGCCGAATTCCATCAGCCGTTGGTTATCAGCCAACGTTAGCTACTGAAATGGGTCAATTGCAAGAGCGAATTACTTCTACTAAAAAAGGATCAGTTACCTCTATTCAGGCGGTTTATGTCCCGGCTGATGATTATACTGACCCTGCTCCAGCAACAACTTTTGCCCATTTGGATGCTACTACCAACTTGGAAAGAAGTTTGACGCAGCAAGGTATTTATCCGGCTGTGGATCCTTTAGCTTCAACTTCTAGTGCGCTTTCACCTGAAATTGTTGGTGAAGAACATTATGAAGTTGCAACTGAGGTCCAGCATGTTTTGCAGCGTTACCGCGAATTGCAAGATATTATCTCAATTTTAGGTATGGATGAATTATCTGACGATGAAAAAATTATTGTTTCCCGTGCACGGCGCATTCAATTCTTCTTATCACAGAACTTCCACGTTGCTGAACAGTTTACAGGTGTTCCGGGATCATATGTTCCGGTAAAAGAAACTGTGAAGGGCTTTAAGGAAATTTTGGATGGTAAATATGATGATTTGCCGGAAGATGCTTTCCGTTCAGTTGGTCGGATTGAAGAGGTTGTTGAAAAAGCTAAGAAAATGAATGCTAATATTGCTAAATAAGGGGGCAGAGGCAAATGGCTGATCAAAATTTGTTGACCGTCAACGTTGTTACCCCCGATGGCAGTGTTTTTGAAAAACAATCCCCGATGGTTGTCTTTAAAACAACTATCGGTGAATTGGGTGTCTTGCCGAATCATATTCCTTTCCTAGCATCCTTGGCAATCGATGAAATTCGCGTCAAGAAAAACGGATCAGAAGATCAATTTGATGAAATTGCTGTTAGTGGTGGTTTTGTTGAATTTTCTGATAATTTAGCTACAGTTGTAGCTAATAGTGCTGAATGCAAAGAAGATATTGATTCTGAGCGAGCTGCCAGAGCTAGAAAGCGGGCAGAAGAACGATTAGAAAAAGCTAAGCAAACGCACGATGCGGATCAGATGAAGCGTGCCGAGATTTCTTTACGACGGGCTATCAATCGGTTGAATGTGGCTAAGCACTAATTGTTAATTATCTTTTCGAACTGTGCGAATTATTTCGCACAGTTTTTTTTTAGCAAAAAATTAATTAATCATTAAAAGATTACAACTTTATTACATTTTTAAGGACGATTGCTTTTTTTTATGCTATTATGTAAACGAAACTTTGGGAGGATAAAAGATGAAACTTTATGGAATAACTGCTCTACTGAATTTAATCAGCAATTTTGTTTTTATTTTCATTGTCTTTGTTTCGCTTCAATCATTGCGATTGGATCGATATATCGCTCCCGCAAAACAACGAAGTTTCAAATGGTTGTTGATTTTTATAGCTGTTGCTATTGGATATGGCTGTAGCTCATTTTTCTTGGATTTTATTGATAATGTTCGAAATCTTTCGTATTTAGTTTAAATATCATATCAGCATGTGGAGGAGTTCTTTTGGAAAAAATAATTATTCATGGCGGAGCTCGTTTAGCCGGCTCTGTTAAAATTGAAGGTGCTAAAAACGCGGTGTTACCGATTTTGGCGGCCAGTTTATTAGCTAGTGAAGGACAGTTGCAGCTTGATAATGTACCAATTCTGTCTGATGTTCATATGATGAACAATTTGCTACGATTTTTAAATGTTAAAGTGAACTTAGATGAACAGAAAAAAACCGCTGTCTTGGATGCTAGTCATGATTTATCTTATGAAGCACCTTTCAAATATGTTTCCAAAATGCGGGCCTCAATTGTTGTTTTTGGTCCGTTATTAGCTCGCTTGAAACATGCTAAAGTGGCAATGCCTGGTGGCTGTGCCATTGGTTTGCGGCCGATTGATTTGCATTTGAAGGGATTAACCGCAATGGGAGCTGATATTCAGCAGCATGATGGTTATATTGAAGCAACGACAAGTGGATTAAAAGGAGCTAATATTTACCTAGATTTTCCTAGTGTTGGAGCAACGCAAAATATTATGATGGCTGCTACTTTGGCACAAGGAACGACCATAATTGAAAATGTGGCTCGTGAACCGGAAATTGTTGATCTGGCTAATGTTCTCAATCAAATGGGGGCTAAAGTTTCTGGTGCTGGTACCGAACGCATTAAAATTGTTGGAGTTGAACAGTTACATGGAACTAAACATACCGTTATTCAGGATCGAATTGAAGCTGGAACATTTATGACGGCTGCTGCAGCAACTCAAGGAGACATTTTAATCGAAAATGCGATTGTTGAACATAATCGACCTTTAATTTCAAAATTAGAAGAAATGGGAGTTACGGTTAATGAAAGTGCAGCTGGTGTTCGCGTAATTGGACCGGAAAAATTAAAACCAATTACGGTTAAAACCATGCCTTATCCGGGATTTCCAACTGATATGCAACCTCAAATCGCAATCTTACAATTGTTGGCCGATGGGCAAAGTACACTAACGGAAACAGTTTTTGAGAATCGCTTTATGTATCTTGATGAATTGCGGCGAATGAATGCTGACTTCAAAGTTGAAGGTAACACAGCTCTGTTATTTGGACCGGCTAAATTACAAGGAGCACAAGTAGCTGCAACTGATTTGCGAGCAGCAGCAGCTCTAATTTTGGCAGGATTAGCAGCTGATGGCTACACGGAAGTTACGCAATTAAAATATTTAGATCGTGGTTACTATGAATTTCATCAAAAATTAGCGGCTTTAGGTGCTGATATCAAACGAATTAATGTTGATAGTGAACAAACGGTTGTTATGCCAAATGAAATTAATAATTAAGCGGTTAAATTTGCTTTTTCGTTAAACTTACCAACTAGCCATATAGGTACGACAGTATTTATGCTATAATAAAATTTGATTTTGCAGATTTTATTATTTAAATTTAATTTCATACTGCATGTACATAATATTTTTAAAGGAGAAGTGTTATGGCTAAGGATATCGGAATCGATTTAGGAACAGCCAACGTCTTAATCAATGTTAAGGGTAAGGGAATCGTTTTAAATGAGCCTTCCGTGGTAGCAATTGATATTTCAAACGGACGTGTGTTAGCCGTCGGTTCAGAAGCTTATAAGATGGTGGGAAGAACACCAAGTAATATACGGGCAATTCGTCCTTTGAAAGACGGAGTAATTGCTGATTTTGATATGACGGAACAAATGCTTTCATATTTTATAAAGAAATTAAATGTTAAGGGATTTATGTCGAAACCCAATATTTTGATTTGCTGTCCAACAAATACGACGTCAATTGAGCGAAAAGCAATTCGGCAAGCAGCTGAAAAGTCCGGCGGCGGAAATGTTTATCTAGAAGAAGAACCAAAAGTTGCAGCTATCGGAGCTGGATTGGATATTTTTCAACCGCGTGGCAGCATGGTGATCGATATTGGCGGTGGAACTAGTGATATTGCAGTGATTTCACTGGGGGATATTGTTGTCAGCCGTTCATTACGAATTGCTGGTGATCAACTAAATGTTGATATTATGACTTATGTACGTAAAATTCATAGTTTACAGATCGGTGAACATACTGCGGAAAAAGCGAAAATCGAAATTGGAACGGTTTTACCGGATCATCGCAGCAAAGAAATGGAAATTCGCGGTCGTGATGTGGTTAATGGATTGCCACGGACAATTACATTGTCTTCAAATCAGATTGAAAAAGCTTTACATGATACTATGTTATCTGTAATTGATGCGGCTAAAGAAGTTTTGGAACAGACACCACCTGAACTAGCCGCCGATATTATTGATCGGGGAGTTATTTTGACTGGTGGCGGTGCTTTGCTGGATGGTACAGACCAGCTGTTTGCTAATCATTTGAAAGTTCCAGTAACGGTTGCAGAAACACCGCTGGATGACGTTGCAATGGGGACGGGTTATTTGTTGGAACATATTGAAAAAAGTCAAAGCAAGAAAACAAAGAAATAAACAGCTCGGGGAGGATTCACTTGAAACGAATTTTGTTATTATTGATTCGTGGCTATCAAAAGGGGATTTCTCCTTTTTTTCCGCCCAGTTGTCGTTACTACCCAACTTGTTCGCATTATACCTTTACCGCAATTGAACGTTTTGGTGCCTTAAAGGGAAGTTTGATGGGGGTGGCACGACTGCTTAGGTGTCATCCTTTTGTCAAGGGCGGGTATGACCCGGTGCCAGATCATTTTTCTGTACGTCGTAATACCGTAAAAGATGATCATAAATAGAAATTAATATGTAAATCGGAGGACCAAAGTGTCAAAAAAAGAAAAAAATATTGAAGTTGTTGAAGAAGAAAAAAGTTTAAATGGCCAAACAATTTTGGAACTAAAAATCGCTGAAAAAATTTTAGGACAAATAATTCCTGATGGTCAGCGCTTTCAAGCGGTTTTTCCAGATAAATCAATCTTTCGGACAGTTTCTCAAAAAGAGGCTGTTAACTTGTTGCTGCGAAATTATCACTTGCACCGCTTAGATTAGATTTCGGTTTAGTTTTGGTGGAGAGGAGAGACGTTTTTGACGGAAAAAAGAACTCGAAGCGAAGAAAACGAAGATGCACGGATTGATTATGGAATTATTTTTTCAGTATTGGTTTTGGCAGTGATCGGAATGGGTTCGATTTTTGTTGCAGCGGGCCATGATACTAGTACAACTAGTGTCAGCCGTGCTTTATTGATGCAATTTATTTGGTATGCAATCGGAATTGGTGCTGTTGTGATACTGATGCAATTTGATGCTGAACAATTATGGAAGCTGGCTCCAATTGCTTATGGAGTCGGCATCACCTTGATGCTGTCATTGCTTGTTTTTTATAGTCGATCGTACTATGTGTCAACAGGAGCTAAAAGTTGGTTTGCAATTGGAAGCTTAACTTTTCAACCGTCTGAAGTTATGAAACCGGCATTCATCATGATGCTGGCGCGGGTAATTTCGCGACATAATAATGAATATGTTGAGCACACCGTTACAACCGATTGGCACTTGTTGGGCAAAATGTTTTTGTGGACACTGCCAATTGCAATCCTCTTAAAATTGCAAAATGACTTTGGAACGATGTTGGTTTTTATTGCTATTCTTGGTGGAATGATTTTAGTTTCTGGAATTACTTGGAAAATAATCCTGCCGGTTGCAGGAACATTTTTAGTATTAGGGACAGCGGCGATTCTCTTGGTAATTTATGGACGCGGCATTTTAGCTGATATTGGTTTTAAAGTTTATCAGTTTCAGCGAATTGAAGCTTGGCTTAATCCGTCAGCTAATACTTCATCCAGCAGTTACCAGCTATGGCAGAGCATGAAAGCAATCGGTTCAGCGGGAATTTTTGGTAAAGGCTTCAATGTTTCCAATGTATATGTTCCTGTTAGAGAATCTGATATGATTTTTTCTGTCATTGGTGAAAATTTTGGTTTTATTGGTGGCTGTGTTTTAATCTTTTTGTATTTGTTATTGATTTTCCAAATGATTCAAGTTACTTTTGATACCAAAAATGAATTTTACGCGTATCTTTCAACTGGTGTTATTATGATGATTTTGTTTCATGTTTTTGAAAACATCGGCATGAGTATTGGATTGTTACCATTGACAGGTATTCCGTTGCCTTTTATCAGTCAGGGTGGTTCAGCCTTGATTGGAAATATGATTGGGATTGGTTTAATTATGTCGATGCGTTATCATAACAAGAGCTATATGTTCAGTACAAGTAAGGAATTTCATTGATTTTTGAAGACTTAATCTACTGAATTTTAATTAATAGCGACTATAATGGTGGTTGAAAGGATGATGATAAGTGAAAACTTTTTATTGTTATAACCGTTGTTCAACTTGTGCTAAGGCCCGTAAATGGCTGCAGGCAAATCAAGTCGAGTTTAATGAAATTGATATCGTTAAAACTCCCCCAACTGCTGATCAGTTACTGCAACTGATTGAGTTAAAGCAGCATCCGCTTAAATATTTTTTTAATACTAGCGGGATCAAATATCGTGAATTGCATTTAAAAGATAAAATTGATCAGCTGGATGCTAAAGCAGCCAGTGAATTGTTGGCCAGCGATGGCAAGCTGATTAAGCGTCCCTTGATGATTGAAGGCGACCATTTTACTTGTGGTTTTAAACCAGATATTTATCAAAGTGAATGGCAGGCATAGTTTTATTTATTTTTTAAAGATAATTCTTCTAAAAATAATTGATTAATACTGATAGATTAGGGAAGCAACTCAATTTGAGTTGCTTTTTCTAATTGAAAATGATTCGCAATTAAGCTAGAATTAAAGAGTAATTTAAATTGGAGGAATTTACCATGTCAACACTTGAAGTTAAGAATCTACATGTAACGATTGAAGGTAAAAAAATTCTCAAAGGTGTTAACCTAGTTATGCATACTGGTGAGATCCATGCCATTATGGGTCCTAATGGGACTGGTAAATCAACTTTATCAGAAACGATTATGGGTAATCCAGCATATAAAGTAACTCAGGGAGAAATTTTTTTAGACGGTAAAGATATTTTAAAAATGCCAGTTGATGAACGTGCGCGTGCTGGGCTATTTTTGGCGATGCAGTATCCAGCAGAAATTCCTGGTATAACAAATGCGGAATTTATTCGGGGTGCGATTAATGCGCGACGGCCGCAAGATGATCAACTGCCAATCCGCCAATTCTTAAAAGATTTGGATCAAGCAATGGAAGTACTTGATATGACTGAAGAGATGGCTGAACGCCATTTGAATGAAGGTTTTTCCGGCGGTGAAAAGAAACGCAATGAAATTTTGCAGTTAATGATGATCAAACCCAAATTCGCGATCTTGGATGAAATTGATTCCGGTTTGGATATCGATGCTTTAAAAGTCGTTTCACGCGGTGTTAATCAGATGCGGGGACCAGAATTCGGCTCACTGATTATTACTCACTATCAGCGCTTATTAAATTATATTGTGCCAGATGTGGTTCATGTGATGATGGATGGAAGAATTGTCAAGCAAGGCGGGCCTGAACTGGCAAAGAAACTGGAAGACGAAGGTTATGCTGGTTTGCGTGATGAACTGGGATTGGACATTAAATTAGTTGATGAAGACGCGTAGAAGGGATGTGAGAAAATGACAATTGATCTGCAAAAATATCCCGCAATTGCTGCCTACGCGGCTCAGACAAATGAACCGGCTTGGTTTTCGGAACTGCGCGTTAAAGCTTTGCAAGCAGCTGCTGATCTGGAATTGCCGACCTTTGGCAAAATTCGTTATCAGCGGTGGCCCGTTCAAATAAAGCGTCCACTAGCTTATCAAGCTTCTGATCCACAGCTGTTAAGTGATGTAAAATTACAATCAGCTAAACATATCATTATTCAGTTAGGGCAAACAACGGTTAGGCAGCAGGGACTAACTGAATTGGCAGCTCAAGGCGTGATTGTCTGTGACTGGCAAACAGCCCTTAAAGAACATCCTGAATTAATTAAAAAGTACTTTATGCAAAAAGCCATTAAATACGATCAAGATCTATTGACGGCACAACATGTTGCCGGAGTAACAAGTGGTTTATTGGTTTATGTACCTAAAAATACAGTTTTGAATGAACCAATTACAAGCTACTTTATTCAAGATGCTACGCAAAAACAGGATTGCGTTCATCATGTTATTTTGTTGGCTGATGAAAATAGCGAAGTTTCCTATTTGGAAAATCTGACAACTATTGGTGATCAACCAACGACTGCCAGTATAGTTGTTGAGGTGATTGCTAAAGCCGGCAGTCATGTGAAATTTGCCAGCGTTGATCGTTTAGGTGCTAAAACTACGACATATCTTAATCGACGTGGTCATTTGGATGATGATGCTAAGATTGACTGGTCAATGGGAATGATGAATGATGGCAATATTGTTGGTGATTTTGATTCAGATTTAATTGGTTCCGGTTCGCATGCCGAAGTTAAAGTAATTGCTATCTCAACTGGGCGGCAAGTTCAAGGAATTGATACCCGAGTAACTAACTATGGCAAGCATACAATTGGTCATATCTTACAGCATGGTGTCATTTTGTCGCGTTCTAGCTTGATTTTTAACGGAATTGGTCACATTATCAAGGGTGCTAAAGGCGCTAATGCCCAGCAGGAAAGCCGAATCTTGATGTTATCTAAAAAAGCTAAGGGTGATGCCAATCCGGTTTTATTGATTGATGATAACGATGTTCAAGCGGGGCATGCAGCCAGTATTGGCCGTGTCAATGCAGAGCAGTTGTATTATTTGATGAGTCGGGGATTGCCGCAAAAGATTGCTGAACGTTTAGTAATTCGTGGCTTTTTAGGACCAGTTTTAGAGGTGATTCCATCTGATTCTATTCGAGAACAATTAAGAGATACCATTGAAAGGAAGCTTGTTAATGGTCAAAGAGATGAGTAACTACCGTGCTGATTTTCCCATTTTACAGCAAAAGGTTAATGATGAACCACTGGTTTATTTAGACAACGCAGCCACCGCTCAAAAGCCTAAGGCGGTCGTTGAAGCACTTGAATATTATTATTATCATGATAATGCTAATGTTCATCGCGGAGTGCATACACTGGCTGAACGAGCAACTGAGCAGTTTGAGGCGGTTAGACAAAAAGTAGCTAATTTTATCAATGCCCCCAGCAGCCAAGAAATTGTTTATACTAAAGGCACCACTGAAGCTTTGAATTGGGTAGCTGCCAGTTATGGTGCAACGCATGTTAAAGCTGGTGATGAGATCGTAATTTCTTATATGGAACATCACAGTAATTTGGTACCATGGCAGCAATTAGCCCAAAAAACAGGTGCTGTTTTGAAGTATATCGATTTCACAGCAACAGGTGAGCTGGATTTAAACAGTGCTGAACAACAAATTACTGATAAAACTGCTATCGTTGCTTTAACACAGGCATCAAATGTTTTAGGTGTAATTAATCCAATCAAACAAGTTGCCGCACTTGCCCATCAGCATGGTGCCATAATGGTTGTTGATGGAGCGCAGTCAACACCACACATAAAAGTTGATGTTCAAGCTTTGGATGCTGACTTTTATGCATTTTCCGGTCACAAATTAATGGCTCCAACTGGAATTGGAATCTTATGGGGAAAAAGTGAGTTATTGGCAGATATGCCACCGCTGGAATTTGGTGGTGAAATGATTGACTGGGTGCAGCTGCAAAAAACAACTTTCAAAGCGGCTCCTTGGAAATTTGAAGGTGGTACACAAAATATCGCCGGAGTGATCGGACTGGGTGCAGCAATCGATTATCTTTCAGCAATTGGGATGGATCGAATTGCCGCACACGAACGGCAGCTGGTTGATTATTTATTACCGGCTTTATTGGAAATACCAGGAGTAACTGTTTATGGACCACATGATCCAGCTAAACACACAGGGGTAATTTCCTTTAATCTGGATAACTTACATCCACATGACGTAGCAACTGCTCTTGATATGGAAGGTGTAGCAGTCCGTGCCGGCCACCATTGCGCACAGCCGCTGATGGAGCACTTAAAAGTTGCAGCAACGGTCAGAGCAAGTTTATACTTATACAATAACCTTGAGGATGCGCAACGTTTAGTGAAAGCTCTCAAAGCAACAAAGGAGTTCTTTAATCATGGCACTGTCTAAATTAGATAATTTATATCGCCAAGTCGTATTAGACCATGCGATGCACCCGCATCATCATGGTTCATTAAAGCGGGCTGACCATCAAATGGAGATTCGCAATCCAACGTGTGGGGATGTGCTGAATGTTGAGGTTGCTTTAAAAGATGGCAAAGTCAGTGAAATTGCTTTTTCAGGATCCGGTTGCACGATCAGTCAGGCTTCAGCCAGCATGATGACTGATGAAGTTATTGGCAAAACACCTGCCCAAATCAGTCAAATGGTTGAAACTTTTTCTGAAATGGTGATCGGCAATCCACCGGCAGACTATGAAAAACTATTAGGAGATGCAGCGATTTTAGAAGGTGTAGCCAAGTTTCCTGCCCGAATTAAGTGTGCGACGCTGGCTTGGAAAGCAGTTTATCAAGCAGTTGGAAATGAAAATGGCGAAGCTTCAGCAGGAATTATGCGGCATGAGCAGTTATAGAAGAAAGGGGCAACTTTAATGGCAGATACAACAAAAGCAAGTATGCTTGGATTAGGCGGCGAGTATAAATACGGTTTTAAAGATGATATTCAACCGATTTTAACAACAGGTGAGGGCCTATCCGAAGATACCGTTCGGCAAATTTCTGCAGCTAAAAACGAACCGGATTGGATGCTTGATTTCCGCTTAAAAGCTTTTGCATGCTATCGAAAAATGGCAATGCCGGATTTTGGGCCAGATCTATCAGCGATTGATTTGGAACATATCAACTATTTCCGTCGTGACAGCCAGCATGTTGCCCGAAAGTGGGAAGATGTTCCTAGTGAAATTAAAAACACATTCGATCGTTTAGGGGTACCGGAAGCAGAAAGAAAATATTTAGCCGGTTCATCAGCACAGTATGAATCAGAAGTTGTTTATCATAATATGCGTGAAGACTTTGAAAAACAAGGAATTGTTTTCATGGATACTGATTCAGCCGTTCAGGAATATCCTGAATTAGTTCGTCAGTATTTTGGAAAGCTGATTCCACCATCAGATAACAAATTTGCAGCACTTAATTCAGCTGTTTGGTCCGGGGGAACATTTATTTATGTTCCCAAAGGAGTACAAACTAAGGTACCAATTCAAAGTTATTTTAGGATCAATGCTGGTAACAGTGGTCAATTTGAACGAACTTTGATTATTGTAGATGAGGGCGGCAGTGTTAATTACGTTGAGGGATGTACTGCACCCAATTATTCAGAAGATAGTTTGCACGCCGCGGTAGTTGAAGTTAACGTTTTAAAGGATGCTTACTGTCGATATACGACGATTCAGAACTGGTCGAATAATGTTTACAGTTTGGAAACTAAAAGGGCTCAGGCGCTGGAAAATGGTACAATGGAATGGGTTGATGGCAACTTGGGCTCCAAAGTTACAATGAAGTATCCAAGTGTCTATCTAAATGGTCAAGGAGCGCATGGAACAATGCTTTCAATTGCGTTTGCTGGCAAGAATATTGATTCGGATACTGGTGCACGGATGATTCATAATGCTAAAAATACGTCTAGTTCAATTGTTTCTAAATCACTTTGCAAGGATGGCGGCAAGGCAGATTATCGCGGAAAAGTTCGTTTTGGACCGAAGAGCGACGGATCTAAGTCACATGTTGAATGTGATACAATTATTCTAGATGAGCAAAGTTCAAGTGATACCATTCCGGTGAACCAAGTTAAAAATGGTGATGTTTCAATGGAACATGAGGCTAAAGTTTCAAAGATTTCGGAAGAACAGTTGTACTATCTAATGAGTCGTGGAATTCCGGAAGATAAAGCTACCGAAATGATTATTATGGGATTTGTTGAACCATTTACTAAAGAATTACCAATGGAATATGCGGTTGAATTGAATCGACTGATTGAATTTCAGATGGAGGGTTCTGTTGGTTAAAGCTGATTGGATAGCTGTAAGTGCTGATATAAAGGCGTTTATGGCTATTTATTTTGCCAAAAATCAAAATTTGACGACAAATTTGACGACAAACTTATGATTTCTGCTATTTTTCCATGAAGTCTGCAAACTTTTCAGCAGTATCGTGCTTAGCCTTTTTAGTAACGTGAGTATAAATGTCTAGAGTAGTTTTCGAATTAGAATGGCCAAGTCTATCCTGAACTTGTTTAATTGTTGCACCGGCTTCAAATAAAAGCGAAGCGTGTGTATGCCTGAAACCATGAATAGTGATTTTCCTTTGCTTCGGATAGTGCTTATAGATCCAGCGTAGCCAGTCGTTAGCGCGAGAAGGGGCCAGCAATTTATTTGTTTTATCTTGAGTGAAGACATACTGATCATTGTTAAGTGTGTTGATGCCGATTTTTATGAAGCGATGTTGCTGATCAGAACGCCACGCTTGCAATATTTTAGATGTTTTCAAATCTATATCCAATGTTGAGACTGATGTTTTTGTCTTTGGTTTGGGTAATATGATTTTTCTCATTGGATTAGAGTCGATCAATTCAAGAGTGATTGCATAATCAATAATTTGCGCAGCTAAATTTTTTATTCTTCGATAGCTTTCATAACGTGCATGCCAATAATTGACACATTTTTGGCAAAATGTAACATTTATTTTGATGTTTTTAAATTTAGGTTCAATGTAATTTTGGTAAACAAGTAATGTATCGGTAACTGTTGAACGCTTTACCGTGTTTTTATAAGATTCAAACCATAAATTAAAGAGTTCTTGAAAAGTTTTAATACCATGGCTGTTCTTGTTGAGTTTTCCTTGATCAAATTTAATTTGTAATTCACTTGCGGAGTTTTTAGCTTCGGCTCTTGTTTTGAATCCCTGTCTTTTGGTCTCATATTTTTTACCAGTTACAGGATCATATCCAAGAAAAATACGAAAACCATAAAGGGTTTCGCCCTTTTTGTTCTTATAGCTGTTAATTTTCATTTGAAATTCCTCCAGTGTGTTCAAGCCGAAAAGTACGCAAAACTATCTAATACTCCAATTATTTTAAAAGGTAACCATACGTTTTTGTGTATTTTTAGTCTAAAATATGCACGTATGTTCGATTTAACTGTTAAATAAAAGCCCCGAAGTGGGGCGTATGTTAGTTGCTGTTTCTTTGAGCCATAATTCTGTTTTGACCGGTCATTATATGTATTCTCCACCAAAGGCGGAGAATACATATAAATAAGTGCTTAATTTATTGTTTTTTTGGCTTTCTTATTTTTAATAAGATGCCAAACAAAGAAAACAACACCTATAATGAAAGCAAGCCAACTCCAGGTTTTAAGACCTGAATACATGCCAACCTTAGAAAAACCGATAATCCAAGCGATTAAAAGAAGAACAAGATTAGCGACATCACCGCCAAGACCTTTTTTAGATTTTGTAGCTAGATAAATAATTCCAGCAGCCAAATAAAGAATAGCGACGAAAAGGGCTGCTGAACTACTGATATGATGGCCATTTACTATGGCAATTCCAACACCAACAATCGCTGATTCAAAGACTATAAAAACAGACAAAATAATCATTAGAATTCCCACAACTAATTTAGTTGTTTTCATACTAAATCCCCCTCGAAAAAACTATTATATTCCAAGCTTTTAATGTCATCAGGATTTGGACAAACTCAAAGTTGAGTGGACATTACAAGTTAAGTAGCTGCTTTTTCTTGGCTTCAAATTACTCTTTGGTGATCGTGCCATCATCAAGTAGCTTCTTATATTTAGCTATTTCATCGGTTGGATCAAGAAGGGGGTGTTTCTGCTTTGCTACTTTTGAGTTTTTCCATTGTTGCACAGCAACTTGGTAAACCGTTTCCCCATTTTGAACAACTTCTTTTTTAATTGCTCAGAGTATGACTGCATTAGGATCTTTTAAAGCCTTGAGCTTCGTTCCCAAGATTCCAACAGTTTGATTTGTAGCTAATTCCATGTTAGTTATAAATTGAATATAGCCATTTGCCCAAACAGTAGGTTTTTTTACTCAATAACTTTAATATCTTTAAAATAAATTGTTTTATCGCCTTTGATGCCTTGTCCAAAAAAACCAGTAATGGATTTGCGAGAAATAACAACACGGTCGCTAAAAACATAGACTATTCCGCAGGTGCCTTTAACTTTTGCTAATACCTCATCATCATTACTTATCATTTCATTTCCACCAGTAATAATTATTTCTTTTCTAATAAAAGTTTAGCCTTATTCAAACGATTTTTAAACTGCTGTTTGCTACGGAATGACCAATTCATTTTTTCTTTATTTAAGGCTTTTTCGATTATATTAATTTCGCTTTGATAATCTTTCAATTTTCGATAATTGATTGCTAGGCGCCAATAAAGTTCTTCATCATCGTCAAATGGTGTTTTCAAAAGGGGCAAAAGTACCTCATTTGATTTTTTAGGATTCCCTTTTTTAGAAATGTTCTCACCATTTAGCCATATTGGGGTTAGCTTCTCTCGCAGTTCTTCTTCTTTTTGAAATTTTTCATTTCTTTTTGCAATATCATCAAGTCCAACGCTGCGAAGAAGCTCATTTTGCTGTTTGCAATCATTTTTTGTCAAATGCTGTTTAGGGCTTATTTCACTTTCCAGATTTTCTATTTGGGGCGCTAATCTGTCATTTAGCCATGTAATGTTTTCGCTCTTGAAGCCACCTTTAAGTTGATTTATCAGCAAAAGCGATTCTTCATAGTATTTTAGTTTTGTTTTAGGGAGCTTTGCTCTAGTTACTTTTTTATCAAGCTTTTTTACAACGTTCAACATGAATCCATTCTCATATCCATGGTTGGAAGCTTCGTCTACAATTTCTTGCACTTCTTCGGCGTCACTGTCTTGAATTTTATTTGAAATTTTCATCCATTTAACAGCTTCAGTTCCTTCTTTTATGAGAAAAGACCTTCGCTCAAGAAAAGTTTGAGGATTAGATGTGCTGCCAATTAAGTCTAATGACTCACTCACGTGTTTGATATGCTGAGGAAGCATGAAATCAGCTTCTTGTTGAAGCTTTAATTGCCTTTTAGCTTCAATTTTTTCTTCTTTTTTCCTTTTAAAATAGTCAAAAATACCCAAACTTATTCCCCCAATTAGATGTTCAATTCCTCTCCGCCTTGAAACAAAATCATTTTACCAAGTATTCTGAAATCTTGCTTTCCAGTTTTAGGAAATATTATTGGCTGGTATGCTGGATCATAAGAATCCAGAGAAAAAGTTACAGCAAGTGAAGTTTCCTGTATCTTTTAATTGCAGCATCCTGTCCATCTATCAAAACCGCTACTACATCGCCGTTTTCGATACACGCATCTTTGGCAAAAACAGCAATGCTGTTTGGCGGAATTACTCTGCTCATTGAATCTCCATTAATTTTCAATGCGAACAAATTCTTCTTGCCGTACTTTTGTCCAGACTTATTTTTTGTGCTCGCAGTTTGACCAGTGCTTTTTCCTTAATCTAAAGCTTCATATGCAAGCTTAATTTCTTCCTTAACTTCTTCCAAATTATTGTTCTTGTAATCGATTGGGTCAATTTGATCATCATCTGGGAAAAATACCCAACTGTCGTCAATCAGTTTTAACGTACCTTCTAAATTCTCATTTCTTAAAACTCTGATTTCAGTTTTCTCAGCATCAACCTCTGCAAATTTTATTTTCATTTTGATTTCCTCCTCTCTATCTTACAAGTATATGATAGCGCAAACATAAAGATACGTCGGCAAAAATGTACTAATTTTTTATTTTTTTGTGTCATATACGCGCACTTTCATGCAAACTAAAGTTCTACTTGTAGTTTGCTTGCAAAATATAGTGTATAAAAATAGCCACTTAAGTTGCGAGAGTGAACTTGGGGTTTAGCTTTTTAGTAACATGAGTATAAACATCTAAGCCTGATTTAAACCTATTAGAAAAATAGCCAGCTTATTATTAGGGTTTCGATTCTTAAAAAGTTAGTAAAGTTATTGCATTCTTTTTAAAAGTAAACTAAAATATCAGTTGCAATATATATTGCATAGACAATTAGCTTTGCCATTTTGGTGAAGCTTTTTTATTTTTATTGGGTAATTTATTAAATTTAAGTATTGAAAATCTTTAGAAATTTTTAAAATTAGTATAAAATTCACTATTTCTTCTAAAATTAACAACAATTTTTCCTTTTTTTATTGTTATTCTGTAATTTAATCAATTATCGAATAATAAGGGTGTGTGGTTATTGAAAATCAGCAAAGTTGTCACCGGAATTGTTTTATTAGGTGTGGTTTTGACTGGCAGTTTTTTTTATTCGAACAATAGCCACCAAAAAACAGCTAAAAAAGATTTCAAATTACTGAGTACTTCGCAAATTAAGAAGAATATTGGCAGCAGGTTGGTTGACACACGCCAAAAGAACCAGGGAAAATTAACTAAGAAATATCGAACGACAGTTAAAGCTAATAAATTTACTTTGGATGAACCTTATGTCAAATTAAATCCATATCAGACTTCACCATTAAGTGCATTAATAATTTTCAAAACAAAATCTGCTGCCAAAGTGTCTTATACCATCGAAGGGAAGACGGCAAATACTTCAATTTCTAATCAAGTGAATGGAAAGTATTCCAAGGAACATCAAGTACCATTAGTAGGTCTGTATGCTGAATATAATAATCGAATTACACTTAAAGCAACCTATCGAAACGGAATTACTGACATTAAACATTTGACAATTAAGACTGGTCAGCTGCCTGAGTATGTAAGTAAAGCTAAAGTAGTAGTTTCCAAAAAAGATACTGATCAGATGGAATTGGGGAAAAACAAGTTGACTGTATTTAATCGGACGACAAAAGAACCGTTTGCGGTCGATAGCAATGGAGAGGTTCGCTGGTATTCAACACTTTATTCCCAACACATGCTAAAAAAGTGGACAAAAGGTCATTTAATGATGCTGACTAAGTCAAATCAGTCAGATGAAACTTATAATGATTTAATTGAAACTGATTTACTTGGTCGGATTTATAAAGAGTTTAAATTCTCTGCCAAAACCGGCTCGACTGATGCGATTAAATCAGAAGTTCAGTATACAACATTAATTCATCATGATTTAACGCGTCTGCCGAATGGAAATATTTTAGCGACCGTTTCAGACGGAAGTAAATATTATAAAGAAGATACTTTGGCTGAAATTTCTTATAAGACCGGAAAAGTAGTTAAGGTAATTGACTTTAAACGAATTTTGCCGAAATCAATGTGGAAATCGTTTGCGCGTGGCGATGATGGAAAAATGGACTGGTTTCATCAAAACTCAGTTGATTATGATAAAAAGGACCACAGTATTTTAATATCCAGCCGTAATCAAGATCTAATTATGAAATTAGATTATCGGACAAATAAAATTAAGTGGATTTATAGTGGAAAGAAACGCCAAAGTTGGCCGCCGAAGTATCGTAAATATTTGTTGAAAAGAGCTAAGAAAACCACTATTACTGGCGGACAACATGGCTTGTATCTGTTAAACCAAGAAAAAGGAATTGAAAATATTATTTTATATAATAATAATATTTCTGTAACTAATGGCAATCAGAAAACATCGGGTAAATATTCTGAAGGGATTATTTATAAAATTAATGATAAGCAAAAGACAATTACCCAAAGTTGGTCGTATGGTAAAAATTTAGGCAAGCAGAACTACACTGCCGTAATCGGTTTTGCTCAAAAATTGGAAAATGGCAATGTTTTATTGGATTTCGGATATAAAAATGGTGGCAAGGAAAGTAATATTATCGAGGTTAACTCAAAAGGTCAGCAAGTATGGAATGCAACCGTAAAAAATGCATCAATTAAAGCCTACGTTTATCGAGCTTATCGGTTGGATTTTTATTCGCCAAATTATTCTTTCAATGTTAATCAGTAAAATAATAAAAAAACTGCAGTCGTAATTGCAAGAATGATTACAACTGCAGTTTTTTAATGGCTGCGAAACTAACTATGCTGAAAGATATTTAACTGCTGTACCATAGGCAGCAACTGATTGCATATCTTGACCAATCGAACCTGAATCAAAGCGCATCATTACTACCGCATCAGCGCCTATTTTAGCAGCATTTCGTCGTAAGCGTTCAACAGCAACTTGTCGTGATTCTTCCAACATTTTGGTATAGTCTTTGATTTCACCACCGACAATGTTTTTTAAACCAGCGCCAATATTGCGGAAGACATTTTTAGACTGAGTAGTAATCCCAAAAACTTCACCTAAGACTTCATATTTTTTGCCGGGGATATTTTCAGTTGTGACAATTAACACACTTTTCATTTTGTTCACTCCCTTAGTTGATACAGTTGTAGCTCTACTAAAAAAATTCTTAATCAGCTAAATACTTTTAATTTTTACGGCTATTAACGTTTTTTCATTCTTAAATTCTTACATAATATAGCATAACATGCATGTTATAATATGCCTAGAAATTAGGCAAAATGACTTATATAGCAAGGGGAGGCTATGTAAAATCCGCTATTAAATACAATTAATATTTATTGAAGTCGAAGTTTACTTAAGTAGAAAGAAGTAATTAATGTGAAAAAGCTAATTAGATTAACTGTTTTGGCAGGGGCTATCATTTCTCTGGGTGTTTGCTCACAGCAAGTCACAGCAACAACGACTGGAAAAAGCGATTTAACACAGCAAGAAAATAGTCTGATTAAAACATCAAGTTCATTAAAAGAAAAGTTGCATGTTAAGCAATATCAAGCTTCATCTTTGAAAAAAGCTTGGAATTCACAAACAACAGTTGCCCACAGCTCGAATTCAAGCCAAGCGGCCAGTTCAGCAGTTAACAGTAGCTCGGCAACTGCGACAACAACAACTGAAAGTTCCAGTTCAACTGCCAAAGTAACAGTTGGTCAAGGCAAAATTATTGGTAATCGCGATTCGCATATTTATCATGTTCCTGGCCAAGCTGGGTATAAAATGAATGCAGCTAATGCGGTTTATTTTGCTACTGAGGCACAAGCGCAAGCTGCTGGTTATCGAAAGGCATTGAGATAATGAAAAAAATAATCCAAATAATTACCACAATCTGGGTAGCATTTTTGATTTTTAGTTGTCCTGTAGTAACTAAAAGTTCAGCCTCAACAGTTGAACAGCAAAAAGTTACCAAATTAAAGCGACAGATAAAGAAAACTAAACAGCAAATTACTGTTCAAAATCGGCGAATTAAACATTGGCGGCATAAACTAGCAACACTGAATACGGTAAATTCTAACGACCAAACAGCAACTACAAGCAGCTCGCTTCAGCAACTAGCTGCTTTGAATTATACTGGTAAAAATGAAATTACCGTAAATAACAATAATCCTAATTTTTCTGCCGCTGATCTAAGTACAGCCAAAGGTGCTTGGCAAACCTACAGTAATTTAGATCAATTAAATCGAGCCGGTAGTGCTAATGCATTGTTGAATAAGTCGTTGATGCCAACTGCCAAACGAACTGAATTAACTTGGGATCCAACGGGTTGGCATAATAAAAAACTTAGTTCTGGCTGGTTATATAATCGAAGTCATTTGCTTGGCTATCAACTGACTGGACAAAACAATAATCCTAAGAATTTGATTACTGGAACACGTGAGTTAAATGCTCCCGAAATGCTGGCCCACGAAGATGATATTGCCTATTATTTGAAACAGCATCCCGCTGGCTATGTTCGTTATCGAGTAACACCGGTTTTTCGGGGAAATGAATTATTAGCGCGCGGGGTTCAAATGGAAGCACAGTCGATTGGCAGTAATGCAATTCATTTTAATGTCTATATTTTCAATGTTCAAAATGGGGTAACTTTAAATTATCAAGATGGGACTAGTCAGATTAATTAGAAAGGAGATAGTTTTAATGCCATTTTTTTCACAGCAATTGGAGTTGCGACAAGGGGATATCACTAAGTTGGCTTGTGATGTGATTGTGAATGCAGCTAATTCTTCTTTAATGGGTGGAGGCGGAGTTGATGGTGCGATTCATCAAGCAGCCGGTCCACAATTAGCAGTTGCTTGTCGTCAACTACACGGCTGCCGAACTGGCGAAGCCAAAATCACCCCTGGTTTTGATTTGCCAGCCAAATACATTATTCACACGGTTGGTCCGCGTTATCGTGATAATAAAAAAACAGCCGCGCAGCTGCTAGCGGCTTGTTATCGTAATAGTCTGGATTTGGCTGCACAATATCAAGCTCGTCAAATTGCTTTTCCTGCAATTGCAACGGGAATTTATGGATATCCGTTGGCTGAAGCAATTCCAATCGCAGTTTTAACAATTCAAAAATGGCTTAATCAGCATAAAAACAAGCAATTACAAGTTATTTTTTGCTGCTATGATCATTTAACTTATCAAAATTACCAAACGTATTTAGAAAAGTTTGTGAAGTAGTTTAATTAACTAATAATTTAATTCCTTTATAAAGGTTATAAATAAAGATAACCAAGCTAGTTAATAAAATTAAGCCTAAAATAATAATCATGCCAGCTCCAAAATATTGCAGATGGCTGGTGAATAAACCACCGATGCCTAAGAAAATAATTGCTGCGATCCATAGTAGTAAAGGAATTAAGTGCAGCCAAAGTGCAACGGCAGCATGGTGGCGGATGAATGGTTCATCTCGACAAACGATCCAGATAATCAGAGGAAAAATAAATGGGGCAAATAAAATCGACAAATAAGCAAGAGCACTTAATATTTGCTTTTTAGACATAGGATAACTCCTTTTCAATTTTTATTGATTTTACCTTTTTAATGTAATTAACGCAATCTTTAAATTTAATTGATAAGGAATTGTTGCTAAGATATCGATGTTTAAAGTACAATTAAATTAGACCGTAGAACGGAGATGGCAAAACATGTTAATCGATTTTTTGAATGATTATTATCAGGCAGACCTTAAAAAAATTCACGATGTTGCAGGAAATCAACATTTAGTTGGCAACAGTAAAGTTTTTCATGGAGCTTTATTTGTTAAGATTTTTAAAGAAAAAGATATGTTTTATGCGGAACAGCATGTTAATCAGGTATATGCACCAGATGTTTATTTAGATAGTGTTATATTTGAAGATAATTATGTCGTTACTTTGCGCAATCGGCACTTAAAAGAGTTTGATAGTGCAGAAATTAATGAACGATCAGCGTTTGAGTTTGGGAAACTGCTGGGAGATTTTCACAAGCGATTAGCTGAGAAAGTGTCGGTTGTTGATGATACTTCACCGTTATCATCACAATTAAAAAAGCAGGTTGAACGTCTGAAAGGAACAGTTTATGCTCAATCAGCAGCTGATAGTTTAGCTTTATTGGCGGCTGATCTTGAAGCAGCTGATAATGAATTTGAGCAACTGCCTAAAGTAGTTTTACATGGAGATTTCAGTATACGTAATATTATGCATTACCATGATCGATTGATTCTGATTGATTTTGAACGCTCGCATATGGGAGTCAGTTACCAAGATTTTATCAAATTCTTTTATAATGAAATCAAGGCACCACGGCTCCGGCAGAAATTTCTTGATGGTTATGAAACAGAACACGATTTTGAAATACCAAGTCATGCTTTGCAGCGGTGTTTATTATTGCAATGCGCACTGGATATTTGTGAGTATCATCTGACTCATCCTAAAAAGAAATATGGTACAATGGCGCAACAGATGCTGGGAACTATTAAAAATAACGATGCAGTTTTGACTTTATAGTTAGAAACTAGCTGAATAAGATTAATTCAAAAAATCGATTGTTTATCAAAAGCAAAGAGCGAGAAACGTTGATCTTTGAATAACTGGCAAGATATGTAAAACCTAACTAGTGCGCTTGTTGAATTAAGGACAGTCAAATTAAATTTTAGGACACTATTGATAGTAAGAGCAATTTTTTATTAGTTTTTCAATTAATTATTTCACTGATTTAGATATTAAGAGAGTTTCGACTTAATTATAATTTAAAATAAAACAGGATTACGGCAAAATAAATATTTTGTCATAACCCTGTTTTTATTTGCTAGTTAAGTTTATTTGGTTATTTCAGCCTTAATCGGCAATTGCATTTTTGTTAAATAATTGAAAAGTGCCCCATCTCGCAAACCACAATTTGAGAATAAAATTTTAGGAACATGTAAAACGCGTAATAGTAGCGTTAACGGAATTAATCCACCGACAATTACATCAGCCCGTTCTTTAGCCAATCCTGGAATGTCACCACGACCAATTCGATCCAGACTGGTTAATTCAGCAAAAATATCGACTGCTTGAGCAGCTTTTAGTTGATAGCCATGAAGACTTGGAAGTTCTGTTTTAAATTGTTGGCGCCGAGCAATTTTGGCTAATGTTCGATTGCTGCCCCCTAAGACAACTAAGTTTGATTTGTGAGCCTCTAGAATCCAATCAATATCGGTCAGTAATTGTTCGATTTCTGTCATTGCATAGAATAAATTAGCTGGTTTGATTTGATCGTTTAAACCAAATTTTTGCGAGATAGTTACCGAGCCAAAGGGCAGGCTAATTAAGTTTTTGATTTTTTGATTCTTAACATAAATTAATTCAGTGCTGGCACCACCAGTATCCATGATCAAACATTTTTTCCCGATCTTTAAAGTTTGGCTGACACCTAGATAATCTAAATATGCCTCATAATCGCCTGAGATAACAGTAAAATCCAAACCAATTTTATCTTTTACTTCTTTTAAAAACTGAGCTTGATTTTTTGCTTGCCTAACAGCGGCGGTTGCTAGAGCTGTTAATTGCAAATTTGGCAGCTGACTATAAATCTTTTTAAATTCATTAAGAGCCTTAAGCGTTCGTTTGATTGGTTCCGGTTGAAGAATTTTTTCCGTTCCCATATTTTCTGAAAGTCGTACCATTTCCTTAAGTTGATGAGTAACAGTATAACTGCCATCGGGATTGATTTGTGAAATTTTCATGCGGATCGAATTTGATCCCAGATCGATTATGGCAAAATTTAGCATATGTTCTATTCCTCCTGTGAATCATTTGTGGGTTTTAGGGAGCTTTCATGATGCATCATTGGCTGAAAAGCAACTGCCTGCTGTTTGACTTGCCGCCGATGTTCTAGTAATAAGTGATTTTTTTTCATGGCTTCAGCAACAAAAAATTCTTGAACGTTGAGCGGAGTTAATCCGCGGCGATCAATTGGTTCAAAACGATCGCCATGCAGGACACGGGTTTTGACATTATCTTGCCACATTAAATTAAAAATTGAAATAATTTTGTTTTTGATATTGTCCTGTAAAGCAGGGAAAAGTAATTCTACCCGGCGATCAAGGTTGCGCGTCATCATATCGGCACTGGCTAGATAAACATCTTGACTGCCTTGGTTGTAGAAGTAATAAATCCGACTGTGTTCCAAAAAACGACCAACAATTGAATGAACTTCAATATTTTTACTAATTCCCGGGATATCGGTCTTTAAGCAGCAAATGCCGCGAACGATCAGCTTGATTTTAACACCATTTGCTGATGCTTCGTATAATTTGGCAATTATTTGCTGATCAGATAAGGAATTCATTTTCATCCGAATTTCAGCTGCTTGACCGTTTTTGGCATGATCAATTTCATCATCAATTTTGCGATTAATGAACTCACGAATCTTATTGGGAGAAATGTGAAGTTTGTGAAAATATGGTGGCTTAGCGTAACCGGACAGCATATTAAAGATATTAGAAGCATCAATTCCCATATCCAAATTAGTAGTTAAAATTCCCATATCAGTATAAAAATTAGCTGTTACATCGTTATAATTGCCGGTTCCAAGATGCATATAGCGGCGAATGCCATCTTCATCGCGGCGAATAACGAGGGCCATCTTACAATGGGTTTTCAAACCGACTAAACCGTAAATAACGTGACAGCCCATTTTTTCCAATTGTTTAGCCCACCGGACATTGTTTTCTTCATCGAATCGGGCTTTGACTTCTACCAAGACGGTAACTTGTTTGCCATGTTGAGCAGCTAAGCCCAAGTACTTGATAATTGGTGAATTACCAGAAACGCGGTATAAAGTCATTTTGATGGCTAAAACGTTAGCATCCAGAGCAGCTTGTTCAATAAAACGAACGACCGAGCTGAAAGAATCATAGGGATGCTGCATTAAAAAATCTTGTTGCCGGATAGCCGCAAAAATATTAGCCCCCTCACTCAGTTTGGGTTCGATAAATGGACGGAACGGTTGGTAGCGAAGATCGTCATGACCGGTAACTTTACCAGAAAGCTTTTTTAAGAAAGTTAAATCGATTGGCCCGTTAATTCGATAAACGGCACTTTTGTCGACCTTTAATGTTTGAATCAATCGCTTGCTGAGCTGTTTGCTCATATCACTTTCAATTTCAAGCCGCATCACATTGCCATGTTCTCTTTTTTTCAATTGTTTTTGGACTTCACGCAGCAAATCTGAAGTATCTTCTTCGGCGACATCGAGATCCATATCACGAATTACACGATAAGTAGCAGCTTCACTGACCTGATAGCCAGTAAATAAGCTGTCTAAGAATTCTTTGATAATTTCCTCAATTAAAACAAAAGTATTAGTTGCGTGCGGTAATTTGATTAAGCGACCAAAAATTTCAGGAATCCGGACAGTTGCAAATTGCTTATTTTTTTCGTTATTTGTTTCTTGAATTCTAATAGCCAAGTTAAGTGAATTATTGCTAATAAAAGGGAAAGGTCGTGACGAATCATCTGCTAAAGGAGTTAAAACTGGGTAAAGATCATCGTTAAAATATCTTTGCAAAAAACGATATTGAGCTTCATCAGCTTGCCGAGGAGTAATAATTTTAATATCGTTTTTTTCTAGTTGCGGCAGCAGCGAGCGGTTATAAGTATTATAGCGCTTAATCACCATTTCTTGTTCTAAAGCGTTGATAGCATCGATCTGCTGTTTAGGAGTCATCCCGGAAGCATCGGTCGTTTTGATGCCGACCGAATACATTTTATTGAGCGAAGCAACCCGTACCATAAAGAATTCATCAACATTGCTTTGAGTAATTCCCAAAAAGTTAACTCGTTCTAACAATGGATTTTCCGGATCGCGTGCTTCTTCAAGGACGCGTCCATTAAAATCAAGCCAGCTGAGTTCCCGGTTTTTAAAATAAGCATGTTTATTAAAATTTGATTTCATTGTAGTCTCCTCCGTTGTTTCAAGATCGGCTGAATGCCGAAGACTTCCGTGAAAAGTGCTGCTTTATTTTTAAATGACCATTTTTCTAAAGCAATATTTTGGGTTGCATAAGCATAAATAATCAATTGGTCAGTTTGCAGCGATACTGAAATTTTTTGAATTTTTTCTTCACGTGAATCATCAAGCGCGTCGGCCAAACGCAATATGGCTGCTAATTTGGCGACTTTCATTTGAACAGCGGGTTCCAACCGTTGAAAATGCGGTTCATCTGCTTCAGGAGCTTCACTGCTATGATAACGTGAAATTTCGGCGATCAATTGATTTTCTTCATCAGACAGCCCAATTAATTTGTTAGCTTCTAAAATATAGGCAGAATGACGATAATGTCCGTGCTGACTAATGTAATTTCCAATATCATCAACCGTCGCGGTAATTTGCAATAAAAGTCGTTCACGTTTTCCCAGATGATGCAATCTCTTTAATTGATCAAATAAATGCAGTGCCAGACTAGTAACCACTTGTCGATGCGAATGGCTGGTTAAATAACGGTTGGCCATGTTTTCTGCCGAAGTCAAAATGATATTGCTGAGATCTTGTTTAATCAAATGCATTTTTTGAGCTTGTTCAATTGCTAAACCGTCGGAAACTGTAATATTGCTTAAAACAAGCTGCTTAACATTAAGCAAACGAACAATTTTTTCAATTAAAATAAAATTGGGAATCAAACGCTCGACAATATGTTCATCAATATCAAAATAACTGATTAGAAATTGTTCAGAAGAATGGATAACCATTTTGAATAGCTTATTAAAATGATCCAGCGATAAAAGTGCGGTATCTTGACCAGCCGAAATTAATTTTTGATTTAAAGCACGAGCATCTTGTAAAATCAGATGAGGTGCTACCTGACCACTGGGTGTCAAAATATGCCGCAAATTTTCCAACTTGCTGCCAATATAATCATCAACAACTTCAACCGGAGCACTAGGGCTAAGATCAATGATATCGGAAAGATCATCTAAATGTTCAGATCCAAGATCGATATCCCAAGTTGAAACAAACTTATGGTGCTGAAATCTTGATAAGGAAACCCGTTCAGATCCCAAACTTAGTAAAAAGGTTTGTTCTGAGGTGATTTCTTTAAAATTATCCAGATGGTTAATGATCCCGATAGCTTTGTAATAGGTAAGCTGACTGATATTCAACCAGTGAACGCGAATTCCCGTCCGCACAAAAATCTGTTCATCCAGATAGCGCGCACTGACATCATCCAAAGCTTGCTGGTTTCCCCACAAACGATAATTTTTAACGCCATAATCTTTTAATAATTGTTGGAAACCTTTTAGTTTATTAGCGACTAATTCAATATTTTTGGGATAATGTTCATCAGTGACTTGAAAATATATGGCTGTTGAACTTTCGATTAGTTTTAGAGTTTTCAGATCAATGATCGAT
The DNA here is from genome assembly GCF_001435235.1 of Liquorilactobacillus ghanensis DSM 18630. GTDB lineage: Bacteria > Bacillota > Bacilli > Lactobacillales > Lactobacillaceae > Liquorilactobacillus > Liquorilactobacillus ghanensis. The sequence continues at coordinate 3,660 of NZ_AZGB01000027.1, read as the reverse complement.
AATTTAATTTGCCGCGGAGTAAGATAAATTACTCCAAAGAGTTTATTTGCCATATTTTCACCTCAATCTTGAATTTTCTATTTTAATTTTAACATGCTAAAAGGTATTGGCGGCAAATAAACTGAAAAAATGAAATTAAAGTTTTTTTAACTGACAAACAACTGTAAAACATGATATGATGCAATCAGGCAAAATTACTATAATTTAGCTGCATTAAGCAATTTATTATAGTATAATAAAACAAACCGTATAATAAGATATTTTCGATAGGAATGAGCGATACAATGGGAAAAAAGAAATTACACATTGCTTTATTTTTTGGCGGTAACTCTTCGGAGCATGACGTTTCTAAAAGATCAGCACGCAATGTTTATGATGGTCTTGATAAAAACAAGTATGAGGTTTCAGTCTTCATGTTTGCGAAAAATGGTTATCTGTTAGGAAACAAAGACTCGATGCGCATCTTCAATGGTGAGGATGAGGACCAAGTTTTGGCGGAAATTATGCCGAAAGTGGATTTCTCAAATCCGTTGGCAAATATTCAGAATATTTCTGAAGTAAAGGATATTGATGTCTTTTACCCAGTGATCCATGGAAATATGGGCGAAGATGGGACAGTCCAAGGATTGTTCCGATTACTCAATAAGCCGTGGATCGGCAGTGGGGTAGCTTCATCTGGAGTTTCTTTTGATAAGGATTTGACGAAACAATTGTTAACTCTTCACGGAGTTCGTAACACGAAATATGTTGTAGTGACACCTGAAAACCGGGCTGATTTTTCATATGAAAAATGCAGTCAAAAATTAGGTCAAGTACTATTCATTAAACCGGCACGTCAAGGATCATCAGTCGGAATTTATAAAGTAAAAAATGCTGCTGAATTTGAGCGGGCATTGGATGATGCCTTTAATTATGATTATAAAGTCATGGTTGAAGAAGCAATCCAGAATCCACGAGAAGTTGAATGTTCAGTCTTGGGAAATCGGCAACCAAAAGCTTCCAAACTTGGAGCAATTGAAATTCCAACCGGTGATGAATTTTACGATTATAACAACAAATTTGTTGACGCGTCTGGAGTCGTTTTTGATTTGCCAGTTGACTTGCCTAAAGACTTGGCTGCAGAAATTACCCAAATGTCACTGGATGCTTTTCGTATCTTGGATAATCGCGGATTAGCGCGGATGGACTTTTTAGTTGATGAAAATAATGTGCCATATTTTGGTGAAGTAAATACTTTACCAGGCTTTACTAATATTTCACTTTATCCGCAGTTGTGGAAAGTTTCTGGTATTAATTATAGTGATTTGTTGGATCAATTAATTCAATTAGCAATAGACGAGTTTAATGATAATGCTAAATTGCATTATGATTTTGTTGAATTAGGTCAAGAAAAATTACCAGATTCTTTGCAGAAAGATTAGTGAGCAGCAACTTTGAGTTAAGCACCTTAGTTTTATAAAAGTTAAGCGAAACTGGACAAAATTTTTATTTTGTGGCAGTTTCGTTTTTTATATCGAAAAATATAAATTGATAATTGAAAAAATTAATAGATGCTGACATGAACTGATAAATCGCAGGCCTAGCAGGTTTATTGACAAGCTTTTTTGTATTTATTAATCAAACTTTATTGACATGATGCATAAATTCAATTATAGTTTGATTGTAAATTAATAATCAATGTTGAAACAGATAGTAAATCGGTGGAGTTATTTAGAGAGTCATGTTAGCTGAAAAGTGACTAATGAAACTGATTGAATCCGCTGCGGAGTTCTTCTGATGAATCTAAGTCAGAACGGGTTATCGTTAACTAAAAGAGTGCTGTAGTCCGGACTACAGTTAACTTGGGTGGTACCATGTTTGCAAATGACATCCCATAGCTTGCATTAGCAGGTTATGGGATTTTTATTTTTTTAAGGAGTGGAAAATTAATGTTAAATCCAAAATATGTTCGAGAACATCAAGATTTGGTTCGAGAGAAGTTAGCTAATCGTGGAGTAAAAGGTGAAGAAGTTGACCAATATATTGATTTGGATCAAAAAAGAAGAACCCAAATTAAACAAGTTGAAGATTTAAAAAATCAAAAAAATCAAATAACTGATCAAATTCGCCAAAAAACAACTACCAACGAGCAACGACAGAAATTGATTACGGAAGTTAAGGGATTAAATCAGCAAATCAAAAAATTAGAAAAGATTGTAGCTGAATTGGAAGAAAAATTCCGTTACATAGCCATCCGCTTGCCTAACTTGCCAGATGATAGTATTCCAGTTGGTCCAAATGAAGATAGTAACGTTGAAATCAGAAAATGGGGGACGATTCCGACCTTTGATTTTGAGCCCCAAGCTCACTGGGATTTAGGCGATGATCTGCAGATGCTGGATTTTGATCGAGCTGCCAAAATTTCAGGTGCCCGGTTTGTTTTTTATAAAAATGCAGGTGCTCGTTTAGAGCGGGCCGTATATAACTTTATGCTGGATTTGCATACTAAAGAACAGGGATATCAAGAAGTTCTACCGCCTTATTTAGTAACTGGCAATACCATGTTTGGTACAGGACAATTTCCTAAGTTCAAAGAAGATGTTTACACCGTTGAAGCGACTGGTATGACATTGATTCCGACAGCGGAAGTTCCACTGACTAATTACTATTCTCAAGAAATTTTAGATGAAAAGCAGTTACCAGTCTATCTGACAGCTTTAACACCTTGTTTCCGTTCAGAAGCAGGGAGTGCCGGTCGAGATACCCGCGGTTTAATTCGGATGCATCAATTCAACAAAGTTGAGATGGTAAAATATGTTAAGCCAGAAAATTCATATCAAGAGTTGGAGAAACTGACACTTGATGCTCAGGAAGTTTTGAAACGTTTAGGTCTGGCTCATCACGTAATTGTCCTTTCAACGGGAGATACTGGTTTTTCATCGGCTAAGACTTATGATGTTGAAGTTTGGATGCCTTATCAGCATACGTATCGGGAAATAAGTTCATGTTCAAATTGCTTGGATTTCCAAGCACGGCGAGCAATGATCCGTTATCGCAAAGCCGATGGAACAGTAGCTTATGTTCATACCTTGAATGGATCAGGTTTGGCAGTTGGCCGAACAGTTGCTGCTATTATGGAAAATTATCAACAAGCTGATGGTTCAATTAAGATTCCTGAAGCTTTGGTTCCATATATGGATGGTGTTAAAGTAATTACTCGTAATGATCAATTAGCGGCTGCGACAAAAGCTCATCATTTGAAGTAAGGTTGCTTTTATTAATTTTCAGAGCGTTACTATTAAACCTATTATATCAACGTTTACAACTGTTTTTTCGGTGCCAGTTGGTGACAATCCTAAACCTGACAGCGAATCTAATAGTTTTAAAATATCGATATCTTTCTGGTGCTCTTTTTCTGTTATTAATTCAAATAGTACGTTATTTCAGTTATCGCTTAAAAAATAGTGATCCCCAAAGGTTAGACTTTTCGTCTAACTTTGGTTCTTCTGCAAGTGGTACTGATAAATAAATTATTTAATTTGTAATTGAAATTGGCATACCTTGCATGTTTAAGCTATCCATTCTTCAGAATGGATAGCTTTTTTAATTATTGTCTTTAGACCTAGTTGAGCTCGCGTGCGTGCGAAACAAAAAACCACCTGCTTTGCGGGTGGAAAAACA
>NZ_AZGB01000003.1 GCF_001435235.1 Liquorilactobacillus ghanensis DSM 18630 | reverse complement strand
TTTAATTTTATGGAGAAAGGGCAATCCCTTTTTACACAAACTTCTTGACACTCCCTGCCTGTTTGATCAAAACTCAAAACTAAATGATATTTTTTTATCTTTTTTTTGATGTAATCAATGTCTTTAGCAATTGAACTTTTTGAAACCATATAATGATTAGAAAGAAAACTGTAACTAAAATGTTGATCATTAATCACTAATTCGTATAAGATATCCAGTCTACGATCATTTACTGAAAAATCAGTCTTATTTTTCTGATAGTTTCTAAAAAATAAACTCTTAATATCAATTGGTGAGGTTAATTTGATTTTTGAATTTTCAATAATCAGTTTTTGGGTACCATAAATAGAATTTATTTGAACAATATCATTCCGAATTGTCTTTTCACTGACATTGAAAGCCTTAGCAATTTCTGATAAATATAAATTCCATTTATTCTGAATTTTAAGGATCAGTTTTTTTTGGCGTGAATTCATATTTTTAACCTCCTTTGACTTTCATCGTAATCGTAATATCCATTCTTTAAAAGACCATTTTTTTTCACTCAAATACAGCAAAAAAGTAAACACTTTCAGAAGCAAAAACAACTCTGGCTTTATTATTAAATTCAAATTTAATTTCACTCAAATCCTTGTTTTTCAAAAAATCCAAATATACAAACCAATATTTTGGTTCACTTCATTTAGAAAAGTTCTGATAAAATTGATAATTTTAAGCAAAGTACTTTTATTGCAAAATAAAGAAGCCCTCCATAGAGGACTTCCAATTTTTATAACTTCAAATTGCGAGTAAATTAGACCACAATTAAAGATAAGTAAAACTAATCTTTAATTTACTTCCTGGTAAAAAAAGATAAACCCTATGAGTTTCAAGACATTGCCTTTAAATTCATTTAACTTAGCGACTAAATGATGTTATTTTTGTCCTAAGCTAGTATCAGTTATGAATAACAGAAGAATAAAGTTACCAACAAAAGTCAAATAATCTCAATAATGAGATTACTGCTGGTAATTTTAAAATTAGCATTACACAGACCACCAATTTAATAGAAAAATGAAGAATTAAGCCAGTTTAGTAAAAACGTTTTCACTAAATATATTTTTTATGAACATATATTACTAATATGATCAGTAATCCTAAAATAATAATAAAATTCTCGCTTTTTGATTTCATTTATGTTTTTAATGTGAGCGAATTAATTCGTCCCTTGAAGAACTTTAAACCATTAGCTTAATCGTTTAGCTTTGATCTTAATATTATCTTTACTTTACATTCATAATATGTAAAATAGCCATCTAATAAATATACAACGTACTTATTTCGTGTTATTATAACTATGAGGTGAGAATTATGTTAGATACGGGTGAAAAAAAAGTTTCAATCTCCGTCAAAACTAGTCCAGCAGATAAAAAACGAGCTGCTGAAATCTTTGATAGCTTAGGTCTTAACCTTTCAACTGCCATTAATATTTTTATTAAAAAGAGTATTGCTGAAGGCGGTTTGCCATTCGAGGTTAAAGATCCATTTTATAGTGAAGCCAATCAGGCAGAACTTAACCGCCGTTTCAAAAAAGTAACTAACAATCAGAATGTCCATCCCCATCAGCTTTTGGACAATGAGGAACAATAAAGTATGTCAATTGAATTCCTAGATGAAGCTTGGAATGAATATATTGCTTGGCAAAGTGAAGATCGAAAAACCTTAAAGCGAATTAATAATCTTATTAAATCAATTCAACGAGATGGTTTAGAATTGGGCTTGGGAAAACCAGAGCGTTTGAGATATCAAGATGGTTGGTCAAGAAGAATTAATAGCAAAAATCGCTTAGTTTACACAATTAGCAATGATCATTTAGTTATTGTCGCCTGCAAAAATCATTACAAATGAAGTGCATTTTAAAAAGTGCACTTTATTTGTGTTAACCAAAATCACTCGGATCTAACGTTATTAATATTTTAATTTCATCCTGTCCATAACAAGTTTGTTTTCGAATCTTTTTTTCAAATACCGATAGCTGTGACAGCTTTCCAACTTTATATTTAAAGTGATTAGGTCATTTGATTTACGACAACCAGTCAGTTATTATAAAATTATAAAAGGAATATTGTTCAACTATTATGGTCAGAATGAATTTATCCAAAGGAGAAAATTAAGATGTCAAAAATAAAGCACTTTTCTTCTTCGTTGATCGTGGCAATTATTTTTTCAATTTTAAGTTTGTATGTTTATCTAGCTGGTGGAAACACTGCCAATGCTTGGTTTGAATTAACTAATAATCCTAATGAAACAAGTATTAACGTTGGTTCTTCGTTTTTGCTACTTTTTCTAATTGTTAGTCTGGTAGCTTGGATCAATACTGGAGTTACCTATCTGAAACACAAAAAGAGCTGAACTTAGAAACAAGCTATTGTTTACCAAAAGCAAACACCCCTAATACATAAGTTATTAGCGGGTGTTTTAATATTTTGTTCCTAACATCAATGCTCGGAATATATATTCAGCAATTTTTTGCAACCGCTATCATCAACCACAAAAAAACAATCCACGGCTTCAACCATGGATTGCGCAATGCTACTTATCTTCAATCTGGCTCATAAATTCATGCAGGGCATCTTTCCACATTGGAAACTTGAATCCCGTCTCCTTAGCCAGGTGCATGACAGAATAATGCGGACGAAAGGCAGCAGTCGGGTACTCATCAGAAGACACCGGCAAAACTTTTACCGGCTGATCTTTCAAAATCTCGCAGGCAAATTCATACCAGGAACATGTACCATCACTACTGCACTGGTAAACTCCGTAAGCAACTTGATTGTCTACCAGATAGGTTATAAATTCGGCTAAAGTCCGGGTCCAAGTCGGGCGGCCAACCTGATCTGAAACTACCGTCAACTTATCATGCGTCTTGGCCAGATTCAACATGGTATAAACAAAGTTATGTCCCCACTGACCATAGACCCAAGCTGTCCGAACAATATAATACTTGTCGCAATACTGCTGGACTGCCTGTTCTCCTAATAACTTAGTCCGACCATATTCGTTGCGCGGACCTTTGGGATCATTCGGCAGATATTCGCCGCTGGTTCGCGTGCCGTCGAAAACATAATCAGTACTGATATAGACTAATAATGCATTGTACTTGGCACAAGCTTGAGCAATAATCTTAGTGCCGACTGCATTGACCAACTCATCAGTCTTTTTTCCTTCGCCTTCTGCCTTATCAACAGCAGTATAGGCAGCACAGTGATAGACGACCTCGGGACGATTAGCTGCAAAATATTGTTCCACCTGCTCAGCATTGGTAATATCCAACTGTTTGACATCAGCAGCTTGATACGCGATCTGCCGTTCATCCAATAAATGCTGCATTTCCTGCCCCAACTGACCATTGCCGCCGGTAATTAAAATTTTCACGTTGCTTCCTCCATTTTCTTTCATTGATAAAAGGCAACCAGTCGCTTGCTGCAGACCGCTTGCCTTCAAATTTATTATTTCAAAGCAGCGCGTTCCTTTAATGGACGCCACCATGCCTCGTTATTCCGATACCAATCGACCGTTTCTTTAATACCGCGGTCAAAGGTATACTCCGGCTTCCAGCCTAATTCAGTCTCGATCTTAGTCGGATCAATCGCATAACGCCGATCATGACCCAAACGATCTTTGACATATTCAATTTCATTTTCACTCAAACCTAATTGCTTAATAATCAAATGCACGATTTCATTGTTGGTATGCTCATTATGACCGCCAACATTGTAAACTTCTCCCGGACGACCCTTGTGCAATACTAGATCAATCGCTTTGCAGTGATCAGAAACATGCAGCCAGTCGCGGATATTCTTGCCATCGCCATAAATCGGCAGCTTTTTGCCGTCCATACCGTTAGAAGTCATCAAAGGAATCAACTTTTCTGGAAATTGATAAGGGCCATAGTTGTTGGAGCAGCGGGTAATATTAACATTCAAGCCGTAAGTCTCAAAGTAAGCACGAACTAATAAATCGGCAGATGCCTTGCTGGCTGAATATGGTGAGTTAGGTGCCAATGAGGTCGTTTCCTTGAAGTAGCCCTCCTGACCCAAAGTACCATAAACTTCATCAGTCGATACTTGTAAATATTTGCCAACGTTTAACTTCTTAGCTGTATCCAACAATGCTAAAGTGCCTTGAACATTCGTCTCAACAAAGACTTCTGGATGCAGAATCGACCGGTCAACATGACTTTCAGCCGCAAAGTTAACAATCGCATCAATCTGATACTGCTTGATCAAATAAGCGACTAATTCACGATTGACAATATTGCCCTTAACAAAAATATGCCGTGAGTCGTCTTTCAGATCATCTAAATTATGAATATTGCCAGCATAAGTTAATAAGTCCAAATCAACAATCTGCAAATCAGCATACTTATCCAGCATGTAATGGATAAAGTTGCTGCCGATAAAGCCGGCACCGCCAGTGACTAATAAATTCATTACATTTCCTCCCCGTAAACAAAGTTCAAATCAGCATCTTTTAAATTAGGATGGTGTTTGTCTTTTTCTGATAAGATCAAATGATCTAATGGCATTGGCCACTTGATACCGACATCTGGATCGTCAAAGGCAATGCCACCGTCAGCTTTAGGTGCATAGTAGCCGTCTACCTTGTAAGCCACATTGACATTCGGTGTCAAAGTAACAAAACCATGCGCAAAGCCTTTGGGAACTAATAACTGACGATGATTGTATTCACTCAAAATATAGCCTTCCCACTTGCCGTAAGTTGGTGAGCCCTTGCGAATATCAACCAAAACATCATAAATTACTCCGGTAACTGCCCGCAGCAGCTTAGTTTGCGCATGCGGTGCCAATTGATAGTGCATACCCCGCAAAACACCCGGTTCAACCGAAAGTGATTGATTGTCCTGAATAAAATCAATATCAAGTCCAGCTTCATGGAATTTGTTCTTAGTAAATGTTTCAGTAAAAAAGCCACGATGATCACCAAAAACATCCGTTTCGACGATCTTGACGTCCTGTAAATTAGTTGAAATAACTTTCAATTATGCCACCCCTTATTAATTTTGCTGTGCTAAACGAATTAAGTACTGACCGTAGTCGTTTTTCTTCATTGGCTGTGCCAACTCCAATAACCGTTCTCTATTAATATACCCCATTCGATAAGCAATTTCTTCCAAACAAGCAACTTTTAAGTTCTGCCGCTTCTGAATAGTTGCGATAAAACTGGAAGCTTCCAACATCGAATCATGTGTCCCAGTATCCAACCAAGCATAGCCGCGACCCATTAACTTGACATTGAGCTGACCATTAGCCAAATAAATCTTGTTGAGATCAGTAATCTCTAATTCACCGCGAGCTGACGGCTGCAAGTTGGCTGCATAGTCGACCACGCGATTGTCATAGAAATATAACCCGGTTACCGCATAATTACTCTTAGGCTGAGCCGGTTTTTCTTCTAATGAAACGGCCTGCATCTTGGAATCAAATTCAACTACCCCGAAGCGTTCCGGATCATTAACATGATAACCGAAAACTGTCGCCCCAGTTGTCAGCTTAGCAGCATCCTGCAGCATGTCAGCCATGCCGCTGCCGTAATAAATATTGTCGCCCAGAATCAGACAAACTGAATCATTGCCGATAAATTCACGTCCAACAATAAAAGCTTCTGCCAAACCATTCGGCTTTGCTTGGACGGCATAGCTCAAGTTGATACCAAAATCAGAACCATCGCCTAACAACTTTTCAAACATCGGCGTGTACTCCGGTGTTGAAATAACTAAAATATCATGAATTCCCGCTAACATTAAAGTTGATAACGGATAGTAAATCATCGGTTTATCATAAACCGGAATTAATTGCTTGGAAATACCGCGGGTAATTGGATAAAGACGCGTCCCACTGCCACCGGCTAAAATAATACCCTTCATTTTTTTGGCTCCTCTAATCGTTTAAATTGTAATTCCCTTTAATTTTACTATCTATTTGATAAATATGCACTCTTCAAATTAAAATTTGAGGCATAATTTTGAAATCATAGTACAGTTTGAAATATGAGCTGATTCAAAAATCACAGCAGCTAAATCATCTATGCCACAACAACTAATTGAACATTATTTAAACATCACCTTGATCAGTATGCAAAATCAGTTGTTCATTGGTTGTCATTACCAACTACCTAGTCCAAGGTACGCAGCACCAAATCTGTATTCATCGTCCTGCTAAATGAATATCTAATAATCAGTTTAGAATGCAAGTCAATAATCGTTGACAAATCCTGACTAAGGAGATTAGATTGCTCCTGCGTTGTCTCAAATTATACTAATTCTAATATACAAGTAGTAGTTCTTTTTTCTCGTTAACTTTCTAGTTATGTTCCTTTCTCAATTTTTTTCTTGGATCATTACCCAAAATTACATTTGAATTGTCATTAAAATAATAAATCAATAACTCCTCTAATTTTGCCACTGTAAGATCCTTTGAAAACACCATCGGTCACATCGATTAATTTACGCAATTGCAATGGATATCTTTGACCATTCTTTTGATCAACTCGATCATAGATAATCGTGTAATCGATAAATTGTATCCGATCTTTGCTGTATTTCAATCACTTTGCTTCCTTGATTCAAGTAATAAATTTTTCCAACGGAAACAAATACAAAAGCACTAGTTTCAATGTACTTTTTTGCGCAAATAATGTTTTCGATTAATTAAAATATCAGAATAAAAATTAAATTAATAAACGATTAAAAACTTTTACACCTAATTTTCATATTTTTTATAACTACCACTCTCCAACATAAACATACTCTTATATTTTCTTACGTCTAATTATTTTTTTGACATAATTTAATATTTCAAATAAGAGCTTTTTATTTATTGCCAGTTGCACAATTATTAAAATTAAACAAAATATCATGTAAAAATAAATATTTTTTTCAAAAAATAACAATAAAACAGCTACTGCAAATATAATGTGATTTGCTAAAAGATTGAATATATTAGCATTCAATTTATCAGCACTATGCATATCTCTATACCTTAAAACTGAAACTACTAAAAAAGAAATAACATTTGCAAGCGCTGCTCCATTTATTCCAAAAATTTTTACAAATATTAGACTTGCAATTATGTTCACTATTGCACCCACTAAAGTTGTTAAAAAAATAGGCACTGTCTTTTTAGACGCCGTATACATTGTTCCGATGAATGCTGAAAAACTAGAATAAATTACAGCTAACAACACTAGAGGTGTAACTTCCCAGGCAGAATAATAACTACCATTAATAAATAACCTAAAGATCGGTTTTAAAAGGGCTAGTATTCCAATTGAGCATAAAAACATAAAGCTTACAAAATAGTTAAAAACATTACTAATGAACTTTTTACTATTATCTTCATAAAATTCATCAACAACTGACATCTGCCATGATTGAAAAAAAATGTTTGATAGCATATTTAAAATATTCGGTATCTTATTAGCCATAGCATATAAACCATTAGCACTAGCTCCTATGAAAAAAAGAATAAAGAATCTATCAGATGAAGAATTTAACCACCACGCTAATGCATTAGGAATTAGCGGAATACTATAGATAATCATTTCCTTTAAAGTGAGCAATGAGAACTTTGAAAAGGAAAATAAATTCTTAAAATTTAACACTACCAATAAATATATACTAGAGATAGTTAACCCTAAAATCATTGATAACAAGTATCCAGTAACTCCCATTTTCCAAACTAATAACATTAATACATTTAAAACGCCTATCGAAAATGTATTCAAAATTCCCGAAACAGCAAATTGTTTTACATAATTTGCTGCCCTGGCATAATTTGAAATTAAAGATGATACCATTGAAACTATTAATAAAATCAATGCAAGTAGATATTTTTTTAGTGGAAAAAACAAATTTATACCCAAAAAGAAAAGAAATAAAAAAATGGAAATTCCAAAAAGAAATATTATTCCCGAGTTAAAAACTTTTTTTTTGTCAGCACTTCTATCAAGAGCATAACGAAAAACAGCGTCATATATATCTAAACAGACCAAAGGAGATAATAAAGAAACTAACGTTGTCAAAACATCTACTTCACCAAATTGATTTGTCGTTAAAGTATAAGAGTAGAGAGGAACCAAAATAAATTGTAAAGCCTTACTTCCAAAGTTCCCAATTGCAAATATCAGTGAATTATTAACTAATTTTTTATACTTATCCATTACTACTCCAAAATAATTATTTATTTATTTCATCTTTGATCTTTTCGTATTCATCAAAATTAAAAGATTCTCTAAAGTTGTCAAGCTGTTCTATATTTGACAATTCTCGATATGCACTCAAAACAGAATTAATATCATCATCTTTTAAAAGCTTTATATAATTTAAACTCTTAATCCATTCATAAGATCCAATAATCTTAGTATCCAGTGATTTCATAACTATACAAGGAGTTTGTGTAATTGCAGCAAAAATCATTCCATGTAGCCTATCAGTTATAAAAAGTCTTGCCCTAGAAACTTCCCTCAAGAAAGAACGTATTTCCAACTCTCTAGTCAAATCTGGTATTTCCCGATTCACTGTTGTGTCAAACAAGAACAATTTTTCTTTAAAAACTTTTTCTAAGTCATGTAGAAGAATAGCGCGTCCCGAAATGCCCAAATCAGTTTCCCTATCTGCACGTAAACACACAGTTATCTTTTCATCGCCTTTCGAAATTCCAGAATTAAAATATTTTCCCAACAAAAAAACTATATCAGGAACAAGAACTACTTTACAATTGAAATTTTTTTTAATAAATTCATATGAATACTTTTCGCGAGCAAAGAAAACCAATTTCTTATTACTGTTGTAAATTTTTTTGGATTTTTTTAACTCCTTTAAACCTTTTTTATCTGTTGAAAAGAAAACAGATTGAGGCATTGAAATTATTCTGCATTTTTTTAAATTTTTTATAACAATCCTTCTTGCTTTTTCTTCCTTCCAATATAAAGATCCAACATTTCCTCCTCCAGGCAAAAAAATTAAATCCTTTTCAGTACAATTTTTCTTTAAAAAATCTATCATTCTATAAATATCATTGAGATGGATATTCACTATATTATATTGAGGAAAGTTTTCCTTTATATAATATAAAGTACTTAGTACAATTGCTTGATCACCCATATTGCCATATTCAGGAATATTTAAATAAAATATATTTTTCCCCCTTTTTAAAGGAAAATCATTTTTTTTTAAACTATACATTATTCTATCAAAGTCATCTTTAATAATCTCTTTTAGTTTCAATAGTAATTCGGCCCCTTTCTAAAATAAGCAAAGCACAAAACAACTAATATTAATTATAATAAATAATTTTATCGCTTTCTACATACATTCATTTCTAACTCGGAGATAAGTTTATTTGAATAATTATCATCTATTTTTCTGCAAAAAGGATATCCGCTTTTAATAATCTCATCAAAATACTTCTCATTTAAAAATCTTATAGAACCTCTCCCAACATTTTTTCTAGATTTATCTTTCTTACTAGTAATTCGTATCTTTTCTAACAATTTTGGAATTCTAATTTCCTCACCACAGTTAAGAAAACTAGAGTCTAAAAATGTGTAATTAAATAAATTCCATTTTGGACTATATTCAACTGGTCCACCTATTAAGTTGTTCATACCAAACTTTGAATTAAAGATTATAGTGTGAAAAAACATTTCATCAGGTGCCAAAGAATGTTTGAAATAATTAATCAATTGTTTGTTACTTACCTTTGAGAGAACATACTTAGCGCAATCATTTGTAATTGCAAACCATTGTGATCCAAAATAAACTTTCAGTCTTTTTTTGCCAACTGAAATAAATGAGTTTTTCCTTTTTCTTCTGTATACTTCTGACATAAACAAATTATATATTCTTGAGAGAGTTTTAATATGATTCATATGATCAAAAAAATAATATTTTGTAATTTTAGAACTGCAATGGACACACCCATTATTCGTCATGCAATATGCATTAACTAGTTCTTTATTACGATGTGAAGAAAAAAAACGATTTATCTTTTTTCCATTCCATACTGGATAATCACTTCCAGAAAGGAAAACATAATGTGTATAGTCAGCATTTTTATTATACGCCGCTTTTAATAATGCAATCATCGCTTTAACCATATTAAAACCACCCCAAGAAATGTTAAAACGTTCCTTAATGATTTCAACATTTGTAAATTCATTTATTTTTTTTAATGTGTTGAGATCACTCTTTTTGTCTACATGCACAAATACATCTCCACCTGAAGTTTTCAGAACTTTTAATAAATCTATTAATGAATTACTTGATTTATACATAATTAATAAAAACGCCTGTCTGTACATGTAAAATTCCTCCCAAATACAATATAAAGCCCTTGACAATGCATTAATGCCTACTTATATTATTTCTCCAAAAAATTCAATTTTTATAGTTCAAATAATACTTAACATAACAAATAGGCACTAACTTCATTAACGTATCATTTAAGTTTTTATTAAAAACAATCTAATTATCATTGATTTATATAATTTCAAACCACCATCATGAAATTTTTGCATTTTTTCTGATTAGATTAAATGAAATTCAAGTCGATTTTACCTCATTTCAAAAAGTATTAAATAATCAACTAGAGAATGAATTCATTTATAATTATGAAACCGAAAAACTTAATCAAAAATCATTACTTTTTTGATGAATGATTTTTTTAATTTCATATTTTTTCATCAATATTTGTTCCAATCGTATAATAAATATTAAAATAAAAGATAACCGGATTAGTTTCATTTCCAAAAAAAAGAATATAATAATGATGGGCTTGTAGAAAAGCTTAAGAAAGCCAAAGATAACACAATTGAATATATAATTTTGAAAAGTATAGATTTATTATTATTATTCAATTCATGAGGAACATTAGACATTAATTCCATCGAAAAAATTAAAAACCAAAATGAAACTCGATACATACCTGTTACATTTAGACTAAGAAATTGAAGAATCACATATGACATCCAACAAAAAATCAAGAACAATGTATGTTTATCTTTCTTATCAGTTGCTAAAATAATTATAATAAATTCAAACACCCACAACAGAACAATTCCATGAATGGTCACTTCAAATAAGTGATTTTCTGTATAACCAGTATATTGTGGCAAGATGATAGCAACCACACGAATAATAAAAGAAAAAAATAAAGGAAAAGCCATCAACAAATAGTCCATCTTAAGAGAAGTCTTCCTCATAAAAGCATACATAATCATAATGAAAAAGAAAATTGCACTTGACTCGTGAATAAAATATGCCAACAAAATTATTAATGATCCCTTGACATATTTTTCATTTTTAAAGAAATTATAAGCATTAATGCAAATTGACATTGCCAAAAATTGTCTTACTAGATTAAAAGAATTCATATACAAACCACTACAAGCAAAGATTAGTGTTGCTATAAAAACATCTTTACAATGTAGATCAATAAAATGAGCAAAGTTTAAACATATTATTAAGGAAGAAAATATAAGTATGGTTTGATTAGAATTAAAAAAACAACTCAAAACCTTATTGATTAAAACATATCCATTTTCAACTAAACCATAATGCCCATATATAGTCATCCTAGGGAATGAATGAATGATATAGGAAAAGCTAAGAAATTTTGAAACATCATACGTATTTAAATAAAACTGAGTATCAGTTCCAACTGTTCCTGCTCTCAATGCTTGAACAATAAACAAAAGAAAAAAAGAAACAAAAAGAAATATTTTTTTACTTAGAAATTTTATTTCATATAGAAATCCACTAAAAAGGATAGAAGCAAGCTCGAAAATATACATTATAAAATCACCCCTTTTTTGTATAAAATACTTCTTACAAGATTAGTTATTAAAACTCTTCATCATACCTTTATGTATACCTTCCAAACATATCTTCATTCTATAGAATGAATTTTTTAATAATATTTGAAATAAAAATTTGGCACCCAACCTAAAAATTAATCTCAACTTTTCCAAGGAAATTACATTTTCATAAAGTATAATATATGTAGCATTCCTGTAAATATAAAACAATCTAAAATCTGGATCAATAGTATGTCCAAACTTTCTATTCACTCCGTTAGTCTCATGATTGAAGTGTATATTAGCTTTGTATAAATTTCTACCCATACTCAATGCTCGCCAGCACCACTCGTAATCTATAAAGTCTATAAAAAATTCACTCTTAAACTGACCAATTTCACAAAAGGCTTTTTTGGAAATCAACATACCAGAACTTATAAGTTTAGACACTTTAAAATATTCTTTTTCATCTGTATCTACATCTTGAATTGGACCTACAGCAACTATATCATGATCTTCTAACTCAATTTTTTTAAACGTATCTAAAAGTTTGTTTAGATTTTTACTTTCCATATTACTGTCCTGATCAAAAAAAATATAATAATCAAAATTTCTAAATACTTCTATTGCTTTGTTTTGAGCATAGCCTATGCCGTAATTCTTTTTTAGTTTAATTAGATGGACATTATCATTTAAATTAACTTTATTAATACTTTTTTCAATAATACCAATATTAGAGGAGCCATTGTCCACAATTACAATATTATATTCCGACCCTATAAACACATTTAAATTATTAACAAAATCATTAATCTTAGGGTTATAAGTCACAATAATAATAATAAGTTTTTCCATTTAATTTTTCCAACTGCTTTCTCGTTTTGATAAGAAACAAATAATATTTTTATCGACTTTAGTATCAAATTTTCTAGCAAACATAAATCCTCTTTTCGAAGCATCAATAAGTTTTTCTTTATCATCAATTCTCCAAATATAGGGTCTTCCTCTATTCCAATCTATATACCTTAAATTTGAGTATTCTAAGGTATTATTAAAATAAAATAGTTTTTTCCGAAAATAATCATTATTGTACAAAATTGTTTGAATAAACAGTTCATCAGACAACACTGCGTTTTTAAAGATTTTATAAACAAATTCTTCCTTGCTTATCAAGTACTCTAAAAATTCAGTATCAACGCTTACCCACTGACTACCATACTTTAAATCCAACTTGTACTTACTAAAAAGATCAATTTTCAGAATTCTCTGTAAATCGGATTCAAATTTTCTATAAATTTTCCAAAAATTAATGCTTACCCATTTTTTGGAACTTTTAAAAGACATTTCAGGCATAAAATGATAAAAAGATACTCTTTCAGTCGCTCTCGCATGTTGAAAGTTTTGTACCGTTTCAAATGCTACAAACTCTTGATTTAAATGGGATTCAAAGAAATTATATATTTCATCAACAGATCTTAATGGAATATCTTTTCCAGAAATAAGATGAAAATAACTATACGTTCCATTTTTTAACGCATACTTAAACAGTCCATATTCACATTTAATCATACTAAGTCCTCCCCAAAAAACATCCATTCTGGGTACAAAAAAGACTTTGCTTTGCTTAGTGATACCATTAAATAGTTTTGTATTAATTTTTGATTTTTTATCAATATGTACATAAATGTCTACGAACTTACTATCCAATAACATTATTAAAGTTTTTAATTGTTCAGCATTCGAATCAGCCATAATTAAAAAAGCTTGCTTATTCATTAATTTACTTCCTTATAGATTATTACAATTGTTTAAATAAAAAACATATTGTAGTTAATTATTAAATACGGTCATATATTGATTCAAAATTCATTATAAGTGATTCAACAGAAAAGTATTTTAACTGTCTTTTTTTTGAATTAATTCCTAATTTTGCAATTTTTTGTGGCGAGGATATTATACTACTTATTTTAAGTCTTAAATCTACTGTATCTCTTGGTTCCGCCAAAAGTCCATTATAATTATCACTTACCATCTCTGTAACACCTCCGTGGGCATATCCAACAACGGGTTTCCCACAAGCCATTGCTTCTAAAACTACAGTAGGTAATGGATCTGGATTAATGCTTGGTAACACTAATAAATTTAAGAAATTTTGAATCGCTGCAACATCTTCTCGAAATGGCAAATAAATAATACGAGAATTATTCTGCTCCTTTTTAATTCTCTTTTTTAAAGCAGACACTCTCCACTCTTGTCCTGAAAAGGCACTACCAATAATAAAGAGATATAGGGTAGGATGTATATCTAACAAAGGAATAGCAGCATCTAGAAAATCATCTTGTCCTTTCCATGCATTAATCCGCCCTATTACACCAACCCTGATTGAATTTCTCGGAATATTTAGCTCTTTAAAAAGATAACGATTTTCAACATTTGAACTAAATTTATTGGAATCAACACCATTATAAATAATTTCAATTTTACCAGATTCTATATTATTAGATTTAAGTAAATGGATTTTTACAGCCTTTGAAACAACTACACATTTATCAGCGTACTTCCCAATTAACCAACTAATAGTTTTAAAAACAAATTTAGGATTAATTATAATTTCATGAACATGCCAAAGTAATTTGGTATTTAATTTTTTCTTTAAATATATTCCCTCAAGAACAGCTGTCGTATTAACATGAATAATATCTATTTTTAATTTTCTTTTATTCAAAAAATCGATTATCCTTCTAGAATATTTAAAATAATCAACACTATAATTAATAATGCCTTTTAAATTAAAATATTTCCGACGTAATATCGGATAATTTATAACATACGTATTTATTCCCTTTTTCTGCAACTTTTCCTTTAAAATACCTTCATTTGGTAAAATAACAATCGGATTAAACTTTGTTTTATCTAATCCCGTGACAAGTTCTAAAAGAATCTTATCAGCACCATACATTTCTGCTCCGGCATGTAAATATAATATATTTTTCATCATTTCTTACCCATAATAGTAAATTCATAATCGTTTATAATTTTTTTCCAAGAATAATAATCTATAACTTGATGTTCAGAACTCTGATCATATTCCGAAATTTCCTTTTCTGTAAATTTAACTGTGATTTCCAGAATATTTTTCAAACTTCCTTTAACTTTATCCCAATATAAAGAAGTATCCCTTGCAACTTCTTGATTGAATCCCACATTATACAATAAATTTACTTTAGTGCTTGCCAAAGCTTCCAGAAGTGATGGGTTCGTTCCACCAACTGAATGACCATGAATATATGCTAAAGCATGCTCTCTAATAAACTTTAATAATTGTTGATCATAAACGGTTCCAACGAATTTTATTCGCGAATCTTTATCAAAATGAGTCTTTTCTTTTAATTCGTCATAAAATTTATTTTTTTCAACATTTGTGATGATAACTAAATCATTTTTAACATTGCTACTCATAAATTCTCTAATCATTGTTTCAAAATTATTTTCTGGAACAAATCGACCAACTATTAGAAAATAATCGTCTAAAATAATACCAAACTTCTTGTACCAATTCTGCACATTCTTATTTTCTTTTGATAAACTGGATTTTGTAATATCAGCACCATATGCAATAAATGTAGTCTGTGGATTATATTTGCTATATTCATCATGAATATATTTTTCAATTGTTCTACTATCACATATCAAGAAATCAGCATTTTTTACCATTAAACGCTCTGAATACTTCCAATACTGTCGAACGGGTTTAGACCACTTTGCCCTTTTCCATTCATGACCGTCTGGATTAACCCAAACTTTAAATCCATACTTATGAAATTTGTCAATATAGTTATGTAAAAATGGACCTATTCTACATGCCAAAATATAGACAATTCCATTTTGCAATTTATTTTCTTTAATTTCTTTCAAAGACCAATTTAAAGCCTTTAAATCATAAATAATTGCTTTTGCCCCGCCAACATTAGGAACACTAATTTCCTGACAATCAGCTCCATTATAATCATACTGTCTAACTTTTTTATTAAATGTCATGCATGCAACATGATATTTAATATCTCTATTGACTTGACGAGAAACTAAATTATCAACAAATGTTTCAAAACCACCATATTTTGCCGGTATCCCTTTTGATCCAACTATGAATACATCTTTCACACAAAAACTCTCCAATCAAATTACTAATTATTTCTAAAAACATCTCGCATATAAACTTTATTGCGTACCTCTTCCAAAACTGAATTATTTCTATTTACTAAAATAATATTACTTTCTTTTTTAAATCGGCAGATATCATTAACAACTTCACTGCCAAAAAAGACTGTCCATTTTTCAAAGTTGGTTCATAAATAATTACCTGTACACCTTCCCCTTAACATTCAAATGATTCATTACGCCTTGAATACTGCTTTGTCGAAAATTATCACTATTTGATTTCATTGTTAAATAATAGACACCAACAGTGATTTTTTTCCTCTACTGGATTGAATTGATTATTCTCTCCATAACTATAATAACCAGCTTTTTGTAAAACCCAATCAGCAATAAAATCTTTTCGGGTATCATTTGATTTTACAATTGCTTCAATCAAATTCTGTGGGACATCTTGATAGTTAGCTAACAATTGCTTTGTATCCTTTGGTAAACAGTATCCTCCATAACCAAAAGACGGATTATTGTCCTGTTTGCCAATTCTTGTATCCAAACAAACACCGTCAATAATTTGTTTAGTGTTTAATCCCTTGCTTTTAGCATAATATCCAACTCATTAAAGTAGCTGACACGCAATGCTAAGTAAGTATTAGTGAATAATTTAACTGCTTCTACTTCGGTAAATCCCATTATCAAAGTATCAATTGCATCTTCTTGCAACAAACCAGCAAAAGTTTCAGCTGCTTGTACCAAAGCCGAATCATTTTTATCAGTACCGACTACGATTCTTGACAGATAAAGATTATCATACAGTGCATGTCCTTCTCTTAAGAATTCTGAACTGAATAAAATCTTATCAGAATTCATTTTTTCACGAATCATTCTTGGTATAACCAACTGAAATTATTGACTTGATGATCATGTAAACTTACGAATTATACTGGTTAACCAATTTAATTACAGCTTCAACAGCTGATGTATCAAAATAATTTTTTTCGCTATCGTAGTTTGTCGGAGATGCAATCACTACATAATCTGCATCTTCATAAGTCAACCTTGCATCCAAACTTGCTTTCAAGTTTAAATTCTTACAACCTCTTCTAATATGCCCCATTTGGGAACACCATAATTTTAATTGTTTTTAACATAATACCTAAATCATATAGAAAGCCACTCTTGCGGATATACTTTAAATCAAGTTCCACCATTTCGTGGAAACCGACATCATTTCTACCACTGACTTGCCATAATCCCGTACAGCCAGGGATTACGTATAACCGCTGTTTATCATACTCGGTATACTCCTTTAATTCACGCGGCAGCGGTGGTCGCGGCCCAACTAGACTCATGTCACCAGCCAGCACGTTGAATAGTTGTGGTAATTCATCAATACTGTAGCGGCGGATAAAACGTCCAATTCTGGTTACTCGGGGATCTTGCTTGATTTTAAACATTGCTCCTTCAACTTCATTATATTTTTGTAGTTCTTTAAGCTTTTCTTCTGCATCAACACACATTGAACGAAACTTAAACATCATGAATCGTTTTCCACGATGTCCGACTCGTTCTTGTCGATAGAAAACTGGACCTTTGTCATCAATTTTGATGGCAATTGCGACCCCAATCAGCAACGGCGATAAAAGAATCAGTCCGCCTACACTTAAAATTACATCTTCCAAACGTTTAAGTGCATGATAGATATAACGATGATCAATTGCCGCTTGATCTAGAAAAGCCCGTCTTTCACGAATTCCGTACCTTAACATCCTCTATCCCCCTGCTATTTCTCACAGAAATTTTCTACAGAAATCAGTCATGGATTTATTATACACTGTATTTATCTGATTTTAAATATTATAATTCACTTTTAATTTACACAGTAATTTTTAAATACATTAAGAAAGTGTAAAATTAATAATAATTTGTTTACGTTCCTATCCATTTTCGATGAAAATTGCTAGAAATCGCTATAAATGTCGACGAGAATATTTTGATATATTAACTTACCTTCTTTTTGGGTAACAAAAAACACCGCCAAATCTTTTTGGCGGTGCTTTCTAGAAAAACTGTTTATGCTTTATTCATAATTCTTTTGTTGTTTTTATAAATCATTACTGTTGTTGCTTAAATTATTCATCAGTATTTAACCACTCCGTATATCGTGCCAGCAGCTCATTGTTATCAAATTGGCTGCTCAACTGATCCACGTGTTCCAGCAATCTCCCAGAACGATACGCTTTAAAACCGACGATCACTAGATCTTTTTGCCGTCTGAGATTGCGTTTGATTTTACGCTTATAGCGCATCAGTGAATAAACACGCTCTTTTTCAACCAGACCATCAGCTGCTTCTTCGTCTTCAGTAACATCCCAAACACTTCTGACCGGCAAGTGATCCAGTTTCAAGTTAAATTCCAATTGACCGATATACTCATGAACTTCATGACAGCTGGCAATTAATTTGTCAGCTTCGTCGTCTGATGGCTCTTGGAACTCCAACATGGCATATTCCTTGCCGTCCGCCATGAAGCTTAAGGCAGCCGACTGCCGGTAAAGCTGTGCATACATAATGTCTCGCCAAAGTGGATTCTCGTAAGTCATTACCAAGTCAGTTGTCAGTTGTTCTTTATTATCCTGCAACTCCATCCGTGGTAAATCGATCCGGTTCTTTTGATGTAATTCGTTAACAGTTTTCTCGTCTAAAAATTTTATTTTAGTTTCTTCGGGCATGATTGGTGTCCTCCTTGGTTTTATATGGTCAACTGCTTAAAACAAATCATACTTGCTGGTAACTTCTTTGTAACGGCGGATAAGCTGTTCGTTAGACATTTTTTCATCCCAACATTCTTTGGAAAAGCTATCCAGTAATTCGAGATGATAAAGTTCCAAGAATTTTTGCGGATGATAGCAATTAAATTCGTGAACTGATTCCAGACATCTGCGAAACAAAAAACTATCTTCCTCGATCCGGAACTCTGCTGCCAAGCAGTGTGCCAGCTGGTACTGCAACAGCATCATCTTTTGGGCGATCTGGTACTGCTTTTTGAAAACACTCTGATTAGCCTTGATCTCGATCAATGGTAAATCCAGTTTGTTTTCTTTAAAATTCAAACGCAATGTTTGCCGATCAGCCGGAAAATAAACTTGGCTTGCTAAATTATGCATTGCCACCCAACTAGTTGAATGTTGGGTAGCCCCACTGAGCGGAACAAACATTGCATTGCCATGAACAATTGCTAATGATTGAACCCGATCCTTTTGCAGAATCAGTTTTTGCATTGCCCGCAGCAATAATAATCCGATTGTTTGCTGCTTGAACCATTCATTCAGCAAACGTTTTGTTTCCTTGGGACTGCTGATTACACCATGGTGGCGGTCTACTAATAACGACTTGCATTTACTTGATTTTAGTCCCCGGCAATCAAGCAGCAGCAGCGTATCATTGCGATTGATCCCAGCTTTAGGATCAAAGTTAGCTCTTTCAAACAGCCACTGGGTTAAATCTTTTGAGGTGATTTCTTTCATCTCTAAACCCCTTTAATGTTTTTTTGGAACATTGACCAGCTTTCTAAGAATTATTATTAATAATTCCCTATATATTAGAATAAATTAAATCTAATTTTTTTGCAACGGCTTTTTTAGTTATAGCAAATTTAATTAATATTTCTATGTTGGCGGTTCCATAATTATTGGTTAACTTAGAGTTGTTCTTGGCCAAGAAACACCTAAATTAAAGGAGTAAATTCTATGTCAGCAGACAAACGACACCACCAGCCAGCACCAAATTATCAATCAGCCAAATTCTCTGCCGCCGATTACAGATTATTACGCGGTGTGATCAAATCGCTGGGTATTTCACCGGCTCGTTCCGACTATGAAGACTTATTGCAAGAAGGAGCTTTGATCTTACTGGAAGCCCGCCAAAGCGCTAAAAAGCTGCCGTATTTATCGTACAAGAAACGACAAAACTACTATTTCAGCCGGATCAGGTGGCGGTTGCTGGATATTTTACGTTCCCAGCAAACCAAAAAAATTACGGCTTTGAGTTTGGAACAAGATGACCCGAACCAAGATAACCAGCCGCTTGAAGCACCCGATCCGCAGGCAGCAGCCTTTGCTGATAATCTGCTGGTCGGTGAGTATGCTAAGCAGCTTTGGCAAATGTGCACGGCCAAAGAACAGCTCTACCTTGCCTACCGGCTGCAAAGCAAAAATATAACTGAGATTGCCCGCCTTTGCGGTGTTACCCGGCCAACAGTCTATCGTTGGAAGGAGGGTGTCGTAGCTAAGCTTAAGCAACTCAGTGAACAGCTTTAATTAAAACCAGTTAAGAACACAATAAGTGACGCAGACTAACTTGTCCGCGCCACTTATTGTATGTTATGACTCATCTTGTCGGCTCTGGTACCTGCAGCTGACGGTTGATCGTTGAACGACCGGTAGCATAATCAAATTCAACGCCCGGCTGTACGTTATAAATATAAACATTAAAGTTCAATGATCCGTCAAGTGAGATCGCCTGTAGGCGTACTCCGCGCGCCATCAATTCATTACTGCGAAAAATTGCCTGGGCAGCATAAATAACCTTTTGACCGGAACGCAGTGCTTCCCGAACCTTTGCTTCATAGATCGTCTGCAGCTTTTGATTGGCAAAGGCTGTCTGCGTGAATAAATTCTTGGGATTATTCTGATCTCCGCTGGGAAGAGTTGGATCATAGCTGCCATTTTGGGCAATTCCCTTAGACAACGAGTAGGCAATCAAATGCCCGCGATTAACAATCGGCTCCCGGTTTAAAAACTTCTGATGCCACCCCGTTGGCTGCACATATTGTCGAACCCGTAAACTGTCATTAGCCAGATTACGTGGTTCCAGATAAGCAACATTCGCGCCGGAAGTCCGGTTAAGGCTGTCAAGATTATGATACTCGACTTGATTCGTCTGCCAATCAGACGACTTTAACGTGCTCTTACCGCCATTTACTTCCACAACAGCTGATTTACCCGAAACATAGGTCAACTGTGCCAGATTGCTTTGCTGCAGCTTCTCAGCCGGCTGTTGGGACGACTGCTGTTGTTTTGGCGATTGTTGCAGTAATTGATTGACTGTTTGCAGCGGTTGAGCAGCAAACGATTTAAGCAACGAATCCGTACCGCCTACCAGCCAAATAACCGCTAAAATCAGTAAAGCTGCCAAACTAGCGGTTATTTGCGGCGTTTTTCGTTGTTTTTTTCTTTTACTCATCTTGTCTTCCTTCACTTAGATATTTCGTTTATTAAGTACTCATGATCAACAAAATGTAAAACTTAGTTTACCAAAAATTCATTAAATATTAATAATCGGTTGCTAAAATGTTACTTAAATTCAACTTATTGAGGTGATTTTATGCAACGATTCAGCGGCTTCTGGTTAACCCTATCCAGTTTGATCTGGATTGGTTTGCTATCGGCTTTTCATACTGATTTTATTAAGCCAATCACTGATATTTCAACGATTTCCAGTATTATTTTGTTAACTCTGACACAAATCATAACGGGTCTTTTTCTGCTAACAAGTCACCAATTTAATTCTTATTTTTTTCGCAGCCTTTGCCTTTTTCTTCTCTGCATCAGCCTAATCTCCATTCCTTTTGGTATCCTTAATGCTAGTCCAGCTTTATTAGTTTACGCTGCTAGTGGTCTGCTGATTAGTTTTTTCCAACTACTAAAACTACGAATCTAATTAACAAAAAACCAATTTCCTATTTTTTTACCCAAATAATTTATTCTATTTCAAGAAAGTGGAATTTTAAAGTTTAGTATTTAATAGCAAACGGGACTATGACAAACATTTGCTTTGTCACAGTCCCGCTTATTAGTTAGTTCTCGTTAAACAGCTAAATTAAAATTTTAAAGTCTGACCAACATAAATCTGATTTGCATTGCTGATGTTATTCAAAGCCGCCAATTGGCTAACTGTCATCCCATGATCCTTGGCAATTTCATACAAGGTATCACCAGATTTAATGGTATACGAGCCCGAGCTGCTTTGAGTTGTCGTTTTAGTCGAAGTTTGGCTGCTGGATGAAGTACTGCCGCTCAACTTCAAGACCTGACCAACTACAATCTCATTTGGATCGCTGATATTATTCAAAGCTGCTAATTGACTGACACTTAGACCGTATTTGCTGGCAATCTCCGATAATGTATCGCCGGACTTGATAGTATAGCTGCCGTTAGCTGTCGAACTGGTCGATTTTGTGCTGGTGCTGGTCGTTGTTGTCTGACTAGCAGTACCGTTTAATTTCAATACTTGACCAACATAAATATCATCCGGATCACTGATCTTATTCAGCGAAACAATATTTGCTACCGTTGTCCCATGAGTTGCTGCGATCCCATATAAGGTATCACCGGACTTAACTGTATAACTGGCTGCACTGCTTGACGTACTGTTTGTGCTTGAACTCGTGCTTGCCGTGCTGCTGGCTGCACCGCTTAATTTCAGCACTTGTCCAACATAAATTACGTTCGGATTGCTAAGGTTATTCAAGGAAACGATATTTGCTACCGTTGTTCCATGGCTGGTGGCAATGCCGTACAAAGTATCGCCGGATTTAACCGTATAGCTAGCCGCACTACTTGATGTGCTGCTTGAACCGGTGCTGGCGGTACCACTGGTTGCTGCCTGGCTTAATTTCAGCACTTGTCCAACATAAATTACGTTCGGATTGCTGAGATTATTCAAGGAAACAATATTTGCTACCGTTGTTCCATGATCGGTAGCAATCCCGTACAGGGTGTCACCCGACTTGACTGTGTAAGTTGCTGCCGTTGAGCTGCTGCTCGAACCAGTACTTGCAGTACCACTCGCTGTTGCTTGACTTAATTTCAAAACCTGACCAACATAAATCAAATTTGGATTGCTGAGATTATTCAAGGAAACAATATTTGCTACCGTTGTGCTATGTGTGGTAGCAATGCCGTACAAAGTATCGCCCGACTTGACCGTATATGTTGCTGCCGTTGAGCTGCTGCTCGAACCAGTACTTGCAGTACCACTCGCTGCTGCTTGGCTTAATTTCAAGACCTGACCAACGTAAATCACGTTCGGGTTGCTGATATTATTCAGCGTAACGATATTGTTGACCGTCGTTGCATGCGTGGTAGCAATGCCAGACAGCGTGTCACCAGATTTAACTGTGTAAGTTGTTGCCGTAGTTGAACTATTTGAACTGCTGCTGCTGGAACTGGTGCTTCCCAATACCTTCAAAACTTGACCAACATAAATTACGTTCGGATTGCTGATATTATTTAACGAAACGATCTTTGGAACTGTTGTACTGTAATTTACAGCGATTTTAGTCAAAGTATCACCGGATTTAACCGTATAATATGTGGTTCCGCCATTTGAAGTCGATGAACCGCCAGTATTATCACCGGTACTATCATTCAAATCAATATCGGTTCCGGTATACTTAAAGGCCAGACTATCCCATGCTGTCAAACCATACTCGTTAATTATTGACATCAAGCTTGAACTATAATTAGGATCAGTTGCATAGCCATCTTGTGAAATCAATTGAGTAGCTGTATTAGCATTTGTCTGACCAATCAAATTACTGTAACGTGAATTATCCAACAAAAATTCTGCATGATCAACAATGCTTTCATTATTGTTATCGTAAGCGCGGAAAGCAGCATAGACCGTATGGTAAGAGCCACTATAATATTCTGATGTTGGAAACATTACGGACTTGCCTGTCCAAGAACTGTCAGCTTTAATTCCGAATAAATTATGATAGTTGCTAGCCAATGATGAAGTACCCCAGCCACTTTCTAAAATAGCTTGGGCTGCTGTCAATGATGGCAAAATCTTATATTTCGTCCAGCTTTCAATTGCGCCTTCAATAATCCCATTTAAGAAATTCGAAACTTTGCTGCTATATTCAGCTGAGTTTTCCTGCTCAATTTTTGCAATTGCTGCTTGTAATTCAGCAGTTGGATCAGTTGTCGTTGTTGCCGTAGTTGAACTGCTGCTTGTTGCTGCTGTAGTTTTAGCCGTTGTTGCACTTAATACAGTTGTTTTGACGGTTGTATTAGTTGCAGCTGTACTTGAACTGCTTGCTGCTTTAGCTGTTGTCGAACTATCAGCTGCTTTGGTCGAAGCTGAGCTACTATCTGCCGCTTTGGTCGAACTGCTGTCTGCCGCACTTGTACTTGATGCTGTCGAACTATCAGTTGCTTTGGTCGAAGTTGAGCTGCTACTTTCATCAGCCTTAGTCGAAGCCGAATCGCTCTCAGCTGGTGTATCAGCCGACATTGTACTTATTGCCGGTTGGTCAGTTGAACTGCTATTAGCGGCCGTTGTACTTGACGTTGAACTATCAGCTGCTTTAGTTGAGCTACTGTCAGTTGCACTTGTGCTTGATGCCGTTGTGCTATCTGCTGCTTTAGTTGCTGTACTACTGCTTTCTGCAGTCGGATCAGTTGCCGCAGTTGAGCTACTGTCAGCTGCACTTGTACTTGGTGCTGTTGTACTATCTGTAGTTTTAGCAACTGTCGAACTGCTACTATCAGCAACTTTAGTTGAATCCGAGCTGCTGGTCGATGCTGAACTTGCCGCTTTAGCAGGCGCTGTACTTGTTGATGATGCATCGGTTGCAGCTGATGAACTGCTGTCAGCATTGGTTGAGCTAGAGCTAGCTGCTGAACTTACTGTTTCAGCTACTGTTGTACTTGATGCCGTTGTACTATCCGCAGTCTTAGTCGCTGTTGAGCTGCTATCCGCTGCCGAACTACTGTCAGCAGTCTTAACATCTGCTGCTTTGGTTACTGCTGTACTTGTTTTGTCAGCTTGACTAGTCGCAGTTTCAGCATTAGAACTAGAACTGTTCGAAACTTGCTGCTCACTGCTTGAAGTTTCACTGTCTGCTGCTACCGATGAGCTGGTTGCTGAGCTGGCTTTATCTGCCGCTGCTGTCGTAATTTTTAAACTACTATTATTAGCTGAATTACTTTCACTTGAGTCTTGACTACTTGAAGCAGCCTTGGTTCCAGCTGCTAGGGTTTGAACTGGTTTAATCTGCAATCCAACGAATAGTGACATTGTCGTGATCAAACCAACCGTCCAGAATTTCCCTGCTTTATACATTTTATAACGGTTTTTTCGTTCGTAAAAATCCTGCATAATGATTAGCTGCCTCCTAATTTAGGATACTCAATTTAAAAATTGAGTCTTAAGTTAAATTTAACATATGTAGTTCGATAATAGTTCAAATTGAGTATGATGTAACTAAGTTGTAATATAAATGGTCACCTGATCATCTGATCATCTGATAATTTGATTTCCCAAATTCAGATACTTTTTCTCGATCATCTTCCAAAAAGTCTGCTGATTTCGGCTGCGATGATAACGATTAAGCTCATCCAATAATTCAATAAAATCCTTAGCGGGCAAACGATACTCTGTTTGTTGTTGCGTCAACCGATTCTTCTTTAATACTTGACGCTGGTTAGAATCTGTAAATAAATCATAATCTATTAAATTAATAATAAATTCATACTTACCCATTGACATTTGACCCCCTTGTAAACTATTTTAGCATATTTCAGCTTAAATTTTCACGTGATTAAAGCGTTTCACCCAGCTTCAATTTTTATTATCAGCTTTCATTGGTAATTGTATTTTTATTACGTTCACTTTTTTACCCGTATTCATTTTTAAAGCATTTAAAAGATTATATACAATTATTGCCTGAGCTTGAAATTTTCAATTAAATTTGCCATCGTCATTATAATTCTGTTTTATATCTGCTACTATAATTACTTTTGCGTAATTCATGCACAGCATAAGATTTTAGATTTTCAATACTTTTTTTCACCCAAAGTGGATTAAACGTGATAAAATATATCCACTGGAGGTGTCAAAAGATGACAAATCATTTTCAAAAGGGTGATCCACTGCAAAACCTTGCAGCACGAATTCGGCAGGATATTGAATTTGTTAATCACCATCATGTAGATTATCTTCTTCTATCCCAAACCATCAATGAAGATTTGTCATGGCTGCGCAGACTTACTGTTGAAACCAATATAATTGATCGCGATCAATTAGGTGAATTTTATGACATCTTCATTTACCAACTGCGGTTTTTGCTGGACTCGCGCCCTACCTTGCAGACTTTGGAACGGTTAGAGGATTTATTAGATGAAACTTTCAAACAACTACATACTTAACATTTGAGTATAATAGTGGAATAAAAATCATTCATCAAATAATTTTTTTAATATTTATTTTACAAGCTCTTATTTATTTTGCCAGCGTTTGAAAGCGCTGGTTTTTTATGTCCCCCTATTATTTTTTAGGCTTCGACTCATTATATAATCGCATTATTAAAATGAAGATCGAACTGCCTTCATGTCCGTATTGATATCATTTGTTAATACGCTGTTTTGAATTGCTTGCGGCAACTTTTGATTGCTTACGATGTAGTCTATTTTTTTCATTGGAGCACTCAAATATATTTGATGCTTATTAAATTTTGAATCATCCACTAATAACATCGTTTTGTCAGAATGTTTAGCTGACGAAGAATATCGAAAATCAGTCGAAAATGGTATTTGTAAGATAAATTATTATTCAGAAATGGTACACCGGGTTGCCCTTGCCGTAAAAGAAAAACTTGAAAAAGAAAGCAGTAACAAGCAACTATTTATTTCTGATGTCAGCATTTGGGAGAAAGAATTAGTCGAAAAAGAAATCAGACAAAGATTACGCGTATTTGGCTCTAGTCAAAAAGCTTAAACAGCAAAAATTCTCTAAGGGGGGAACATAATATGGGGTTTTTGATAGACTTTTTTAGTCAACCAGCAATAATAGCTGCTCTTGTTGTCCTTGTTGGGTTAATAGCTCTTAAAAAATCTTTTACCGAGATTATTAGCGGAACCATAAATGCATTTTTAGGATTTATAATTCTTTTAGTTGGTGCAACAACGATTTCAGGAGCACTTAGTAATTTTGGAAAATTATTCCAAAAAGCTTTTAATATGCATGGCTTAATTCCAAGTAACGAAGCTTCAATTGCTGTTACAATTGCAAAATTTGGTTCACAAGCAACCTTTATCTTTGTTATTGCCCTGATCTTGAATATTGTTATTGCAAGATTTACCAAATATAAATACATCTTTCTTTCAAGTGATCATGCATTCTATATGGCATGCTGTGTAACTCCGGCAATGATTTTGTCAGGGATGAACTTTTGGGAAACAATTTTATTTGGTTCGATCGCCTTGGGCTCAATCTTATGCATCTTCCCTGCCATAGCTCATCCCGCGATGAAAAAAATCACCGGCAGAGATGATATGAGTTTCGCTCATTTTGGGACGATCGGCTACTGGCTGTCTTCAAAAGTTGGTGGATTATTTAAAAAGAATGCCAAATCAATTGATGAGATTAAATTTCCCAAGGGACTTGCATTTTTACAAGATAGCAATGTTTCAGTAATGATCGTAATGGCTATTTTGTTTTATTTAGTCACGATCGTAACCGGCCCACAATACATCAGAACAATTACTTCGACCAATCCTTATGTTTGGGCATTATTACAATCTGCTGATTTTTCTGCTGGAATAATGATTCTTGTAATGGGTGTTAATATCTTGTTAAAGGAATTATCACCAGCCTTTAAGGGATTCAGCGACAAAATTGTTCCCAGCGCTGTCCCAGGATATCCATTTGCAGTGTTATTTAAGGGCACAAGCAATGCTATTATCGCTGGATTCTTGGCTAGTTTAGCAGGTGGAATCTTATCCATGCTGTTACAAATCGCATTTCATATGAATGTCGTAATTCCTGGTTTGGTAACACATTTCTTTTGTGGTGGAATTGCAGCTATTTTTGGTAATGCGACTGGTGGCAAAAAAGGTGCATTAATTGGACCATTTATCAATGGCATCATTACCAGTTTCTTACCATTAATAGCTCTAAGTTTGTTTGGCACTTTAGGATTCAGTTCAACTTATTTCTCAGATAGTGACTTCCTAGTTATTGGAATAATTTTAGGTCTTTGTGCAAAGATAGGAAAATACCCATTGATGATCGCGACTACAGCAATTTTTGTTTTCCCATTCATTGCTACTGTATTCTCCAAACAAAAAGCTCCCGTTGTTGACCCAAATCGGAATGCCAAAACGGCTAAAAAAGAATTCAAAAACATTTAAACTAAGCTTAACTTGGTTTTCAAACAAAAAATCATAGCCATTGCTAAATAGATGGTTATGATTTTTTTACGTTGATAATATTATTGTGTATTTAGCTAATTTTACATGAAATGTCATTTCGAAACGGCTAGTTATAACCATTCCATAGTAATATAGAAGCTTATCACCAAAAATCATAAGCCTGTACTTACTGATATTGCTGAAAAACCCAATCTCAATAAATACAGACTCATTATCTGAACTCTCAAAAAGCAATAAAGAAAGTGATTTCAAATTACCAAATAACAACCATTAAACAAAATTAATTTCTACCTATTATATGTGCCAATTAATATAACTCAGTTCGCCGTTGATCAGCTGTCGGTAATATCTGGCGTACTTGACTAATTCGTTCGCGATCAATAGTTACCACCAATAATTCGTCTTTTTCACCGGCCTGATCTAAGACGACTCCTGCCGGATCAACTACCAAGCTACGGCCAATACATTTATTCGCTGCCGGCTGATCACAGGCTGCTACAAAAACGGTATTTTCCAAAGCACGTGCTGTCGTCAGGGTTTGCCAATGCTGGCGCTTTAATTTGCCTTGATACCACGCAGCCGGAACAATGATCAAATCCGCTCCATGCAAAGCTTGATAACGAGCAATTTCTGGGAATCTCAACTCATAACAGACAAACAACCCGATTCGACCAAAAGGTGTCGCAATTGGTTCAAACAGCTGATCACCCGGGGCTACCGTTTGTGATTCTTGGGCTCCAAAAGCATCATACAAATGTGTTTTATGGTAAACTCCCTGAATTTCCCCAGCGTCATCAACTACCACCACCGTATTTCTGACGCGCGAATCAGTTGCTTGAGTATTCTGTTCGCGAAAACCGAAAACCAGCCATAGCTGCCATTGATCAGCTAATTCCCGCATCGCACTGACAAAGGGTCCATGCAAACTTTCAACATGTCGCTGAGTTTGGGTCAAATCGGCATCCGGTGGTAAAGAACTCATAAAAAGCTCTGGGAAAACCAACAATTGTGCCCCAGTCTTTTTAGCTTTTTTTGCCATTTTGGCTGCCGTTGTCAAATTCTCTTCCTCATCTGTAAATGATTCAACTTGAGCTAATGCCACTTTAAACTTCATCTTTTCACCTCGCAGTCTTCTTTGGTTGCATTTATCATAGCATACCAACCCGCTCATTTCCTGCTAAATTTCCCTTACAATAACATTTTTATAATCAATTGATAACAAAAATGTCACAAATATTGGTCATTAATTGTTAATATATTTTAATAAAAACATGATTAATTTAAAAATGAATAAATTAATTACCGAATAAAAACATGCTGTTATTTAAGAGTAAATAAAAAAGCGGGCACTTCCCCGCTTCTTGTCTATGCCACACGTATTTTATTCTAACTTTAATTTCTAATAAAGGCAAACAATTTTTGCTTATTTGAAATAAAATTGTTTCTAAAATAATAACTTTTATATTTTGCTAATCTTTTAAGCAGTTGGCTTAATTTTTGCAGGAGTCAAGCTCATAGCATTCAAAGCTACTACTACTGTCGAAAGTGCCATTACTACGGCACCAACGGCCGGGTCCAAGACTATTCCAATTGGAGCCAAGATACCAGCTGCCAATGGCAACGCAACAATATTATAACCGGCACCCCACCATAAATTCTGAATCATTTTACGATTAGTCAGCTTAGCTAATGATAAGAAATTCAAAATATCTCGCGGATCGGACCTGACCAGAATTACATCAGCTGAATCCAGTGCAACATCAGTTCCAGCGCCAATTGCTGCGCCAATATCGGCCGCTGCCAAACTTGGGGCATCATTAACGCCATCGCCAACCATCATTACATGCTGATTTTTGGCTTGATACTGCCGAATAATTTTCTGTTTATCAGTTGGCAGCAAGCCAGCATGAAAATCTTTGATTCCCAGTTGTTGTGCGATCTGCTGGGCTGCCTGCTGGTTATCTCCAGTCAGCATTACCGGCGTAATTTGCTGGGCTTGCAACTGTTTGATCAATTGTGAAGCTCCGGTTTTGATTTGATCACCCTCCGCAATCATCCCCAATACTCGTTGCTGAGCATCCAAGAGAAAACTGATCGAATTGCCGTGAGCTGCCAAATCAAGAGCTGTTTTTTCATCAAATGCCAGCTGCTGTTTTTTTAAATAAGCCAAACTGGCGATCATATAGTTCTTGTCAGCAATTTCCCCGCTTAAGCCAATTCCGGGAAGTGTCTTAACGGCTTGTGCCGGAACAAAATTGACGCTTTTTCCCTTCGCAGCTGTTAGGATAGCTTGTGCCAGTGGATGCGAAGATGTACTCTCTAAAGCAGCAAACTTAGCCAGCACTTCTTGTTCAGTAATTCCTTGTGCCGGCAAAATCGCGTTGACTGTAAATTTACCAGCAGTCAATGTCCCGGTTTTATCCAAAAATACATGACTCAATTGTCGACTGGCAGCGACTGCCTGCCGATTGCGCAGCAGCAATCCATTTTGAGCCCCAATAGAAGTTGAACGCGCAACAACCAGCGGAATTGCCACTCCCAGAGCATGCGGGCAGGCAATCACAAAAACAGTTACCATGCGAGCCAGTGCCGTCGCCAACCCTTGCGGCAGCCAAATGAAGAATGCCAAAATTCCGACAATCAAAGCCGCATAGAAAAGATACTTGGCAACTTTGTCAGCTGTTGTCTCGGCCTTGGACTTAGCTTGCTGAGCCTGTGCGACTAGTTTCATAACTTGGGACAAATAACCCGATTCACCGGTACCAGTAATTTTGATGGTTAATGTTCCATTATTGTTGATCGAACCACCAATCACTTGATCACCAACTTTTTTCTTAACGGCGGCGGCTTCGCCAGTTACCAAGGATTCATTAAGTGCTGATGTTCCGGCTGTAATCACTCCGTCGGCCGGAACACTTTCGCCAGCTCTGATTTGAAGCAATTGACCTTCTTTTAACTGTGCAACTGCCATTTCAACAACTTGATCATCGGCTGTAATCACGTGCGCCGTCTTTGGCAACAAAGCTGCCATTTTTTGCAAAGCATTGCCAGCTCCCATCATGGCATTCATTTCAATCCAATGTCCCAGCAGCATAATTAAAATTAAAGTTGCCAATTCAAAAGAAAAATCCATTACCATCGTTGTGGGATGAAAAAAGCTGTTGGCAATAAAAGCATAAATACTATAGAAAAAAGCCACCGAAATTCCCAACGTAATTAAAGTCATCATCGCGGGCTCTTTACTGTGAATCTCTGCTTTAGCACCCTTTAAAAACGGCGCGCCGCCATAAAAATACAATGCTGCATCAAATCCAATAATCAGCAGATTTTTCACCCAAGAGTCTCCAAAATTGAAAACCGCCCGATCCAGTCCCATAATCGGAGCCAATAACAATACTGGCAGTGCTAATACCACTGAGACCCAAAACTTCTGCTTTAAATTCCCCATATGCATCATTTGACCACCGTGCATCATCATATCATGACCGTCCATTTTCATATGATCGTGATTCATTTTGCCCATATCATGGTCGTCCATTTGCATCTGGCTATGATCCATCTTACTCATGTCATGGTCATTCATTTTCATATGACTATGGTGATCCATCTTGCTCATGTCGTGATCGCCCATTTGCATCTGACTATGATGCATCTTGCTCATGTCATGGTCGTTCATTTGCATCTGGCTGTGATTCATTTTGCCCATGTCGTGGTCGTTCATTTTCATATGATCGTGGTTCATCTTGCCCATATCATGATCGCCCATTTTCATATGATCGTGGTCCATCTCGCTCATGTCATGATTGTCCTGCTGTTGCGTCGATTCTTTATCGTGCTTCATTCAGCTTTCCCCCTGATCTGCTAGCATTACGCTGACTATTTATTAATAACTTGCTGATTTTATTGTAGCAGTTTATGTTTACACTTGTAAACATAAATGATTGTTTTACCCAAAATAAATCTTCAACTAATGTTAAACTGCTGTCAGCTGCAATTATTTTTTCAAACTTTTTCAGCTAATTTCTTTCTTTTCATTACTACCGTATAACAGTTGTTACCAAAATGTAAATTACGGTCACAATAGAAGTAATTATAATTTTTGATTTTATGCTAGAATATAGTAGTTAATATTATTTATTTCAGACAACCTTATTTATACATATTGAATATTGGAGGAAAAAGCCGTGACGACTTTTTATCAAATAAAACAGCAACGCAGCAATCTTTATTTGGCCTGCCTAGCTGCTTTTATCTGTCTAATGACTATTAAGCTCAGCTATTTTGTACCGACTGTCTTAACTATGCGGACAATTTATTTCTTCGTTAAATGCCTAGCCGCAATTATTACGCTCAAATTTATTATCCTGGACGACTTTTCAGCTAAAATCAAACTGCTGGTAACCGGTATTATTATCATTTTTTATTTTCTAGCTAAGAAATCTTTAGATTCAAACATTTTTTACTACGCGATATTACTGATTGGTGCTGCTGATGTTGATTTCGATAAAATTTTAAAAACTTATCTATTAACAGTTTCCATCTCGATTTTTTTTATTTTGTTTTCTTGTCTAACCCAGATGATTCCGGAACAGATCGTTGCTCGTTCCAGTCAACTGCACATTTCCAGACTGTCATTAGGCTTCTTGACCCCAACTGATCTGGCTGCCCGCTGCTTTTATCTGATGGCAGCTTACTATGCTTGGCGCGAATTACTATTAAAAAACTGGGAAAAAGTCGTTTTCTTACTGTTTACACTGCTCATCTTTACTTTAACCAATGCCCGACTGGATTTATTAATGATGCTGCTGCTTTGGTTCATCGGGTTTAAACCAAGTTGGTTTAAAAATCTAATCACTAAATTAGAATTCCGCGGTTTGGCAATTTTAACCGCAATTTATATCTGCTTAAATGTTAGTTTGGCCTATTTTTACGATCCGCATAGCAGCTGGTTTCGCATCCTTGACCGACTACTTTCCAGTCGCTTAAGCTTGGGAAATATCGCCTTGCATCAACATGGTGTTCCCTGGTTTGGTCAATATGTAGCTGAGCACAGCAATGGTGGCTTGAGAGTACCAACTAATTATTTTTACGTTGATTCTTCTTATATCCGTTTATTAGTAATCTCTGGTGTCATCATTACTATTATTGTTTTGACCATTATCTTCTACTTGTTATGGAAATTTTGCCAAACAAAATCATACGGTCTATTAGCTTTCTTGCTGCTGACACTTTTAAGCTCAGCTATCGATCAGCATTTAGTTGAAGTTTCATATAATATTGTCTTGTTGGCAGCTTTCGCAACGGTTACTGCTCCCAAACAACCATTGACCTTATATTCACCGGATAGTTTTAATTCGTTTCCGCTTAATTATCGTTAAATTGTTTAGCGGCGGTCGACAAAAACACTTGCCAATCATTTGGAACAAGTAGTTAGTAATTAACAATATACTTGGTACTGATAGAAACAGCTTCTATCTAGTACCAATTTTTTATGGCATAAAAAAAGAAGCTGGAGCGACAACCCCATCTTCAAAAATAAATTCATTTTTCAATTTGTTTTAATGTTTATTTAGTTTGTTGTTTAACTTCTTTAACGGCTTGGGCTACCGCCTGTTGCTGATAAGCTGCAGTTGCTTGTTTAGCAAACTGCTGACTTAAAGCTTGCTGTTGGCTGGTCGACATAGTTGGATCTTTAGCCATGGCAGCAGTTAAACGAGCCTTTACCTGCTGAGCTACATACGTTTTCGCTGCAGCTTGCATTTGCGATTGTTTTTGCTTGATCTGCTTTTGCAAAGCCTTAGCTTGAGTTGTGCTCAAAACAAACCAGTCATTGCCGAGATTGAACGTATACTTGCGTTTGATCAACTTATTGTTATTGTTGGCAATTCCAAACCAGAACTTAGCTGCTTGACTGCGATACTGCCAGCGAATCGTCGTAACTTTAAGCTGTGCTTTCGCATTTTTACGCTGAACAACTTTAACTACTGATTTTTCAGGATCCGGGTTAGTATGCTGAAGTTTTTTTGGTTGATTACTGGTTTTATAAAGATAAGCTTTTTCTTTGCCAGCAGTTCCGATTGATTTATACAACAACATTGACGGTGTTGAACCGGCACTGGAAACCAGTGAATAATTTTGAGTCTGGCTAACACGGCGCATCCCAAAATGCTCGCGATCATTTCTGACCATAAGTACCATGGACAAAACCACCGCTATTGCACACAGTATACTCAAGGTATTTCGCAAAGCGGCCGGCTTAATGGCCGTCATGCAGATAAACAGCAATAAAGCGGCAATGATTACAGCTACAATTATCATTATTTACCAGCCCCCTTTAATGTATCTGTTTCATCTAATTTAATACTGTGCGGAACACGTGAACTGACGAAAAACGACACAACTAAACCAATTGCCCCAAAGACAACGGCTACCCAAAAGGCAGCATGATAACCATTAACGACCGCATCTAAGGCACTATTTTTATACTGCAGCGGCTGCTGACTCAACAAATGATGAGCTGGTTTTTGGTCATTAGTAACGTTTGTCAAGATACTGATCATAATCGCGGTCCCCATTGATGAAGCGACCTGGCGAATCGTATTATTGACCGCTGTCCCATCGCTCATTAAGCGTAGCGGCAAAGCGTTCATTCCAGAAGTAGTAATCGGCATCATCGCCATGGCGATCCCCGCCATCCGAATTGCATAGAGGACTATTACATACACATGTGGCGTGGTTTTAGTCACAAAAGCAAACGGAATCGTACCTGCTGTTAATAGGAACAAACCGGTAATTGCTAAGCGGCGAGCACCGATTCGATCAAAAATCTGACCGGTAATTGGGCTCATTATCCCCATCATTAATGCTCCGGGTAATAATGTTAATCCAGAATGAAAAGCTGATTCACCACGAACTGTCTGCAAATAAAGCGGCAAAACCATTTCGACACCGATCATGGCAATCATTGATAATGAACTCAGTAAAGCCGCAATCGAAAATTCTGGATTTTTCAATACGCGCAGTTCCAAAAATGGATTTTTTAAATGCAGCTGGCGATAACCAAATAAAACAATAAAGATTACGCCGACTACCATTGATCCTAAAACCAGCGGACTGCTCCAACCTTTTTCCCCGACTTCCGAAAAGCCGTACAGCAAACTGCCAAAACCAATTGTTGACAATAAGGCTGACAGCCAATCAAGTTTTTCATTGCGCAACGGTAACAAGCTGCGCATAAAGAAGAAGCCGGCTACAATTACAACTCCGACAATCGGTAAAATCATTCCGAACAAAGTTTCCCAGCGATAATGATCAATTACCCAGCCGGATAAGGTCGGACCGATTGCCGGAGCTAAGCCGATTACCAAACCGGCCAGCCCCATCGCGGCTCCACGCCGATTAGCCGGAAAAATCGTCAGCATCAAGGTCTGCAGTAACGGCATCGTGACACCGACACCAAGGGCTTGAATCAAACGTCCAATCAATAAAGTTCCAAAGTTTGGAGCTAAATAACAAGTTAATGTTCCAATAAAAAAAGTAATCATTGCCATTTCATAAAGTAATTTCGAATTAAATCTGCCAGTCAGCCAAGCACTAATCGGGATCATAATCCCGTTAACCATCATAAAACCAGTTGTCAGCCACTGAACCGTTGAAGCTGTAATATCAAAATGCTTCATTAACGTTGGAAAAGCAGTTGACAAGATCGTCTGATTTAAAAATGTACAAAAAGTTCCGACTAACAGCAAAGCTACTAGTAAGGCACGGTTATATTCTTTACCGTTTGCATCAAGTGCCTTTGCCATGTTTATACTTCCCTTCTCAAAGTAAATTATTTTTGTAAATCAAGTCTGAAAACTAATATAGTCTCATTTCATTTCTTTGTCAACTTACTTGACAAAAATGTTAAAAAATATACAATTAGAGTCAGAAAAATAAACAAATCAAAGGAACGGTGAAAAGTGAAAGAGACGAGTCCGTTAGCCAATCGTGATTTTATATTACGTATTAAAGAAATCATGAAACAAGACAATTTTCTCCTAGGAATTGGGGATATTTCGCGAGCAACCGGCGTTTCGCAGCGTAAATTGCGCTATTGGGAGCAACGTGATTATATTAAGCCCGCCAAATGTTCTGAAGATGGTCAGCACCGAAAATACACTTATTTTACCATGGCCAAAATCAGCCTGATC
Organism: Liquorilactobacillus ghanensis DSM 18630; assembly: GCF_001435235.1. Classification (GTDB taxonomy): domain Bacteria; phylum Bacillota; class Bacilli; order Lactobacillales; family Lactobacillaceae; genus Liquorilactobacillus; species Liquorilactobacillus ghanensis. Next base: position 110,814 of record NZ_AZGB01000003.1, on the reverse strand, counting down.
CAATCATATTTAGCAACCGGCTATACTTTAAAAGCGGCTGTTGCTAAAACCAAAGCACATGATCAGGTGACCGTTGCCATCCATAAACTGGTAAGAGAACGCTTAGTTGATATCAATAAAATTGAAGATGGCTATGAATTTGATTTAGGACCATTAGCTGACCAGCCAGAAATTCATGTTCATGCCATTATTAAAGCCGATCAACCAACACAGATGATTTTGAAAAAACAGAATTAAATTCAGCAGCAAAAAAGACCACGCAGCGATTACTGTTATTCAGCAACCAGCTATTTGGCCTTTTTTGTAAGCGGTTGACCAACTACTATGCCGGCTCGTCGCTCATGTTTTAATAAGTTATTCGCAACTTTCTTCTTGGGGGTAAGTACAGTTTTGACGAATTGAATTATCAAAACGCCTCTAGCTTAGCACGCAACCCGCGCAATAACTAGTCATTTTACTAAAAGTTAAACTTTTACAATAAAGCTTAACCAATCCCCTCACTTTAAATCAGTTGTTTAGCTGTTATCAGCTTATAAGCATCCCGGGCGATCATTAACTCCTCATCAGTCGGAATGACCAGCAACCGCGCACGGCTGGCAGCAGTAGCAAAATCGAACGGCAAGTCCCGTCGTTGATTCTGAGCTGACTGAAATTCTACTCCCAAACATTGCAAACGTTGACTGACTAATTCGCGCAAGTGACTATCATTTTCACCAATTCCGCCGGTAAAAACCAGCGCATCAGCTCCTCCCAACTCTAGCCAATAAGACCCAATATAATCACAAATCCGTTTAACAAACATTTTGACCGCCAAAGCAGCCTGCGGATCAATTTCAGCTTCGCGTTCAATTTCCCGCATATCACTGCTTGCTTCTGAAACCCCTAACAAGCCTGAACGCTGATTCAAAATCCGCATACATTCATCCATATTAGCAAAAGCATGATGTTTTAATAGATAAACCAAGATTGATGGATCGACATCACCGCTGCGAGTACTCATCATTAATCCCGTTAATGGAGAAAAACCCATTGAAGTATCACAACTTTTACCATTTTTAATGGCTGTCATTGAAGCCCCGGAACCCAGATGCAGCGTAATCAATTTCAGTTCGTTCAACGGCCGGTGTAACATTGTCGCGGCTTGCTGGGCAACAAACCGGTGACTTGTCCCGTGTGCTCCATACTTTCTGACTTTATATTTGCGATAATATTCCATCGGTAAAGCATATAGAAAATTTTCCGGTGGTAAATCTGTATGGAAAGCTGTATCAAAAACTGCAATTTGCGGACAATTCGGTAACAGCTGCTGTGCATCCCGAATGCCGGCAACGTTTGCTGGATTATGCAGCGGAGCCAATTCATTAATGCTTTCCAGCTTGCGCAGCATCCCCGGTGTAATTTCAGTTGACTGATGAAACAACTCACCGCCAGCCACAATTCGATGACCGACTGCCGCAATTTCCTGGTCAGCAGCGATCACTTGATATTTTTTCAATAATTTCAGTGCCAGCTCGACCGGTGTTGCTTTTTCAGTATAGTGTTCAGCAACCAACGATTTTTGCGGTAACTTGATCGTTACCAATTGCTTAGCTTCAGCTGAGTAATCGACCATAATTTTTGCCAGTCGTTTCTCAAGCGGCATTGCAAACAAACTGATCTTTAATGATGAACTGCCTGAATTGATTGATAATACTTTTTTCATTATTCAAGGGCTCCTCTAATCCTGTGATTATATTCACATAAGATAATAACATAATGGACTTTTTTGTCAATCACTTTTTATTAGTTAGTAGTAATTGCTATTATACAAGTGATTTCTTGCGCAAAAAAATAATTCATTTTAATGTTGCAAAAGTGTTGTATTTCACAATTAAAAGCGGTAACATATGGTTGTACCAAAAATAGTGATTTATTTCACAAATAAAGTCAAATTTACAATTTATAAGGAGGACTTATTCTATGGCGGTTACCAGAAAAGTTAAAAAAGCTCTTTCACCTGAAGAAAAAGCAAAGCAGTTCGAACAAGCAGAGGCTTATACAGGCGGTTTGGTGGAAAAAGCTTTAATCGCTGAAAAAGTTTATGCCAACTATACTCAAGCTGAAGTCGATAAAATCGTCGCATCTGCCGCACTAGCTGGCTCAGAAGCAGCTTTGATGCTGGCGCATGAGGCAGTTGATGAAACACAGCGCGGAGTGGTTGAGGATAAAGATACCAAAAACCGTTTTGCAACCGAAAATATTTATAATCTAATCAAAAATGAAAAAACAGTCGGTGTTCTGAGTGAAAACAAAGTTGCCGGTCAAGTAGAAATTGCTGCTCCTCTTGGTGTTTTAGCCGGAATCGTGCCAACCACTAATCCGACTTCGACCGCAATGTTCAAAACTTTAATGGCGCTTAAAACACGAAATGCAATTATCTTTGCTTTTCATCCGCAAGCGCAAAAATGTTCAGTTCACGCTGCGAAGATTTTGTATGATGCTGCTGTCGCTGCCGGTGCCCCGAAAAACATCGTTCAGTGGATCGAAACACCAAGTCTCGACAACACTACGGCTTTGATTCGCAATCCAAAAATTGCTTCGATCTTAGCTACCGGCGGTCCGGGAATGGTTAATGCAGCTTTGAAGTCCGGCAATCCTTCCATGGGTGTCGGAGCTGGAAACGGCGCTATCTTTGTCGATCACACTGCTGACTTGGATCGTGCAGTCGAAGATCTGTTATTGTCCAAACGTTTTGACAACGGCATGATCTGTGCAACTGAAAACTCGGTGGTAGTCGAAGCACCGGTTTATAATGCTTGGCTGAAAAAAATGCAGGCTAAAGGTGCTTATGTTGTTCCAAAGAAAGATTATCAAAAAATTGCTGATTTTGTTTTCAATGATCGGCACGGCGTTAATGGCCCAGTAGCCGGTAAACCGGCTACTTGGATCGCAGCACAAGCTGGCGTTGAACTGCCGGCCGGCAAGGATGTCTTGTTGTTTGAACTTGATCCGAAAAACATCGGCGAAAAGCTTTCTTCTGAAAAGCTTTCACCGCTGCTGTCAGTTTATAAAGCCAAGGATCGGCAAGACGGCATTAAAATCGTCAGCGCCCTGCTTAATTATCAAGGTGCCGGTCATAACGCTGCCATTCAAATTGGTTCGCAGGCTGATCCATTTATCAATGAATATGCTGATCAGACCAAAGCTGCCCGAATCTTGGTCAACCAGCCGGATTCACTTGGCGGTTTAGGTGATATTTATACCGACGCATTGCGCCCAAGTCTGACACTCGGAACTGGATCATGGGGGAAGAATTCATTGTCGCATAATTTATCAACTAAAGATTTATTAAATATCAAAACTGTTGCTAAACGGCGTAACCGGCCGCAATGGGTTCGGCTGCCTGAAAAAATTTATTACGAAAAAAATGCAATTTCTTATCTGCAGGACCAAGTTGAACACATTAGTCGCGCCTTTATTGTTGCCGATCCGGGAATGGTAAAATTCGGCTTCGTTGATAAAATCTATGATCAATTGGCTTTACGCGATGATCCGGTTAAGACTTCAATTTACGGAACTGTTAATCCAGACCCGACTTTAGGTCAGACCATCGAAATTGCTAAACAAATGGCACAATTCCAACCAGATACGATCATTGCTATCGGTGGTGGTTCAGCTTTGGATGCGGCTAAGATCGCCCGCTTCATCTATGAGTACTCGCTTGACCAGCCCGCTGGTTTCTTAGAAAGTTATGAAAAAGTCAGTGAACTCTTTACCCGGCTGCAGCAGAAATTTATTGATATTCGGAAACGAATCGTTAAATTCCATCATCAGCTAAACACTAAGCTGGTAGCTGTTCCAACTACTTCCGGAACTGGTTCTGAAGTAACGCCGTATGCGGTTATCACTGATGACAAGACGCATGTTAAATATCCGCTGACCGATTATGAATTAACACCACAAATTGCGATCGTTGATCCGGAATTCGTAATGACTGTTCCGAAACGAACCGTTGCCTGGTCAGGACTCGATTCACTATCACATGCGCTTGAATCATATGTATCTGTAATGTCCTCTGACTTTACCAAGCCTTGGTCATTACAAGCAATTAAGTTAGTCTTTGAGAACTTAGCAGAATCATACAAATTTGATCCGCAGCACCCAACTCGTGAAGGTGAAAAAGCCCGCGAGAATATGCATTATGCCGCTTGCTTAGCTGGAATGGCTTTTGCGAATGCTTTCTTGGGTGTTAACCACTCATTGGCACATAAAACCGGTGGTGAATTCGGCTTACCGCATGGTTTGGCAATTTCGATCGCTATGCAGCATGTCATTCGTTTCAACGGTGTAGCCGGCAAAGTTAAACGTACACCTTTCCCACGTTATGAAGTTTATCGTGGACAAAAAGATTACGCCGACGTTGCCCGTTTCATCGGATTACAAGGCAAAGACGATGCAGAATTAGTTGAGAAGCTTTGCCAGAAAATCGATAAATTGATGGCTGCCGTTGAAGTTACTCCGAAATTATCGGCTAATGGGGTTACTAAAGAACACTTTGAAAAATCACTGGATAAATTAGTTGACTTGGTTTATAACGACCAATGCACCCCAGCTAATCCACGCCAGCCAAGTTTAGCTGAAATCCGGCAATTACTGATCGATCAATTTTAATCTCCGTTAACTGACTCAAGTGGGCAGACAGCAGTTAACCAAATTACTAATAACCGTATATATTAAAAAAATGGAACAACGCAAACTAAAACTTGCGCTGTTCCATTTATTTTATTCGAATAATTTTGAAGTTGCTGTTTCAAATCACATAATTAATTATTGTCATTCTTATCGTTAGTGCCACCCTCATTATCTGCCTCACCGCTCGACCAGACTTTTACTGCATAGGCTGAGTTAAAAAGCAGCGCTGCTTGAAGGGCAACTTGCGACAATGAAGCTCCCAAAGAACCTAGTGAAGTTGTTCCATTAATTGCTTGCACAGCTAAGATTCCCCAATAAATAATATTGGCACCATTTACAACGATCCATAATGCCCAATTTTCCGTAAATTTTAAGATGTATAGAACCTGAGCAATTAAACTTACCACAAAATTTATTGAATCAAAGTACGGCAGCTGCCCATGCAACTGAGCCAAAACATACCAGCCAATTCCCCAAGCGATGAAGGAAGCAATAAATAAACTATTACGAGTCCGCTGATTGAAAGATCGTGTTTTTTGATCACGACCCCACATAAACCAGCCGATCGGTTGCGAAATAACATAGATAATATCCATTGCAAAGGAACCATATGCATGACTGATCCAAGCAACATAAGTCATTGCCAAACACTGAATAAATCCAAAAATAAAAGAAATCTTACGCCCTTTCATCCCATAAATTAAACACAGTACACCAAAAATTCCGGAAAGCATGCCAATGATACTGTTGGGAGCAATCACGTACACCCCAACTTGCAAGCAGATTAAAACTATCGTGTAGCCAATTTCAAAGGCTTTCCAGTTGGAAAACAATTGTTTCTTCAACCAGCTTAAAACATTTTCTTTTTCCAATTATATGTCCTCTTATTTTTAATCTCAGTTAATTTTATTTGTTAAGTTGATTTTTCAAGCGGCTCTCAAATCGGTCGCGTAACCCGGTTCGATCAATTGCTTTTAATATCACATATAACAATATTGTTTGAATAACAAAATCAATGGCGTTACGCCCCAATCGGCTCCAGAAAAGCACATTCCAAGCTACATGGTATGTTATATGAACCAGCCAAGTATCGATCAGTAAACTAATCGGCAGCAACAACAGCAGATTAGTAATGATGATCGACCAAATCCCCGGCTCTTTTTTGTGTAAAAACATCCCATAAACCATTCCACCGAGAAATGCCGTTATCAGAAACGGAAAAGCAAAAGTTCCGCCTCCCAACAAAGTACCGATAACATCGGAAGCCATTTCCAAGCCACCAGCTAACCACGGTCCTAAAAAGTACCCCATCAATGCTGTACTGATAAAGCCCAAATTAAATCCGACATACGATGGTCCAAAAGCGATTTTATAGAAAACAACATCAACTGCCAACAACATAGCTGACAAGGTTAAAACACTAACTGTTAAGCGGGGACTCTTCCAACTGATAAATTTATTATTTTCACTCATTTTCACCTATCTCCAAACTTTTTTAAACGATATAGATGAGCAGGTCTGCCAGGACCATTATTCGGCGCCGAACCAACTTCTTGGAAAAAATGCTGATGCGTTTTACGGAAATTGGAATTATCAATAGCCGTCACCGGTCGTTTTAAAAAGGCGGCATAAACAATTCGCACGGCCTTTAAGGTGAATATATCACCTAAGATCCGCAAAATATTCGGTTGATAATCCAACTTATTTCTGATCCGCAAACAAGCAATTTTCAATAGCCACTCATGATCAAAGGCCAAATGACCAAAATGATGATTTGCCTGCAAAGCATGATAAAAATTATTCTCCGTTTGTTGTTCAGTCAAGTTAAAACTCAGCTGTTCTCCCGTGAATAAATAATTATGCTGCGGATCAGTTTCCAACTGAAACCACTGAGCAGCAGTTGCTCCATATCCCGGATTTAAAGCCGGCATATCCGGCAAGAAAGTCATATAAGCCAAAGCAATTTGCCGCTGAGCCGAAACGGAACGCAGTGGATTAGTAAAGGTCTCCAACTGTTCGGTATAAAAGCGCGGCAACTCCAAACCGATTTTTTCGCGTACCAGCCGTAAAGCGGCTTGATCGGCACTCTCTGTTTCGCGCAAATAAGTTTCCGGCAATGCCCAATAGTCCTTAAAAGGAAAATCTGCTCGTTTAATTAATAAAACATTAACTTTTTGTGTCTTTTGATCAAAACTCCAAATAATATTAGTAATTGTTACTTCTGGCTGATTGATGATTTTCTGCATTTATTAACCACCTATTTTTCATTTGTTACTAATAATTATAGCGCAGAAAATAGCTGGCTCAGCAGTCAACAACAGAAACCATCAAGAATTCTTAATTGCTCCATCCAGCAAAAAACTGATATCTAATGGTTTTACATCATTGGTTAAACTGCCGCTGGAGATAAAATCAACTCCACAGCCATGATATTGGGCAATATTTTCGTCAGTTATGCCACCTGATGCTTCGGTTAAAATTCCCGCCGGAACTAATTTTTGCCACTCTGCGATCATTGCCGGCGTTTGATTATCAAACATAATTACATCCGGTTTCTGGTTAATAGCTGCCAACAACTGCTGCCGATTTTCCACTTCGACTTCAATCGGTGTCAGCGGTCCCGCCCAACGTTTAGCAGCTGCAATCGCTGCGGTTGGACCTCCGGCTAAAGCTAAATGATTATCTTTCAGCATTATTCCACCAGTTAAGCCAAAACGATGATTATATCCTCCCCCAACTGTTACGGCATACTTTTCAAACAAGCGTAATCCGGGAGTTGTTTTACGCGTATCAACTAGCTTGATCGAATCGTCAGCTAATCGCTTAACCATTCCCGCTGTTTTCCCGGCAATTCCACTTAAATGCTGCAACAAATTCAAAATAACGCGTTCACCAGCAAAAACTGTAGCTGCTGTTCCTGTCACTTTTCCAAGCTGCATCCCTTTAGTTACTTGTTGACCATCTTTGACAAGCGGCAAATAATCAGCTTTCCCTAGTTGATCGTAAGCAATTTGCGGTATCTGCTGGCCACAGATTATTCCAGCTTGTTTGGCAATAAAATAACCGCTGACTGGTTGATCGATCCAAGGTGCTGTACTCAAATCGCCAAATTCAAGATCTTCTTTTAAAAATTCGCTGATTCTTTGTTTAATCAAGAATTGATTCAGCATTTATTTCACTTCCTTGGAATCGACTGCCGGCAGCATTAAAACTGCCACGGCACCAACTAATAGAGCAGCCATAAAAATTCCGAAAATAACTGCAATTTTAATTTGATGATCGATCAAAATTCCCACAAACAACGGTCCAATAACTGCACCAATACGCCCAATAGCTTGAGCGGCTCCCGTCATCGTGCCCCGAACAGTTGATGCATATAGCGATGGTGTCAAAGCAATGATTGCTCCATATGCTCCTAAATTAAAGAATGATAAAATACATCCCGCTATGACAACTGCTACAGAACTGCTCGCTTGACCAAACAGAACTGCTCCAACAGCTGTTCCGGCCATATAAATTGCAAAAACATATTTGGTTTTGATCTTTCCTGCCAGCCAAGCAGCTGCAAAATATCCCGGCAATTGTGCAACTACCATAATTGTCGTATAACCAAAACTGGCAATTACACTGTTGCCGCGATCAAGCATAATACTAGGCAGCCACATAAACATTCCATAATAACTGAACATTACTGTTAACCAAGCTATCCATAAGAATGCCGTCCAACTATTAAAATTTTTTCGCAAAGTCTGGACAAAAAAAGTTTTTTGTTTAACCGGTTCATTAATTTCTTGAATGTTTTTTCTGATCATCAAAGCGAAGAACCCAGCAAATGCAGTTATAATCAATAATCCTCGCCAACCTAAAGATGCACTGAACGCAAATGACAAGAAAGAAGCCAGCAGCCAACCGACTGCCCAAAAGCTATCGGCCAAAATCAGCATTTGCGAACGTTTTGTATCATGGTAAAGATCAGCGATATAAGTTGCAGCAACCGGCAGCTCTCCGCCAAGTCCCATTCCAACAAAAAAACGAACTATTAAAAAATAAACAAAACCGTTCGCCGCGGCTAAAACCAAATTACCTAATGAAAAAGTCAAAAGACTAATAATCAATGTCCGCTTCCGACCGATGCGATCAGCTAAGCGACCAAAATAAAATCCACCGCAAATCATGCCAATTGTACTGACTGAACTAATCAATCCTGTCTGTGAATTGGTTAATTTCCAAGCTTGATGAACTAGCGGCATAATAAAGGATAGTAAACCGACATCCAGCGCATCAAACATCCAAGCCGTGCCGATAATTAAAAACGAAAAGAATGCAAATTTCTTGAGTTGTTTGCCACTTTCCAAAAAAAGACCTTCTCTCACATAAATTAAAAGTATATTTTACTTTTATTATGGAAAAATAAAAGTAAAAACAACCTTTATTGGCAGTTTATTACTTTAGCTTTAAAAAATCAACCCTTAAATATAGCTAATTTAATGGGAAATTATTTTTGTGGATTGTATTAAAGTTTTTAAAAGTGCTATTCTGCGGCTCATGCTGTCAAGTCAGTATAACAAAAAAATCCCAAAAAACGGGATTTTATTAAACGCTTTTTTAACGTAAAATGTCGATTAAGTTTTTATTTGCAGCTTGTTTTGCCGGCAAAAGTCCGAATAAAATTCCTACCAGTGCCGAAACACCAAAAGCCAGTAAAAATGAACTAAATGTCACAACTGCCTTAAAAGGTAAAGCCAAAGAAATACCTTTAGCTAATCCGACTCCGAGTAAAAATCCCAACAAGCCACCGGTTACCGTCAGCATAACTGCTTCCAGCAGAAATTGCAGCATAATCGTTCGCGGTTGCGCTCCGACAGCCAGGCGAATCCCAATTTCTTGCGTTCGCTCAGCAACCGAGGTATACATCATATTCATTACGCCGATTCCAGCAATAAATAACGAGATTCCAGCAATCGCACTGATAAAGACAGTTAAGGCATCAATTACCTTAGCAACGCTTTTGAGCATTGAACCAATATCAAAATATTCATAACTTCCCTGTTTGTGTTGCGAACCGTGTTTTTTTAAGTATTTGACAACTTGCTTGCTTTCCTGTGAAACATTAGCCCCGTGATTGAAAGTCATTTTTATAGTATTGCCGTTATCAAGCGTATTTTGCTGATAAAAGACGCGTTTGGGCAGTAAAAAGCTGACCTTATAACGACTCTTATTCGAACGATACACTCCCACTACTCGGTAAGAAATATGTTTGATCTCAACAGCTGTTCCTAAAGCATTGCTGCTGGAGCCATACTGTTTTTTAGCTGTTTTTTCACTGATCAGTGCTACTGGATTTGCTACTGCCAGATCATCTGCCGTAATTTTTCGACCAGCTAACAATTTAAAATCAGCTGCCGGTTTCTTCAGCAAAGTTATCCGCGTATTTGCAGCTTGATTGCCGACCAATGCGGTGGTAGTAACACGATGGACTGGGTTATTAACTTTAATATTGGCTACCTTACTAAACTTGCCCTTGATTTTTTCAAGATCTTGATGATTAAAACCCATGGCTGCTGTTGAATTATTGCTGTAATAATCAATTTCAGTGGTTTGTTTACCAGTCGAAGTTGCCTGCAGCTCGCTCAGCATTTTCTTCTTAACACCATTTCCTAACGATATAATCGTAATTACCGCGGCAATTCCAACAACAATTCCAAAGATCGTCAATAAACTGCGGCGCGGATTAGTTCGCAAGGAAAGCCATGAGGTCTTGAATAGCTCCCAAAACTGCATTAGGCCTTCACCCCAATCTTTTCATCAGATATAATCTTGCCATCCAAAATCTGGATCAACCGCTCCCCCTGAGCAGCTACTTTGCGATCATGCGTTACCATAATAATTGTCGTATTATTTTGCTGATTCAAGCGTTTAAAAAGTGCCATAATTTCTTTTGAGGTTTGACTATCTAAAGCTCCGGTCGGTTCATCAGCAATCAAAAATTTTGGTTGGGTAATAATTGCCCGGGCAATCGAAACACGCTGCTGCTGCCCACCAGATAAATTGGTCGGTTTTTTATGCTCACTAGCCGGCAACCCGACCGCTGTCAAAGCTTGAACAATTTGTTTTTTGATCAATTTGCGTTTTTGACCGGCATATAGCAATGGCAAGGCAATATTTTCGGCGATCGTTAAATTCTTAATTAGTTTGAAATTTTGAAATACGAAGCCAACATTTTGATTACGCAATTTGGAAAAATCACGTCGTGTATAATCATGAATCGGCTGATTCAAATAATAATAACTGCCTTCAAACTGATCATCCAAAAAACCGATAATATTAATCAAGGTGGATTTTCCAGCTCCTGACTGCCCCATAATCGAAACAAACTCCCCTTGACCAATCGTTAAATTAATATCCTTCAAAATATGATATTGGTTGCCGCCTTGCTGATAATATTTATTAATATTTTCGAGTTTAATCATCGGCAGCTACCTTACTTCCCTGTTTCAAATGCGCATCGGGATTCGTAATGATCGTCTGTCCCTTCAAATCATTATTATCAGTAGTTAAATAGCCATCTTGGCGCAAGCCGCTGACACTGATAACTTGACTGACTTTATGTTGGTTAGTAACAAAAACCTTGCCGTGATAAATTGCTGAAGTGGGAATCCGAATACCAGTTTGCGCAACAGCAATCTTAATCGTCTGCCCATCCATGTATTTACCAGAAACTGGTGCTGTGAATTGATACTTGGCTTCATTTTTGGTACTGTCAGCAGCTGCTGTTTTTGACAGATAAGCAACTTCAGTAGTTGTTTTTTCTTTAGTTGCTACAGCCGTGATTTGAATTTTGGTGCCCGGATTTAATTTGGCATAATTATACTCGGAAACTTGACTGGTAGCCTGCAAGTCAGCTGCTTGTAATTTGATCTGCGGTGTCCCGGTTGGTGTATAACTGAGATCAATCACACCGTTATAAGGTGCCTTCAAAGTACCATTAACTTTATTATTAAGCTGCTGCAGCTTCTGATTAGAACTCGTTAATTCAGCTTGCGTATCCGAAACAGTATCTTGGGCCTGCGTCAACTGCTGCTTTAAATCATTATAGCCGTCATCACTTGTATCAGTTGCTGCCAATTGCTGCTGCAGCTGCTTGACTTGGCTATTAGCCGAATTCAAATTCCGCTGCAGTTTATTGATTTCTTGCTGTTGGCTGGTAACTGCTTGGTGAGCCGAATCACTGTAAGTCGTTAGAAGCTCCTGCCCTTGCGTAACCGTCTGTCCATTTTGCACCTCGACTTGCTGCACCTTACCAACTGGATTCTGCAAAATTTGTGTTTTACTAGCCGCAACCTTCCCCATCAAGGTCAGCGGTTCTTGCTGTTGTAATTTAATTGTTCGATAAATCTTTTTGGCACTTGTCGTTGGATGATGGTGCAGTTTAACTCCTGCCACAATCAATCCAATAAAAATAACAACAATTACCGCGATAATTCCTAATTTTTTCTTATTCTTTCTCAATCGTTTCATCCCCCAAGATGCTTAAAACTACTTACGGCTCTCCACCCAATTTTTTAATAAATATATACTTGCCCAAATGCAGAGAATTACCACTACTGCATCAAATAAGACACTAGTAACGCTAACTATATCATTTGAAATTAAATTACTGATTTTTTCATCAACAAATGAAAATAAAAATAGTAAAACTATAAAACTAACTACTCCGACTAGTCGTTGATATTTTTCTGCAACGAAGTTTTCCAGTGTCTCTGTCAAAATCAATAGGAAAGTTAATTCAACAATCAGCGAAACCATCGCGTCTACAAAACTTACAACGACATTCATAACATCCGTCATTGAAAATGTGGCTTTGCTGATTGCCCGCTGAAATTCGATCGGCGTCATCAGCCAATTTCTTAAAATTAGGCCGGATAAGGCAAAATCAATCAGTGCCAGCAAGCCGATAATCAGTAAAAAGCCAGCTGTTTTCATCAGTAGATTGCTGAAATATAACTGTGAAGTACTGGCCGGCAGCAAGCGAAATCGATTACTCAACCAAACCTGATTGATGCTGGCAAATAAACAGATAAAACCGATGCCTAATAAGATAAAAGCAATTACAGTTTCCCCAATGGCAAAACTTGTCCAAAAACTACGATTGACCCCCAGTTTGAGCAGCATCCCCAATGGCCAAAACAAACTGATCGCCAGACCAGCTACCCCCAATAAACGAAAATCCTGTAAAGCATCCTTAAATAACAAACCGTATATTTTTTCTGTTTGACAGCAATTCTTTCGCCCCCTTGTTAATGTTCTAGATAAGTCTGTCGGTAATATTCTTCAACGCTTAAACCCTCTTGCTGGCGAATATCTTCAACATTCCGATATTCCAACATTGTCTGATCTTTTAAAATCAGTACATCATCAATTACTTGTTCCAATTCGCTTAGATGATGGGTCGAGATCAGCAACAGCGAATCATTATCGATCCATTTAACCAGACTAGAAATAATCTTATCACGGCTGAAAATATCAACCCCGCTCAAAGGTTCATCCAGCAAATACAATCTGGTTCGTCGAGCTAATGTCAATGCAATTACAAATTTTTCACGGTTACCTTTAGACAAACTCCCCAATCGTTGTAAAGGATCAATCCGCATAAAGTTCAGTAATTCATTAACCCGTTGAAGATCAAAATCTGGATAGCCCTGCTGATAAAAAGCAATAACGTCATTCAATGATATTTTGGAACGAAAACTGCTTAGATTATCTGAAAAAGAAATTAAACTTTTCCGTCGTTCATCGCTGACCCCATTCAAACAGACTTTCCCCTGATACCCCTTATTTAAATCACTGATAACTCGCATCAAAGTTGTTTTACCAACCCCATTTTCACCTAATAAAACAACTAACCGCCCCAACGGAATTTTGACGCTGATATCATTTAAAATAACCTTTGTCATTTTTTTATAACCAACATGCTGTAATTCTAACCCTTGTGCTGACATCGTTATTGCTCCCTCCTTTTGGCAATTTCTTTTTCTACTGCCGTGATAATTTCATTCCAACTTAAAAATGGCTGCAGGCTATCAAGATATTCAGCTGTTTTTTGCTTAACCCGCTGTTGTTTCAGCTCAACAATTTTACTACGGTCAGCTGTTACGAAGTTGCCTTGTCCCCGCCGCGTAATTAATATTTGAGCATCGATCAACTCTTTCAAAGCATTTTGAATTGTTCGCGGATTAGTCGTCAATTCTTCAGCTAATTCCCTAACTGAAGGTACCTTGCTGTTGACCGGATAACTCCCCCGAATAATTCGTTCAGCCAGCAGATCACTAACTTGCAGATAAATCGGCAAATTGGCTTTAAACTTCGTAATTTCCACCTTCAATCCTTGTATCACTGTGATACCTATATACTACACTAAGACAATGGAGCTGACAAGCAGATATTAAATAAAAATTTGCATTTACGAAACTTTATTTTTACAATGGGCAGTGACCTTTTTTATAGAAAGCGAGAAAAAATGCAGTCGCAAATAGTTTGGCTCCATTGCAAACCCCCAAATAAAACCGCCAGTCGCGCAGCGGATTAATTTATTTAGGAGGAAATATGGAAAATTCACTTACAAAAAAACATTTTATCAGCTGGCCGGTCATCGCCTTTTTAGATTTTGTGACCATAATCGGCTTTGATGATATTCTCTATCCCTTGCAAAACCAGGGACTCTCAGTTGTTTTCACTTGGGTCTTTATGGTTTTTGCCTTCGTAATTCCCTATGAAATGTCGGTCAGTCAACTAGGAGCAACTTTTACCGGTCAAGAAGACGGCGGCCTTTCATCGTGGGTACGTCACAGTACTAATGATACTTTAGGCTATTGGACTGCTTGGATGTACTGGGCAGCCAGTCTACCTTATATTGTTGATGTCGCCAACTCGGTAATTGTTTCTTTCAGTTGGTTGGTTTTAGGCGATAATTCATTAGGTCAGCGCATGTCGAATTTTACTTTCGGGTTATTAACTTTTGTTATTATTCTGATTTTTATTTTATTGCAGAACTTCTTCAAACGTTCAATGGAGGTTATGGCAACTATCGGCGGTGGCGCAATGTTTTTAATGACCGTCTTATTTGTAATTATGACCGGTTATTCATTGGCTCATGGTGGACAGATCGCCACTCATCCTTTCAATCTAAGCTCGTTTATCCCACATTTCAGTCTGCAATATTTTTCAACAACCGGTTTATTAATGTTTGCGGTTTGCGGTGCAGAGTTGGTTGCTCCTTATCTAATCAAGATGCGCAATCCGAACCGGGACTTTCCCAAAGCTATGTGGCTGGTAGCGTTCATGACTGCCTTTTTAACCGTTTTTGGGACTTTTTCACTGGCTATCTTCTTCAATGCCAATCATTTACCGCATGATTTGAAAATGAATGGATCTTATTATGCTTTCCAATTGCTGGGACAGCGTTTAGGGATGGGGAATGTGTTGTTATACATCTTTACTGTCGTCCAAGCTATTTATATGATGGCTCAGTTGGCAGTCTTATTAGATGCCGCCAGTTGGGTGATAGCCGGTGATACCGCGGCCAGTTTTATGCCGCACTGGTTAAGCAAACGCAATAAAAATGGTCGGCCGTTGCATAGTTACGTTCTGACTAGCGGCTTGTGCCTATTCTTATTGTTAATGAGCGGAACTTTGCCAAATATTAACGCTATTTTTAATTGGCTGCTGAATTTGAATGGAATCGTCTTTCCTTTCAAAAACTGCTGGATTTTTGTAGCCTTTATTGCCGTTCGCTGGCAATCCGAACGTTTCCATTCGTCATTTGTTTTTATCAAAAACAAAGCCGCTGCAATTGCAGTCGGCACTTGGTGTTTCATCTTTTCCTTTGTTTGTGCGCTAATGAGTTTCATCCCACAAGATGTAAAATTTGGAACAGCTGCCTATGATCACCAGCTATTGATGAATCTCTTCTCCGTCTTCGTTTTATTTGGAGTTGGTTTGATCATGCCATTGCTGGCACGTTTAGAAAATCGGCAACAAATTTCTGAAGAAAATTAATTCCAACAAAAAATCGTTTGCGTTGACTGATCAGCTGGTCAGCGAATGCAAACGATTTTTTTATTTGGTAGTTTTTTCAACTTGATATGATTTTTTCAATAAATAAAATAAATTAACCCCATTTAACAGTACTGCCACTAAGAAAATCAACCCTTAGTAAAGGCCGCCGGTAAACCATAGACAAGTTCCCACGATCACCACCAAAGCAACTGCGGTTCCTAATATATTATGCAGATAATGCTTACGCACATCAGCTGGGGTCCATAGCAAAACTGAAATTGCCCCGCCAATCAGCCCACCGATGTGCCCCGCAATATCCACTCCCGGTGTAAACAAGTTAAAAATTAAATTGGCAACAATCAACGTGGTCGCAGTGCGGCTGATTTCTGCAAATTGATGACGAAAACCGCGGACAACTTGCATCAGTGCTAATACTGCAAACAAACCAAACAATGAAGTGGATGCTCCTGCTGATATAACATTTGGTTTAAACAGTGCACTTAATAAATTACCGGTAAATCCGGTAAACAGATAAATCAGCAAAAATTTAAAATGACCGTAAATTTCTTCGACCAGTGAACCGGCATAATACAATGCTGCCATATTAAAAGCAATATGATAGACCGTAACATGCAAGAAAATCGGCGTAAATAAACGCCACCATTCACCAGCCATTAAATCAGGATTCCAACGGCCTCCCATAATTTCTAAAACGCGACCGCTAATGTTAAAGCTGCCGCTCAAAAAAAACTCAATCAAATAAACGACAATCGAAATTCCAATTAGATAATTAGTGACCCAATTACCGCTAAAATGCCTTCTAAACCAGCCATATACTGGATTTTGGCGTCTTAAATACCACTCAGGTAGTTTTACATCTCTTTTTGGTGTTTGCATGGCTTCAATTCCTTTTTTATTTGTATGCAAAAGGGGCTGTAACAAAAAATATTTTGTGCAGTCCCTCTCAATAATCGTAAATAAACAGTTTGTAAATTGCTTAGCTTTTTAACTCAATTGTTCATAGCTACTTGGTCCTTTTCACTAGGTAACCAATTTTTTCTAAATCACTGATCACTGCTAATCAATTACTGCTTCAAACAGTTTTTGACTTAACTCAATTTTAATCGGATCAGGATCGCTATTATAGAATTTTACCTGACCGGCAGTATTTTGCGAATTCAGTAAAGCGGCGGTTTCCAATAGTCGCTGCAATTCGCGAGCAGCCCCCGGACCACCATCAATAATCCAAGGTTTTGAACCGACGATTTTGCGAATAACCGGCCGCGCAAATGGAAAATGGGTGCAACCCAAAACGACTGCACTAACTGGTTTGAGCGGTGCCAATAATCTAGTTAAATATGCATTCAAAGCTACTGAATCCAATTCTCCGCGTTCAACAAATTCAACTAAATCAGGAGCTGGCACCGATATTAATTTAGCTGCTCCTTGATAACGATTAAGCTGTTTTTGAAATTTTTCCTCACGTAAGGTCAATTCTGTTGCCATGACCGCAATTCGTTGCTGCGGATAACGCTCGATTGCTGGCTTAACTGCTGGTTCAAGACCAACAACTGGTAGATTGGGATAGCGCTCACGAATTTGATTAACTGCTGCACTCGTAGCAGTATTACAAGCAATAACCAAAGCTTTTATGTTTTGTTTCATTAATTTTTCAACAACCGCAAAACTTAAATTACGCACATCTGCTGTTGTTCGTGTTCCATAAGGAGCATTCGCAGAATCACCATAAAAAATATAATCCTCATGCGGCAATAGACGATACAATTCTTTTAAGACACTGATTCCGCCAACTCCGGAATCAAATACTCCGATTGGCCGCGTTGTTTCAGCTGTAGCCATTTTTTCAACTTCTTTCACTTAGTATTACTTTTGCCCCTTGCTCAAAGCCGAATGCTGGGCAACATACTGTTTGATTGCCGCAGCTGCTTGTTGCAATTGTTTCATACTGGCAGCATAACTAATCCTAACATAACCTTCACCGCCAGGGCCAAAAGAAACTCCTGGAATTAAAGCGACTTTGGCTTGCTGAGCCAAGGAACGGACAAAAGTCCATGAATCTTGAACACAGCCAGCTGGAATTTTAGCAAACAGATAGAAAGCTCCATCGGCACTTGCCGTTTTAAAACCGGCTTCTGCCAATTCCTTAACCAGAAAAGCTCGTCGCTTATCATATTCTTTTTTCATTGCCAAGCTATCTCTTTGACCATTCGTCATTGCTTCTAAAGCCGCATATTGAGAAACCGTTGTTGGGGAAGTAACCATATATTGATGTGATTTAACAACTTGCTCTATAAAATCCTGCGGTCCTAAAATATAACCGATTCGCCAACCAGTCATGGCATGCGACTTAGATAATCCGGTTAACAAAATTGTTTTTTCCGGTAAAACCTCACCCATTGAAATATGCTTTTTTTGATAAGTCAATTCAGCATAAATTTCATCGCTAATTATCCAAAAATCATAGTCGCGCGCTACTTGGGCAATAGCCTCTAATTGCTGCCGCGAATAAGTTACGCCCGTTGGATTGCAGGGATAATTTAAAACCAAGGCTTTGATTCTAGCTAACGGATGTTCTTCGATAACCTGCCGCAAGCGGTCGGCAGTCAAAACAAAATTATCCTTGCTGGTGTCCACTAAGATAACATTACCTTCGTTGATTTTAGTATCAGGAATATAAATTGGGAAAATCGGCGTTGGAACGATTACCGTATCATCTGGATTAATAATTGTCTGCAAACTAGCAGCAATTCCTTCAGTCGCCCCAATTGTTGTGACTACCTGTTCCGGCTGATAATGCAAATTAAATTTTTTATTATAGTAATCAGCAGCCGCTTTGCGTAAAGCCGGCAGTCCAGCATTCGGTGTATAATGCGACTTATTAGCTTCAATTGCTTTAATTGCAGCTTGTTTGATATGATCAGGCGTATTAAAATCCGGTTCACCTAAAGTCAGTTTAATAATTCCCGGAATGGCACTGACTTCGGTATCAAACTGTCGAATATCCGAAATCGCAATTTGTTCGATTTTAGTATTAAATTTATCGTTTATCATGGCTACTGCTCCTTGTATTTGATAGTTAATATTATTATACCACGATGTCCGTCAGAAACGATTAGCTATAGATTATTGTTTAACTAAAGATTCACGCTTAAAACAAAATAAATCGGCTGAACAAATCAAATTGATTAATTCAGCCGATCTTTTTATTTGTAAATTATTTGCAGTTTATTTTAAAATCATTAGCTGGGCTTAACAAACGTTTTAGCTACCAACCCTTTCAAACGTAAAACAATCGGCAGCAAAACCACGATTTTAATTAAAGCCGGCAATAAGAATGGAACCAGCCCTGTCAGCAAAGCTTGCTGCCAGCTTAAATGCAAAACCGGGATCATCCAAAGTGAACCGATTAATAAATTGAGCAGTGCACCACAACAATTAGCCAATAAAATTTGTTGAGCGGATCGATCGGATCTAGTCAGCCAAGCAGCCGTCACTAGCTGATAAACAACAAACGATACCAGATAGCCACCGGTCGGCCCAAGCAAAGCAGCTGTTCCGCTGCTGAAACCAGCATAAACCGGCAAACCAACTACCCCCAACAATATGTAAACCAATATTACTTGAAAACCGTCAATTAATGGTAGTAATGACGCAATAATTCCTACCGCAAAAGTTTGCAGTGTTAGTGGAATCAATGGTAACGGAATTGTTATTTGTGCACAAACAATCATTACTGCCAACATCATCCCATCAAGAACTACTCTTTTTAACTTAGATGCTTGCATTTTTTTCACCCCATTTAAGAATAAGCTTAATTTACCGTATTTTTTAAACTTTGTCAACTTATTTTTAGTTTTAGGTTTACAATAAATGAATTAAAAAAGGAACTGAGTTAATTCTCAATCCCAAGTAGTTTGCTTAATTAAAATTAGATTTCAGCAATCTGATTTTTATCGCTAATAACCCATGCCGCTTAATAGCCTCAGTCGAATAAGATTGAGCCAGCTCCGTAGAAGTCAACCCAATTGCTGCCGCAGGAAATTTTTGATAGACTTCGTCGATCGTTCGACATTTTTTAATACTCCACACACTCGTCAAAATATAGTCGTCATCATTTGACTCGCGATGAATTGCTAGTGTATCTCCAACCCCAAAATGTTTCATCTGCTCATCATTAAGAAAAACTTCAACCGTTTTTGAACCAGTAGAAATTTTCTCAAACAATTTGTCATTCAATCTGATATCCACTAATACCGACCTCCCACAAATGCTAATCGACACGCGGGCCGTTCGTTGAAATCACCACAAGCTGCCCTCATCAACTCAAACTGAGCATTCAATTAAAGGTAACGCTAGAACATTCAGCTAATAAAGAACCATATAACTGAAACTTTAACTTTTTTTGTTCAAAAATGCAAGTAAAATGCTAATTTAAACTTTTATTTAGCATTTTTCATACAATAATTGGTCAGATTAGCGGATAACTTCATCACCAGCAACTTGAATTTTAGTTGTTTTAGGGAAAATAGCTCTTTCAGCTGGCGTTAGCGGTTGATCAGTAATAAATAAAGACACCCGATCTGGTTTGCAGATGCGGAAATATGAAGTATTTACAAATTTTTGATGTTCAGCTACTAAAATAACTCGCCGTGCCCGTTCGACAGCCCGGCCAACTATTTTAGCATCTTCTTGTTTCAGAATATAAATTCCATGCTCATCAATTCCGGAGGCTGCAATAAAGACTGTGTCAAAAGCTACGTTGTCTAGTTCTTGCAAAGCCTCATCCGAATAAAAAAACCGGCTTTCATGATCAAACGTACCGCCTAAAGCTTTAACCGTCACTTTAGACTGTTCGGCCAAAGCCATACAATTATCAAGTGAGTGAGTAATAACAGTTAGCGGCAGATTAAGATTCTGGCAGGTTTTTAATAAAATTGTTGATGCATCAATAAAATAAACGTGATGTGCATGAAAATGATTGACTGCTTCTAAAGCAATCCGCGTTTTTTCTTTGGTAAATAATGATAATCTTTTTTGAAAATTTAAAACCTGATTACCGAAGTCCAGCGGTAAGATGCCTCCATGGGTGCGTTTGACTTCACCACGTTCAGCCAACAGTACAATATCACGGCGAGCCGTATCTTGCGAAACCCCAAATTCGCTCATAATATCCTTAGTTGTTAATTCCTGACGTTCTTCCAATAACTGTTTGATCAATTCGATTCGCTTTTCTTGACTCATATAATCCCCACTCGTTATCAAATTTTAAAATCACTAATAATTATATTACAAACACGCATTATAAGCAAAGGCAATTTCATGTTCACTTACGAAAACGGTTTAAAAATATAAAAAGTCAGTAAATTATTGATTACTTGCTAAAACAGCTTTCAAATAAGCACTATCAACTCAAATGAATTAACGATTTTTGTTTCAAATAGCAACCTAAGTGATTAAAATTAGCAGCAAAAAAAAGCCATTCGCTCAATTAAGAACGAACGGCTCATAAATTTTGGAACCTATCAGCTTTTACAGAATGCTTAAAAAGCTTTTTGCAATGGCGGAACAACTTGCTTCTTCCGGGAAACAACGCCTGGCAAATCAACTTTGTTATCAACCAATTTTGCATTGAAAGCTTTTTCGACTGCCTCTTGCGGTTCGCCAATTGCTAATAAACGAGTATTGCTATCCAAAATATTAGTAACCATCAACAAGAATAAATCGTAGCCCTGAGCCTTATTTTCAGCTGCAATAGCTGCCCGCAATTTTGCCTCGCGAGCAAAAACTTCGTCCAAGTCCACTGTGTTTACTTGGTTAATCCGGATAGTCTTGCCACCCATTTCAAATGATTTAGCATCAGCGGTAATTAATTCTTGCTCAGTCTTGCTGGCTAAATTAGTACCGGCTTTTAACATTTCCAAGCCATAAGTTTGATAATCAACCCCGGCAATTTTAGCCAATTCTTTAACTGCAGCTTCATCTTCTGGAGTTGTGGTCGGTGATTTGAATAATAAAGTATCAGAAATAATTGCTGAAAGCATCAAACCAGCTAATTTAGCCGGAACAGCAACTTTATGCTGCTTGAAAAGCTTAAGCAAAATCGTGCTGGTACAGCCAAGTGGTTCTGCATGATAATACAACGGAGCAGCAGTTTCAAAGTTAGCGATCCGATGATGATCAACTACGTGCGTAATTTGAACATCCTTCAAATCAGCTACACTCTGCTGAGCCTCATTATGATCGACCAGCATTACCGCATCAACTTCTGGTTTAGCTGCGGTAATAATCCGCGGAGCCGGTTCAGAAAAATGTTTTAAAACAAACTTGGTTTCATCATTTAACTCACCTAATGCTACCGCTTCGGTATCGTAACCTAATTGATTTTGCAAATAAGAAAATGCCTTTGCTGCAACAACAGCATCGGTATCTGGACTTTTATGTCCAAAAACTAATTCTTTCATTTCTAAGTCTCCAATCTATATTAAACCTTCACTATCGATTTAACCTTTTTGGCTGATTTCTGTCAAGCGTGAAAGGTAATCCTTCTCACTCAAATATTTGTCAAAATCACTCATAATGTTTTCAATTCGCGGAATTTGATCCTTATCACGCCGAAAAACAAAAGCCAAATCAAAAGAGATTGCTGGTTCAAATAAAGCCGTCCAAAATTTTTTCTGACTTTCAGCTTTATGTGCAATTACGTATGAATAAGGCAAAGCAGTTGCTACTCCGGTAATATTGGCAAAATTAAACAACTGTGACGGAGTGGCAAAGTGAGCAACACTGACCGGCTTATCAAGCAAGGCATTTTTATATGATTCCCGAATCAGACTATTCAAGTAATATTTAGGCGGATAAGTTACCCACTTTTGTTCCAAAGTATCACGCAGCCGAATTCGTTTCTTTTTGGACCACTGCGGTTCATGATGAACAAACAATAAATCCTCAGTTAAAATTTTGCGGGTTTCATACGGTTTCCAATTTTTAATGCTATCATCCGGCAAATACATAATTGCTAAATCGATAGTATTATTTTCCAACCGTTCCCAGATTTCCTTTCGCGTCAGCATATGAAAAATCAGCTTTACTTCTGGATTTTTCAAATAATACTGAACTGCAAACTGAATGAATACCTGGTCTTCAATCGAAGCTAAAACACCAATGCTGATTTCACCTTGGGTCGCACTAGTCGATTGCTGAATCTCATCTGAAGCTTGATTAAGCGTTTCGTAAATCTGATGAGTCGCATCCAGCATCGTATAGCCTGCATCCGATAAATGCAGTTTTTTCCCGACTGAATAAAAGAGCGGTGCTCCTACAGTTCGCTCTAATTTCTTAATTTGTTGTGTCAAAGCTGGTTGTGTAATTCCTAAAATTTGAGCTGCTTGTGTATAACTCATTGTTTCAGCTAATTGTAAAAAATAGCTGAGCGTTTTAGAAGAAAAGATGTTCTCCTGTTTTGTTTTCATATTCCCATTCCCCTTGGGCATTATTAAATAAAATACCGCTTTATCTTAATAGATTCTCTAATTTCTTATTAATAATAAAACAAAACTATTTAACTTGACAATATAAAAAGCCGATTTAATCGCAAATAATTTTGTAAACGCTTAGTCTTATTATAACAGAAAATTTATAAAGTATCGGAAAAAAATCCAGATTTATGTTATTATACTAAACTTTATATTCCTAAAAAACTAATCGTCTGTTTTTTAATAAACTTAAGTCCGCGTGAAGCGAATCTTTGCTATCCACTAAAATCGAAGACACCCCTTTTTTAAAATTGGTATATGTGTTAAGTTATTGCTCGTAATGAAAAACATCAATAAAAAGAGGAGATCATCGATTATGCGAATAGAAAGAGATTCAATTGGTACACTAGAAATTCCGAGTCAAGCTTATTATGGAATTCATTCTCAAAGAGCTGCACAAAATTTTGCGGTTACCACCCAAAAAGTTCATCCTCTGCTACTTAAAAAATTAATTTTAATTAAAATGGCTGCTGCTGAAGCAAATTATGCCGCTGGTCAGTTAACCGAAAAAAAATATCAAGCGATTACGCAAGCCGGTCAAGAAATTAGTCAGAACTTTGCCCACTACCAAACTGCATTTATCACACCGGCAATCCAAGGTGGTGCCGGTACCAGCACCAATATGAATGTCAACGAAGTCATTGCTAATCGAGCCCTCGAATTACTGGGACATAAAAAAGGCGAGTACAAATTTCTTCATCCAAATGATGATGTTAATCGCAGTCAGTCAACCAATGACACTTACCCAACCGCTGCCAAGTTAGCCTTATTAGAACTAATCAATCAGCTAAATCAGCAATTGGATCGCTTAATCCAAGAATTTCAACGATTAGCTGCCGCTCATCAGCAGACAATTAAATTAGGTCGAACACAGCTGCAAGATGCCGTTCCAACAACTTTTGGCGCCAGCTTCACTGCATACGCCAGTTTACTGCAACGCTGCTCAAAGCGCTTGACAACTGCTAGTACCGAACTGCTGTCAATTCCATTAGGCGGAACTGCTATTGGAACCGGCATCAATACCACCCCAAAATATCAGGAAAATATCGTCGCCGACTTAGCCAAATTAACTCAATTGCCGTTGCGACAAGCTACCGATCTGCAAGATGCCGTCCAAAATACTGATAGTTTTCTAGCAGTTGCTGACGCCTGCAAGAATTTAGCTGCTGCCCTGGGAAAGATCGCCAACGATCTTCGCTTGCTGGGCAGTGGTCCACAAGCCGGTTTAGGTGAATTAGAACTTCCTAAAACTCAAGCAGGTTCATCGATCATGCCCGGAAAAGTCAATCCGGTTATTCCCGAAGTCGTTAATCAGATCGTTTTTCAAGTAATTGGCTATGCAACCACTGTCACTATGGCAGTTGAAGCTGGACAATTGGAATTAAATGCTTTTGAACCGGTTATGTTTAAAGATTTATTTGATGCAGCTGAATTGTTAACAAAAGGCATTACGACTTTGATCAACCATTGCCTGCAAGACTTGAAAGTCAATCAAGTTCGTTGCCGTTCTTTAGTTGAAAACTCGGCTGAGATCGCTACCGTATTAGCGCCTAAAATTGGCTATGCAGCAGCGACTGCGATTGTTAAGACTGCTCTGAAAGAACGAGTTAATATTCGAACACTGCTCAAACAACAAGGTTTTGCAGCTGCTGAGATCGATCAACTGCTAAGCAGCCAAAATTTGCTGAACCAAACCAAAAAAACGATGCAGGCAGATGCGCTGTCAACTACTACCGTCTAAATTAAGTAGATTAATCTGATTTCTTAATTTTATAATAAAATTAAAGCTTATTTTTTATATAAACTTCTAGTTAATATTAGAAGTTTATTTTTTATACCCTTGAGTTAGTTTACTCAAGTTTAGCAATATATCCTTGCTATCGAAAATAAAAAGCCTTTTTGAAAAAAATACTTAAACAGCATTTTCTCCAAAAGGCTTTTATAACAAATTCTAAATTACTTAATCTTCTAAATAGCCGCGGTAATCAGCAACATGCAATAAACGTTCAGCATTTTTTACCCGATCTGGTGTTGGCGGTTCAATCCCTTCCAACGCATATTTAATTCCCATTTCATGATATTTAGGTACACCAAGTGTGTGATATGGCAATACTTCAACCTTTTTGACATTTTTAAGAGTCTTAATATAATCACCCAATTGTGCAAGATAATTATCATAATCAGTTCTTTGTGGAATTAAAACATGACGAATCCAAACCGGTTTGCCAATATCGGAAAGATACTGGCACATATCTAAAATGTTTTCATTTCGATATCCAGTTAACTTGCGATGTTCATCTGAGTTGATGTGTTTAATGTCAACTAAAAGAATATCGGTAACTTCCATCAATTGCTTAAATTTGCTGAAAAATGGTTCACGGCGAGTAAACGGCTGGCCACAGGTATCAAGACACGTATTGATTCCTAATTTTTTACATTTAGTGAATAATTCGATTGCAAATTCGATTTGAACCAGAATTTCACCACCACTAAGTGTAATGCCGCCTTTTTTACCCCAAAATTGGCGGTATGGCAATGCCATTTTTAAAATTTCATCACTAGTCATTTGAGTGCCGACATTTTTCTTCCAAGTATCTGGATTGTGACAAAATTGGCAGCGCATATTACAGCCTTGGACAAATACTACAAAACGAATTCCGGGACCGTCAACCGCACCAAAACTCTCTGTTGAATGAACATAACCGACTACTTGGCCATCACGCATCGGAACCGGCCGCTGACGCAGCGCGTGTTGCGTTACATGTTTTTCTCCTGCCATAAGCAAGTCCTCCTCAATTCTATCTCTTAAAACCTGAATTACTTAATTCAAAAATAAATACCGGTTGATCATGCTTATAATCAATCGGCATTCATTTTTAGTTCTGCTTCGCTAACTTACTTATCCAATTAATCTATTAAGCACATATTGAACTTTTCAATCAACGAAATATTTTACTACATTGTCTGATGGAATGTCCGTGAAATAACATCATCTTGTTGTTCCTTGGTCAAATCAGCAAAGTAAACGCAATAGCCTGATACGCGGATCGTCAAGGTTGGATACTTCTCTGGATGTTTCTGAGCATCCAACAAAGTGTCACGATTGAAGACGTTGATGTTCAAATGATGTCCGTTATTCTTCATATAACCGCTGATCATATTAACCAAAGTGTCAGCTTCCAAAGACTCATCATGTCCCAAGGTTGATGGAGTAACCGCAAAGGTATTTGAAACACCATCAGTAGCATATTTGTAAGGAATTTTGGCAACTGAAAGCAATGATGCTAAAGCTCCACTGGTTTCTGCACCATATGCTGGGTTAGCACCTGGTGAGAATGGATCGCCCTTTTGCCGACCATTTGGAGTTGTACCAGTGTTTTTACCATAAACAACATTTGAAGTAATGGTCAAAACAGAAGTTGATAACTTAGCTCCACGATAAAGATGATGTTTGTTCATCTTGGTATACAGTGATTTGACTAACCAAACAGCAATCTTATCTGCCCGATCATCATTGTTACCATAGCGAGGGAAGTCTTGATCAGTCTTGAAATCAACTGCAATTCCATTTTCGTCACGGATAACTTTAACATGACCATACTTAATTGCTGAAATTGAATCGGCAGCAACTGATAAACCAGAAATTCCGGTAGCGAATGTCCGATCCAAACGAGTATCTTTCAAAGCTAACTGAGCTGATTCATAATAATATTTGTCATGCATATAATGAATTGTGTTCAAAGCATTGACATAGATATCAGCTAACCAATCCAACATCGGGTCAAATTTCTTCATGAATTCATCATAGTCGATATATTCACTGGTAATCGGTTCATAAGCCGGTCCAACCTGTGCTTTACCAATTTCATCTTTACCACCATTGATGGCATATAGAACTGTTTTAGCCAAGTTTGCCCGTGCACCGAAGTACTGAATTCCATTAGCAATTGGTTGTGCTGAAACACAGCAAGCAATGCCATAATAATCAGTGCCCCATTGTTTAACCATCAAGTCATCATTTTCGTACTGGATGGTTGAACTTTCAACTGAAACTCCAGCTGCGTATTTCTTGAAAGGCTCTGGTAATTTTTCTGACCAAAGCAAGGTAATATTTGGTTCCGGAGCTGGTCCCATATCTTTCAAAGTATTCAAGAAACGATAAGCTGTCTTTGTAACATGGTGACGACCATCCAATCCCATTCCAGCTATAGAAAGAGTTGCCCAAATTGGGTTACCAGAAAATAGTGAATTATATTCCGGTGTCCGAATGAAGGAAACCATCCGTAGTTTCATTGTGAATTGGTCAATTAATTCTTGAGCTGCCTTTTCAGTTAAGACACCGCGTTCCAAATCACGTTCAATGTAAACATCCAAGAAAGTATCAATCCGACCAATTGACATTGCAGCACCATTTTGCTGCTTGATAGCTGCTAAGTAGCCAAAGTAAAGCCACTGCATTGCTTCTTGAGCATTGGTTGCCGGTTTAGAAATATCGTAACCATATGAAGCAGCCATTTCTTTGATCTGGTTAAGAGCCCGAATCTGCTCAGAAATTTCTTCACGCATTTGAATAACATCATCGGTCATTTCATGATCGCCATAATTATCCAAATCATGTAATTTTGCTGCAACTAAACGATCAATTCCGTAAAGTGCAATCCGTGGGAAATCACCAATAATTCGCCCACGAGCATAAGCATCCGGCAAGCCGGTAATGATCTTGTAATGACGTGCACGGCGAATTTCTGGAGTATAGGCATCAAAAACACCTTGGTTGTGTGTCTTGACTAAATCACTGAAAACGTGATCAGTTTCGGGATCAATTTTAAACCCATAAGCATTTAAAGCATCTTTAGCCATTCGGATACCGCCAAATGGCATCAATGCTTTCTTCATCGGTTTGTCGGTTTGTAAGCCAACAATTTTTTCAAGTTTTTTGTCTAAATAGCCTGGTGCATGTGAAGTGATGGTTGAAACTACTTTTGTATCAGCATCAAGCACACCGCCAGCTGCTCTTTCTTTTAATTTCAAATCAATCAATTTCTGGTTCAACGTTGTTGTTGCTTCTGTTGGCCCTTCTAGGAAAGATTCATCACCGTTGTACTGCTTAAAGTTTTGTTGAATAAAATCACGAATATCAATTTCTTCCTGCCACTGACTGCCCTTAAAGCCTTCCCAGGCAGTACTATTATCAACTGTTTTCTTCAACTGTTTCATCTCTAATTGCCTCCTTAATTGCAAACAAGTAAACGCTTTCTTACAGTTAAAATATACCACTAGAAAATATATTTTGCAAGCTAATTCACAATAATCTGTGAATTATCTAATCAACAATTAACTGGAGTCTATTAATAATTATAAGACCTTAAAAATAATTATTTAAAACCTTTTTGTGAAGAAATCTGCCCGTAAAATCAGCACTTGAAACCAAAATCAGTTGTGATTATTTACAATTAAATAGTAAGCGTTTTAAAATGGATTTTCAAAAAAAGCAGCGAAGAGAAATAATGAGAGATTTCTTCGCTGCTGAAATAAAAATTCCATTTATAAATTCGCCTTCAGCGTTAGATTTTATAAAACTTCATGAATTGTCACGACACCCACAACTTCTTTTTGATCACCTGTCACGATCAAGTTAGAGATATTATGACTAGCCATTAATTTCCAGGCTGCTTGGTTGCGCTGATTTTGATCAATACTGATAAATCCCTTGGTCATATAGTCAGCCGCAACTGATTTTTTAACTGAAGAAACTTGCAGAAATTTTTTCCGAATATCCCCATCAGTCACGATCCCGATTATTTTACCGCCAACTTTTTCAAGAACCAGCGTCAGTCCGATCCCATAGTTGCTGATCGTATAAATCACTTCATTAATCGATGTATCTTGATTAACATAAGGAACTTTGGTATACATAACATGTTTGACGCGCTGCAGCAGCATCTTGCCAATACTGCCGCCGGGATGATATTTTGCAAATTCTCGGCGTGAAAAATTCTTCTGTTTTTCCAAGGCGACCAACAAAGCATCCCCAAAAGCCAAAACAGCAGTTGTTGATGCTGTTGGTGCCATCTTAGTTAGATCAACTTCTCCAGTGACCCCTAAATCAAAAACCAATTGGCAATTTTGAGCTAAAGTTGAATTGACATTTCCGGTTAAAGCGACCGATTGCAGTTGATCAGGAAAAATTTGCTGTAAGGCAAACAAGGCCTGCAAAACTTCTTGTGTCTCACCGCTATTAGACACAAATAAAACCAGATCATCAGCAGCAACCCGGCCAAGGTCGCCATGATAAGCCGTTCCTGCATCAACTGCAAAACTCGGCGATCCGATTGATGACAGCGAGGCGGCAATTTTTTCAGCAATCAGTTGTGATTTACCGGTTCCGATTAAAATAATTCGGCCTGTTACCGCTGCCGCTTGTTCAACCAGCTGATCAAAGTTTTGATCTAATTTTTCAGCAACTTTGGCTAAAGCCTCTGCTTCCTGATCAAAAACTTTCTGGGCAATCTCATAGTAAGCCATCTGCATCCCAGCTTTCTTTTTGCTGCTGATACTGTGCAAACATGTCAGCGGCGGCAGTTAAAATCGGGCGCATTTTACTCAAATATAATTGATTATCAGCATCAGAAATTGCTGTTGGTGGATTAGGATGAACTTCGGCAAAGATTCCATCAACGCCAATCGTCAAAGCAGCACGCATCAATGGAAAAGCAAAGTCCCGGTTACCACCGGAGTGATTACCATGACCACCAGGAACCTGAACTGAATGTGTTGCATCATAAATAACTGGATATCCTAGTTGGCGTAACTGCAGCAAATTAGTAAAATCAACGATCTGCTGATGATAGCCAAACATTGTCCCCCGCTCAGTCAATAAAATCTTATTGCTGTAGGGAGTAATTTTATCAATCGCTCCTTGTAGATCACCAGCGGCCATAAATTGTGCTTTCTTAACATTTACGACTCGGCCGGTTTTACCGGCAGCTACTAGCAAATCAGTTTGACGACTTAAGTAAGCCGGAATCTGTAAAACATCAGCAACTTCGGCAACTGGCTGACATTGAATAGACTCGTGGACGTCAGTCACGACCGGAACGTCATATTCTTTTTTTATGCGCTTCAAAACAGCCAATCCCTTTTCTAGACCAGCTCCGCGATCAGAAGAACCAGAACTACGATTAGCTTTATCAAATGATGATTTGAAAACAAAATTAATCTTAAGTTCAGTTGTTAATTGTTTAAGTCCTTCAGCAACCTGCGCGCAAGTTTCATAAGATTCAATTGCACACGGGCCGGCCAACAAAGTCAATTGTCGGTTACTGAAATGATAGTCAGAAAAAACTTCAGCAATATTGCTCATATTAGGAGCCTCCTTCTAAATCAAACACTGCAACAAAACAAGACTACTGTTTTAAATTTAGCATGAAAATCCATAATAGTCGCTAATATTGTCCTAACCTGAAAAATAACTTAGCTATAAAATGACTAACTAAGCCAAAAATTATAGCGCCGGCGTGCTGGCAAAATTAAGAATTGCAATTATAGTTCCCCGTAATTTACAACAACTAATTGCGCCATCAAATTCGCGCATAAACCATCACTACCAGCAGGTATTATTCCAAATAAATCTGCTGCAGGCGCTTCAGTTTGTCCGGTGTCAGATCCATAGCCGCTGCTAGATAATTTTGCAAACTGGTATAATGCTGCAAAATTGCCTGCTGAGCTGCATCAAGTGATTCGGCATAGACATTAAACGAAGCGTTCATCTTTTTGATAAATTCGGCAGCTTGATCTGCTTGCAGTTTTTTGCGCAACTGCTGCTCATCGTTTGCGTTATAAACTACATTTGTCAATAAATAATCCTGCCGAATCAACTGATAATCAACTCCCAGTGCTGATAAAATTAAAAAACCGGCAATCCCCGTCCGATCTTTGCCAGCAGCACAATGGAACAACAATGATTGGTTCGGTTGATCGTTTGCCAATAAATCATTGAACATACAGCGAAAAGCCAATTGTGAATGGGGATTAAGAACCATCATTAGATATGGTTCCTGGTAATCAAACGTCTTCTCAGCCTGAGCTGCCAATTCATTCGGTGGCAAATCGCCTTCTGTTTCACCTTCGCTCACCGGGTAAACGGGATAGGAGCGAAAAATTGTTTTCGTTGGAATTTTGTCAGGAGCATAATCTTGTTCCATCGGTGAACGCAAATCAATATCATACCGCAAACCATAATGTTTTAATTGAAATTCACCGCGACGGGTAATTTGACTCATATCACCTGATCTCAATAACTTATGCCACCGAATAGTCCGGCCATCTTGTGTCGGATACCCCCCCAACTCACGTAAATTAATACTGCCATGAACCGCTAAAAGTCTTTCTGAATGCATTTGATCCCCTCCTCTTTAATTTCATTGTAAACTTTACCAAAATTAAAGCCAAATTTGCTTAATTGGTTTTTCCCAGCAACCATGATGTCAGCGGTCGGGCTTTGTTCAACGTCAGCTTGATCAAATTACCGACAAGCAGCGCTGAAAACAAAGTTCCTTCACGGACACCGCTTAAATTGTGCAAAAAGACTAAACAAATCGCGGCCCCAATTAATGACATTGCAATATCCGAAACTACCCGAAGCTTACCATATTCAACTGCAAATCGGCGGCTGACAGCCCGAACAAAGGCATCACCGGGTAACATGGCCGTGTCAGCTATCACTTCAAAATAGGCACCCCAACTAATGATTAAACAACCGATCACCAGCAGCAATAAAGACTGCCAATAATCACGCAATACTAACTGCTGCAGCCATGACATCGCCCAATCGATCAAATCACCAAAAACAAATGATAAAATTGTTTCGATCAATATTTCCGACCATTTGATAACCGGCAATTCCAGCAATAGTTGACAAATTATTAAACCGATGCTGAAAATAATGGTCCATTCACCTAAAGAAAGGTGATCAATGACTAGTGATAAGCTATACGGAATTGCTGCCAGTGGTGATGTTCCCAGAGCAGCTTTGGTTACTACAGCTACTCCGCACGCATTAAAAAATAAACCAATCAGTAACAAGCAGTAACGCCACAACAGCAGTTTAAAATTATTTTTGCGCATCATATCACCTACCACCGAGATTATTTTTTAACAACAAGGCCACTAATTCAGCTAACTGGGTTTTTTGTTTCTCAGTGAGCGGTGCCAACAGCTCTTGACCAGCCAGCAAACCATGTGCGCGTAATTTTTCAGCCATTTTTTCTCCAGCGGAAGTTAAAAAAAGTTGATGCGCACGACCATCTTGCGGCGAAACTTTACTCTGCAGCAGTTGACGTTCTCTTAATTTCATGACTGATTTTTGCGCAGCCTGATGTGTCACACACAAAAAATCTTTTAAATCCTGCACCCGCCTGCCAGGATATTGGGCAAAATATAATAGAACTGCTGATTGACTGGATGTCAGCTGTTGAACTGCTAAATCACGATCACGCCGGTTGCTTAGCTGATTGCCCAATTGAATCAACTGCCGCTGTAAAATAAATTCATCGACCACTTTTATTCCCCTCTTCTTAGTTTCACTCAAATTAATTATACAACCGATTGTATAGTTTGCCAAAAAAAGACAGCAATCATTATTCAATTGCTGTCTTGGGTCTGTTTATACATTAAAATATGATCAATGCTGCCAGTTGGTCGGATCCTGACGCCAAGCTTGCAGCAACGTCAAATCAGCAGTACTTAATTCCTGCTGTTCTTGAGCTGCAGCAATTAGTTCTGTATAATTTGTCAAAGTTGCAAACGGAACTTGCGCAGCTGTAAAATTCTGATCGGCCGCTGCCAACTGATAACTGAAAATCCCAGCAACACCAATAACTTCAGCCTGTTCTTTTCGAGCGGCAGCAACGGCTTTTAAAACACTGCCGCCAGTCGAAATCAAATCATCAATCAAAACCGTTTTTTGCCCAGGTTGCAATACTCCCTCGATCTGCCGTCCTTGTCCGTGATCTTTGGGTTTGGAACGGACATAGATCATTGGTAGGTTCAATAAATCGGCTACCCAAGCGGCATGCGGAATTCCAGCAGTTGCCGTCCCGGCGATCACTTCAACTTGCGGAAACTGAGCCTTAATCAATTCAGCTAAACCAATCGCAATCTGACGACGAACTTGCGGATAACTGATCGTTAACCGATTATCACAATAAATCGGGCTTTTAATACCACTCGCCCATGTAAACGGCTGTTGCGGTGAAAGTGAAACAGCCTTAATCTTTAGTAAATCAGCGGCAATTGCTTTCATTAGTTATTCCTCCATAATTTTGATACAGTCTGATAAGCAGCAAACGGATCAGCTGCTTGCGTAATTGAACGACCGACAACCAGACCACTGCTGCGCTGCTGTGCTGCTTGGTCGGGAGTCATGATTCGTTTCTGATCATTAGTTTGATCGCCAGCTAAACGAATTCCCGGGGTGATCCGTAAAAAATCAGCGGCCGTTGCGGCTTCAATCGCAGCTGCTTCCCAAGCGGAACAAACTACGCCTGCCAAACCGGCTGCCTGAGCCAATTGGGCATAATGCAAGACACTGATTTTTAACGGTTGCTGCACCAGTTGCTCTTTTTCCAGCATTGTCTGATCAGTTGATGTCAACTGCGTAATTGCTAAAATTCCCGCCGTTTGATCACCATTGCTGCCATCTAACAATCCGGTTTTAGCTGCTTGCATCATCTGCGTACCACCACTGGCATGAATTGTTGTCAGCTTGACACCTAATTTTCCCAATACTTTCATTGCCTGTTCAACTGTATGCGGTATATCGTGACATTTAAGATCTAAAAAAACGTCATGCCCATTGGCAATCAATTCACGAACAATATCCTGACCTTCACTATAAAACAGTTCCATCCCGACTTTCAGAAACAAATTTTCATCTTGGGGAAATTTAGCCAGGAAACGGCGAACTGCTTGCCGATCAGGAAAATCTAAGGCAATAATCGGTCGCTTAATTTTCATTTCGTTGACTCCTTACTTCGGCAATCAAGCCACTTAGACTTTCAATGTTAAAATCAGTCATTTTCTGGGGTAAATCAGCTATTACTTTCGGGAAAACTAACGGATCATGAAAGATCGCCGTCCCGATAGCAACTGCACTGGCACCCGCCATAAACATTTCTAGAATATCTTCGGCATTGCTGATGCCACCCATCGCAATGATCGGCAAGTCTACTTTTTGACTAACTTGATAGATCATGCGGACCGCAATCGATTTAATCGCCGGACCAGATAGACCACCAGTTCCATTGGCTAATACCGGTTGTCGCGTTTTCAAATCCAGCCGCATCCCTAAAAGCGTATTGATCATGCTTAAACCATCGGCACCACCGGCTGCGGCTGCTTGCGCAATTGCTACAATATCGGTTACATTAGGTGAAAGTTTAACATAAACCGGTACTCGGCTGACTTTTTTGACGGCAGCTGTTACCGCTTGAGCACTAACCGGATCAGTTCCAAACTGCATCCCGCCTTGTTTAACATTCGGACAGGAAATGTTTAATTCCAAGGCATCGACCATTCCCGAATCACTCAAGCGCCGGGCCGTTTCAGCATAATCAGCTTCTTGCGTACCAGCAACATTGGCAATTACCGGCAACTCCGGATACTTGGCTTTTAATTGCGGTAATTTTTCCTTTAAAATCACATCAACTCCGGGGTTCTGTAACCCGACTGCATTTAAAACTCCACCGGGAACTTCAGCAATTCGCGGCATCGGATTGCCAACTCGGGGCTCAAGGGTCGCTGCTTTGATGATAATTGCTCCTAATTGATTCAAATCAAACATCTCTGCATAACGATTATCACCAAAAGCAAAACATCCACTGGCCGGCATGACTGGATTTTTTAAATTTAATCCTGGTAGTTTAACTGCTAAACGCTGTTCACTAGTTTGACTCATAGCTGCACCTCCGCGGCTGAGAAAATCGGTCCTTCTTGACAAATATGCTGATTTAAAGTGCCGCCGCCAACTGAAACCATACAGCCGGCACAAGCCCCCATTCCACAGCCCATTCGGCTTTCTAATGATAGTTCCACCGGCATAGTCTGCTTAGCAAATCTTTGCTGAACAGCTTTCAGTAAACCTAATGGCCCGCAAGCAAAAACCTGCTGGCAGTCTGTGGCATTAAAAGCCGCCAAAAGTGTTCCAACATTGCCCTGAATTCCGGCAGAACCGTCATCAGTTGCTAATTGTAATTTTCCAGCTGCGGCAAAAACCTGTGTGCCAAAAATTTGTGTTTGGGTTCGGAAACCAACCATTGTCGTGACTGAGCAACCCTTTTGTGCCAAAAACCGTGCTAAATACATTAATGGCGGTAAACCGGTACCACCGCCCACCAGCAGTACCCGATCCCCGGAAACAAGTTTTTGGGTGGCAAAACCATTACCCAATGCCCCTAAAATGCTCAACTGTTCTCCAGTTGTTAAAGCCGCTAATTGGGCCGTTCCTTGACCAACAACTCGATAGATCAAACTTAATTTACCAGCAGCTTCATCAACAGCGGCAATTGCCAGCGGTCGGCGCAACTGCTGTAAACCATTAGGAATGGCAACCATTACAAAACGTCCAGGCAAATATCCAACCAATGGTGCGGCAGCTTGCAGATCCATCTGAAAGACATCATTTGTCAAACGCTGCTGCTTAACTAACAAAAATTTTTTAACACTTGGCATAATATCCTCCTATGATAGTGCGTCCGTAGCAAACGTCCGATTCTCCAAAGCTCTGATCAAGGCTTGTGCTGTATTCAATGAAGTCAGCAAAGGCACATTATGCGCAATCGCTAATTGTCTAATTCGGAAACCATCTGAGGTTGCTGCATGATCATGTCCCATAGTATTAATTACCAACTGAACTTTCCCGTCTTGAATCAGCTTTTTAATATTCGGTTCAGCAGCCTGTTGCTCGCTAAGCTTAGCAACCGGGACGACACGCAAACCATGCGCTTGTAAAAACTTGGCAGTTCCCGCGGTTGCCAGCAACTGATAACCGATTTGGCTGAAGCGTTTTGCCAAAGGCAAGACCGCTTCTTTATCGCTGTGTTCGATCGTTAATAAGACGCTGCCGCTTAATGGCAATTCCATTTTGGCACCGGCAAAAGCCTTCAAGAGAGCTTTTTCAAAGGTATGGTCGCTGCCCATAACTTCACCGGTCGATTTCATTTCCGGTCCCAAGTAGCTATCAACATCTGCTAATTTACTAAAGGAGAAAACCGGTGCTTTAACATTGATCGTCTTGCTTTCTGGATACAATCCCGGCTGATAGCCCAGCTCTTTTAATGATTTACCCAAAATCACTTGTGTTGCGACCTGTGCCATCTCAATTCCCGTAATTTTGCTGAGGAACGGAACTGTCCGGCTGGCACGCGGATTAACCTCTAATACATAAGCCTGATCGTGATGAATAATAAACTGAATATTCATAATTCCAACACATTTCAAAGCAACTGCTAATTTTTGCGTAGCTGTCACGATTTGTTGTTTGATGTCAGCAGTAAATGATTGCGGTGGGTAAACTGCCATTGAGTCACCAGAATGGACCCCGGCATGTTCAATATGTTCCATAATCCCTGGTAAGAGGACATCTTGACCATCGCAAATTGCATCGACTTCACATTCACGACCTTCAAGGTAAGCATCAACTAAAATCGGATGATCAGCGGCAACCGCAACGTTTTGCTGCAAGTACGCTTTCAATTCAGTTTCATTATTAACGATCTCCATTGCCCGACCGCCCAAAACATAACTCGGTCTAACTAGAACCGGATAGCCGATCTCAGCCGCTTTTTCCAAAACACCTGCGGCAGTTGTCGCTGTCTTACCGATTGGTTGCTGCAAGTGCAGTTGTTTGATTACTTCATCAAATAATTCACGATCTTCAGCTCGATCTAAATCGGCTACTGCTGTTCCTAAAATCTTAACACCGTGATCTGCCAATCCAGCAGCTAAATTAATTGCTGTCTGCCCACCAAATTGAACAATTACTCCTAACGGTTGCTCCAAGTCAATAACGTTTAACACATCTTCTAATGTCAGCGGTTCGAAATAGAGTTTATCCGAAACCGAAAAATCAGTCGAAACCGTTTCTGGATTACTATTCATTACGATTGCTTCATATCCCATTTTTTGAATAGCTCTAACGCTGTGAACCGTGGCATAATCGAACTCGACCCCTTGACCAATTCGAATTGGACCAGAGCCAATTACCAGAATCGACTGCTTACTTGTTGGTTGACTTTCATTTTCCTGATCATAGGTACTATAAAAATATGGTGTTTGCGATTCAAATTCGGCAGCACAAGTATCAACCATTTTGTAAACTGGTTTTATTTGCTGCTGTAAACGAAAATCACGAACTTGGGCCGCTGACTGGTGCCAGAGTCGACCAATCGTGTAATCACTGAAACCGTATCTTTTAGCTTGAAGCAGGGTTTGGAGATCAGCTGGATTTTGTTTAAGTTGGACTTCAATTTCAGTTAAGTGCTTGACAATATCTAAGAAATAACAATTGATCTTGGTCAACTCATGAATTTCTGACAGCGTGTAGTTGCGGCGAAAAGCCTCAGCCAGATAAAAGAGCCGGTCATCTTGCGGATGCATCAATTTTTCTTCTAATTGATCATCACTAGCTGCTTGAGCAGTCGTTGAAATTAAATCACGTTCATCAATTTCCAGTGAACGAACTGCTTTTTGTAAAGCTTCTTCAGCTGTCCGGCCGATTGCCATAACTTCACCGGTTGCTTTCATTTGGGTGCCTAAGCGGCGATCGCCTTTCGGAAATTTATCAAATGGCCAGCGTGGAATCTTGGCAACGACATAATCCAATGCTGGTTCAAATTCAGCATAGGTTGTGCCCGTAACCGGATTAATAATCTCATCTAAATTCAAACCGACCGCAATTTTAGCGGCCATTTTAGCAATCGGATAACCGGTAGCTTTCGAAGCTAAGGCTGATGAACGGCTGACACGTGGATTAACTTCAATTACGTCATAATTAAAACTGTTTGGATCCAGAGCTAACTGCACATTGCAGCCGCCCTCGATTTTCAAAGCACTGATAATTTCCAAGGAAACATCCCGCAGCATTTGATACTCACGGTCACTTAAAGTCTGCGTTGGTGAAAAGACGATCGAATCTCCCGTATGAATTCCAACCGGATCAAAATTCTCCATACAGCAGACAACCATCGTATTATCATTATGATCACGCATTACTTCAAATTCGATTTCTTTATAACCCATGATGCTTTTTTCAATTAAACATTGTGTTACCGGCGACAAATCCAAACCATTAGCCGAAATTTCAGCTAATTCAGCTGGTGTATCACATAAACCGCCGCCGGTGCCGCCCATCGTAAAGGCTGGCCGCACAATCACCGGATAACCAATTTCAGCTGCAAAATCTAATGCGTCCTGTGTTGTATTTACTGTTTTGGAAGGTGGTACCGGTTTTCCCAATTGTTTCATCAATTCCTTGAATAACTCACGATCTTCGGCTTGATTGATCGCCGTCAGCTTGGTCCCCAATAATTCTATATCAAGTTCTTCGAGAATTCCGGTTTTAGCCAGCGACATCGCTAAATTCAAGCCAATTTGACCTCCAAGTGTCGGTAAAATTGCATCTGGATATTCTTGACGGATAATTCGCGCTACTGATTCAGTCGTCAGCGGTTCAAGATAAACCCGGTCGGCGATCTGATTATCAGTCATGATCGTTGCTGGGTTAGAATTAACTAACACCACTTCATAACCTTCTTCACGCAAAGCTAAGCAAGCCTGCGTTCCGGAATAATCAAATTCAGCTGCTTGACCGATAATGATCGGACCAGATCCGATGACCATTATTTTATGAATATCAGTTCTTTTCGGCATGACGTTCTTCCTTTCTTAAATCGATCATTTGCATAAAATCATCAAAAATAGTAACCGCATCATGCGGACCCGGCGCTGCATCTGGATGGAATTGAACACTGAAAGCCGGGTGCTGCTTATGATGCAGACCTTCAACCGTTTGGTCATTAATTTCTTGATGAGTGACATTCAAAATTCGATTATCAATTGAAGCCGGATCAACCGCATAACCATGGTTTTGCGAAGTAAAGAAAATCCGCCCGGTCGCGATTTCTCTAACTGGATGATTAAAACCGCGGTGTCCGAATTTCATTTTAAAGGTATCAGCGCCATTAGCCAGTGCAAACAGCTGATGCCCTAAACAGATTCCAAATAACGGCAGTTTTTCTTGCAACTGACGAATCATCGTCAACACCGATTCTGGCATTGATTTAGGATCACCAGGTCCATTAGACAGCAGCACACCATCGGGATGCAGCTGTAAAATTTGTTTAGCTGTTGCCGTATATGGCATAACGATCGTGTTGCAATCCCGCTGAGCCAACTCACGCAGAATGCTGTGCTTTAGTCCAAAATCAACTACAACTACATTGCGTTTGCTGCCGGGATTTGGATAAGGCCGGCTAGTTGCGACCTGTTGATTTAATTTAATCGGCTGTGGTGACTGCAAATCAGCTATGGCAGCTTGGGCTTGATCTTTGGTAGCTGTTAATTTACCGCGCATCGTTCCCTTAGAACGTAGCTTTTTAGTAATTGCGCGCGTATCTATACCGGAAATCCCCGGAATATTCATTTGTTTTAAAAAATCAGCAAAAGTTCCCTGCTGACGCCAATTACTGGAAACTCGTGCCAGTTCGTGACAAACAACACCGCTGCAAGCCGGTTCAATTGATTCACAATCATCAAGGTTCACACCGTAATTGCCGATCAGTGGATTAGTAAAAACTAAAATCTGACCAGCATACGATTGATCGCTGACAGCTTCTTGGTATCCGGTCATTCCGGTGGTAAAAACAACTTCACCAGCACGCAATTCGTCCGAACCAAAACCTTCACCGGCATAAATACTGCCGTCCTCTAAAACTAAATAACGCTGCATGTCAATCCTCCTTTTGATATACTGCTTGACCAGCAACAAAAGTCAACTGTGTCTGGCCATAAACTTTTTCCCCCGTAAATGGGGTGTTTTTCCCTTTAGAATAATAATCTTGGGCTGAAATCACCGTTGGATGCTGCAAATCAAAAACGGCGATATCAGCGATCCGCCCCGGTAACAACTCGCCTGCTTGATGTAAACCAAATGCTTGTGCCGGTTTAATTGTCAGCAGCTCCAGCAGTCGTTCCAAAGACAGCTGGTGGGTTTTAACCAATTGAGTATATAACATGCTAAATGCTGTCTCACTGCCGGTAATTCCAAAAGCCGAACCACAAAAACCGCCAGCTTTATCAGCTTCGGTATGCGGGGCATGATCAGTTGCAATCATATCGATCGTTCCATCTGCCAATCCGGCAAGCAAAGCCTGGCGATCCGCTTTGGAACGCAACGGTGGATTCATTTTATAATTGCTGTCATCCGCCGGAATGTCTTGATCAGCTAATAAAAGATGATGCGGTGAAGCTTCACAAGTAACTTGAATCCCCTGTTGTTTAGCCCAACGAATCAATGCCACACTTGCTTTGGTTGAAATATGGCAGGCATGGTAATGAACACCAGTTGCTTGAGCCAAGATCAGATCACGAGCTAATTGTGACGATTCACTCAAACTTGACATTCCCGGTAAATTTAATTCAGTTGCTTTGGGTCCCGCATTGATTACCCCGTTGAACAATAAAGACTCATCTTCAATATGTTCAGCCAGCGGCAGCCCGACTGCGGCAGCTTGCTGCATCGCCCGATACATCACCTCAGCTGATTGAATCCCGCTGCCATCATCACTGACGGCAAATGCTCCCGCCGCTTTCAATGCAGCCAAATTATTAACGGCTTTTCCTTGCCGTCGCTGGGTAATTGCAGCATATTGCAAAATGTGCACAACTCCATCTTGCTGGTTTAAATCAATTACAGCTTTTAGATTTGCTGGGGTATCAGGAACCGGATCAAGGTTAGGCATCGCACCCACCGTGGTAAAACCACCGTGAGCAGCAGCTAAACTACCAGTCTTGATGGTTTCTTTTTGCGAGTAACCCGGCTGACGATAGTGCACATGGACATCAACCAACCCCGGTGTTACTAATAAGTTTTGCAAATCATACTTTTTAACTTCCGCAGTTGACGGCAGCAAAGCCGCTAATTCAACTCCAATCGCCGCAATTTTGTCATCTTTCAGCAGCACATCCAGCTGCTGAAGATGTCCAGCTTGATAAACCATTCCATTTTGCAATAATGTCAGCATTTTAAATTCCCCCTAGTTTACGTCCGTTAATGACCGCCTCCAGCATCGCCATCCGAACAAAAACGCCATTGCGCATTTGTTCAGCAAAACGCGATTTAGGTGCTTCCACCAAATCTGAATCAAGCTCGACACCGCGGTTAATTGGACCGGGATGCATGATAATCGCATCGTCTTTCATTTTCTGATAACGTTCTTTAGTCAAACCATATTGCTGATGATAAGCTGTCACATCAAACTGATCTTCGCTTTGGTGGCGTTCATGCTGTACCCGCAGTAACATGACTACATCCATTTGTTCAATCAGCTGATCCAGTGGCAGATACTGACCATATTGGCCAAATTCAGCGGCATCATACCAATATTGAGGACCGGAAAAATAAATTTCTGCACCCAAGCGCTGCAGCAACTGCATATTACTGCGTGCTACCCGTGAGTTTGTCAAATCACCGATAATCGCAATTTTCAAACCGGCAAAATGACCAAACTGTTCTTTAATCGTTAACATATCCAATAGCGATTGCGAAGGATGCTGACCACTGCCGTCCCCAGCATTAACAATTCCTAAATTCAATTGCTGCGTCGGAGCTAGATCCAGCAGTGGCAGATAATAATCGTTTTGGGGGTGGCGAATAACTGCCAACTGGACTCCAATTGAATTAAGTGCCAACAGTGTGTCATAAAGCGATTCACCCTTTTTAACCGAACTAGTAGCTGGGTCAAACGGAATGACGGTCAATCCTAATTTGCGTTCAGCCATTTCAAAACTGCAATGTGTTCGCGTACTGTTTTCAAAAAATAAATTAGCCACGTAGACGGGCTGCTTGAATTTTGGCGGCTGACCACCATTCTTAAAATAACTGGCACGTTTGAGCAATTGTTCAACGATCTTCAGTGGCAGATCTTCAACAGAAACAAAGTTAGACATCTTGACACATTCTTCAACTTGCGGCATTTTTATTCGCTCCTTTTATTTTTCGCTGCTGGCTTTTGCTGGCAGAATTAAGTTCAAAACAATTCCAAAGACGGTTGCTAATGCTATGCTGGTTAACTGAAACTTACCCAATTGCAAATATGTTCCACCAAGTCCGATTACCAAAATAACTGAAGTAATTACCAAATTTCGTTTTAATTCATAATTCACATGATTATCAACTAAGATCCGCAAACCATTTGAAGCAATCATCCCAAATAAAAGGAAACTGATTCCGCCGATTACCGGACTGGGAATTGATTGGATCATGGCACTGATTTTACCAACAAAACTGAATATAATTGCAAACAATGCTGCTCCACCCAACACCCAGACACTATGAACTTTAGTCATTGCCAAAACTCCGATATTCTCACCATAAGAAGTCGTTGGCGGGCCACCGACAAAACCGGCAATAATTGACGATAAACCATCACCAAACAAGGTACGGTGCAGCCCAGGATCTTTAAAAAAGTTGCGCTTGGTTAATTTGTTCAACACCATGATGTGACCCATATGCTCAGTCATCGTTACAAACGCAATTGGTGCCATCCCAATAATTGCCGCCGGGTACCATTTGAAGTGGTAATTAATAAACATGGCATCAAACGCCGGCAAAGAAAACCATTTAGCTGCTACAATCGACTGCAGGTTTACAATTCCAACAATCATAGCCATAACATAACCAGCAACGATTCCCAGCAATACCGGAATCATACTAGGAAAGCCCTTCAAATACATATTAAAAATAATTGTGATCAGTAAGGTAAAAATTGCTACGGCAAAATACTTTAAATCATAATGCGAATTATTCATCATCGCATCATTGGCGGCCGTCGTTGCTAATGACAAACCAATGACCACAATGATTGGTCCGACAACAACTGGTGGCAAAACATGGTCGACCCAATTTGAACCAAACTGGGAAATGATCAATGAAACCACTACATAGACCAAGCCTGCAGAAATTGCTCCTTGGGCAACTGCCGGGTAGCCATCGGTTTTCATCAACGCCTGCATAGTTACCACAAAAGCAAAGCTTGAACCCAGATAAGCCGGTATTTTAGCCTTAGTACACAAAATATATACCAATGTTCCGACACCGGAACTGAATAAGGCAATGCTCGGGTTAATGCCAATCAGCAGTGGAACCAACACGGTAGCACCGAACATGGTAAATAAATGCTGAACTGATAAAACCAGCCAATGTAAAAATGGTGGTCGATCTTTAATATCTAAAATGGCTTCTTCATTTCGAAATTCTTTTTTGGGTGATGTTTGCAAAGTATGTCTTCCTTCCTGTACAAAAAAACCTGAATCAAGGCTGATCCAGGTTAGCTTAAAGTCTGTCCGCACTAGGTATTAGGCGAAGATCTTCAACCTTTTTGCTCTCTCTGGAGTCAATTAAAATGGTTGGTACATTATTTTTTTAATTTTTTTATCTCAATCGAATCTTTACCATCAATTTCTTCAACAGAAACTGAAATTTCT
Source organism: Liquorilactobacillus ghanensis DSM 18630 (assembly GCF_001435235.1). Lineage (GTDB taxonomy): Bacteria > Bacillota > Bacilli > Lactobacillales > Lactobacillaceae > Liquorilactobacillus > Liquorilactobacillus ghanensis. The sequence continues at coordinate 66,775 of NZ_AZGB01000003.1, read as the reverse complement.
TCTTCTAAGGATGTTGGAATGTTTTTGCCAACAAAATCGGCACGAATCGGTAATTCGCGATGTCCGCGATCAACCAGTACCGCCACATTAATTTTTTTCGGACGTCCCTGATCCATTAAAGCATCCAATCCGGCACGAATTGTTCGTCCGGTAAACAAAACATCATCAACTAAAATAACCTGCTTGCCGGTGATGTCAAATTTCAGCTGCGGTGTTTTAACAACTGGATCGTTTTCCTCAGAAGCATCATGCCGATCGTCTCGATACAAAGAAATATCAAGTTCACCTACTGGAACACTGTCACCTTCTAATTGCTGCAGCCGTTTAGCAATTCTTTGAGCCAAATAAATGCCGCGTGTTTTGATTCCAATGATAACTAAATCAGAAATTCCTTTGTTCTTTTCAATGATCTCGTACGTCATTCGTGTTAACGCCCGTTTCATTGCTAGTGAGTCAACAACTTCTTTAGTCATGGTCTTACCTCTCCTTTTCTGTCCAAAAAAAGACCGCTTAATCTATAATAATTAGACTAAGCGGTAGACAAATGTCTTCTTCGAGCTCAATTAAGACGCTGCCTTCTTAGCCTCACGGGACTAATTTTAAAGGACCTTGATTGCTTTAAATTTACTTGAAATTTTCATTTTTGTCAAGCTTTTCCAAAGTTTTTTGGAAAATTTCCGGTAATGGTGCTTCAAAAATCATTTCTTGGTGAGTCCGCGGATGTTCAAACCCTAATTTACCGGCGTGTAAAAATTGACCGTGCCCTTTTAAGGTTTTAGTCGGACCATATAAAGGATCTCCAGCCAGTGGAAAACCTAAATAACGCAAGTGAACCCGGATTTGATGCGTTCGACCAGTTTCAAGAACACATTTAATCAGCGTAAAGTATTGATAGCGTTTGATCACACGATAATGTGTAATCGCTGGACGACCGTCAGCAACCACTGCTTGTTTTTTTCGATCGCGGCGGGAACGTCCCAGCGGTGCAATGATCGTTCCTTGATCATTGGGCATTCTGCCATGTACCAGCGCCGTATATTCACGTAAATTTTTCTTAGCTTTTAGCTGCTTTGCCAAAGCCTGGTGAGCCAGATCATTTTTGGCAACCATCAGCAAACCCGAAGTATCCTTGTCAATTCGATGGACGATCCCCGGCCGATAGGTACCATTAATAGTTGACAAGGGGCAATGATACAGCAAAGCATTAACCAAAGTATGGTTAGGATGCCCAGGTGCCGGATGAACAACCATTCCTTGCGGTTTATTTACAACTAATAAATCAGCATCTTCATAGACAATATCCAACGGAATATTTTCCGGTTCTAAACTCAAATGCTGAATTGGCGGTGGTGTCAACTTAAGCCGATCACCAGTTCGCACCTGATATTTGGCAACTACTTGCTGATCGTTTACCAACAAATCACCCGCAACAATTAAACGTTGCAGTTGACTGCGAGAATAATCAGGAAATAATTGCGCAGCCACTTTATCTAAGCGGCCGGTTTGTTTGGTAATCTGAACTTCTTCACTCATGCCGACCATCTCGTAAAATAGCTAACAATAAAATAACAACACCCACACTTAAGGCAGCATCAGCAACATTGAACACTGGAAAATTGACAAACTTCAGTTCAAACATATCAACCACGTAACCGATCCTAAGCCGATCAATAAAATTACCCAAGGTTCCACCGATCATCAAGCTGATTCCTAAAGCATAAAGCCAATCATGCCAATTTTTTTTAAAAAGATATCCTAAAACAGCTAAAGCGGCCAACGTAATAATGAAAAAAAACAGCTGCTGACCAGTTAAAATATTCCAAGCAGCACCATAATTACGAATATGTGCCAAAGCCAGAACATGATTGATAAAGTTTACACTTGTATTAAGCGGGATGTTGTGAACAACATAATACTTAACCAGCTGATCCAGCAAAACAACGGCTGCCATCAGCAAAAAATAAATCGGCATTAAATCTGCTCCTCACTTTCCACTCAAAAAGATAATTACTTAATTATAACCTAACTTAAATCCAGCATAAACTAAATATTTTTAAATAACTACCAGTTTTTTAGTATTTGCACCAAATGCTAAAAAACTGCGGCAAGATTAGCCACAGTTTTTTACAAGAATAGTTATGATTAACTGCTGAATTCGTTAAAGCGAATTTAATTCAAAATGCTTTCAAGAATTCATTCCTCAAGCTACAACCTAGTAAAGACCACTGATCGTGCCATCATCAGCTAGATCCATTTTGCTGGCTGCCGGAACTTTCGGCAAGCCTGGCATCGTCAAAACGTTCCCCGTCAAAGCAACAATAAAGCCCGCACCTAACTTGGGTACCAGTTCACGAACATGAATCGCAAAATCAGTTGGCGCCCCAATCAACTTAGGACTATCTGATAATGAATACTGAGTTTTTGCCATACATACCGGTAATTTATCCCAGCCTCGTCGTTTAAACTGACGCAGCTGCCGTTTGGCTTTTGCACTGAATTCCACCTTTTGACCACCATAAATCTGGGTCACAACTTGGTTGATTTTTGCTGTCAAATCCATATCAGCTTGATATAACGGTACAAACTGACTGTCCTGCTTAGTCAGCCGGAGCACTTCTTTTGCTAAGTTAAGTGCACCACTGCCACCATGAGCCCAAACATTTGCTACTTCGGCCGGTGTATTATTTTGTTGGCACAGTTCTTGTAATTTAGCCAGTTCTGCTGCTGTATCAGCCGTAAACTGATTGATTGCAACTACGACCGGAACACCATAACGTTTCATGCTGGCAATATGCCGCTGCAGGTTAGCAAAACCAGCCGTCAATGCTGGAATATTTTCCAACTGTAACTGATCTTTAGCAACGCCACCGTGCATCTTCAAGGCCCGCACTGTTGCTACAATTACAACAGCATCTGGTGTTTTACCCAACACGGGAGCTTTAATATCCATAAATTTCTCGGCACCTAAATCGGCACCGAAGCCTGCTTCAGTAACTGTATAATCTGCCAATTTCAAAGCCGTACGGGTCGCCAATACACTGTTGCAGCCATGAGCAATGTTAGCAAACGGTCCACCATGAATAATTGCCGGCGTATGCGCTAAAGTCTGAACTAAATTAGGTTTGATCGCATCTTTTAATAAAAGTGAAATAGCCCCAGTAACATGTAATTGGTCAACTGTTACTGGTTTTTTATCATAAGTATATCCAATTACAATGCGGCCGATCCGGCGTTTCAAATCTGCCAAATCTTCAGCCAAGCATAGAATTGCCATTAATTCACTAGCTACAGTGATATCAAAGCCATCTTCGCGCGGTACTCCCGAAGTTGGACTGCCTAAACCAATTACAATATGTCGTAAAGCCCGATCATTAATATCCAAAACCCGTTTCCATAAAATCCGGCGCGGATCTAAATTCAAACTATTGCCTTGATAAATATGATTATCGATCAAAGCTGCCAGTGTATTGTTGGCAGTCGTCAAAGCATGCATATCACCTGTAAAATGCAAGTTGATATCTTCCATCGGAACTACTTGTGAATAACCACCACCAGTTGCGCCGCCTTTCATCCCCATAACTGGTCCTAAAGACGGTTCACGCAAGGCAATGGCTGCTTTTTGGTGTAACTGTGTCAAAGCATCACCAAGGCCAACCGTAACTGTTGATTTGCCTTCTCCAGCTGGTGTCGGATTAATTGAAGTCACCAAGACTAATTTGCCGAATGATTTTTCAGCCTGCTCGGGTGTTAATTTAATTTTAGCTTTATAATCGCCGTATTGTTCAATTTGATCAGAAGTCAGCCCAAGTTTAGCTGCAATCTGCGTAATTTTTTCCATTTTTGTCTGCTGTGCAATTTCAATATCTGTCAATGGTGAAATCCTCCCCTTGGTTGATGATTTCAGTATAGATTAAATTCCGTCGATTGTCATTAACTTATCCTTAAAAATAACTTTTTTATAATCTAAAACCGGACATTAATTTATTTTTTCAAAATATCATACAGTTTTTGCCGATCTCGGGGATTGATAATAATTTGTTGTCGGCGATATTTAGTTGCAAAAGAGAGCAACCAACGCCGAGCTTGCAGATCCTTGATGTCAGCTAAAGCAAATCTTTTGGTGTTTTGCGGAATAACTGTATGTAAAATCAGTTCTGTTGGTGTAATTTCAACTCGTCGGAAAAAGAGCTGCACACCAGCGACTACTAAAAACAACAAGAAAACCAGCACTGTCCAAATTTGAAATACCGTAATTTCCAGCCACAATAAAATACTGATTAGTAAAACGATCAAACTATATGACCAGCAGATAATTGATGTCGGTAAATCTGGTTGATAAAAAAAATATTTTTTCATTAATTATTTTCCCGCCTATCTAATCCTAATTACTACTTTTAGTATAATCAAGTAGCCGATTGCGGCTCAAATTTAATCCTTCAATTTGGCAAATCTTAATCTTTATGTGTGGATTTTCTTTGACCCCAATATTGGAATAAATCCGTTCGCAAGGCTCCATTATATAATTTACGGCGTTTATTAGCCCGCTGTCCATAAAAATTCTCAAACATCAAATCACTCGTTAAAATATACTTACTCCAAGTCGTTAATGGTCGAAATACAGTTCCCATTTGCTTGTATAATTGCCGCACTCCAGTTTGGTCACTTAAGCGCTGACCATAAGGCGGATTGGCCACAATTACCCCATTTTCCAAAGTTGTCTTGAAATCCTTGAGCGCTTGCTGCTTAAAAGTTATCTCTTTACTCAAACCAGCTTGCCGAGCATTCAGCCGGGAAATAGTAATCATTTGACCATCAATATCCAAACCATGAATTTCAAGCTTTCGATCATAGTCAGCCAGATCAGCTGCTTGTTCGCGAACTTCTTGCCCTAAAGCCGCCGGAACCCAAGGCCAGGCTTCACAGGTAAAATGTCTTTTAAAACCTGGAGCAATATTGTGTCCAATTAAAGCAGCTTCAATTGGCAGAGTTCCCGAACCGCAAACCGGATCAATAAACGGTTTTTCCGGATACCAATGAGCTAAATAAATTAAGGCAGCAGCAAAATTCTCTTTTAATGGAGCTGGTCCTTTTTCAATTCGATAACCACGTTTAAATAAACTGGCTCCAGTCGTATCTAAAGTCAATAATACCTGATCTTTATTAATTGCTACTTCCAGTGGAAAAACTGCTCCAGTCTCTGGTAAATGCCCATGACGATGATAAACTTGGGCTAGCTTGTCAACCACAGCTTTTTTGACGATTCCTTGAACATCTGGAACACTGTGCAACTTTGATTTTTGTGAACGACCGGCAACTGGGAAGGCAGCATCCATCGGCAACAACTCATCCCAAGCAACTTGTTTGGTTGCTTCATATAATTCATCAAAAGTCTGGGCTGGGAACTCAGCCATAATAATTTTGACCCGATCGGCAGTCCGCAACCATAAGTTAGTTTTTAAAATATCTGCAATCGTTCCGCGAAAACGGACTCGGCCGTTTTCAACTTGAACGTGATACCCTAAATGACGTAATTCATTGCCAACGACACTCTCAATTCCCGCAGCACAGGCCGCTATTAAATTAAATTCTTTCATATTACTCTCCATTTTCCAAAATAAAAAAGGTAAGGAACACTTAGATCCCCTACCTTTCCTGTAATTGTAAGTCTCTATAAGCCACGTTCCGTACGTCATCTGATCCAGGAACCAGAATCGGTGGTAATCATCTATCTCCAGACAAATGTCTGCCCCCATGCTTAGTTCATTTCCGGCATGAAGCGCCCCTACCATAATTTGGGTTACCTGCTCGTGGGGTTTACCGCGTTCCATCAGCAATGTTTCCATTACTGCTTCGTCACTGTGGCACTTTTCAAAACTACTCAGGCATAGCCGAAGCCTTAGCCTTTTTATTTGCCGTTACCTAAAAGGTACCTCGCCTTATTTTTTCAGCGAGCACGATCACTACAAGCATCTCAGCTTGTGCAAGCTTGGACTTTCCTCAGTCTGCATAAAGCAAACCGCGATCACCAGAAACTTACAAACAATTTTTAATTAATCATTAAAAATGATTATTTTGCTGATCATCACTATTTAATTGGGCACCGAAAACGTGCCGCTCTAAATTTGACAACCGCTTCAAGATATCCATGTTAGTTACATTTGAAACCGGTCGGTTGGTCTGACCAGTTTTGCTGACTGACAACTGCTTAGTCAATTCATCAACCTGACTGACTAAACGATCATTCTCCATCTGCAGTCGTTGTGTTTCCTTGGAATAAGTTTCATAGTCCTTAATGACATCATCCAAAAACTCATCAACATCAGCTGGATCATACCCCCGCATCTTTGGACGAAAATGTTTATCAACGATATCTTTCGGAGTAAAATTTATCTTTTCCACAGAAATGCACCTCATATTCATCTGGAAACTCTATCTATTATAACAAATTCAGAAACTATTGCAAATCTTTTTGCGCAGATTCTTCCAAATAATCTTGACTGCTGACTTCCAACCAATCCATATCAAGCAAAGTTAGGTTATAAGTACGCCGCTGCTGATATTTTTTTACCGCTTGATAAGCATACTGGCACTTGCCCGGATATTGCGGATCATAAACCAATAAAGCTTCATCCGTATGCTGCAGCATAAATTGCTGCCAATTTCGTAATTGCTGCGGAGCTGTATATGGCTGGCGGCTGACTTCACCAGTGAAATCAACTTGTTGTTTAAGCTGATCCAGTGCTGCTTGTTTTTCCGGTTTCCACCGATTACCAAATTCAGCATATGGCAGCAATAGAGCAACTTTTAAATCTGGTTCCGTTTTTTTCAAAGCTACTGCTGCTTCGGCACCCCACTGTTCAATTCCTGGTTCGCCACCTAACAATACCCATTTTAAACCATTGAAAACTTTTTGCTGCAATTGAGCTTTTAATAATTCCCGCAAAATTTTTATTCGCTGGTCGGTTGGTTGAAAAATATTCATTTCATAATTACGATAGCCTGTCAGCCATAATTTCATAAAATTCACCTACTTTCTATATTCTAACACGTTATTGGTCTTTGTGGTCAAAGCAGCGGTTTTTGCCAACTTTCAGCCAAGTTGGTATAATAAGTCAAATGGGAGTGAATAGCATGGTAATCCATTATCCGAATGGTCAATCTTATCGACCGCTGACAAATTCAAAATACGAAAAAAAACCACGTTCAACTAAAAATGAAAAAATTATTTTTGGAAATCGTGGTATGTCTTTAGAAGACGAATTAAATGCCAGCAACGAATACTATCTAAAGAACCAGCAAGCTGTGATTCACAAAAAGCCGGTTCCAATTCAGATCGTCCAAGTTGACTATCCTAAACGCAGTGCAGCAGTAATTAAAGAAGCTTACTTTAAACAAGCTTCAACAACTGATTATAATGGCGTCTATAAGGGATATTACTTAGATTTTGAAGCTAAAGAAACTCGCAACCAGACTTCATTTCCGCTCAACAATTTTCATTCACATCAAGTTAAACATATGCAAGCTTGTGTTCAGCAAGGAGGTATTTGTTTTACAATTATTAAATTTTCCTCGACTCAGGAATTGTTTCTCCTGCCGGCAGCAGTTTTATTCCGCTACTGGGAAAAACGAACAACCAATCGAAAATCGATCCCCAAAAAAGTGATCAGCAGCCAAGGATTCCCCATCAACTATGAGTATCAGCCACTGATACCTTACCTAACTAAGGTTGACTTGCTGATCGAAGAACTGAAGTAAAGAAGGAGTAAAGCATGAACAAGCAAAATTCAAATTACTCACGAGCCAAACGGCAACAGCCGGGCAAACGACCTGTTAAAAGAAGGCGTCCACTGCCTAAAAAAGTCAAACGCGGCGGTCCAATCGGTACATTTTTCAAGCGAGTATTTCTCAGCTTGATTATTTTATTGGAAATCGGGATTGCTCTAGGAGCTACCCTCTTTTTTATGTATGCTAAAAATGCCCCGGCACTTAGTGAACAAAATCTGCGCAGCAGTGGTACCACTACCTTTTACGATGCAGATAATAAAAAGATCATGAGCTTGGGCACGGAAAACCGCCGTTATGTTTCCAGCAGTCAGATTCCGCAGCAATTAAAAGATGCAGTCGTTTCAATCGAAGACCGGCGTTTTTATAAACATCACGGAATTGATCCAATTCGAATCGCTGGTGCAGCTATCGCCAATGTAACCGGTTCTTCAAGTGGCTTACAGGGTGGCAGTACCTTAGATCAGCAATTAATTAAATTATCTTATTTTTCAACTAAGCGTTCAGATCAGACTTTAAAACGCAAAGCTCAAGAAGCTTGGCTGGCATTAAAACTGGACAATGCCTACAGTAAAGATCAAATTTTAACTTTTTATGTTAACAAGGTCTTTATGGGCTTTGGTAATTATGGCATGCAAACGGCGGCTCATTATTACTATGGCAAGTCACTTAATCAATTAGACTTGTCTCAGACCGCTTTAATTGCCGGAATTCCAAATGCGCCTACGGATTATAATCCTTACTCTAATCCTAAATTAGCAACGCAACGGCGAAATGAAGTTTTGAATGCAATGGTAGAAAACAAAAAAATTACTACTGCTCAAGCCGAACAAGCCGAAGCTGAGAATATTTCAACCGGCCTCGTTCAAGAACATAATAATCAAAATACTAATAACAATGAAAAAGTTGCTGATCCATACATTAAACAGGTTATCGAAGATCTGAAATCTAAGGGCTACAATCCTTATACTAATTCACTTAAGGTTTATACCAATCTTAATATGAAAGTTCAGCAGCATCTTTATCAGTTAGCTAATACCGACAACTATATTTCTTATCCAGATAACCGACTGCAAGTTGCTTCAACCATTGTTAACCCGAATAATGGAGCAATTGTCGCTATGATCGGCGGCCGCCAAACCGGCAATGTAACTTTCGGTCTTAACCGAGCAGTTCAAACCGACCGGACTGATGGCTCGACGGCTAAACCGCTAATGGATTATGGCCCGGCAATTGAAAATTTGAGTTGGGCAACTTATCAGAAATTAAAAGATACTAAGTACATTTATCCAGGAACTAATATTCAGCTTTACGATTTTGACCATCAGTATCAAGGAACAATTACCATGCGCAGTGCCTTGACTCAGTCGCGAAACATTCCTGCGATTCGTGCACTACAAGCTGTCGGCATTACTAAAGCCCAAAACTTTATCGGCAAACTTGGTTTCCATTACAACAAACCTTTAGAGTTCCAAAACGGGATCGGTTTATATTCTTCAACTCTGCAAAATGCAGCGGCCTATGCGGCATTTGCTAATGGTGGAACTTATTACAAACCAACCTATGTCCGCAGCGTTGAAACCAACGATGGTGAAACCAAGAACTTTTCTTCCAGCGGTACTCAAGTCATGCAATCGTCAACAGCTTACATGATCACTGATATGCTCAAGGATGTAATTTCCAGTCCGCAAGGAACAGGTAAATTAGCCAACATCAGCGGCCTGTATCAAGCTGGTAAAACCGGTACTAACAGTTATCCTGATGATGTGGCTTCTAAATTCCCAAGCAATGCTGATATGGACTCTTGGTTCAACGGTTATACGAAGCATTATTCAGTTTCGGTTTGGGTCGGTTACGACCATCAATATGAAGCAGGAAATTATTTAACGCCTGCATCATCTGAAATTGCTTCTTATTTCTATAAAAATGCTATGTCATTTATTTCTGCCGGTCAGACTAATACAGATTGGCGGCGACCAAGCAATGTCTATGTGAAATATGTTAATGGTGTCAGAGAACTTTACTTGGCAGGTTCTCCAGGAGCAGGAACAACATCGGCCGATAGTGATGATAAAGCTTCATCACCAGCAGCTTCCAGTTCCAGCTCATCCAGCTCAAGCTCAAGTTCTTCAATCAGCTCGATCGTTTCATCAAGCAGTGTCTTTAGCTCATCGAGCAGCAGCTCATCATCAAGCAGCTCGTCAAGCAGCAGCACGCCATCGAGTAGCAGTGAACCGTCAAGTAGCAGTACGCCATCATCAAGTAGCTCGTCAAGCAGCAGTGCACCATCAAGCAGCTCAAGTTCGAGTTCAAACCCTGCTCAATAATAGTTGATTGAATAATAAGTATTGAAAATTAAAATCCGAAATATTCTTGTAAGTAGTAAACGAGGTTAGACAAATTAATCGTCTAACCTCGTTTTTTTACATTACATTTAGAATTGCCAATTGCTCAGTTTTGGTTGATAAACTAAAAAAAGCCCTACTTAGAGGGCTCATATAATTTCAGTTAAACTTCTATGCCTTAACTTGTTGTTGTCCAAAAGCACAAATTGATAGCAATGGACAGGTTTTACACAAGGGTTTGCGCGCCATACATTGATAACGTCCCCAAAAGATCATCCGATGGTGAGCGGCTATCCAAGATTCTGGTGCTAGTTTTTGTTTTAAAATTCGTTCAATTTCTCCAACATTGGCTGTTGCCGGTACCATTGCCAATCGACGTGCTACCCGTGAAACGTGGGTATCCACTGCTAGAGCTGGAATGTTAAAGCACTCAGCTAAAACTACATTAGCAGTTTTTTGGCCCACTCCCGGCAACTGCATTAATTCAGTTCGTGTTTGCGGGACCTGACCATTAAATTTACTAACCAAGCCTTGAGCACAGCCAATCAAATGCTTGGCTTTATTACGATAAAGACCAATCGTTTTAATCAAAGGAATCACTTCGGCTTCACTAGCAGCCGCTAGTGAAGCTGGATCTGGATATTGAGCAAATAACTGCGGCGTTAAACGATTAACTGCTTTATCAGTTGTCTGGGCACTTAAAATTACGGCCAATAAAAAATGAAATGGATTATCAGCAACCAATGAAGTGGCTGCGTTGGGAAAACGTTCTCCCATAACATCAATCGCCTGCTGTGTTTGAACAGCCGTTAACATTAATGATTGCCTCCTTTTAAATCATCCGAATGCGCCCAGCGTTTCAAAGGAATTTTCGGCTTGTGCTCATCCGGTGAACGATTTAAATTCATTTGCCGGTGTTTCAACTGCCTTTCCCGCTGCCGATCTTTTAATTGCTGAACTTGGGCTGCTGTTTTGATATTCTTCTTTTCCCAACTCAACAAAATTCGATCGATGTATTTTAAACTGTAAGCCTGACTGAGAACAGCTTCTCGTAATGCCAATAATATTAGTTCCGGTTGATAGTGGTCTTCTGAAAACCATTGTTCAATAGTTTCCATTTCAATGGGTGATAGAGTTCGGCCAAATTCTTTTTCAATCGCTTGAAATACCTCACTTTGATCAGTTGCCATTAATTGCTGATCAACCTGCTGATTCTTTTGTCGCTGGAGCCAAAACAGCTTTTCATACATTAAATCAAATTGATAAATGTCATGACTTTTGCCATCTTCATCAGTTACTGATTTAATTTCTAATAATTTCTTTTCAAAAAGTCGATGTAACAGCTGGTAAATCTGACTTGAATCACAATGCATATAACCCGCAATCTTATCAATTGCCGGAAATGAATCGCCCGCCTGAATTGAACTGCTTAATTCCAAAAACAATACCAATTCCTGCTCATTCATCCCCAACTGATGATAATTTTGCAGCAACAGATTTGCCACCGTCATATTACCGGCCCTTAGAAATTGCTGTAACGCTTTTTCCATCTGGTAGGCCTCCAATCTTCAGGTAATAAAAGCGCCAAGGTCGAAACGATCGACACCTGCCGCTTTCTAAAAGTATTAAAATTTCATCACGGATAAATTCGGTTCAGCAAACGTGGAAATGGAATCGACTCGCGAATATGTTCTTCACCAGTTATCCAAGTTATTGCTCGTTCCAGTCCCAAACCAAACCCCGCATGCGGTACACTTCCGTAGCGTCGTAAATCAAGATACCATTCATAGTCAGCTTCGTTCAAACCAGCTTTTTTAATCTGTTCCGTCAAATACTGTGGATCGACTGCTCTTTCCGAGCCGCCAATAATTTCCCCATAGCCTTCAGGAGCTAATAAGTCTGCACAAATGACAACATCATCACGTGTTGGATGTGGCTTCATGTAAAACGGTTTAATTGCTTTAGGGTAGTTCATTACGAAAACCGGTAACTGAAAATGTTCGGCCAAATAAGTTTCCTCAGGAGACCCGAAATCGACACCCCATTCTAAATCACCGAACTTGCCTGAATCCTGTAACATTTTAATTGCTTCATCATAAGAGATTCGCGGATATGGCAATTTAGTATACTTTTCCAAGACTTTTGGATCACGATTTAATAATTTAAGTTCATACTGGCAATTATCCAACACACCTTGAACCAGAAAAGCTACATAGCGTTCCTGAATCTCCAAGCTCTGTTCTTGGTGCATAAAAGCCATCTCCGGCTCGATCATCCAAAATTCAATCAGATGCCGCCGTGTCTTAGATTTTTCTGCTCGGAAAGTCGGGCCAAAAGAAAATACCTTGCCATAAGCCATTGCACCAGCTTCTTCATACAATTGACCTGATTGAGATAAATAAGCGTCACGATCAAAGTATTTGGTATGGAACAGCTCAGTGGTTCCTTCTGGTGCTGAACCGGTTAAAATCGGCGCATCAATCTTAATAAAGCCATTGCGGTTAAAAAATTCATAAGTTGCCCGAATCATTTCATTGCGAATTTTCATAATTGCAAACTGTTTTTTAGAGCGCAGCCATAAATGCCGATGATCCATCAAAAAGTCGACCCCATGTTCCTTAGGGGTAATCGGGTAATCTTCGCTGGCTCCAACCTTTTCAATTCCCGAAATTTCGATTTCATAACCAAAATGTGAGCGAGCATCCTCATGAATCGTGCCAGTAACGTAAAAGCTTTCTTCTTGGCGTAATTCTTTAGCCATTTTGAATAGTTCTTCGCCAACGACACTTTTGACAACTACTCCTTGAAAATAAGCAGTGCCATCACGCAACTGCAAAAAAGCAATTTTCCCGCTCGAACGCTTATTAGTTAACCAGACGCCAATTTTGACCTCCTGATCAACGTGATTTTTAGCGTCGATAATATTGATCGTATCCAACTTCTATTCCCCCTAGACGTACTGCTGCATAAATTCTTTAATCCGCTTAATCGCGGTTTGTAAACTTTCTAAATCTGTTGCATAACTTAAACGAATATGATCCGGCATTCCAAAACCAACACCCGCTACAACTGCTACATGAGCTTTGTCCAGTAGTGCAGCTGCAAATTCTTCGGTTGAAGTAAAACCAGCCAGCTTAACTGCAGCAGCCACCTTCGGGAATAAATAAAAAGCACCTTCTGGTTTCTGTGGCAATTCAAAACCTGGAATTGTAATTAATTCTGGATAAATCGTATTAAGCCGTTTTTCAAAAGCCTGTCGCATCGTTTCAACAACTGTTTGATCGCCAGTTAAAGCGGCTAAAGCAGCATACTGACTAACAGCCGCCAAGTTACTGGTTGCATGACTAATAATGATGTTCATCTTATCAATTATTTCTTGACTTGCCACTGTATAGCCGATCCGCCAGCCTGTCATAGCATAAGCTTTCGACAGTCCGCTAATCAAAATTGTTTGTTTTCTAATTGCTGCTGACAATTGAATCAACGACACAAACTGATGACCGTTATAAACTAATTTACCATACATATCATCAGCTAACAAAATAATATCATGTTCAACTGCCCATTCACCAATTGCTGTCAATTCAGCTTTAGAATAAACTAAGCCGCTGGGGTTTTGCGGTGAATTAATGATGACCGCCCGAGTATGTTCCGTTCGTGCTGCTTCTAATTCAGCAGCCGTTACTCGACCACCGGTTTGCGGTTTAACAAAAACCGGTTTAGCTTCAGCTAATTTAACCTGCTCACCATAACTGACCCAATATGGCAAAGGAATTAAAACTTCATCTCCAGCATCAAATAATGCCTGTGCTAATACGTATAATGAAAACTTGCCGCCAACTGTTACCGTAACTTGACTCGGTTGATAGCTGACACCAAAATCAGCTTGGAGCCGATCACAAATTGCCTGACGTAAAGGCAAGATACCATTGATAGGAGTATAAAAATCAGCCTTGCCTTCATTAATTGCTGTGACAGCTGCCGCTTTAATTGCTGCCGGAGTATGGAAATCCGGTTCACCAACTCCTAGATTAATTACATCAATACCAGCTGCCATCATCTGTTTGGCTTTGGCTGAGAGTGCTAAAGTTGCCGACGGTGAGGCTTGCAAAACTCTTTTAGCAAATTTCATTGGTAAATGCTCCTTTTATATCATCAGATATTTTGAATTGTTTTAACTAATGATCCATTCTTAAAACTAAGCAAAGTGTAGCACATCCGGCCATTCTTGTTTACATAAGTAACTTCCCAAACCGGACGTTTCTTCCATTTCCCCAAAGCTGTTTTAATAATTTTTTGGGGGTGTTCGCTGTTTTTGACAGTTTGCTGTGCCTGCTGGCTGGTAATTCCGCTTTTTCGCTGATAAATGTTAATATGACCACCCTTTTGGGCCACCATTACATAAACCGCTTGATTATCACGATTTTTCCCAGCAACTGTATAAAACGTCTGCTGGCGATTATACCAATAAAAAGCAGACGTAGATTTCAATTTGCCATACTTTTTAGCCATGGTGACCGCACTTTTTCGAGCATCATTCAACGGTGCTGCCGCCTGCCAGTAGATAATGCCAGCTCCGACAATCACTAAGACCAACAAAGCCCAAGCAATTGTTTTTGTCAACCTGCTTCGATGCTGATCAGCTCTTTTCATGAACGCCTCTCTTTTCCAAAAATTCTAATAAACTACTGCTCAATTATAGCAATAAACCACTTTTTTTTGAACCCGGCTGATTGATTTTCACCAAAACTTTGCTAATTCCTTAGAGATTTGGTCTGTCTTTAAGATCTGCAGCGGCATACTTTGCGGCAATGCCTGCTGTAATTGTTGTCCATATTTGCGAGTAACAATTCGGCTGTCCAAGACTATAACAACTCCGTGATCGTTAGGTGTTCGTATCAAGCGGCCGACCCCTTGTTGCAATCGTTGCATTGCTTCCGGCAATGAATAATCCCAAAAAGCTGATTGCTGTTGCTGCCGCAATTGTTTAAAGCGCAATTGATTCAGCGGCGTATCTGGTGAAGAAAAAGGAAGCTGAGCTATAATCAACTGTTCCAGCTGATCTTGCGGTAAATCAATACCTTCCCAAAAGGTTCCCGTTCCCAGTAAAACCATTTTTGAACCTAATGTAAAATTCTTGATGATTTTTTCATTACTGCCGGTAATTCCTTGTGCCAACAAGTGCCGCTTAAATCCAACTCCATTATCTTGCAGTGCCTGATAAACCGTTTCTAATGCTGCTTGCGAATTAAACAAGATCATTGTTTGCTTAGCCGGTGCACCCAAAAGAATTTGGGTTAAGGTTTTTATTAAATACTGTAGATAAGCTGTTCGTTGACTGACAACATCCGGGCCATCATTTCCAATCAAAGCAAGTGCCTGCTGCCGATAATCAAACAGATCCGGTAATTTAACAAACGGTGTCGTTGCAGGAAGATCCAACTGCTGATAAATAAATTGCTGATGTTTGCCTGGCAGCGTCAAGCTGGCACCGATAAAAATTGTCTGGGCAAAATTTTGATAAACTTGATTTTCTAAGAAATCGGCCGTCTGAAATGCACCAAACAAAGCATGCAGGTGCGCTGTTTGATGTGTTAACGGCAAACGTAATTTGAGGTAACCAGATGTTCCCCAGCTTTCAACTTGCGGTAAATCAAAATACTGCCAAGCTGTCAATTCTTGCAGCAGCTGCGTCAACCAATCACTCAAGTCAGCCACAAAGTTACTAGCTGTCGTATCGAGCCGCTGCCTGAATGCCGGTGTCTTAAATTTTGCTTGCAGTTTTAAAAATAATTCCAACAGTTGCTCTCCTGCTGCGGCAACTGCTTGAAAATCGTTAATGTTTTCTTTAATAAAGCCATAAATATCTTTTAATGAAATAAAATCTTCAAAAATTGCTGCGGTTGGTTTGGCTGGCAGTATAAACCGTTCGATGATTTTTCCACGAATTTCTGGAACGCGCTGATCGATCAAACGCACCAGCCGAATTAATTTATGCGCTTGCTGAACCGGCAGTAAACCTTGAGCAAGTAAATCTTTCAACGAAAAAGACTGCTGTGATTGCATCATTACCAGTAAAGTATCACTTTGAATCTTGATTTGATCAAAATCCAATTGCCGTTGACTTGCCAATAAGGCTGTTTGATTTAAATGCTGGGCCTCGTCAATAATTAAAAAACGCTGTTGATTTCCCAATTCGGCTGCATGCTGCAGCAAATAAGCATGATTGGTGACCACTAAATCAGCAGTTGTCAGTTGTTGCCGCTGGCGTCTCAGAAAATCATAGGGATAAAATACACTTTGTGGATTCAAACCAGACCAACCAGTATGACGAATCTGTTCAAAAAGCGGATCTTGATACTTAGTTAAATGCAATTCAGCCAAGTCACCCGTTTTTGTCGCTAACAGCCAAACTAAAATCCTTAACTGCAGCAAACGTGCTTGTCCAGTTTGTGGCTGCTTTAAAGAAGCTGAAAACTTAGCCAGATCCAAATAATGAAAACTGCCCTTAAAAACGGCAATATTAAAATTAAACGGTAATAACTGCTGCAGCAAGGGAACAACTTGATCAACCAGTTGATTTTGCAATGCCGTCGTTGCCGTGCTGACAACACAAGTCCGTTCATGCACCGCTTCATATAATGCCGGCACTAGATACCCCAAAGTCTTGCCTAAACCAGTTGGAGCTTCAACCAGTAATTTAGGCACCCGTTTTTCTAAAGCCTGATGGAGTTGATCCATCATTTCAGCTTGCGGCTGACGCCAATCCAACAACCCAGCAAATAATTTTTGCTTAGCCTGATCATCAGCAGGATAAACTGCTGTTCGTGGCTCGTTAGTTTGAAAACTGCTGCGGCGTAAAACCAAATTATCCACCTTAATCAAATAACTGGGCAGTGCAGCAATTTGCTTTTTTTGTTGCAGTACTTCAACAAAACAATCACCGGTTTGCCGTAAAAATGAATTTCGAAAATGACAAAGAAGCTTTAGAACCGGTATTGGCAGCTGAGCAATCATTCGCTGCAGCAATAAAAAAAGTTCAGCAGTAGCTGCTGCATCGCTATCAGCTTGATGCGGTCGTTCATGTGTCAAATTCAAATATGAACTTAAATAATTCAATTTGAAACTTGATAGTGTCGGCAGCAGTGTCTGACTTAATTGCACCGTATCAATTCCGGCCAAATCAAGCGAAGGATAGCCGATCCGCTCCAATTCCATATTCAAAAAGTTATAATCAAAATTAATATTATGCGCCACAAAAGTTGTATTTTGCAGTAATGCATAAATTGTTGGCGCAACATCTTCAAATAAAGGTGCTTTGCGCAATTGTTCCGGTTTTATTTTAGTTAGCTGTTGAATTTCTTGTGTTAAGGGCTGCTGCGGATTAACCAAAGTATTAAAAGTGTTAATAATCTGGTGATTTTTTAAAAAAACACAACTAAATTGAATTAACCGGCGCTGACCGTTTAATTCAGTTCCAGTTGTTTCCAAATCAACAACCGCATAAGTTATTCCTGATTTCATAATTATCTGCCTTTCCGAAAAAGGATCCAATCGTCATTTTATCATACTCAGCCAATTTAAAAAATTGCCTAATGATGACCAAATTCACCTTAAACTATCAATTACCCAGCCAGCTTTAAATCGCGACCAGCATTCAAGTAATCAGATACGTAAAAACAGCTAGTAAAAATCATTGTGCACTTCAAGCAGCTGCTATTAGTTTGTTTAAGATATATTTAGTTTTTAAATTCCATTTTTGTAGTATTATTATTATTGTGAAATTAAAAAAGGAAAAGGAGCTATCCGTTTTGGCTTCTAACAAAAATATAAAATCCGGTTTAGGACAAAGCCACGCTAAAATAATCTTGATTGGAGAACACTCAGTCGTTTATGGCAAGCCATCAATCGCATTGCCCTTGTCTGCAGTCAAAACTACTGCTCACATTACCTCGCTGGCAACAAAACAGATTTTAATCGAATGCCGTTATTTTTCAGGTGTTTTAACAGCGATGCCGGAAAGCATGCATGGTTTGCAGCATCTCATTAAATATATTCTGGAACAAAAATTGCTGACAACCAAATTAACTGCTGGAATAAAGATTAAAATAACCAGTCAGCTTCCAGAAGAACGTGGGATGGGTTCCTCTGCTGCGGTTGCAGTAGCTGTAACGCGAGCACTATATGACTATTTTAATCAATCGTTAAGTCAACAAGAATTATTAAAACTGGTCAATATTGCCGAAATTGATACCCATGGTAATCCCAGCGGCTTAGATGCGGCAACCTCTGCCAGTTCCCAGCCAATTTGGATGATAAAGGGAAAGCAACTGATAACCATCCCGATTAAGTTAGATGCTTGGCTTTTAATCTGCGATAGCGGTATTAAAGGTAAAACCGGCGAAGCAGTAGCCAGTGTTAAGCAGCGCCTGCATGATTATCCAGAAGAAACCAAAAAATTATTAACCAAGTTGGAAAAAGCGGCTTTAGTTGCACGAACTCAATTAGAAAACAATGATGTTACCGGCTTAGGTAAAACATTTTCAGCAGCTCAACAAGCTTTAGCAGCCTTGGGTGTCAGCAGCCCCCGGTTGGATAATCTGATAAAATTAAGTTTGCATTATGGTTCTTTAGGAAGCAAATTGACTGGTGGTGGCCGCGGTGGTTGTTTTATCTGTCTGATGCCGACTGAAGCAGCGGCACAAAAAGCAGCCCAGCTTTTAAAACAAGCAGGCGCAGCAGATTATTGGATTCAACCGCTATCTTCAAAGGAGAATTTATAATGACTAGTCAAAAAGCAAGTGCCCGCGCACATACAAACATTGCCTTAATTAAATATTGGGGAAAAAAAGATCAGCAATTGATACTGCCGATGAATGGCAGTTTATCACTTACGCTGGATCATTTTTACACAGATACTACGGTTGAATTTAATTCAGCATTTACAGAAGATACTTTCTATTTAAATCAAAAAAAACTTGACGCTATCAAAGTCAGTCCCTTTTTAGATCTTGTGCGCCAATTAAATCCCCAAGCCGGATATGCTCATGTTATTTCAAAAAATCATGTTCCCAATGCTGCCGGCTTGGCTTCTTCGGCTTCAGCTTTTGCTGCTTTAGCACTGGCAGCCAGTACTGCTGCCGGTTTAAAGCTTTCACGCCGCGACTTATCTCGTTTAGCACGCCGTGGATCCGGTTCTGCAACTCGCTCGATCTATGGCGGCTTTGTTGAATGGCTGCCGGGAACCTCTGATCAAGATTCATACGCTGTCCCTATTGACGAAAAAGTTGATTGGGATATTGAAATGTTGGCAATTATTATTGATCGAAAACAAAAGAAGGTTTCCAGTCGTGAAGGAATGCAGCGAGTGGTTGCCACCTCACCTTTTTATCCAGCGTGGGTAAAAAGCACTAATACAGATTTAATAGCCGCTGTCAAAGCCGTCAAGCAGCATAATTTAAAACTGCTGGGACAATTAGCTGAGTCGAATGCTTTACGGATGCATGCCTTGAATCTCAGCGCTCGGCCACCTTTTTCTTATTTCGAACCACAAAGTCTGGTGGCAATGAATATAATTGAAAAGTTGCGTTCACAGGGGGTTTGCTGTTATTATACATTAGATGCCGGACCAAACGTAAAAGTCATTTGTTCAACAGCTGAAAGCCGCCAAATTATTAGCGCGCTCTCAGCTGCCTTTGCGCCCGAACAAATTATTGAAGCTTTTCCAGGCCCAGGTGCTAAACTTATTGAATGTTAAAAACTATTTGTCGAAGGGACATGATTTTTTGATTACGGTCAAAGCTCCGGGAAAACTCTACATAGCTGGTGAATACGCTGTTGTGGAAACCGGTTATCCTGCAATCCTAGTGGCACTTAACCAATTCGTGACGGTCACGGTGCAAGAAAGTAATGATTACGGTTCGATCTATTCCAAACAATATCAAGAAAATTCACTGTTTTGGAAACGCGAAGGCAACAATATGGTCTTCGATAACCGTGATAATCCATTCCATTATATTTTATCAGCGATTCGCTTAACTGAAAGCTACGCTCAATTACTGGGCAAACAAATGAAATGCTATCATTTAAAAATCGATAGCGAACTAGACAGTCCTGATGGCAAGAAGTATGGTTTAGGCAGCTCAGCGGCAGTAACCGTTGCAACAATCAAAGCCCTTTGCCGTTTCTATCAACTGTCGATAAGCAAAGATCAGCTATTTAAATTAGCTGCTATTGCTCATCTTGATATCCAGGGAAACGGTTCTTTAGGTGATATTGCTGCCAGCGTTTATGGCGGTTGGATCGCCTACCGTTCATTCGATCGAAAATGGCTGCGCAGTGCTCGCCATCAATTATCATTGAAAAAATTGATCAGTGTTGCCTGGCCGCAATTACAAATTGAATTACTGACACCGCCAAAGAATTTGAAATTACTGATCGGTTGGACCGGATCACCCGCATCAACCTCACATCTGGTTGATGCTGTTGGTGTCAAAATCGCAGAAAACAAGGCTGGCTACCAGCATTTTCTGCATGAAAGCAAAGCTTGTCTAAAACGAATGATCAAAGGCTTTCAAAGTCAAAGTTTGCTATTGATTCAAAAAGAAATTCGTTATAATCGCAAATTGTTGCAGACGCTTGGCAATCTTAGCAATGTTCAAATTGAAACTCCCCTTCTTCGCCAACTTTGTGAATCAGCCGAACAAAGTCATGGTGCAGCCAAAACATCTGGTGCTGGTGGCGGTGATTGCGGAATAGTTGTAATTGAGCAACAGATCGATACCCATGATTTACTGGATTCTTGGGAAAAAGCCGGCATTGAACAGTTGGATCTGCATGTTCATCAAGTAATTGATTAAATTGCATTTTTAGAAAGGATGAGTTTGGTGTATATTCAACACTCCCACCGTAAAGATGAGCACGTTTTTTTAGCAGAAAAATTCTATCAAGCTCATACGGCTAATGGATTAGCTGAGATCCGCCTTATTCCCAATAACCTACCCGAAATTTCTGTAACAGAAGTTGATTTATCAACAACTTTGGCTGGAAAAAAAATAGCCGTACCTTTTTTTATTAATGCTATGTCGGGCGGTAGTCCAGCAACCGGCAAACTAAATCAACGCTTAGCTGCTGCTGCTGCACAAACAAAAATTCCGATGGCAACCGGTTCACAAAGTATTGCCTTGCAGTTTCCGCAAGCTGAAACCAGTTTTAAAGTCGTCCGGCAAACAATGCCGCAGGGACTGGTAATTGGCAACATTGGTGCCAACCACAATTTGGCTGACGCTCAAGCTGCCGTCGACATGCTGCAAGCTGATTTATTGGAAATCCATCTCAATGCCGCGCAAGAAATTGTTATGACTGAAGGTGACCGCCAATTTTATTGGAAAGATAATTTGCAAGAAATTGTTGCTGGACTTTCGGTACCGGTAATTGTTAAGGAAGTTGGTTTTGGCATTGCGCCAGCAACTTTGCGGCAGTTACGAAAGCTTGGCGTCCGAAACGTCGATCTTTCTGGGCACGGTGGAACTAATTTTGCTAAAATTGAAAATCAGCGCCGTCGACAAAAAGACTTCGCACTGCTGAATAATTTTGGTTTGACAACAGCAGAAACTTTACTAGCCAGTCAAAGTCTAGCTGCTGATTTTTCTTTCACCGCTTCTGGCGGAATCCGTGATGCCTTGGATATTATTAAATGCTTAATTTTAGGCGCAGATAATGTTGGCATTTCCGGTCTGTTTTTGCATACTTTAATTAAAGAAGATGTGGATGGACTAATCAACTTGATTGAAAAGCTAAAAGAGCAATTGAAAAGCTTGATGGCTTTACTGGGATGTGCCAATATATCTCAGCTACGACAGCTTCCATACTTGCTTTCACCAGAATTACTTAATTTTAAACAACAATTAAAATAAACTAAAACACCAGCTGATTTTCGTCCAGCTGGTGTTTTTATTCTAGTTAAGTTAATAGCTAATTTCCATAACGCAATCGCAAGCCCTTAGGAAAAGCATTTTTTAAAGTTCCCTGCGTTAATTTGCCAAAACAAAATGCTTTTTGTTGGCAGGTCAGCAAATACCAGCCGTTTGACAACTGGTTAAACTCAGTTGCTTGCAACGGCAATCCCTTCACATACTGATTCCATTGCTCAGGCGTCAACTCAATTACTCTTTTTGAACTAGCTGGAGCTAAAGCCAGTGCTAACGAATAAGTCGGTTCAAAACGACCCTTTTTAAAAGTTCCCAATTCTAATCCCGGCCGTAAAAAATGCAATTTAGAAATATCCGGCCAAGTGATTGGGTAATAATACAATCGATCATTAAAAACCCGTAAATCAGCCTGAGCGACCCAATTTGCTGCTAATACAGTTTGCGCAAATGTCTGCCAATACTTTTTTTCCGTAGCAGTTAATCCCCGAAAAATTGATCGGTTATTTTTATTTTTCTTAGTTCGGCTGGTTGTAGTTGTCGGTTCAATTGGTGTGGCAGTAATTTTAAATTTAGCAATAAAATGACCTTCACCTTGAAAATGATGCGGAAATAACCGTACACAATGCCGTAACTCAGCTTGCCCTGCTGCCCATTCTGGACGGCCACTTTCCATTCCCGGCCATTTCTTGATCGGCAAAATTTCGGCTACTTGTGGCTGCTCTAATAGCCAAGCTGCAATCTGCTCATCTTCTTCAGGAGCAAAAGTACAGGTCGAGTAAATCAGCTCGCCACCTGGTTTAAGCATCTGCAGTGCACTAGTCAAAATTTTTTGCTGCCGGGTTGCACATTCCGCAGAATAATCCGGTGACCAATATTCAACGGCTGCTGGGTCTTTGCGAAACATCCCTTCTCCTGAACACGGAGCATCTACTAAAATCTTATCAAAAAAGCCCTTGAAGGTGTTAACTAACCGATCGGGCCGTTCATTGAGCAATAAAACGTTTTTGGCACCAATTCGTTCCAAATTCTCAGCTAAAACTTTACCCCGTTGGCGATTAATTTCGTTTGCAACCAACAAACCCTGACCAGCTAATTTGCCAGCTAACTGCGTTGATTTTCCTCCCGGAGCTGCACATAGATCCAATACTTTATCTCCTGGCTGAACAGCTGCTGCTTCGGCAACATACATTGCACTTGGATCCTGACTGTAAATATAACCAGTCTGATGTTCAAGCGAACGTCCAGCCACTTCACCATAAAACCCTGTTGGGACATAAGCGATTGGTTTAGACAAATCAGCCTGAACAGTTCGCCAATTTGCTCGCAATGGATTTAAACGAAATCCCTTAACGATCGACTGCTGCAGGCTGGCAAAAAAAGCTGGTGCTTCAGTTTGCAATAAAGCCTGATATTTAGTTATAAACGCAGTTGGTAAATTTAAACTCACCAATCAAACCTCCCGTTTAACCAGCGAATTCAGCCGGATAATCAAATACAAATTAGCAACAATGAAGATGCTGCCTACAAATAGCAACAGTAGCAAATAATCATACATATTAAAAATAATCATTCCCGCAATTAAACCAAATATGAGCCCTACGCCGCTAAAAAGTGCATAATAACACCATTCCTCAAAAATAAATGTCTGTGATGTTTTCTGTAAAAAGCGGGCCTCATGATAGCGTTGGCGCGCAAGCAACCGCCACAAAACAGTTCCCAAAATAAAGCCGATCACTACGACCAGCAATCCTAAAACTTCAGCCCAATGAGCAACCGTCCAGCTTCCTTGTGAAACAAACAGTTTCTTTGACTTTAACCGTGAGATCTTATCCAATGGCAGGGCGGCTTTCAACTGACTGCTGGTTAGTTTCTGCTTGCCATCCACAATTATTCGAAAATGATTTGCCAACAGTTTTTTGCGAGCTGAAGTACTTGGTAAAATAAATAACTGCCGATCCAAGTCTGAGCGATACTTATCGCCCATAATTCCCAAAACTGGATAATAATGACCATGACGTTTTAAATAACTTTGATCTTTAGGTGTATATAATTTATTCTTCCAATCTTTACCAACAACCATTACCGAAACATCTGATTTGAAATCGCCGGCGGGAAAAAAACTGCCACTGATCATCGGCGGTGCAGCAAAATCACCCGTTCCAAAAAAATAAGTAGTGTTCTTTTTGGGACTTTGAAAGTGAATCTGCAAGCTGGGCAGCTTTTGGTCCTGATCGATCTTGTTTTCAAATTCTTCAATTGTTAACGGCTTTTTTAAAACCACATGATAAGCATCAAGTGAGAGATTATGATTGTTTAATTGAATAATCAAATCTCGTTCTTGAATTTTAAAGAAAATAAATACACTCAAAAAAGCTAGTAAAGCAGTATAAATTACTAGCCACAGTCTTTTTTTCAGCAAAGATCATTCTCCTGACTTCTAATAAATCCCTAATGCCATCTTGGCATAACGGGTCATGCGGTCAATTGTCCAAGCCGGTTCCCAAATAAATTGAACATCAACTTGCTTAATTTCTGGTAATGGTTGTAATGCACGCTCAACCATATCGGCCAAAATATCCGTTAATGGACATCCCATGGTCGTTAAGGTCATTTTAATTTGACATAGACCGCTTTTATCCAGATTTACTTCATAAATTAATCCTAGATTAACAATATCGACCCCTAATTCCGGATCAACAACATCTTCTAGTTTTTCAATAATCTCATCTTTAATTTGTTCAACACTTTTTTCTGCCATTTTTTCCTCCAAAATTACCGTCAGCAGCAACTACTGTGCAAAATACTCATGAAATTTTTGCGCCATTTCCAAGGTCGTCGGATAGGATACTTTATGTCCCGCTCCCTGAGTCGTTGTAAAAGTAACATTCTGAGCATAGGAGTGATCTTTAATCCGCTCATAAAAATCTTTAGTTGGCTGGTATGGTACCATCGGATCAGCTGAACCGTGCCAGAAATGAACTGGTCGGCTGGCAATTTTTTGCGGTTCTTGTGAAAGATCAATTACTGCCAACTGTGAAAGCTGCTGTTCAACATAGGCCGGATCAACATCTTGCATCCCAGGAATTTTAGTTAGTAACTTCCGGGCAAATTTAACCGGACAAGGTGACCCCATTAAACAAACAGCTGCGGTAATTTGTGGATAAACTCGCAATAAAGCGCAAGTTGTGATCCCACCCATTGATAGTCCGCTGACACCGATTTGATGTTGATAAATGCCAACACTTTTTTCATAAGCTTTTGTTAAAATAGGAAATTCCTTAACTGAATTAGCAATGATCTGCCAAAATTCAAGCTGATGTTCTTCAGCAGGACCAGCTACCTGTCTTTGTCCATGATAAAGCGCATCCGGCATGACAACACGAAAGCCCTGGCGTGCAAGCTCATATCCTTGAGTCAGAACCTTTTCTTTACAACCCATCCACCCATGGTAGAAAAAGACCAATGGCAAAACTTCATTTGCTAAGCCTGCATCTATTAATTCTAAAACGGGAATTTGTTTAACCGTTTTTTCAGTTACCGTGATCATACCTTCGCCTCCAAATTGTAATGTCTTTATTATACAACGGAATCCGGCGTAATCTCTAGTAAATCAGCATTTTTTGTGCTATCTTAAACATTATGAGTCTAAATTTAAGAGGTGGCTTTGTTAATGGAACAGAAATTAATTGCACTTGATCTTGATGGAACTACCCTCAATGCTAAATCAATGTTAACCGTCCGAACTAAACTTGTTTTAGAACAGGCTAAACAAGCTGGTCATATCGTTTCGATCGTAACCGGACGCCCTTACCGGATTTCCGCTAATTATTATGATGAATTGCATTTAAAAACACCAATGATCAATTTTAATGGTGCTTTGGGTCATATTCCGCATCATCAGTGGAACAAAGAATATCAAAAAACATTTTCACGTGAAGTTGTATTCGATTTATTAACCCACAAAAACGAATTAGGAATCAAAGTTATTGCTGCTGAAGCTAAGGACACTTTGTTAGTTGATCAGCCACAAGACTTTCATTCTGAATTTTTTCCGAATGACGTTTCAAAACAGCAGGCTTTGACAAAAGACAGCTTAAAAAATGATCCAGCTGCTGCAACCTTGATGATTGAAACGCAAAAAGAAGCTACCACTGCTGCTTGGATTAAAGAAAAATACCATCATGAAGTCGCAGTCGGTGTTTGGGGCGGACCAGCTCCAGTTATTGAACTTGAACCACAAGGAATCAGTAAAGCTTTTGGTCTAGCTTACTTAGCCGATAGTTATCATATTAAACGCCAAAACATTATTGCCTTTGGTGATGAGCATAATGATCGGGAAATGCTTGAATATGCCGGCTTAGGTGTTGCTATGAAAAACGGTACTGACAATATCAAAAAAATTGCTAATGATATTACTAAATTTGACAATCAACACGATGGTTTGGCCAATTATTTAGCAGATTATTTGCAGTTAGCCAAATAAATATTTCTTTAGGATTATCGGGACTGGCCAAAAGTAATTTTTGTCCAGTCTTATTTGTTTTACGGTTAAAGCTATTCGGCAATTAATTACATTACCAAGTAGCTGGTAAAATCGCTCGCGGAAAGCTTGTTTTCCACCAAAGCCCAAGAGCTAAAAATATCGAAAAAAAGCGGGCAACGCAAAATTTTAATTTGTGTCGCCCGCTTTGCTGTTAAATTAATTTTCTTTATTACCACTATTTGAGTGCTCTAAACTAGTTCATTCTGTTACATCACAATTTAACATGTCAGCATAAGTTTCCCGCCGAATAATTAACTTCGCCTGACCGTCTTCACAGAAAACAACGGCCGGACGCGGATTGCGATTATAATTGCTGGCCATAGTGTAACCATACGCTCCGGTTGAAGGGATAGCTAAGATATCACCTGGATGAGTGATCGGTAAAGCCGCGCTTCTAACTAAAATATCCCCTGATTCGCAATACTTGCCAACGACCGTCACAATTTGTTCATCCAAAGCCTGTGGACGTGCCGCCAAGAAAGCTTCGTATTTCGCCTGATACAAAGCTGGGCGGATATTGTCACCCATTCCTCCATCAACCGCCACAAAATGGCAAACTCCTTCAACATCTTTTCGCGAACCAACAGTATACAAGGTCGTCGCTGCCTCACCGGCAATTGCTCGACCCGGTTCGATCCAGATTTCTGGAAGTGGTAGTTGTGCTTTTTTGATCCGCTGTTTAACTTCGGTAATGATTTTAGTAGTAAATTCTTCTGGTGGTAAAGGCTGATCAGCTTCGGTATACTTGGTTCCAAAACCACCGCCTAAATTTAAAATCTCCGCAGTAAAATCAAACTCCTGCTGCCATTTTTGCAGCAATTCAACCATTTTGTCTACCGCCATTAAGAAACCATTAACTGCAAAGATCTGTGAACCAATATGACAATGGACCCCGCGAACTTTCATCCGCGGATTAGCTAATAATTCTTGTAACGCCCGGTCAGCTTGACCGCTAAGAATATCAAAACCAAACTTAGAATTTTGTTGTCCCGTAGAAATATACCGGTGTGTTTCAGCTTCAATTCCGGGAGCGACTCGCAAAACAACTGAGATCTCGGTATTTTTTTGCTGTAAAATTTCAGCTAAGAACTTGATTTCCTGAAAATTATCGACA
Organism: Liquorilactobacillus ghanensis DSM 18630; assembly: GCF_001435235.1. Lineage (GTDB taxonomy): Bacteria > Bacillota > Bacilli > Lactobacillales > Lactobacillaceae > Liquorilactobacillus > Liquorilactobacillus ghanensis. Next base: position 39,061 of record NZ_AZGB01000003.1, on the reverse strand, counting down.
ACAATACAGCCAATTTGGGCATCAACTGCCATTTCTAATTCAGCCGGTAATTTATTATTTCCGTGAAATTCAATTTTTTCCGGCGGCATCCCGCCCTTCAAAGCTGCGTATAATTCGCCGCCAGAAACGACATCACAGCCAAGACCAGCTTGTGCAACCAAATGATACATTGCTAACGCTGAAAAAGCTTTACTGGCATAAGTTACGCGATAAGGCAATTCAGCTTTTTCAAAGGCCTGTTTGAAGTGTTTTATCGTAGTTTTGATTTGTTTGACATCATAAGCAATCACTGGTGTACCGAATTCTTTAACAATCTCTAAAGAATCTACTCCTCCGATTTCTAAATGTCCTGCCTGATTAATCGCAACTGTATCTGCTATTTTTGTCAACTTCAAACATCCTCCCAATTAATAAATAAACCCGCCTAACAGCAAAAACAGCCGGGGGCTAACCTCCGACTGTCCTTAATGTCTACTTTTCATCACTCTTAAGCACTCCACCAACGCTATAGCGATTCGGCTGCATTTCATTAAGAATAACGTGGACATGTTCAGCCGGGGCTCCCGTATTTTTGGTAACAGCCGAGGTAACATCTTCCACCAAGTGTTTAAGCTGATCCTCTGAACGGCCAGCAAGCAAATCAATATGTATAAGTGGCATCCCAATTCCCCTTTTCTCTAATTTGATACACGAATTATTAACTCTATTAAACCAAATATAAGATTAGAAAGCAATTAAAAATCAACAATTTTTCTAAAAAAGCAATTTTTGGATGCTAACGAGATAATATTTATTAATAAACAAAACTGTTATACTAAAGGTAAGAATTTTGTAAAGGAAAGGTCCCACAAATGGAAAGAAAAACTTTTTCAGCTTGTACCAGTATTTTAGTCGGCAGGCAGGCAACTGTCGACGGATCAACAATGATTGCCCGTACTGAAGATGCCAAAACAGCTTGGCCAAAATATTTTGTTGTTCATCCACATCAAGTATTACAAGCCGAACCGCAATTTGTTTCACCCGATAATGGGTTTACGATGACACTGCCCAAAATTCGCGGAAAATACACCGCTACTCCTGAATGGACTGATAAATACGGCATTTTTGAAGAATCTGGAATCAATGAGTACGGCGTCGCTATGAGTGCTACCGAAAGTGCTTATGCTAATGAACGGGTATTAGGTGCCGATCCCCTAGTTGAAAAAGGAATTGGCGAAGAAGCAATGGTGACCATTACCTTGCCATATATCAAATCAGCACGAGCCGGCGTAAAGTACTTGGGTCAATTGATCGAAAAATACGGCGCCAGCGAAACAAATGGTGTTTTGTTTTCCGATCAATCTGAGGTCTGGTATTTAGAAATTGCAACCGGTCATTATTGGGCTGCTCAGCGGATACCTGATAATTGTTATGCGGTTGTTGCTAATCAGCTGGCTATCCAAAATATTGATTTTAATGATCCGCATAATTTCCTAACCGCCAAAGGATTAAAACAGTTTGTACTCAACAATCACTTAAACAGTTCTCGGAGTAATTTTAATTTTCGAGAAATTTTCGGAACACAGGATCAAAGTGATACTGTCTATAACACGCCACGTGTTTGGTATGGTCAGCGCTATTTTAATCCGCAAAGCAAACAAGATCCACAAAGTCAGCAATTACCATTTGTCCGCCAAGCTGAGCGCTTAATCTACCGAGAAGATCTAGAATATTTACTTGGTTCACATTACCAAGGGACTGTCTATGATCCCTTAAGCCGGCAAAATACCGCTTTAAATCATAAATTTCGCCCAATTAGCTTAGCTAAGACCCAAGAAGCACACATTTTGCAGCTGCGGCCTGAATATCCGGCAGCGTTGAGTGGTCTTCATTGGTTGGCCCTAGGTGTAACTGCGCAAAGTATTTTTGTACCATTTTATGCTGGAATCACACAAACACCGACAAGTTATCAGCGCGGAAATGCAACCTACAGTTCTGATTCTGCTTATTGGCAATTTAAATTATTGGGAATTTTAGTTGATGCTCACTATCATCTTTTCGGCGACTCTTTAGCTGCCTTACAAAAAGAAGTTCGCATTCAACTTAATCAAAACGTTCGGCAAACTGACCAGCAAGCCCAAAACTTGTCCAATAAAAAACTGGCTGAGTTTTTAACCCAAGCCAGTTTGAAAAACGCTGCTTATGTGTCGCAAAAGATCAATGAATTAACTGCAGAACTAATTACTACTGCTACAGCTTTATCACCACTTGATTTTAAGACTGATGAGAACTTATAATTCTTATTTACTAAACCGATTCCGGCGAAATTGCTTCCAGCATCAGTGCGGCTGTTAATTCGCCGGCATTAGCTCCTGTTAGTCGTAACATTTGATTTTTGGGGTTTAAATCTAGTTTCATCTGCTGATCCATATACATTTTACTGTAACCCTTGATTTTGAAATTGCCGATATTTGAGGCAAGATCTTGATCATAATCATGGAGGTCCAGTCGATCGTCAGCCAATAAAACCCGGAAAACAGATGCTAAAGTACAACTTCCGACCCGAGAAAATGCTCCAACTCCGTCATCAAAATCTAATAACAGAACTTGATTAGCTGTTTGGTCTTGAGCTTTCTTGATTTTAGCTGCCGCTGAGGGCGTAACTGTTAAATACATGAAATTACCTCCTTGTTGTTTAATTAATTTTGACATGCATACTTTAGATTAGCAATCATTTTGCCTAGTACATCGATGAAAGGAACATTCTAATGCAAAAAATAATCGCTAAAACCGGAGAAATTATTTTTCCTAGTTCAAAGGGCATTATTCAAATCGACATCCAACAGCGGATTCTACCAACAACAAAATATTTGATTATTACTCATTTGACGCCATTAATTTTAGCTAAGCTGCAAAAAAACACCGACCCAGAGCTTAAAATTAAAGTTTCTTATGAATTATATTACTTGCTGCAAAAATTACAACGAGTCCGCTTACTCGAACCAATAAACCAGTTCCAGCAATTTCAAATCATTCCGGTTGGTTTCACGCAGCAATTTGGTGAAATTTCTTTGACTGCTTATCGCAATGACGACTCATTGACTGGTTCGCTAGCTTTATTAATTAAGACAAATGAACAGACTTTAGGATATTGTGCCGCGTTTGCTTTAGCCGGACCGCACCTCAAGCGCATTCACCGCTGGCAAAAAATTTTTCGTCAAGCAGGAATAACTCTATTTTTAACCAGTCAAACCATGTTTCAACCAGCTGCCCCTAACAGTTTCAGTGGTGAGGTCGGCTTGTTGCATCACTGGGAAAAATTCTTGAATCGGCATCAGGGATTGTTAGGTGTTCAGTTGAGCCCTTGGAACCCCGAAAGACTGCAACGTTACTTAGTCTTAGCTGCTGCACACCAACGCAAAGTATTCTTAGAACCACATTTTGCTAGCTTGTTGTCCCACTTTAGTGAACGAACAACTGATTGGACTACGCAAAAAACGGCAACGATTGAGCAAGCTGTCCAAGTTGGTGGCGTTTGGCAATTAAAGAAACAACAAGCTGCCATTCCAGCAACTGCAGTTTTTATTGATCCGGCCTGCCAAGCAGCCGACGAATTAACTCTGATCCTTGAAAAACTTGCTGAGCCCCAACAGCAAAAATTATTGCAGCAATTAGGCCAACCGCAATTGCAAATAATTTAAAAATACAGCTAACTTGGTTTTAATAATTAGTAGACCAAGTTAGCTGTATTTTTTATTTAAGATATTCTGCAAAAAAATGACCAACTTTTTGAGAATAACGTTTAGGATGATCGTAATATGACATTGCATGGGCCGCATGTGGAACTACCCATAATTGCTTAGGACCTGCAGTTGCGTGATAATTTTGATAAACCATCTTAGTCGGCACAAAATTATCACTACCTCCATGAATAAAGAAGGTCGGTAAATGGTTGTGATGTAGTTGAGTAAGTGCACTAGCCCGGTTGAAACTAAAACCAGTATGCTGTTTTACAGCCCAATCAGCCGTCGTAATTAATGGTTGCGCCGGTAAATTAAACTGGGCTTTAAGTTCCTGCGTTAACTCAGCTTCAATACTTGAATAGCCGGCGTCTTCGCAAATTGCTTTAACTTGTCGCGGCAAATGTTCTCCGCTAAGCATCATCACCGTTGCACCACCCATGCTGACTCCAAATAAACCGATTTTTTGCTGAGAGCCTTGCTTATTCAATAATAGATGCAGCCACTTTAAATAATCAAGCCGATCAGACCACCCAAAACCAACATACTTACCTTCACTGCCAACAGCTCCACGATCATCGGGAGCTAAAACATTGTAGCCTTGTCGATGAAATAAGCGAATATAACTAGCCATTGAACGATGATTCTCTCGATAACCATGGGCTACAACAATCGTTTTATTGCTTTTTTGACTGGCGGGAAAATAAACCGCATGTAATTGAAGATTCTGACCAGCCGATTTTTCATACCAATTTTGTTGAGCAGTCTGATCTAACCAATGCTGATCCTTAACCACCAACTTTTGTTTAGCTGATTTATACTTAGTGATCAGTCGTGGTTGCGGTTCAAAAGCATAGTAATACAAATATTGACTGGCTGCGAATAATCCCCCGATTACAACCGCCATAAAACAACTGATTATCAATAACCAATGTTTTTTAATTAACTTTAACATTCTCTATCCCTACAATCCCTAATTTTCGGCTATCAAAGAATCGGTGATAGCAGCCGTGAAAAATATTGTTTAAATCGCAGCCAACGTGATTGGGCAGCAAAATCAGCCAAGGTCAATTTAGTTGAATTTTTGACATCGGCCATAAAGGTCTGGCGCAATTCTTCACTGAATTCCGGATCATACAAAAAAGCATTTGACTCAAAATTAAGTTTAAAACTGCGATAATCCAAATTTGCAGAACCAACTGATGAAATGTGCCCATCAACAACCAGCACTTTGGCATGTAAGAAGCCTTTCTCATATTGATAAATCTCGACTCCGTTTTCTAACAGTGCGTGCGCGTAGTATTGCGTTGCTCGATACACAAAAGGATGGTCCGGCATTGAAGGAATCATAATCTTAACCTTAATCCCAGAAAAAGCAGCCAACGAAAGAGCTTCGTACAATGAATCATCTGGAATCAAATATGGTGTCTGAATCAGAACTTCATGATCAGCATTATTGATCATCTTAATATATCCCAATTTGATTTTTTGAACTTTACTTTCAGGACCACTGGAAACTATTTGAATTCCAACATTGCCGCTAGGCGTACTTAATGGAAAATAATTCTCATGATACGTAACTTTTTTATCTTTACCAGTTGCATTCCAATCCATAAAAAATCTTGACTGCATGGCCACTACTGCATTCCCGGTAATCTTGATATGTGTATCTCGCCAGTTACCGAATTTGGACGAGCGACCTAAATACTGATCACCCACATTAAAACCACCAATATAGCCAATATTGCCATCAATAATCACCAGTTTACGGTGATCACGATAGTTCAAACGCAGATTGGGGAATGAACGATAAGAACCAAAAAAAGGTTCAGCCGAGCCGCCAAGTTCTTCTAATTTTTGAAAAAATTTATGTGTCGTTCCTCGTGAACCAAAACCATCATAAATCACCCGGACCTTAACCCCGGCTGCTGCTTTTTGTTCCAGTAACTCACGTAATTGATTACCAATTTGATCATTATAAAAAGTATAATATTCAATATGGACATGATCTTTAGCTGCTTTAATATCTGCAAATAATTGAGCAAATTTTTGTTCCCCATTCGTGAACAACTTGACCCGATTATATTTAGTTAAAATCGACTTGTCGGTTTCTAAAAATAAATGCACCATTTGCCGTGATGTATCTGTGAGTTCATCTGCTGGTAATAAATCTTTTTGATGCCACTGTTCTTTTTGCAAATTTACTAGCTGGTCAAGGCCCATTTGCTGCTGGGTTTTGATATCATAAATATCATCACGCGACAGCTTCTTGCCAACAAATAAATACATAATAAAGCCAATAACCGGTAGCAGTAATAACACTAATAGCCAAGCCCAAGTAGCTGCAATATCGCGTTTTTCTTTAAAAACAGTAAAAAGTGCAAAAATCAAGTTCAAGAAAAAAATTATTCCCACCAAAATACTGACAATGTGCACGAATTTCCACCTTCTAACTTAAAATTAAATTAAGCAATTAAAAAATCCTTAACAAGCATCAGTTTACACTGTTACTAGCAATTTGTCATTTTTAACCCCTAGTGATTAATATTTTATTTGCTGGAACCGAACCACTTTTGGTTAATTTTAGCCAATGTTCCATTCTTTGCCAAAACTTTTAAACCACGATTAATTTTCTTACGCAGCGTTACATCACCTTTTCGCATTCCAACAGCAAAATCTTCCGTTGGAAAACCGATCACTAACTTACGGTAACTGCTGGCATCTGGTTGATGTTTAATATAATAATCTGCATACACGCTATCAATCAACAATCCCTGAATTCGACCTGCATTTAAATCTAAGAAAGCATCATTGAATGTACTGTATTGAACCGTATGCTTAACATATTTTTTTAAGTATTGTGGAGAATCTTCAAATGATTCATAGCCGGAAGATCCACTTTGGACTCCCAACGTTTTTCCCTGCATTTTGGCAGCCTGTTTGATTCCAGCAGCTTTTTTAGTAACTAAAATCTGTCGATTCTTTAGATAAGTATCACTGAAGGCCACTGTCCGTTCACGTGCTGGATTTTTAGTATAACCATTCCAAATTAAATCAATCGTTCCATTTCGTAATTCAGTTTCCTTCATTGACCAATCAATTGTTTGAAAATCAACTTTAATTCCGTAGAGTTTAAAGACTGCTCGCGCCAAGTCAATATCATAACCAACCAATTTACCACTTTTTTCTCGAAAGCCCATCGGTACAAAACTGTCATCTAAACCCACTACCACCCGCTGACGCTGAGCAATTTTCGGCCAAGTATCAGTAGTATTTGCTCGTTGTTTAACGCTGGTACAACCGGCCAACAGGAATAGTGAAACACCAGCTAATAAGCTCAAGAGGATGCTTTTATACCTCATTTTTTTCAATTCACTCACCCCTTTTTGATAACTCATTGCTGCGGCTCTAATTTAAAGGTTTGATCAGCAATTTGCCGTGCAAATTCCCAATCATGAGTAACAACAATTTGGGTAATACCGGCTTGTTTTAACTGTAAAATAATTTTTTTGACAGCATCTCGTAACCCGGGATCCAAAGCTGAAGTTGGTTCGTCATAACATAAGATCTTGGGTTTCATTGCCAAGGCACGTGCAATTGCCACCCGTTGTTTTTGACCACCTGAGAGCTGATAAGGATACAAATCAGCCTTATCACTTAACGACAAACGTTCCAATAACTTTTCAGCTGTTTGTTTGGCTTGCTTAGCTGATTGCTTTAAAGCTAATTCGGGTGCCAAAGTAATGTTATCAATTACTTTAAGATGCGGAAATAACTGATAATCTTGAAAAACCACTCCAATAACTGCATCGTTTTCATGCGGAGCTGTCGGATTAAATGATTGACCATCAATCAGCATTTCGCCTGCATCTAAAGTTTCCAGACCGCTGATGCAGCGTAAAAGTGTCGTTTTCCCACCACCGGATTGACCGACAATACACAAGATTTTCCCATCTTCAATTTTCAAGTTCAAATCATGCCAGACAGTTCGCTGATTAAAAGACTTACTAATATTTTTTAACTCCAACATTTTATTTGCCCCCTATTTCCAATAACTGTAATGACGTTCGAACTTGCGTAAAACAAAGGTCAAAACAGCCGTTAACAATAAATAAATAATTCCCACTAAGACCAGTGGAATTAAAGTTACATCCCGACTGGTTGCCACATTGCCAGCTCGCAGCAGATCACCTAAGCCGATAACATAGACTAAGCTGGAATCTTTAATTAAATTGATAACTTCATTTCCGATTGAAGGCAAAACAATTTTAACCACCTGCGGAGTTACAATTTTACGAATTGTCTGCCAATAACTCAAACGTAAAACTTTAGCACTTTCATACTGACCTTTAGGAATTGATTGCAGCCCACCACGAAAAATTTCAGCAAAATAGGCAGTATAATTTAAAATAAAGGCAAATAAAGCAGCATCATAGCGTTGCAAAGTAAAAATTCCATTACCGATCAACGGTAAACCATAAAACACAAAAATCAGCTGCAGCAATAATGGCGTTCCTCGCATCAGCCAAACATAAAAATGCAAAATAGCTTTCAATGGTTTAAAATGCGATGTTAACCCTAGTCCAACAATCAATCCCAACGGCAACGATCCAACCAATGTCCAAAAAAATATTTCGAGCGTTAACTTGGCTCCCCCCAATAATGAAGGCAAAATCTGTAAAATATAGTGCATCTGGCAACTCCCCTTTTATAAAAAGTACTAACAAAAAAGCCCTCTTAGACAAATTTGTCTAAGAGGGCGCATAACACGCGGTACCACCTCATGTACTCTGTCAGCTCACACTAACAGACTCATCAAGTTCAACCAAACTTTTAAGGGGTAACGGCGCTTCCGGAAAAGTTTACTAGCTTACTACAAGTGTTCAACTTATCAGCTCACAAAAGTGTTTCATTTAAAATTTTCGCAATTTTGCACCAACCAATTGCTCTCTAATAGAAAATTTTTAAATTACTCATTCGCTCACAGCTTTTTCAATAACGATTTCACTTTACCAATAAATCTGCTTTAAGTCAATTTATTTTTTCTTGAACCACGAACGCATCCGCAAAAACAAACCAGGCTTTTCAGCTTGTTCAATATTCATTAACGGTACCGTTTCACCCAGTAAACGACGCGCGATATTTCGATATCCCTGTGCTGCTTGATTATTTTCCTGCAACACGATTGGTTCACCGTGATTCGAAGTCGAAATAACTTGATCATCATCAACAATAATGCCCAACAATTTAATTGATAAATGGCGTGTAATTTCATCAATGTCCATTGTTTGACCATCATTCATTAAATTCAGTCGAATACGATTGATAATCAGCTGTGGCACTTCTTTAAAGTTGCGCTGTTCTAGTAAACCAATTACCCGATCTGCATCACGTACAGCAGAAATCTCAGGTGTTGAAACAACAATCGCCGTATCAGCTCCGGCAACCGCATTAACAAATCCTTGTTCAATTCCGGCTGGACAATCAATTAAAACAAAATCAAAATCTGGTTTTAACTCCAACACAATTTTTTTAACTTGTTCTGGTGTTAAATCGGTTTTTTCTGCGTTTTGAGCAGCTGGTAATAAGAAAAGCTTATTTTCAAATCGCTTATCTTTAATCAAAGCCTGCTGTAATTTGGCCCGGCCATTTGCAACATCAACAATATCGTAGATAATTCGATTATCCAATCCCAAAATAACATCAAGATTTCTCAGTCCGATATCCAAATCCAGCAAACAAACTTTTTTTCCTTGCAAAGCTAAAGCCGTTCCCAAATTAGCCGAAGTAGTCGTCTTGCCCACTCCACCTTTGCCAGAAGTAATCACAATCGCTTTTCCCATCTTTTAAAGTCCCCCCGTCCGTGCAAAAAGCTTTGGTCGAATTTGCTTGACCTGTTCTCTTTTAGTATAGTCTAAGACATGTAAATCATTAACATAAGCTGCTGTTTCAGCTGTCACCGCCTGTTTTTCTTGGGCAATAATTGCTATCGCATCCGAAATTCGGATCTGTTGTGCGCGGTGAAAATCGCCTACGATCACTGCTGCTGAATCATTAGGATAACCAGCTTGTAAAATTCCCTCACAATTTCCAAGCAAAAAAATACTGCCAGTTGTCCGCAGCATCCCACCTTGATGTAAAGTACCGATAAACAAAACATCACCGGTCAATTCCTTTACTTGTCCATTGCGGATAATTCCGCCTTCCAAATGCAAACTCTTTTGCTGCAATATTTCACGTGCTTGACTTGTCAAAATAACGTCAGCTGAAAACTTATAAATTGTAAACTGCGGATAGGCACTTACAATTGCTTCAATTGCTTTTCTTTGCTCAGCTAATAATAAACGGGTTCCAGTTGTAATCTCAAATGCAACTGACTCCTGCTGATTAAAAGTTTGTTTAACACTCAAATCAGCAAATAACAGTTTCAGTTCTTTTAAGATATCGGTAAAACTGGCACTATCTTTTAGACTAATTTCATAACCGTCGTTATGTCCCTTGAGAACAATGCTTTTCATGTTCAGGCACTCCTATTCTGAGAAAAATGCTCAAAAAATTTCTTCAACGGTAAATACAAAATGACAAAAGCTGCTAAATTATAAGCTAACGTTGGTCCTAGAGTTTCTCCGATAAAAGTTGCCACTGAAGCATCAGTATATGATATCAAAGAAAAAATCCCATAAAACAAAAATGTAATTACCGTAATGTCAATTAGACATATTAATAGTACCACAATAAATGATGGGGTGAAAAAACGAAACATTAACAATGTTAAATAGACTATCAATGGTAAAAGCATAATCATTGGACCAATAATACCTGTGTAATAAGCATCAAAAATTGCTCCAGCGATAATTGACCACAGATAAGGATGATCAATTTCGCCAAAACATAAAGCCATAACCAGCCAAACGACGATCAAACGACTCTCAATTGAAGAACTAACTTGAAAAAAATTAGCCGCAAATAAATTACTGAAAATGCCATCCAGTAATAAACTGATCAATAGACCCAGTGGAAAAAAATAACGTAACTTAGAAATTCTCATTTACTTTTCACACCCTCTAATCAGCTCTTTTAGCAACAGAAACAATTTCCAAATCAGACAAATCTGCCGCCGGTTTGATCAAAACTTTAGAAGCTAAACCATAGTCATCTTTTTCAACCTTAGCAACCCGACCGACATACAGCCCTTCTGGTGAATTACCGCCCAAACCGGAAGTGATGACCCGATCACCTTTTTCAATCTTCTTTTGTGAAGTAATTTGACCCATTGTCAATAAATTGGTGTTTTGGCTGTATCCGGTAATTAATCCATTAATATTGCCAGACTTGCTCAAAACTTGCGTTGCGAATTGATTAGAACTGCTGTCCTCATTACTGATCAGCTCTACTTTACTTGAAGCTGAATTAACTTCAATGACGCGGCCAATTAAACCGTGTTGCGAAACTACCGCTTGATTCTTCTTGATTCCTGACAATGATCCTTTGTTAATGATTAATTGGTTTTGCCATGAAGAAGGTGCCCGCGAAACCACCGCCGCTGAAACTAAATCAAAATTAGTCAAACTGCTTTTTAATTTTAATTCAGTTTTCAATTTTTTATTTTCACTAGTTAGTGTTTGATTACGAACTTTTTCTGAAGCTAAACTATCAACCTGTTTTTTTAATTGTTGATTTTCACTATAGGTATTCAACAGTTCTGAAACTGATGTCCCAACTGTTTTAATTCCACTGACTGGAGCTCCAACAACTTGATTTACAACACCAACCGCACTATTACCGAATTGTTGAACAACTGTTGGTGTTTTACGATTATTACGGATCACAATTGAGAAGGCAATTAGCGAAAAACCGATGATTAAAGTGATTAAAATAATAACCAATCTTTTGTTAAAAAAGAATCTTTGCATTTTGACCTCCAAAAAGACGAAAGCGTATCAAAATTAAGAGGCTGGCAATAAGCCCCAACCTCCCAAACGATACGCCATTTTTCGTCACTATTATTTTTTCTTCATCACATCAATATTTTTCAACGACTCACCTGTACCGATTGCTACACAATCGAGTGGTTCAGAGGCAATAAAGACTGGCACCTTAGTTGCTTCTGAAATAACTTCAGGCAAGTGACGCAATTGTGCTCCGCCGCCAGTCAAAACGATTCCATGATCAATTACATCAGCCGCAATTTCTGGTGATGTTTCTTCCAATGTTTCCTTAATTGCAGCAATTATTTCTTGAATTACTTCCTGAATTGCTCGGGCAACATCATCCGCTTTAATTTCAATCGTTTTTGGTAAACCGGTAATCAAATCGCGACCACGAATTGTCTGTTTATCAAGTTCTGCAGCTTTTTCAATTGAAGCCGACGCAATATCAATTTTTAATTTTTCAGTTGTTCGTTCACCAATTAGCAAATTGAAGTGCTGTCTGACATAAGAAGTAATTGATTCATCAATTTTATCCCCTGCCATTCGGATTGAACGACTGGATACGATCCCACCTAAAGAAATTGTTGCAACATCAGTAGTTCCACCGCCAATATCAACAACCATACTTCCAGTCGGATCCATTACCGGCAAACCGGCTCCAATAGCCGCTGCAAATGGTTCTTCGATCACATAAGCGTCATGTGCTCCCGCTACCCGTGTAGCATCAATGACCGCCCGTTTTTCAACTTCAGTAACCCCGCTAGGAACGCAAACCATAACATAAGGTTTGCCAGCACGATGACCAATTGCCTTATCAATATAATACTTCATCATGGCAACTGTGGTATCATAATCGGCAATCACACCATCTTTCATTGGCCGGATCGCCACAATACTTGCTGGAGTACGACCGATCATATCGCGAGCTTCCGAACCAACTGATACAATTTCACCAGTTTTTGTATTTTTAGCTACCACTGAAGGTTCACGCAAAACAATTCCCTTTCCCTCAGCATAGACAATTGTATTAGCTGTTCCTAAATCAATTCCAATATTTTTCGTTCCTAATCCGAACACTTATTTTCATCCCTTCACAAACCGTCTCTTTGATTAATTGCTTGAGACTTTAGTCACATATATTAATTATAGCATACCTTTTTCAACAGCGTTCAGACAAATTAGCTGTGGCTTTTATTTACCTATCTACCATACCTGATTTAAGCTAAATTTAAAAGCGGTCAGTCGATTCTTAAGTATTATTTATAACTCACTCAGCACAATCCTAACCGTTTGCCAACTCTTTTGGCCATTTGCCAATGTAAGAGCAAGCCTTTCACCAACAACTAGAGTTTTACAACTATCTGTTGCTGTCACTGGGAGAACAAACAAAAATACTATTATCTAAAAAATGAATTAGTTTAATAAATCATAACTTTTTGAGTATCAAAATACACAATCTTCTAAATAGTAAATTAACATTCCCATTTATAACACTATTGAAAGTCTACCATAAGGCTATTCGTCCGACAAGAAATAAACCAATATTTAATCAAATTTTAGCTGGTATTGAGAAAATGAAAACTAATTTCAGATTAATTATTTTAAAGCTTCTTGTTCACGTAAGCTTAAATATTCATTTGATCCAATAATCAAATGATCCAGCAACGCAATTCCCAGAAGCTGACCGCATTGTTCTAACCGTTTAGTCAATCGCAAATCATTAGTTGAGGGTGTTGGATCGCCGCTGGGATGATTATGGGCAACAATAATTCTGGCAGTTGGGTAATGCAATGCATAATTAAATATTTCTCGTGGATGAACCGTTGCTGCATCCAGTGTTCCCTTAAATAAAATTTTACGTGCCATTACTTGATTTTTTGTATCTAGCAGCAAAACGATCAATATCTCCTGCTGGTATAAACCAAATTCATCTACCAACTGATTGCCAAGTTGACAACTGCCGATCACCTGACCCAATATCATTTTGGGCCGTTTGGCTAAACGTTCGGCAAATTCACACAAAAGATTTCCTTGTCTGGCAGCAAGCGGACTGCCTAACCACTGCTGCCAATCAGCAGGTACAAAGAATTTTAACTGGCGCAAATCAATGTGCTGCTCAAAAAAATCAACTACCCGTTGCTTGGCATCCGGCAAATTACTAAAACTCTTTAAAATCATTAATAATAATTCCTGATCAGTTAGTGATCCAGCTTGTTGCAACTCCAGCTTTTGGATAATTAACTTCTCTGATAAATTTTGCTTCATAAAAAAAGCCCCCTTCTAATTAACAAATACGCTAATTAAAAAGGAGACGAATATTAATCTTGAATAAAATCACGGACTGCCGCTAAATCTGGTAGTACAGCCGCAGCTTTAGCAGCAATTTTAGGTGTCGGTTTAATTAAGTCCGGCACCATGATGCCCGGAATCTCAGCTTGGTTGGCTGCCAAGATACCATTAACAGAATCTTCCAGCACTAAAGACGCTTGTTTAGACGGAGCCCCAGCCTGTCGCCAAGCTTTCTCAAAAATATCGGGAGCCGGCTTAGCATTAGCAACATCATCTCCCGAAGTAATTTCATCAAAAACACCTTGCATATGTGAACGTTCCAGGAAAAAGTCAATTGCTTCCCGGTCATTGCTGGAAGCTAAAACCTGTTTGATTTTATTTTTTCGCAAAAAGTGATTAAGCTCCAAAAAACCTTTTTTTAGAGGCAATCCATGAGCCGCCACTTCTTGTTGCACATGATCGTGACTCAAAGTAATGAATTTCTCAATTAGTGAGCGACTGCCATAATCAAGGCTCATTTGCCGTAGCATTTGCCCATTTCCAGCTCCAATGTATTGACGATAGTATTCTAAATCAAAATCCATCCCTAATTTCTTAGCAGCAAATAAGTTCGATTGGAAATAGACCTTTTCAGAATCAAACACTAATCCATCCATATCAAAAATCATTAATTTCAAATTCATAATTTAAATCCTTTCCTTCAGTCAACAAAATAATGCCGCACATCTGAAATAAAATACAAAGAACCGCAAAACAACAGTAAATCATCCGCTGACATCCGTTGAATCGTCTGCACTAAAGCTTGCCGCCAATCAGGACAATAGGTTGTTCGCGATGCCGCCGCTAACTGTTGTTCTGCTGCCAATGGCCGCGGTGCCGCAAAACTAGTCAACGTCAATTCTAACTGCGGAACTTTCAACAACTCAGCGATCATTGCCTGTGGTTGTTTGTCAGCCAAAATTGCTGTAATTGCATAAACTTTGACACCTTTAAAATAAGTCTGCAAAGTCTGCCGCAACTCCTGAAAAGCTGCCAAATTGTGAGCCCCGTCTAAAACAACCAGTGGATGCTGATTGATCGGTTCGAAGCGCCCCGGCCATTTTGTTTGTGCCAGCGCTTGCTGAACTGCTCCAACCTGCCAGTTTAATTGCATTTGTTTAGCCGCCAATAAAAAAGCTGTCAATGCTACCGCTGCATTGGCTGGTTGAAAACTACCTAACAATGAAACATGAAGATTCTTCAAATGCTGATCTAATCCTTGATAATAAATCGCTTCTCCCCATGTCGCTGCTGGTTTAACGGTAACTGTAAAGTCTTGATTTAATTGATAGATCGGTGCGGCTTTAGCTTTAGCCTGTTGACAAATAACCGTTAAAGCTGCCGGTGGGATTTCTCCCAAAACAACTGGTCGCTGGTTTTTAATAATTCCTGCCTTATGCGTGGCAATTTCGGTTAGCGTATCTCCCAATAATTTAGCATGATCATGAGCAACCGTGGTGATTACAGATACAAGTGGATCAATTATATTAGTCGAATCAAATTTGCCTCCGATTCCTACTTCAATAATTGTAATATCAGGTTGTTTTTTAGCAAAATATAAAAACATAATCGCCGTGATAATCTCAAATTCAGTTGGTCCGCCGCCGTGGTTTTCCAAACGCTGATCAAGTTCGCTAACTACCGGCTGAACTTGATTCACCAATTCAACCAGCTCTTGATCGCTAATCATCTGGCCATCAAAGGTAATTCGGTCATTGAAACGAATAATAAACGGTGAAGTATAGGTGCCGACATGCAGCCCTTGTTTTAAAAAAAGCTCTCGTAAAAAAGCTGTCACCGAACCTTTGCCATTCGTTCCCGTTACATGAATCGTCTTAAATTTTCTTTCTGGATGCCCTAACTCAGCAGCGAACAACCGCATTCGATCCAACTGTGGACTTTTCTTGAATTTGGTGCGACCATGAATAAATGCCAAAGCTGCTTGATAATCTTTAACCGTCAATTACTTTTGCCTCCCGCTCTTCTCTTTCATATTTTAACTTAAATTGCCATGAAAAAAAACACTAAAGCATCTATCTCGGCAAGGATAATCAACTTTAATTAGTTAAAATAAATACTTGCATGCTTACCAAAAGGGGCCGCCATCAATTTAAACAATTGATCAATGGCAACCCCTAAAGTAAAATGCATTTTGATACACTGTAATTCTTTAGCAAAAAAATTCTTAAAAAGAGAATAAATAATTAACCTGCTTGTAGATCCTTGATCCGCTGTTGCGCAGCAGCTTCTTTAGCTTGATAATCAGCTAATTTAGCTTTTTCAGCCGCAACAACTTTTTCTGGTGCCTTAGCAGTAAAGTTCTGATTTGCTAATTTCTTTTGTGCCCGCGCAACTTCAGCAGCAAATTTGGCAGCTTCTTTTTGCATTCGCTTGATCTCTTCATTTAAATCAATCAAGTCAGCCAATGGTAAGTAAACTTCAGCTCCAGTAATTACTGATGTTAACGATAATTTTGGTGCTTTAACTGTCTCATCAATTATCAATTCACGTGGGTGGCAGAAGCGTTCGATATAATCATGGTTAGTCTCAAAGATCTGTTTAACCTCAGCCGATGCTGGTTTGATCAGAATTTCAATTGCACTTGATAACGGTGCATTGACCTCAGCCCGACTATTTCGAACTGCTTTAATTAACTCAATCAAATTTTTCATTTGTTTTTCAGCTGTCGGATCTGAATACTCCTGATGGACTACCGGATATGCAGCGTTAACCAATGACTGCCCTTGATGTGGCATCGTCAACCAAATTTTTTCTGTAACAAATGGCATTATCGGATGCAACAATCGCAAAGTCTGATCTAAAACATAGCACAGAATCTGTTGCGTCTTAGCTTTAGTTGCTTGATTTTCATCATTGAGATCTTGTTTGGACATTTCAATATACCAATCACAAAAATCATCCCAAATGAAATTATACAGTGCCCGACCAGCTTCACCAAATTCGAAACTATCAAATAACCGTGTAACATCGGCAATTGTTTGATTTAAACGACTGATGATCCACTTGTCAGCCAATTTCCAAGTACTTTTAGCTGGCAAAACGGCTTGCGTGTCGGCATCCAAATTCATAATTACGAAACGACTGGCATTCCAAATTTTATTAATGAAATTCCAAGCAGCGTCCATTTTCTTATAACTGAACCGGACATCTTGCCCCGGTGCAGAACCATTTGATAAAAACCAGCGTAAAGCATCAGCACCATATTTATCAATAACATCCATTGGATCAATTCCGTTGCCTAATGATTTACTCATTTTGCGACCTTGTTCATCCCGGATCAGTCCATGGATCAAGACATGTTTAAACGGCCTTCTGCCAGTAAATTCCAAACTTTGAAAAATCATCCGTGAAACCCAGAAGAAAATAATATCATAGCCGGTAACTAAAGTGTCAGTTGGAAAATATCGCTTAAAATCAGCTGCATCTTCATCCGGCCAACCCATCGTTGAAAATGGCCATAAAGCACTTGAAAACCAAGTATCTAAAACATCGGGATCCTGATCCCAATTTTCAGGGTCTTTAGGAGCCTCTTCACCAACATAAACTTCACCGGTTTTTTTATGATACCAAGCTGGGATCTGATGTCCCCACCATAATTGACGTGAAATAACCCAATCATGAACATTTTCCATCCATTGAGAGAAAGTATTTTCAAACCGATCAGGAACAAAATCAACCCGATCAGCTGTCTTTTGATTCTTCAATGCCGCTTCTGCCAAAGGTTTCATTTTAACAAACCATTGTGTTGACAAACGCGCTTCAACTTGGACCCCAGTTCTTTCGGAATGACCAACACTATGAACAATAGGCTCAACTCGCAGTAAATAATCTTGTGCTTTCAGATCAGCCACAATTGCCTTACGAGCCGCAAAACGATCCAACCCTTCATATTTACCAGCATTTTCATTCATGGTTGCATCTTCATTCATGGTATTGATTCGTTCCAAATGATGCCGATTACCAACACCGAAGTCATTAGGATCATGGGCCGGCGTAATTTTTACCATCCCAGTTCCAAATTCAGGATCAACATAATCATCGGCAATAATTGGAATCTGACGTCCCTGCAGTGGTAAGACCAGCATTTTGCCCACTAAAGCTTGATAACGTTCATCTTTAGGATTAACTGCCACTGCCACATCACCCATCATCGTTTCTGGACGAGTTGTCGCAATTTCAATATAATGTTGGCCATTGTAAGTATCCTCTGGATCAAGGAAAGGGTATTTGACATGATAAAATGCACCCTTGGTATCTTTATGAATAACTTCAATATCGGATAAAGCCGTTCGTGCCTTCGGGTCCCAATTAATAATATATTCGCCACGATAGATCAATCCCTTTTGATATAAAGCTACAAAAACTCGGCGAACAGCTTTTGACAATCCTTCATCCAAAGTAAAACGTTCTCGATCGTAGTCCAAGGACAAACCTAACTTAGCCCACTGCTGGTGAATAATGTCTGCGTATTCTTTTTTCCATTTCCAAACAGTGGCAATGAATTTTTCTCGTCCCAAATCATATCGCGAAATATTTTTTTCTGCTAAACGAGCTTCAACTTTCGCCTGCGTAGCAATTCCGGCATGATCCATTCCTGGCAGCCACAGCGTATCATAACCCTGCATCCTTTTCTGACGAATAACCATATCCTGCAAAGTAGTATCCCACGCATGGCCTAAATGCAGTTTGCCGGTAACATTGGGCGGCGGAATTACAATTGAATATGGTTTAGCCGTTGTATCCCCACTTGGACGAAATAATTTTTCATCCAACCAAGTTTGATAACGGCCCGGTTCAACTTGTTGTGGATCATATTTGGTTGACATTTTAATTTCACGCGTCATTTCAAATTCCTCCTTCAAAATTTGGCAATTTCCAAAAAAAATAGCCGTCCTATCTATACATAGGACGACAAAAGCCGCGGTACCACCTAAATTGAGTTTACTCCGCTCAAACAACTGTTAACGGGAACTTCTCCCGACTGGGCTTACTAAATTAACTTCAATCCAGTGGCTCACGAACTACATTCAAATCACAGTTAGAGAATCTCTCACCAGTTGATTCATTCGCTGACTAACTATCGCATTTGAACCTCTCGATCATTGCCTTTATGCGCTATCTTATCCTTAATTGTTAAAATCGTCAAGTATTTTATAAAAATTGTGCAAATGACGGCTGTTCTTCCGTCAAAAATTTTTCACCGGCTTTGATCTCAGTAATCTTGATACCAGCTAAAGCTCGCTGCATCAAACCAGCCACGTCTAAACGACTTTCATAGTTTCGAGCTCGGTCGAGTCGTGGTTTAGTTTTCGGTGCAGGTGGTGCAAATATTGTACAGCAATCTTCAAATGGCATAATCGACAAATCAAAAGTTCCAATTTTTTCAGCAATTTCAATAATTTCATTTTTATCTAATGAAACAACTGGTCGTAAAATCGGCAGATTAGTTACATCATTGATAGCAACCATACTTTCAAGCGTCTGAGAAGCTACTTGTCCCAACGATTCACCGTTAAAAATTGCTAACGCTTCACGTTTTTGCGCAATCGCAGCTGCTATCCGCAACATAAACCGCCGCTGAACGGTCATCAAATACCCTTCTGGCACATCATGTTTAACTGTTTCTTGAATCTCGGTAAATGGCACCTGAATAAATTTAATACTGCCGCCAAATGCCGCCAATTTACCCGTTAATTCCTGAGCTTTGTGCAAAGCCTGCTCACTAGTATACGGTGGACTGAAGAAGTGGACCATTTCCAAATCAACGCCCCGTTTTAAAGCCAAATAACCGGCAACCGGCGAATCAATGCCACCTGAAATCATTAATAATCCCTTACCAGCAGTTCCCACCGGCAAACCGCCAGCGCCTTGAATCGTTTCACCTGATAAGAAAATACCATTTTTACGAATTTCAACTCGCAAAGTTAAATCAGGATTCTTCATTTTAACTTTAATGCCTGGCAGATTATCCAAAATATAGCCGCCCAGCAGATCATTCATTTGATTGGTATCCAACTGAAAATCATGATCTGAACGACGGGTATTGATCTTAAAAGTCATCCCCGGTTGAAATTTTTCTTTAATCATTGCCAATGCGGTTGTTTTAACTGTTTCTAATTCACGTTCGACCCGAATTGACGGTGAAAAATTTTGAATGCCAAAAACCTGCTGCAACCGTTCCATTACTTGATGACTGTCAGCTCCGTTCAGCTGAATATGCATCCGATCGCGTTGTGCTTTGACTACCACCTGAGCAAAGTCATGCAGTACTGCTCGGGTATTAAAAGCCAATCGATCAATAAAGCTGCGGCGATTTTTGCCTTTAGTTGATAATTCGCCATAGCGAACCATAATTTCTGTATATTCCAATTATCCTTCTCCTTAAGAATTGATTTTTGCAAACCGATGGTATAACTGATCAAAAACCTGCATAAATTCTTTAGCTTCAGCTAACGTATTGTGCTCATCCAAACTAACTCTAATTGCTGAAGTGGCAATTTTCTCAGGAATTTTCATAGCATGTAAAGTTCCAGAAATAACATGTTTTTTTGAAGAGCAGGCACTGGTAGTTGAAATATAAATTTGCTGAGCTTCAAAAGCATGCACGATCGTTTCCCCACGAACACCATCAATCGTAAAACACAAGATATGCGGCGCAAACGTCTGATCCATTTGTGAAAACATCGTAACTTTTGGATATTTAACTAATTCATCATGTAAATACTTTTTTATTTTTGCCTGCTGCTGAACCTTAGCTGTTTCGTCTTCCTTTAAGAGTCTTAATGCACGTGCCATGGCTGCAATTGCCGGAAGATTTTCAGTTCCGCTGCGTAGATTTTTTTCCTGTCCGCCACCGCTCATTAAAGCAGCAAGCTTGCGCCCACGCCGTTTATACATGATACCTATTCCGCGCGGTGCATGGAACTTATGACCTGAAAAAGTTACAAAATCGACGCGATCATTCATAATCATTGCTTGAATTCCCTTGCCGATTCCTTGAACAGCATCAATATGATAATGAATTTTAGGATACTTCTGCAAGATTTTCGCAATTTCTAATTGTGGCTGGATTGCCCCAATCTCATTATTAACTGCCATAATTGAAACCAGAATCGTGTCTGGACGAATTGCAGCAGCTAAGTCAGCTGGTGAAATATGACCAGTTTGATCAACTGGCAGATAGGTTACTTCAAAGCCCAATTTTTCTAACTGAGCTAATGAATTAAGGACCGCCGGATGTTCAACGCTGGAAGCAATAATATGTTTTCCATAAACATGCTTCTCAATTGCTGTTCCTTTAATAACCCAGTTATCGCCCTCAGTTCCACCACTGGTAAAGTAGATCTCATCAGGATGCACACCAAGTAAATCAGCAATTTGCTGTCTTGATTGTTCCAACAGACCATATGCTTGTTCACCTAATTCATGCAATGATGATGGATTGCCCCAAACTTTTTGTGATACCTGATCATAAGTGGCTAAAACTGCCGGTGCAATCTTAGTTGTCGCACTATTATCAAAATAAATCATTTTTCTATCCTCCAACTTTTACAAAACTCGCGAAAAAAAACAGCAAATTAATTCTTGCCGCTTACTTACTATTTGTCAATAATAAAATCTATTTTTTCGGATTTTTAGCATAATATTCATCTTCAAGCTTCTGATAAGCTCCCGGTTCAACTTGGTCAACAGCTGTGGCAATTTTTTCAAGACTTGCCGCATAATCATAGTCTTGATTAAAAAGCTGCCCCGCCTGCTGAGCTGCTTGTGCAACTTCCGGATAACGTGTTTTATAGCGATTAGCATACTGCAATAAAACTTCTGCCAACGCTGCACTATCAGCAATATCATTTGATTTTTCGGCTAATTTGTCCAAATCGGCTTGAATGTCCAGCATTTGCTTGGTAATAGCTGCTAAATCAATTTTAGCTTGATCTAGATCTGTCATTAATTTCTCAATTTCTTTGCTGACAGTAAAGAAAAATTCTAAATAATTCTGCGGTAATCCTGGCAAATTTTGTTTACCTAACTGCCGTCGAATACGATGAATCTCCAAGTCAAATTCTTGTGCCGCTTGGCGGGCTTCTTTTTCTTCACGCCACAAGCCCTGTACGCTTTGATTGATTTTTGCTTGTTGCTGCTCAATTTCTGCTAATTTTTCCGCCTGTTGTTTTTGCTGCTGCTGTACTTCGGAATAAATCGGCCTTTTCTCAAGGATTTCTTGTTCTGTCTGTTTAAAATCATGTTCAATTTGGTTTAATTGTTCTTCTAACTTTCGCCCATTTTCCATTTCATGATGATTGAAAGTATAATTCTGCTGTAAGCGTTCCAACTCAACTAAAAGTTCTCGTTGTTGCGATCGAGCATGACGAATAAATTGTTTTAATTTCGGGCGCTGCTGTGATACGGCTTGCTGGGCCTTTATTTCAGCTTCCAACAAATCGTATAATGAATTAATCTGCTGATCAATTTCCTGATCACGTTTAACGGCAGCCGGCAGTTTCAATTCTTTTAAGTCTACGATATTCTCAGCTAATTCTGACTGTAACTGAGTCAGTTGCGCAGCGACATCTTGTTTAAAACCATAATTTTGTTTTTCCAACTGCTGCGTCCCCTGTTCCAGCTCTGTCAGTTGTTCCGGAAAAACATTTTTCAGATTCCGATAAAGTGCCGGAATTTGTTTTAATTGCTGTGACAATACCGCAGTATCTTTTTCCAACTGGGATAGCTCTTGATCAGCCGCCAGATAGTCTCCCTGCCGGGCTAATTTGCCATAATGATCAAATGAAGCTTCTAATTTGCCTAAATTTTCTTCTAATTGATCAATACTTGACCCAAACAAAAAGTTCTTGGCCAACAGCGTTTTCCGCAACTGCTGATAACGCTGCTCCAATTCTTGTTGCTTTTTTTGATGAAGTTGATTGCTGCTCTTTAAATTGGTAATCTCTTGATTGGTTTTTTTCTGTAACTCAACTGCATCATGCAATTTAGTAGTAATCTTATCCAGCTCGCGTTTTACTTCAATAAAACGATAATGACTACAAGCTTCTTGCAATTCACTCAAGTGTTCCGAAATCTCAGGCAGACGATGGTTAACCAGATAAAGATAGCTCTGCTTAGTCTGCTTAAAATGTTCCAATGTTTTCCCGGAAAGATGAACTTCTTGTATATTGGCTAAATCATCATTGAGCGATGACTGGACGATTGTATTAGCCTGCTGCTGCCGTTGTACAATTTCCTGTGCATATTTACGTTGCAGGTAAAAAAATATCGCATATCCAATCACTGCTACAACTATAATTATACCCAAAATCAGTGTCATCTGTTCCACACTCCTAAATTTTTGCAATCGCCCGCAAGCCACTTGCTTTATTCCGGTATCAAAGTTAAAATCTAATTCTGATTATAACATAAGTAACTACTGAGATACACGAATCTACCATAGGAAACGAGGTAAATTATGAATAAAAATAATCTTTTGGTTAAACAAACTGCTGCTTTGATAACTGACGAATCAAATTTAATTGCTAATTTAGCTAATGTAGCTTCCTTACTTTATACTGAATTACCTGACGTCAGCTGGGTCGGTTTTTACTGCTATCATCCAACTGACCAGCAATTAATTCTTGGACCTTTCCAAGGCAAACCAGCTTGTACTAGGATACCAGCTGGACAAGGTGTCTGTGGTCAAGCTTGGCAAAAAGAAAAAACACTGGTCGTTCCTGATGTTCATCAATTTGCCGGTCATATTGCCTGTGATGCAGCTACTAATTCCGAAATTGTCATTCCATTGAAAAATGCTAAGATCACTTGGGGAGTTTTGGATCTTGACTCCAACAGTTTTGACCACTTTTCAGCAGCCGATCAAATACTTTTAGAGGAAATTGCTGAATTAATTGGTCCTTTGTATCAGTCGGCTTGACGAACTTAATTCGATTTGCTATGATTAAGTTTGTGTAAAATAATGCAGCAGTCTGTGGTAAGCTCGTCAACATTTACTTGCCAAGTATGGTTCAATTAGTAACTTTTCGGCTGCAAAAGCGAAAATTGCAAAAGCAAATGCACGAATACTAAACAGATATTCGCTTATTTTACTCCAAAAAATATTTATTGGAGGATTTTTTTATGTCTCGTTATACAGGTCCAAGTTGGAAAATTTCTCGTCGTCTCGGAATTTCATTGAGCAGCACTGGTAAAGAATTATCACGTCGCCCATATGCTCCTGGCGACCATGGTCAAAACAATCGCCGCAAATTATCTGAATATGGTTTGCAGTTGCGTGAAAAACAGAAGTTACGTATGATGTATGGTATGTCAGAACGCCAGTTTGCTAATTTATTCGCTCGTGCCGGCAAAATTCGTGAAGGTCGTCATGGTGACAACTTCATGGTATTACTGGAACGTCGTTTAGACAACTTGGTTTACCGTTTAGGTTTGGCAACTACCCGCCGTCAGGCTCGTCAGTTGGTTAACCACGGTCATATCACAGTTAATGGTAAACGAGTTGATATTCCTTCATATGAAGTTTCTGTCGGCGATGTTATTTCATTGCGCGAACGTTCAAAGGAATTGAAAGTTGTCAAAGAAGCACTTGAAGCAGTTGTTGGTCGTCCAGCATATGTTTCATTTGATGACAACAAACTCGAAGGCAGTTTAGTTCGTTTACCACAACGTGACGAATTAGAGGCTGAAATCGACGAATCACTGATTGTTGAATATTACAACAAACTGTAATTTAGTTATTGATTATGTGAGTGATACTGATTATCAAAGCTTACAATTAATTGGTTTAGCTTACTTAGACTGTTTATCCTTATCAAGGGTAAGCAGTCTTTTTTGTAGCAAAAGATTAATTAGCAAAATTGGCGACAATAATTCTAAATAAAAACATATGTAAAAAGCAGTCACACGCGACTGCTTTTTAATTACTCCTATTTGTCTGATTAAATTTAGCAATTCATATTAATTAGTATTTAAAATCTGGAAGTGATATTTTCGAATATGTTCTTTTAAAAATTCCAGATACATCTGCGCAATCGGTGATAATTCTAATTGTTTATGTTTTAACCAGCCAATTGTACTCACTTCATTAACATCCAAGGGAATCGAAACAATTTTATCGTCATTTAAATCACTACTGATGATACCGGAACTGATCGTGTAGCCATTAATGCCAACCATTAAATTAAAAATAGTTGCCCGATCGCTGACTTTAACATTCATTTTATAATTCCGATTACTTAAAATCTCTTCTTCAAAATAAAACGAGTTATTATCCCCCTGCTCATAAGATAGATAAGGATAATCACTTAGATCAGCCAATTTGAGCGACTTCTTTTGTGTCAAAGGATTATCGCGACTGACAAAAACATGTGGTTTAACATGAAACAACGGATGAAACTCAAGACTGTTATCGCGAAATAAATTCTGCAATACTTTTTCATTAAAACGATTTACATACAATACCCCTAATTCACTTTTAAAACTTGCTAAATCCTTAATAATATTTTCGGTTTCTGTTTCTTGTAAAGTAAATTGAAATTCTTCCGTATTAACATTTTTAATTAGTTCGACGAATGCATGAACAACAAATGCATAATGCTGCGCCGAAACTGAAAAAAGCTGCTTCCGTAAAACTTGTTTCTTGTATTTTTGATCAAGCAAGCTGACCTGATCCAAAATTTGATTAGCATAAGCCATAAATTCACGACCATCATTGGTCAAGCTGACTCCTCTTTGCTGCCGCAATAAAATTTGAATACCCATCTCTGCTTCGAGTTCTTTGATTGCCTTGGACAAACTCGGCTGAGTCAAAAAAAGCTCCTTGGCAGCTACATTGATTGATCCGCAGTCGACTATCTTTTCCAGATATTTCAATTGTTGCAACCGCATTTTCATCCCCCCATGATTAATTATAACTACAAACTATAGTTAACAATAATTTAAAACAATAAAAGCTTATTGATTTATAACTATAAACTATATCAAATTATGCTAAACGTCAATTATTAAAATTACCGCTTTCATGATACAGTAAACATTAAACAAAAGGGGGACTTTATTATGACAACTACCATCATTGGTTTTCCGCGAATCGGTGCCCAACGAGAATTAAAATTTGCAACTGAAAAATACTTTCGGCAAAAAATCACTGCTGAGCAACTGCTCCAAACTGGAAAAGAATTACGAAAAAGGCATTGGCAATTACTACAGAATGCCGGAATTAATCAAATTCCCAGCAATGATTTCTCATTCTATGATAATTTATTGGATACCGCCTTTTTATTTCACGCCCTACCGCAAGAAATTGCAACAGCCAACCTTTCCGCATTGGACAAGTACTTTGCTTTAGCCCGC
This sequence comes from Liquorilactobacillus ghanensis DSM 18630, assembly GCF_001435235.1. GTDB lineage: Bacteria > Bacillota > Bacilli > Lactobacillales > Lactobacillaceae > Liquorilactobacillus > Liquorilactobacillus ghanensis. Next base: position 12,705 of record NZ_AZGB01000003.1, on the reverse strand, counting down.
GGATACCAAGGACCTGCCGGTGATTTCAAGGCTTGGCCAATGAAAAAATGGTTTAACACTAATTATCATTATTTAGTCCCACAACTAACTAAAACAACCAAATTTTATTACGACGGCGGCAAAATTAAAGATGAATTTTGCGAAGCGCTCCGTTTAGGAATTAAAACCCGCCCAACGATCATTGGACCTTTTACATTATTGCACCTTTCCGAATTTGTCGCTGGTGCCGATGCTGATGATTTTACAGCCGATTTACTGACGGCCTATACAAACTTAATTCAGGATTTAACTGCTGCCGGTGCTGAATGGCTGCAAATTGATGAGCCAGCCCTTGTTTATGATCTATCGGCAACGCAAATCGACTGGTTCAATAATTTCTATCAACAGTTACTGGCAGCCAAAGGTCCACTTAAAATCTTGCTGCAAACCTATTTTGGTGATGTACGTGATATTTATTCCAGTCTGATCAAACTGGACTTTGATGGTATAGGACTTGATTTGATAGAAGGCAAAAAAAATGCTGCGTTGATTCAAAGCGGGTTCCCAGCAAATAAAACTTTATTCGCCGGAGTTGTTAATGGTAAAAATATCTGGCGCAATCACTATCAAAAGACTTTAACTTTATTAGAGCAGCTATCCGTAGCAAATTTAACGTTAACTACTTCTTGTTCTTTGCTTCACATTCCTTATAGTGTCCAAACTGAATCATTTGCACCAGAAATTAAACAACATTTCGCTTTTGCTCAAGAAAAATTAACCGAGTTGACTCAGCTTGACCAGCTGTATAACCATCAACAGCCTGATTGGCTAAAACAAAATCAGCAGCTTTTTGCTCAACCGCGAGTAAAAGAAGATCCTGAGCTGAAAGAAAAAATAGCTCAGTTGACTGCCAAAGATTTTGTTCGCCAGCCAGCATTTCAGCAACGGCGTCAACTTCAGCGCAAGGCACTCAATTTGCCATTACTGCCAACAACAACCATCGGCTCTTTCCCGCAAACAAAAACTATCAAAAAAATGCGAGCGGCTTGGCGGAAACAAGAAATTTCAGCTGATCAATACCGAACCTTTATTCAGCAACAGATCAAAACATGGGTAAAATGGCAAGAAGATGCTGGTTTTGATGTTCTTGTTCATGGTGAATTTGAACGTAATGATATGGTTGAATATTTTGGTCAGCATCTGGATGGTTATTTGTTTACCAAAAACGGTTGGGTACAGTCATATGGTACTCGCGGTGTCAAACCACCGATTATTTGGGGTGATGTTGTCCGAAAAAGCCCTATCACCGTTGAATGGTCAACTTATGCTCAAAGCTTAACAGCCAAACCCGTTAAAGGAATGCTGACTGGTCCGGTCACGATCTTAAATTGGTCTTTCCCTCGAGAAGATATTTCGTTAAAAGAAGCTACTTGGCAGTTAGCTTTAGCAATTCAAGCTGAAGTACTTGACTTGGAAGCACACGGAATCAAAATCATTCAGATCGATGAAGCCGCCTTGCGCGAAAAATTACCATTACGAAAAAGTGATTGGAATTCAGAATATCTTTCTTGGGCCATCCCGGCTTTTCGACTGGTCCATAGCCAAGTCAAACCACAAACGCAGATTCATACCCATATGTGCTACAGCGAATTCGGCGATATTATTCCAGCAATTGATGAAATGGATGCTGATGTAATTTCATTTGAAGCATCACGTTCCAATCTCGAAATTTTGCAGCAACTGCAAGATCAGCATTTTAAGACCTTGGTTGGTCCTGGAGTTTATGACATTCATTCACCACGAGTTCCAACTAAAGAGGAAATTGTTGCTGAGTTGCATGAAATTTTGCGCAAAGTTCCCGCCGAAAATGTTTGGGTCAACCCTGATTGTGGTCTAAAAACACGACAAGAAAAAGAAACCAAAGCTAGTTTACTGAACTTAACAGCAGCAGCACGGCAAGTCCGAAGGGAGTTGCAGTCTAATGAGTAGTTTTGAAGAAACTTCAGGTCTTTCATTTGAAGTTTTTCCACCTAAAACAGCGGTCAGTAATCAAAAAATTTATCAAACATTGCATGACTTACAAGATTTGCGGCCAAATTTTATCAGTGTCACTAGTAGCAATCGCACACTTAACTTTGAAAACTCGACCCTTAAATTAGCTGATTATGTCCAAAATACTTTAGGAATTCCCGGAGTTGTCCATTTAACTGCGCGTTACTTTGACAAATCACAGATCGATCAGGTGTTAATCGAATTAAAAAAACTGGGAATCAAAAACATTTTGGTACTGCGTGGCGATTTGGCACCCGGTTGTCCGCCCAAAAAGGATTTTAACCACGCCAGCGATTTGATGACTTATATTAAATCACAAGACAGCAGCTTTCGGCTTTTTGGTGCTTGTTATCCAGAAAGTCATCCCGAATCGCCCGATAAGGTCAGTGATATCCATCACCTCAAAGCAAAAGTTGCCGCGGGTTGTGATTGTTTGATTACGCAAATGTTTTTCTCCAACGATACTTTTTATCAATTTCAGGAAAACTGCGCGCTAGCTGATATTGATGTGCCTTTATTAGCCGGTATCATGCCCATTGTCAATCGGGCTCAAGCTTTGCATGTTCTAAAGCAAAGTGAATGCCATTTACCGGCTAAATTTACACTAATGCTTGATCGTTATCAAAACGACCCTGAAGCATTAAGAGCAACTGGTTTAGCTTACGCCATCAATCAAATAACCGATTTAGTGACCAATCAAATTGCGGGAGTTCATCTTTATACAATGAACCAGCCGGCTGTCGCTCGGTATATTTATCAAGCAACCAAATCATTATTTACAGCCACCTGTTCGCCTTATTGAATTTCTGAAATTATTTAATAATTGCTAAAAAAGACTCTGCTGATTACTGAATAGCAGAGCCCTTTTTAGCTATCTAAAATTTAGTGGTCATTAAACTCATTTTTTAAGCAGTTGCGTTAAAATCAACTTAGCCAGCGGACGTGGACTGCCCATTTTCAACTGCTGAAAAATTCTTAAATCTGTCGTTTGATGTGCCGTTAGGAAGAACAATTGATTCGAATTGCGTGGTTGATATTTTAAATAAATGTTCGGCATAATTACGTCCAAAACACCATTGACCAAATTCAAATCAGCAGCCAGCCGTTTTAAGGCTGTCAGGTATGAAGGATCAAGCTCGGAAAATAACTCCAAATATTCTTCACCGTTTTGATAACTGCTATCAAAACGCAACAGCAACTGCACGCCACGTGGCAAAACAGTAGTCAACTGCTGTCCCTGCTCAGCTAAAGTAGCTGTTTCAATTGCTGCAAAAGGAAAAATTCGCCGCTGCTGCTGAAATAAAACCTGCTTTTGCTTAATTAATTGTTCAATTGTCGACCGTCCATTTCCAACTACCTGCTGGGGCAAACGTTCTAAAACACTCAACGGTTCCCCACCAGCAATTAAAACCCGATAACAAGTTCCCGGCTGGGCCTGTTCAACTAAGCAGCCCTGATCGTGTTGTAAAACTTGTTTAATTTGCTGCCATAATTCAGCTGCGGTCGGTGGCAAACGAAAAACTCGGCTGCCAGTCTGATAGCGACCCTTTAGCGCAACTGCGGCTTGAGCAAAATCAGCATATTTTTCCTCAAATTCGGTCCGATTGCGAATCAACCATTGTGCTGGAACCTGCCAGCCAGCTGCGGCTGCTAATTGACTAGCTAATTGTCGATCATGCCAACACCTTTGCCCCAAATTACCGGTATCATCGGTTAGTAAACCATCGCCAATTAACTTATCAGCAATTTTAACCAGATGTTCTGTCGGTGAAATCAGCTGGAATGTTTTTCCCTGAGCAAATGCTGCTGTTAATAATGCAGCTGAATTATGATCAATCAACTTTTCGTTTTGCCAATTTGCGATTAATCTGGTTTGATTTTTTTGAGCCACCTGCTGTAACTTAGCTTGATTATTCCCTACTTGCCGTAAAACACGACCACTAAGATTCTGGGTTCCATCTGTCAATGATGAACGCCAACGTTCAAAATAAAGCTGAAAGTCTTGATTCATATTGGCAACTCGCCGGTAATCAGCTAAATGATTAAACAGTTTTAAAGCGGTTTTCAATTCAGGAATAACAGCAAATGGGTTGCCAGCTGCTGTTTGCTGACTTAAATCAATTCCTTGCTGCAGCTTGTGATCAAGTTTTTCAGTATCAATCCCCGGTGCCGCCCAAAAATAAGCCGTCAATAATTGCAGCAAGTTCAAAACGGCTGGATTTAATCCGGTGCTGTAAAAAGGATCGGCTTCTAACCCGGCATATTCAATCCCAGCAACGATCTCAACCGCTTGCTGTCCCACTAGCATTTTAGTCAAATATGGTCGAAAATTAAGTTTTTTCCAACTGCGATCTGCTAATCGATGCGGAATTACTTGTTGAACTGATCGCGCCTTAGCTGCAAAATGCCGCTGCCAATAGCTGCTGCGCTGCAACTTGGCAGTTCCTTGCGGAGTAGCCGCTGTTAAATAAAGAAAGATCCAGTGATATTGATTTAACCGCTGTAAAATTTTTAAATAGATTTGTGAACGATAAGTCAAATAATTAATTCCAAGTGCCTTAAATTTTTCCTGATAACTTTGCTGCAGCAAAGCTTCCGGTAGCTGCCAGCGAATTGTAACCCCCTGATCAGCTGAGGTAAGAGTCGAACTCGGATTTAAAAAATAATCCTTACCCAATGTCTGAACCAGAAGCTGAGTTTCCAGCTCCAACCGTTGCAAAACTCCGGCTTTAGATAACCAATTAGGCGTCTGCAGTATTAGCAAGTCTGATGCATTTGTCCAAGCCAAGTTTTCCCCAGCAGCATCTGGTAGCAATTGCTGCAAATTAACCGTTTTGCCAGTTGACTGATAAACTTGATGGGTAACTGTCAATTGCCAACGAAAACGTGTTGCGGCTGCCAAAAATTTATTTGTTTTCAACCAATTTCCTAAATCATCAAATTCCATTTAATTTTCCTCCGTCTGCTGATTCAATTTCATTATAACAAATCCAGCTTTTTTTGCTGAGAAATCAACTATTTGTTAATGGACACCCTCTTACTTACTGTTGAATTTAAGAAAACATTATAAAATGTTATAATAAGATGGTTATTGTTTCGTCAGAAAGGAGGCAGCGGAGATGAAACCACTCGCTTTTCGGATGCGACCACAAGTAATTGATGAAGTTATCGGTCAGCAGCATCTGGTAGGTCCCGGTAAAATTATTCGTAGAATGGTGACTGCTAAAATGTTATCATCAATGATTTTATACGGGCCGCCCGGCACTGGTAAAACCAGCATTGCAAACGCAATTGCCGGCTCCACTAAATACGCTTTGCGAACGCTGAATGCGGCGACCGACTCGAAAAAAGAATTAGAAGCTGTAGCTGCTGAAGCTAAAATGAGCGGAACCGTTATTTTATTATTGGATGAGATCCACCGTTTAACCAAACCTAAACAGGATTTTTTATTACCTCACTTGGAAAACGGCCGAATCATTTTGATCGGCGCTACCACCGAAAATCCTTACATCGCAATTAACCCGGCAATTCGTAGTCGAACCCAAATTTTTGAAGTTAAACCACTAAGTGAAAGTGACATTAAAACGGCAATTCAGCGGGCCTTGAGGGACCCGGAACGCGGTTTAGGCAAATTAAAAATCAAATTAGATCCAGCTGCCGAACAATTATTGACCCAAGCAACGCATGGTGACTTGCGAAGTGTTTTAAATGCCTTGGAGCTGGCCGCTAAGTCAACACCACCGGATAAAGAAAATCAAGAAATTCATTTAACACTTGCAGTAATTGAGGAGTGTATCCAACACAAAGCATTGGTTCAAGATAAAGATGGCGATGCCCATTATGATGTAATTTCGGCCTTTCAAAAATCGATTCGCGGTTCTGATACCGATGCTGCTTTACATTATCTAGCCCGGTTATTAGCGGCCGGCGATTTAGTTAGCGTTTTTCGCCGTTTATTGACAATTGCTTACGAAGATATCGGTTTAGCCAACCCGACTGCTGCAGCTCACACGGTCGCGGCAATCACGGCTGCTGAAAAAATCGGTTTGCCGGAAGCAAGAATTCCGTTAGCCGCAGCGGTGATCGAATTATGTCTTTCACCTAAATCCAATGCAGCAATTACTGCTATTGATGCTGCGTTAAAAGATATTAAGCAAGGAACTTACGGTGAAATTCCCGCTCATTTAAAAGATGCTCATTATCAAGGAGCACAAAAACTCGGTCACGGCATCGACTATAAATATCCTCATGATTTCAATCATGATTGGATCGCACAACAATATCTACCTGACAAATTACAAAATAAAAGCTATTTCCAACCCAAAGGCAATAGTCGCTTTGAAGAAAATTTAAAGGAACGTTATCAACGCTTAAAAACAGCCCAAAAACAACAATTACCGCCACATGCGTAATTTGAAAAGCTTACTGGGATATGCTAAGATAAAGACAAATCTGAGATGTACGCGTTATCTCACAACGTAAGGTTGACCGAACAACTATATAATTGGTCTTTGGGATGAATTATTAATAGCACGCCTTATTACAAGGAAACTAGCGGTAATTCTATCAAGGACCCCCTGCTTGTCAGCGGGTTCAACTACAGAGATGATTAACGGCATCATGCGGATTATACAAAGTTTATCTTTGGCGAGGCTGCAGTAATTATTTGCTGCAGCCTTTGATTTAGCTATTATCTAAAAAAGGAAGATGCACCGTGAATTATTTGATCAACATCTTGGCCGGTCTTTTGACTATTATTCTCTTGATTTTAGGGTTGTACCTATTCAAACAACGTCAAACTGAACTTTTTCAACAGGCTGCTGCTAAAAATCATGGTTTAAATAGAGTATTCATAATTTTAGGAACTATTTTAATTGTTCTAGCAATTTTAACCGCTGTAGCAATTTTACTGCAATCGGTTTTATGGCTAGCCTTAATTTTAATCTGTGATGCAGTTATTGTTATCTTGGTACCGTTCTTACTGCTGGCAGCTTTTCCGCAAAATCGTTAAATTTTTAGTTTTGTATTTCCTTGCTACTTAAGGTAAAATAAAGGTGAGGAAAAGAAAGGGTGATGACAATGTTACAGCAATATAATAATATTCTTGTCCCAATTGACGGCTCTAAAGAAGCTGAGTTGGCTTTTAAAAAAGCTGTTGCTGTTACTCGCCGAAATGGTGAGACAGCTAAATTGCATTTACTGCATGTCGTTGACACACGAGCTTTCCAAAACATCTCCAGTTTCGACACAGCAATGGTTGAACAAGTTACCGAAACCGCAAAAAAGACACTTGAAAAATATGTCGCTGAAGCTAAGGCTGCTGGTTTAAAAAACATTGATTATTCCATCGAATATGGTGCTCCTAAAGTAATTATTGCTAAAGACATTCCAGCTGAAAAAGATGTCGATTTAATTATGATTGGAGCTACCGGTTTGAACGCCGTTGAAAGATTATTAATCGGCTCAGTTACCGAATATGTTACTCGGACGGCTGCTTGTGATGTTTTAGTCGTTCGGACTGATTTAGATAATAAACCGGTGCTGGCTGAAAAGAAACCGAAAAAATAAAAAAATATAACCACCTGTCAAACAGAGTGGTTTGCTCTAGGGCTATAAGCCCTTGCCAGCGTCTCAAGGCGCTGGTTTTTTTATATCAAAGTCAAACTGCATTTGCTACCGTTTGAAAGGGTTTTCACACTCTCTAACACTCAATTTACTAACTACTTGAGCATGCTTTTCTTGATCTTGAATGTATTTTTGATGGTTGCTTCATTCGTTCTCACTGTACTAACGTAATATCCTTCTAACCCCAAATGTCAATATGCAAATTTAAAATATAAATTTGCATATTGATCGAACATTATTAATACACTTTTATCTTCCAAATACTCCATAAAACTTGAAACACTTATTTTCGGTGGAGTACTTAAAAACAAATGCACATGATCTGGCATCATATGTCTCTCTAAATTTTTTACACCTTTGTACTGACATAATAATCTAATATCGTTTTGTAAATCTCGTCGATATTGATTATATATGATTTTTCTTCTATACTTTGGTGTGAATACAACATGGTATTTGCATAACCATTTTGTATGTGCAAGACTATTTAGTTTATTTGCCAATTCTTAGCGTCCCCTTTCGATTTTTAAATGTTTGGCTTTGACACCTACATTCTAAATCTTATGGGGGCGTTTTGGTTTAACCCCTTGCTTTTCCACCCGCAATTTCGCACGCATGCGAGCTCAACTAGGTCCAAAGATAATAATAAAAATTGGTACTATAGAAAATATTTCTATCAGTACCAAATATTTTATAGAACCCTAACTTTTAAGGGTCACTTCAGTTTTACCCAAAACTTAGTAACAAATCTTTATTTTGCTACTTATTTTGAGCTCTAACCCTAACTTGATTTAGTGCTTGATAACGATTTTGATTTTGAATTTCATTATAAATATCAAGGTTACCACTCATGTCTTCAATAGTAACAACTAAAGCGTAAGGAATATTATTATTCCCATCTTCCCATCTACCAAATAGTTCTAACCAAATTTGCCAATCTCCTGCATTAAATTTAGAAAACATTTTACTAAACTGATGGCAAATATCCCATTTTTTCCTACTTTCTTTTGTAGCAGGTTGTACAGAAGCTAAAGTACCATTTTCTTGAGATTTTTTTAATGAGGCTCTTACGTACGCACTAAGGTATTCAGTCCCTTTTGTTCTATCAACAGGTGGTTTTGAAAGACAGGTAACCGTCACTTTTGCAACGTTTCTTCCTGGCTGTGCAGCTAATAATTTAGGCATATAAATTTTAACACGTTCCTTTTTTTCTCTATTTAAAAAGCCTCTTCTTACAAAGGTAACTTTAGATGGTGAAGAAAACTTGCTATCATCAACTGTGGATAAACCTCTACCATACAAATTATGAAACAAACTCAATTCATCTTCATCAATGTTATCTTCATCCCACAGAATTTTTGCATTATGATACAGCAACGCTTTAGAAATAAGTAAATCATTATCAGGTACTATTTGACTAATTTCAGCTAAATCTCCAGAAACTATCGGAGCAGCAAAACTAGTACCAGAATCAGGAAGTAATTGTCCCTCACTGTTCATGACTAAAGAATATTCATCAAAGGGTGTAATTGGAGTGCTACCACGATATATTATTGTTCCACTATATGCCGATACATCAGGCTTTGAAAAGCCAGAAAATCCAGGTCCTTTTCTACTATACGGAGCAATCATATTTTTCTCAGACAAACTTGTTGGATGTTTTTCGGCACAAATTGCACCTACCGTTATTCCTAGCATTGAGTCTGCAGGAGAAGATATAATAGAATCATCATCATCAATAATATCTGAAAGATTGTTTTCTGTTTGCCATAAATTATGATTTCCAGCCGATAAAACAAACTGAACATCTTTTTTTAATTGAATAGCATCAATTTCATAACCAATAATACTCATTTCATCAGCTTCTATAGGAACTGATGTATTTGCAGATAAATTATAAATCTTTGATATATCTGAATACTTATTAACTGCTTCTTGGATTCTTCGAATCATTACATTTTCAGGGACTGAACCATCAAGTATACGACAATCAATTACCCTAGCTCTAGGGGAATAATTTGATTTACTTGTTTTTTCTTTAAAGTGTCTGAAAATTACTTTACTTGCTACTTTGGTGACATGGGAGAAATCTTTTCCTTTAAAATCATGGGGCTGCCATGTATCCCAGATTAGAGGAGATAAATTACTTGGAAATGTAATTCCTGAGTCTAAGACGGTAACTATAGGTAGCAAATCAAGATTTGTTTGATTTGATATAGTTACTTTTTCGTGCTTGTTTTGAACACTCAAATTTAAATTTACTTCAAAAAAACGGGTTTCTTCTATTCTATAAATCGCACTATCATTTTCGTAATTTGAAAGTGAAGACGATGGAATGACTGCTCTAACAACCAAAGTATCATCTGACAATGAATAGGGATTATCTTGCAGTTCACCATTATCTCTTTTTATTTTAGCAATCATATTCTTTAAAGCTATATCTTTATCTGTCTTAACTAATTTGGGAATAAACATAAACTGTACATCAATTTTGACAGGGGGAGTTGCACCAAGATAAATTTTCTTGTTTAAATCACTGGCATTTTTTTGCGTTCCAAGATATGAAGAAAAATTTTCAATATAGTCAAATTTTGTTTTTCTTGAGCCGTTTTCAGTATATGTTTGAACCCGATTTTTTAAAATTTCAAATTTTTGTTTGGTAGTTGTTACAACTGCTGTTCTTTCGGATTTAACAGCATTAATTGTTAATCCCAAGCTTGAAAAATCATCATCTTTATACTGTATTTTGTTTCCTTCAGCAACATCAACCTTAAAAACTAATGTTTCACTATCATCTAAAGAATTTGAGTTACTTTTATTTCTAGCTTCTTCCTCAATATTTTTTAAACTTGCAGATAATTTAGGACCATGTTCACTGTATACAATATCAATTTCTTTTTGACGACTGGTTAATTTTTTTGGAACTTCTATTACTTCTTCATCTGAAATCCAAAAATGTGGTTTTTTCCCTTGATCCATTGCCGTTTCTCCTTTATTTATTAAATTTATAACTCAATGTTGATTTTGGAATTCCTGTTATTTTTTCCAAATCTCTAATAGAAATTCCGTTGTTATTTAAAGTTTTTAAAGCATTGATAAAATCATCACTGGCTTCACTTAAAAACAGTGAAGTATGGTTTAACCATATTGAAGCAATTTCATCAGATAATATCTTGTTTGAAGATTTATTTAATATAGAATACTTAATCAAGGATTCAACAAATGTTTTAATTTCTGAACCATTCATACCCTCAGTTAACCTAATTATCATTCGTAAATCTTTATCTTTTAAAAGAATTGAATTATTTATATTTTGTTTAATTATTTGTTCTCTTTGTTCAGAAGTAGGAAGTTCAAGAAGAATTGCAAAATTAAATCTTCGCCAAATAGCTGAATCAAGCATATGATGATGGTTCGTTGCTGCAATTAAAAAAACATTATTGGGTAACTCATCCATATTTTGCAATAGAGTAGTCACTACACGTTTTAATTCTCCAAGTTCGTTAGAATCATCTCTTTTTTTAGCAATAGCATCAAATTCATCGAGAAATAATACTATATTTTTGTCTCGAACATAATCAAAAATTTTTTTAATATTTGTTCCAGTTTGCCCCAAGTAAGATGAAACCAAACCATCTAATTTTACATAAGCAATAGGTAATTCAAGTTCTCCAGCTAATGCATTAGCTGTCATTGTTTTTCCACATCCTGGAGGACCACAAAACAAAATACGATTCGTGGGAGAAACTCCCTTTTTTAAAAACTCTTTTGACATCTTTCTTTCCGCAATTACTTGTTTAAGTGAATCCTTTGTTTTGTTTGATAAAGCAACGTTCTCTAATTTTATCGAAGGATGAACTATTTCCAATAAATCAAGTGTACTATCTTTATCTTTAGGTAAAAAAGTAACACCTTGGGATTGAAATGAGCCAGTGGAACCGTAAGAGTTATTTTGTTCTTTATTTGATTCGTTTTGCTTGTAAGCCCTTTTTAAAGAAGTAGATAATGAAAGATTTCCTTTTTTTTCTTCATCACTAGCCAAATTGGACAATGCTGTCTCAAAAGAATATTCATTCCCACTACTATGTGCTTTGATTAAATCAATAATAAGTTTTGCTTTCATAAAAACACGCCTTTTCTTGTCCTATATTGGACTTGTGATATAAGTTTACTATAACAGCAGTAATTAGTCAACCGCTATTCATTATTATATTGGACGCAGTTGGACATGAAAATGGATATAAATAAGTAACCTTAAGTATTTCTAGAATGAAAAAGAGCGCCTATAGATTTGGTAGGATGATCTAACTTATATTTTGGTATGTAAATATTAGGTTTGAATAGATGCACATAAAACACTGAAATTGCACTTTTTTTCTTATTTTTAGTGTTTTATAGATTCTTATACTTTTGAATATTGCTTGATATTACCGTATTTTTCGACCCAAACTCAGAGTGAGAAAATTGAAACTCTAGTTTTAACAAAAGCCTCCAGGATTATACTAAGAGGCTGAAAAAACTAATAAGTCAATGAAAAATTGTTCACAGAACGCTAGGAATTGGCAAATAAACTAAATATCCTTGCACATACAAAAGTATAGAAGAAAAGTCATATATAAATATCGACGAGATTTACAAAATGATGTTAGATTATTATGTCGGTACAAAGGTGTAAAAAATTATAGAGGTGCATATGATGCCAAATCGTGTGTATTTGCTTTTAAGTATTCCGCCAAAAATAAGTATTTCAAGTTTTATGGGATATTTAAAAAGGAAAAGTGCATTAACGATGTTCGATCTACATGCGAATTTAAAGTATAAATTTGGAAATCGCCAATTGTGTGATCAAGATGTTGTTGAGCGACTTTTAAATAATATGTCTGATGAATTGAAAAAAGCTTATAATCATTACCAAACATTGCTTCAAGCGGTTCATCAAAAGGATTGTAAATTCCTAATAAAATTGTCTGAATCAGCTGCCGGAATGCCTGAACCAATCATAACCACCCGTCAAACGGGTGGTTTGCTCTAGGGCTATAAGCCCTATGT
>NZ_AZGB01000026.1:29306-30885 GCF_001435235.1 Liquorilactobacillus ghanensis DSM 18630 | reverse complement strand
CTAATAAACCGAAGACTTAACCAAAGAAGTAGAGTAAGAACGGAGTTCAAGGTAGAGAAGAAAGATATTAGCTGGTTTTGAGAGAACAAGGAAATTTTCTCAAAAAAGAGTGCGGTGGCGATAGCAAGAAGGATACACCTGTTCCCATGCCGAACACAGAAGTTAAGCTTCTTAACGCCGATAGTAGTTGGGGGATCGCCCCCTGTGAGGGTAGGAAGCTGCCGTGCTCTGGAGGATTAGCTCAGCTGGGAGAGCGTCTGCCTTACAAGCAGAGGGTCACAGGTTCGAGCCCTGTATCCTCCATTGAGTCGTTAGCTCAGTTGGTAGAGCATCTGACTTTTAATCAGAGGGTCGACAGTTCGAGCCTGTCACGACTCATTAATGTCAAGCAATTGTTTCAATTATGGCTATTGACATTTAGCTAATGTTTTGTTATTATAATTAAGTCGTTGTGTTGATTATCTTCTGCCGACTTAGCTCAGTTGGTAGAGCATCTGATTTGTAATCAGAGGGTCGGGCGTTCGAATCGTCTAGTCGGCATTATAATAACGCGGAAGTAGTTCAGTGGTAGAACATCACCTTGCCATGGTGGGGGTCGCGGGTTCGAATCCCGTCTTCCGCTTGACTTAAATCAGAGTTATAAACTTTGATTTAATAATAATTGTATTTGCACCCATAGCGCAATTGGATAGAGTGTCTGACTACGAATCAGAAGGTTGTAGGTTCGACTCCTACTGGGTGCATATCGGGAAGTAGCTCAGCTTGGTAGAGCACCTGGTTTGGGACCAGGGGGTCGCAGGTTCGAATCCTGTCTTCCCGATTAGTGAGAACTATTCACTTATTGGCTTTTTAAAGTCAGATCGCGGCGTAGCTCAGCTGGCTAGAGCGTCCGGTTCATACCCGGGAGGTCAGGGGTTCGATCCCCTTCACCGCGATACCGTTATGGAGCTTGGACCTTTAGCTCAGTTGGTTAGAGCAGACGGCTCATAACCGTCCGGTCGTAGGTTCGAGTCCTACAAGGTCCATTTAGGTTCTGATGGACCTTATGGTTTAAATTGTTATGGAGGATTACCCAAGTCTGGCTGAAGGGAACGGTCTTGAAAACCGTCAGGTGGTTAACCCCACGCGAGAGTTCGAATCTCTCATCCTCCTTATTATTATCGCGGGATGGAGCAGTCTGGTAGCTCGTCGGGCTCATAACCCGAAGGTCGTAGGTTCAAATCCTTCTCCCGCAATCTTGGTCCTATGGTGTAGGGGTCTATCACGCCTGCCTGTCACGCAGGAGATCGCCGGTTCAAATCCGGCTAGGACCGTTATTTTTAATGATGGCTCGGTAGCTCAGTCGGTAGAGCAATGGATTGAAGCTCCATGTGTCGGCAGTTCGATTCTGTCCCGCGCCATACATTGTTTTATGCGGGTGTAGTTTAGTGGTAAAACCACAGCCTTCCAAGCTGTTGTCGCGAGTTCGATTCTCGTCACCCGCTTATATTTGGAGAAGTACTCAAGTGGCTGAAGAGGCGCCCCTGCTAAGGGTGTAGGTCGCGAAAGCGGCGCGAGGGTTCAAATCCCTCCTTCTCCG
>NZ_AZGB01000026.1:0-29296 GCF_001435235.1 Liquorilactobacillus ghanensis DSM 18630 | reverse complement strand
GGTTAAGACACCGCCCTTTCACGGCGGTAACATGGGTTCAAATCCCGTACGGGTCAGTTTTATAATATTATCGCGGGATGGAGCAGTCTGGTAGCTCGTCGGGCTCATAACCCGAAGGTCGTAGGTTCAAATCCTTCTCCCGCAATCTTGGTCCTATGGTGTAGGGGTCTATCACGCCTGCCTGTCACGCAGGAGATCGCCGGTTCAAATCCGGCTAGGACCGGTTATTAGTTAATCAGTATTATAAGTTATTTAGGCTATCTTTCCTTAAAAAGTTGGATAGCTTTTTTTGTGTCTTAATTAATATTCTTACTGATAATGTTAATAGCTGAAAAGTAATTGAAGATTGGCTTTTTTATAAAGTTCTAATTGTTATTGAATAATTTGTAGTACAATTTAATTAATTATGTGTGTTACTGAGGAGGAATCTGATTGCCATGAAGGGATATATTAAAATGATACGTGATTTAGTTGGACATACTCCGATTATTTTAAACGTTGCAGCAGGGGCAGTTTTAAATGATCATGGGGAGATATTATTGAACCTACGAACTGACTCGCATAATTGGAGTTTACCAGGTGGATATCTTGAATATGGCGAAACCTATCGCCAAGCATGTCTGCGTGAAATGAAAGAGGATAGTGGACTTGATGTTAAAATTATCAGGTTATTGCAAACTTTTGACCAAGGAACTGCAGTTTATCCTAATGGTGATGTGGCACAGGCAATTACGCAATTGTTTTTAGTTGAACCTGTATCTGGTCAATTATTAACCAAAGCAACTGATGAAACTTTATCTTTAGCCTATTTTCCACTAGATAAACTACCACCATTATTTAATCAACAAACTGCGGACATGTTAACTTGGCTAAGAGAAAACCTTAAACGTTAGAAGATATTTTTTGGAAAGGAAAGTTTGATGAAAATTATTCATTGTGCTGATCTTCATCTTGATTCGCAATTAACTACACATTTGGCGCCAAAAAAAGCTCGAGAACGGCGAGCAGAATTATTATCAAATTTCAGTCGCTTAGTAGATTATGCCTGGAATAATAAAGTAGCAGCAATTGTGATAGCAGGTGACTTATTTGATACCCCGATTATTTCAGTAACTGCTCGTAATTTAGTCTTGGATAATATTAAAAAATATCCATCATTGCAATTCTATTATCTGACAGGTAATCATGAAAATGATAGTTTAACAACAACTATATCAAAGTTGCCAAGCAATTTGCATTTGTTTACAGCTGATTGGCGAAGTTATTGTTTAAACCCGACTAGCAATTGGCCAGTAGTCATCAGTGGAGTTGATTTAAATAATCCAGCTTTTCAGCCTCCGTTGACGGTTCCAAATTTAGCAGCAACAAATTTTAATTTAGTTGTCCTACATGGACAAATTTCTGCTTATCATCAGACTAACCAATCAGAAAACATTGCTCTTGAAGATTTACAGAATTCACAGATTGATTACTTGGCATTAGGACATTTACATCAATTTCAAAGTGGTGATTTATCTCCAAAGGGAAAATATTGTTATGCAGGCTGTTTGGAGGGCCGTGGCTTTGATGAATTGGGACAACATGGTTTTGTGGAGTTAACGATTGATGAAAAACTTCATCAGTGGAATTTTCACTTTGTTCCGTTTGCTCAGCGAGAATTGTTTGAAATTAAAGTTGAAATAACTGATTGCAAGACTACCTCAGCGGTTTTAGAAAAAATCAAAGAAACATTGAAACAAGCTAAAATAGCGACTTCATCCTTGCTAAAAATTATTTTGTTTGGTCAAGTTTCGCTGGATAGCGAACATGATTTAACTCAGTTACAAACAGATTTGAATAGTGATTATTATTTGGTTAAATTAGTTGATCAAAGCACTGCTCAGGTTGATTATACAATGTTTGCCGGGGATATTTCGTTAAAAGGCGAGTTTGTCCGATTAGTTCAACAAGATCAAGAGTTGGATGAAACTCAGCGTGCCGCTATTGTTAAATGTGGTTTGCAGGCATTAAATGGAGAGGATCTACAGATATGAAGTTGATTAGCTGTCAGATTATCAATTTTGGTAAACTGCATAATTTTAATTGGCAATTCAAACCAGGGCTGAATACAATATTTGCGGAAAACGGCTGGGGAAAAACAACTTTAACTGCCTTTATAGTTGTAATGTTTTATGGATTTGAAAATGAACATAAGCGCAACTTAGTTGACAATGAACGTAAAAGATACCGACCTTGGCAAGGCGGAGCGTATGGTGGAAAACTTGTTTTTGCAACGGCGGGGAAAAAATATTTACTTGAGCGAACCTTTGGAGTACGTCCCAAAGAAGATCATTTTGCTCTTTATGATGCAGTTACTAATTTACCCAGTAATGATTTTAGTTCTAAACTTGGTGAAGAATTATTTGGAATTGAACGTGCTTCTTTTGAAAATACGTTGTTTATTGCACAACAAAATTGTCAAACGG
Source organism: Liquorilactobacillus ghanensis DSM 18630 (assembly GCF_001435235.1). Classification (GTDB taxonomy): domain Bacteria; phylum Bacillota; class Bacilli; order Lactobacillales; family Lactobacillaceae; genus Liquorilactobacillus; species Liquorilactobacillus ghanensis. The sequence goes on along the minus strand of NZ_AZGB01000026.1, from coordinate 26,831 downwards.
ATGTTACTCCAGGAATTAATGCGAAGATTGGTAATTTAGCAAGTGAGCAAGCTGATATGAACAGTTATCAACTTGTTCAAGAAAAATTCAAAGATTACCTTAATCATTTAACACCGAAACGCAAGACGGGAGAACTTTACCAGCTGCGTGCTAAAATAGCAAAAATAAAAGTTGATTTAGAACGACAGCCAGCTATTATGAAGCAAGTCAAAGAAAATAAACAGCAGTTAGCCGTTTTTAAACAGCAATATGAGCAGTTGCAGCAAGAACAACTAAAACTTCAGGAGACACTACGGCAAAGCAGTCAGAATCAAGATCAACAGTTACTGCAAAAAAAATATCAGCTGCTTAACGAACAAAAATTAAAGTCTGAAAAGAAAATAAAGTTAATTAAGCAGAATTTCTTAGGGGAAGTACCGACACTAACAGAAATTGAACAGCAACAAAAAATTGCTGAGCAAATTAAAATAATTAAAAAAACGACAGCAGAATCATTTACGATAGCTGCACATGAACGTTTAGAAGGTTTTAAACAACGCAGATTCAGTCAATTGACCGCAGCTAAACTAACTGAAATGACAGCTAAAAATCGGCAGTTACAAATTTTGAAACAACAACAGCAAAGTAAGTTGTCAGATATTGAATTAACCCGGCTTAAGGCAGCACAAATTAAATTTAGTCAGCATGCAGTAACCGAAAGTGAACTAGAGCACTTAGCAGATTTGATTTCGCAACGTCAAAGTTTGCTGAGTCAACTTGAAAAGCAGCAATTAGCTTGGCAAACTTGGCAACAGGCAACCACTGGAGAATATAGGCGCAGTCGTTCTAATACGCCTACGAAATCTCCTTTTTGGATATTGGGAAGTGTTCTTAGTTTTGTGTTAGGGATTTTATTATTCAAAAGCAGCCTAATTTTTAGTATTTGTTTGATTTTACTCGGGATTCTTATTTTAGGGTGGAAATTTTCTAGTAGTACGTCGAATACAACTGAAAAATCAGCTCCACAATTATCAGAACTTGAAATGCAAATTAAAGATTTAAAACAACAAATTGAAAAAATAACGCTTCAGCTTAAGCAAAAACTGCAGCAATTAGATTTTGATTGGCCACTGACAGCAGCAGCTACGGAACTGGCAAAATTAAAAAGCGAGTATTTGGATTTTCAGCAATTGCAACAACGGCAAGATCAAACAATTTCAGCAGCAGATTTAAAGCAGCAGCAAATGTTGCAAACAGAATTAGCAAATTTTCTTAATTACTATCAGGCTACAAAAAAGGAAACAACAAATAGCGAGTATTCAATATTATTGCAGCAATTACAATACGAATTTCAAGAGTATCAACAATTACTGCAAAAATCGCTGCAAGTACAATCTGATCAGCAACGACAACGGCAATTGTTACAAGAGCAGCAACGTTTCTTTGTTGAGTTGCAGCAACCTATATCCCAAAGTAGTGCGACACTGCAAGAAATTCGTGATCAAGTATTGGCTTTGCAACAGCAACAACAGCAATTAGATAATATTAAGGTTGAAATTGCTGATTTTATCAGCAAAAATAAACTAACCCAGCCAAAAGGTGATCAAGCGGTTGCCGAAGAGACATCATCACTCAGTAAGCTCACTGAAAAATTAACATTATTAAAGCAGCAAGCTGACCAGAAGCGGACACAATGTTGGCAAATTAATGACCATTTAGATAAGTTACAGCAGCAGGTAGTTTGGTTTGAAGAATTAGCTGAGAAAAGAGATGAATTGCAGCAAAAAGAATCCCAATTATTTACGCGCTATCAAACTTTAATGGCTACTAGCAAATATTTAGCTGCGGCTAAAAATAATTTTTCGGCACGCTATATGAATCCGATTATGCAAAATTTCAAACATTACTATCAACAATTGACTCAAGAAAGTGCCCAGCAGTATCGGTTGGATGCAGAGCTTAATTTAACTGCCGGTGCTTATGGCAAGCAGCATCAATTAGAGTTGTTAAGTGAAGGGTATCAAGATCTTTTGGGAATTTGTCGCCGGTTGTCACTGATTGATGCAATGTATCAACAAGAAAAACCACTAATTATTTTTGATGATCCATTTGTTAATTTAGATGCTGAAAAACTGCACGGTGGTTTAAATTTGTTGCAAGAACTAGTAAAAGATCATCAAGTAATTTATTTGACTTGCCATACGAGCAGAACTATTGAAAAAAATATTACGAGTTTAAAATTATCAACTGAATGATAATAAAAAAGTTGCACTGAAATTAATCTCAGTACAACTTTTTTATTACTTTTAAGCATTTAATTTGTTTTTTAAGCGTTTAATCCAGCTAAAATATCATTTAAAGCAGGTTGCTCAGTTTCGTTAAGCTGATATTGCTGCCGATATTGGTTAACCATCTCATCACCAAATGCAGTACGGTCAACTGGAACAAAGCTGGTATCAATTGGATCAATATTTTGAATCTTGGTGTCCAAAACAATTGGCAATTGATTTCCAGAAGCTTGCAGCTCCTTGATCTTTGTCATTGCTGATTTTAATTCAGCTAAATTGGTTGCTTTAAAGCCAATAGCTCCCAAGTCCTCAGCTGCTTTGGCCCAATCAGCTCCTACTAAATCTATTCCATAAGGAGCTTGGTTGGCAACAATTTTTTCATGCTGAATGAAACCTAAGACTTTGTTCTCCAAAACAACATTGATTACTGGCAAATGATATTTGACTTCAGTCAATAAGTCAGGCATAACCATCGCATAACCGCCATCACCGGAGATGCTCCAAACCTGCTTGTCTGGGTAACTTAATTTGCCGGCCAAACCAGCTGGTAAGCCAAAGCCCATAGTTCCATACCAACCAGACATGGTGAAACGTTGTTGCTTGTTTAATGGCAATTGCCGAATTGCCCATTCGGTATTGTTACCTACATCAAGCCCGAAGACAGCATCATCGGTTGAATTTTCTTTGATAGCTTTAATAACACCCTCAGCAGTCAAACCATTTTCATCATTGTCAGCTATCTTATTGAGCCAGTTATCCCAGTTCTTCTTATCAATTTGAGCTGCTTTTAAGAAATCAGTTGGAGCAATTGAAAAATCAAATTCCAATAATTTTTGTAGGAAAAGCTTAGCATCGGCAAGAACGGTAATGTCTGCGTCACGCTGTTTTCCGAGATCGGCTAAATTGTTGTTTACCTGAATAAATTTGGCATTAGCAGGAAGGTACCGTGCAAATGGAAAGTTAGTACCAACGAAGAGTACTAGATCGGAAGCTTGAGAAACTTCAAAGGCTGGTTTAGTTCCTAAACGACCGCGGGATCCCATAAAATTAGGATGATCGGTTGGCATTGCACCAGTTGATGGAGCAGTAGATAACACTGGCAGACTGAATTTTTCAGAAACAGCGACAACTTCTTTACGGGCATTAAATGCTCCCTTACCAACCCACAAGATGGGGTGCTTAGCATTTTGCAAAGCAGTTTTAACTTGTGCTAAATCACTAGCCTTAGGAACAATTTCCTGGGTAACAGCTTTTAAAGGAGCTGTTTTGAAACCATTAAATTCAATTTCTTGGCCAGATAAATCATCAGGGATGATTACTACTGAAACAGAATGGGTCGCATAAGCGGAGCGGATAGCTTCATCAACCACATATGGAATTTGTTCTGCATTAGTAACTTGTTTGTGAAACTCGGCAACGTCAGCAAAAACCGGATCCTGATTCATTTCTTGAAAGAAATTAGTATTCATTAAACTAGTAGCTGACTGACCAACTATTGCTAAGACAGGGACATGATCCATCTTGGCATCATATAAGCCATTCAGTAAATGAACTGCGCCGGGACCTGCTGAACCGAAACTAACACCAATTGTTCCAGTCAATTTTGCATCAGCTGCGGCTGCTAGTGCACCGACTTCTTCATGCCGGACTTGAATGTATTTTAATTGTTTTCTTTCTTGATAAAATCCATCAACAGTATTATTGATAGAGTCAGCCGTAATTCCGTAAATATGATCGATATGCCAATCAATTAAAACTTTTGCGAGTGCTTGTCCTGCAGTTATTTTTGTCATAAATAATTCCTCCAATATTTAATAAATCAATTGTTACTTTTTTTATTACAATGATTACTATAACACTAATTTTGATAATTACAAGAGCCATTGTGATTTTTTTTGTAACAAAAGTATTAAATGTCGGCAGTAATCTTTTTTTGAGGGGCGCAGATCAAAGAGATAAGCAATTAAATGATTTTAAAACTAAAAATATGATTTGGGGGTGGAGTGTTGAAATACGTGTTTAATCGATTTTTGAAAAGTTTGTTGGTTAAATCTGAATACAAATAGTGGTATTTTATAAATTAGTTTGTGCGAATGAATAAAAGTTCTATTAAAGAAGGAAACCTTTCCCCTTATGCGAAATAGCTGTTCCCATGTTCGCATCAAACGTGGGAACAGCTTAATTACACTCAGTAAATGATATGACAGCAACATAGCAATTATTAAACAGCTTAAATCAGTTGAGACTGTGGGATTAAATTAAGTATTTATTTTTTAAAGACCTTCCTGTAACCAGTACTGATAAATAAATTATTTAATTTGTAATTTGAATTGGTATCCCTGTATGTTTAAGCTATCTGTTCTTCGGAAATGGTAACTTTTTTCATTTTTTCAATTTAGCAGACATATTTAAGAGCCAACCAACAATATTTTGGTCACACAATTGGTGATTTTGAAAATTAGTGCATTTAAGGTGGTATTGATAATCTAATTTGGTAACAATTTTCAAGATTGTTTAAGCACTTGCCAACTATGTGGCTCAAGTTTGCTGCCCCATCTTTTTTTATAATATAAAACAATTGGTACTAGAATAGAAAATATTTCTACCAGTACCAAATATTATAGAACCAAAATAAAAAAGCCCTCATTCTGAGGACTTCCTAGCTCCAACGATATAGTTTGATGGATACCTATTTTAAACACCATTACCACTAATTAAAATCTCTTTAATGGATCATGCCGGACTTGAACCGGCGACCTCCTACATGCGAAGCAGGCGCTCTCCCAACTGAGCTAATAACCCAATACAATTTTTATTATATCACTGCTGCTTATAATGCGTAAAGAACAAAATTAATTAAAGATTTATCAATAGGGGTGTGTTACAATGATTTAAATTTAATTAAGCGGGATTGACTTGATAAAAAGGGGTCTAAAATGATTAAAGTTTTGATTGTAGATGATAATCCGTTTATTACCGATGGGTTATCATTGATTTTAAAAAACGAGACAGATTTTTCTGTTATTGCAGCAGTAAATCAAGCAAAAACTGCAATTAAAATTTGTCAACAACAGGAAATTGATGTTGTTTTGCTAGATATTAGGATGCCAGAAGTTGATGGTGTAGCAGCAACTCGTGAAATTACTAGTAGTTCTGCGGCGAAAGTTTTAATTTTAACGACCTTTGATGATGATCAAGAAATTCATCAAGTGTTAGAAAATGGAGCATCAGGCTACTTATTGAAGAATGTTCCAGCTAAGCAAATTGTAGCAGCAATTAGAAATGTTGCAACTGGCAATTTTGTTGCACAACAAGATATTTGGCAGAAAATCAAACCGCAATTAGGACAATCAGCGACTACTGATTTAACGATGCTTACACACCGTGAGCAAACAATACTTGCGGCAATAGCTGCTGGTTTAACTAACCGTCAGATAGCTAAGCAACTTTTTATTTCAGAAGGAACTGTAAATAATAATATCTCATCGATCTTACATAAGCTCGAATTAAAGCATCGAACACAATTGGCGATTTATTATTTAACTGGTCAGCGTTGAGGTGAAAAGATAGAGAAATGAATGATATTAAAACAATAATTGATTTAATGTTAGGTGGTTTTACCTTAACAGAATTATTGTCAAAAGCAAATGCAGGTCAATTGCAAAACCAATTTTTGCTGTTTTTTTTAATTTTCTTGGCAATTAGTTTAGGATCAGCAACTGCAAATCGATTTGCAACTCCGCTTAAGATTTGTTTATTATTATTTTCAATAGGTGGTTATTTTTATTTAGGAATCATCTGCTGGATCTTTATAATTGCTGCATTGTTGAAATGGTCATCAATTTGGCTAACACATCACTGGCTGAATCTAATTTGGTCGCTGCCGTTTTTGCTCTTAGCTTTTGCTAAAACAGCATTGATCGTAAAAATGAATGATTTATTGCTAGCTTCAATTCTAATTATTTTACTATTGTTGCTGGATTATCGTGAACAAAAGGCAGCTCGTTGGTGGCAGCGTTGGTTAGATACGCATTTGGCGACCCATGATTTGGAACAGCAGATGACAGCACAACAAGCATTAGCTGCCTCGCAAGTAAAATCAGCAGCATTGGAAGAAAGAATCAAATTGTCGCAATTGATCCATGATGAAGTAGGTCACTCTTTATCTGGTGGTTTAATTCAAATGGAAGCAGCTCAATTAGTTTTAACTAAAAACCAACAACAAGCCGCAGATCTATTGGATAATGCAATTGAAATCAGTCGCCAAGGAATTGGTCAAATCAGAAATTTATTAAAAAATGGGGTTCCAACCGTTGAAGAAGTTGGTTTGGAAAAGATTCAAGCACAAATATTGGAATTCAAGCGTGATTATCATCTACAGACGCAGCTGACTTTACGAGGTGATATAAAGCGGATCAATGGGATTCAGTGGCAAGTTCTGGAAAAAAATCTGCAAGAATTTTTGACTAATACTTTAAAATACGCTGATGCTCACCAGGTTGAAATTCATTTGTTGGTTTTTAATCAGCTGCTGAGATTTACTTTACAAAATGATGGCGTTAGTCCGGGAGTAATTAAACTTGGATTAGGTTTGCGGGGAATGCAGATGCGGGCAGCTCAACTTGATGGTCAAGTGATTTTTAGCCAGCATTCAGGGTTCGAAGTTTCTACTTTGCTACCATTAACAAAAGAAAATGAGATTCATCATGTTTAAAAGATGAGAAACTGCACTAGTGCGGTTTCTCATTTTTAGTTATGCTTAGATCAATAAAAGGAGTGTGAAAAAATGGGAGCAGAGATATTGTCAATTCAACATTTAACAAAAAAATATTCACAACAATTGGCAGTTGATGATCTATCTTTAACTGTTGATCAGGGAGAAGTATTAGGATTATTGGGACCTAATGGAGCTGGGAAATCCACTGCCATGAATATTATTACGGGTTTAATAACTAAGACTTCAGGGGAAATCAGCTTATTTGGTAAAAAGAAAATTAATGCAGCGGTAAAACGGGAAATCGGTTTTGTACCACAAGATATTGCTATCTATGAAGATTTAACTGCTTGGGAAAACGTGTTATTTTTTGGCGGTTTGTATGACTTACGCGGCCATCAATTACAGCAATTAGCCCAAAAAGCCTTAGAATTTGTTGGTTTAACAGCTAAAAAAGACCTTAAATCAAAAAACTTTTCAGGTGGGATGAAAAGGAGGTTGAATATTGCCTGTGCACTGGTTCATCAACCACAACTGCTGATCATGGATGAACCGACAGTTGGTGTCGATCCCCAGTCACGCAACTTTATTTTAACGGCTATTGAGCAATTACATCAACAGGGAGTGACCATAATTTATTGTTCACATTATATGGAAGAGGTTGAACGAATCAGTACACGAGTGGCAATTATTGATCATGGTCGTTTGTTGGCTCAAGGAACGACGAGTGAGTTAAGTGAGATCGTTAGTGCGAATCATCAGCTACAAGCAACTTTGGTGTACCCGCAACGGATAGATCTTGAACAAATAAAACAAATAACGGGAATTGAACAAGCAAAATTAACTGACCGCCAGTTAACGGTAGTTTATCAAACTGAAAGTTCGTGCAGCGCGTTGCTAAAGTACTTGTTAGATCAAGCAGCTGAAGTAACTGATTTTAATCAAAATCAATTAGATTTAGAAACAATCTTTTTAAGTTTAACTGGTCGGAAATTAAGAGATGAGTAGGTGAAATGATGTTTTATCGAATAAAAGTCATTCTTGGTAAAGACTTAAAACAACTTTTACGCAATCGCAGTACCTATTTATGGTTGCTACTGTTTCCTTTGCTGCTGGTTACAATTTTAGGAAATGTTTTATCATCGCAATTTGGAATTAGTGCTACCGCCAAGCAGCAAGTTAAAGTATTATATTTAAAATCAGATGATCAACTCGCGTCTCATGGAATCAAGCAATTTTCACAAAAAGCCGATAGTTCATTGATTACTTTTAAACCAACTGGTGAGATAAAAACTGCTAAAAAGCGAGTAACTAATGGTCAGGCAACCGCTTGGATTCGAATTAAAGAAAAGCATTTGCAAGTTTTTACGCATAATTCAGAACAGGTTCAGAATACGATTTTAACTGCTTATTTAAATCAATTTTTGAATCAAGCGGCATTGGGGACCACGCTAAAGAGCAAAATAGCAGATAATCAGCAACCTAAAATGCAAGTTAAGATAATTAAAAAACAGCAACAGCATTTACCAAGTGCTTTCCAATATTACTTAATAGCGATGATTGGTATGAATTGCTTGTTAGCCGTTGGTTGGGGGACAGATTTATTTGCAAGTGAACGAAGAAATAAAACTTGGCAACGGATTAAAAGTACACCTGTTAGTAATAGCGAGTTCTTAATTGGTAAAGTGGGAGCAAATTTAATAATTCGCAGTCTGGCACTCTTATTTTTAATGCTGATTGGTCACTTCTGGTTTGCAGTTAATTGGGGAACCGCTTTTGGGAGTGTATTTTTAGCCTATGCTTCACTAATGTTATTCAGTTTATTGTTCGGAGCAGCAATTGATGTAGTTTCAAATGGTTCAGAAGTGGTAGATGGAGTTGTCAGCATGGGAATGCAAGTTTTAATTTTTGTAGGTGGTGGCTATATACCAGTTTCAGATCGGACGGCTGCTTTTTCACCGCTAGGTTGGGTTTTAAAGGCTGTAAGGAATGCTGTTTACGGTGGTCAAACACGATTTATTTGGCATAGTATTGTGGTGAATTTATTTTTAAGCATGCTGTGTGTGTTTGTGATTTTAGGCTGGATAGCCAAAAGAGGGATGAAAAATGAATAATTTTAAATGGATTGTTAAACAGCGCTGGTTGTTGCGAAAAAAACATCCGTTGAGCTTGATAATTGGCGTAGTATTACCGCTAGTAAGTATGATTTTCTATTTGCAAGCCTACCAGCAATCTTCTGATATGATGACAGTTGCTGTTGTTGATTCAGCACCTTCAGTGTACACCAATTTTTTTAAACAGCGGCTGGCCAGCAGTGTTAAAATTGAAACTTTTCCCAATCAGGCAGCTGCAGATAGTGCTGCAATTAATAATAAAGTGTCTGCAGTAGTCGTTATTAATCCACAGGCTGCTCACAGATTAGCTGAACACCGTTCGGGGGTAATCGCTAGTGTTAGTTCGTTACAAGGAAAATTCACGTTAAAATCTTTCAAGAATAATGTTCAACTGGCAGCAAATTTAACGCAACAACTCGCATTGCAAGCCAAATCTTTAACTGAATTTAAAAAGCTAACCAATCATTATCAACGAGCGTTGCCTAAATTAAATTTTCGCGATACAGGTGATGCCGAACAATCACAAATGATGTCGGTCCAAATTATTGGTGTTGTTTTAATGTTGGCTTTGTATTATGCAAGTTCCTTAAGTAGTGAAATTATGCAAAAAGAGCGTAGCGATGGGACCTTTCAACGTTTAATGCTCAGTCCAGTGTCGCGTCGAACTTATTTGTCAGCAACTGTTTGCTTTGCTTTTGGATTGCTTTCGATTCAAAGTGGAACAACATTATTGATTATGCGGTGGATTTTCAAAATTAATCCGGGCTGTAGTTATTTAGCATTGTGGTTGCTATTGGAATTGTTTGATTTGTTGGCAATTGCAGTTGCTTTATTAATCGGCAGCTGGTCGCCAAACCGTAAAATGGATGGAGCATTGCAAACTATTATTTATACCGTAACATCTTTGCTGTCAGGTGGATTTATTCCCTTGATAGTTATGCCAAAAATAATGCAGCGAATAGCTGCTTTAACCCCACAGTACTGGGTTATAAAGGTAATTTCACAATTGCAGCATCAAACTGGTTGGCAATCAATTAGTTTCAGTTTGATGATTTTGATTGCTTTTATTTTGGTCTTTTTGGCAGGAACAGTATATAAACTAAGCAACTCACGGACGATCGCTCGTTTTGCTTAAAACAAAAAAGAATTTCGTTTTTAAAAGGTTGGTTAATTTGTCAGCATGTTCAGCTGATAATTAAGGACCTTTCATTATAAACGAAATTCTCTTTTTTATAATTGAAAACGATTTTTAAACAGTACCTGGAGCTGTAAACTGACTATTGTAAAGATCAGCATAAAATCCCTTCGCAGCCATTAACGATTCGTGATTACCAGTTTCAATAATTGAACCGTGATTCATTACGAGAATCTTATCGGCATCACGAATGGTGGAAAGCCGATGAGCAACTACAAAGCTGGTGCGGTCTTTTAGTAAACGATCCATTGCATGTTGAATTAAAATTTCTGTCCGAGTATCAACTGAACTGGTTGCTTCATCTAAAATTAAAATTTCCGGATCAGCTAAGAAAGCACGGGCAATTGTCAATAGTTGCCGCTGACCTTGCGAAATGTTTGAAGCTTCTTCGTTTAAGACCGTTGCGTATCCTTGTGGCAATTGGCGAATGAAAGTATCAGCATGAGCAGCTTTGGCAGCTTGATAAATTTCCGCTTCAGTCGCATTTTCACGACCATACTTGATATTATCGTAGATACTGCCAGTAAACAGCCAAGTATCTTGTAAAACCATTGCAAAATGTGCGCGAACTTGTGCACGTTTTAAATTCCGAGTATCAACACCGTCTAATTTTAAAGAGCCGTCTTTAATATCATAGAAACGTTCTAGTAAATTGATTAGAGTTGTTTTTCCGGCTCCAGTTGGACCAACAATGGCAATCTTTTCGCCTGAAGTAACTTTTAAGTTCATATCTTTGATCAACAATTCTTTTTGATCGTAACCGAATGCTACATGATCAAATTCAATTTTTGCAGTTGGTTGTGGCTGATCAGTAACCGAAACACTGGTTTGCTGCATTTCCGGTTCATCAAGAACTTCGAAAATTCTTTCAGCTGAAGCAATAGTTGCTTGAATCGTATTAGCTAGGTTAGCCAGTTGCGTAATTGGCTGAGTAAATTGATTGACGTATTGCAGAAAAGCTTGAACATCACCTAATGTTAATCGACCATTAGCTACTTTTAAGCCACCAACAACCGCCACGCAGACATAACCGATATTAGAAACAAAGTTCATTAGGGGCATAATTAATCCAGAAATAAATTGTGCTTTCCAAGATGAGCGGTAATAATTTTGATTCTGCTTTTTGAAGGCTGTAATGCTTGATTCTTCACGATTAAAAGTTTTAACAACGGTATGACCAGAAAAACTTTCTTCAACTTGATCGTTTAACAAGCCCAAACTTTTTTGCTGGGCAGCAAAATATTTTTGGGAACGGGGCGCGACAGTGGCAATTACAATAATACCTAATGGAACGGTAATACAAGCAATTAACGTCATTTCCCAGCTGATCGTCAACATCATAAATAGAACACCAACGAAAGTTACCGCGCTGGTTACAATCTGGGCTAAACTTTGCTGCAGAGTTCCAGCAATATTGTCCATATCATTGATTGCACGTGACATGATATCACCATTTGAATGAGTATCGTAATAAACAATTGGTAAACGTTGCAATTTTGCTTTCATATCAGCTCGCAAACGATAAACAATTTTTTGAGAAATATTAGCCATAATCAGCTGCTGGAAAAATGACAATACAGCTGAAACTAAATACATAATACCGACTGTCAGCAAGATGTCTTTAATTTTAGTGAAGTTAATCGGAAAACGAGTTAGGTGCTGACCAGCCTTAATTTCATGGTAGCCCTTTAACAGACCACTAAAGATCGTAGTTGTGGCTTCACCTAAAATCTTAGGTGAGACGATCTGGAAGATCACCGAACCAATTGCAAAAGCAAAAACGGTAAATAAAAACCACTTCCACGGAGCCATGTATTTACATAAACGCCAAGCAGTTTGCCAAAAGTTTTTTGGCTTTTCAGTACCTTTGCCAAGATTGGCAGCTGGACCATGTTGTGGCATTAAATCTCCTCCCCACGTAATTGTGATTTGATAATTTCTTGATAAGTTTGATTATGTTGTTTTAATTCTGTATGGGTTCCTTGACCGACTACTTGTCCGCCATCTAAAACAATAATTTGATCGGCTTGAGTTACAGTTGCGATTCGTTGTGCAACGATAATTACAATACTCTGCTTAATTTGCGGATCAGTCGCTAGAGCTTGTCGCAAGTTGGCGTCTGTTTTAAAATCCAAAGCAGAAAATGAATCATCGAAAACGTAAACCGCAGCTGGTTTGATTACGGCACGAGCAATTGCTAAGCGCTGCCGCTGCCCACCAGAAAAATTACCTCCGTTTTGTTCAACGACTGCATCCAGTCCTTGTGGTAGTTCGCTAACGAAATCTTTGGCTTGAGCGATTTCCAGTGCATGCCACATTTCTTGGTCAGTTGCAGTTGGTTTGCCGACTTGTAAATTGCTGCGAATAGTTCCTTTAAAAAGGAAAACTTTTTGTTGGACAAGGGCAATTTGCTGATGCAATTTTTTCTGGGCGGTTTGACTGATGTCTTGACCGTTAAGCTTGATTTTTCCACTTTCGAGATCATACAGGCGCGGAATTAGGTTGATCAAAGTAGATTTACCAGCACCGGTACCACCGATAATTGCCAACGTTTGCCCAGCTGTTAGCCGAAAATTAATGTTACTTAAAGCCAGTTTCTCAGCATGATCGTAGCGAAACGATACTTGATCAAATTCAAGTTCCGGCTGTTCTTGAACTGGCAATTCAGCTGGCTGCTGTTGATCTTGAATCGAATAACGAGTGTCAAGAACTTCTTGAATTCTGGCAGCAGCGGCTTGTGCCCGGGGAATAAAAACAAAAACCATTGATAACATCATAAAACTAAATAGGATCATGGCTGCATAAGTCATGAAAGAAACCAAGTTGCCGACTTGCATCGAACGTTTAGCAATTAGATTGGCTCCGAGCCAAACAATACCGATATTAGTAGCATTTAAAATCAAGGTCATAATCGGAAACATCAAAGAAACCAAACTAAAAGCCTTAACTGCCGTATCAGTATATGATTTATTGGCAGCTTTAAAACGATTTTGTTCAAATTTATCCTGACGAAAAGCCCGAATAACACGGACACCAGTTAAACCTTCACGGAAAACCAAATTAATCCGATCAATTTTCTTTTGTAGGCTTTTAAACAATGGAACAACAAAGTACATGATTAAACCAACAGCAACTCCAAGCAACGGCAGTGAAATTAAAAAAACGCCAGTTAATCTTTTTTCACTCAAAAAAGCCATAATGATTGCTCCAATCAGCATACTGGGAGCTTGAAGCATCATTCGCAAAATCATGACAGTAACGTTTTGAATTTGCAAAACATCGTTGGTTGTCCGGGTTATTAATGAAGATGCTCCCAGCTGATCGACTTCGTGTCCACCAAAATAAAGAACTTTTTCAAAAAGTTCATTCCGCAGTTTTGTACCCAGCTTCTGAGCTTGAGTTGAAGCAAAATAAACATTACCGGCTGAAGCAATGATGCCGACTAAAGCGATCAGCAGCATTTCTTTACCGATTTTCCAAATATAATTGGTATTACCAACTGCGACACCTTTGTTGATCATGTCAGATGTCAGTGTTGGTAAGTTAAGGTTGCAAAAGACTTGGATCAGCATGAAAATTATTGCTCCGACTACAGCCCAGGGCGCTAGTCGTTTACGAACAATTTTGTACATATAAATCCTCCAATTTAATTAGTTTTATTAGTAGTAGAAACTCCGTTAGCCAGCCAATCCAACATCAACAAGCAGCGTTCTTGAATTTGGACGCTGGTAAGCGGGGTTGCTGAATGATTATTGAAATAACTACCGATTGAACGGAAAAAAATGTTTAAAATCATTTCAATCAAATAACGGAAGTCTTCTAAATCATTGACTCGGAGCTGATCTAAATCAGTGTGTTGATAAAGGTCATGGACCAGCTGTTGGCGGCTACCATGTTTTAAAAAACGATGCAGCCGAAAGTCATGAGCTGTAATCATCGTTTGATAGAAATCAGCATAAGTGCCATGGAGAACATCTTCAATGCTGATAGTAAAAAAGTGTTTTGTAGCCAGCAGCAGATTACCTTGATTAGCAATCAAAGTATTTAAAAAAATTTGATTGCGTTCATTTTGAACTTGGCCGACAAAATAAAGATAACAATCAAGTTTATCTTCAAAGTACTGATAAAAACTGCCGCGTGGAATGCCAGCGACTTTAACGATTTCACTGATAGCTGAGTCAGCAAAATTTTTTTGTGAAAATTCATTTTTGATAGCAATGAATAAACGCTGCTTTTTTGCCTGGTCAAGATGGTAGAAAGTATCCTTAGGCATTTTAAACTCCTTTCTATTTTATGTGTGACAGCGTGTCATATGACAATACGTCATATTATAAAAGATTTTATTCTAAAAAACAAGTATTGAATTTCAGATATTTTGTAAATAACGAAGAAAGCCATTTCATGCTATACTAAAGTAGAAGTGAATTATAATGGCTGGAACAATGGGAGGCAGATTATGATAGAACCAATGTTTTTGAAACCATATTTTCAGGAAAAAATGTGGGGTGGAACTCGGCTTAAAAGTGAATTTGGTTATCAGATTCCTAGTGATCATACTGGGGAGTGCTGGGCAATTTCTGCGCATCCGCATGGTTGTGCGGTGGTTGAAAATGGTGCTTTTGCGGGGATGAAACTTGATCAGGTATGGCAAGAGCATCGCGAGGTGTTCGGCGATGCACAAGGAAAAGTTTTTCCTTTGCTAACAAAAATTTTGGACGCCCATAAAGATTTGTCAGTTCAAGTTCACCCTGATGATGCGTATGCAGCTAAGCATGAACATGAATTAGGTAAGACCGAATGTTGGTATATTATTGCAGCTGATCCGGATGCTAAGTTGATTTACGGGCATACAGCTAAAACAAGGCAAGAGCTGGCAGAAATGATTAAACAGCAGCAGTGGGATAAATTATTGCGTTATGTTCCGGTTAAAGCTGGCGATTTCTTTTATGTGCCTAGTGGAACGATCCATGCTTTGGGAGCCGGCATTATGGCATTAGAAACGCAGCAAAGTTCTGATACAACTTATCGTGTTTATGACTTTGATCGAGTTGATCCATCAACACATCAGAAAAGACAGCTGCATTTACAGCAATCAATTGCAGTGACTAATGTACCGCATGTTGACCCACAGCTGCAGCAAAAAAAATATCGTGTTGGAGATGCTCAGGTTACGCAATTTGCAGCAACTGATTTTTTTGCTGTTTATCGTTGGGATCTAACAGCAGGCGGGACCGCCAATTTTGTGAGAAAAACAGCTCCTTATACATTGGTTTCGGTTTTAAATGGGAGTGGTCAGTTGCAAGTAGCTGATAAGAAATATCCTTTGAAAAAGGGTCAGCACCTAATTTTACCGTTTGCAGTCAAATCATGGCAACTAAGTGGTCAGTTAGAAATTATTGCCTCTGAACCAGGCAAAAAAGCTTAAGTATTATTCAGCTGATTTTGTTAGCTCACGCCGAGCATGAACTAAGTAGCAATATTTAAATAGTAAAAAAGAAACGGCGCTTGTTTTTGAGCACCGTTTCTTTTTTACCATTTACCTAATTATTCAATTTCAATATGACTTGCGCTGTCTTCGACTGTTTCAACTTTCGGCAAAGTCAAACTTAAAACGCCATTATCATACTTGGCACTGACTTTATCACGATCGACATCTGGTAAGTTATATTGCCGTGAAAACTCACCATAAGAACGTTCACTATAAACGGTATTGCCTTCCTTATCACTTTCATCACTAAAGCTATCACGTCTGCCGAAAATGGATAAAACGTCATTATCATAGTTAATATGAATGTTCTTTTTATCAAACCCAGGCATATCGATTTTTACCTGATACGCGTCTTTTGTTTCCTTAATATCAGTTTTTAAATCACCCTTGATAGGTAACTTGCTAAAGACATTCTTACCAAAGTTCTTAAAGAAATCATCATTCATCCAGCCACCTAAGTTATCAAGTAATCCATTGTAACGGTTTAAATCATTAGCCATCTAAAATCATCCTTTCTTTAATTCCTTATTTCATCTTCTATAATAAACGATTTAGTGATAAATGCAATTAATTAGCACTCACGAATCTAAACTGCTAATTAACTCCACTAATTTATTGAAAATAGTTATTTTTACTTTAAAATTCCATAAATCAAGACAACTAAAATTGCAGGCAGCATATTGGCTACTCTGATTTTACAATTTAAAAGCAGATTTAAGCCAATGCAAAAAATCATCATTGAACCGACCAGTGAGATGCCATTAGTCATAGCAGTATTTAACCACGGATTGATAATCGTTGCTAATAAAGTAATACCGCCTTGAAAAATTAAAATGGGTAAAGCACAAAAAATAGCACCGATTCCAAGGGCCGCTGTATAAAGCGCAACGATAACACCATCAAGAATTGCTTTGGTAAAAAGCATGGTTGGATCGCCAGCCAAAGCATCTTGTAATGGTCCAATAATTGCCATAGCTCCAACACAAGTTGTTAGCGTAGCGATAACAAAAGCATCAATGAACTTAGAATCGTTTTGCCGGCCGATTCGCATACGCAGCCAGCTACCTAACCGATTAAATTGACCTTCAATATTCAATAATTCGCCGATAAATGCTCCAAGTGCCAAAGAGATAGCAGCTAACATTGTTCCCTTAGTGGTTAAAGTGTGCTGTTTAATTACTAAGATTTGACTTAAGGCACCAGAAATTCCAATGAAAATTACAGCTGTTCCCAATGCTTGCATTAAAGTTTCCTGCATTTTCTTAGTTAAGATCCGTTGAAAAAGATAGCCACCCAAACCGCCGATGATAACAGCTCCAGTGTTAACCAGTGTTCCGATTCCGATAAACATTAATTTCCCCCTATAGTTTAAGCATAATTATGATACTAAACTATTTTAACATTTTATAGTACGTGAGAGATATTGAATTTTAAACGAAATTAGAAAGTACGCTTGAACAAAAAACTGAACTGCCGCAAAAAGATTGCTTGGCAATTCAGTTGGTAATTATCTAGACTGTTGGTTTACTTGGATCATCGCTATCTGGTAATTTGAAAGTAATTTTTTGTGTTTTACCAGTTACAAAGCGATAAATTTCTTCAAGATGACGGATATAATTTTTAACATCAAACTTTCTCATAGTCTGTTGAACTTGTTGGCGTTTATAAAGTTGCCGATTAAGGTATAACCAAGTGCAAGCTTGGGCAAAAGCAGGGGCGTCATCCATCGGCGTCAAAATACCATTTTGATGATTGATAATATCTTGCGGACCAGTTGGGCAATTAGTTGAAATGACTGGTAAGCCGCGCGAAATTGCCTCAACCAGTACCATAGGGAACCCCTCATATTTTGAACTTAACAACAAACCATCAGCTTGGGAAACCATTTGCCAAGGATTAGGCAGCCAGCCATGCCAACTGATATTGGCAGCAATTCCTAATTTTTGTGCATATTGTTTAACTTTTGGAAAATCATAACCTTTGCCAAACATATCTAATTTCCAAGGAATATGCAGTAATTTCAATCCATCAAATAATAGACGAATATTTTTTTGCCCATCAAGAATCATACGTCCAATAAAAATTGGATGAAACGGCTGCCCTGCCGGCGGTGCTGGGATAGTTTGGTGGGATATAATTGTTACTGGATTATAAATTAAAAAGATTTTAGCAGCTGGAACACCCATTGCTAAGAGTTGTTTTTGAATACCGGAACTGATAGCCAAATGATAATCAGGAAATTGCAAATCTTGTCGATTAAAGAAGTCAGTCTCATTAATTGAGGTATGTCCCCAGGAAATAATTTGATAATCTAATTGATACTGTTGACGCAATTGAGCAGCCAACCGATTTGCTTTGCCTTCTAGTCCTAAAACAATTGCTGGTTGATAGGCAAGCAAGTTTTTAGAAATAAACTTCACTTGGGTCGTTTCATCTGCCGGTGGACAAATTTTTACTTGCTGTCCGGTTGAACGGTTAATCCATTGAAGCCATTCAGGATGTTCACCACTACGAGGAACGAGAACCAAGTAGTCATTTTTTAAATCGTGATTAAGTAATTCGGCAATAACGCGTTCTGTACCCCCGTGGCCTTCAAGGTATTGAGTAATTAAAGCAATTTTCATAGTCAGCAGCTTCCTTTCTGATAGTTTTGTTTAACGAAATATTACTGAAGTTACAAGTATTTTTAGATATTTTGCTGGACTTTTTCCAGTGAACGATTGCTGGTTTCTGGCACTAAGCGATAAGTGAAAACATAAGCCAATAAATTGATAACAAAAAAGCCGAAGAACGTCAGACCCAGACCAAATTGATGCAGACAAATTGGGAAAAGCAGTCCCACACCAAAATTAGCCAACCATAATGCAAAAGTACTTATCCCTACACCTAATCCACGTAATTTTTGTGGGAAAATTTCAGCGATGATAACCCAAGTTGTCGGGGAAACCATACTTTGAAAAAAGAACAGAAAGACTAAAACTAACAAAATAACAATATAAGGAAAAATTGTTAACCGATTAAAAAACAAAGCACTTAAATCAATTACTCCCAAAGATATGGTAGTCATTTTAATTCCCAGCAGCAGCATCTTTCGTCGTGGCCAACAAGTCATTAAATGCATACCGGTCAACGAAGCAATTACTGAGATAACACCATTACTGATATTAGCGATTAGGGCAGCTTGATGGGCAAAACCACTGGCTATTAAAATTGTCGTTCCATAATACATGATGACATTGATCCCAATCAGTTGCTGAATAACTCCCAATCCGATTCCCAGTAAAAATAATTTACGAATTGCTGGTTTTTTTAATAATTTCCAAGACCAAGTTTGGACAGTTTTTAACTGTTTAAACGATTGTTGGATTTTTTGTAGTTCATCTGCTGCGACTTGAGAGTTGCCTCGTAGTTTGGTTAAGTTAGCAAGAGCAGCAGTTGGTTGCTTTTTGCTCAATAACCAGCGTGGTGATTCAGGGACAGCTGGCATTCCAAAAAGTAATACCAAGGCGGGGATGATTCCGATGATCATCATCCAACGCCAAACATTGTGATCAGCTGCCAACAGATTCCCTAATAGAGCATTGCTGCAAAAAACTAGTAATTGGCCGCTGGTAATCATTAAGTCATTTTGAGTAATCATTCTTCCACGCATTTTAGGAGTTGCAATTTCTGATAAATAAGTTGGAACGACAACGGAAACACCGCCAACCGCCAATCCTAAAATAAATCGCCAACCAATCAACCAACTGGCAGTTGCGGCGAAAATACAACCGCTGTTACTAATGAGAAAAAGAATAGCCAAACAAAAAAGCAGACTTTTGCGACCATAATGATCGGCAAATCTGCCCGTAGTTAATGCACCAAACGCTGCTCCCAAAGTCAGGCTGCTGGTAACGACACCTTGTAGAAGCGGAGATAAATTTAATTGATTTTTAGCTGCCATGAAAGGCAATAGACCGTTAATAACTCCAGTATTAATTCCAAACAAAAGTCCGCCCAAGGTCACGATAGCAGTGATTATTATCAAATATCGATCATTTTTTTCAGCTTTATTAGAATTAAATGTTTGCTGACCAGATGGCACTTTATCAACTTCTTTCAAATTAAATTATGTAATCATAAAATAAGAGTTATTATTAAACAGCTATACTAAAACTAATTAATTCAATGCGGAAACAGATTATAATCAAATCTGAATATTTGATTTAAAAATATGATTGTTCGTCAAAAACCATTATATAACAGCAAAATAAGCTTGTTAAATATTATGGCTTTTTATTTTTATTATTTATTTTTCTTATAATTGAATTTTGTTTAAAATTAAGCAATGATAATTGATAAAAAGATTTAATTTTTTTTGAAAATATGGTGGGAAAGTAGTGTAAATAATTCGGTTGTAATTACCGTAGCCGTTGTGTTTAATCAATTGAACTTAAAACTAAATCATAGTAATCTAAGAATTAGAGATGATTTAAATTTAATCGAAATGGGAGGGTAGTTATGAAAAGACAACGAAAGCTAACTAAATCAAGCGATAAAATTGTTTCAGGAGTGCTAGGGGGGATTGCCGAGTATTTTTCTTGGGACAAATCATGGACAAGAATTATTGGTGCGTTATTGATTATTTTCCCTGGACAGGTATTTTTAGGTATTTTGTTATATGTAATTGCAGCAATTGTTATGCCGGATTATCAATCACCACAAAGACCGGATGATGATAATATCATTGATGGTGAGTTTCGCGAATAAGCTGCTAAAAATCAGACAATGAACAGTACAAAAATGGATTTGAATACTGTTGAGAGGAAGCTGTTAGATGAAATTTGGCGTTATCGGAGTTGAGCAGCAGACATTGAAACTTTTTTTGCCGCTTTATTTTGAAAACCGTAATCAAGGAGATTTTATGTTTGCGGTTAAAGATCCAAATATAAAAAAACAATTAATGCAAAGATATCAAGTTGACTATTTATATCAAAGTCTGGATCAATTGATTGCTGGAGGAATTGACGCATGCTTTATTCATGGCTCTTCAGCTGAACAGTTGAAGTTAGCTGAACGTTGTTTGCAAAAGGGAATTCATGTTTTTATTGATCGACCAGTTGGTGAGTCATTGACAGAAATAAAAAGTTTACAGCGGTTAGCACTGGATAACCGGCGGATCTTTATGTTGGGATTTAATCGGCGGTTTGCGCCAATGGTTGATCAACTAAAAAGGGTTTCTAATAAACGGTTATTAAGTGTCCAAAAAAATTTATGTGAATTTAAACGACCAGTAGTTGATATGGTTAATGAACTGTTTATACATTTGGTTGATACAGCTGTTTATCTGATTGATGAACCAATTCAAAACGTTACGAGTCAAATTAAAGATACTGATGGCCTTTTGGAAACGGCAGTTATGCAGCTGGAAACTGAGCATACAGCAGCTTGGGTTGCTTTAGACGCACAGGCGGGAACTGATAATGAACAGATTCAGTTAACCAGCGGATCCGGTTGTGGGACCTTGAAAAATTTGCAACAGTTGGAATTGGAAACGGCGGCAGTAAAGAAAAGTTGGGAACCTGAAAAATGGGCGACTCCGTTAGAAGTTTACGGCTTTTCTCAAATGGTTACGGCTTTTATTCAAGCTGTTCGTTCGCAAACATCAACAAAACTCAAACAAAAAAATATTTGCTTGAGTCACAAATTGTGTGCGGATGTTTTAACTACTTATCAATCCGATCATTAATAAGCAGTTGACAATTGAAAAAGTACTAAACGGCAGTTCTTATTCTGGTAGGACTGCTGTTTTTAATAGCAGATAATAAAAAAATAATGAGAAAAAATATTCTCTTTATAAAAATGACAGCGCTTCCCTATTTATTAAAGAAAGAATATCGTGTTTTTTGGTTATGAATACATGTAAATTATGCTGAATTAACATGGAGTGTTAGTTGCAGCAAATTAAAACTATGTTAGAATGATTAAAAATTATCTGAGAAAAGATTGATGTCTGGAGGATCAAAAATGACAGAAACTTATCGCAACCAATTTACTTTAGCAGGGAAAAATTATTACTATTATGATATTGCGGCTTACTTACAGCATGAAGAACAAGAAATTGAAGCAATGCCATATGCTATTAGGGTTTTATTAGAATTGACCTTGCGCCACAGTTCCAAACAGCCAGCGCTAAAAAAATATCTAGCTGTTTTTAATAATTGGGATGAGCAACATACTAATGATGTGCCCTATAAACCTGAACGGGTTATTTTGCAGGATTTTACCGGTGTCCCAGCATTAGTTGATTTGGCGGCGATGCGTGAAGAAGTTCAAAATCAAGGGGGAGACCCAACGGCGATCAATCCAGATGTACCGGTACATTTAGTAATCGATCACTCAGTTCAAGTTGATTTGGCAGGAAATCAAGACGCTTTTGAATATAATATTAAACAAGAATTCAAACGGAATCGTGAACGTTATTTGTTTTTGAAATGGGCGCAGGCCAGCTTTAAGAACTTGACAGTTATTCCACCGGATACGGGAATTATTCATCAGGTTAATTTGGAATATCTTTCACCGGTTATTCGCCATTCAAAAGCAGCCGAGCCGCTTGCTTTTCCTGATACGCTAGTCGGGACTGATTCACATACGACGATGATCAACGCTTTGGGCGTACTTGGTTGGGGCGTTGGTGGAATTGAGGCTGAGGCTAGTATGTTGGGGCAAGAATCCTATTTTCCCATGCCACAAGTGGTTGGTGTCCGCTTAACTGGTAAAATGCCGGCAACGGCTACAGCGACCGACTTGGCGTTAACGTTAACACATATTTTAAGAAAACAGAATGTAGTTGGAAAATTTGTTGAATTTTATGGACCAGGGCTTAAAAATCTACCGCTGGCAAATCGGGCAACAATTGCTAATATGGCACCAGAATATGGAGCAACTTGTGGTTATTTCCCAATTGATCAACAGACTTTGAGCTATTTACGCTTAACAGACAGATCGGCAGAACAAATTAAGTTAGTTGAAAAATATGCGAAAGTAAATCATTTATGGTATCAAGAAAATGAAGATAATTTGCGTCATTATTCAGAAAACGTTGAGTTAGATTTAGGGACGATCACGAGCAGTGTTGCGGGTCCTAAACGTCCGCAAGATTTGGTTGAATTATCTCAATTACCACAGAATTTTAAAAAATATGCTGAATTAAAAAACTGCCAGGTAAAGACAGCTGGGCAAACTTTCAGCTTGAGGCCGGGTGCTTTGGGAATTGCCGCAATTACCAGTTGTACTAATACATCTAATCCTGAAATTTTGATTACAGCGGGTTTGTTGGCTGAAAAAGCAGTTGCTGCTGGTTTAAAAATCCCCGCTTATGTAAAAACGTCATTTGCTCCGGGGTCGCGGGTGGTAGCTGACTATTTGCAAGCTGCACAATTGCAGACTTATTTGGATCAATTAGGTTTTAATATTGTTGGTTATGGTTGTACGACTTGTATCGGTAATTCGGGTAAATTGCAGCCAGGAGTTCAAGAAATAATTAATCAAACAAACTATCCGTTAGCTGCAATTGAAAGCGGTAATCGTAATTTTGAAGGGCGGGTTAATCCGTTAATTAAAGATACCTATTTGGCTTCACCGCCCTTGGTAATTGCGTATGCGCTAGCAGGCACACTCGACATTGATTTGCTTCACCAACCTATTGGTCAAGATCAACAAGGAAAAGCCGTTTATCTAAGTGATCTGTGGCCAACAACGGCGGAAGTCAGTCAGGTTATTCATCAATATGTTAAACCACAGCTTTTTTCAGCAAACTATCAAAATATTTTTAGTCAGAACGCTGCTTGGAATGCCTTGCCGGTCACTGAATCGGTTACTTACCCTTGGCAGGCAGCATCAACTTATTTAGCATTACCGCCTTTGTTTGCATCGCGGCAAACCGATTTGACCGGATTAAGAGTATTGGCAAAATTAGGTGATTCGATTACAACTGACCATATTTCACCAGCTGGTTTTATTGGTCAAACAACTCCGGCAGGCAAGTACTTGCAAGAACATGGGGTTCAACCGGCAGATTTTAATTCATATGGATCACGGCGGGGCAATCATGAAGTCATGATGAGAGGAACTTTAGCTAATATTCGGCTGCAAAACCAGTTGACTCCTGAAAAGCAAGGTGGATTTACCAGATCATGGCTGACCAACAAAGAAACGACAATTTATGAAGCAGCAATGGATTATAAGCAGCATAACATTGGAACAATTATTTTGGCAGGCAAAGATTACGGAATGGGATCTTCGCGTGATTGGGCGGCAAAGGGCGTTGAATTACTGGGGGTCAAGGCAGTCATAGCGGAAAGTTTTGAACGAATTCATCGCTCAAATTTAGTGATGATGGGTGTTTTACCTTTACAGTTCATGGCAGGAGATACGGCAGATACCTTAGGGCTGCAGGGCAATGAAAAATTTACGATCAAACTAACTGGTAAGACGGCTAAAGTTTTAGCAGAGTCCCCTGATCGGCAAGTTGATTTTACCGTTCGTGTCAGATTTGATGCGCCGATTGACAGGGAATATTTTAAAGCCAGCGGAATTTTACCATATGTTATTGCTCGAAAAATGGCAAAACAAAATGAAAGTGAGGGATCAGATGACTAATTCACGAGGTTTAGCAGGAATTATAGTTGACGAGACTAAAATAAGTTCAACTAAAAATGCCCATTTAATTTATGCTGGTTATCCAATTGAGGAGATCGCTCAGGCTTCATTCGAAGAAGTAGTATTTTTATTATGGCATACGCGCTTACCGAATAAACATGAATTGACAGCTTTTCGCCAAAATTTAGTTGAACAAATGGTGCTGCCTGCTGAAACGATTCGTTTGCTGCTTTATATTGCCAAAGAACCGCAACACCCCATGAGCATTTTGCGGACAACAACTTCTTTGCTGGGAACAACCAATGATGTTGAACACGATGAACCACCTAAAATTTTGGCGAAGATGCTGACAGCGATTGCTGCGATTATTCGGATTCGGGATAATGAACCTTTACTGGAAGCAGACCATCATTTAGGAGTTGTAGATAACTTTTTATTGATGATGACAGGTAAAAAGCCTAGCCAGCAATTATCACGAATGTTTTCGACAGTTATGATTTTGCATGCAGATCACGAATTTAACGCTTCAACTTTCACTGCGCGCGTAGCAGCTTCAACGTTGACGGATTATTACTCTTGTTTAACAGCAGCGGTTTGTGCTTTGAAAGGACCATTGCATGGCGGAGCCAACGAGCGGGTATTTGAAATGCTTGAAACCATCAAGCAACAGCAAATTGATCCAATTGTTTATTTGCAAGATCAGTTGCATGCTAAACGAAAAATTATGGGGTTTGGTCATCGAATTTATAAAAATGGTGATCCGCGTGCTGTTATCTTGAAAAAGATTGCGGCGGAGTTGGCACAAGAAACTGATAATCAGGTTTATTTTCAAATTCAAACACAGATTGCCGATTATATGCTTGAAAAATTTAAGTTGCATCCCAATGTTGATTATTATACAGCCCTAATTTACCATTGCCTTGGTTTGCAAAAAGAAACTTTTACAATGATTTTTGCTGCTTGTCGGACAGTTGGTTGGCTGGCACATATTATGGAACAGCGCCAAGAGAATGTTTTAATTCGCCCGTGTTCAGCCTATGTTGGTCCAACTGGGCGTCACTATTCAAAAGGAGCAGGTGAAATTGATGAATGAACCAGAAAAATTAACAGTGACAGCTGGAAAACTGCAAGTTCCAGCTTTTCCCATTATTCCGTTTATTGCCGGCGATGGTATCGGCCCAGAAATTTGGTCAGCGGCTAGAAGTGTTTTTGATAAAGCAGTTCGACAAGTTTATGGGTCATCAAGAAAAATTAGCTGGCAGCGCTTATTAGCCGGTGAAGCAGCATTTAAGCAGACTGGTGAATGGCTGCCCCAAGCAACAGTTCAAAGCTTAAAAGAGCATCTGGTAGCAATTAAGGGGCCGTTAACGACTCCGATTGGCAAGGGACATCGTTCAATTAACGTTACCTTGCGCCAAGATTTAGATTTGTATGCTTGTGTACGACCAGTTAATTATTTTAAGGGAGTACCTTCTCCTGTAAAATTTCCTGAAAAGGTCGCAATGACCGTTTTTCGGGAGAATACGGAAGATATTTATGCTGGAATTGATTTTGCAGCTGGAACTGCTGCGGCAGATGAATTACTAGCGTTTCTGACTAAGCAGCATGAATTAGGCAAGATTCGTTTCCCAGCGAGTTCGGCTTTTGCTATCAAGCCAGTTTCAAGTCAAGGTTCGAAGCGATTAGTCAAAGCAGCTATTCAGTATGCTGTTGATCATCATTTACCACGCGTTACCTTAGTTCATAAGGGAAATATTATGAAAAAGACAGAAGGCGGTTTTAAAAAATGGGGCTATGAGGCAGCTGCCGAGTTTGGGGATCAAGTATTTACGGCCGAAGATTTCAAAAAAATAGAACAGCAAACAGGGCAAGCGGCTGCCGAGCAAGCACAAACCGCTGCTGAAAAAGAAGGCAAAATTATAGTAAATGATTTGATCACAGATAACTTTTTTCAGCAATCATTATTACATCCTGAAAACTTTTCGGTAATCGCAACTTTGAATCTTAATGGTGATTATATTTCTGATGCCTTGGCTGCACAGGTAGGCGGAATTGGAATTTCTCCAGGTGCCAATATTAATTATCAAAGTAAGCAGGCAATTTTTGAAGCAACTCACGGGACGGCTCCACAATTTACGGGACAAAATAAATTAAATCCGACATCATTAATTCTTTCGGGAGTTATGATGTTTGAATATTTGGGCTGGCAGCCGGTAGCGGATTTGATCACCCAAGCAGTTAGAGAGGCCTTGCTTAAGCAGCATGTTACGTGCGACTTTGCCCAACAGCTGCCGAATGCGGTTGAATTGACTACCAGTGGCTTTGCGGACTACTTGATCAGTTTAATGCAGAAATAACGTAAGCACCTAATAATCGACCGTCTATAAAAGAGTATATTTCAGCGGTAAAATTA
>NZ_AZGB01000025.1 GCF_001435235.1 Liquorilactobacillus ghanensis DSM 18630 | reverse complement strand
TTAAGCTTCTTAACGCCGATAGTAGTTGGGGGATCGCCCCCTGTGAGGGTAGGAAGTTGCCGTGCTCTGGAGGATTAGCTCAGCTGGGAGAGCGTCTGCCTTACAAGCAGAGGGTCACAGGTTCGAGCCCTGTATCCTCCATTGAGTCGTTAGCTCAGTTGGTAGAGCATCTGACTTTTAATCAGAGGGTCGACAGTTCGAGCCTGTCACGACTCATAGGTCAATTTTGCGGGTGTGGCGGAATTGGCAGACGCACTAGATTTAGGTTCTAGCGTTGAAAAACGTGGGGGTTCAAATCCCTTCACCCGCACCATATTTGCCGACTTAGCTCAGTTGGTAGAGCATCTGATTTGTAATCAGAGGGTCGGGCGTTCGAATCGTCTAGTCGGCACCATTATTATGCGGAAGTAGTTCAGTGGTAGAACATCACCTTGCCATGGTGGGGGTCGCGGGTTCGAATCCCGTCTTCCGCTTGTTCCAAAATTATATTTTTATGCCGGGGTGGCGGAACTGGCAGACGCACAGGACTTAAAATCCTGCGGTAAGTGATTACCGTACCGGTTCGATTCCGGTCCTCGGCATTTTTTGCACCCATAGCGCAATTGGATAGAGTGTCTGACTACGAATCAGAAGGTTGTAGGTTCGACTCCTACTGGGTGCAGTAAGCGGAAAGTAGTGATTGAGCTGGAACTTTTAACCCAATTCCAATTAAGCAGCTAAGTACTTTCTCGACTATATCTTAAGTAGTTTTAGTTTCGGGAAGTAGCTCAGCTTGGTAGAGCACTACGTTCGGGACGTAGGGGTCGCAGGTTCGAATCCTGTTTTCCCGATATATTGAAGAGTTCTCATTTGCGAGAACTCTTTTTTTGACTAAAAGTTTTGCAATTCTTTATTTTTCAAGTATAATAATAGTCAATATTAGTCAAATTCCAAAGGATGATTAGATGCAAAGTCAGAATATTTCTGATATCATTGAAAAATATTTAAAAAGTATTTTGGCAGAATCGCAAGAAGTAGAGATAAAACGGTCAGAAATGGCACAATTGTTTAACTGTGTTCCATCGCAAATTAATTATGTGATTAATACTCGTTTTAATATTCAAAATGGCTATATTGTTAGAAGTAAGCGTGGAGGTGGTGGTTACATTCGAATTGCAAAAGTTAATTTAGTTGATGATTGTGATGTGTTGGATGAACTCATCGGAATCGTTGGTGAAAGTATTACCTTTAAGGAATCCTTCCAGCTTATCAAAAGTTTGTTTCAAGCAGATGTATTAACACAAACTACAGCTAACTTATTATTAGCAGTTATTGATAAAAAAACATTGAATTTTGGCGACGTTGAACTTGAGAATATGTTGCGAGCGCGTATAATGAAAAGCATCTTAAACCGCCTGAAATATGATGGTTAGAAAGTGAGGGCAAAGTTATGGAGAATCTATTTACACCAAGTGCACGACAAGTATTAGTTATCGCCCAGGAACAAGCAAAAGACTTTCGACACCAAGCAATTGGCACTGAACATTTATTACTGGCATTAACAATTGAAAAAAATGGTATTGCTGGTAAAGTTTTAAAACAATTCGTTGTTACTGAAACAGATGTTCGTGAAGAAATTGAACGTTTAACTGGTTATGGTACATTAAAAAACATTAGTGGTTATTTACCATATACTCCACGAGCAAAAGAAATCCTTGCTAAAGCAAGTGAAAATGCACAAAGAACCAATGCACAAAAGATTGGTACAGAACATCTTCTGATGGCTTTGCTGCAAAATAGTGATTTATTATCTTCAAGAATTTTACAAAGTTTGAGTGTGGATAGTCATCGGATGTATCAGGAGATTATTCATAAAATCGGCATCAGTGAAATTCAAATGAAAAAGTATGATAAGGCCAAACCTAAAACTAATGGAACACCAACGTTGAATACACTCGCAAGAGATTTAACTAAATTGGCGGCAGAAAATAAAATTGATCCAGTTATTGGAAGGCAAAAAGAGGTTCGACGAGTAATTCAAGTGCTTAGTCGGCGAACCAAAAATAACCCTGTTTTACTTGGCGAACCAGGCGTAGGTAAAACGGCAATTGCCGAGGGATTAGCCCAAGTTATTATTAGTGGTCAAGTTCCTGAGAGTTTAGCGCATAAAAGAGTCATGGTTTTAGATATGGGTTCCTTAGTTGCAGGAACTAAATATCGTGGTGAATTTGAAGATCGTGTCAAAAAAATCCTTGACGAAATTTATGCTGATGGGCAGGTTATTCTTTTTATTGATGAATTGCATACTTTAATTGGTGCCGGTGGAGCTGAAGGTGCTATTGATGCCTCAAATATTTTAAAACCAGCATTAGCTCGTGGTGAAGTTCAAGTAATCGGAGCAACAACACTTGATGAATTTCAAAAGTATATTGAATCTGATTCAGCATTGGAACGGCGCTTCGCTAAAATTATGGTTGCAGAACCGACAGAAGAAGATAGCGTCAAGATTTTGCAGGGGTTACGGCCACGTTATGAGGCCCATCATCATTTAAAAATTACAGATGCCGCATTAAATGCCGCAGTAAAATTAAGCTCACGGTATATCTCTGATCGTTATTTACCAGATAAAGCGATTGATTTAATGGATGAGGCGGCAGCAAAGGTTAGATTAAATCAGTCAGGTAGTACTAAATCGATAGAAGAAAAGAAAGAAAAATTACAACAATTAGCCAGTCAAAAAATCGCTGCTTTGACACAGGAAAAGTTTGAAGAAGCTGCGAAGATCAGAAAAAAAGAATTACAGACAAAAAAAGATGTTGATCAGTTATTGGAACAACAAGCCAAGGGAATCTACGCTTCTTCAGTTGGAGCTGAAGATATTGCGCAAGTTGTTTCTGAGTGGACAGGTGTTCCAGTTACACAGATGAATAAGAGTGAAACTGCTCGATTAATTGATCTTGAAAAGATCTTGCATCACCGTGTTGTTGGTCAAGAAGAGGCAGTTTCCGCCGTTTCTCGAGCAATTCGTCGGGCTCGCAGTGGATTAAAGGACCCTAATCGTCCGATTGGTTCGTTTATGTTTTTAGGACCAACAGGGGTTGGAAAAACTGAATTAGCAAAAGCGTTAGCGGAAGCGATGTTTGGTTCTGAAGATTCAATGATTCGAATTGATATGAGCGAATATATGGAGAAATATAGCACGAGTCGTTTAGTTGGTTCGCCACCAGGATATGTTGGTTATGATGAAGGTGGACAATTAACAGAAAAGGTTCGGCAGCATCCTTATTCAGTCGTTTTATTTGATGAAGTAGAAAAAGCCCATCCTGACGTTTTCAATATTTTACTTCAAGTCCTTGATGATGGTTATTTGACTGACTCAAAGGGAAGAAAAATTGATTTTCGCAATACAATTATTATTATGACATCAAACTTGGGAGCTACAGCTTTACGAGACGAAAAACAAGTAGGCTTTGGAAGTACGCAGCCGAAAGATAAATTCAAGATGATGTCAGCTAAAATTCAAGAAATCTTAAAAAAGACTTTTCGACCAGAATTTCTTAATCGAATTGATGAAACTATTGTTTTCCATCAATTGGAGAAAAAAGAATTGCATGCAATTGTCAAGTTGATGGCAAAAGAATTATTAGACCGAGTTCGGCAGCAGCAGGTCAAAATTAAAATTACACCAGCAGCAATTGATTTAGTAGCTGAAAAGGGTTTTGACCCTGAATATGGTGCACGGCCAATTCGTCGGGCATTACAAACTGAAATTGAAGATAAACTTAGTGAATTGTTGATTACCGGTCAAATCAAGATTGGCAGTTCAGTTTCAATTGGGGCCAGCAAAGGTAAAATTGTAATCACGGTGCATGACGAGCAAAAGACAAACTCGAAAGAAAAAGTCAGTCAAAAATAGTATTTTAATAAGATAGAAATGAATTTTTTTACTGAAGATGTCCAATAAAGATACTGTTTTTTGGATATAATAGGTGTTATAAATCAGCTTATGTATGATTTCATACCAAGTAGTTGAAACTAATAACAATTTGGATACAATGAATAACAAGCATTAAACGGGATAATGACAAAATAGCTATTTTGCCATCGTCCCGTTTCTACTTTATTGCTTGACTTTTTATAAAAATTCCAGTAACATCTATAAGTACAATCTGTGAATTATCGGATAGCTGTGATCTATTGTCCATAGTTATCACCGAGAAAAGCAAAAATAGTGAGTTTCGCCGCTAAGGTGTCAGCTGTTTTTGGTTTTTTTTTGCCTAAAAACAGGATATATTTGGTTAATTATCGAATTGTAATCAAAATGTAATATTGGTTTAGGCTATTTGCAGAAATATTTTGAGAGGTGAACAACTTGGCAGGACATATAGTTAAATACGGAAAGCATCGAACCCGTAGAAGTTATGCACGCATCAAGGAAGTTTTGGAACTGCCGAACCTGATCGAAATTCAAACCAATTCATATAAATGGTTTTTGAATGATGGTCTTAGGGAAGTATTTGAAGATATTATGCCAATTGAAGATTTTGCTGGTAATTTGTCTTTGAAGTTCGTTGATTATCAACTGTTAAAACCAAAATATACAGTTGACGAAGCACGTCAACATGATGCTAACTTTTCGGCACCACTGCACGTAACGTTGAACTTAGTCAATCATGAAACTGGTGAAATCAAGTCACAGGATGTTTTCTTTGGTGATTTTCCATTAATGACCGAACAGGGAACCTTCATTATTAACGGAGCTGAACGAGTTATTGTTTCACAATTAGTTCGTTCTCCTGGAGTTTATTATAATTCAGAAATGGATAAAAGTGGACGAGTTACCTTCGGAACTACCGTGATCCCTAATCGTGGGGCTTGGTTGGAATATGAAAACGACGCAAAGAATATTGCTTATGTCAGAATCGACCGAACTCGTAAAATTCCGTTAACTGAACTAATTAGGGCTCTTGGTTTCAGTTCAGATGATGAAATTGTTAAAATGTTGGGTGCTAGTGATAGTTTACTTTTAACTTTGGAAAAAGATGTTCATAAGGTTAGTGACGATTCACGAGTGGAAGAATCGTTAAAAGATATTTATGAACGGCTACGTCCAGGCGAACCTAAAACGGCAGACAGTGCCCGGAGTTTATTGACTGCTCGTTTCTTTGATCCGAAACGATATGATCTGGCGCCAGTTGGTCGCTATAAAATAAATAAAAAATTAGATCTTAAGACCCGCTTGCTTAATTTAACATTGGCGGAAACTTTAGCAGATCCCGAAACTGGAGAAATTTTAGTCAAGAAAGATACCGTTTTGGACAAACAGGTTTTGGATAAGTTAACTCCATATTTGACTAGAAAAGACTTTAAAACGTATACTTTCCAACCATCTGATGAAGGTGTAGTTACTGATCCAATGGTGCTACAGATCATCAAGGTCTATTCTCCTAAGGACCCTGAAAAAATTGTTAATATGATTGGTAATGGCAATATTGATTTGAAATATAAACATATATTACCAGCTGATATTATTGCTTCAATGAATTATTTCTTCAATTTGCAAGAAGATATCGGTAATACTGATGATATTGACCATTTAGGTAATCGTCGGATTCGTTGTGTGGGTGAATTGTTGGAAAATCAGTTCAGAATTGGTTTATCACGAATGGAACGTGTTGTTCGTGAACGGATGTCAATTCAAGATACTGCAACAGTCACACCGCAACAATTGATTAATATTCGTCCGGTAGTGGCTTCAATCAAAGAATTCTTTGGTAGTTCTCAGTTGTCGCAGTTTATGGATCAAACTAACCCATTAGGTGAATTAACTCATAAACGTCGTCTATCTGCTTTAGGACCTGGCGGATTGACTCGTGATCGAGCTGGATATGAAGTTCGTGATGTGCACTATACTCACTATGGTCGGATGTGTCCAATTGAAACTCCTGAAGGACCAAACATTGGTTTGATTAATAGTTTATCTTCATATGCACGAATTAATCAATATGGATTCATTGAAACACCATATCGGCGCGTTTCATGGACGACACATAAGGTTACTGACAAAATTGATTATTTAACTGCTGATGAAGAAGATAATTATGTTATTGCACAAGCTAACTCACCATTGAACGATGATGGTTCGTTTGTTAATGATGTGGTTATGGCTCGTAGTAAGAGTGATAATATTGAAATTTCAGTTGACAAAGTTGATTACATGGATGTTTCACCGAAACAGGTTGTCGCAGTCGCAACAGCATGTATTCCATTTTTGGAAAATGATGACTCAAATCGTGCTTTAATGGGAGCCAACATGCAGCG
This sequence comes from Liquorilactobacillus ghanensis DSM 18630, assembly GCF_001435235.1. Lineage (GTDB taxonomy): Bacteria > Bacillota > Bacilli > Lactobacillales > Lactobacillaceae > Liquorilactobacillus > Liquorilactobacillus ghanensis. The sequence goes on along the minus strand of NZ_AZGB01000025.1, from coordinate 86,899 downwards.
TCAGGCGGTTCCACTGGTTGATCCGCATGCACCACTGGTCGGCACTGGTATCGAATATAAAGCAGCCCATGATTCTGGGGTGGCTTTGATCAGTAAACACGATGGAACGGTTGAATACGTTGATGCTCGAGAAATTCGAGTAAGACGGGATGACGGCACACTTGATAAGTATAAATTGATGAAATTCCGTCGTTCAAATGGTGGTAAAAACTATAATCAACGACCGATTGTGCAAGTAGGTGATCACGTTGATAATGATGAAGTTCTAGCTGATGGACCATCAATGGAAAATGGAGAATTAGCTTTAGGTCAAAATCCATTGATTGCCTTTATGACTTGGGATGGTTACAACTTTGAAGATGCGATTGCTATTAATGAACGTTTGGTCAAAGAAGACGTTTATACTTCAATTCATATCGAAGAGCATGAATCAGAAGCTCGTGACACTAAGTTAGGGCCAGAAGAAATGACACGTGAAATTCCTAATGTCGGCGAAGATGCACTGAAAGACTTAGACGAATTCGGTATTATTCGAATTGGTGCTGAAGTTCATGATGGTGATATTTTAGTCGGTAAGGTTACACCAAAGGGAGTTACTGAATTATCAGCTGAAGAACGCTTGCTGCATGCCATTTTTGGTGAAAAAGCTCGTGAAGTTCGTGATACTTCTCTCCGGGTTCCGCATGGTGGTGGTGGTATCGTTCAGGATGTTAAAATCTTTACCCGTGAAGCGGGAGACGAATTATCTCCAGGCGTTAATATGATGGTTCGAGTATATATTGCCCAGAAACGTAAGATTCAAGTTGGAGATAAAATGGCTGGTCGTCATGGTAATAAAGGGACAGTTTCAATTGTTATTCCTGAAGAAGATATGCCATTTATGCCTGACGGAACACCAGTTGATATCATGTTGAGCCCAATGGGTGTTCCATCTCGTATGAATATCGGCCAGGTTTTGGAATTGCATTTGGGGATGGCCGGTCGTAAATTAGGAATTCATATTGCCTCACCTGTTTTTGATGGTGCGCGTGATAGTGATATTTGGGCAGCCTTGAAAGAAGCCGGAGTTTCTAGTGATGGCAAATCTGTGCTTTATGATGGCCGAACTGGTGAACCATTTGATAATCGGATTGCCGTTGGTGTTATGTATTATATGAAACTGGCACATATGGTTGATGATAAAATCCATGCCCGTTCAATTGGACCGTACTCATTAGTTACCCAGCAACCTTTAGGTGGGAAAGCCCAATTTGGTGGACAGCGATTTGGTGAAATGGAAGTTTGGGCTTTGGAAGCTTATGGTGCTGCGTATACTTTGCAAGAAATCTTAACCTATAAGTCTGATGATGTGGTTGGACGTGTTAAGACATACGAAGCAATCGTTAAAGGCGAACCGATTCCTAAGCCGGGTGTACCTGAGTCATTTAGAGTTTTAGTTAAAGAACTTCAGTCATTGGGCCTTGATATGAAAGTACTTGATTCTGATAAAAAGGAAATCGAGCTGCGCGACATGGATGATGAAGATGACGAGGTTATGAATGTTGATGCCTTGAGCAAGTTAGCCAAACAGCAAGCTGAAAAGAAAGCTCAAGCAGCAGCTGATGAGAAAAAGACAGACACAGAAGCTAAGACTGAAAATTAGAAAACGCAAATAGAAACTAAAAAGGAGGTCGGTCTTTTTGATCGATGTCAACAAATTTGACAGTATGCAGATTGGTTTGGCTTCTTCAGATAAAATCCGCAGCTGGTCTTATGGCGAAGTTAAAAAACCAGAAACGATCAATTATCGAACACTCAAGCCTGAAAAGGATGGCTTATTCGATGAAAGAATTTTTGGCCCGACAAAGGATTGGGAATGTGCTTGCGGCAAATACAAGCGAATTCGTTACAAGGGAATTGTTTGCGATCGCTGTGGTGTTGAAGTAACCCGTTCAAAGGTTCGCAGGGAACGAATGGGACACATCGAATTAGCCGCACCAGTGACACATATTTGGTATTTTAAAGGGATTCCCAGTCGAATGGGACTTGTTTTAGACATGAGTCCGCGTGCTTTGGAAGAAATCATTTACTTTGCTTCCTATGTGGTTACTGAACCCGGAAACACACCATTAGAGAAAAAACAATTACTGACTGAAAGAGAATACCGCGAAAAACGAGAGAAATATGGGAAAGAATTTCAAGCATCAATGGGTGCAGAAGCAATTCGAACCTTATTAAGAGATGTTGATCTCGCTAAAGAATGCGGTGAGCTGAAAGAAGAGCTGAAGGACGCCACTGGACAAAAGAGAACCCGTGCAGTCCGTCGTTTGGATATTTTGGAAGCTTTCTTAAAGTCGGGTAATCATCCAGAGTGGATGGTAATGGATGCTATTCCAGTTATTCCACCGGATCTGCGGCCAATGGTTCAACTAGAAGGTGGTCGTTTTGCAACTTCTGATTTGAATGATTTGTATCGTCGAGTAATTAATCGTAATAACCGGCTGAAACGTTTATTGGATTTGAATGCACCGGGTATTATTGTTCAAAATGAAAAACGTATGCTGCAGGAAGCTGTTGATGCATTAATTGACAATGGTCGTCGTGGTCGGCCGGTGACCGGACCAGGTAATCGTCCACTGAAATCTCTTTCACACATGCTGAAAGGTAAACAGGGGCGTTTCCGTCAGAACTTATTAGGAAAACGTGTTGATTATTCTGGTCGTTCGGTTATTGATGTTGGGCCAAAATTAAAGATGAATCAAATGGGGATTCCGCATGAAATGGCATTGGAATTATTCAAACCATTCATGATGAAAGAACTAGTTAAACGTGGCATGGCATCAAATATCAAGAATGCTAAACGTAAAATTGAACGGCGTGATGAGGATATTTGGGATGTTTTAGAAGAAGTTATCAAAGAGCATCCAGTATTGTTAAACCGTGCGCCTACTTTGCACCGTTTGGGTATTCAAGCTTTTGAACCAGTGTTGGTTGATGGAAAATCAATGAGACTGCATCCACTAGCTTGTGAAGCCTATAATGCTGATTTTGATGGCGATCAGATGGCGATCCATGTACCATTGTCAGATGAAGCACAAGCTGAAGCACGTTTGTTAATGTTGGCTGCACATCATATTTTGGCTCCTAAGGATGGAAAACCAATTGTAACTCCTTCACAGGATATGGTTATTGGAAACTATTATATGACTGTCGAGGAACCCAAGCGTGAAGGCGAAGGTATGGTTTTCAAAGATGTTAATGAAGTTCGGACGGCATACTTGAATAACTATGTTCATTTGCATACGCGAATTGGTTTACAGACCGCTTCATTGGCAGCTGCCGGAAAACCATTTACAGATTGGCAAAAACAGCGAATTATGGTGACGACTGTTGGTAAGGCTATTTTCAACGAGATTTTACCAGCTGATTTTCCGTATTTGAATGAACCGACAGAAGCAAACTTAACTGATAAAACACCGGATAAATATTTTGTTGAACCTGGAACAGACATACCGGAGTATATTGCCAAGCAGTCCTTGGTTGGACCATTTAAAGCTGGTTTCCTAAGTGACATTATTGCTGAAGTTTATAAGAAGTTCAAAGTAACAGCTACTTCAGAATTATTGGATCGAATCAAAAATATTGGTTATTATGAATCAACTCGTTCTGGACTAACAGTGGGGATTGCCGATATTACTGATCTAAAAGAAAAGCCGGCAATTATTGATCAGGCTCATAAAGAGGTTGCTACAGTTGCAAAGCAATTCCGTCGAGGTCTAATTACTGAAGATGAACGTTATGAACGGGTTATAGCAATTTGGAATAATGCTAAAGACCAGATTCAGGATAAGTTAATTCAAAACATGAATCCTAAAAACCCAATTCAAATGATGTCAGATTCCGGTGCTCGTGGTAATATTTCTAACTTTACTCAGTTAGCTGGAATGCGTGGCTTGATGGCTGCTCCTAATGGTAAAACGATGGAATTACCGATCATTTCGAACTTCCGTGAGGGACTGTCAGTTATGGAAATGTTTATTTCAACTCACGGTGCCCGTAAAGGAATGACTGATACGGCGTTAAAAACTGCTGATTCAGGTTACCTGACACGGCGTTTGGTTGATGTTGCTCAAGATGTCATTATTCGTGAAAAAGATTGTGGAACTGATCGTGGTTTGGATGTAACTGCTATTCGTGAAGGCAATGAAATGATTGAACCTTTATATGATCGGATATTGGGTCGTTATGCAATGAAATCAGTTAAAAATCCACAAACTGGTGAAGTAATTGTTTCCTCTAATGAAATGATCGATGAGGATAAGGCTCAAGCGATTATTGCTGCTGGAATTGAAAAAGTTACAATTCGCTCAGCCTTTACTTGCAACACGGTTCATGGTGTTTGCGAACATTGTTATGGACGCAACATGGCAACTGGTGATGAAGTTGAAGTTGGTGAAGCAGTAGGAACGGTTGCTGCTCAGTCAATTGGTGAACCTGGTACACAGTTGACCATGCGTACCTTCCATACTGGTGGGGTTGCTGGTGATGATATTACTCAAGGTTTGCCACGTGTTCAAGAAATTTTTGAAGCTCGCAATCCTAAAGGTTTAGCTAAGATCTCTGAAGTAACAGGAGTTATTGATTCAGTAGAAGAAAATCCTGCTGAACGGACGAAAACTGTTACAGTTAAAGGTGAAACAGATACGCGGACTTATAGTTTGCCATTTACCTCTGTATTGAAGGTTAAGGAAGGCGACAAGATTCACCGTGGAGATGCACTGACTGTTGGTTCAGTTGATCCGAAGGAATTAATTAAAGTTCGTGATGTTTTATCAACTGAAAATTACATTTTGCGCGAAGTTCAAAAAGTTTACCGGATGCAGGGTGTAGAAATTTCAGATAAGCATATTGAAGTAATGGCACGACAAATGTTACGGAAGGTTCGTATAATGGATCCCGGCGATACAGATTTGTTACCAGGAACTTTAATGGATATTAATGATTTCAGACAGCAGAACTATCAAACCTTAATCAAGGGAAGTATTCCAGCTACTGCGCGTCCAGTTTTACTTGGAATCACTAAAGCATCATTGGAAACAAATAGTTTCTTATCAGCTGCTTCATTCCAGGAAACAACACGTGTCTTGACTGATGCTGCTATTCGTGGCAAAAATGATCCGCTGATTGGTTTGAAAGAAAATGTTATCATCGGTAAATTGATCCCTGCTGGAACTGGTATGTCAGTTTATCGTCAAATCAAACCTAAAGAGGTTGGTGGAGTTTCACAAAGTGTTTACTCTATTTCCGATTTAGAGAAAAAAATGAAAAAGCAAGAAGCTGAAAATCAAACAACTACGCCTTCATCTGATAAGTAAGGTTTAGCAAGATTTTGATGTAAGCTATCATTAAATTATCTAGTTAATGATATAAAATTGGATATAGTTTTTTAAACTGCCTATTTTGATTAGAATAGGCAGTTTTTTTATGTTTAAGTTTCAATTTGCTTCATTTAGGAAGACAACATGCATAATAGGATGATTCCCCCAGTAATGAAAGGAATAAAAGGCAATTTTGAAGTTTTAAAAAGGAAACAAGCGATTGCTCCACCAGCTGAAGCAATTAACAATAATAATAATAATTTCCAAAAACCCAGAAGAAAGTAACTACAGACCAACAAAATTAAATCAGCACTTCCCAGCCAATGAATGATTACAAAACAATTTATTAAGAGTAGTAAAAGTATTGCACTAATGAAAAAATCAGTGTGTAAATGACCGGTAAATTTCAAAAAAAATAAAAGCAGCAAAGCTCCTCCGAAAAGTAAGTTTCGTGAAACAGCAAAATTTTGCAAATCTTCAATTGTCAGCCAACTGCACCAACAAATTACAAATAAGCTGATTAAGTAGCTGTAGTTGGGATGATTTAAAGTCAGCAGACAAAAAAGGCAACCAAAAGATACTTCCCACAAAGTACTGAGCCAACTGATTGATTGGTGGCAATGTCGGCAGCGACCTCGTTGAAATAAAAAACTCCAAATAGGAATTAATTCCCAAAAATTTAAGTTACTATGGCAATTTTCACAAAATGAACGTTTAACTGATAAGGCAATTTGATGTTGCCAGCGCCAACGTGTACAGCAAAGAAAGGAACCCCAACAACTTCCGAGAATAAATAAGAAAAATGCTTCCATATATAAGTGACCTCCTTGTACATTCTTTAATTACGTAAATAAAAAGATTTTGACCAAAATCTTTGTTGATTTTTTGATTGACAAGTGGCTTGTTGTCATGGTAATCTAGTCAAGGTGCTTTATGTGAACAGTTCTCTCGTTTGAAATGGGACATGCTGACTGTGCATCGTTAGCATTATGAATTCAGGAATTTTTTATTTTTACAAAAAAATGAACCACCTGGATGTGTGTACTTAAAGAAAGATTTATTTTTAGGAGGAGAAGCATTAGATGCCAACAATTAATCAATTGATTCGTAAAGGCCGTAAGTCGAAGAGTTCAAAGTCAAATTCGCCTGCCTTGAACTTTGGATATAACAGTTACAACAAAGCACAAACAAATAATCCAGCACCGCAAAAGCGCGGAGTTGCTACACGTGTCGGAACAATGACACCGAAAAAGCCTAACTCAGCTTTACGTAAATATGCTCGTGTTCGTTTGTCTAACTTGATTGAAGTTACAGCCTATATTCCAGGAATCGGTCATAACTTACAGGAACATAGTGTTGTCTTGATTCGTGGAGGACGTGTAAAGGATCTTCCTGGTGTTCGTTATCATATTGTTCGTGGTGCTTTGGATACAGCCGGTGTTACTGATCGTAAACAGGGCCGTTCTAAATATGGTACTAAAAAGCCAAAGAAATAATCGGACTTAAGAATATTAGGAGGTAATTTAAATGCCAAGAAAAGGTGCAGTTTCAAAGCGTGAGGTACTCCCAGATCCAATTTATAAATCTAAATTGGTAACACGCTTGATCAACCGTTTAATGATTGACGGAAAACGTGGGACAGCTTCAAAAATTTTGTATGAAGCATTTGACTTAATCAAGGATCAAACTGGTAATGAACCATTAGATGTCTTTGAAGAAGCAATGAAAAATGTTATGCCAGTGTTGGAAGTTCGTGCTCGTCGTGTTGGTGGTTCTAACTACCAAGTTCCAATCGAAGTTCGCCCAGAAAGAAGAACGACTTTAGCTTTACGTTGGATTGTAAACTATTCTCGATTACGTGGTGAACATACGATGCCGGAACGTTTGGCAAAAGAAATTATCGATGCAGCTAACAATACTGGTGCATCAGTTAAAAAACGTGAAGACACACATAAAATGGCAGATGCCAACCGTGCGTTTGCACATTATCGTTGGTAATTTATGAGAATGGCTATTATATGGTTTTCAGATAAATCCTTATAGTAGTCATTTTTTTAGAGAATAAGGTTAGTAAATTATGGATTAACAAATTATTCATGATTTTTTGGAAGGAGAGAAATTCTCAAAATGGCTAATAAACGTGAGTTCCCACTTGAAAAAACACGTAACATTGGGATAGTTGCGCATATTGATGCTGGTAAAACAACAACAACTGAACGAATTCTTTACTATACTGGTAAAATTCATAAAATTGGTGAAACCCATGATGGTGATTCACAAATGGACTGGATGGACCAAGAAAAAGAACGTGGAATTACTATTACTTCTGCTGCAACAACGGCACAATGGAAAGACCATCGAATCAATATTATTGATACCCCAGGACACGTTGATTTCACAGTTGAAGTAGAACGTTCTTTGCGTGTACTTGATGGGGCAGTGGTTGTTTTGGATGCTCAATCAGGTGTAGAGCCGCAGACTGAAAATGTTTGGCGTCAGGCTACTACTTATTCAGTTCCAAGAATTGTTTTTGTTAACAAAATGGACAAAATTGGAGCTAATTTTGACTATTCAGTAAGTACGATTCATGATCGGCTGCAGGCAAATGCAATTGCTATCCAGATGCCGATCGGCGCTGAAGATAAGTTCGAAGGCGTTATCGATTTAGTTGAGATGAAGGCTGATATTTACGACGAAGATGCGCTTGGTTCCAAGTGGGATACAGTTGATATTCCTGATAAGTATAAGGAAGAAGCACAAAAACGTCGTGAAGAAATGATTGAAAAGTTAGCTGACGTTGATGATAATTTAATGGAGAAATATCTTGATGGTAAAGAGATCAGCATTGACGAAATCAAAGCAGCAATTCGTAAAGCGACCTTGAATTTGGAAGTTTATCCAGTGTTAGCTGGTTCTGCTTTTAAGAACAAGGGTGTTCAGATGATGCTTGATGCTGTTAATGATTATTTGCCATCACCAATTGATGTTAAACCATATAAAGCAACTGATCCAGATGGTGAAGAAGTTGAATTGGTAGCCGGTGATGACAAACCATTCGCAGGTTTAGCATTCAAAATTGCAACAGATCCTTTTGTAGGTCGTTTGACGTTTTTCCGCGTATATTCAGGAACATTAGAAGCTGGTTCTTATGTTTTGAATGCTACTAAAGATAAACGTGAACGTGTAGGTCGTTTATTGCAAATGCACTCAAACCATCGAAAAGAAATTCCTGAAGTATTTTCAGGAGATATCGCGGCAGCTATTGGATTGAAAGCAACAACAACTGGTGATTCTTTAACAGATGTGGATCATCCACTGATTCTTGAATCAATGGACTTCCCTGATCCGGTTATTCAGGTTTCAATTGAACCAAAGACTAAAGCTGATCAAGATAAGATGGATGTTGCTTTACAAAAGTTAGCTGAAGAAGACCCAACCTTTAAGGCTGAAACTAATCCAGAAACTGGTGAAACTTTGATTGCCGGCATGGGTGAATTGCATTTGGATATTATCGTTGATCGAATGAGACGTGAATTCAAAGTTGATGCTAAAGTTGGCGAACCACAAGTTGCTTACCGTGAAACCTTTACTAAGCAAGTTTCTGTTCAAGGAAAATTTGTTCACCAGTCTGGTGGTAAAGGTCAATATGGTGATGTTTGGATTGAGTTTACACCAAATGATGAGGGTAAAGGCTTTGAATTTGAAAATGCTATTGTTGGTGGGGTTGTTCCGCGTGAATATATACCTGCCGTTGAACAAGGCTTGAAAGAAGCAATGGCAAATGGTGTTCTGGCAGGATATCCGTTAATTGATGTAAAAGCTAAGCTCTATGATGGTAGTTACCATGATGTCGATTCCAGTGAAGCTGCCTTCAAAATCGCTGCATCACTTGCTTTAAAGAATGGCGCTAAAGTTGCTGGTGCTGTTATCTTGGAACCGATTATGCGAGTAGAAATTGTTGCTCCAGAGGATTACTTAGGTGATGTTATGGGACATGTAACCGCTCGTCGTGGTCGGGTTGAAGGAATGGAAAACCGTGGTAATGCACAAATGGTTAAAGCGTTTGTACCATTGGCTGAAATGTTTGGTTATGCAACTACTTTGCGTTCAGCAACGCAAGGTCGTGGTACCTTTACTATGACAATGGATCATTACGAACCAGTTCCAAAATCAATTCAAGAAGAAATTATCAAGAAAAATGGCGGAAACGCTGGTTAATATATAAAAATAAAGCCCACATTTTTGTGAGCTTTATTTTTATATATTAAATTGGAAAATGCTCTCAGTCTATTGATTGTCAATAAAATATAATTTTGATAATATAAGCAACTGACGTATGGAATAAAAATAATTCTGACAATTAAAATTTTGGCAGTCTGAATTAGTGGGATTTAAACTAGATCTTTAATAGATAATACCAACAAAAAATTGCGTATCTTAGACTATTTTAGCTCCTAAACAATTTTTGAAATGATTTAAGGCCCAAGTGTGCCCCTGTGGATCAAAACTAGCAACTGCATTTCGGGGAATTACCAATTCAAAATTTTTGTTATAAGCATCAATGGCGGTATGCAAAACACAAATATCAGTGCAAACACCAGTTAGCCACAGCTCATCAATTTTTCGACGTCGCAAATAATTTTCGAGATTGGTGTTGGCAAAAGCTGAATAACGATTTTTATCGAAAAAATAAAGATGGTCGTCATTTTTATTTGTTTGATACCAATTTGCTAGGGGACCATACAATTCTCTTCCCCAACTATTTTTTAGATTATGCGGTGGAAATAATTTTGTTTCCGGATGATAAGGATCATTTTTTTGATGGAGATCGGTTGGAAGAATTACCCATTGTTTTTGCTGTAAAAAATCGTCAGCCAGTTTTAAAATTGAAGAAGCAATTTTTTGTCCAGGAGTACCGCAAGTTAAAGCGCCTTTATCTGCTACGAAGTCATTTGTATAATCAATAATTAGTAAAGCTTTATGCATTTGATCAGCTCCTTTTTGTTTTAGTGTATGCAAAAAAGGTGATTAAAGCAATTAAATAAAATAGTAAAAAAAGACTTGATTTGTTCTCTTAAAAAAGATATGATAAAGAGGTGCTTGTCAAGGGACAAGTGTGTGTATTATGTACTGTACTAGCTATGATGTGGAAGGTTGCGACACACTCGGAAGCTTTGTCATGGGGTGCGGCGGTAATTTTCACGGAGCAAGTCTTATTTTCAAAATAGACGAAGGAGGGAATAAAATGGCAAAACAAAAAATACGGATTCGTTTAAAGGCATATGAACATCGAATCCTTGATCAGTCTGCAGACAAGATCGTTGAAACGGCAAAGAGAACAGGTGCTGCAATTTCAGGCCCAATTCCATTGCCAACAGAACGGACTTTGTATACGGTGATTCGTTCACCTCATAAATACAAAGATTCACGTGAGCAATTTGAAATGCGGACACATAAGCGTTTGATCGATATTGTTAACCCAACACCAAAGACAGTTGATTCATTAATGAAACTCGACTTGCCAAGCGGCGTTGATATCGAAATTAAATTATAATTTCTAATTTTCAAGTAATATAAAATAAATATTTGGAGGTGTAGACATGACCACAAAAGGAATCTTAGGAAAAAAAGTAGGAATGACCCAAGTGTTCACAGATAACGGTGAATTAGTTCCAGTTACGGTTGTTGAAGTTGGAACTAATGTTGTATTACAAGTTAAAACCGTTGAAAATGATGGTTATGAAGCTGTTCAATTAGGCTTCGATGACTTACGTGAAGTCTTGGCAAACAAACCTGCTAAAGGTCATGCAGCAAAAGCAAAAACTGCTCCTAAGCGCTTCGCTCGAGAAATCAAAGATGTCGCTTTAGGAGATTACAAAGTAGGGGACGAAGTTAAGGCGGACGTCTTTGAAGCTGGGGATATCGTTGATGTAACCGGCACATCGAAAGGCCATGGCTTCCAAGGCAACATTAAGCGTTGGGGACAGTCACGCGGACCAATGGCTCATGGTTCTCGTTATCATCGTCGCCCTGGATCAATGGGTGTTATCATTAACCGTGTATTCAAAGGTAAGTTACTGCCAGGACGCATGGGTGGTAATCAGGTAACCATTAAAAACCTTGAGATCGTAAAAGCTGATACTGACAACGGTGTTTTGCTGATTAAAGGCAATGTACCAGGTGCCAATAAATCACTTATAACAATTAAAGGTAACGTTAAAGAAAAATAAACGGGAAGGGAGGAATTTTAGATGCCAACAGTTGCATTATTTAAACAAAATGGTAGCAAAAATGGTGAAGTTTCTTTAAATGATAGCATTTTTGGAATTGAACCAAATGATAATGTTATTTTCGATGTAGTACTTATGCAGCGCGCTTCATTGCGTCAGGGAACACATGCAGTGAAAAACCGCAGTGCAGTATCTGGTGGTGGTAAAAAGCCATGGCGCCAAAAAGGAACTGGCCGTGCTCGTCAAGGCTCTATTCGTTCACCACAGTGGGTTGGTGGCGGAACAGTCTTTGGACCAACACCTCGTTCATATAGTTATAAGCTTCCAAGAAAAGTTCGTCGCTTAGCAATTAAGTCAGTGTTATCACAAAAGGTTCTTGATGACAGTTTGATCGTTGTTGATCAGTTGAGCTTTGACGCACCTAAAACAAAAGCTTTTGTGGATGTTTTGGACAGCTTAAATGTTAAAACAAAAGTATTAGTAGTTCTTGAAGATGGCAACGACTTGGCTGCATTGTCAGCTCGTAACTTGAAAAATGTTACGGTCATTAACGCAAAAAGCGTTAACGTCTTAGATGTTATCAATAATGATAAGTTAGTCATGACTCAAGAAGCTCTTTCTCAAGTAGAGGAGGTTCTTGCATAATGGAATCAAGAAAAATTATTTTAAAACCAGTTATTACAGAGGCATCAACAGCTGAACTTGATAACAAACGTTATACGTTTGATGTTGATACTCGCGCAACAAAACCACAAATCAAAAAAGCTATTGAAGAAGTTTTTGACGTTAAGGTTATTAAATTGAATGTTATCAATGTTAAAGGTAAACCAAAACGGATGGGACGCTACAATGGCTATACTAAGAAACGCCGCAAAGCAATCGTGACGTTAAGTGCTGATTCTAAAGCAATTAAAATTTTTGAAGAATAATTTGTAATAGGAGGGAATTCACGTGGGGATCAAGAAATTCAAACCGACCTCAAACGGACGTCGAAATATGACGGGCTCAGATTTTTCTGAAATCACTAAAACAACACCAGAAAAATCATTACTTGAATCAACAAGTAAAACGGCTGGTCGTAACAGCTATGGTCGAATTACGGTTCGTCACCGCGGTGGTGGTCATAAACGTCAGTATCGTTTAATTGACTTCAAACGTTTGAAAGATGATGTGCCAGCAACAGTTAAAGCAATTGAATATGATCCAAATCGTTCAGCTAATATTGCCTTGTTAGTATATGCTGATGGTACAAAATCATATATTCTGGCACCTAAAAACTTACAGGTTGGTCAAGTAGTTCAATCAGGAAAAGAAGCTGATATCAAAGTTGGAAATACTAAGGCATTAGCTGATATTCCAGTTGGAACAGTTATTCACAGTATTGAATTAAAACCAGGTAAGGGCGGACAGTTAGTTCGTTCAGCCGGGACTTCTGCTCAGGTCTTGGGTAAGGAAGGCAAATATGTCTTAGTTCGCTTAGCTTCTGGCGAAGTTCGAATGATTTTAGCAACATGCCGAGCAACAATTGGTGCAGTTGGCAATGAACAGCACGAATTGATTAAAATTGGTAAAGCTGGTAGAACGCGTTGGGCAGGTCGTCGTCCTAAGGTTCGTGGTTCTGTAATGAACCCTAACGATCATCCACATGGTGGTGGTGAAGGTAAAGCTCCAGTTGGTCGTCCAAGTCCAATGTCACCATGGGGCAAGAAAACTACTGGTTACAAGACCCGTTCTAAACGAGCTAAATCGGATAAATTTATTGTACGTAAACGTAATAGCAAGTAAAGTTAGAGTTGCTTGAATATTTGCAGTCCGAAAGGAGGATCTACCTTGAGTCGTAGTTTAAAAAAAGGACCATTTGCTGATGCTCATTTAATGAAAAAAATTGAAGCACAGGCTGATAAAGAAAAGAAATCGGTTATCAAGACATGGTCGCGCCGTTCAACAATTTTTCCGAGTTTTATCGGATATACAATTGCCGTTTATGATGGACGGAAACATGTCCCGGTTTATATTCAAGAAGATATGGTTGGACATAAGCTTGGAGAGTTTGTACCAACAAGAACTTTCCATGGTCATGGTACAAGCGATAAAAAAACAGCTGTTAAGTAAGGGAGGGTTTAACAAATGGCTGAACAAGTTACATCAGCAAGAGCAACTGCTAAAACAGTTCGAATCCCTGCTCGTAAGGCACGGTTAGTGATCGATCTTATTCGTGGCAAGAGTGTGGCTGAAGCTTTGGGTATCTTAAAATTTACCCCAAGAGCTGGAGCAGTTATCATTGAAAAAGTTTTAAAATCAGCAATTGCCAATGCAGAAAACAATTTTGATTTGGATGCTGAAGATTTGGTTGTTAGCGAAGCATTCGTTAATGAAGGACCTACTTTGAAACGGTTCCGTCCGCGTGCAAAGGGATCTGCTTCACCGATTAATAAAAGGACAAGTCATATTACAGTAGTTGTAGCTACTAAATAAGGAGGGATAATGCGTGGGTCAAAAAGTTAATCCAACTGGATTGCGTGTCGGAATTATCCGTGACTGGGATGCAAAATGGTATGCTGAAAAGGATTATGCGGATAATTTGCATGAAGATTTGCATATTCGGAAATACATTCAAACTAAGTTAGCTGATGCGTCCGTTTCGACGGTTGAAATCGAGCGTGCAGCTAAACGTGTTAATATTTCAATTCATACTGCTAAACCAGGAATGGTAATTGGCAAGGGCGGTTCAGAAGTTGAAAAGTTGCGTAAAGAATTAAATCAACTAACCGGCAAACGTGTTCATATTAACATTATTGAAATTAAAAAACCTGATTTAGATGCGGAGTTAGTAGGGGAAGCAATTGCTGTGCAATTGGAGAACCGTGTAGCATTCCGTCGGGCAATGAAACAAGGTATTCAACGGACAATGCGTGCTGGTGCTAAAGGTATTAAAGTTCAGGTTGCTGGACGACTTAATGGGGCAGATATGTCTCGAGTTGAGCATTTTTCTGAAGGTACAGTACCTTTGCATACTTTGCGGGCAGATGTTGATTATGCTTGGACTGAAGCAGTAACGACTTACGGTAAATTGGGTGTTAAGGTTTGGATTTATCGTGGAGAAGTTTTACCTGCTAAAAAGGTTAACCGCGAAGGAGGGAAATAATCATGTTAGTACCAAAGCGGACAAAACATCGCCGCGAATTTCGCGGTAAGATGCGTGGCGAAGCTAAAGGTGGCAAAACAGTTGCTTTTGGTGAATATGGTTTGCAGGCTGTTGATTCACATTGGATCACAAACCGCCAAATTGAGGCGTCTCGTGTCGCAATGACGCGTTACATGAAGCGTGGTGGAAGAGTTTGGGTTAAAATTTTCCCTCATAAGTCTTACACAGCTAAAGCAATCGGTGTTCGTATGGGTTCTGGGAAAGGTGCTCCAGAAGGCTGGGTAGCACCAGTAAAACGCGGCAAGATTTTATTTGAAATCGGCGGCGTTTCCGAAGAAGTAGCTCGTGAAGCATTGAGACTTGCTTCCTATAAGCTTCCGATTAGAACCAAGTTTGTAAAACGTGAGGAAGTAGGTGGCGAATCAAATGAAAATTAAAGAAATTAATGAATTAACCACTGATGAAATGCTTAAAAAAGAAAAAGAGTTCAAAGAAGAACTTTTTAATTTGCGCTTCCAATTAGCAACCGGACAGTTGGAAAATACTGCACGTCTTAAGGAAGTTCGCAAATCAATTGCTCGCATTAAAACAGTTTTGCGGCAGCATGAATTGAAAAAATAGAATACGAAAAGGAGGTAAATAAAGCATGGCTGAAACTCGCAATCAACGTAAAGTTTATCAGGGTCGGGTTGTTTCCGATAAAATGGATAAGACAATCACAGTTGTCGTTGAAACATACAAAAATCATAAGGTATACGGCAAACGTGTTAAGTACTCTAAGAAATTCAAAGCCCATGATGAAAAAAATGAAGCTAAGATTGGCGATATCGTCAAAATTATGGAGACACGTCCATTATCCGCAACCAAACGTTTTCGTTTAGTTGATATCGTTGAGAAAGCAGTTATTATTTAGTGCTTGTTAATAATTAACGATTACACTTTAATTCGTATTCTGATTTGTTCGCGAAAGGAGGTCACATCCAGTGATCCAACAGGAAAGTCGTTTAAAAGTTGCAGATAATTCAGGAGCACGAGAAATTTTAGTTATTAAAATTCTTGGTGGTTCTCGGGTCAAAACTGCTAATGTCGGTGATGTTATTGTTGCTACGGTTAAACAAGCAACACCAGGTGGCGTTGTCAAAAAAGGTGACGTTGTTAAAGCGGTAATTGTGCGGACTAAATTTGGAACTCATCGTGCAGATGGTTCTTATATTAAGTTTGATGAAAATGCAGCTGTTATTATTGCTGATGATAAGTCACCGAAAGGAACACGTATTTTCGGACCGGTGGCACGTGAGTTGCGTGGAGGAAACTTTATGAAAATCGTTTCCTTAGCACCTGAAGTATTGTAATTAAACTACTAGGTCAAGGAGGTGCGAAAATGTTCGTTAAAAAAAATGATAAGGTTAAAGTAATTGCCGGTAAAGATAAGGGCAAAGAAGGCACTATCGAAAAAGTTTTACCGAAACAGCATCGGGTGATTGTTAAAGGTGTTAACTTGGTAAAGAAACATCAAAAACCAAGCAATGCCAATCCGAATGGCGGTATTGTTGAAGTTGAGGCAGCTATTGATGCTTCAAACGTTATGCTGCTGGATCCTTCTAACAATCAACCAACCCGTATCGGTCATAAGATTGTTGATGGTAAAAAGGTTCGTTTTGCTAAAAAATCCGGCGAAGTCCTAGATAAATAGTTAAAGAAAGGAGGACCAAGTCTTCATGGTAAACCGTTTAAAAGCTAAGTATGATAAAGAAATTGTGCCATCTTTAATGGAAAAATTTAATTATACTTCAATTATGCAAGTGCCAAAAATTGAAAAAATTGTCATTAATATGGGTGTTGGCGATGCTGTTAACAACTCTAAGAATCTTGATGAGGCAGTTGAAGAGTTAACCTTAATTGCTGGACAAAAGCCAGTGATTACCAAAGCAAAGAAATCAATCGCTGGTTTCCGTTTGCGTGAAGGAATGGCAATTGGAACAAAAGTTACTTTACGAGGAACAAGAATGTTTGATTTCCTTGATAAATTAGTTTCTGTTTCTTTGCCACGTGTTCGAGATTTTCATGGCGTAAGTAAACGCGCTTTTGATGGACGCGGTAATTATACTTTGGGTATCAAGGAACAATTGATTTTCCCAGAAATTGAGTTTGATAATGTTAACAAAGTTCGTGGAATGGATATCGTTTTGGTAACTACTGCTCAATCTGATGAAGAGTCAAGAGAATTGTTGAAGCAGCTAGGAATGCCATTTGCTAAGTAAAGGGAGGTTTTACATTGGCTAAGAAGTCACAAATTGCTAAGAACAAACGTCCAGCTAAGTATGCAACACAGGAATATACTCGTTGTGCTCGTTGTGGACGTCCTCATTCAGTTTATCGCAAATTTAAGTTATGCCGTGTTTGCCTGCGTGAACTGGCACATAAAGGTCAGATTCCTGGTATGAAAAAGGCTAGCTGGTAATATAAACATTTAAAAAAAGGAGGGCAAATCATGGCCATGACAGATCCGATTGCTGACTTTTTAACTCGGATTCGTAATGCTAACTTAGCAAAACACGAATCAGTTGAAGCTCCAGCATCAAAAATCAAGCACGATGTTGCAGAAATCCTCAAGAATGAAGGATTTGTTCGCGATGTTGAATACATTGATGATGATAAGCAAGGCGTTATCCGCGTCTTTTTGAAATATGGACAAAATAATACACGGGTTATTTCCGGTATTAAAAGAATTTCTAAGCCAGGATTAAGATCTTATGTAAAAGCTGATTCCGTTCCTAAAGTTTTGAACGGACTTGGAATTGCAATTCTTTCAACTTCTGAAGGAGTTATGACAGACAAGGAAGCTCGCGCTAAGAAAATCGGCGGCGAAGTTATTGCTTATGTTTGGTAGGATTTTTAACAGCAAGGAGGTGTAACTGGTGAGTCGTATTGGTTATAAGGAAGTAGTTTTACCAGCAGGTGTTGAAGTTAAACGCGATGGAAATGTTGTAACTGTCAAGGGACCTAAGGGTGAGTTGACACGTGAATTTTCTGATAAAATTTCAATGAATGTCGAAGGCAACATTGTTAAATTTGATCGTTCTGCTGATGATAATAAAACAAAAGCATTACATGGTACTACCCGCGCAAATTTTCACAATATGGTTGTGGGTGTTAGCGAAGGATTTAAAAAAGAATTAGAGTTGCAAGGTGTTGGATATCGTGCGCAAATGAAGGGTAAGACCTTGATTTTGAACGTTGGTTATTCTAACCCGGTTGAATTTGAAACACCAGCTGAATTAAAATTAGAAACGCCTTCAGCAACTTCTATTGTTGTGTCAGGTGTTTCTAAGCAAGAAGTTGGCGATTTAGCTGCTCGTATTCGTTTGACTCGTGCACCAGAACCTTATAAAGGTAAAGGTATTCGTTATGTCGGTGAATATGTTCGTCGTAAGGAAGGTAAGACTGGTAAGTAGTAACTTGCAAGTTGCATAATAATTCAAGAGGTGAAAATTTTGATTACCAAACCAGATAAAAATAAAACACGGCAAAAGCGTCATATTCGTGTTCGTGGTAAAATCTCTGGTACAGCTAAGTGCCCACGCTTAAATGTTTATCGTTCAAACAAAAACATCTACGCTCAAGTAATTGATGACGTAGCGGGTGTGACGCTTGTTAGTGCCTCTACACTGGATAAAGAAGTCAGTGGAAATAATAAAACAGAACAAGCAGCTTCAGTCGGTGAAGTTGTTGCCAAACGTGCAGTTGCTAAGGGTGTCAAAGAAGTTGTCTTTGATCGTGGCGGATATTTATATCATGGTCGAATTCAAGCTTTGGCTGAAGCAGCTCGTCAAAATGGTTTAGACTTTTAATCAAGGGAGGGAAAGTAGTTTATGACTTTTATTGATCCAGCACAACTCGATTTAGAAGATCGCGTAGTTGCGATTAACCGTATTACAAAAGTTGTTAAAGGTGGTCGTCGTCTGCGTTTCGCTGCCTTGGTTATTGTTGGCGATCATAATGGACATGTTGGTTTCGGTACCGGTAAAGCTCAGGAAGTACCTGAAGCTATTCGTAAAGCAGTTGATGCAGCACGTAAGAACCTGATTAAGGTTCCGATGGTTGGCGAAACTTTGCCTCACGAAGTAATCGGTGAACATAGTGGTAGCCGTATTATGCTGAAACCTGCTATTGCCGGTTCTGGTGTAGCTGCTGGTGGAGCAGTTCGTGCCGTTATGGAATTAGCTGGCGTAGCTGATGTTACAAGCAAATCATTAGGTTCTAACACACCAATTAATGTTGTTCGTGCGACTGTTAATGGTTTACTTAAATTAAAAAATGCTGCCGAAGTTGCTACTTTACGTGGTATTTCGACTCAACATTTAGCCGAGTAAGGAGGCCGATTGTAAAATGACAAATCTGAAAGTTACATTAACCCGCAGCGTCATTGGCCGGCCCCAAAAACAGCGTGATATTGTTAAGGCTTTAGGCTTAGGTCGGGTAAACAGCTCAGTTGTTTTACCTGATAATGCTGCAACACGTGGTGCAATTACTAAAATCAATCATTTAGTTGCTGTTGAAGTAGCTGAATAGCGTTTTATGATAAGATTAAATTAAAGGAGGTGCCTTTCTGGTGAAATTGCATGAATTAAAAGCAAGCGAAGGCTCACGTAAAATTCGTAATCGTGTAGGTCGCGGAACTTCATCCGGTAATGGCAAGACAGCTGGCCGTGGACAAAAAGGTCAAAAAGCTCGTGGCAAAGTCCGCTTAGGTTTTGAAGGTGGCCAAATGCCATTATTCCGTCGGATGCCAAAGCGCGGTTTTCAAAATATTAATCGTAAAGAATATGCGATTGTTAATTTGGAAACTCTTGAAAAATTTGACGATGGTACAGAAGTTACCCCAACTTTGCTAGTTGAGAAAAAAGTTATCAAAGATGAAAAAGATGGAATTAAAGTCCTTGGTAATGGTAAATTAACTAAGAGTTTAACAGTTAAAGCCAACAAATTCTCAGCAGCGGCTAAAGAAGCGATTGAAACTGCTGGCGGTCAAGCTGAGGTGATTTAATGCTGAAAACAATGAAGAATGCCTTTGCTGTTAAAGATATTCGTAATCGAATTATGTTTACTTTAGGCGTCTTGATTGTATTTCGTTTAGGCACATATATTACAGTCCCTGGGATCAACGCGAAAGCTCTAACTAACGTTGCATCTTCAGGGTTAGTTAGTATTTTAAATACCTTCAGCGGTGGCGGCTTGACCAACTACTCAATTTTGGCGATGGGGGTTTCCCCATATATCACTGCACAAATTGTTGTTCAATTACTGCAGATGGATATTGTCCCACGTTTTGTTGAGTGGAGTAAACAAGGCGAGGTTGGTCGTCGAAAACTGAATCAAACTTCAAGGTATTTAACGATTGTCCTGGCGTTTGTACAGTCAATTGGCATTACAGCCGGTTTCAATGCTTTAAGCAGTTTGAATCTGGTTAATAATCCAAGTCTAAAAACATATTTAAGTATTGGAATTATTTTGACAGGTGGTTCACTTTTTACTACTTGGCTTGGTGATATGATTACTGAACGTGGTTTTGGTAATGGAATTTCGATGATCATTATGGCAGGTATTTTGGCTAGAATTCCAACGGGAGTTCATCAAGTTTATGTTGAACAGTTTGTTGATTCAAATTCTAGCCAACTGTGGAGTGGAATTTTGTATGTCTTGGTACTGGTAATTGCAATTCTACTAATTGTAGCTTTTGTAACTTATGTTCAGCAAGCTAATTATAAAATTCCAATTCAATATACTCGAAGATTAGCCGGTGCGACTGATAGTTCTTATCTGCCATTAAAGGTTAATGTTGCAGGGGTTATTCCCGTTATTTTCGCTAGTTCCTTTATTGCTACTCCGCAGACGATTTTAATGTTATTTACACAAAATCATTCTGAAGATACTTGGTATCAGGTTTTAAGCAACTTGTTTAATATGCAGGCAACTGGCGGCATGATTTTGTACACTGTCTTGATAATTTTGTTTACTTTCTTCTATGCTTTTGTTCAGGTAAATCCTGAAAAGTTAGCAGAGAATTTGCAAAAACAAGGAAGTTATATTCCAAGCGTCTGGCCAGGAAAAGAAACTGAAAAATATGTTTCACATTTGCTGATGCGTTTGAGTGCGGTTGGTTCTTTATTTTTAGGTTTGGTTTCCTTAATACCGTTGATTGCTTCCAATATTTGGGGGCTTGATGAATCAATTGGTTTGGGTGGAACTAGTTTATTAATCGTTGTAGGTGTCTCGTTAGAGTCAATTCGACAGTTAAAAGGTATGATGATGAAGCGTGAATACGTCGGATTCATTCGTAAATAAGTAGTAGCATTTTCAAGACAAGTCTTGTAGAAAAAACTTAAAATCTTCGGGGGTCAAAGCAAATGACAGCATTGAATTTAATGTTGATGGGTTTACCGGGTGCGGGTAAAGGAACACAAGCTGAAAGAATTGTTGATCAGTATCATGTTCCACATATTTCAACCGGTGATATTTTTCGGGCAGCTATTAAAAATGAAACTGAAATGGGACTCAAAGCTAAAGCATTTATTGATCGTGGGGAGTTAGTTCCTGATGAAGTAACTAACGGGATCGTTCGTGATCGTTTAGCTGAAGCAGATACGGCCCAAGGATTTTTATTGGATGGTTTTCCGAGAAATTTAGCTCAAGCTGAAGCGTTGGAGAAAATGGGAAAAGAATTGAATCGTTCTTTAACGGCTGTGATTAACATTCATGTTGATCCAGATTCATTGTTGGAACGATTAACAGGGCGTTATATATGCCGAAATTGCGGTGCAACATACCACAAATTGTTTAATCCAACCAAAACGGACGGCACTTGTGATCGCTGTGGTGGTCATGAGTTCTATCAACGAGAAGACGATAAACCAGCGACAGTAAAAAATCGCTTGGAAGTAAATTTAAAAATGAATACTCCATTAATCGATTTTTATCAGCAACAAAATCTATTGCATGAGATTAATGGAAATCAGCCAATTGATGATGTGTTTACAGATGTACAGAAAATTTTAAATGATTTACGTAACTAGAGCTTATTAGGTTGCAACAAGTCTGCTACAGTGATATACTGTTCCAGGTTTATCTTTTCAGCAGGGTTAGTCTGTCTTTTTTAGGATTTCAGTTAACTCAAATATGTTAAATTAGTTAGCTGATTGTATATTGAGAAGCCAAAGGACCATTTAAGGAGGTACTTTTACGTGGCGAAAGATGATGTGATTGAAATTGAGGGGAAAGTTGTTGAAACTTTACCCAATGCAATGTTCAAAGTTGAACTCGAAAATGGACATGAAATTTTGGCTCATGTTTCTGGCAAAATTCGGATGCATTATATCAGGATTTTACCGGGAGATCGAGTTACAGTCGAAATGTCTCCATACGATTTAACTAAGGGACGCATTACCTATCGCTTTAAATAAATTGTACTTCAAAATTTATCGGGAGGTATAATTCATGAAGGTGAGACCATCAGTAAAGCCAATGTGTGAACACTGCAAAGTGATCAAACGTAAAGGCCGTGTTATGATTATTTGTTCAAATCCCAAGCATAAACAGCGTCAGGGATAATAAAAATTAGGAGGTGTAATTGTTATGGCTCGTATTGCAGGTGTCGATCTACCACGTGACAAACGAATCGTGATTGGATTGACTTACATTTATGGAATCGGTAATTCAACAGCTAAAAAGATTTTAGCAGCAGCAGCAGTTTCTGAAGATGTTCGTGTTCGCGACTTAGCTCCAGAACAAGAAGATAAGATTCGTGCAGCCGTTGATCATTATAAGGTTGAAGGTGACTTACGTCGTGAAGTCAGCTTAGACATTAAACGTCTGTCAGAAATTGGCTCATACCGAGGCTTACGTCACCGTCGTCATTTACCTGTTCGTGGTCAAAATACCAAGAACAACGCACGGACACGTAAAGGCCCAGTTACAGCAATTACTGGTAAAAAGAATAATTAATAAAGGAGGGTTATAGTTAATGGCTGTTAGAAAGACTTCGCGTAAGCGTCGAGTAAAAAAGAATATTGAAAGCGGAGTAGCACACATTCATTCAACGTTCAATAATACTTTAGTTATGATTACGGATGTTCATGGAAATGCGGTTGCTTGGTCTTCAGCTGGCTCACTTGGATTCAAGGGAAGCCGTAAGTCAACACCATTTGCTGCACAAATGGCTGCTGAAGCTGCTGCCAAGGGATCAATGGAGCATGGTATGAAATCTGTTGAAGTTGCTGTTAAGGGACCAGGTTCTGGCCGTGAAGCCGCAATCCGTGCATTACAAACAACAGGACTGGAAGTTACTTCAATTCGCGATGTTACTCCGGTTCCTCATAATGGATGTCGTCCTCCAAAACGCCGTCGTGTTTAATAATGGTTAGCATTCATTTTGAGGTAAATCTTCATAATGTTTTCGCCAGATTGCACGTTGCGTTTTGAAAGGGGTAAAGATAAGAATGATCGAATTTGAAAAACCAAAAATTCACAAAATAGAAGAAAGTCCTAATTTTGGTAAATTTATTGTCGAGCCATTAGAACGTGGCTATGGCACAACTTTGGGTAATTCGCTTCGTCGGATTTTACTTTCCTCATTGCCTGGTGCTGCGATTACTAATATTCAAATCGATGGTGTTTTACATGAATTTTCAACAATCAAGGGTGTTCGTGAAGATGTTACTCAAATTATTTTGAATTTAAAGAAAGTGGCATTGAAAATCGATTCGGAAGAAGATCAGGCACTAGAAATTGATGTAACAGGGCCGCTTGATGTTACAGCCGGAGACATTCAGGGAAGCGCTGAAGTTGAAGTCCTGAATAAGCATCTGTATCTTTGTTCAGTAGCTGAGGGAGCTTCACTTCATGTCAGAATGAATGCTAATAAGGGCCGCGGCTATGTTTCAGCTGATGAGAATAAAGCAAAGGCTGATGATATGCCGATTGGTGTTTTGCCGATCGACTCAATTTATACCCCGATCGAACGTGTCAATTATCAAGTCGAGAAAACACGTGTTGGTCAAAAAAATGATTATGATAAATTGACGTTAGATGTTTGGACAAATGGTTCAATCAGTCCAAGTGAGGCTATCAGTTTATCGGCAAAAATTTTAACCGAGCATTTGACCTTATTTGTTGATTTAACTGATGAAGCTAAGAATGCTGAAATCATGGTCGAAAAAGAAGAAACACATAAAGAAAAAATGCTTGAAATGACAATTGAAGAGTTAGATTTGTCTGTTCGTTCTTATAACTGTTTGAAACGTGCGGGAATTAATACTGTTCAGGAACTGACTAATAAGTCAGAAGCTGATATGATGAAGGTTCGCAACCTTGGACGCAAATCGTTAGAAGAAGTTAAGAATAAATTGGTGGATCTTGGCCTTTCATTACGTCATGAAGATTAATTTACAAGGGAGGGAAATTTAATGAGTTACCGTAAATTAGGTCGTACAAGTGGACATCGTCGAGCAATGCTCCGTAATTTGACAACGGATTTGCTGGTTGAAGGTAAAATTGTGACGACTGAAGCTCGCGCTAAAGAAGTTCGCAAGACGGCTGAGAAAATGATTACTCTGGGCAAAAAAGGCGATCTTGCTTCCCGTCGTCGAGCAGCTGCGTTTATGATGGATGTTATTGCTGATGTTAAAGAAGAAGAAGATAAAGTTATCGTTCAGACAGCATTACAGAAGTTATTTGCTGAAGTTGCACCTCGTTTTAAGGATCGCAACGGTGGTTACACTCGAATTTTAAAAATGAGTGAACGTCGTGGTGATGCAGCTAAAATGGTTGTCTTGGAATTAGTTGATTAATTAAATTTTTTGTCACTTTTATAACAATAACTGGGCGTTACGATGATGGGGAAGATCCAAGTCTAGTCCTAAGTAGCCTATTATGGTGAAACCTTTGTTATAAAAAGTGATTTTTTTTGTTGTAATTAAAAATCAGTTGAGTGGCAAAGATGATTATTAAATTATCTTTGCCATTTACTTATACATACTTAAAAATCAAAAAAGCAAGTCCGTAATTTGATAAAATTTGAGCAACTTAAAAGATTACATTATGTTATGATAAGGGCTATAGAAGTGAAACTGTCGGAGGTGAGCAAATGACAAGCAGTATAATTGAGATTGAGCAGCTGAATTTTAAATATTCGCAACAAGCTGAATTTTTATTTAAGGATTTCAATTTTCGGATTGAGAACCATGAATGGGTGGCTATTATTGGACATAACGGCAGTGGTAAAAGTACGTTGGCTCGGCTGATCGATGGTCTTTTACAACCGCAAAGTGGGACAATTACTGTAGATCAGCAAAAGCTGAATGTTGAAAACATTTGGGAAATTCGTCAGAAAATTGGCATGGTTTTTCAAAATCCAGAAAATCAGTTTGTTGGTGCTAATGTAGCTGAAGATGTAGCTTTTGGCTTGGAGAACCAAGCAGTTCCCTATGATTTAATGCATCAGCGAGTAAGAGCAGCTTTACAGCGAGTTAACATGCTGCAATTTGCCGATCAGGAACCAGTTAACTTATCTGGTGGTCAGAAGCAGCGAGTCGCTCTGGCCGGAGTAATCGCGTTACAACCCAAAGTTATAATTTTAGATGAAGCTACCAGTATGCTGGATCCAGAAGGCAGACGCGACGTGATCCAATTAATTCACGAGTTAAAAATGCAGCATGATTTTACGATTATTTCAATTACTCATGATATTGATGAGGCTGCTTTGGCTGATCGTGTAGTAGTTTTAGATGATGGCAAAATAATTGAATCTGCTCCTCCTGAACAGGTTTTTGCTCACGGTAAAGAATTGGTTAGTCTGGGATTGGCTGTTCCTTTTTCAGAAAAAATAAAAGCAGCCTTAACTCAGCGTCACGTTAAAGTACCTGCACAATACTACACTGAACAAAGGATGGTCGATTGGATTTGTCAATCAATTTCAAAAATGTAACTTACATTTATCAGCCAGCGACACCATTTGCCCACCGTGCTTTATCAGATGTTTCTTTTTCAATTCCCGAACATAGTTATACAGCAGTAATTGGTCATACAGGCAGTGGTAAATCAACTTTGATTCAGCATTTAAATGGTCTATTGCGACCAACCAGCGGAGAATTGACAGTTAATGACCAATTAATTACTACGACTACAACGAATAAAGAATTGGTGAAATTGCGACGCCAAGTCGGAGTTGTTTTCCAATTTCCAGAAGCACAATTGTTTGAAGAAACGGTATTAAAAGATATTGCATTTGCTCCGAAAAATTTTGGAGCAACACCTGCAGAAGCCGAAAAAATAGCTCGCAAAACAGCTGAACTGGTTCAACTGCCAGCTTCAGTCTTGGAGCAGTCTCCGTTTGAATTATCCGGTGGGCAGATGCGGCGGGTAGCTATTGCTGGAATTCTAGCGATGCAACCGCAGATTTTAGTTTTAGATGAACCTACTGCTGGTTTAGATCCGCGCGGGCATCAAGAAATCATGGAATTATTTGCGCAATTGAAACAACAGCAGGACTTAACGGTAATTTTGGTAACTCATCAAATGGATGATGTTGCCCTATATGCAGATCAAGTTATTGTTTTAGAGGAAGGCAAGATAATGGCTCAGCAGACTCCAAGGAAATTATTCAGCCGGCCAGAATGGCTGCACAAGCATCATTTGGATTTACCGCATGCAGCTAAGCTTGCTTTTGCTATTCAGCAGCAGTCAAATTTTAAATTTAAGGAATTGCCATTGACTGAAGATCAATTAGCTGATCAGTTGGCAAAGTGGCTGCCAAAGGAGGGGAGCAGCAATTGAATAAAGTCCTTTTGGGAAGATACTTGCCAGGATCTTCATTTATTCATCGGTTAGATCCCCGTTCTAAATTAATTTTAAGTTTTTATTTTATTATTATAATTTTTTTAGCAAATAATTGGTTAACTTATTTATTTATGTTTGCGGTTGTTGCTGGCTGTATTTTACTTGCAAAAATAAAATTAAGCTTCTTTTGGAAGGGAGTTCAGCCGTTAATTTGGTTGATTTTGTTTACCGTAGTTTTGCAAATTCTCTTTAGTCGTGGAGGAACTGTTTACTGGCAATGGGGTCCATTTTCTTTAACCCAAACTGGGATTATCAGTGGAATCTATGTTTTTTTTCGTTTTGTATTGATAATTTTTATGTCAACGCTGCTGACTTTGACAACTCCGCCATTAGAAATTGCTGGGGCACTTGAGTCGTTGCTTAAGCCGCTCAAAAAAATTCATTTTCCAGTTTATGAGGTGTCGCTGATGCTGTCGATTGCTTTGCGATTTGTGCCGACATTACTTGATGAAGCTACTAAAATAATGAATGCTCAACGTTCCCGTGGTGTTAATTTTGACACTGGCAGTTTACGACAACGGCTGCATGCAGTCGTCCCTTTATTGATACCATTATTTGTCAGTGCCTTTAATCGGGCAGAGGATTTAGCAACGGCTATGGAAGCACGT
The DNA here is from genome assembly GCF_001435235.1 of Liquorilactobacillus ghanensis DSM 18630. GTDB lineage: Bacteria > Bacillota > Bacilli > Lactobacillales > Lactobacillaceae > Liquorilactobacillus > Liquorilactobacillus ghanensis. The sequence goes on along the minus strand of NZ_AZGB01000025.1, from coordinate 59,667 downwards.
GGTTATCATGGTGGCGAAGGGCGAACGAAATATCGGGTTAATCAGTGGCGTTTGCGTGATACGCTCAGTATGTTTGCTTTTTTGTTAGTCACAGTAATAATGTTTTTATTGCGCACCTGGTAAAATTTGCTGAGAAAGAGAGAGAAAGTTTTGACAATTAGATACAAAGTGACGTTAGCATATGATGGCACAGCTTTTGCCGGTTTTCAAGTTCAACCACGACAGCGAACAGTTCAAGGGGTCTTAGAAAAAGCCGTTAACCAGATGAACAAAGGAAGCAATTATGTGCATGTTTTTGGTTCCGGCAGAACTGATGCTGGGGTTCACGCCCTAGGCCAGGTTATCCATTTTGATTTGGTCAATGATATCCCTGATCAGGGAATCGTGAATGGTTTGAACAGTTTGCTGCCACTGGATATTGAAATTAAAACTGCTGAACACGTTAGTTCTGAATTTCACGCCCAGTTTACGGCTCATGGGAAGCGTTATGTTTATCGAGTGAGTCATACTAAGGCAATTAATCCGTTTAAACGTTTCTATACTGGTCATTATAAATATCCATTAGAGATTGATCTGATTAAAATTGCACTTCAGGATGTAGTGGGAACGCATGACTTCTCGAGCTTTGTAGCTGCCGGTAGTCAGACTAAGTCACACATCAGAACAATTTATTCAGCGGAAGTTAAAGAAGTTCCGCAAGAAAATGAAATTATTTTTGAGTTTTATGGTAGTGGTTTTTTGTATAATCAAGTGCGGATCATGGTCGCTGCCTTATTGGAAATTGGTAGCCGTCGCCGACCGGTTCATGATTTTTTGCGCCTTTATCAAGTTAAAGATCGAAATCAATGTCGTGTGACCGCTCCGGCAAGCGGATTATATTTAAAAGAAGTTGTTTACCAACCGGATAAACTAGTGAATAACGATTGACATTAGTAGGGAAAAAACGTAAAATTAAATTTGGTATTGTTTGCCCCACAGTAGGCCCCGGAAACTTATTATGCGTGTCAAACAAGCATATAAAAATGGAGGAAGAAATCGTGCGTACAACTTATATTGCGAAGCCAGGCGAAGTAGAACGTAAATGGTATCTAGTTGATGCAACAGATGTTCCTTTGGGACGTTTGTCAGCAGTCGTTGCGTCAGTTTTGCGTGGCAAGAATAAACCGACTTTTACACCAAATGTTGATACTGGTGATTTTGTAATTATTATCAATGCAGATAAAGTGGCTTTAACCGGTCGCAAAGCAGAACGGAAAATATATTATCATCATACAGATCATCCAGGTGGTTTGAAGAGCAGAACAGCAGGAGATTATCGTCAGAAAGATCCTGAAAAATTATTGACACTGTCAATCAAAGGTATGTTACCTAAGGGTAGTTTGGGTCGTGCTCAGTTGAAAAAATTGCGTGTTTATCGCGGTGAAAATCATCAGCACACTGCTCAACAGCCTGAAGTACTCGATATTACAAAATTGATTTAGGAGGAGACTGAATTTGGCTCAAGTACAATACAGAGGAACTGGCCGTCGTAAGAATTCTGTTGCCCGCGTTCGTTTGGTACCGGGTACTGGTAAGATTACGATCAATGACCATTCTGCAGAAGAATACATTCCCTATGCAAATTTACGTGAAGTTATGGTACAGCCATTTGAAGTGACTGAAACCCAAGATTCTTACGATGTTTTGGTTAATGTTTTTGGTGGTGGCTTTTCAGGTCAAGCAGGCGCTATTCGTCATGGAATTGCTCGTGCTTTGCTTGAAGTCGACCCTGATTTCCGTGGTGTATTAAAACGTGCTGGTTTATTGACACGTGATTCACGGATGAAAGAACGTAAAAAACCAGGTCTTAAGAAAGCTCGTAAGGCACCACAATTTTCAAAACGTTAATTTTGGCAAGCAAATCATCTGTTGGCGACAATGGGTGGTTTTTTTTTATTTAAATTTAAGAAATCAACATTTTGCCATTAAAACATTAGTTTAATGGGTTATAATAATGTCTAAAACGACAAGGAAGCGATCACGGATGTTTTTTCAACAGTCTCAGCTATTAAATACATTGCCCAATCAGTTTTTTGCAAATTTAGTAAAAAAAGTTAACGCAAAAATAAAAGCCGGCAATGATGTTATCAATTTGGGTCAAGGCAACCCTGATCAACCAACTTTTAATTATATAGTAAAAGCGATGCAGCAAGCTACAGCAAAACCAATCAACCACAAGTACTCGCCTTTTTCCGGCTTGGCATCTTTGAAGCAAGCAGCAGCTGATTTTTATCAGCAGCATTATGGAGTTAAGGTTGATCCAAATAAAGAAATTGCTATCTTGGGTGGTTCTAAGATTGGTTTGGTAGAGTTACCATGGGCATTGATGAATCCTGGAGATACAATGTTACTGCCAGATCCGGGGTATCCAGACTATCTTTCTGGAGCAGCATTAGGCCAAGTTAATTACCAAACCTTTCCATTGCTGGAGAAAAATAATTTTTTGCCGGATTATGATAATTTTGATTTATCAGCAGCCAAAAAAGCTAAATTTATGTATTTGAATTATCCTAATAACCCAACCGGGGCGGCAGCAACTCCAGAATTCTATCAAAAAACAGTTGCTTTTGCCAAAAGACATCATTTAGGCATTGTCAGCGATTTTGCGTATGGAGCGTTAGGTTTTGATGGGTATCAAAATCCAAGCTTTTTGCAAGCTGCTGGTGCCAAGGATGTTGGAATTGAAATTTATACTTTTTCTAAGACTTTTAATATGGCTGGTTGGCGATTAGCTTTTGCAGTTGGAAATCAATCGATAATTTCAGCTTTGAATTTAATTCAAGATCATTTGTTTGTTAGTGTTTTTCCTGCAATTCAAGAAGCAGGTATTACCGCTTTGACATCACCACAAGCTGAAGCTGAGATTCAACAGTTGGTAGCTTTATATCAAAAACGCCGGGATGCATTTGTAGAAGCAGCTTTGAAGATTGGCTGGCGGGCTTTTGTACCACGAGGAACATTTTATGTGTGGATGCCAGTTCCTAAGGGTTACACTAGTGAGTCATTTGCTGATTTATTGTTGGATAAAGTTAACGTGGCAGTTGCTCCTGGAAAGGGTTTTGGTACTTTAGGTGATCAATATGTCCGGATCGGTCTGCTGGTATCACCGGCAAAATTAGTTGAAGCTGTTGGTAGAATTGCGACCTTGCAATTGTTCGATCAAGAAAATTAAAGTAGCTTAAATTTGTTGTGAATTAAATTTATTGCCTTCAAATTGTTTTTATAGTATTAGGTGTCTGATAGGCATGGTTGCTTGATTCAGGGATGCTAATAAATAAAAGCAACAGAAGGCTTTTTTGCTGAAAACTTGAATATTACGGTGAAAGACCCGATTACACTTATTAAGACTATTTTTCCAAATAATTCACAATAAGTGCTAATTGAATTTATTTAACATCTGGACGAACTTTCAAGTGATTATCTGAGCAACAAATGCAATCACGTAGTAGAATTACAGCAGAAGAAAGTTTGTCGAGCTGATTTTTTTGCAAGCCGGCAGCCGATGTTTGAAAATAGTGATATTAAAAAATTAACAACTACAGATTAATAATGCAAGAAAGGAACTATTATGAATAATAATAAAGCCGTTGAAATTAGTGACGCTGAATGGGAAATTATGCGAGTAGTTTGGACTTTGCAAACCGCTACCAGTCGCAAAATTATTGATAATTTAAAGCAAAAGAAAAGTTGGAAAGAAGCAACCGTCAAAACTTTATTGCGACGATTGGTTCAAAAAGAGGTTTTGCGGACAACAACGCAAGGACGGAGCTTTATTTATCATCCGGCAATTAATGAACAAGAAGCAATTAATTTGATGGCTTTAGGTGTTTTTCAAAAGATTTGTCAGCATCATGTGGGAACAACTTTGCTGCAGGTCATTCAACAATTTCCTTTGGCGAAGGGGGATATTGAGCAGTTACAACAAGAATTAACTAAAAAGTATCCCACAGCTCCCGATGAATTGCCGTGCGATTGTCTGCCCGGGATGCATCAAGCCTGCAGTTCCACGGCTGAAGTTAGCGAAAAATGTTAGTTTTCGTTTACACAAGTAAACCTCTGCGCTATAATTAGTAAAGAAAAGAGGTGGCTGAATGAAGCAGGAGCAATATCAAATTGGCGGTATGGTTTGTGCCAGTTGTGCTCAGACTGTTGAAAAAGCGGTGAATTGTCTGCCAGGAGTTGCACAAGCCAATGTTAATTTAGCAACTGAAAAGATGCGGGTAGCCTATGACACTGGTAAGTTAAAACCTGCACAAATTGTTGCGGCTGTCGAACAAGCTGGGTATCAGGCACAATTGCAACAGTCAGCTGCTGAAAACGAAAAAAAGGTTCAACAACAAAAAAAACAGCAGCAAATGACAATGAGAAATAAACTGATTGGTGCAATATTGTTTGCTGTAAGTGTGCTTTATTTGGCAATGGCACCAATGGCAGGACTGCCGCTGCCTAATAGTTTAGCTGCTTCACCGCTTAAATTAGCATTAGCGGAATTAGTGTTAACATTGCCGGTGTTTTGGTTTGGCCGTGATCATTGGATCGGTGGTTTCCGGTCATTGTTGCGTGGGCATCCCAATATGGATTCATTAGTAGCATTGGGAACTTGGTCATCTTTATTGGCGAGTGTTGCTAATACTATTCGGTTGGTCGTAACGAACCATGAACAATATCTTTATTATGAAACGGCAGCGTTGATTTTAGCTTTGATTATGTTAGGTAAATACTTGGAGTTTGTTGCCAAACAGCGGGCTGCTGCTTCGCTTACCTCGTTGCTGCAGCTGGTACCACCACAAGCTGAACTGCTTCAAAATGATGGAACTTGTAAGTCAGTACCATTGACAGAAATTAAACCGGGAGATCGACTGTTGGTTAAATCCGGTCAACGAATTCCAACAGATGGAGTGGTGTTAACCGGCCAAACAACGATTGACGAAGCAATGCTGACCGGTGAGAGTTTACCGGTAACTAAAAACAGTGGTGATAAAGTTATCGGGGGTACGCAAAACCAACTGGGGCAGATTACGATGCAAGTTAGCCAAGTGGGTGAAAAAACGGTTTTAGCACAAATTGTTAAGTTGGTCAGTGATGCTCAGGCAACCAAAGCACCGATTGCTCGTTTGGCAGATCAAGTTGCGGCTTATTTTGTACCGATAATTTTAGAAATTGCGGCCTTGGGGTTGCTTGGCTGGTTGTTGGCAGGACAATCTTTTGAGTTTGCACTGCAAATTTTTGTAGCTGTTTTGGTAATTGCCTGCCCATGTGCGTTAGGCTTGGCTACTCCAACAGCTTTGATGGTCGGCAGTGGCAAAGGAGCTGAAAATGGGATTTTATTTAAAAATAGCCCGGCTCTGGAGCAATTAGCCCGGCTAACTACAGTCGTTTTCGACAAAACTGGAACTTTGACTCAAGGAAATCCGGCAGTTATTTCACTAACGGCGAACGCTAAAATAACGACAGATCAACTGTTGCAAATTGCTGCAAGTTTGGAACAAAACACCAATCATCCACTGGCAACAGCAATTTTAAAAAAAGCTGAAGGCAAACCATTATTGCCGGTCAGAGAGTTTAAGACTTGGACCGGTCTGGGAGTCAGCGGAATACTTGCGGGACAAAAGTATTATTTAGGCAGTCAAAAATTGCTCGAACAGCAAGGAGTTTTTAACGGAGAATTGAAAGGTACTTCTGCTGGTCAAGAAACCACAGTTTTTATTGCTGATCAAACGCAAGTTATTGGTTTAATGGGAATTGCAGATCAATTACGACCAGAAGCTGCCGAGGTAATTCAACGGTTGCAGCAGTTAGGACTGAAAACAGTTTTACTGACTGGTGATAAGCAGGCAATTGCGCAAAAAATAGCTGCTCAATTACAAATTGGTGAAGTGGTCAGTGAGGTTCTGCCAGCTCAAAAAGCAGCGGTAATTCAACAATTACAGCAAAAGGGACAACAAGTTGCAATGGTTGGTGATGGAATTAATGATGCTCCAGCGTTAGCTCAAGCAGATGTTGGGATTGCAATTGGCAATGGGACCAACATTGCCGTAGATTCTGCAGATATTGTTTTGATGCATTCTAATTTGCATGAATTATTACAGGCAGTTATATTGAGCAAAAAGACGCTTAAAAATATTAAAGAAAACCTATTTTGGGCTTTTGCCTACAATACCTTGGGGATTCCGATTGCTTTAGGCGGCTGGTATTTATTGGGAGGCCCATTGCTTAATCCAGCGTTAGCCGGAGCAGCCATGAGTTTTAGTTCAGTTTCTGTGGTTTTGAATGCATTACGGTTACGACATGTTAAATTAGCGTAGTTGATAAAATTTAAGGAGGTAGTTCAAATGGAACAAGAAAAGGTAGTTATTTCAGGGATGAAGTGCAGCGGATGCGTTGATAAAGTTCAGAATTCATTTCAAAAATTAGCTGGAGTTAGTGATGTCAAAGTTAGTTTGGCTGACAAACAGGCAGTATTTAATGGTCATGCCAGTTTAGCAGAATTAAATACTGCTTTAGCTGGGACTCATTATCACGCAGAAAAGATTATTGATTAGTGAATTGACTTGAAATTGTAACAATTCGTCTCTTAAGGGTTAATTGAACGCGATAACAGTCCAGAATCAATTTTAATTAATTAATTATTTAAAAAGTTAGGTTGAGGGGAGCCGTTTTTTTTGCTTCAACCTATTTTTTTATATATACTAAACATACAGAATTAAAAAAAGAATAATATTTGTTTTTAAAACTAGAAAAAATTTTAGTGAATATTGCTGACTAATAAGATTTGCTTTATCTTATACCAAATTTTAATTAATAAACAGCTTAAAAAACTATTTTGTTTTTAATTAAAACCAACAAGCCAGTTTGGCTTAATAAAACAAATTTACGATAATTAAATATTGTAATAATGTTGCAAGGCAGCGTTATAGAATCAGATAATCGGCTTTTTTAATCTGCAAGGCTTATTTTTAGATATTTTCAGTTGGTTAGTGTAAAATATACATATAAAAGCTATAACAAAAAGTTGTGCTTTTGTTTTAAAACTTGACAACTACAATTTATTTTAGTATATTATGGTAGTCTATGCTATATATAAATTATTTTAAATGTTCGGAGGCAGAAAATTGATCACACTTCAAAAATCTTTAACTAACTTAACCCAAATCTTACGCCTATATGAACATCGACAAAATGATCCCGATTTTGAGCGCTTAGGTGCTATTGATGTTTATTATTTGGAAGCGATCTATCAGCTTAAGGAACCAACAATTGGAATGATTTCCAGATTGCTGGATCAGTCAACTCCTAATACCAATTACCATATTAAAAAGTTGATGAAGATGGGCTTGATCGAAAAACGGCTTGATGATGTTGACCGTCGAGTTACTCATTTATTGGTAACTGATAAGTATCGTCAGATGCTGGAAACAAATGAGGAATTCTGGCAGCGCTTGGAAACCCGCTTGGAAGATGAAATCGCTCCTAAGGATTTAGCAATTTTTAAACGAGTATTACGTCAGACAACTGATATTGTTTCTGAAGAAGGTTTAGACGAACTTTAGATTTAAGTAAACTTTAAAACCGATTTGCTGATAATACAGCAGTCGGCTTTTTTTATTAAATAAGAAACTTCATTGCCTGTATAAAAGATTATGTTATAATAACGCCAGCAAGTTCTGGAGGGAGTGGACAGGCAGTGCGATCTAAAAAAACTAAACGGCTAGTAATCTTGGCTTTTTTTACAGCAATTATTTTGGTACAAAATTTCGTTCCTTTGGTTGGGTATATACCGTTGGGACCGCTTGATTTAACTTTAATTCACATTACGGTAATCGTAGCGGCTTTTATTTTAGGACCGCTTGATGGAGCAATTGTCGGCGGAATTTGGGGACTGATAACTTTTATTCGCGCTTTTGTATGGCCAACCAGTCCGTTGGCAACAATCGTTTTTGTTAATCCGTTAGTAGCTATTTTGCCACGAGTGATGATCGGGGTAGTAGCTGGTGAAGTTTTCAAATTATTGAAAAATAAAGTTCGTCACCAAGCGATAGCAATGATTCCGGCAGCTATTTTAGGGTCATTAACAAATACTATTTTAGTTCTAGGTCAGATTTATCTTTTTTACCAATCAAAATCACAGATATTGTATCAAATTGATACGAAAGCTTTATTACCGTATTTGTTGACAGTAATCGGGACAAATGGAGTACCGGAAGCGATAGCTGCAGCAATTATCGCACCGATGATCAGTGAACCGCTATTATTGCGTTTCCAACGAAAATCATGATTGTGAGATGAAAAGATGACAGCAAGAAAAAAACGTAAACCCAGACGCAAGGTTAAGCGGCGTTCCAGTAAAAGCGGTTTCTGGTTTGAGCGTGGTAAATTGCGACTCAGCAGTTTCTTGCTGGTACTGTTACTGGGAGGGTTAGTTTTTTTGCTGACACTCAGTTTGATTGGAAAATGGTCAAGCAATACACCGACGACTTCACAAATTAGTGATCAACAAAAACGGCAGTTTATTGAAAAAATTTTACCGGCGGCTCAGCAGCAACAGCAGCAATATCATTTATTGACGAGCATCACGTTGGCGCAGGCTGCTTTGGAATCTGATTGGGGTCAAAGCGAACTGGCCAGCAAATATTATAATTTATTTGGAGTCAAAAGTGATCAACCGGGTTCTAAATTATTGACGACCAGCGAATATGTTAATGGTCAGTGGATAAAAGTTACGGCCCGTTTTGCTGTTTATCAAAACTGGAATGATTCAATTACAGCACACACTAAATTATTTGTTAACGGGACTGCTTGGGATCATCAGCATTATCGTGCAGTTTTAACCGCCCAAAATTATCAACAGGCAGCGCAGGCATTGCAGCAGCATGGTTATGCGACTGATCCTGGATATGCTCAGAAATTGATTAATTTAATTCAAGAATATCAGCTAAATAAATATGACAAACAATAAAAACCGAATATTGAAAGTTGAGTTTCTGATAAATGTATGGTAATCTCAATGTTGTTGCTTATATAATCGCCATGATATGGATGGCAAGTTCCTACCCAAAACCGTAAATTTTGGACTATAAGTAAAGCGATTTAGGAGCAGCAGCTTCTTTTACTTATGGTGAAAGAAGCTGTTTATTTTTTTAAAGGAGCGGAGTCAGTGTGAAGATATTGGAAGAACGGATTAGACAAGAAGGATTAGTTTTACCGGGAAATGTGTTAAAGGTTAATCAATTTCTTAATCATCAAATTGATCCGGATTTAATGTTAGACATCGGCAAAGAGTTTGTGAAACTATTTGGTGAACAAAAAATCACTAAAATTTTAACAGTTGAATCTTCAGGGATTGCTCCGGCAATTATGACTGGGTTATTACTGCATGTTCCGGTGCTTTTTGCACGAAAACAAAAAAGCAGTACGATGCCAAATGAGTTATATAGTGCAAAAGTTTACTCATATACCAAAAAAATAGAGAATACGATTACGGTTGAAAGCAAATTTTTACCAGCTAGTGACCATGTTTTGATTATTGATGATTTTTTAGCTAATGGCGAAGCTGTTAATGGATTATTGAAAATTTGTCAGCAAGCAAACGCTCAAGTTGTTGGCGTTGGAATTGCAATTGAGAAATCATTTCAAGCTGGAGCAAAAAGAATTACAGATCAGGGTATTCATTTAGAATCACTGGCTAAGATTGCATCATTTGCAGATAATCAAGTACATTTTGTGGGGGAAAATTATAATGGCTGAGGAAGTTAACCGACAAGTTTCACAAGGCAAATCTGCTGTGTTAGGGTTGCAGCATTTACTGGCAATGTATTCTGGTGCGGTTGCGGTGCCATTACTGATCGGAACAGCACTTAAATTTAACAGCGAACAGATGACTTATTTAGTATCGATTGATATTTTTATGTGTGGTTTAGCTACTTTATTGCAATTATTACGAAATCGTTATTTTGGTATTGGTCTGCCAGTAGTTTTAGGATGCGCAATCCAAGCTGTTGAGCCGTTAAAAATGATTGGCAAACAATTTACGATTGGAACAATGTATGGGGCAATTATTGTTGCCGGATGTTTTGTTTTCTTGATAGCTGGTCAGTTTTCACGGATTAAAAAGCTTTTCCCGCCAGTAGTTACTGGAACACTGATCACTGTGATCGGTCTGACGCTGATTCCAATTGCCGTACAAAATATGGGCGGTGGCGATGCCACTGTTAAAAGTTTTGGCAGTTTGAATGATCTGTTCTTAAGCTTCTTGACAGTTATTATAATTGTGGCCGTACAACGTTGGGGCAGAGGCTTTCTAAGTTCAATTGCGGTTTTGATTGGTTTGGCAGCTGGAACAATCATTGCTTTGGCGATGGGAACTGTTTCGTTAGCACCAATTGCTCAGGCTCGCTGGTTTCATTTTCCCCAACCTTTTTACTTTGGTTTACCGCAATTTGAATGGTCATCTTCAATTACAATGATTATCATTGCCTTGGTTTCGATGGTTGAATCAACCGGCGTTTTTTTCGCTTTAGGTGGTATTTTAAAACAAGATATTGCCGCTGAAGACTTGAAACGCGGCTATCGAGCAGAAGGATTGGCGCAAATTCTGGGTGGTATCTTTAATACTTTTCCATATACGACCTTTTCTCAAAATGTTGGTTTGCTGCAATTATCCGGCATTAAAACTAAGCGGCCGATTTATTGGTCAGCTGGTTTACTGATGCTGATGGGATTAATTCCGAAAATTGGCGCTTTTGCAACAATTATTCCGACATCAGTTTTAGGCGGAGCAATGTTGGTAATGTTTTCGATGATCAGTGTTCAAGGAATTCGAATGCTTTTTCAAGTTGACTTTAGTGATCAACGTAATATGCTGATTGTAGCCGTTTCTTTGGGGCTGGGATTAGGTGTTTCGGTTTATCCGACTTTATTTGAATTTTTACCGCGAACAGCACAGCTTTTCTTGGGCAACGGAATTGTTGTGGCTAGTTTGTCGTCAGTATTGCTGAATGTGATTTTAAAGGGTAAGGCTGGCTTGACTGAACAGAAGTAACTGTTCAAGCGGGCGGTTAAATAATTTGCGGGCCTGGATAAAATCCAGTGCTCTTTTTTTGAATATTTTTTGTCAAAAAGGATTTTCAGTTTTTGAGAAATATTAAATAATCAAATTGCATTCTTATGTTAAAATGATTTTGAAAACAAACAATGATTGATTTGATGTTTTAGTAAGATAGAAAGTAGTGAAAATATGACTAATGAGATATTATTTCCAGGAGATACCCTTGGAATAATTGGTGAAAGCCCCAATGGAATCATGTTAGCTGAAACTGCAAAAAAAATGGGCTTTAAAGTCATAGCCTATAGTTCCAATGAGGGATCGCCGACTGTCCAAGAAGCTGACTTGGGAATCATCGGTTCTTATCAAGATCGTGGAAAATTACAAGATTTTGCTGAAAGATGTGCCGTGGTTACTTATGTTTCGGATCAAATTCCAGCTGAAATTATTGGTTTCCTACAACGTTTTACACGGGTCCCGCAAGGAAAAGATGCTTTGGAAATCGCACAAGATCGTTTATTAGAGCGGGCATTTTTGGAACAATTGAATATTAATATTGCTCCTTATGCGACAATTGTCAGCTTGGATGACGTTTACCAAGCAGTCAGTTCAATTGGGTATCCATGCATCATCAAGCCGATTCAAAAGGAATTTGGTCATAGGTACCAACAGCTGATTGCCAAGCAAAGTGACATAGCTCGTTGTGCTGATTTTATTGATCGTGGTACGTTTGTACTAGAAGCGTGGATTCCATTTAAATATGAAATTTCAGCGCTAGTGGTCAAAGATGATCAGGGAAACCTGCAGCCGTTTCCTTTGGTCGAAAATCATTATCGCCAGCGACGGTTATTTGAAACCAGTGTTGGTGGTGAGTTTGATTCAGCAGTTAAAGCGGAAATTAATAAATTAGCCAATGAAATTGCTAAAAATCTGCATTATGTCGGGGCATTGGAAATTGCCTTTTTTATTACCGAAAGTGGAGCTATTTACGTTAAGAAGATTGTTCCGACTTTGCACCCAACCGGATATGTATTTGATCGCGGGGCAAATGTTTCGATGTTTGAACAGCATATCAAAGCTTTGGCTAAAATGCCGTTGGAACCGGCTGATTTGTTACAGCCGACAATCATGGTCAAGCTGCAGACAGCTGACTTGGAAGCTTTGCGAACGCAGTGGGTCTTAAAGACCAACTGGCATTATCGTTTTTATCGTTATCCCAAGATGGCACAGCAACAAACAGTCGGGTACTTACTGGTTTCTGGTAATAATTTGTTGGAGCTGCAGCAGCAGATCGATGCTACCGGAATTTGGCAAGACAGCGGTGCAACAAAAAATAACTAATTTTATCGGCAAGCTTCATCTTTTTTTAAAGAAGCTTGCTTTTAATTTTGTTATAATGGGAATTGATTGGATTCAAGAGAGGATTGAAGATTTTGGAAGCCACAGAACTATTGAGCGGATTAAATGACAAACAACAAGAGGCAGTACGCCAGACAGAAGGGCCGCTGTTGGTGATCGCGGGGGCTGGTAGTGGCAAGACGCGGGTTTTGACGCATCGAGTCGCTTATTTGATCGAGGCGATTGGAGTTAATCCATGGAATATCTTGGCAATTACTTTTACCAATAAAGCTGCACGTGAAATGCGTGAGCGTGTCAGCCAATTGTTGGGTGATGCTGCTCAAGACGTTTGGGTATCAACTTTTCATGCTTTATGTGTCAGGATTTTGCGCCGCGATATTGATAAGTTGGGTTACCAGCGGGCTTTTACAATTGTCGGGACAAGTGAACAGCGAACTTTGATGAAGCGGGTACTGGCTGAATTGAATCTTGATTCAAAGAAGTTTGATCCCCGCGCTTTGTTGGGAGTTGTTTCACAGGCTAAAAATCAATTGTTGACCCCAAAAGAATTTGCTAAGCAGGCGACAAGTGTTTTTGATAAAACGGCTGCTCAAGCATATCAACTGTATCAACAAGGCTTAGAACAAAATCAGGCAGTTGATTTTGATGACTTAATTATGCTGACTCTACAATTATTTGATCAAGAACCAGAAATTTTACAATATTATCAACGAAAATTTTTATACTTACATGTCGATGAATATCAAGATACTAATCAGGCACAATATGAACTAGTTACCAAATTAGCTGCTGGTTCCCACAATTTATGTGTAGTTGGTGATGCTGACCAGAGTATCTATGGTTGGCGCGGGGCTGATATGCGTAATATTTTGGATTTTGAGAAGGATTACCCTAATGCGCGGGTTGTTAAGCTAGAACAAAACTATCGTTCGACTAAGGTGATTTTACAGGCCGCTAATGACGTTATTAAAAATAACATTAACCGGAAGGCTAAAAAATTATGGACTGAAAATAACGAAGGCGATCGAATCCACTATTATCGAGCACAGACAGCTAATGACGAAGCTTATTTTGTAATTCGACAAATTCAGCAGTTAAAACAACAACAAGCTTTTCATTATTCAGATTTTGCCGTACTATATCGAACTAACGCACAATCACGAACGATTGAAGAAGCTTTCATTAAGTCGAATATTCCTTATCGAATTGTCGGAGCACATAAATTTTATGATCGCAAGGAGATTCTGGATGTTTTAGCATACTTGCAGTTGGTTACCAACCCGGCAGATTCGCTAAGCTTTAATCGGATTGTGAATGAACCAAAACGAGGAATTGGCAACACCAGCCTTGAAAAATTAGCAGATTTGGCGGCACAACAACAGATTTCATTACTAGAGGCGGCTCAGAATCCGACTCTAGCCAATATTTCTGGAAAAGCTGCGCGTGAATTGGTCAAATTTGCAACGATGATCAATCAATTGCATCAGTTACAGCAAGAGGTTAATGTTACTGAATTAACGGAAGCAATTTTGGATCATAGCGGTTATCGAGCAGCTTTAAAAGCTACCCGAAATTTGGAAAATCAAAGTCGGTTGGAAAACTTGGACGAGTTCTTGTCGGTAACTCAGCAATTTGATCAGCATTGGCAGCCGGAAACCGAAGAAAGTGATCAGTTTGTTGATTTCTTGGCTGATTTGGCTTTAATGTCAGATCAAGATTCACTTGCTGAAAATAGTGATGAAGTTGCTTTGTTGACTTTGCATGCGGCTAAGGGGCTAGAGTTTCCAGTAGTCTTTTTAGTCGGATTGGAAGAAGGCATTTTCCCGTTAGGTCGTGCTTCATTCAACGAAAATGAATTGGAAGAAGAACGGCGCTTGGCATATGTAGGAATTACGCGGGCTAAAAAAGAGCTCTTTTTGACCAACGCGCTTGCGCGAATGCTGTATGGCCGCCAACAGACCAATCCGGTTTCACGATTTATTAAAGAAATCGAACCGGAATTACTCATCAGTGAAAATCAGCAGGCAACTGCGACAACAATTTCTTCTTGGACGCAACGTTCACATATGACGAATAAGAAAAATTCAATTTCATCAGGGAAAACTTTTGCCAATGGACCGCGGCAAACAGCTCAACCGGTCACTCAAGGAACTGGAGCTGAAAGAAACAGTTGGCAAATCGGCGACAAGGTCTGGCATAAAGCTTGGGGAACCGGAACGATTGTCAAGGTTAATGGAACTGGTGAGGATTTAGAATTAGATATTGCTTTTACCGGCAAAGGAATTAAACGACTGTTAGCTGCTTTTGCGCCGATAACTAAAAAACAAGATTGAGAAGGCAGGGAGGAAATCAGATGGATAAAGCTACAGCAGCTAAACAAATTGACCAATTGAAAAAGCAGCTGAATCTTTGGAGCCAGCAATATTATGTTGAAGATGCTCCAAGCGTTGCTGATCAAGTTTATGATCAAAAGTATCAGCAGCTGCAACAGCTGGAAAAAACTTTTCCGCAACTGATAACTCCTGACTCACCTACGCAGCGAGTCGGCGGGCAGGTTTTGACCAGTTTTCAAAAGAAAACCCATGAAATACCAATGTTATCGCTCGGGGATGTTTTTTCACCAGCAGAATTGTTTGAATTTGATCAGCGTTTGCAGCAACAAACGGAAGATGCTCTGGAATATAATTGTGAGTTAAAAATTGACGGTTTGGCAATTTCGCTGATCTATCGTGATGGGGTTTTTGTAGAAGGTTCAACTCGCGGTAACGGAATCATTGGCGAAGATATTACTAACAATTTAAAAACGATCAAATCAATTCCATTACGGTTAACAGAACCCGTTTCACTTGAAGTTCGCGGTGAATGTTATATGCCAAAAAAAGCGTTTGTCAGGTTGAATCAGCAGCGAGAAGAAGCCGGCCAGCCAATTTTTGCTAATCCACGAAATGCTGCGGCTGGCAGTCTGCGCCAGCTTGATTCACGGATTACAGCCCGGCGTCATTTAAGTACCTTTATCTATTATCTAATGCAGCCGGAAAATTTTGGCTTAAAAACACAAAGTGAAGTAATTTCTCAATTGTCAGCTTGGGGATTTAAAGTTAATCCCGAGTCGCGGGTAGCGCAAACGCATGCTCAAATTAATGCTTACTTAAATGAATATCAATCTAAACGGCCGACTTTGCCATATGATATTGATGGGATTGTCTTAAAAGCCAATTCTCTGGCAGTTCACCAACAAGTTGGCAATACTGTCAAAGCACCGCGCTGGGCAATTGCGTACAAGTTTCCCCCAGATGAACAAGAAACGATCGTTCGCCAGATCGAATGGACTGTTGGTCGCACTGGAGTTGTAACTCCCACCGCGGTGATGGATCCGGTTCGTTTAGCTGGCACTACGGTTAGCCGGGCATCGCTGCATAATCCAGATTATTTGCTGGAAAAAGATATTCGGGTTGGTGATACCGTCAAGTTGCATAAGGCTGGTGATATTATTCCCGAAATTTCTGAGGTAGTATTAAGCAAACGGCCGGAGCAATTACAGCCAACGGAAATATTACAGCGCTGTCCGATTTGTCAGGCTGAATTGGTTCATTTAGACGAAGAAGTTGCCTTACGCTGCATTAATCCGAAATGTCCAGCTTTAATTAAAGAAAGCATCATTCATTTTGCTTCTCGCAATGCAATGGAAATTGCCGGGTTGGGACCAAGAATTGTTGAGCAGCTATACCAAAAAAAGCTGGTGGCTGATGTTGCTGATTTATATCGTTTAACCGCAGCCGAATTATTACAACTTGATAAATTTAAAGAAAAATCAACACAGAATTTATTGGCGGCAATCGAAACCAGCCGGCAAAATTCGGCGGAAAGATTATTATTTGGTTTGGGAATTCGTCATGTTGGCAGCAAAGCAGCCAAACTGCTTTTGGAACATTTTGGCAGTATTGATAACCTAATGAAAGCGACCGAAACAGAAATTGCGGAAATTGCTTCAATTGGGCCGGTAATTGCCCAAAGTGTGGTAACGTATTTCGCTAATCAAGAAGTCCAGCAGCTGATTGAAGAACTTCGTAGTGTGGGAGTTAACTTTAAGTATCTGCGAGCTGCACCTGTCGCAACGCAAGCTAACTTTTTTACCGGAAAGCGCGTGGTGTTGACCGGTAAATTGCAGCAATTAACGCGTTCAGCAGCCAAAGAATGGTTGGAAAATCATGGTGCTCAAGTTACCGGCAATGTATCGGCTAAAACTGATTTGTTAGTTGTTGGTCAAGATGCTGGCAGTAAATTGACTAAGGCTGAATCGCTAGCGGTACAGATAATTGACGAAGCAAGGTTTATCGAATTAATGGAGGCATAAAAAGTGAAAAAAACCGGGATTCTTATCGGAGCGGTGCTGGCACTTTTGCTGGCTGGCTGCAGTAGTAAATCGGCAAATAACAGCAGCAGCAGTAAAAGCAGTTCAAGCGGATATCAAATCACAGGCAGCTCTAATAGCGATCAGTATCAAAATGTAATTAGCAATGGCCGATATCTGACCAGCAAAGCACGCGGAGTGGGCATTTCGCAGAACTCAGATAATTTATTGAATCTAAAGAGTTTTGAAAATGGTTTGACCCAGCTATCTAAAACTAAATATTCACCCAAAGATTATGTTTTCCGTGAAGGTCAGTTATTATCATCAGCTACTGTTGAAAAATGGTTGGATCGGCAGTCTAAATCAAATAGTTTAGGACTTAATCCTGAAGATAATGGTCAGACTGATCCAAACAAACGTAATCCAATTTATGTTCAGCAATTAGAAGAACAGGATTATATGAAACAGGAAAATGGCAAGCTTGTTTTGTCAGGAATTACGATTGGAATCGGTATGAATCGAAAAGACTATTATCAAAAGGAACAGTATGGTGCTACCTTTACGACCAATATTCCGCAAGATAAAATGATTGCAGAAGGCCGACAGGCAGCAGTCAAAGTTTTGCAACGGCTGCGATCAAGCGGTAAAGTCGGGAATAATGTTCCGATTATGATTGCCATGTTCCAACAAGCTGGCAATGATAGTCTGGTTGGCGGATCGTTTTATTCATATACCTATGTTAAAAGCGGCAGTACTATTAATTCGTGGCAAAATTTGGATACGAAGAGTTATGTTTTGCCAACAACGGCCAATTCATCACTGCCTAATGATAACGATGAAACTTCTTTTGAAAGTTTCAAGAAGCAAGTTCAAAACTTCTTCCCTAATTTAGCTGGGGTGACCGCACAGGCAGAATATAATGGTAAACAGCTGCAAGGGATGCATATCAACATTACCACTCAATTTTACAGTGAAACTGAAATTACCGCTTTTACGCAGTATTTAGCAACCGCCGCTCGCAATTACCTGCCAAGTGGGATTCCGATTGATATTACCGTAAAAGGCAGTGATGGTGATATCCAAAGCTTCTTGGCTAAAACAGCCAAACAAAGTACTTACTATACTCATGTTTTTGGTAGTTATTGATAAAAAAAACAAAGACTTTTTCAGTTAGTGGTCAGTAAGTTAAAAACTTATGCTAGAATAAAATTATCGTAGGGAAAGAAGGAGTAGAAATGGCAATTAATGCAGAGGAAGTTAAACACGTTGCGGGCTTAGCAAAACTCGCTTTTTCCGAAACAGAGCTCCAAAAATTCACTGGACAAATGGATGAAATCATTAAGATGGTACAACAACTAAGTGAGGTCGATACGACTGATGTTCCGGTTACATCGCATGTTACCGACGCCAAAAATGTCTTGCGTCCCGATACTGCTCAACCGGGTGTTGACCGTGATTTACTGATGAAAAATGTACCTGACAGTCAGGATGGTTACATCAAAGTACCAGCAATTATCGATGAAAGCGGGGAAGCATAAGTAATGGATTACTTTAAGCAGGATTTAGCAAGTTTGCATGACTTGCTGGTCAAAAAAGAAGTCAGTGTGACTGACTTGGTCAAAGAAACATTGACAACGATCAAAGAACGCGATCAAAAATTAGCAGCTTTTTTAACACTAAATGAACAGGCTGCTTTGGATCAGGCTGCAAAACTCGATCAGCAGGGAATCGATCCGGCTAATATTTTGGCTGGTATTCCATTGGCAATCAAAGATAATATCGTTACCAAAAATTTACGGACAACGGCTGCCAGCAAAATTTTGGAAAACTTTCAGCCGATTTATGATGCAACCGTAATGGAAAAATTGGCGGCTCAGCAGGCAGTTACGATCGGTAAGACTAATCTGGATGAATTTGCGATGGGCGGTTCAACCGAAAACTCAGCATTTCAGATAACCAAAAATGCTTGGGATCAAACTAAAGTTCCCGGTGGTTCTTCTGGTGGTTCAGCTGCAGCGGTAGCCGGTGGTGAAGTTTTGGCTGCATTAGGTTCTGATACCGGTGGTTCGATTCGGCAGCCGGCAGCTTTTAACGGAATTGTCGGAGTTAAGCCAACTTATGGCCGCGTTTCCCGTTACGGCTTAATTGCTTTTGCGTCCAGCTTAGATCAGATTGGACCATTTACGCGCAATGTTAAAGATAATGCTTTGTTGTTAAATGCTATCAGTGGACTTGATCCGCATGACTCAACTAGTTCAAACCAAAAAGTCCCTGACTTTGCGGCAGGATTAGATGGCAATATTAAGAATATGAAGATCGCCGTTCCTAAAGAATACCTTGGTGAAGGAATTGCTGAGCCAGTTAAAGCAGCAATTAAGCAGGCAATCAGTACGTTTGAAAAATTAGGAGCAACCGTTGATGAGGTTAGTTTGCCGCATAGTAAATATGGTGTTCCGGTTTACTACATTATTGCTTCTTCTGAAGCCAGCTCGAACTTACAGCGTTTTGATGGTATTCGTTATGGTTATCGTGCACAGGATGTTAAAAATCTAGAAGATGTTTATGTCAAATCGCGTTCTGAAGCTTTTGGCGACGAAGTTAAACGGCGGATCATGTTGGGAACATTCTCCTTGTCAGCCGGAACTTATGATGCATTCTTCAAAAAAGCAGCCCAGGTTCGGACTTTGATTTGTCAGGACTTTGCCAAGGTCTTTGCTGATTATGATTTGATCTTGGGACCGACCGCTCCGACAACAGCTTTTGGAATTGGTGAAGATATTGATGATCCGATTACGATGTATATGAATGATATTTTGACAATTCCCGTTAACTTGGCTGGTTTGCCGGGAATGTCCTTGCCAGCTGGTTTTGCTGATGGTTTGCCGATTGGGTTGCAGTTGATCGCTAACCGTTTTGCGGAAAATACGATGTATCGTGCCGGCTACGCATTCGAACAGGCAACTGATTTTCATAAAGAAATTCCAGCGATTGGGGGTCAGAATTAATGAATTTTGAGACAACGATTGGGCTAGAAGTCCATGTTGAAATGAAAACAAATTCTAAGGCATTTTCGCCAGCACCAGTTAAATACGGTTCAGCACCCAATACCAACACTAACGTTGTTGATTGGGGCTATCCAGGAGCCTTGCCGACTGTTAATAAGAGAGTTATTGAATTTGGGATGCGGGCGGCATTAGCTTTGCATTGTACGGTAACCCGTGATATGATTTTCAATCGGAAAAACTATTTTTATCCAGATAATCCTAAAGCTTATCAGATCACACAGTCAGATACGCCGATTGGCCGTCATGGCTGGCTTGAAATCGAAGTTGATGGTAAGAAGAAAAAAGTTGGAATCGAAGAGATGCACGTCGAAGAAGATGCTGGTAAAAACACGCATAATCCTGATGGATATTCCTATGTTGATTTGAACCGGCAGGGAACTCCTTTGATTGAAATTGTTTCTAAACCAGAAATTTCTTCAGCTGAAGAGGCCTATGCTTATCTGGTTAAGCTGCGTCAGGTAATTCAATTTACCGGAATTTCCGATGTTAAAATGGAAGAAGGTTCGATGCGTGCTGATGTTAATGTTTCGGTTCGACCGATTGGTGCTGATAAATTAGGAATCAGAACTGAAATGAAGAACTTGAATTCATTTGAGCATGTACGTAAAGGTGCACATTATGAATCTAAACGCCAGCAACGAGTTTTAATGGCTGGTGGCAAGGTCCAGCAGGAAACGCGGCGCTTTGATGAAGCGTCTGGTGAAACAATTTTGATGCGTGTCAAAGAGGGTGCCAGTGATTATCGCTATTTCCCAGAACCAGATTTGCCGCCGGTACACATTTCAGATGAGTGGCTCGAAGAAGTACGCCAGTCACTTCCAGAAATGCCGGAAAACCGTCGCGCACGTTATGTTAATGATTGGGGCTTACCGGAGTATGATGCCGGTGTGCTGACTCAGACTAAGGAAATGTCAGATTTCTTTGAAGCTGCAGTAGCACAAGGAGCTGATCCTAAATTAGCTGCCAACTGGCTGATGGGTGAAGTTAATGCTTACTTGAATGCTAAGCAGATTGACTTGCCGGAAACGGCGCTGACACCAGTTAATTTGGCAACCATGATTAAATTGATTGAGAATGAAACGATTTCTTCTAAGATTGCCAAAAAAGTCTTTAAGGAAATTATCACTAACGGCAGTGAGCCAAAAGCTTGGGTCGAAAGCAAGGGCTTGGTACAGTTATCTGATCCAGCTGTTTTACAGCCGATTATCGATCAGGTATTGGATGGCAATCAAAAATCAATTGATGATTTTAAAAATGGTAAAGATCGTGCAATCGGGTTCTTGGTTGGTCAGATCATGAAACAGACTCATGGCAAGGCCAATCCGAAAGTTGTCAACAAGTTATTAATTGCTAGTTTAAAAGCAAGATAATTAATTAAGTTCAAGCGGGTTGAAGGAGAAAGACAAATGCAAAAGCGTTGCCGGATTATTTACAATCCAACTTCCGGTAGGGAAGCAATGAAAAATGATTTAGTTTATATTTTGAATATCCTTGAACGAGCTGGTTACGAAACCAGTGCTTTTCAAACAACGCCGGAGCCGAATTCGGCTCGAAATGAAGCGTTGCGGGTTGGTCAAGCCGGTTTTAATTTGGTCATTGCGGCTGGCGGTGATGGAACGATCAATGAAGTTGTAAACGGAATTGCTCCGTTGAAGCATCGCCCTAAAATGGGGATTATTCCTGCCGGTACGACTAATGATTATGCGCGAGCTTTGAAAATTCCGCGTGATGATCCGATCGCGGCAGCCAAAGTAATTGCTAAAGGCAAGACGATCAAGATGGATATTGGCCAAGCCAATGATAAATATTTTGTCAACATTGCTGGAGGTGGGTTGTTGACGGAATTGACTTATGGTGTTCCATCAGAGTTTAAATCATTATTCGGTTATTTGGCTTATTTGTTCAAGGGTGCAGAATTATTGCCGCAAATTAAACCAATTAAGATGCATTTAGAATATGATGGCGGCGTTTTTAATGGTCGAGCTTCAATGTTTTTCTTAGCACTGACTAATTCAGTTGGTGGATTTGAGCAATTGGTTCCAGACGCATCTTTGGATGACGGCAAGTTTACTTTAATTGTGGTAAAAACCAGCAATTTAATGGAAATCTTGCAATTGATTACAATGGTGCTCAATGGTGGCAAGCATGTGAAAGATCCACGGATTTTATATGTCAAAACTTCTAAGCTGATTGCCCGCCCAGTTGATGAAAAAATGATGATCAACATTGATGGAGAATATGGTGGAGATGCACCAATGGTTTTCCATGATTTGAAGCAACACATTGAAATGTTTGCCAATACTGATCAACTGCCCGATGGAGCGATCAGCTCGGAACAAACACCGGCAGAGTTAACAGCAAGCCAGCATTTTGTAGAAGAAGTTGAAGATCTGACTGGACAAGAACTTAAACAAACCAAGCAGGCAGACAGTAAAACTGAAGATTAGTTTTAATTAGTGCAAACTACAATTTAATCAGCGAGCTTAAAGTAAGTCTGAGGGGCTGTGACAAATAAAACCTTTGTCACAGCCCTTCTTAGCAAAAAAAGAAAGTAGGAAAAAAATGAAAAATACTCCGGTACAAAAGAATCAAGAACTTGAGGTCACCGTTGAAGACCTCAGTTATCAAGGACGTGGGGTCGCCAAGGTCGATCATTATCCATTATTTATTGATGATGCCTTGCCAAGTGAAAAAATTTTAGCTCACGTGATGAAAGCAAGTCGTAATTACGGTTTTGCCAAGGTAATTAAACGTTATAATGATAGTCCGGATCGCCAATTAGATTCAGAATCAGCCTATCTGCAAACGGGAATTGCACCTTTGCAGCATTTGAAATATGAGGCTCAATTGCGTTTCAAACAGCAGCAGATTGAAGAACTGCTGCATAAAGCGCATCTAGATCAAATCGCGGTAGCATCAACGCGAGGAATGGCTGAACCGTTGCATTATCGTAATAAAGCCCAGATTCCAGTGCGGATGGTCAATGGTCAATTGGAAACGGGCTTTTTCCGCCAGCGAAGTCATCAGTTTGTGCCAATGCATGATTTCTTGATTCAAGATCCGCGGATTGATCAGGTATTGGAAGCTGTTCAAGCAGTTTTGCGTGAGTTTGAAGTTCCAGCGTATAATGAACGCCAACATAGTGGAGTTATCCGCCATATTGTTATTCGGCGTGGACATTATAGTGGGCAGGTCATGGTGACTTTGGTGACTCGTTCGCGCAAATTGCCGGCTGGCACTCAGCTGGCACAGCAAATCATGAGTCACTGTCAAGATGTAGTTAGTGTTTATCAGAATATTAATGCTGACAAAACTAATGTAATTATGGGCAAACAGGAAAAGTTATTGGCTGGTAAACCACAAATTGAAGATCAATTGAACGGCATCAAGTTTGCGATTTCACCGCGCTCATTTTTCCAAGTTAATTCATTGCAAACTGAAAAAATTTATCAGTATGTCGCTGAAGCTGCTCAATTGAGCGGCAAAGAAACCGTAATTGATGCTTATTGCGGGATCGGCACGATTTCACTGAGTTTAGCGAAAAAGGCCAAACAAGTTTATGGTGTCGAAATTGTTGCTGATGCGATTAAAGATGCCAAGCAAAATGCTGTTTTAAATGGAATTACCAATGCTGAATTTAAAGTTGCCGCGGCTGAAGAACAATTTGGCAAATGGGCGAGTGCTGGTTTAAAGCCAGATATCGTTGTTTTTGATCCGCCGCGTAAAGGATTGGAGACAAAAGTTTTGGAGAATACGCTGACGTTGGCGCCAAAAAAAATCGTGTACGTCAGCTGCAATCCGGCAACGCTAGTTCGTGATTTACAATTTTTAACCGAAAATGGCTATCAAGTGACGGGACCAATTCAGCCGTTTGATCAGTTCCCACAGACGAATCATGTGGAGAGCGTGACGGTGTTGGAACGTACAGAAAAATAGTCTAAAAACTGCGTCGTAACGGTATTTAACAATGATAGAAAGTGTACTTCTTCCTTTTTAATGATTGGAAAGAGTACACTTTTTTGCGTTTTTAGCAGGGGGGTGAGTCTGCGAGTGTACTATATTAGGATAATTGAGTTAATTAGGTAATGAAAAAAATTAGAATGACTGATATAATTAAATTTATAATATGTGTAAAATAGGAGACTATAGAGTTAAAGGTTGAGCTGTAAGTTAAGTATAATGGTAAAAGGTTTTTTTGGTAAAAGTCAAGAGTTTATTGGGGACATTAGTACACTCAATCTTTACTTAAAGAAAGACAATAAATTTAATTGGGATGGGAGAATGAAATGGCAAATCAGCAAATTGAGATTGAAAATATTACGATGAATGAAGTTTTAAAGGCAATGCACCGGTTAGGTGGTGAAGTCACGAGAAAGGACATTAGGCAAGACATTCATGATAATTCAGATACTATTTCTGAAAAAATAGTAGATAAGATCAAAGTTTCAAGGAAAACTGGTAATCAGTACAGTCCCTTTGCTTGGACTCTAAACTATGCGGTCAAGTATTTAATAATGACGGGCTATATTCAGACTAATGATAATCATACCGTAGAACTATCAGAAAAGGGTCGAAATGTGGATTTATCACAATTTGATGGGGCAAGGGATGTTCGTCCGATTGTTGAGAAAATGTTAGCTGAACAAAAACAAAATAAAGTACCAATTCAAAATGATACCGATGATGAAACCGAAGAAGTAGAAGAACCATGGCGTCAACAATTACTTGATGTTTTGCTAAAAATGAATCCAAAAAAATTCGAATTGTTTTGCCGTGGCTTACTTACTAAAATGGGTGTTGATGTTGATGATACTATTGGTATCCAGTATGTTGCTGATGGCGGATTAGATGGATTTGGTTACGTTCGTTCTGACGATTACCGGACCACTAGGGTAGCGCTACAGGCTAAACGCTGGCAAGGAAAAGTATCAGCTCCAGAAATCGACAAGTTTCGGGGTGCGATGGATAAGTACAACGCTGAATTTGGTATTTTTATTACCAATTCTGACTTTACTCGAGAAGCGGTTAGAACAGCGCGTCAGGGTACACGGATCATTACTTTAATTAATGGTGATCAGATTTGTGACTTGGTGGCTAAGTATAATTACTACGTTGAGCCAGTTACAACATACCGGCTGAAGAGTTTTTATTTAGATAAGGACTAAAAGTTTGATAAGGCATTGATACATATAAACAAGGAATTAAGTATTTTAATTTGGACATGGTTTTTCCTTCTTTCGATTGGGTTTAGGCACTTAAATCGTAACATAGGATGCCATGTCCTTTAGCGTATAAAATAAAAAAATGGTAGTGGCTTTATGTTCCACCAATGTCAGAAGGATGGTTCCGATTTTGCGGACATGGGTTTTAATTTTGCAAAAAATTGCATGTGTAAATAATTATTTCTTAATTCAGATAAAAAATGTTGTATTATTAAATTGTTAAGTATTAGGTCCTATTAAGAGGCCGAAAGATGCATTTTAGCTATAATGAATCTTGGAAATTATTAATAGATTGTGGATAGAGAAAAAGCAGAATTAGCTTTGCATCAATTGTTGAGCTTGAAAAAGATAGTAATGTTACATACTACTTAAGTTTTATAAAGCATTAAATTGTGACATCAGCGATATTATGGAAGTAGTAAAAGATTAAAAGGGGTTTACAGGAATGCCGACGAAGTCCAAGGAATTAAGTATTGAAGATAAATTATGGAAAACAGCAGATGCGTTGCGAGGGAGTATGGATGCTTCAGAGTATCGTAATGTGGTTTTAGGGTTGATATTTCTTAAATATGTTTCAGATTCGTTTGAAACGCGACATGATCAGTTGCTAAAAACCGATTACCCAGAGGATGCTGAGGATCCAGATATGTATCTCTCAGAAAATATCTTTTGGGTGCCAAAAGAAGCTCGGTGGGAGTTAATTCAAAAATCAGCAAAAACACCACAAATTGGTGAAATTATTGATGAGGCAATGGATGCAACTGAAAAAAGTAATGACTCTTTGCTCGGTGTACTTAGTAAAAATTATTCTTCTCCAGATTTAGATAAATCTCGTTTGGGTGAAGTGGTTGATTTAATTTCTGATATTAATTTGGGGGATGAACATGCTAAACGTTCAGATATTCTTGGACGCGTTTACGAATACTTTCTTAACGAGTTCGCTTCTAAAGAAGGAAAAAAAGGTGGTGAATTCTATACACCACGTTCCATTGTTCGAACCCTTGTTGAAATGATTGAACCATATAAGGGAAGAATTTATGACCCTTGTTGTGGTTCGGGTGGTATGTTTGTTCAGTCCGATAAATTTGTAAAAGAGCATCAGGGAAAGATTGGTGATTTATCAGTTTATGGTGAAGAGTCTAACCCAACTACGTGGAAATTAGCTAAGATGAACTTAGCTATTCGTGGTATTGATAATAATTTGGGTCCTCATCAAGGCGATACCTTCACTAATGATCTGCATAAGGGCGAACGCTTCGACTTCATATTAGCTAATCCACCATTTAATGTAAAAAACTGGAATGGTGACAAATTAAGAGAAGATGCTCGGTGGAAATATGGAGTACCTCCTGTGCGAAATGCTAATTATGCATGGATTGAACATATTATTAGTAAATTAGCACCAGATGGGAAAGCTGGATTCGTATTGGCTAATGGTGCTTTATCAACTTCTACAAAAGAGGAATATGCAATTCGAAAAGCTATTTTAGAAGATGATAAGATTGATGCTATCGTTGCCCTTCCTGAAAAAATGTTTTATTCCACTGGTATTCCAGTTTCTTTGTGGTTTGTTGACATGAATAAGAAGTCAGCAGATGAAAGAATGCGGACAGAAGAAACGCTCTTTATTGATGCCCGTAATTTGGGTGAAATGGTTGATCGGACTCACCGGGAATTCTCCAAAGACGATATTAAGAAGGTGGCTGATACTTATCATGCTTATCGTGGAACTAATGAGCAAGAATATAAAGATGTTGCCGGTTTTTGTAAGGTAGCTAAATTAGATGAAATTGCAAAAAATGATTATGTCTTAACGCCTGGTCGATATGTGGGGCTAGCCAAGCAAGAGGATGATGGTATTCCGTATGAAGTTAAAATGAAACAGCTAACTAGTGAATTGAAAGAGCAGTTTGAAGAAAGCAATAAATTACAGGCAGAGATTAAGGATGTGTTGAAGGAGTTAGGGTATGAAATATAGGCTTTCAGATATTTCTACAATAATAAGTGGGGGTACTCCTAAGAAAAAAGTTAAAGAATATTGGAATGGCAGTATTCCATGGATAACAATTAAAGATTTTAATGCTAAAAAGACAAATTCTTTTACCAATTATATTTCTGAAAAGGGTCTTAATAATAGTTCTGCTAATCTAACAAAAGAAAATGACATATTAATATCTTCAAGAGGGACCGTTGGTAAGTTGTTGATGGTTAAATCTGGAATGGCATTTAACCAATCAATTTATGATATTAGAACAGATACAAAAAAAGTTAATTCCGATTACCTTTACTATTGGCTATATAAAAATATTGAGGAGATAAAACAGAAAGTTCATGGGTCAGTATTTGACACAATTACTAGGGAAACATTCGATCTTATTGAAATAGCTTTACCTGATTTGTCAGTGCAATCTGAAATATCATCTAAGATTAAAGTAATTGACGAGAAGATAGAAGCAAATCAACAAATAAATGATAATTTAGTGGTTTAAAAATATTTTTGTAACAGTGTTTGTTTAAGATTATTTAGCTGTTGATTCTCCCTAATAACCTCTAATCGTTTACTGTAGATAGGTTCCATTAAATTATTCAACTTACTTAAATAGGTATCATTTGGTATAAAAGCTATTGAGTTTTTAAGATCGCTTCTCTTAATATGACCCATAGTAGTTGCTTTTCCTGCAGCAATTGACTGAAATTTACGTAGATGATGTTTTGTCCACTCATAGATGAACCATGCTGGATATTTATTTGATGTAACCTTAAATAGATGTTGGTTTAGTCCAGCAATCTCACCAGTCCAATTTTTTACAAGAAGGGTCCCAGACCATGAAAAAATTATATCTCCTGTATTTATAATTACATCTTTATCAATATTTGACGAGCATCTGTCAGATGAATTATCAGTGTAGCCTTGGCTTAGTTCTCTTATTTTGAGAACTGGTAAACTTTTTTTATTATTTATCGGTCTGTATTTTTGCATCGCTAAACCATTCTTGAAAGTAGCAATAGCTGTTAGATTTGTTTCTTTGAAATTTTTATCATTTACTTTTTCTTCAAAAATGGTTGTTTGTAACTCGTCTAAATTATCATTTATCTTCCTTAATAGCTCCTTCTAGTGTAATATTTTCTTAAAAAATGGAGAAAATATATGCAAAAATTAGAAGCGGATAAAGTTATTCAAGAAATGTTGTCATATCTCAATAATAAACAGTTGGTAAAACTTAAAGAGGTAGTTACTTCCTTAATAACGAACAAAGATGAAGTAGCATCTTCTATTACTAATATTGAATTATTGGATAAATATTTTGCTTCAAAGCGAGCCGAGGGATGTTCTGAGAAGTCCTTGAAGTACTATAAAGTAACAATTACAAAGGCTTTTAAAGAAATAAAGAAAGATGCACGAGAAGTAGTGACTGATGAGTTACGAAATTATTTAATGGATTATCAGCGAACACGTAATTCTAGTAAAGTGACAATTGACAATATTCGACGAATTTTATCTAGTTTCTTTAATTGGTTGGAAGATGAAGATTATATCATCAAAAGTCCTGTTAGAAGGATTCATAAAGTTAAGGTATCGACAACGGTGAAAGAGACTTATTCTGATGAAGAATTAGAGAAGTTAAGGGATAGTTGTACGAATATAAGAGATCTTACACTGATAGATTTTTTAGCTTCTACTGGAATGCGGGTTGGAGAATTGGTTTTACTTAACCGCGAAGATATTAACTTTCAAGAACGTGAATGTATCGTTTTTGGTAAGGGTAGCAAAGAGCGGATTGCATATTTTGATGCCCGAGCAAAATTGCACTTACAGAAGTATTTAAGAAAACGAACAGATAGTAATGCAGCATTATTTGTGTCACTAAAAGGTGAGCATAGTCGTTTGACAATTGGTGGTGTTGAATCACGATTGAAATTATTAGGTGAAAAAGTTGGCATTGCACACGTTTATCCGCATAAATTTAGAAGAACCTTAGCAACAACAGCGATTGATAAGGGGATGCCGATTGAACAGTTACAACAATTGCTAGGACATAAACGAATTGACACAACTTTGCATTACGCAATGGTTAAACAGCAAAATGTAAAAATAGCACATAGAAAGTATATAGGGTGAATCCAATGGCACGATTAAAAGATTTTATAAAATTAAATCCAAGAGAGACATTAAAAAAAGGAATTCAAGCGAGAAAGATTGCCTTAGAAGATATTGAAACGCACACAAGAGATATTTTTTCTTGGAAATATGAAGAGTATTCTGGTGGTGCAAAATTTCGAAATAACGATACACTTTTGGTGAGAATAACTCCAAGTTTAGAAAATGGAAAAACTGCATTTGTAAATATGTTAAAGAAGAATGAAGTTGCATTTGGGTCTACTGAATACTACGTTCTTCGACCATTGACTAATAAAATGGATCCATATTATCTATACTATTTGTCTATATCTAATAGATTTAGGAAGGTCACTATTAATTCGATGACTGGCACCTCAGGACGGCAACGGGTTCAAAAAGAAGCTGTTTTATCTTATGAGTGCGATATTCCTAGTTTAAGTGATCAGAAAATAATAGCTTATAGACTCAAAATAATAGATGACAAAATAAACCTTAATAAGAAGATAAATGATAATTTATTGGAGATTGCAATGAATATGTTTAAAAAGAACTTTAATAATTATGGGAGCTTGCATGTTTCAGATTATCTATTGCCTAAAAGAGGTAAAGCCTTATTAAAAAGTGATGTAATTGCAGGAGATATACCTGTTGTAGCAGGTGGTTTACATCCCGCAGCCTATCACAACCAATCAAATACTATGGCGCCTGTAATCACAATATCCTCGTCAGGGGCAAACGCTGGATATATCCAACTATGGGGTGAAGAGGTATGGTCTTCTGATTCTTCATATATTGATGAATCAATTACTAATGATATTTATTTTTGGTATCTTTTGCTAAAAAATAGTCAGAAACAAATATTTGACTCTCAAACTGGATCAGCACAACCACACATTTATCCCAAACATATTGGAAATCTGTTAGTTCCTCGTTTTAATAATATTGATGTTAAGAATTTCAATATATCTATTGAACCTCTATTTAAAAAGATTTTTCAAAATAACAGTGAAAATAAGAAATTGAATACCTTAAAATCGATTTTACTAAATCGATTTTTCTAGGCAACTAAATTATCATTTATCTTAACTAAACCACAGAAAGGAACGATACATCATGTCAAAAGGGTATTTACTAGAATCAGACGTCGAAAATCTTGCTTTGGATACTCTAAAAGAAGTAGGTTTTGATATTTATCAAAGTTTTAGCCCAGCTTCTCCTAATCAAGAAATAGATGCAATGAGAAATAATGACCACGCAGTAGCTATTCTTCCCAATAAGGTGAAATCTGCTTTGGTTAAGCTTAATCCGGGATACCCAGACGAAATTTACAAAGAAGCTTTTCGACAGTTGACACGTTTAGCAGATAATCCAGATATGATGGTCAACAATCACTATTTTCACAAATTATTAATTGAAGGAGTCAGAGTCAAAACTTCTATTAGAGGTGAAGATAGAACCGAGGTTTTATATCCAATTGATTTTAAACATGTTGAAAATAATGAGTTTATTGCTACCAATCAATTTACTTTTAAGGGAACCCGGGAACGCAGGCCGGATGCAACTTTATTTGTGAATGGATTACCCGTTGTTACATTTGAATTTAAGGATGCCAGTAATCCTAATGTCAGTATTAATAATGGGTATCATCAGTTGCAGACATATAAAGCCGAAATACCTGAATATCTTAAATATAATGAAATCCTGATTATTTCGGATGGTATCAATTCACGAGCGGGATCATTAACTGCAGGTTTTGATAGATTTATGCGTTGGCGTGCACCTAAGGATATTCCTGAGGATGATAATCTTGAGTTAGTAACAATGATTAAGCATATGCTAAAACCTCAGGATTTGCTTAATTTAATTGAAAACTTCATTATCTTTGAAACTGATGGAGATAACATTATTAAGATTTTAGCTGCTTACCATCAGTACTACATGGTTAATAAGGCTGTAAAAGCAGCAAGCAAAACTATTGCTGATCCAAACGACAAACGAATTGGAGTTGTTTGGCATACAACTGGATCTGGAAAAAGTTTGTCGATGGTATTTTTTGCTAGTATAGTAGCTCGTAAACTTAATAATCCGACAATGTTAGTGATTAATGATCGTAATGACCTTGATGATCAACTTTTTGACACTTTTGCTTCTGCCCATGAATTTTTGCGTCAGAGTCCTGAACACGCTGAGTCACGCGAAGAGTTACGTAAATTTATGGATAAGCAGGCTGGGGGGATTGTTTTCTCTACAATTCAAAAATTCTCACCTAATTTTGAACAAGGTGAAATGGAGATGCCGGTGTTAACGAATCGTAGTGATGTGATTGTAATTGCCGATGAAGCCCATCGGAGTCAATATGGATTAAAGGCTAAGCTTACCAATAATGGCCTTCGCTATGGATTTGCTAAGTACTTACGAGGTGCATTACCTAATGCAGCTTTTATAGGTTTTACTGGTACACCAATATCAACGGCTGATAAGTCAACTGTTGCAGTATTCGGAAACTATATTGATGTTTATGACATTACCCAAGCCGTAAACGATCATGCTACGGTAAAAATTTATTACGAGAGTCACGTATTTCCTTTGAAATTAAAGAAAGATGCTCTAGCTAAGTATCAAAAACTACTAAGAGAAGCTGATCTAGATGATGATCCAAGCATTGAGGAGAATGCACGACGTAATCGTGAATTCTCTCGATTAGAAGCTTTAGCTGGAGCAAGGCCTCGTTTACAGAGTATCGCCAAGCACTTTGTTCATCATTTTGAGGCCAGGCAAAAAGAAACCTTTGGTAAATCAATGATTGTTGAAATGTCTCGACGCAACGCAGTACGCTTATATAACGAGATTATTAAATTACGACCAGATTGGGATAGTGATGATCTAAATAAAGGCAAAATTAAGGTCGTTATGACTTCTTCAGCTGCAGATGGTCCAGAAATGGCTAAGTTTCAAACTAGCAAAGCTAATCGTAGAATTCTTCAAAAGCGTATGAAAGATAACGATGATGAGCTACAAATTGTTATTGTTGTTGATATGTGGTTAACAGGATTTGATGTTCCTTCAATGAATACTATGTACATTGATAAGCCGATGAAGGGCCATAATTTAATTCAAGCAATTGCTCGAGTTAATCGTGTCTTTAAAGATAAAGATAGTGCTTTAATTGTTGACTATATCGGAATCGCTGAGAACCTAAAAACGGCTTTGAATGTCTATTCAACTGAGGATCAAGGACAAGTGGGAATTAATATGAAGAAAGCCCTCGCATTATTAAAGGAAAAGTACGATATCATTACTAATGATTTCCTATATGGTGTAGATTATTCAGAATTTGATTCCGAAGATGGAACGACAAGATTGAAAGTCACTCGTCGAGTAGCTAATGAAATTCTGCATGAAGATGACGAAACCCAAAAGAAGTTTTTAGATATTGTTACTGAATTACAAAAAGCATATGCTTTAACTTCTACCCAGCCGGAAGCTCAAGTATATGGTAAAGAAATTGCATTCTTTAAGACTGTTAAAGTGTTTATTATGAAATTAAAGCAGCCAGGTACTACATCTGGCACTGAAAAACATAATGATGTTAAATATCAGATGCAACAGTTGCTAGATCAATCGATTGTTTCTGAACCGAATATTGATATTTATGATGAGTTAGGGATTGAGCGACAAAGCATTGATTTGATTTCGGATGCATTTCTACAAAAGATTAATGACATGCCCGAAAAAGACGTAGCTATTACTCTGTTAGAGAAGCTATTGAAAGGTAAAATCAAAGCAATGGTGAAAACTAATAAGGTAACTTCAGGTAAGTTTGAGGATATGCTTAAAAAGTCAATTGATGAATATAATAAGCGCGGGATTACCAGTGAGATTGTTATTCGAAAATTGATTGAGATGGCTAAAAAGATTAATGCTGAACAAAAAAAGGGTAAGGATCTAGGGCTTAGTCAAGAAGAAATAGCTTTCTATGATGCGCTGGCGGACCATAAAAAGGCTGTTGAAGTATTGGGGGAAGAGAAGCTTCATTTAATTGCTCAAGAACTTGTCAAATTGGTAAAAGAAGAAGCGGGTGTTGACTGGGAAAAACGGCGTAATATTCAGGCCAAGATGAGAGTAGCTGTAAAACATTTGCTGAGAAAATATGGATATCCACCTGACATTGCACCGCAAGCTGTTGATACTGTTGTAGAGCAAGCTGAATTGATGGCTACCAATGATTAATAAAGATTTTGATGTTTTCTACATATTAATAGTGATGTTAAAATGCTGTTATTAATGAAAAAATTCGCTGGCACAGTTTCCATCAATGCTTTTGTAAATCAATGCATGTTGAAATGGAGTGTATACCAAAAGTTGTCCATAATTTATACCAGTTTCCACGTAAGCAGGTAAAAAAATCGAACAGAGCTAATATCTAAATCGGATAAAATTGCTGTGCTATGTAATTACGTTGATAGTTTAAATTTTTAGTATTGTTTGTTGTTCATAAATCTGATTAATTTTTGCAACCTAATATGTATAATTAACTTACAAATTATTCTAATATGAAGTTTGCTATGAACACGATAGGAGATGTTGGGTGAATGAAAATCATAGTAGTGGCTTTTTTTATTCTTTTTATGATAATTGCTATAGTATTAATAGTTTTAAAGAGTAAATCGAATAATAGATATGTGGATGTTAATAATTTGATAAGAGGAAAGAATAAAGATAAAAAAAAGATTGCAGAGAATATGAATGATCTAAATATTAAAGTGGAAACGCTACCGACAGCAACTATGATGGACGAAAAAAAACTTGTTAAAATAACGGATAATAATGTTCTGACACATATTAATAATCTCATACCTAATCTTATTCAAACTGGTAATGCAGTAAATAATGCATTGTCAGCTGCTCAATCAGGAAATGAGGTTCTATATCGTGCAGTTATTCCTGCTGGAGAAGAATTAGTGAAATCAAAAGTAATGAAAGGTGCTGTCAGAGGCTTTTATCGTGATAAAGATGGTGTAAAAGGTCATGCTAATTTTGTGGCTGTTAAAGCGAAAAAGGGTTCTGTAGCTGCTAATTCGGGAACTGCTGCTATGGGGCTTGCGTCAATGATTGTAGGGCAGTACTACATGACTCAAATTAATAATGAATTAGATAGCATAAACAATAAAATTGAACAAATATCGAATTTTCAAGACAATGAGTATCGTAGTAGTGTGTTTTCGTTGGCTTCTCACGTAAAGGAAATTGCAAATTTTCAGGCTGAAATACTTAAAAATGATGAGTTGCGTTTGTCCAAAATTGCTCAACTTGATAACCTCGAAGAAAAGTGCACTCAACTTTTAGGACAAGCAAATTTATCTTTAGCCAATTTTGCAAAGAATGATAACCTTGATTATGATCAGTATGAAAAACAACTAGAAAAAGCTCAAAGCTGGTATACGTATCAAAATAATTTATTAGAAGTTCTTTATAAAATTTCTGAGTTGCGATATACATTACATTTGGGTACAGTTTCTAGAGAACAATGTGGAGCATTATTATCAGTATATACGCATCAGGTTGAAGAAACGCAAGAAAAACTTATTCGTTGGCATCAAAGTACAACTAAAAAGTTAAAAATTGATATAGATGAAGTAAGAAGAAAAAGAGGAGGATTTGATGAAGTCACTCATTTTCTTCCAGGATTAATTAAGGACGACTGGAGGTTCAAAACGATTCCCAAAAGAACTGTAAGTATGATAAGGGAACAGACTTTAAGGCAGAAAAAAACACTTTGCCAAGATACAACAAATTTGTATGCTAAAGATGTAGAGTTAATATCAAAAAATGGCAAATTATATTATGTGCCTGCTGATAAAAATGAGGCATAAGAAATTAGAGAAGATAATTTATATTAGTAAAGTGAGTTTTCCGGCTTCGTTGTGTTGATCTAGAGAAAATGTTATTTCTATCTTAAAGAGGAACAACCAAAAGCTACCAATTGCATTGTTCAGTTGTGTACAGCATAGTTCTCAAATTAGTACTAGCCGGGAGATATTCCTATTGGTAGCAAATATTAAAGAAAAAGATTTGTAAATAATTAAAAGTGTACCTTTGTTCGAACAAGTCTCGAACGAAGGTACATTTTTTTAACGACAAAATCAACTTAAATTGAATTCTACTAAAAAATCGCAGTGAGTTTTACCAATAATCAATTATGGTATTGAGAATCATTATCAATTAGGCTATAATTACATGAATAATAAGGTAATTATATGAGGTGAAAGCATGAAAAAAAGTGGTTTTGGGGTTATCGGGGTTATAGTTTTTTTTGCATTAGCGGTGGGATTGGCAGGTTGCGGAGCTAAAACTTCTTCGACAGAAAGTTCAACTAGTTCGAAAGAATATCCAATTAAGATAAAAAATGCGTTTGGACAAACAGAGATCAAGCAAAAACCCAAACGAGTTGTCACTATTCAATGGGGAAACCAAGATGTTGCTTTGGCGTTGGGAGTTGTACCGGCAGGCTTTTCAGCTGCTAATTTTGGTGTTCAAGATAATAGTGGGCTGCTTCCTTGGACAAAGAAAAAGTTGAACGAGCTTGGTAAAAAAAATCCGAATGTTTTTCAAGATACTGATGGTCTTGATTTTGAAGCAATAGCGGCCGCGAAACCAGATGTTATTTTAGCGGCTTATTCAGGAATTACGAAGGAAGACTACAAGAAGTTATCAAAAATTGCACCAGTCGTAGCTTATCCCAAATCAGCTTGGACAACAACTTGGCGGCAACAGGTATTATTGGATTCAGAAGGTATGGGGATGAAGAAGCAAGGTAAAAAACTGATTAAAAAAGTTGAAACGAAGATTAATACTAAAGTCAAAAGTTATCCGCAGTTGAAAAATAAGACAGTAGCAGGGGTCAATTTTTCTGAAAAAGACTTATCAAAATTTCAGGTTTATACACCGATCGATCCGAGACCTTCGTTGTTAAGCGAATTTGGGTTAAATTATCCTAAGTCTTTGAAAGCTGCAATCAAAAATAAAAACAATTATTCAGCCGAATTTAGTTCAGAAAATGCTTCAGTGTTAGACCATGCAGATATTATTGTTGGTTATGGTAATAAAAATTTGCTGAATACTTTAAAGAAAGATCCGGTATTATCTAAAGTTCCGGCTATTAAACGTGGATCAGTAGCATTTATTGCCAGCAATACTCCATTGGTTGCGGCCGGCACGCCGACACCATTGTCAATCGAATATACACTTAATGATTACTTGAAGATACTCGCCCAAGCCGCTGATAAAGTAAATTGATAGTTTAAAACAAATAAGAAGTATCAATGGTTTGGCGAAGAATGGTGGAACTAGATGATAGGTGTAAAGAAGAAATATGCATTAATTGGCATAACCAGCCTAATTGTTTTAATTGTTATTACCGTTTTTTCAGTATTTTTTGGTTCTAAGTCGATAAATTTAAGCATGGTAGCGAAAACCTTAGAACAAGGATCTTTCCAGACTTTAAATCAAAGTATTGTTTTAAAAAGAATTATTCGAACTCTGTTTGGGGTTCTTTGTGGTGGTGTCTTGGGTATTTCCGGGGTCCTAATGCAGGCAGTTACGCGGAATCCTTTAGCAGATCCAAGTATCTTAGGCGTTAATAACGGAGCAGCTTTTTTCATTGTTTGTGGATTGACCTTTTTTCAGATCCATAGTTTAAAAGAATATATTCTCTTTTCACTTCTAGGCTCTTTGGTTGCATTTGGAGGAGTTTTGTTGATTGTTACCAGTGCCGGTCGCCAAGCCAGTCCAATTTTTTTCATATTGAGTGGCATGAGTGTTAGTGTCTTATTTTCATCAGGTGTGACCATCCTGATGTTATTGGATCAATATGCAGCTGATCAATTTCGTTACTGGCAGCTTGGCAGTTTGGGATCAGCTTCCAAACAAACGACCATTATTTTGGCAATTGTATTTTTGCTTGGGCTGCTGATTTCACTTAATTTAACACCCGCCTTGAATGCATTGGCTTTGGGTGAAAGCTTTTCAGTTAGTTTAGGAGCTAACCCGAGGGTGATCCGCATTGCCAGTTCACTTGTTGGGGTGATTTTATGTGCGTTTGCTACCGCTTTTGCCGGCCCAATAGGATTTATTGGTTTACTAGCAACTCATTTAGCTCGGTTGGTGGTTGGTTCATCTTATTTTGAATTAATTTTGTTCAGTCCGCTTTTCGGAGCTATTTTATTGCCTTTAGCGGATACAATTGGCAGGATCTTGGGAGCTCCAGGTGAAATTAATGTTGGTGTAATGACTGCCTTGATAGGTGCACCGACTTTAATTTATTTAGCAAGAAAAGGTGAACAACATTGAGGAAAAGATTTGCTAAGTGGTATGTAGCTAATTTCAAAAACTATACCAGACATTTTAATAAAACTATTTTTTTGCTGTTGCTGCTGATTTTGCTGCTAGTAGTGTCAATTAAGTATGGTGATGTAAAGTTAAGCTGGTCGGAAATTTTCAGTACTTTTAGCGGTGAAGGCTCTTCCAGCACGAAGTTTATTTTATTTTCACTTCGTTTTCCGAGAGTTTTTGGTGGATTGCTTGTAGGGATGAGCTTTGGCATTGGTGGGTATATTTTCCAAAAGTTGCTGCATAATCCCTTAGCGAATCCTAACGTTTTAGGAATGACTTCAGTTTCCAGTGTGGCCGCAATGGCAGTGTTTTTGTTTTTCGAAGCATCCCATTTATTTATGTCAGCGGCTGCCGTGGTAGGCAGTTTGCTAACGGTCATCATTGCTTTTGGGTTAGCAAAAGATGGAGATCATATTCTGCAAAATCGTTTTATTTTAATCGGAATTGGAATCCAAGCAATGGCAGATGCTTTGATTTCTTATATGATGATTAAGGCTGATCCATCTGATTTGTCAACATTATTACAGTGGTTAAGCGGTAGTTTAAATCAAATCGAAACAAACCAGCTACTGGTTTTGCTTATTGTTTTTTTGATTTTTTCTCCAGTACTTGCTTTCTTGCAGCGCGATTTTGAACAGATTATGTTAGGTGATGAAATAGCGCAGAGTTTGGGAGTAGATGTCAACCGCATAAAAGTAATTTTGTATTTGATTTCAATTATCTATACCGCTTTGGCAACTGCGATTACCGGACCGATTGCATTTATTTGTTTTTTAGTTGGTCCGATTACAGATAGGTATTTTGGGAAAACAGCTGCTAATTTTTTACCAGCAGCGTTGGTTGGCGCGATATTAGTTTTAGGCGCTGATTGGATCGGTCAAAACGTTTTTCCAGTCCGCTTACCGGTGGGTGTGTTGACGGGAATCGTGGGTGCTCCAGTTTTGTTAGTGACCTTAATTAATTATGCAAAGGGAGAAATTGTAAATGATTAAAGCAGCGCAGCTGACTGCAGAAAATTTGCGGATTGGCTATGGAAAAAGAACAGTTATTGATCAGCTTACCATTCAGATTCCAGCTAATAAAATTAGTGTTTTAATCGGGCCAAACGGTTGTGGCAAATCGACACTAATTAGAGCTTTGACGAGATTGATCCCACTAAAAGAAGGCACGGTCTATTTAAATGGTAATCAACTTAGTAGTTATAATTCTAAGGATATTGCTAAATTAATCAGTATTTTACCGCAGATGTTGTCAGCTCCTGAAGACTTGACGGTTTACGATTTGGTTTGTCGTGGACGTTACCCCTATCGTTCCTTTTTTCAACCTTTATCGGCCGAAGATCATCAGCAAGTTGAATGGGCATTGAAGAAAACACAAATGGTGCCATTAGCAAACCGAAAAGTCGCTGATTTGTCGGGTGGTCAAAGACAAAGGGCGTGGTTGGCAACGATTTTAGCTCAGCATACTGAGATTGTTTTTCTTGATGAGCCCACGACTTATCTGGATATACCATTTCAGCTTGAAATATTGGATTTATTAAAAGAGCTGAATGAACGTGAAGGCACGACTATCGTTATAGTTTTACATGAATTAAATTTGGCTGCGCGCTATGCTGATTATTTATTTGCAATGAAAAAGGGGCGAATAATCACTACCGGCTCAGCAAGCGAAGTCATAACAAAAAAGAATCTTAAAAGAATTTTCCAGCTTGAAAGCGAGATTATTACGGATCCAATTTATAATCGACCATTGATAATTCCTAAAAGTTCCGTTCACTCTGAACGGATTCAGTAAACGAAAGCTTATTTGATTAACAGTGCAGCTTCTGTAAATATTATAAGATACTTGTTTTATTTAAGATTTGCAAGCATTGCCGGTTGGATTTGTATAAAATATATAATTGATGAAAATCGTCGTATGACGGTTTTTTTTATAAAAATTGCTTTGTATTTTTAGATAACGGTGTTATGATGATATTGCCAATTTAAATAACAGTGTTATCTGAAAAGGAGAAAAGCAATATGGCAAACAAGACAGCGCAGAGGATAATTGATCAGACGATCTTAAAAATTAGATCCGGTAATTATAATAGTATTTCGTTAAGGAAAATAGCCAAGGAACTTAATCTAACAACAGGTGCCTTTTACAAATATTTTGAGAACAAGTCGGCTTTGTTTTACAGAGTTTCAATTGAATTGTCCAAGGAAGTAGCGGCTGAGTTAAAAGTTGATCAAACTCAATTACCATTTGATCAATTACTGCAAATTGCTCAGCAATTTTGCAGAATGTTTCAAACTCAGCCGCAAATGATGAATTTCCTTTTTTTTAATCCGAGCCTTACTAATTTTTACCAAACTGGAAATGATAATTTTGCATTTTTTAAATTAATTCAGAATTTAGTTCATGAAGTCAATCCCGGTCAACTCAAGGATCAGCATTTTTTTAATCAAATTTGGTCATTCATTCAAGGGTATGCTTTACTAATTAGCAATCAAATTACGCAGTATGATCCACAGCTGGTTAAAATAACGTTAAAAGAGTTTACAAGAGGTGATAAATGATGACAGTTTTAATTATTTATTGTCACCCCTACGAGAAAAGTTTTAATCATGCGGTCCTTAAAGCCATTCAGAAAAATCTCACCGGTAATAAAGTTGATTATCAGATAATCGATTTATATGCGGAAAAATTTGATCCAGTTTATTCAAAAACAGAATTGTCTTTATATCATACTGGGGCTACGGTTGATCCGTTAGTTGAAAGGTACTTGGCTTTACTAAAAAAAGCTAAAACGGTAATCATTGTTACTCCGATTTGGTGGAACAGTATTCCAGGAATGTTAAAAGGTTTTATTGATAAGGTAATGAAAGAAGGAATGGACCGCTCCCATACAGTTACTAAATTAGGAGTGCATGGAAGACTGACAAATGTAAAACATTGCTATGTATTGACTACATCGGCATCACCAACATTTTATATTCGTTTTTTTAATGGGAATGCTATTAAGAAAATTTTTATTGATCGAACATTGAAGCAACTCGGATTTAAAAAGTGCTACTGGCAAAACTTGGGAATGATTTCGAGCTCTCCTGATGATAGCAGAAAACAATATTTAAGAAAAATAGAACAGCAGGAATTTAAATAATGGGAAAGAACGATATATGAGAAGTAGTTTATAGGTAAAGGGAGATTGGAATTCTTTTCCCAAATAAGCAATTTGAAAGAGATATTAGTAAAATCAAGCGTAAGAATATAATTAACATTATTTGTTGAAGTGTTCAAGTATGAGCCATAATTTGAAATATTCGCTAAGGGCTTGGGATGTGCTAGAATAATAGTAAATAAGTTACAATTAGTAGGATCCCCAGATGATTTATGTTTGATGAATTTTTTAACAGGCAAACTCGAGAAAATTAATATAGTGTGCAAAGAGATACTACTTACTGGAAAGGAAGTTTTTTTGATGGCAAAAGTTGCTGTTGTCTTTGCTGACGGCTGTGAAGAAGTTGAAGGTCTCAGTGTAGTTGATGTTTTACGGCGGTTAAACATTCAAACTGATATGGTTGGATTGACCAGCCAAGATGTTATGGGTGATCATCAGATTAAGCTAACCTGTGACAAAGTGGTCGATGATAGTCTGCTGGATTATGATTTGGTTGCTTTTCCTGGTGGGATGACAGGTTCTGCCAACTTGCGGGATAATCAAAAGCTGCGTGATTTAATGGTTAAACGCCATGAAATAGGCAAATGGGATGCTGCAATGTGTGCTGC
Source organism: Liquorilactobacillus ghanensis DSM 18630 (assembly GCF_001435235.1). Classification (GTDB taxonomy): domain Bacteria; phylum Bacillota; class Bacilli; order Lactobacillales; family Lactobacillaceae; genus Liquorilactobacillus; species Liquorilactobacillus ghanensis. The sequence goes on along the minus strand of NZ_AZGB01000025.1, from coordinate 18,308 downwards.
TCCCCGTGCTTTGGCACGTTACGGTGTCTTAGCTGATGCAGATTATACCGTTTTTCCTGGTCTTGATCGAGAAACTAAAAAAGATGCACCAACCGGGAATTTTAAAGAAAATATTACTGTTACTGATCAAAAACACAAGGTCTTAACTAGTCGCGGTCCGGCTACTGCTTGGGCATTTGCGTATGCAATTGCTGAAACACTGGGCGTCGATACTAAAGAACTGAAACATACGATGCTTTACGATTATTTAGCTGACAACATTAAAGAAAGTCTTTAAGCACGATTCACAAGCTGCTAATCAGATAGTTTTAATATTTAGAAATCCTCTTTGCCGATTACTTGGCAGAAAGGATTCTTTTATTTACCAAAATAATCAGTTTAAATATTAAAATGTCATTTTAGAAAAGCAAAGTAAATGTTATGCTTAATTAATCGAAACTCATATTGAGTTGGGTACAAGCATTGCCAGTGTTTAAAAAACAAATTATTTAGGAGAAAAAATGAAAAAATCAATCGACGCTCCCTTAGTTCCATTAGCATTTATCTTTTTTGGATTAGCAAGTCTGTTCTCAGCGGTAAAAACCGGAACGGTAACGAATTTTATCGTTCCAGTAATATTCTTAAGCTTAGCGGCAATTTATTTGCATACCTCATTATTTGGTAAGTATCGCATAATCAGCTCAGTTGTTAATGAACTAAATATTAAAAGTGATGCCCAGGTCCTTGATTTAGGAACTGGACACGGTGCATTTCTGGTGGAGATAGCTAAAAGATTGCAGCGACCAGGGAAAATTACTGGAATTGATATTTGGAATAAGCAAGATCAAGCTAATAATTCATTTGAAAATACTAAAAAAGTTATTAGTGAGCAACATTTGACGGCAGTTAGTGAATTACTGACTGCGGATATGACCAAGCTGCCCTTTGCAAACAACAGTTTTGATTATGTGGTAGCAAGTCTGTCGATCCATAATGTTAAACCAGCTTTCAAACGCCAAACAGCTATCCATGAAGCATATCGGGTCTTAAAAGCCGGTGGGAAACTGGCCGTGATTGATATTGAACATGTTGGCGAGTATCAAAAGGTGCTGACCAAATTGGGCGCAGAAAAAATAGTGGTTCGCAATTCTGGAATTAATGGAATGTATGCCTGTTTAGCAACTAAAGTTCTAACGGCAAGCAAACCGCATCGTTTTTAATATTATTTTTTTAAAGACTATAATGAAAAGATAAAATCAAACAAAAGAGGTAAGCTGATGGATCGCAGTGTTAAGACAACATTAACCAATATGTGCTTGGTTTACGATGAGTCTGGTAGGGTGTTGGTTGAAAATCGAAAAAATCCTAATTGGCCAGGAGTCGTATTTCCCGGTGGTCATGTTGAAGCGGGAGAATCAATGACAGACGCGACTATTCGAGAAGTGTATGAGGAAACTGGCCTTACAGTGGATGCATTACAGCTATGTGGGATTAAGAATTGGATCAACGAAGATGGTTCAAGATATATTGTCTTGTTATACAAAACAAACAGTTTTACAGGAACGCTTAAATCGTCTTCAGAAGGAGAAGTGTATTGGGTCGCACTGAATAAATTACTATCGTTGCAGTTGGCCACTGGAATGGCTGAGTTATTGGAGTTGTTTTTGCAGGCGGATTTAAGTGAACAATTTCTTTATCAAAAAGATGGCAAATGGCAAAGCAAATTGAACTAATTTTATTGTTGAAGATTAGTCAAACATACCAAAAAACTGATCGTCAAGATCAGCTTGGGGATGTCAGTCAGATTTTAAAAAAGTTAACTAATTCTTATTGAAAATGGTGGTTGAATTTTGTTCAAAAGCGGCATATGCTGGGGCCATATTAAAAGTTTTACCGCCATCACTTGATTTGGCTAGACTAAAACGATTAATTGCCGTATCAGAGGAATCAGTAATCGGGGCGTTAGTTTGCCAATTTCGCTGAATTTTTTTATTTGCAGGAGCAAATAAAATACTCAAATAAAGTGTTTGTCCACCGGTATAATCAGAGTTTTCATGAACATTGATTATGAGACTGCCATCTGGATGGAGAATAACTTTATCAAAATGAAATAACTGTTGTTTGGTGGTTAATGTTCCCGCAGCAAAATTCAATGAATACGAACCAGTTGAATTTTCATAATTGCCAGAATAAGCTCTATAACGAGCATAATTGGTGATGACGGTAGAAGTCGAAGCTTGCTGATTATTTGCAGTTGTGCTTGAAGCAGTAGTTGCAGTTGCTGAGTTATTATTCAGCTGATTTGCCGTTTGATTGGTTTTGTGACTGATTAAAGCAGTGATCGAAGTCTGGTTGACTTTGAAGATAATAAAGATAGCTAGTAGCAAGAGAAAACTTAAACCGATTTTGAGTAGCCGATTACGGCGCCGAATTGCTTGAATTCGTAAAAAATCATCTCGCCAAGCGGGATCATTTTGCCGCTCTTTAAAAAACTCATATGTATGCTGCGTTCGTGTTCGCTGACTGGAATACTTTTGTTGTCCCATTTGATTACTTCCTTTTTAAATTATGTGTAATTTATTATACTATATAAATTAATTTTAAGTAAAATCAAATTGAATTCTGAAAAAATGTTTTAGTGAGAGCTGGCATTAAATGCAAATAAAAACGTAATATTGTTTGAGGATTACAATTGATTAAACAGCAAAACAGCATCGGCTTTTTTGGCCGATGCTGTTTACGATTGAAAAAAATTGTTCACTGCTAGCAAATTTATTTTAAGAGCTAAAAACATAAAAATGACTTTTTAATTAGTATCTTTTTTGTTTAATTGCGTTAAGGCCATGCGTAATTTAGCTGGAATTGGCACACCCAGCTGACCAGCATTTTCTAATAATGAAATTCCTTCATTTGCAAGATAAAAGAAAATAGCAGCTGTTCGTAAGCTTGATCCATGCCTTAACAACAGACTGTCCAGTAGATTAGCAGCACCGATCAAGATAAAGATTAATATTTTTTTGGTGATGCCGTTAAAGCCGATTTTGCTGGATAACCTGTGCTGACTGATAGCGCAGAACAAACCAGACAAATAATCTAAGCTAACAAAAGTTAGTAGGACATAGATTAAATGATCCATTCCACCTAAATACCAGCCTAAAAATATTCCTAGAACTGAAATCAGATATTTTAACAAGATGAGATTAGCGTGATTGGCAGTCAAAATTTTTGCTCCTTTCTTAGAAATAAAAGTTGGATTTATTTGCTAATTATTCCAACATTTGATTGACGCGAGAATAATTTAAAGTGTAAAAATTAGCTAATCTTAATAATTCAAAAGCTACTTCAAGATAGTGTTTATTATATGAGAATATAATTAAAGATTATCGGAAAGGTTGACTATTTTAGCTAAGGTAGTAAAATATACTTGTAATATGAAAGCGTTTCCGCGAAGCTTATTATTCAAGGAGGCAATCATTATGAAACAAAAAGAAAAAGCAAATGTTCTATGGTTTGATGAACTTCATCGAGCTGATGTTAATTTAGTTGGTGGCAAATCATCGTCATTAGGTGAATTAACTTCGTTGGCAGATATCCCTGTTCCTTATGGCTTTGCTACAACAGCCCGTGCCTATCGTTATTTTATGCAGGCAACGGGGTTGAATGACAAAGTTGATTCGTTATTGGAAGGTATTAATGATTATGAAAATTCGGCTGAGTTGCATAAGGCCTGTGCTAAAATTCGTGAATTGATCACAACAGCTTCGATGCCAGCTGATTTGGCTGATAACATTGGGCAGTCCTATCAACAATTAGCCGAGAAAATGGGTCAAACAGATCCTTTTGTAGCTATTCGTTCGAGTGCAACGGCTGAGGATTTGCCAGATGCATCATTTGCTGGTCAGCAGGATTCTTATTTGAATGTTCGTGGGCAAGCAGATGTAATTCAAAAAGTTCAGCAATGTTACGCATCACTTTTTACCGATCGAGCAACATATTATCGGCATAAACAAAATTTCCCACATGAAAAAGTTGCTTTGTCAGCAGCAGTTCAAATGATGGTCTTTTCAAAGTCCTCAGGAATAATGTTTAGTGTTAATGTAGCTACTGGTGATGATACTAAAGTTATCATTGATGGTATTTGGGGATTAGGTGAGTATATTGTTCAAGGAACAGTGACTCCGGATGATTTCTTAGTAGATAAAGCAACGATGAAAATTGTTTCTAAGACAATTAATAATAAAGATGTTGAATTAGTACGTTTACCAGATGGTGGAGTTAAAGAGCAAAAGGTTCCAGCTGAAATTGCTGAAAAACCGGTTCTAACAGATGAACAAGTTCTTGAATTAGCGGGTTACGCTAAGAAGATCGAAGACCATTATGGTTGCTATATGGATATGGAATTTGCTTTAGATAAGAATACTAATAAGCTCTGGATGGTTCAAGCTCGACCAGAAACCGTTTGGTCACAAAAAAAGAAAAAGCAAGCTACAGCTCAAAAAGAAGAACAAATGGCAGATCCTGCCAACGCCAAGGTGATCACTCGTGGATTACCGGCTAGCCCTGGAGTTGCAGCCGGCAAAGTACATGTAATTGATGATCCGTCTAACATTGGTGAATTTAAACAAGGTGAGATTTTGGTAACCTTAATGACCTCACCTGATTGGGTTCCAGCTATGAAAAAAGCCGCGGCAATTGTGACTAATAATGGTGGCATGACTTGTCATGCAGCGATCGTTTCGCGTGAAATGCAGATTCCATGTATTGTTGGAACTAAGAGCCGTGGAGCAGCAGCGACGGATGTTTTGCATACCGGTGATACGATTACGGTCGATGCCAAAAACGGGGTTGTTTATCAAGGCGATGTTAAGTCGTTGATGGCACCTAAAGCCGCAACTGAAGGTACTGTAACAGCTGCCGCCGAATACTTTGCGCCAACTGCAACCGGTGTAATGATGAATCTCGGGAATCCTGATTTGGCAGAAAAATATGCTAGCTTGCCAGCTGACGGGATTGGCTTGATGCGAGAAGAATTTCTGTGGACAACATATATTCATGAACATCCGCTTTATTTGATAGAACAAGGGCATCCAGAAAGAGTTGTCGATATGCTAGCTGAAGGAATCAGCAAAGTTGCTCGGGCAATGGCACCACGACCAGTTATTTTACGTTTTTCTGATTTCAAGTCTAGTGAATATCGCAACTTAAAAGGTGGAGAAAAATATGAACCACATGAGCCGGCTGATTTGCTTGGTTGGCGTGGGGCATCTCGTTATTATGATCCAAAATATGTAGCAGCATTTAAACTTGAATTGGCAGCTGTAAAAAAGGTTCGTGACGAATTTGGATTGAAAAATTTGAACGTAATGATTCCGTTTGTCAGGACAGTTGCAGAAGCACAAAAAGTTACTGAGATTATGGCAGCTGGTGGGTTACAGCGGAATGCTGATTTTAAAGTTTACATGATGGCTGAAATACCAAGTAATATTATTTTAGCGGATAAGTTCAATCAGTTTATTGATGGCTACTCGATCGGTTCGAATGATTTAACAATGTTGCTTTTGGGCTGCGATCGCAATAATGATACAGTATCGGCTTTGTTTGACGAACGTAATTTAGCTGTGAAACGAGCAATTCGTCATTTGATCAAGACAGCTCATCAAGGTGGTAAAACCGTTTCAATCTGTGGACAGGCACCATCTGAATTTCCTGATTTTACGGAATTCTTAATTCAAAGTGGAATTGATTATGTATCGGTTAATCCAGATATGGTCAAAGCTACTAAGCATAATGTTGCGCATTTTGAACAGCGGCTGTTACTTGATAAAGCAACTGGAAAAGGTAAACAAGACTTAGAAGATTATACTTGGTGATATTTTAAGTGATTAAGTTGATTTAAAAGGACTGTGGCAAAATTGCCCGGTCCTTTTTTGTTGCTTATTTTTTGAAGCGTTAGGCTATTATTAGTTCGACAAATATTGGTGAAAATGCTATGATTTTTGTAAACTTTATATTCTACTTGGTTTACATTGATGATTGTGAGGAATGGCCATTGAATTTACTTAAGACAGGTGATTTATTGTTTGTTCGAACAGATAATACTGATGCGTTGTCACGCCAGATTGCAGCAGCAACACAAATAACGACAACTGAAAGAACTATGAATTACACGCATGTCGGTTTTTTGGAAGAAGCAACTGCAAACTGTTTTTGGGTGATGCATGCTAGTCCGCGAAAAGGATGCTGCCGGGAAGCACTAGCTGATTTTTTACAGGAAAATCAAACTGGAGTTGATGCTTATCGTTTGCGAGGTCAACAAATTGACTATACCGCCGTTGCTCAACGAGCACGACAGTTATTAGGATCACCGTATAACTTTAGTTTTATTGCCGATCAGCCAGGCTATTATTGTTCAGAGTTTATTTGCACAATTTTTAAGCAAGCAAAATTATTTAAATCAATTCCGATGCAGTTTGGGCCCGATAAGCAAATTTTGCCAGCATGGCAAGATTATTATCAGCAATTAAAATTGTCGGTACCAGTCGGACAGTTTGGCAGCAGCCCCAATTCCCTGATTGCACAAACATTTCCGCAACATTTGAAATTCATTGCTCGAATAGTATAAAAAAACCGGTTTAATATCCCGGTCAAAATAGTTGCAACAAACCTAACAAAATAAAATTATAACTCGGCAAGAACTTAATTAAGTTTTAGCTGCTCTTGCTCCTTTTCCCAATCAGCTGCTTGACTGACAGGATATACCCGATTATCAGCTTCATCATAAAGGCTGATGGGATGCTGGTCACTGGCATCAATTCGCAGATGATAACCGTACTTGTCTAAAAATAATAATTCTTTGTTATCGACTCGGACAATTTTCCCGGGTAGCCGCTGACCATCAATCAAAATACCAAAGTGTGCTGTGATTTCCAGCTGATGTGCACGATGGGTTTCTTTATCACTAAAGTACCAGTGACCAGTATAAAAAGATGGGGCAACAGCTGCAGAACTAATGTGAAAAAGACGTTTACCGGCTCGTGCACGACGAATTAGCTGCCGCAAGGAAAAATTTGCATTTTGTGAATTGCTGTGAATCATTAAAATTGCCCCTCCAGTTATAAAATTTAAGTATATTAGATATTTCACATCTAATATTTCACATCTAATATACCATTTTTTAATCAGCTTAAGTAGTTTGACGATTGAATTTAATTCTAAATTGACACCACTGAAATCTTGCCATCAATTTGTTAAAAGTTTGTGATATAACTGTTATTTAAATTAAGAACAGGATATTTTTGGTATAATAAGCACAGTAACTTAGTTTATCAAAAATTAATAATACAAGGAGGAGGAATTATGATTAAATTTGGGATTATCGGGACGAATTGGATTACCAAACAATTTATTGAGGCAGCTCAGAGTGTTGGGTGGCAGCTGACTAGTGTTTATTCACGAAAATCTGTAACCGCGCAGCAATTTGCTGCACAGTTTGGTACGGCGATTGATATCTATACTGATTTATCAACCTTTTTTGCCCAAGGCAATTTCACGGTCGTTTATATTGCATCACCAAATAGTTTACATTTTTCGCAAGCAAAACAAGCATTATTGGCTGGTAAAAATGTAATTGTCGAAAAACCGGCTTGTTCTAATTCTGCTGAGATGAAGTCGATTATAAAGTTGTTACGTCAACATCCGAATCGGTATTATTTTGAAGCAGCCCGGCATTTTCATGAGCCGCTTTTTAAAACAGTTACTCAACAAATCAAACATTTTACAACGCTGCAAGGAGCAAACTTAACTTATATGAAGTATTCTTCTCGTTATGATGCTTTTTTAGCCGGTGCAGAACCAAATGTTTTTTCGCTAGATTTTTCAGGTGGAGCACTGCAAGACTTGGGAGTATATCTGGCTTATAATGCCATTAGCTGGTTTGGTTATCCGCAACAAGCAACTTATTATCCATATAAGTTAAGAAATGGAATTGACGGCAGTGGAACTGTTATTTTGAATTATACGACTTTTAACGTTACCTTGAATCTGGGAAAAACAGCTAATTCGTATTTGCCAAGTGAAATTTACGGCTTGAAGGAAGCGCTAGTTCTTGATAATCCAGCTGAGCTGACCAGCCTAACTTTAATGGATGAACAGCAGCAGTCACATTTGATCGCCCAGGCCGCACCGGAAAATCCAATGTTGGCTGAAGTTCGTGATTTTAATGAGATTTTAACTGATCCAGCTAATTTGGATAACAAACAAAAAATGGAAGACTGGCTGGCAGTTGCTGTTCAAGTTAATCGATTACTGACGCATTTGCGTCAAACTGCTGGGATCAAATTTCCAGCTGATGAGCTAGCGGAAATTTAAAACAAAGAGGTAAATATGGAAAAATTAGTAACACTAACTGAACAATTGGGATTTAAACAACCTACGCTGATTCAAGAACGGGTTTATCAACCGCTGCAGCAAAGGAAAAATGTGCTCGGATTAGCTCCGACTGGTTCGGGTAAAACATTAGCTTATGTACTGCCTTTATTGCAAACAATCGCGGTTGAGAAGGGAACTCAGTTGTTGATCATTACGCCTTCTCAGGAATTGACAGCTCAGGTAACTCAGGTAATTAGAGAGTGCTTAAACCAATTAAAACTTGGTCTGACAGTCACACCTTTGGGGGGAGGTGCTAATGTTAAGCGACAGCAGGAAAAATTAAAAAAGCATCCCCAAGTCGTAGTTGGGACTCCTGGTCGGTTGCTGGAATTGACTAAAAATAAAAAATTAAAACTTCATCAATTGCAAACTGTTGTTTTTGATGAAGCTGATGCATTATTAACTGAGCAGACGCTGATTGATTGCCGTGAGTTACTGACGCATGCTCCGGGACAATTGCAATTAGCCTTTTTTTCAGCAACGGATGGTTCAATTTTACATGACTTGCCGCATTGGTTTGGTCAGGCAGTTGAACGTTTTGATGTTCGGCAAGAGGATCAGACGCAAGGAAAAGTTGAACATTGGTTTTTGATTTGCCCAACGCGAAAAAGATATGAAATTTTGCGTAAATTTGGTCGACAGCCACGATTTCAAGGATTAGTATTCATTAATCAATTAGCTGAAATTACTGAGATTGCGCAAAGATTGCAGCATGATCAAATTGAGTTTGCTGTTTTGGACAGTCAGCAGCGTCAAACACAGCGCCAACATGCAATTAAGCAGTTTGCGGCAGGGAAAATTCCATTGCTGCTGACGACTGATGTTGCTGCCCGTGGATTGGATTTACCGCAGCTGCCGGCAGTTGTTAATTATGATTTGCCGAATGGATTGACAGCCTATATTCATCGCGTAGGGCGAACCGGTCGAATGGGCCAACCAGGTGAAGTAATTAACTTGGGAAATGACCGCTCTTTTAGAAGTTTAAAACAATTGGTCAAACCAGCCGGCTATACTGTGACAGAAGCGGTACTGAGTTATGGAAAGATCGTTGCCAAGCAAGCTTTGGATCAACCGTTGACAAAAGAACATGCCAAGGCCAAAGTACAATCGTCTTTCAAACAATCTGCACCAGCCAAAAGATCGAAAAAAACAGTTGAAAAAGCTACAAAAAAGCGGTCCAAAAATCGTATTCGCAGTCGTAAAAATAAGGGATTTCATCCTAAAAAGCTGCACTAAGTTTATAGTTCCAGTTGACATCAGTTTTTTTAATTTCTATAATTAAATGGTTACAGCTGATGTTTTGCGCTTGTAGCTCAGCAGGATAGAGCGACCGCCTCCTAAGCGGTAGGTCATCGGTTCGATTCCGATCAAGCGCATTTTTTAATAATTGATTTAAAATAAAACGTGAAATTGTTGACTAATGTTAGATTAGGGCAATTCTTGCGTTTTTTTAGTATAAAGTTAAAGTTTTGTGTTAATAATCTATAAAAAATCTGCTTCAAAAGTTATTCATTGTTATTTTGTAGTACAATAAAATGGTAATAATAACTGGTTACTAGTCGAAAATCATTGAGGTGTAAAATTGAAGAAGATAAAAGTAATGACAGTGTTTGGAACACGTCCAGAAGCAATTAAAATGGCGCCGATCATTTATTCTTTGCAGCAGCATCCTGATAAGTTTGAAACGATTGTCACGGTAACGGGTCAGCATCGAGAAATGTTGGAACAGGTAATGACAGCATTTAAACTTTCTGCTGATTATAATTTACAAGTGATGCAGCAAAATCAAACTTTAAGTGATATTACTGCCAATGTTTTGCAAAAACTTGAAAAACTATTGCAACAGGTTAAACCAGATATTGTATTAGTTCATGGTGATACAACAACGACATTTGCAGCTAGCTTGGCTACTTTTTATGAAAAGATACCATTAGGTCATGTTGAAGCTGGATTGCGAACTTGGAACAAATATTCACCATTTCCTGAAGAAATGAATCGGCAATTAACGGATGTTTTGAGTGACCTTTATTTTGCACCAACGAAAAAAAGCCGGGAAAATTTATTAGCCCAAAAAATTTCAGCCGATAAAATTTTTGTAACTGGTAATACAGCGATCGATGCGTTAAAACAAACGGTTAGTGAAGATTATCAACATGAAACACTGACTAAAATTGCTCCAGGTCAACGTTTAATTTTATTGACAATGCACCGCCGGGAAAACTTGGGATTACCAATGAAGCAGGTTTTTGCAGCTGTTAATGATGTATTGCATCAGGATCCAACCGTTGAAGTTATCTACCCGGTTCATTTGAATCCTAAGGTACAAGCACTGGCTCAAGCAGCTTTTGCAGATAACCCGCGTGTTCATTTAGTTAAACCATTGGATGTAATTGATTTTCACAATTTATGTGCTAAAAGCTATTTTATCATGACCGATTCCGGTGGTGTGCAGGAAGAAGCACCAGCTTTGGGCAAACCAGTACTGGTTTTGCGTGATACGACTGAACGTCCAGAAGGCATCACTGCTGGGACTCTGAAATTAGTGGGGACAAAACGGACAGTGGTAGCTGAAATGATGCAGCAGTTACTGGCTAAGGATTCAAAATTGTATCAAACAATGGCAAAGGCTGCTAATCCATATGGTGATGGACATGCTGCTGAAAGAATTATTGCCGCAATTGAATACTATTTTAAATTAGAACAGCAAAGGCCAACTGATTGGATCGGTTAAAGCCTGTTTGTTAAGGGGGAGAGAACAGTGACAGATGTAGATCGTTTTGGCTTTAGATGCGAGGAACACGTTTTTCATCGGTACTTTCCGCGTTACACAATTTCATTACGCTACTGTCCGGAGTTATTTAATTTAATTGAAAGAAACCCTGATCAAGAAAATCCGCGGACGATTTCTTCTAACATTAACGTCGTTTTTGCAATTTTAAGATATCAAGAGATGGTTGAAGAACTGGTTAATTTGCAGGCAGTTAGTCAAGTCCCGGAACGGATTGAAAAAATTCGGCGTGAAGTTGATGAACTGCGGGAAATTATTGACAGTTTAGAGCACATCAAATGCATGATTGCCAAGGATCCTGAAAAGTTTCAAAAGAGCTTATCTGATCAGGAGAAGATTCTTGATCTAAATGATTTTCGAGATATGCATTAGCTACTAGTCTTAATGAGTATAAAAACAGCTTCAGTAAGAATCCTTTAGCTGAGCTTCCCAGAACAGATTTAACATAGTTTGTTCTGGCATACATAATAAAGAAGTATATTTTGATTTACTGGTTAACAGTCAGCAGGTTGATTAGCAATACAATTTGTGGGGGAGTTAATATGGTTGATTTAAAATATGAATTAATTGGAGCTTCAAAGTTAAGCTCACATACAGATGTACCGGTCGTCATTACGCTTCATGGAATAGGATCAAACTATTTGGATTTACGACCGTTGATCTCGATTTTTGACCAACAGGTAATCGAATTGCATCTTCAAGGGTCAGTTCCATATACCAATGGCTATGCTTATTATATTCCAGAGTTCCATCAATGTTCTGAAGCTGAAGTAATAGAAAGTGCAGCTCAGAAGATTTATGAACAAACACAAGAAATTTTAAAAAGCAATCACTTGGAAGACCATCCGCTGGCAGTAATTGGTTTTAGTCAAGGTGCGACATTAGCAACAGTGTTGATGGCGTTTCATCCTAAATGGCTGCAAGCTGCATTGGTTTTAAGTGGCAAATTGCCTGATTTTCTTTCAGATTGGGCTAAGCAGCATTTAAAATTACAGGAAGTTGCAACTGCTGTTTTCATTTCGCAAGGAAACAAAGATAGTATCGTTTCACTCGATATGGGGCGTCAATTAGCGAAATTCTTTAAGACATACACCAACAGCTCGGTTTACCATGAATACAATGTTGGACATAGTGTATCACGACAAATGATTCAGGATGCGTATGAGTGGGAGACTAAGCTGAATTGGAGTAAAAAAGAATAATACTTATTTTTTAGTGAACTGCTTATTTCGTCAGCAGTTCTTTTTTTATGAGTCAAAAGGTAGGAGAAAAAAGACAAAAAAAGAGCTTTGAAATCATCCAAGACTTCAAAACTCTTTGAAAATTATTTTCACTTGATTATTTTAGTACCAGCCGTATTCTTTCCAATGGCTAACAGCACCTTGCCAAGAACCATATTGAGCTGCAACATATTGGTTGGCAACGCGATCCTGGTTAGCAGCTGAGTAGTCACCATGCAAATATGAACGAGATAATTGATATTTACCATAGTAATTACCATTAGTAGCTGTATATGAACCACCTGATTCACGAGCAGCGATCCAATCACGTGCGCTGCTATCACTTAAAGAGATAGTTGTGTTTGTAGTTGTAGTAGCTGGCTGCTGTGTTTGTTTAGCAGCTGGGGCAGCTGGAGCACTTTGTGTACTCTGTGCTGGCTGTTGTGATTGAGCGGCAGCTGGTGTGCTACTTTGTGTTTTTTGTGCTGGTTGCTGAGACTGAGCAGCAGCTGGTGTACTACTTTGTGTACTCTGTGCTGGTTGCTGTGTCTGAGTAGCAGACGGTGTACTGCTTTGTACACTCGTTGCTGGCTGTTGAACAGCTGGGGCAACTTGATTAGTTGTTGTTGCTGTTCCATTGATCTGTAACTTTTGACCAACAAAAATTAAATTTTCATTTTGTAACTGGTTAGATTGCTTGATAGTATCAACCGTCGTGCCATATTCATGGGCAAGTACGGAAACTGTATCTCCAGCCTTGACGGTTACTGTATCTGCGTTAGCAGCTACTGTTCCAACTGCCATCATCCCGGTTACTGTTGCAGCTGATAACAAAATTTTCTTTATGTCCATCTGTTTATATTCACTCCTGTTTTTTTGACAAGACCAACAAGTTATTTGATTACTTGTGGTCAACCAATCGATTCAACAGTGACTAGTATATCTGGTGAATATAACAAACGATTAGCAGTGAAGTTACTTTTTACGCCGAATTTGTAATAAAACTGCTTCATTTGTAACATGATTTTTGCTTTTTGACTGAATTTACTTTTTGAATGGCCGTTTAACTTGATAAGACCGGTTTTCAATCAACTGTTCAGAATTATAAAATATTTTATATTTTATAGCCCTAATATTACGAAATTTCTTTTGAAAAATTGCAAACATCCCAAATTAATTGTTGCAATTTATTTTTTTTAGAAAAAATCACGCTAGTTTAGGCAAATATTACAAAAATTAGGCAACTTGTAATAATTGTTATTTAATGACCTGCTGAAATAACTAAATAAAGCGATGCTTTTTTAAATAATATAAGACTAACAACATCAACAACAAAGTAATTAAACAGATCAACACCCAAGTTTGAGGGTTTTTAGAAAATGGTAAAACAGTATTCATTCCATAAAAACCAGTAGTGATGGTTGGAATTGTCAATACTAATGACCAAACAGTTAAGAATTTCATGGTATCATTTAAATTGTTATTGAGCAGATTATTTGAGGTAGCACTTAATCGTTCAGTTACATCTAATGAAATTTTAGCCATTTGTTCAGCTTGTTTGGCTTCAACCAAAAGTTTAGCGATTAATTTCTGATTATCTTTGTTGTTGCTTAAGTCGGCATGCTTTTTACTCAGGCTCTTTAGTAGTAGTAAATTAGTTTGAGTGCCACTTAAAATGTATACCAGACTTTTTTCGATTTCTGAAAGACCGATCAATTGTCGATTTTGAATTCGGTGATCCAGCTTAGTTATAAATTCATCTCGTTGTTGAGAGAGGTGTTCAATTATTTGATGGTAATGTTGGACACCATCAAATAAGACTCGCAGTACAAAAGTGTCGACTGGTAAATCATTAGACTCAGTTGCCAGTATTTTTTTAATTAAGCCGCTGGTTTCTTTACTATGAAAGGAAAATAATGTCTGATTCTTTATTAAAAAGGTGATTGGACTGATAGTAAACTGATTAGGATGCTCTTTGTCGGCTTGCGGAATGTTAAAAATAATCATTTCTGAATTATCAAGCAAGTCAAGACTATAACGGGCTCGTTCATGAGTATCAGTTGCATAAGCCAGAGTTGCTTGTTTGATTTGGTGCTTTTCCAGCAGCAACTGTTGTTCATCAGAATTCAGGTCAGTAACGTCTAACCATTCAAATTGCTGAGTTGAGTAACGGTTAATCATGTAATTAGCTCCTCATATTGGATTGTTGGTTAAATTTTAGCATTTTTTTGTTGGAGGAGCACGATTGATGCAACTAAGAGATGCTGAAAGAATTATTTAGATGTTATATAATAGAATTTCAAATGGAGGATACTATGATGAAAAAATTTTTAATTATAAATGCTGGAAGTTCGTCGGTGAAATGGAAGCTTTTTGAAGATTTAACAGTTATTGCAGCCGGTTTAATTGAAAGAATTAATATGACTGGTTCAGTCTCAACTGTTAAATATGGAGGGAAAAAAGTAACTGAAAAGCATGATCGCTTATCATATCCGGCAGCTGCCAAACTTATTTTTTCACAACTGCAGTCATTTAAATTTGTAACAGATTTAAGTGAAATTGCAGCTGTAGGGCACCGAGTAGTTGCCGGAAGTACAGTTTTTAAACAAGCAACATTGATGACAGCCGCTAAAATTGCAGAATTGAAACAACTTAATGATTTTGCGCCTTTACATAATCCGACTGAAGTCAAATATATTGAGTTGGTCCAACAAGAACTGCCAAAAGTTCCGCAATATGCTGTTTTTGATAGTCAATTTTTCACAAAATTACCAGAAACCAATGCTATTTACAGTCTACCTTATGAATATACTAAAAAATTCGGGATTCGACGTTATGGTGAGCATGGAATCAGTCATGATTATATTTCGCGACGTGCGGCTGAATTGCTGGCTAAGCCTTATGCAGATTTAAAAATGATCACACTCCATTTGGGCAGTGGAGCATCGGTTGCGGCAGAAAAGACCGGGCAGGCTTTTGATACTTCGATGGGTTTTGCGCCATTAACAGGGGTAACAATGGGTACACGTGCTGGTGACGTTGATCCCTCAATTATCCCCTACTTAATGAAAAAGTTAAATTGTTCAGTTGAAGATGTGTTGCGTATTTTAAATCAAAAATCCGGGCTTTTAGGTATTTCCGGAATATCACCGGATATGCGTGATCTACTTGCTGCCAAAGAACAACCGCGGGCTAGATTAGCTATTGAAATTTTTATTAATCGAATCGTCAAATATGTTGGCGCTTATTTTACAGAACTTGGTGGAGCTGATGCGTTGATTTTTGCTGGTGGTATTGGTGAAAATAATGTGCTTTTACGTCAAGAAATTGTTAATCGTTTAGCTGTTTTAGGTTTCCAGCTGGATTCAAAATTAAATCAGGCAGGAAAAGAGGGCCTTATTTCAACTGCTGCTTCGACCGTTAAAATTTTAATTATCCCGACGGATGAAGAACTATCAATGATTCAACAAATTAAACAACAAATGGCTGCTGCAAAATAAACAATAGCTATGAGCGATTTTTTTAATAGACTTTTAATGGAAGTTAGTCGTATAATGAAATGAGAATAATTATCAATTATGATTTTCTCATCAAGGAGGGCTGCAGAATGATGGCAGAAGAACAGAAACCGCTGTTGACTGCTGCGAATAAGTTAAGGGAATACAAGATTAAAAACACACCTCAAAGGCAAGTTATTTTATCATATTTAATGACATCTCATGAGCATCCTTCAATTGAAATGATTTTTAATTATGTTAGAGGTAATGGTTTCAGTGTAAGCTTGGCAACAGTTTATAATACGCTGCAGCTGCTGATTGACCATAATTTGATTATTGAAATTGCTTCAGATAGCGGCGGTCACATGCGTTATGATTATTTTGAAGAACCACATTATCATGTGATTTGTGTTAATTGTAATAAGATTGTCGATGTTTTTGATAAAAGCTACAAGCGATTGGAAACAGAGGCAATGGAAAAAACCGGCTATCAAGTCTTTAATAGTCAATATGAAGTTTATGGTTTGTGTCCAGAATGTCAATTAAAATTACGCAAAGAAAAAGCTGATCTAGATTGACATTTGGAGTAAAATACCTTAATTTTGTAGTAGAAGCGTTGAAGTAGCGCAGTAGAGATTGATTCTTGGAAATAAGGAACCTGACGGTAGCTGAAAGTCAGGCCGGTCTTAATCTTGAATTACACTATGGAGCTCGTGGGATTCATCACCATATAGATGACAAAAGCTGATCAGAATTACTGATAACTTGGGTGGTAACGCGGAATATTTCGTCCCTTGGATCTTCATTTGGAGATTTGAGGGGCTTTTTTTATTTAAGGAGGAAATTATGGATATTATTGATGAGCTAAAGTGGCGTGGAGCAGTTAACCAAATGTCTGATGAGGCGGCTTTAAGAAAATTATTGACTGAAAAATCAGTTGGCTTGTACTGCGGTGTTGATCCGACTGGTGACAGTTTGCATATTGGACATCTAATTCCATTTATGATGTTGAAAAGATTTCAAATGGCAGGACATCGGGCACATATTATAATCGGCGGAGGAACAGGTTCGATTGGTGATCCATCTGGAAAAAAGTCAGAACGCGTTTTACAGTCAATGGAACAAGTTCATTACAATGAGCGTTGCCAGACAAAACAGATGCAGAAATTATTTGGTAAGGATAATATTACAATTCTTAATAACTATGATTGGTTATCTAAAATTGATTTATTAGGTTTTTTACGTGATTATGGTAAATTATTTAATATTAATACAATGTTGAATAAAGAGGTTATTTCCAGCCGCTTGGAAGTTGGTATCTCATTTACCGAATTTACTTATCAAATTTTACAGTCGCTTGATTTTTACCATCTATATAAGCACAATGATGTGCAACTGCAGATTGGTGGGGCAGATCAGTGGGGAAATATTACAGCTGGTATTGATATGATTCATAAATTGGAAGGTAATCAGGCACAGGTTTATGCATTGACGGTTCCGTTAATGTTGAAAGCTGATGGTACCAAATTTGGGAAAACTGCTGGTGGTGCTATTTGGCTGGATGCCGAAAAAACTACACCGTACGAATTTTATCAATTTTGGTTGAATCAAGATGATCGTGACGTGATTAAATATCTTAAGTTCTTTACTTTTTTAGACCGGGAGACAATTGCCGGATTAGCTGAGAAAGTTAAAACACAACCAGAAAAACGTGAAGCACAGCGTCGACTGGCAGAAGAGGTCACTGAGTTTGTTCATGGAAAAGAGGCCGTCAAGCAGGCTGAAAGAATTTCTCAAGCGCTATTTTCTGGCGATGTTAAACAATTGACGGCGGCAGAGATTGCGCAAGGATTTAAAAAAATGCCGACTGTAACTGTTAGTTCGGAAGAAAAAAACATTGTAGATTGGTTGGTACAGGCGACAATTGAAAAATCCAAACGCCAAGCTCGTGAAGATATAACTAATGGTGCTATTTATATCAATGGTGAACGAATTCGCGACTTAGAGTATCAAATTGATCCGGCTGCTAATTTTGACGGTAAATTTGTAATTGTGCGTCGTGGTAAGAAGAAGTACTTTTTAGCAGAAGTTAAATAATTAATTATTGGCTGACAAAATTCCTATCGTATTTAATAAAAACGGGAATGGAGTTGGCTTTTTTTAGTGTCTTGGTAAATTTTACAGCTGAGATTGAAAAAAATCCTTGACGAAATATAGAGTGCATAGTATTATTAAATACGTTGCTGTTAAGCAACTGAGCTTTTAAAAAATAAATATTCTAAATTAGTTGTTGACTAGTTTTGATTTATATTATATAATTTAAAAGCTATGTTATTTAAATAGTAGACCTTTGAAAACTGAACAAAGTTTCGATAAGCAAATGTGCAGGGCCTTGCT
>NZ_AZGB01000024.1 GCF_001435235.1 Liquorilactobacillus ghanensis DSM 18630 | reverse complement strand
ATTTAATTTTATGGAGAAAGGGCAATCCCTTTTTACACAAACTTCTTGACACTCCCCAACGTATTTTAGGCGCTAAAATGTGTTTCATAACAGTTGATAGTTATTGTAAATAGTGTGAAATAATTAATAAGAAATACAAATTTTAATAGTCTTCAGGTAGATTGTAAAATAAATGATTGAACATAATCAAATGTGTAATTTTATATTTAACTAATACCGCTTAAAACAATGTTTATTCGTTATATTAACTTTTCGTTTTTGAATGCCACATTGCGAATTTCTTGCAGTGGGACGAAACAATCAGAATCAATCACGATATCATTAGCATTGTAGCCATGAATTAAAGTCGTTATATCCGGCAAATGGTGGTTATTTTGGTCAACCGTTTTTAGCTGAATCGTTACCAGTTGTTGACTTTGATACGCGTCGGCCAGCACTTGTGTCAGTTCCGCTAAGGATTGCTGCGGTCGTGGGACATAGACTGCATTCAACTGCTTGTTTTGTTGATTTAGCGCGGCGGTATGATCGGACAAATAGAACCCCTGCCATTTCATCATGCCTCGGTCGTGATAATCATGTTCAAAGAAGTGCTTAACCGTATCTAAGTCAAAGTCTTGGTTATTCAAGGGGCACCCGCTTTCGTTGAATTAACTTTTGACTTTTAGGCCAGCGTTCACCAGTAAAGCCAACAAATTCGATCGTTAGTTTAATCTTTTGTCGCAAAGCTTTTAGTAGCGTCTCCAAATCAGCTAAATCATAGTGTGCTAATTTATGTAAAGGAACGTAAGCACCCAATAACAGACCGACTACAATTACACATTAGATCGCGGTAGAATCACTTTATCAAATATGATGAGGTGATTTTTTGCATAATGATCAGGAAATTGTTCAAGTAAAATTGGATCAGCCAAAAGGGGTTCAACCCACCACTACTAGCAAAGCGTTTCAAATGAAACTTGGTGAAAGTAAGACTGTTGTGGTTTACAATCGAGTCAACAACTACATTTTGGATGCATTATTAAAGGCGGTGTTTAGAAATGATCATTGATATACGGCAACTTCACGGCATTTATTTAGTGTGTGGAAAAACTGATTTGCGACGTGGAATTGACGGATTGGCTAACGTCGTCAGCCAACAATATGATCTTAACCCCTACAGTAAATCGTTATTTATGTTTTGTGGGACACGGAAAGATCGATTCAAAGCCCTACTCTGGGATGGCGATGGCTTTCTGTTGCTTTATAAGCGCATTGAGAATGGCAGACTTCAATGGCCAAGAAACAGGAACGAAGTCAAAAGACTACATTCAAAGCAACTTGAGAGACTACTTTCGAGTTGGTCACTAGAGTCTTCGATAAAACAGAGTACACCACCAAAAAACACTAGGCACCAACGGTGATCAGTGGTAAAATCAAGCCAACACAATAATGAACGGTGGTGATACGCAATGATGACGTCAACTGAAAAATATTTGCTTCGGCAGAATCAAGAATTGTTGAAACAACAAGCTGAATTTCTGAAAGAAATCAAACAGCTTAACGAAAACATTGCGTACCTGACCAATAAGTTATATGGGCGTCATTCCGAAAAACTTGGTAATCCTAATCAACAATCGTTATTTGAGGACAATAGTGTTTTTACCGAACCAGAGCAGACTGGCCAACAAAGCGAAGAACCGGCGAAAACGGCAAGACACGTAAAGCAAAACGAAAACGATTTGAGATCATCAGCACTGATCTTCCAACGGAAGATGAAGTACATGAACCTACGTTGAAGCTGTGTTCACACGGACACAATCTTCAACGAGTTGGTAGACATTATGTACGACAAGAAGTTCGCATGATCCCAGGGCGACTATATGTCGCAAACATATACGAAGCGACTTACAAATGTCATCAGTGTGATCAACAAGATGCGATTAGCCATCTTTACCAAGGAAACGCGCCACGGGCGTTAATGCCTCACAGCATGGCTTCAGCTTCTCTAGTATCGGAAATTGCTTATCACAAATATATTCTTGGTACACCGCTATACCGACAAAAAGGATATTGGAAAAATCAAGGATTGGATTTAAGCGATAAAACTATGGGTAATTGGATGATTGCCTGTGCTCAGATCATAAAACCAGTTTACGACTTACTGCGACAAAATTTGATAGCTCAGAAATTTCTTCAAGGTGATGAAACACCCTATCAGGTTTTACAGGAACCAGGCAAGTTAGCCACCAGTAAGTCCTATATTTGGCTTGCACGAACCATCGGTCGTGCCCAGCATCAAATTGTGTTTTATCACTATGCAGATAGTCGAGCTGGAAAAGTTGCGCAGCAACTGTATTCCGGATTTACGGGAGTTCTTCAGTGTGATGGCTACTATGGCTATAACGCTATCGCAGATTCAGTCGAACATGTCGGTTGTTGGGCACACGTACGACGTAAGTTCTACGATGATGCCAATATCGACAAGAAACACTTTCATGCGTCAAAAGGATTAACCTTAATTAGTCAGATGATGCATGAAGAACAGAAGTGGCGAAAATTGGATAGTGCCACACGATACCAAGCGCGGCAAAAAAATCTAAAGCCGTTACTTGATGAATTTTGGCAGTGGTGCGATATGGCAGATGTCCTACCTAAAACACGTTTAGGAAAAGCGATTGCCTACGCACAAGGACAACGAGCTGCCTTAAATCGAGTACTACT
The DNA here is from genome assembly GCF_001435235.1 of Liquorilactobacillus ghanensis DSM 18630. Lineage (GTDB taxonomy): Bacteria > Bacillota > Bacilli > Lactobacillales > Lactobacillaceae > Liquorilactobacillus > Liquorilactobacillus ghanensis. The sequence goes on along the minus strand of NZ_AZGB01000024.1, from coordinate 421 downwards.
TTATGGTGAAGTCGACTTCACCAATAATGCATCGGAACATAATATGAAAAGTTACGTTATCGGCCGTAAAAATTGGCTATTCTCAACCAGCCCTCAAGGGGCTGAAGCAAATGCCATCTGGATGAGCATCGTTGAAAGTGCCAAAGCAAACGGAATTAATCCTAGGGAATATATCGAATTTTTGTTAAAAACTGTTTCACAACTTTCAGATTGGCAAATTGAGAATGAGCTGGAGGCTTATTTACCATGGAATTATAAATCTACTCCAATCAAACAGGCTGAAGCATAAACTACCAATGGACCATCACCTCAAAAACGAGGCGATGGTCCATTTATTTTTTAACGGTCTGTTATTGGGTGCTTACGTTGAGCTCGCGTGCGTGCGAAACAAAAAACCACCTGCTTTGCGGGTGGAAAAACA
>NZ_AZGB01000002.1 GCF_001435235.1 Liquorilactobacillus ghanensis DSM 18630 | reverse complement strand
TAATTTTACCGCTGAAATATACTCTTTTATAGACGGTCGATTATTAGGTGCTTACGAACTTCCCCCACTACTAATGGCTTTATTAATTATCTAATCTGAAAATTCACTTTCAGCAAACAAAGGCTCAAAAGTTTATTCACATCGTAAATATGATATTGAGAACCTGCTTGATAAAAAGAAAATCAGTTTTAGGTATGTATCGAATACGTTTCGTGGAAAATGAATTTGGAATTCTTTTAATGATGAATTTAATAAAGTTGGCAGAAATTTTAACCCAAATAACTGCTAACTCCCCTAATAATTGATCGCTGAATACAAAAAAGTCAAAAACTCGACCTGAAATTCTTGAAAAAACAGAATTTTAGATCGAGTTTTTATTGGCTGGTAAATTTTCCCAGTCATTTCCACTTTAAAACACTTACTTATAAATCAACTTAATACACCTAATAATTAATTATCAAACCAAACTAATCTTCCGGGCGCAATGTTGGGAACAATAACACATCTCTAATCGAAGGTGCATTGGTCATCAACATCACTAATCGATCTATCCCCACACCCAATCCACCAGTTGGAGGCATGCCATACTCTAACGCTTCTACGTAATCTTCATCAATTCCTTCGGCCTCATCGTTACCAGCTTCGCGCTCTTTAACTTGTGCTTCAAATCGTTGTCGCTGATCGATTGGGTCATTTAGTTCAGTAAAAGCATTTGCATATTCATTACCTAAAATAAATAGCTCAAAACGGTCAGTAAATCTAGGATCCTTATCATTTTTCTTTGCCAAAGGTGAAACCTCAATTGGATGCCCATAAATAAATGTTGGATCTGAAATCTGATTTTCACAAAATGTTTCAAAAAATTCATTAATAATATGTCCGACTTTCCAGTACGGTTCATAATGAACATGATGTTCATCAGCTAATTTACGAGCTTCTTCAACTGTCATTTTCTGCCAAAAGTCAACGCCCGTTTTTTCTTTAATGGCATCAACCATATGCAATTTTCTAAATGGCTTATTGAAATCAACTTTTTTACCTTGATATTCAACTACCCCATCATCCGAAACAACTTTCGAAGCAGCCTTGAAAATTCCTTCAGTCTCCTTCATAACGTCAGTAAAATCATAATAAGCTACATAAGATTCCAACATTGTGAATTCTGGATTGTGTCTCGTATCAATTCCTTCATTTCGAAATACTCGACCAATTTCATAAACTCGTTCCATCCCACCAACAATCAGTCGCTTTAAATGAAGCTCTAAAGCAATTCGTAAATATAATTGAATATCCAACGCATTATGATGGGTAACAAACGGGCGTGCTGCTGCACCTCCGGCTTGATTATGTAAGACCGGTGTTTCAACCTCAAGAAACTGTTGGTCATCCAAATAACGCCGAATTGCAGAAATAATTTTAGTCCGTTTCAAAAATCTATCAAAACTTTCTCGATTAGAAATTAAATCCAAATAACGCTGTCGATAAATTTGCTCAACATTTTGTAAGCCATGAAACTTGTCTGGTAGAGGACGTAAAGCTTTTGAAAGAAAAGTTAGATCAGTCACTTTAAGCGTTAATTCACCAGTATCAGTTTTAATCATATGCCCTGTCAAGCCTAAATGATCACCTAAATCAGATCGTTTGAAAATATGATATTTCTCCTCGCCGATAACATCCTTACGAACATAGATCTGCATTCTGCCTTGGCGGTCTTGAATATCGGCAAAACCAACTTTTCCTTTGCCACGTTTAGCAACCATTCGACCAGCAATCTTGACCTCTGGCTCTAATTCTTCCAGCTCACTTTTGGATTTTTCGCCATATTCTTGATGCAATTGTTCAGACAATGCTGTTCGTTCAAATCGGTGGCCAAAAGGATCAATTCCATCTTGGCGCAACTCATTCATTTTCTCACGTCTGATTTTTAGCTGATCATTCAGATTTTCTATCTTTGCCACTTTAAATCCTCCATTAATTTTATTTGTTAAAGCTTTCTCCTAACCTATTCTAGCACGACGAGCAGCTCTTTTAGCCAAAAAATCATTAACTTCTTCAAGAAAATTATCAAATACTAATTTCATTTCATCTTCTGAATCCGCTTCATTCAAGGCTGCTTTTGCTCTTGCTGAACGCGGGATACCTTTCAAATAATAAGCAGCTTGTCCACGAAATTCATGCGAGCCAACATAATCACCCTTTAGTTGAACTAAACGATGCAAATGCTCCTTGGCAACTTGAATTTTCTCAGCCGGGGTAGGCTCTGCAACAACTGTTTCTCCCGCTAAATACTCTGTAACTTGTTTAACGATCCATGGATTACCTAATGCTGCTCGCCCGATCATAACCGCGTCAGCTCCTACATCAGTAAGCATCTTTTTTGCGTCTTCCGGTGTCCGGACATCACCATTGCCAATAAATGGAATTTCTGTTAAATGATCAGCTACTTCTTTTAAAATTTCCCAATTAGCATGACCAGTGTACCGTTGTTTTCTTGTTCGACCGTGCATTGCCAGTGCTGCTGCTCCGCCTTCTTGGGCTGCAAGTGCATTTTCTACTGCATACAAGTGGTCATCATCCCAGCCTGTTCGCATTTTTACTGTCACTGGCAGACTGCAAGCTGTAGAAACTGCATGTACCATCTCATAAACCTTATTTGGATCTAATAACCAACGGGCACCAGCTTCAGCTTTAGTTACTTTTGGTACTGGGCATCCCATATTGATATCAATGATGTCAACATTAGTATGTTCTTCGATATATTCCGCTGCTTGCAATAAAGATTCCTTATCGCCGCCAAAAATTTGCACGCTGACTGGATGTTCACTTGGATCAAATTTTAACATCCCTAAAGTTTTAGCGTTTCGATATTGAATACCCCGATCTGAAATCATTTCGCAAACAACTAACCCCGCACCAAACTCCTTGCAAATCATCCGAAATGCAACATTTGTTACTCCAGCCATCGGAGCAACCACAACCTGATTAGGAATAGTAACATTTCCAATCTTCCATTCCATCACTTACACCTCTCACATTATTAATTTACACTTATAATCATCATACTAGTTTGAAAAAAAGCAACTCTTATTAAATAAACGATCCACTTCAATGAAATATTGTTACTATTGGTATCAGTTTCTATCATTTAAATTATTATGCCAAATTCCTACTGTATCAGCAAACTATACAGCCGCATCATATCATATATCTTTTTAAGCAACAAAGCTACCCCTGTGAATTACTAGTCAGCAGCTCACGTAGTTCCGCTTCTGTAAAATGATACTTTTTCCCACAAAAACGACAAACTGTTTCAGCTTGATGATCCTGCTCAATTATTTTTCTTAAATCAGCGGCCGCAATACTCGCCAATGCGGTTGCAAAGCGTTCTTTTGAGCAATCACAAATATATTTTAAAGGTACCCGTTCAAGTTCTTTAACCTGACTTGAACCTGTTAAATGTTTAATTAGTAATTCCGGATCTTGATCTTGTCTCATAATTTCTGAAATACTTGGCATTTCTTTTAATGATTTTTCCATTGCTGCTAACGTTGCTTCACTGGCTCCCGGTAAAACTTGAACCAAAAATCCACCAGCAGTTGCTACCGATTGATCTGGTTCAACAAAAACTGATACCCCCACTGCTGAAGGAATTTGTTCCGATTTAGCCAAATAATAGGTGAAATCCTCACCCAATTCTCCAGAAACCAAAGGTACTTGGCCGGTAAATGGTGTTTTCAAACCCAAATCCTTGGTAACTGCCAAAGATCCCTGGGTGCCAACTGCACCTTTAACATCAATTTTATGCTTTTCGTTTAGCGGTAACTCAATATGTGGTTGATGTAAATATCCCTTAATTTGTCCATGAGCATCACCATCAGCAACAATCGCTCCCACTGGTCCATCACCTTGAACTCTAACTGTTAATTTACCGTTTTCTTTCAATAATGCTGCGCTTAATAAAGCCGTACCGGTCAACGTTCGACCTAAAGCTGCCGTAGCTGTACTCCAAGTGTCATGAATTTCTCGGGCATCTTGAACCAATTGCGTTGTCTTAGCTGCATAAATTCTTAATTGTCCTTCATAAGCAAGCACTTTTAACAAATAATCTTCCATTTTTCTTTACCTCTTAATTAAAAATTTCGCTTAATTACCAAATAACCATAAACAAAGAACCTACAACAAAACTTATGTCTTGTCGCAGGCCCTTAAACATAACTTCAATTATCAATCTTTTGGATAATACGTGGTTGTATGATCATGCTTATCCTTTGAATCATCAGATTGATCAGCTTTTTGTTTAGCTTCTTCTTTACGTTTCAAAGCTTCCTTTGATTCTTCAAATGTGGCAGCTTTTTCACTTGGAAATTCTTCTTGTTTGACTGGCATTTTCCCAGTCTTAAATAAACTTAAAATCTGTTTTTCATCTAAAGTTTCATACTCAAGCAAGGCCTTGGCAATCGTTTGATGCTGTTCGCGATGATCTTCAATAATCTGCTTAGCTGAAGCCATTCCCTCATTCAGCAAATTCTTAACCTCTTCATCAATCAGGTTAGCAGTTTGTGCTGAATAATTTGGTTGTCCCGGATAGCCATCACCAGCAAACATGCCACTTTGACCTTCATATTGAACTGGCCCAAGTTTACTGCTCATCCCATATTCAGTTACCATTGCCCGTGCTAACTGAGTTGCCTGCTGGAAGTCATTCGAAGCCCCAGAAGATTGTTGCTTAAAAATAATCTCCTCAGCCGCTCGACCACCCATTAAACCAGCTATTTGTTCTTTTAAATCCTTTTTGCTCAATAGCATTTGATCTTCTTTAGGCAACATAATTGCGTAGCCACCTGCTCGACCACGAGGTACGATCGTTACTTTATGAACAACTCGTGCATCATTTAAAACTAAACCAACTAAAGTATGCCCAGCTTCATGATAAGCAACCGTTTCACGTTCTTTTTTATTGATTACCCGATCTCGTTTAGCGGGTCCAGCAATTACGCGATCTTCCGCCTCATCCAAATCAGATGCATCAATTTGCTTCTTATCACGCCGAGCAGCCAACAATGCCGCTTCGTTTAATAAGTTCTCCAAATCAGCCCCAACAAACCCAGGAGTCTGTTTAGCAATCATTTTCAAATCAACATCGTTAGACAATGGTTTATTATGAGCATGAACCTTTAAAATCGCTTCACGGCCCTTAACATCAGGACGACCAACTAAAATTTTCCGATCAAAACGACCTGGACGAAGTAAAGCTGGATCCAAAACATCAGAACGGTTAGTTGCAGCCATGACGATAACACCCTCATCGCCTTCAAAACCATCCATTTCAACCAGCAACTGGTTCAAAGTTTGTTCACGTTCATCGTGACCACCACCCATGCCGGCACCACGACGGCGACCAACAGCATCAATTTCATCAATGAAGATAATTGAAGGGGCGTTTTTCTTGGCAGTCTCAAATAAGTCACGAACTCGGCTAGCACCGACACCAACAAACATCTCAACAAAATCCGAACCGGAAATTGAGAAGAAAGGTACACCGGCTTCACCGGCAACTGCTTTTGCTAACAAAGTTTTACCAGTTCCGGGAGGTCCTTCCAATAGCACACCTGATGGTATTCGGGCCCCTAAAGCCAAAAACTTATGTGGATCTCGCAAGAATTCAACAACTTCAACTAATTCCTGCTTCTCTTCCTCAGCTCCAGCAACATCGGAAAACCGAACCTTATTCGACTTCTTATCTACTGGCTTAGCCTTAGACTTGCCGAAGTTCATCACTCGACCGTTGCCGCCACCTTGACCAGCTTGACCCATCATCATATAGAAGAAGAAGATAAAGAAAATTACCGGCAGCAAATATATCAGTAGCTGAATCCATAAGCTGCTTGATTCTTCTTCTTTAGTGTTATTTTTAATGTCATTCTTATTGGCATATTTTTGAATTTGTTTAACAGCCACATCATTAGTCAAAACATTTGTGGTAAATGATTTGGTTTCGCTGCTGCTGCCACCCAATCCGCCAAAACTCGAAGAACCAGATGTCTTCTTAGCATGACGATACGTGCCGGTTACCTTATAAGTACTTCCAGCCGGTTGTAGTGTGAAATTTTTAACGTTATCTTTTTTAAGCTCTGTAATGAATTGACTCGATTGGATTTGTTGAGATTGGGAGTTTGCTTTACCACCAAAAAAGTAATATAACATCCCCATGACCCCAAGGAAAACCACAATATAAAACAGACTATTCTTAAAAAGCCCATTCTTTTTATTGTTCATTTGCTTCCTCCTTGAACTAACGACTAATTGCCCCTATGTAAAGACGGCTATCAAATAGATAATAGCACACTTGACCATTATTGACTATTAATTTTTCTTATTATAAACGGTTGGTTTTAAAATTCCAACATATGGTAGGTTACGATAAAAGCCCTGATAATCTAGACCATAACCAACAACAAATTCATTAGGTACTTGAAAACCGACATAATCGGGAGAAATTGTTTTTTCGCGTCGATCCGGTTTATCCAATAATGTACAGATCTTAACTGATTTAGCCTGCCGGTGTTTCAACAGGCTGGCTAAGCACGTAAGGGTTCTTCCAGTATCAATAATATCTTCTACGATCAAGACATCGCGCCCTTTAACCGAAACATCCAAATCTTTGATAATCTTAACCGAACCGGAAGATTCCGTTTCATTACCATAACTGGAAACATCCATAAAATCCAGCTCAACGTATGTGTCAATCTGACGAACAATATCAGCCATAAACATAATGGCACCCCGTAAAACACAAATAACTAAAGGCTTTTTCCCTTGATAATCCTTTGTCAGTTTGTACCTAATTGCTTGCAAACTTCTTGAATTTGTTCTCGACTATATAAAACTTCCTTGATATCGCTGTTCATAAAGCAACCTCGTTCCTAAAAATTATCATGTATAGCATTCTACCATTTACAGCTGCTTCTGACAAATACCCGCGTTTTACTCCAACCAACCAGATCGGTCGATTTTTTTTATCCGCTACTATCCATAATTTGCTTCGCTGTACTTTTGATAACTTAAGATCAATCAAAATTTTCTTGACCTTTTGCTTACCCACCGCCGTGACTAGTCGATCACCCTTTTGGCGATGCCTGATTTGCAATGGAAATCGCTGATCAGTTGGTAACCTGAAAACCAGATCTTTTGGATGCAGCATTCCTGAATTCCATTCAAAAAGTCCAACTTGACTGCCATCTTCAAGGTGCTGCCATTCCCCCAATCGTAATTGCTGGCAAAAGTCAGTTGAAACAGCCGTTAAATTTGCTTGCGAATAAGTTACGCCGAAATGATCGTATTCTTTAAAGAACAGCCAATTTCCTTCTAAATCAATTCTTCCTTGCGGTTTTTGAGAATTATTTAAAAGTTCGCTTGCCTGCTGCTGTTGTCCATGAGTTATTTTAGCAGTCGGAATACTCAAAATCTTTTCAAGTAACAATTGTTGCCAAGCAAGTGGTTGTTGTTGCCAGTTGGTTAACGAATAGGTATGTTTCGCCGTTTTAATTGTCTGTAATCTTTGTTCCAATAATGGTTTCATTGCCGCTTGCAAGCAGGCTAATTGTGACTGATAGTTAATTATATGCTCTTTAAATTGTGGATTTTCCTCCACTAATTCGGGAATAAATCGATTGCGCAATCGATTGCGCAAAACTTTCAATTCAAAGTTAGTTTCATCCTCAAAGTACTTAATTCGCTGTTCAACTGCATATGCCCGAATCTCAGCTTTAGAAAAAGGCAACATTGGTCTTAAAATCCAACTGCCAGCTTGCGCTGAAAAACATCGGCGAGCAGCAATTCCGGTTAATTGCTGCAGTTGCCCTCCACGAATTAGTTTCAGCATAAATGTTTCAACTTGATCATCTTGATGATGTGCTGTTAAAAGTTCACTAATTCCTTGTTTTTGCATGATCTGCGCAAAAAACTTATAGCGAAAATCCCTAGCAGCAGCTTCGATTCCATGAGCTGGATGCTGCTGCGGTGACCAATCGGTTGTAAAAAGCGGCAAATGATGCTTTTGGCAAAAACTACGAATAAATTCGGTTTCCTGAGCACTAGCTGGACGAAGACGATGATTCACATAAGCTACTGAAACTTGCGGTCTAATTTTTTTAGGTAATTTCAGCAATAACTGCAGCATTACCATTGAATCAACCCCAGTTGAAACGGCCGCCAAAACTTTTTCAGCCTGATTTAATTTAACAAAATTCTGCTGAAATCTGTTCATCATATCCATTAAAATCACTCCGCTAAAAAAAAATTGCCCTTCCGGACAATCAATTTAATTTAACTGCGACGCCCGCCGCGGCCACCGCGTTTACCTTCTGTATTTCGTTTAAGTGAAGTCAATCGAGCTTCGCTTTCTTTTAAAAATCCGGCTAATAGTGAATCAAAATCTTCTGGTTTACTTTCACTTTTATGAAAGTTTTGATTTTTCGAGTTTCCAGCATAATTATGCGGATGAGTTTTAACACTGACCCCACCACGATTGCCCGAATTATGGTGTCTTTCAACATGATTGTGTTTAGGATAATTTTCGTGTGCTTCTTCACTATTTTTTTCAGCAGCTTTGCGAATTGATAAACCAATTTTGCCGTCTGCTGCAATTGAAAGGACCTTAACCGTTACCTCGTCACCAACGCTTAAAACATCATGAATATCTTTAACATATTTATCAGATATTTCACTAATATGAACTAAACCATTTTTTCTTCCGCCTAAATCAACAAATGCACCAAAATTGGTGATTCCTGAAACTTTGCCAGTGACTTTCGCCCCTACTTCAATTGACATAAAAAAGCTGTTCCTCCTTAAATTGTATACACTTTAGTATAACACGGCTGACCCTGTATGCAACAAATTTAACAACAATTGATTTAGTTTTATCTAAGTCCTTAATTAAGAAAAACTGGTATTTCAACAGTATAATAGAGTAAATTTTTTAATGGCTATTGTTATAATTGTTACTCAATTTTCAATACTAACTGAAATAAACCGTTCAAACCAGACAAGCCATAATTCTTAAAAAAACAAGCTATCGGTTTATTTGTTCTGCTCACCGTTTTTATTACTGCTTGGCAAATTATAAATTGTTTCGCCGTTTTTACTGTAATAATACTTTTCGCGAATCAGTTTTTGCAAGTAATCATCATCTTGCAATTGACGTGTCTGTTGTTTCAAATCACTGCGTTGCTGCTTGACCTTGGTTAACTTGTCATCAGCTACTCTTCTTTGTTGTAATAAACCAGACGTCAAATGTTGAGTTCTTAACACTTGCCCTCCTAAAAATAAACAACAGATCACAAAAAAGCCAATAATAACTACCATTCTTCGGTGATGAACTCGTTTGGTGTGTAATTTGCCCGCATGCAACTGTGCCTGCTGATGCTGCTGTTCAAAATATGAATTATTTAAAATTTTAATTTTGCTATCTTGCTGTCTCTTCAAACAAGTTCATCTCCGATCTATTCGCAGTTAATTATAGCAAACTGCTGTTTCCTACGTCTAATAAAGTGATAAAACTAATTTTTAGAAGTTTCACTGATTATTTCGTACAATCCACCAGCTTCTGCTTTTTTGGCATTAGGAGTTAAAGCCGTTACCTTGATCACTAATGTTTTATTGCCAAAATTAATCGTTAATTCATCGCCAACAGCAACATTTGTTGCCGACTTAGCCGGCCTTTGATTAATTAGAATACGACCTTGATCGGCTATTTGTTTAGCGACCGTTCTCCGTTTAATAATACGCGAAATTTTCAAAAACTTATCTACTCGCATTTAATTTCCTCCTCAGATTACTCAATGCTGTTTTAATAATTTCCAATCCAGAATATGCAGGCAAAAAGCTAATAGAAAGAATATTGCTCCCCCTATTGGAATTGCCACTAATAAAATCAATAAACTTCCATGACGGGAAAAACTAACTGTTTGCTGCACTAAATCAGCCGTTAAATAAGTACCAGCTCCCATTAAAATCAACGTTCCACTCATTTTCCACAACCAATTGTGATCCTTTAGATACGAAAAACCGGTCTTTTTTTCCAATTTCCCAGCAACAATTGTTCCCAATAATAAACTTAAAACCGAGGCCCAAGCCGCACCATTGATACCCAATGGCGCAATTAATAGTCGATTAAAAATTAATTTTGCAACCATAATCAGCAAAATAATTTTTAAGGCCGCTGATTGTTGCTCTTCAATCTGCAGCAATACATTGTCCAAAGTGATTATTGTTACCAGTGGAATAGTTAAACTATTAACTGTTAAAGCCCAAGAACCTTGCGTACTGCCAAACAACACCCAATTGATTTGCGGCATTAGAACTGCTAAACCAACAGCCGCCGCTAACGCAAATAACAAAGCCAATTGAAATAACTGATTAATCCGCAATTTCAATACTTTTTCATTTTGTCGCTGCTGTTGTTTAACCAATGTTGGCAAAGAACTAACCGCAATTGCATTAGTAATTACCAATCCTAGTTGGAGCAATGGTTGCCCGCGATCAAAGACCCCTTTCAAAGACGCAGCTGCTGCCGGAAGTAAACCAGTTGTTTGCAAATATTTTTTCAACGTAAATGAATCAATCAATTGCAACAAAATCAGTAACGCCGCGTTTAAACAAAAAATAAGTCCTTCAGAAAACAAAGATTGGGCTAACTTTTTTAATTCACTAAAGCTGACGGTCATTTTTACCGACCGTAGATTTCGCCAAAAAACCGGCCAAAAAAATATTGAAGCTGCTAACGCACCAAACGTTCCTCCTAAGATCGCCCAACTACCTATTAGATATAATGATAAATGCTGCTTTATTCCAATATAAGCCGCAGCTAAAATAACGCCAACTCGAATCAGTTGCTCAACTAATTGTGAATGAGCAGTCGTTGCCATATCAAGATTCCCTTGACAATAACCGCGCCCAACAGCTAGAAAAGGCAATAATAAATACATCCAACTAACATTTTGAATCACAACTGTTAATCGTGGGTCGCCCATCCCGCTTGCAATTCTAGTTGCAAACAACTGCATCCCGCCAAATAAACAGCAGCCAAAAGCCAACAACAAATACCAATAATTTCTGGCAACTACCTTTTTTTGGAATTCATCACTTTCTTGGGCAACTTTTTTTGAAATAAAAGTTGGAAAGCCAGTCAAAGCAAAAGTCATTCCGATTCCATAAAACGGATATACCTGCTGATAAATATAGAAGCCGATATTACCTACCATATTTTGAAAGGGAATCCGATAAACAGCACTCAGTATTTTAACAATCAACGAAGTAACTGCCAACCAAACCGTACCGCGCAGCAGTAAGCTCTCACTTCTCTTTTGTCCCATTCCTCTTCCCTTTCGCTTCTTTTGCTTGTTGTTTTATCAAAAAAGCAAATAACTTTTCAAATTCAGCAATAACTTTCAGTAATTCCATTGTTGGTTGCTGATATAAAACAACGCTAAAGTGTCCAGCTTCATTTTTAATAGTTGCTTTTAGATTAGTCTGCGCCAAAGCGGCCAAAACATCACGTGCTGTCAAAAATTTATTGAAGTTTTCAGTAAACAAAATCGTAAATTTTCTTTCTGTTTGCTGAATTGATTTAACCTGTGCCTGATCAGCCAACATTTTCAATTTACCAATTTCTAGCAAATTAGCCGCCGGTTGCGGGTAGTCGCCAAAGCGATCCAACAGATCCGCTTGAATTTCATCAAATTGATCTTGATTTTGTAGCTGTCGAATCCGCTTATAAATTTCAATTTTTTGACGCGGATCAGCAATATAGCTACTTGGTAGATAAGCTTCCAAATTTAATTCAATTTCTGCATCACTAACTACACGCAGCTGTTTGCCCTGCTTTTTGGCTACTGCGTCTTTAAGCATTTGAACATACAGATCATAACCAACTGAGTCAATAAAACCATGCTGCTGACTTCCAAGCAAGTTGCCGGCACCACGAATAGCTAAATCACGCATGGCAATCTTAAAACCTGAGCCAAGTTCAGTAAAATCCTTGATTGCCTCTAAACGTTTTTCACTGACTTCCGTTAAAACCTTGTCGGGCCGATACATAAAATAAGCATAAGCTATTCGATTACTGCGCCCGACTCTTCCACGCAACTGATATAACTGTGCCAATCCCATTTTGTCAGCATCTTCTACAATCAATGTGTTGACATTGGGAATATCGATCCCGGTTTCAATAATTGTTGTTGTAACTAAAACATCGTATTCACCATTTATAAAATCCAGCAAAATTCGTTCTAGTTGCGCTTCTGACATCTGTCCGTGAATATAGCCAATTCTAGCTTCCGGCAGCATTGTCTGCAGTTCAGTAACCGTCCGTTCAATATCTGCAACTCGATTATGCAGATAAAATGCTTGTCCACCACGATTGATTTCACGACGAATAACATCTGCAACTAAACCATAATCTTGCTCAATTACATAAGTTTGGATTGGAAAACGATTTAATGGTGCCGTTTCAATCACTGACAAATCACGAACTCCCAGCATTGACATATTTAACGTTCGCGGAATAGGTGTAGCGGTTAATGTCAAGACATCAATTGACGACCGTAATTCCTTGATTCGTTCTTTATGCTTTACCCCGAAACGCTGCTCTTCATCAATAATCAGCAAGCCGAGTTCTTTAAACTTAACATCCTTTGACAACAGTCGATGAGTTCCAACTACAATATCTAACTGTCCAGCTGCTAGTTCACTTAAAGTTTTTTTAACTTGCTGCTGGGTCCGAAATCGTGACAATATGCCGATCGTTACTGGAAAATTTTCAAACCGACTCAGCATTGTTTCATAGTGCTGCTGAGCTAACACCGTGGTTGGAACCAATAAGGCTACTTGCTTCCCATCTTGAACAGCCTTAAAAGCAGCTCTTAGGGCTACTTCGGTTTTGCCATAACCAACATCACCGATCAATAAACGATCCATTGGACGGCTTCGCTGCATATCATGTTTAATTTCCCTAGCACTTCGCAACTGATCAGGTGTTTCAGTATATGGAAAAGCTGCTTCAAATTCTTGCTGAAATTCATCATCAGGTGAAAACGCATACCCTTTTTCCGTTGCCCGTTTGGCATACAATTCAACTAATTCATCAGCAATATCTTCAACTTTAGCAGCTACTCGCCGTTTAGTTTTAGCCCAATCACTGCCACCGAGTTTATTCAAATGCGGTGATTTGCCTTCAGCTGAAACATATTTTTGAATTCGATCAATCTGATTAACCGGCACGAACAATTTGCCAGCATCTTGATATTCAACCGTTAGATAATCTTGGTGTTTGCCACGATCACTGATAGTTTTGATTCCCAAGAAACGACCGATCCCATGATTAATATGAACTACGTAATCGCCCTTTTTTAAATCAGTGTAACTTTTTAGACGTTCAGTATTTTCCATTGTTAACCGGCGTGGCTGTTTGGTTTTTACTTTCTGAAACAGCTCGCTTTCAGTTACAATTACTAACTTAAGTTGTGGTAATTCAAATCCATGTCTAAAACCTGCTTGAATCAACTGTGGCTGCCCAAGCTCAAGCTTTTTAGCCGTGTTTATTTCAATCGGCATTGCAAAATCAAGCAACGTCTGCTGAACTTTTCTAATTCTTTCAGGATCATTAATTGCAAACACAACTGTCTGCTGCTGTTTCTTCCAACGCTGCAATTCATTCTTTAATAATGGCATCTGACCAAAAAATTGCTGAATCATCCGCACTTGAACATCAGCAATCAGTGCAAATGTCAACTGACCCATGCCTTTACGAAAAAGCGCCAAGAAAATTGAATTATGCTGATCTTGTTTCTGCAACTGTTTAATTAATGGTACTGGCTGATTAGCTGCAAACAACTTTCCGCTAGTCAGCTGATTAGTTTCCCAAGCTGCCTGCTCTTGCTGTTGGAGACGCTGACTCTCAACCAATCGTGGTAAATCATCCCAAAGAACCATCCCATCAGTCGGCAGATAATCCAATAAAGAAAATTTTTCCAATAAAAGTTCCCGTTTAAAAGCTGCCGCCCAAGCTGGTAAACTGCCCGTGTTCAAAGCAGCTGTTAATCTCTGATTAGTCTCGCTCAAATTTTCACGAAAATCTTTTTGAACTGCCTTAGCTGCTATTGCTTCATATTGCTTTTTTAAAGTACTTAAAGCAAATTTTTGCTGTTTAGCAGTTAACGGATACTCACTGGCTGGTAAAATTTCAACATCAGACAAGTTTTGCAAACTTCGCTGATCATTTACTGAAAATTCACGAATTGAGTCGATTTCTGTATCAAATAAATCAATTCTAATCGGATTCAGTTGCGTAAACGGATAAAAATCAATAATTGAACCACGAATTGCAAAATCTCCACGTTTTGCCACTAGTTGCTGCCGTTGATAACCATTTTGTTCTAAAAAAGCAATAAATTCTGTTAAATCCAATTCCATCCCAGTTTTTAGAAACTTGATCTGCTGCCGCCATTGCTCAGGAGCTAACAACGGATAGGTAATTCCGCTAACAGCAGTCACTGTTATTTTAGCCTTTTGAATCGCAGCCAAAGTTTGAATTCGAGCTGCCCTAAATTCAGGAGAGGCAACAGCAGATTCAGCCGCCAGCGTTTCTTCGACTGGAAAAAAGTTCACTTGCTCGGCACCCAATAAAGCCGTCAGTTCATCAGCTAGTGTCTGAGCATGATTTAATGTATCTTCAATTACTAAAAGCGGTTTTTTAAGTTGCCGCAAAAAAGTTTGCAGCAGCAATGGTTTAACTGCTGGTTGAATTCCAGTTAATAAAAAATTTTCATTTGTTGTATTACCTAGAGTGGTAATTAAATTTGAAATTTCAGGTAATTTTAAAAAGATTTCTTCAATTTTCATTATTGAAAGCTACTACTTCTCCTTGTGATTAAACTCATTCATTGTCTGGGAAAAATCATCGGTTTCCAGCCAAAACTTTATGGCTGCAATCGCCTGATCAAGTCCATTCATAATCTCTGGTTGCTGATTTTTGGAAAACCTTGACAATACCCAGTTTACCACGGTCTGACGTTCTGGATGGTCAATTCCGATCCTAAGCCGTTTGAATTTTTCATCACCAACAGCCGCAATTATACTTTTAATTCCGTTGTGCCCGCCAGCAGATCCTTTTTGCCGTAGTCTTAATTGACCAGTCGGCAAATCCATATCATCATGAATTACCAATATATCAGCTGGACTCAAATCATAATATTTCAATAATGCTGCCACGCTGCGGCCCGATTCATTCATGTAAGTTGTTGGTTTGGCTAAAATAACTGTTTGCTGATGATAAAACCATTTAGTCAGCATAGCTTCTTGCCGGGGACCGGAAAAAGCCAGACCTTCTTGTTCGGCTAACTGATCCAAAACCATAAAACCGGTATTGTGTCGCGTCTTTTCATATTCTTTACCAATGTTTCCCAGACCAATTACAAGTTTCATTATTTATTACTCCATTTCCTTGGTGTTTTCGTAGTATTTTGTAAATATTTTCGCTAATTTCTGCAATAATTATCTTTTGTTTGAAATCAACTGTACAATTTTGCACATAACAGCTGTTTTACCATGCATTATCAGCGAATAGTATACCACAGACGGGTTTTTAACTGAAAAAAATGTTTGAAAACTGCTTCACATTTTTCAGAAAAAAGTGGTATACTATCGGTGTGTCATTAAGTTCATTTATGAAAGGATGAAGAACTGTGTCAAAAACACAAAATCATCAAAAAGTTATTTTAGTCGGCGATGGCGCCGTAGGTTCTAGTTTTGCATATGCAATGGCTCTCCAAGGAGTTGCCGAAGAATTTGGGATTGTCGATGTTGTTAAGGAACGTACCGAAGGCGATGCGCTTGACTTAGCTGATGCAACCGCACTCTCATATCCTAAGAAAATCTATTCAGCAGAATATTCTGACTGCAAAGATGCAGATTTAGTTGTTATCACTGCTGGTGCTCCACAGAAGCCAGGTGAAACTCGGCTTGACTTGGTTAACAAGAACCTGAAGATTCTTTCAAGTATCGTTAAACCGGTCGTTGACTCAGGTTTCAGTGGTATTTTCTTAGTTGCTGCTAACCCAGTTGATATTTTAACATACGCAACTTGGAAATTCTCTGGTTTTCCAAAGAATCGTGTCATTGGTTCTGGTACTTCTTTGGATACTTCTCGTCTTCGTGTTGCTTTAGGTGAATTACTGGGCGTTCATGATCCTCGTTCAGTTCATGCTTACATTATGGGTGAACATGGTGATTCAGAATTTGCTGCATATTCAGCAGCAACCGTTGGTGGTCTTCCAATTCTTGACTGGGCCAAAGCAAATGGTGTTACTAAAGAAGAATTAGCCAAAGTTGAAGATGACGTTCGTAACAAAGCTTATGTAATTATCAGTAAAAAAGGTGCTACTTTCTACGGTGTTGCAACTGCTTTGGCACGTATTTCAAAAGCTATCTTACGTGATGAAGATGCTGTTTTGCCAGTTTCAGCTTATATGAACGGTCAATATGGTTTAAACGATATTTATATCGGTACCCCAGCTGTTGTTAATGGCAACGGTCTTGATCGGATTCTTGAAGTTCCGTTAAATGACGAAGAACAAAAGAAAATGACTGATTCTGCCAAAACTTTGAAACAAGTTTTGAATGACGGTTTAAACAACTTAAAAAAATAAGTAAGTTATAATTAAATATTTTTAAACCAAGGCTGCGGTCTTGGTTTTTTTTAACAATTTTATTAAAAACTATTCTCCTTTTAAAGCCAAAATATGCTAAGATAAATTAGAATGTTTTAATCATGGAGGAGAAAGCTAAATGCTATTTAAATCATTAATTAAGCCCAAAGACCATTTAACAACTGTCCGAGAAGATGTTACTCTCGAACAAGCTCTAAAAATACTGGAAACTTCTGGTTTTCGCTGCGTTCCAATTCTAGATAAAACTGGACAGATTTTTCGCGGTAATATCTATAAAATGCATATTTATCGTCATAAATCCCGTGGAGGCGATATGCAGCTGCCAGTAACTTATTTATTAAAAAATGCTACAAAATTTGTTTCCCTAGACTCAGCTTTTTTTAAAGTCTTTTTCACAATTAAAGATTTGCCCTATATCACTGTTTTAGATGAGCACAATTTTTTCTACGGAATTTTGACACACTCAAGCTTGTTGAATATGTTATCTCAATCTTGGAACGTCAATGTGGGTAGCTACGTTTTAACAGTTCTTTCATTGGGTGAACGGGGCGATCTGGTTGATATGTCAAAGATTATCACCAAATATACTTCTATTGCCAGTTGTATCACTTTAGATGTGCAGGCTCAAAGTATTGTTCGTCGCGTATTGTTTACTTTGCCGTCAGGTGTCGAACCAGAACGTTTGAAACGAATTGTCGCTAATCTGGAACGCAGAAGTTTTAAAGTTGTTGAGATCGAGGACCTTAACTCATAACCAAATTTCGAAAATTTTACTTGATATACAAATATATCCTGCAACCAGCAACAATCATGCTGGTTACAGGATATATTTTTAATTACTAAATATTTTATATAATTAAGATTCAACTAATTTTTATGTATATCGGTCAGCCCTAAACTGACACAAATGGCTTGATCGATCTGTTGCATCTCTTTATTAGCAACATGGGTTATTTTATCTTGCAAACGTTGCTTATCAATTGTCCTGATCTGTTCCAGTAATACAACAGAATCACGTTCAATCCCAACTTTAGCCGCCCGTAAACCAACATGCGTCGGCATCTTAGGTTTTTGGATCTGAGCAGTTATTGCCGCCACAATAACCGTGGGACTGTAACGATTGCCGATATTATTTTGAATAATCAGCACCGGACGTTTCCCTCCTTGCTCCGATCCAACCACCGGTGATAAATCCGCAAAGAAAATATCACCTCGTTTGACATCTTTAACTATCATACGCTCCTCCTAACTATTTTTATTTTCGTCATCACATTCGCAATCAACAAATTCATCGCATATCTGACGATTAATTGGCCCCATTTCAGTATAACCGGAAATTAGTTCATCGAGAATCTGCTGGTGGCTGACAATATAATCTAATAGAGCCGGATCACGCTTAATTTCAGCTTGATCAATTGCGTAGTAATCACAATAAATTGCTAAACGTTCTTGCTGTTTTAAAAGTCCCGAATCAAATTGTTCATCTTCACTTTGATAAACCATCAGCTACCCCTGCTTTCTCCCGTTTTCTTCTATTTTAATTTTTCTTTTAAATCTAATCAAGGTACTTACGTGGTACTCGCTCAGAAATTCCACAAAGTATTTCGTAATGGATCGTCTGTGCGTAATCTGCCACTTGCTGCGCAGTAATTTGCTGTTGCCCGTCTTTGCCAATTAAGGTGACTTTAGTTCCAACCGGCAAGCGTTGCGGCAAACGTACCATTATTTGATCCATACAAACACGACCTACAATCTCACAACTATGACCATTAATCAAAACCTTTGAACCTTGCATGCGCCGCAACCAGCCATCAGCGTAACCTAGCGGAACTGTTCCAATCCATTCGGTTTGCTGAGCTGTATAGGTTTTCCCATAACCAACCGATTCACCAGTTTGAATTTCTCTGACTGCCGCCAACTCGCTAACTAGACTTAACGCCGGTTTAAAAGCTGCTGGTAACTTACGCACATGACCCGAAGGATTTAAACCATACATTGAAACCCCAAAGCGTACCATATTTCCACCGCAAGCTTGATGCCATAAAGACGCTGCTGAATTTGCTACATGCACATAAGTTGGTAATGGATCAACAACCGTTAATAATTGCTTAAACTTTTTTAATTGCTGTTGGTAATAATCTGCTTCAGCTGCATCCGCAGTAGCGAAATGGGTAAAAATTCCTTGAAAATCAAATTCTTTTGTATGAGTTCGCAAAAAATCAACAGCTGCAGCCAAGTCATCAGTTGTTTTAAAACCAATTCGGCTCATTCCAGTATCCAAGGCTAAATGTACTGCCAATCTCAACTGCTGAGCATGCAAACTTACAGCAGCTTGTTTTAAAAACTCCAAACTGTCAACCGCCACAGCTAAGCTATTTGCCGCCAGTAACGGTGCTGTTGCAGCTGGATTAACTCCCAAAATTAAAATTGGTTTAGTAATGCCTGCTCGCCGCAAAGCCAAGCCTTCATCAATAACTGCCACACAAAAGCCATCTGCTCCAGCTGCTTGGGCCGCAAATGCTACTGGTATCAAACCATGGCCATAAGCGTTTGCTTTAACAACTGCAAACAATTGTTGTGGTTTTTTTAATAACCCTTTTTCTAATTTTATATTCTCTTTAATTGCACTCAAATCAATGATTGCCTCAGTTGGCCGATGCCATGCTTCAACCATTAGCTATCTTCTCCTTCTTTTCAAGAATCACTTCTGTCATTACTAAAGCTGCCGTATGAGAAATCGAAATTTGAACCTGAAAGTCAGTTGCTCGTGGATAACGGGTAAAAACCGGCTTACCGGTTGCTGTTGAAATAATCTCCAAATCCTGAAAAGCAACTGCTGATCCAATTCCCGTACCAAAAGCCTTAGCGAATGATTCTTTAGCCGAAAAACGACCTGCAATAAATTCAGATTTACGGTGATTGCCTAATTTAGCAAAAATTTCCAATTCTGTCGGAGTTAATACCCGCTTAGCAAAATTATAATTTTTTTTCCAAGCATGTTCAACCCGATCAATTTCTGTTAAATCAATTCCAATTCCATAAATCATTTTATAGCCACCATTTCATTGCTTAGTCTTTGTTTTCTGATGCTCATCTGCAATCTTACCACAAGTTAGTCAAGCAAAAAACTCTAAAATAAAAAGAGCATACTGGTTGGCCGCCAGCTGCCCTTAAAACTTCTGCTTGCTATTCCCTAGTCCGCATGTTTAATCGTAAATTGTCGTTTCTTTGAATGTTGCCGATTAAATTTATCACGACTTTTATCCTTTTTAGAATGATATTGTCGATGATTATCTCTTTGATAACGGCTGCGGCCACCACGGGATTTATAGCCGCCTTTAAAATTCTTATTATTGTGTTTATGACGTGGTAATGGACGTTCTGGCGTAATTTTTACCGGAACCTCGGTTGCTGAATCATGTGTCAATTCATTCAATAACAAGGCTGTCAAATCAGTTGCTGAATGCTTAGCTAACAACTTTTCTGCTTGAGCGTTAAATTTAGTCGTATCAGTATTTTCAAGCAAATCTTCAACTTGCTCAACCGCCGACGATATTTGACCGATAAATGCTTCCTGTTCGGTCGGTGGCTTTAACGGGCTCATGCGTTTTTTAGTTAAATGTTCAATAACTCTTAAATAATCCATTTCATTTGGTGTTACAAATGTTACCGAAACACCATGATGCCCGGCACGTCCTGTTCGGCCGATTCGATGAACATAACTCTCAGGATCTTGCGGAATATCATAGTTATAAACATGAGTTACGCCTGAAATATCAAGACCACGAGCTGCTACATCAGTTGCCACCAAGATATCTAATTTTCCAGCTTTAAATTGCTTTAAAATGCTCATACGGCGTTGTTGAGACAAATCACCATGAATTCCTTTAGCATTATATCCGCGAGCTTCCAGGCCCTTTGAGAGCTCATCTACTCGACGCTTCGTCCGACCAAAAACAATCGTTAATTCCGGTGATTGGACATCAAAAATTCGGGTCATAACATCGAACTTCTCAAAATCACGGGCACGCACATAAAATTGATCAACTAAGTCAGTCGTTAATTCCTTAGCCTTAATCTTGACGATCTGCGGATCCTGCATGAATTTTTCACCGATCTTTAAGATCGCCGGTGGCATTGTAGCTGAGAATAATAACGTTTGTCGCTCAGCTGGGATTTCTTTAATAATACTTTCGATATCTTCAACAAAACCCATATCCAGCATTTCATCAGCTTCATCCAAAACAACTGTTTTCACATTTGATAAATCAACTGTCCGCCGACGCAAATGATCAAGCAGCCGTCCTGGGGTACCAACTAAAATTTGTGGTGCCCGTTTCAATGAATGAATCTGCCGACGAATATCAGCCCCACCATAAACAACTTGAACTTTAGCTTTTTCATCCTTACCCAATCGAAAAAGTTCTTCCTGCGTTTGAATCGCCAACTCTCGTGTTGGTGACACAATCAAAGCCTGAACTTGATTGAGTTTAACATCAATGTGTTCCAAAATCGGCAAGCCAAAAGCTGCTGTTTTTCCAGTTCCCGTTTGGGCCTGGCCGATTACATCGTCGCCTTTCAGTACTAGTGGAATTGTTTGCTCCTGAATGGGAGTTGCCTCCTCAAATCCACTACGTTTAATTGCCTTTAACAGGTAGTCCGAAAGACCAAGTTCTGTAAATTTCAAAAAATATTTCCTCCTAAATTTTATTAAAAATTAAATCTGATCAGCGCAAGGCAGCCAGTACTTCTTCCAAATGAATTCCATGACTACCCTTTAACAATACCAAGTCAGCAGGTTCAATCACCGCTGTCAAATCAGCTATCAATTTTGCTTTTTGATTGCTAGCATAAAGATGCAGCCGAGTTGAATCAAACTTATCTCGCAAAGCTTGAGCCAAAGAAGCCATTTGACTGCCACATAAAAAAACTTCGTCAATTTGAGCTGGGTCGATATCAGCTGCTAATCCAGCATGTAATTTAGCTGCTGCTGCTCCCAACTCCAACATATCACCCAAAACAACAAAACGCCGGCCGCTAGTCGGAGCCTGCGAAAAAGCTTTAAGAACCAGATGAGCAGCTGTTGGATTAGAGTTATAAACATCACTCAAAATTCGTTCCTGCTTTTTCCCAACAAGCCACTCAGTCCGATTAGCTGTTGCTTGAAACTCAGTTAATGCAGCAATCATCTTTTCAACTGGTAAATGAAAATAATCACCAACTGCCAGTGCTGCCAGCGCATTATTAACATTATAACTGCCAATCATTGGCACCGTAATGTTTTCTTCCGGCCAGCAAGCTACCCGAAAGCTTGTACGCTGCTCATCACCAACGATATTTAGTGCTTGATAATCATTATTAGCCGCTTCACCAAAAGTTTTGGTGGTTTGCAATAATTCTTTTGTTCGTTCGCGCAAAAGCGGTTCATCACCATTATAAATCAATAAGCCGTCTTCTTTGAGTCCATGAGTAATTTCCATTTTAGCATCAGCAATCTTATCGCGTGTGCCAAAAAATTCGATATGCGCTTCACCGATCATAGTAATAATTGCGATGTCCGGTTCAACCAAGCGACTTAAATGATCCAGTTCTCCAAAATGATCCATTCCCATTTCAACAACCAATACTTCTGTATTAGGCTCCATTCCCAAAACCGTCATTGGAACTCCAATTTGATTGTTGAAATTAGCATGCGTTTTTTGAACATTAAAACCAGTTTCCAAAATTGCAGCAATCATATCCTTGGTTGTTGTTTTTCCGTTACTACCAGTAACAGCAACAACTTGCGGGTTAATTTTAATTAAATAATAATTTGCTAATTTTTGCAATGCTGCTAAAGTATCTGCAACCGGTAAAATCGGAAAATCAGTAGCCGGTAATCGATGGTCAGTTTGCCATAAAGTCGCAGCCGCGCCTTTGTCAATTGCCTGCGTAAGATAATCATGACCATCATGATCTCCAACTAGTGGAATAAATAAAGCACCTGGTTGTAAGCTGCGCGTGTCAAAAGAGACACTCGTTATTGTTATTTCTTCCCAATTCTCTCCAGGTGTAACTTTCAGTGCTTTCGCAATTTCTGCTAGTCGCATCTTCATTGATAAAACTTCCTTTCACTGCAAGCAATATTTATTCAGTCATCAGCTGAGCATTATCACTTAATTGACCTTTGTTATTGTATCACAAATTACTTATCCGTTAAAAATAGCAAAACCCTTCAGTTGATTGAAAAACTGCTGAAGGGTAAATTGCTACTATTTATATTCAAGCAATAGTTGATCAGTATCCTTAAAAGTCTAAAAGTTCAAGTTATCCTCAAAAGCTTCTGGTGATAAAACAATTAAATCCCAGGTCCCTGTATTCATTTGATACTTAAGCCGACCAACTAAATTTGATTTTTCAATCATCATTGTTGGTTCATGCCACTTTAGCTGATAAACCGAATCAGGTGCAGCTAAAATCGGTACTGTCAGCTCTGGTCCCTGTAATTTTAAATTTCCAAAATCAAAAACTGCTCCGCTAATCAAAAGCGGTAATAGTTGCTTCGCTAATGCCGCAGGAATCTCCTGAATGTGGTATCTCAGGCGTAAAAAAGTTCGCTTTTCACGATATGCTCGTCCCAAATGATCGGTTAAAGCTTGAATCATTACGTGATAGAAATTCGGTAAAAAACGATAATAAACTTTATTGGCCCCATTTGGTAAAGTCAGATAAACAAAGTTATTCTGCAACTTATAGTAAAATGGTGACTTCAGATGCGTAAAAGCGTGTCCTAAGTATAACATTTCAGAAACTTCTTGCGGAGTTAACGATTCTAAATCAAACGAATTATCAAAATCAATCCAACGTAAATTTTTAAGTGTCCGATCCAACAAAAATGCTTTAACGTTTTCAACACCAATGTACATATTGAAGCCTGAATAGATATCAATTTCCTGATTTGGATCGACGGGAGCTAATGAAAGGACATTTTCCGGCAGATGTGGAATACCACCGATAAAATCTCTAATCCCAATCCCATAAGTTAGCGTCAAATGTGATACTTTATCAAGATGCACATATACAATATCATTGCGCATTTCTTTTCCCCTGTTTCACTTTTAAAATGGTTACATTCTTTCTAAACGAGCGATCCGTTCTTTAATTGGCGGATGGGTATCAAACAAATGAGTCCATGATTTATCCTTGAACGGGTTGGCAATATACAGCGATGAACTGCTTGGATCAGCATTTTTCATCGGTTCACTGACTGATATTTTCTGTAAAGCATTAATTAACCCCTGAGGATTACGTGTCAATTCGACTCCTGAAGCATCAGCCAAATATTCACGATTACGGGATAATGCCATTTGGGCCAAAGTTGCTGCTAATGGGCCAAGAATAAGCACCAAAACCGATAACAATAATACCAAAACATTAGTTCCGTTATTGTCATTATCACGGCGTCGATCGCCGCCCCACCAAAAAAAATTACCACCAAGATTAACTAAAGCTGAAATCACCGCAACTAGAGCTAATGCCGTCGTCTGTAAGCGAATATCATAATTTCTGATATGCGAAACTTCATGGGCAATTACACCTTCGAGTTCTTCTCGATTTAAGCGATCCAATAAGCCCCGGGTGACAGCAACTGCTGAATGTTCTGGATTATTTCCAGTTGCAAAAGCATTCGGACTAGGATCTTCGATAATAAAAACTCGTGGCATTGGTACTTTGCCAACCAAAGCCATATCTTCAATAATATGCCACAATTCGGGAAACTCTTCTTCAGATTTTATCTCAACTGCTTGATTCATATTCATCACAATTTCAGTCGATCGTGCAAGCATTGAAATCATATAAAAGATTCCCAAAACAATGGCCAATATGACGCCAGCAACAGCACTGTTCCAAAAAACATATCCCAATGAGGCTCCAATTAAAGCTACCAGCAGCAAAAATCCTAACATCACATAAAATGTTCGTCGCTTATTTTGGGCGATTTGATTAAATAACATTCTTGTCTGCTCCTTTGATCAACTATTAAAATGAAACCTTAGGTGCTGCCTTTTCTTCAGTTGGAACTTCCAAGTAAGCTACCTTAGCCATTCCATGAATTTTGGCAATAAAATTAGACGGGAAAGTCAGCAGTTTTTGATTATAAGCAGCTGCACTCGAATTGAATAATTGGCGCGAATACGCAATTTTGTTTTCTGTATTAGATAATTCTTCCATCAATTTGGTAAATTCCTCATTAGCTTTCAAATCTGGATAGCTTTCCGCCAACGCAAAAATTGATTTCAATGATTCACTTAATTGATTTGACAATTCCATCTTCTTTTGCTGCTGATCTGCCGGCACATCAATCAATTGATTTCGCAGTTCAACTACTTGAGCAAAAGTTTCACGTTCATGTTTAGCATAACCCTTAGTTGTTTCAACTAAGTTGGGAATCAAATCATTGCGTCGTTTAAGTTGGACATCAATTTGACTCCATGATTCTTCGGTATAAACCTTTGCTTTTTGTAAACCATTATAGATAACTATATATATTGCTGCTAAAACTACCACAATCAAAATTATAATCCAGATCATTTTTTCCCTCCAAATTAAATCCGTATCCTGCAGACTACCTATCAATTTAAATAATCATAACAGAGAAATTAGCTAGAATAAAGTAATTTAATGATTTACTAAACAAATAAATGCCAAATTGTTTAATAATTAATACTCTCAAACTAAAAGCCGGGTACAAAACAAATGTTTTGCCCCGGCTTAAGTAACGGTACCCAATTAAGGCAGCTGCAATCCACTCCACAATGTTTGCAGCAAACACACCAGAAAATCCGCTGGTATCTGTGTTCCGTTTCGATTTGAACCATTAATTGCCACAGCAAAATAATGAAAATCATTACCTGGTTCTTCTCGACTCATCGCATACTACAGATTATAGCACTATTTTCTTTTTAAACAAGGTCAAACATTTAGATCATTCAATGAGTTTTGGAAATTAATTTTTTTTGCATTTGGTGATGCGCAATTCCAGCATCCAAAAAACCGGTACCGACAACCTTAAAGCCCAACTGCTGATAAAAAGTCTGTGCATGGTCTTGCGCCCCCAAAGTTAAATAAGGAACTTGCTTTTGCATCGCTAATGCTTCAATCTTCATTATCAGTTTACTTGCCAATCCTCTTCCACGATAAGCTTTACGAGTTGCCACCCGTTGAAGATGCCAAGCACCATCTTTTTCGACCATTACTCGCGCAGTTGCCGCTGCTTGATCATCAACATAGATCACAAAATAAGTTGCCTGTGATTCATGATCCAATTCTAATTCAGGTGCTACTCCTTGTTCCTGAATAAAAACTTCTTTTCTAATAGCAACTGCTGCTTGATAAATCGATCCGTAATCACCATGAACTGTTTTAACTAGTATTGTCATTAATTTTCCCCCTGTAACTTATTATTAATTTTGCCAGTCTACAATTGAAATTTCCAGCCAGAGGACTAAAATAAGAAGTGTAGAATAAATTCTTCTGCACAGTGTGGATTTCAAAGGAAAGAGGCGATTGCAGTTGTCAAACAAATTGAGTAAAGAAGAACGCAAAGCATTAGCTCGAAAAGCCTTAGAAGACCGCGCAAAACATCCTCAAAAGAAGAGTGGTTCCGGTTTTGCACATCTAGATGCCGATGCCAAAAAGTTAACCAAATAATTAATGAGTCCCAGCTAAGTCTGTCCTCATTAAACAATAAGGAGAGTTCAGAAAATTTTCTGAACTCTTTTTGTTTACCGCTGTTTGGAACTACTTTCTATTTCTGATCAACTAAAGGTCGTGGATGTTCCGATAAAATAGCTGTAAACACTGCCGTTTGTTTTAAATCGGTTATTGAAAAATAAATATTTTTGAAAGCTGTCGCAAATTCAGTTGTTGTGAGCTGCTGTTGAAAAATTTTTGCCACCATCCACGCATCATTTTCAAAACTGCCGCAGCCAAAAGCTCCTAAAATTAAATCTTGATCGCCCAAAGCCGCAAATTGGCGTAAAATTTGGGTAATTCTCCACCTTAAGTCAGCTCGTAATTCACGTTGTGATATTGGATAATGTTTCTTTTTCATTAATGAAACATCTGGTGCAGCCATACTGACTACATCAATCATTCTAGCCGGCCGTAGATAGTTCATCTCTGTCTCATCACGCAAAAATTTGACCTGCTGCGATACAATCATACGTCGACTGTAAAAGCCCTGGTTTTCATGTTGTTGATTATAATAATAATATTCGCGACGAAATTGCAATAATTCCGGATACAGATAAGAGTTACGGCAAATTGTTTGCTCTTGAGCATTGATTCCCGCTTTAAAATTACCCCCAATTATAATCGGACTCGCAAAACTTAAAATACCGATCTTAGTTCCGACAGGAATTTTTTTCAGCCGCGTTAATAAGTTTTCATTTTTAACGAAAATTCTAGTTTGATTTTGACTGCTGTTTTTATTGGGAACTAATAATTGTTTTACTAACTTGGAGTGTTGCGGCAAGCCGTTCATTTCAACCTGATACAAATTCATCGTATGATGCGCAATATTACGGTAATCCGTTGGTGTTAAATTTGTCACTTGTTTTGCCTACCTTAAATTTTCTTTCAATTATTATCATAACACACCAATCACTTCTAATCTATTTTTAACTTTACTATTTTGATGTTTACTGTAACTACTAGCTTATACTTACTATCGCTGGAAACAGCTTTAAAAAGATCAGCTTGCGAAAATAATCTTTCCGTAACTCTGCTCATTCATTAAAAAAGGCTCCCACTTTGGTTGATTAAAGACCAATCGTGGAAGTCCTTCTTACAATTAAAATTTTTGTTATTATTGGCTGAGAATCCAGAAAAATAAAATAAATACAAAAAACAAAATATACATGATCGGATGAACTTCTTTGCCACGTTTGGCAGCTATCATCGTGATTGGATAAGCAATAAAACCTAATGCTAAGCCATCTGAAATGCTATAGGTCAACGGCATTCCCAGTAAAATCATAAATGAAGGAATAGCAATTTCTAATTTTTCCCACTTAATGTTCTTCATACTCTGGGCCATCAAAACACCGACAATAATTAAAGCCGGTGCAGTCACTTGAGTAGTAACTACAGATAGCAGTGGTGAGAAAAACAGTCCAAAAATAAACAAAATACCGGTTGTAATAGCTGTTATTCCCGAACGACCCCCAACAGCAATTCCAGCTGAAGATTCAACATAAGTGCTCACCGGTGATGTTCCTAATAAAGAACCAGCCAGCATTGCGGTTGAGTCAGACATCAACGCTTCGCCAATTCGCGGCATTTTATTATCTTTCATAAAACCTGCTTGTTGAGCCAAGCCAACCAAAGTTCCCGCTGTATCGAAAAACGTAACCAGCAAGAAAGTCAAAACAACCACTACCAATTGCAGTGAATTAATATCACCGACATGTTTAAGTGCAACTAAAAAAGTCGGTTTCAAGCTGGGTGCCATTGAGAAAAATTGCGTTGGTAATTTAATCATACCTAAAATAATTCCTAAAACTGAAGTTGCAACCATCCCGATAAAAATTCCGCCTGGGATTCGTTTAACCATCAAAATCGCAGTCAAAACCAGTCCAAAAACCGTTAACCAAGTGGTCCCAGAAAAACTTCCCAAACCAACAATTGTTGATTTATTAGCAACGATCAATCCTCCATCAGCTAAACCAATGAAAGCAATAAATAAACCAATTCCACCTGATATCGCATATTTCAAATCAGTTGGAATTGCATTAATAATTAATTCCCGCAGTTTAAAAACTGTAATGATCAAAAAGATAATTGAAGCAATGAAAACTCCTGCTAACGCTGTTTGCCACGGTATTTTCATCCCAATACATACTGAGTAAGCAAAGAAGGCATTAACGCCTAAGCCTGGTGCCGTCGCAATTGGATATTTTGATAAAAATCCCATCATCAAACATCCCAAAGCACTAGCTAAAGCCGTAGCAGTAAAAACAGCTCCTTTATTCATCCCAGCAGCACCTAAAACGCTCGGATTTACAAAAAGAATGTAAGCCATTGAAATAAAAGTTGTAAATCCGGCTAACAACTCTCTTTTAAAAGTTGTTCCTAATTCGGCTAAGCTAAAATAATTTTCGATCTTTTCTTTCACAATTCTTGCCCCTTTTCCGAACATTATCGGTATCTATATGCAATAAAGAACGTTATTTACTATACTATAACTTTAAATAAATGTAAACCAGCTTTATTCAAAATCATAAGTTTCAAGTTTATTCTGCTCTAAAAACACTGAAATTAAACAACTTTGCATCTTCACTTGAACAGGTTTCAGTAAATAGTGACCACTGCATTAAAGGCGATATCGCTTATAAAAAATCGCCAATAAAAATATAATAGCGGTCCATCCAAGATATTAGTTTATCTCGCACTTGACCGCTTTATAAGGACTTCGTTTATTCTAAATTTCAACAAAAAAAAATCCCGATTACGGGATTTTTTTATTTGCTGGTCAAACCATATTTCTTGTTGAAACGATCAACACGACCATCAGCCTGAGTAAACTTCTGACGTCCAGTGTAAAATGGATGTGAGTCGCAAGAAATTTCAACACGAATCAATGGGTAAGTCTTACCGTCTTCCCATTCAATAGTTTCTTTTGCATTCTTGGTTGAGCCAGACAAAAATTTATAACCAGTAGCTGAATCTTGAAAAACTACTGGATGATAATCTGGATGAATACCCTTTTTCATTTGAAACTCTCCTTTGCCCTAATTCATTTGCTGAACTAGAGTTAACCTTAATATAATACAACAAATCAAATATTATCATAAAACCAGTTACAACGCAACTTTATTAACGCCGTTTTTTATTAAACCTTGATCGTGACCAAACAGTTTTCACTTTAGCAATTAATTCTTGGTTAGATTGCGTTTCTTTCATCATATTAATCATCTGCTCGCTGTCACGCAGCCAATCTGCTGAACTGTTACGACGCAATTGAACTAAGAACTTCAAAGTGGCTGGATCTAATAACAATTCTTCTTTCCGTGTACCTGATTTTTTCAAATCAACTGCCGGGAAGATTCGTCGCTCAGCTAATTCGCGAGCTAATTGTAATTCTTGATTACCAGTACCTTTAAATTCCTCGTAGATTACGTCATCCATCCGGCTGCCAGTGTCGACCAATGCCGTTGCTAAAATTGTTAAACTGCCACCCTCTTCAATATTACGCGCAGCTCCAAAAAACTTCTTGGGTTTAAATAGAGCTGCCGGATCAATTCCACCTGACAAGGTTCGACCGCTTGGTGGGACAACCAGATTATAGGCGCGTGCCAAACGTGTTAATGAATCCAGCAAAATTACAACATTTTGCTTATCTTCTGCTAAACGCATCGCCCGTTCCAAAACTAATTCGGCCACGCGAATATGATTTTCCGGACGCTGATCAAATGTCGAATAAATAACTTCACCATTAACCGTCCGTTCTAAATCGGTTACTTCTTCTGGACGTTCATCAATTAGTAAAACCATCAATTTAGCTTCGGGATAATTCTCTGCTATTCCATTAGCAATCGCTTTTAACAGGCTTGTCTTCCCAGCTTTAGGCGGTGCTACGACCAAACCACGCTGACCAAAACCAATTGGAGCAAACAAATCGATCAGCCGCGTTGACAATTGCTGACTAGTTGTTGCCAATTTGATTTGCTGCTGAGGATAAATTGCTGTTAAAGCTGGAAAATGTGGTCGCTCCTTTGCTTCTTCTGGGTGTTTGCCGTTAACACTATCGACATGCATTAAACCATAGTAACGTTCCTTGGGTTTGGGTGGACGAACTTTTCCCGCAACTAAATCACCGTTACGCAAACCGAAACGATGAATTTGTGAAGCCGAAATATATATATCCTCTTGCGAAGGACCATAATTAATCGGCCGTAAAAAACCGTACCCATCATCTACTCTGGCCAACTCTAAAACACCTGACATATAATAAAAGCCCTGCTTTTCAGCTTGAGCTCGAATAACAGCCAAGGTCAATTCCTTTTTATTCATTTGACTATAGTACGGAATTTTATATTCTTTAGCGTAATTATAAATTTCCTTGAGAGTCTTTTCTCGTAAATCAATTAAAGTTAGATTATCCGTAACTTTTCGCTCCTAAATTATTCCTGAACAGCTGCTTCGTCAATAATTTTAATTTTGACTGAAAGTCCTGCCATTTTCTCGACAATTCTCTCATAGCCGCGCAAAATATTATCTGCTTTATTAATAACGGTCGTCCCTTTAGCCATTAAAGCTAATCCGACTAGTGCAACTCCAGCCCGAATCTCACTTGCTTCAACAGTGGTTCCGGTAAGATCAGTTGAATGTTTAATTGAAATAATACCATTTTGACTGACGATTTTTCCACCCATTCGCTGCATTTCCGGAATGTGTTTAATTCTTTTCGGATATAGCGTATCAATAATTTTACTGCAGCCATTTGCCTGCATCAAAAGCGGTGTAATCGGCTGCTGTAAATCGGTTGCAAAACCAGGGAATGGTGCCGTTTTAATCGTTACCGGCGATAAATTACGGCCACCTTCAACATAAATACTATCTTCATTTACTTCTAAATAAACACCCATTTCAACTAACTTGGCAATAAAGGGTTCCAAATGCTCAGTAATCACATTTTTAACTAGCACACCCTTACCAGCGGCGGCGGCAAAAGCCAAGTACGTTCCTGCTTCAATTCGGTCTGGTATAATCGTGTGCGTATTCGTTGCTTTTAAGCTTGAAACTCCTTTGATTCGAATTACATCGGTTCCCGCTCCGCGAATCTGCGCTCCCATATTATTTAAAAAGGTTGCTAAATCAACAATTTCTGGTTCTTTGGCAGCATTTTCAATAATCGTGGTTCCCTTTGCCCGAACCGCAGCCAACAAAACATTAATTGTTGCTCCAACTGAGACAATATCAAAAAAAATTCGTGCTCCATGCAATCCATCAGGAGTAGTTTTGATGCAAACTGCATCATTTCTTTCTTCAACAATTGCACCCAAAGCTTGAAATCCCTTAATATGCTGATCAATCGGACGGGGACCAATGTTATCTCCTCCAGGAAAGCCAACTAAAGCTTGTCCGAATTTGCCTAGTAAAGCTCCCATAAAATAATATGATGCTCGCAAACTACGAATCGCACCACCTGGTAAGGGTACATTTTTAATCCGTGTCGGATCAATTTCTAGTTCTCCATGAGAAAAGCTGGAAAGAACATTCATTTTACTTAAAATCAACATTAAATTATGAACATCTAAAATATCTGGAACTGAATCAAATTTCACCGGGGTATCTGCTAAAATAGCGGCCGGAATCAAAGCAACTGTACTATTTTTAGCACCACCAATTGTTACTTCCCCTGACAACTTCTGACCACCGTTAATTATCATTTTTTTCATTTTTAAAGATTCTCCACTCACATTCAAATCACAATCAGTGTAGCGGCATTCATGTAAAGTCGAATATTATAATCGCTTCGACTAGCAAGAGGCCTTAATTTATCATACAAGATTGCTTGCCAGGTTTCAATTATTAGAAGCAAAACATTGAAAATACTCATCAAAAATTAAAAAAAGCTTCAATAATTGCTTCACTGGTATTAAAAATTAAATTTAAGCTGCTTTCAGGCAAGGACAAAGGGATGCAACAAATTGCCGCATCCCTTCTTAAATAATGATACTAACTACCGTATCACAAATACTTACTTTGCTTGATAGTTAGTAATAAAGTTCAATAGTACTTGTTTTTCATCGGCTTGCGGCTGGTAGATCTGCTGCTTGATTCCGTGGATTTTTTCTACCGGCAAATGGCTTTTCAAAGACATTTCTGTATCCGTCAAATGAAACTTTTCTTGGAAAGTCACAATCTTTTCAGCCAATGAATCTACTGATTCCTTATCCATCAAAATTCACCTCGCAGCTTAATTGAGTTATCTATTTAAGGATAACATATTTTTTTAATCTGCGGTCAGAATCTTTGTAAAGGTATTTGAAATTATCAAACTAAGCCTATTTGTCTGCACTTGCAGCAATAAATGCCCGGAATAAACCTTCTGGACGCTGCGGACGTGATAAAAATTCCGGATGATATTGTGATGCCACAAAGAATTTATGATCTGATAATTCAACAACTTCAACTAAATGGTTGTCCGGTGAGATTCCTGAGAAAGTCAAACCATGTTCAGCGAAACTCTTACGATATTCATTATTAAATTCATAACGATGGCGGTGACGTTCTTGAATGACATCTTGGTTATCATAGGCAGCTGCAGCAACCGTGTTGGGCTTCAGTTTGCAAGGATATAATCCCAACCGCTGGGTGCCACCCATTTCCTCTAAATCTTCCTGATCAGCCATTAAGTCAATAATCTTATTTTTGCAGTTAGGTGCTACTTCGGTAGTATTAGCATCTTTCAAACCGACAACATCACGTGCAAATTCAATACAAGCCATTTGCATTCCCAAGCAAATTCCTAAATAAGGCACATTTTGTTCGCGCGCAAATCGAATTGATTGAATCATTCCTTCTAATCCACGATTACCAAAACCGCCAGGAACTGTAATTCCGTCAAATCCTTGTAAAACTTCAGCCACATTTTCAGCATTAATTTTCTCTGAATCTAAATGTTCAACTTCTACTTTGGCATTAATTGCATAGCCGGCATGTTTCAGTGCTTCATTAACTGAAATGTAAGCATCCGGTAGTTTGACATACTTGCCAACTAAAGCAATTCTAACCGTTTTGTCCAAACTATTTACTCGTGCTGTTAATTGTTTCCACTTCGTCATATCGGCTGGTGGTGTTTGCAAATGCAACTTTTGACAAACAATTTCATCCATTCGCTGCTTTTGCAAATTAAGTGGAATTTCATATAAAGTATTAACATCAACGGATTCAATAACCGCTTCTGGTTCAACATCACAGAAATTAGAGATCTTATTACGAACACTTTCGGAAATATGTTTTTCTGTCCGAACTACCAAAATATTCGGCTGAATTCCCAAGCCGCGCAATTCCTTGACACTGTGCTGCGTCGGTTTAGTCTTCATTTCGCCTGCTGCCCGCAAAAACGGAATCAAAGTCGTATGAATATATAAAACATTTTCACTCCCGACATCTGTTTTCATCTGCCGCAATGCTTCCAGAAAAGGTAATGACTCAATATCGCCGACCGTTCCACCAACTTCAGTAATTACTACGTCTGCATCAGTTGTTGTACCGGCACGGGTAACTTTTTCCTTGATCATATTGGTAATATGCGGAATAACTTGGACAGTAGCTCCCAAGTAATCACCCCGGCGTTCTTTTCTGATAACCTCTGAATATATTTTTCCAGTAGTTACATTTGAATATTTGTTCAAATTAATATCGATAAATCGCTCATAATGTCCTAAATCCAAGTCTGCTTCGGTACCATCATCGGTTACAAAAACTTCTCCATGTTGGTAAGGGCTCATTGTACCTGGATCCACATTAATATATGGATCGAATTTTTGAATCATCACTTTTAATCCGCGATTCTTCAACAAACGGCCAAGTGAAGAAGCTACAATTCCCTTTCCTAAAGATGAAACGACTCCACCGGTAACAAAAATATATTTGGTCATCATTGATCTCCTTTGGTTAGTTTTCTAGAGACGAGCTGTGTCAATAACAAAACACAAGCTCCCTATTCACTTTGAATAGGGAGCTTGCGGTTTGACGTACAACTAACCTCAACAATTAAATGCGAGGTGCCCAATAAGAATTTTACAAAACTAAAACCCAATCGTCAAGGAAAAATTATTCATCATCGTCAAGATCATCATCAGTTAATTCTGAAAGCTGACCTTCAATTCCATCAGGTAATTCATCATCGGCTGCATCATCACTGTTATCAATATCACTTAGATCTTTACTATATTCCTTCAATTCTGAATCATCAGCTGCAAAATCATCATCACTATCAGCTGCATCCTCTGTATCATCATAGTCAATTACATCATCATTATCTTCGTCGCTCTCATCATCCATAAACGCATTGACTTTTTGGCGTCGATTTTCATGATTATCCTCATCTTCATCGTCTTCAACATGAATTACCGCCTCATCGATTGAATCGTATGGGTACCAAGAACGTAATCCCCAAAGATTATCTCCGAGAGAAATAAAACTGCCATCAATGTTTAAGTCCGTATAAAATTGTGAAAGGCGTTCACGAATCTCTTCATCGCTTTTTCCTAAAAAGGTCTGAACTTGGTTTGTCAAGTCAGCAAATGGCATTACATCACCATGCTGTTCTAAAATTTCGTGAGCTACCTCGATCATTGACAATTCATTTTGTGCAGTATCTTTGAATTTTTCTAATTCCACCTTGGTACACGTCCTTTCAACAGTCTAATCTTCATGATACAATTTCAAGTTGTAAATTGCAATCTTATTTTGTATTTACCTAATAATTCTTCGCCATTATATAATAAATAATCAATTCTAATTACACCAGCTAATGGACTTGCCTGTAGCAAAATCTGCAATTGCGGCGTCACTGTTTCAATTGGAATTACACCATATGATGTTTGATAGGTTGCAGCCACTCGATGATTATCTTTAAAAAACAACTGCAATTTTAATCCAGCTCGTTTTCGTGTTAGCTGAATGCTGTCCTCATCAATAATTTTAAACGTTACAATCACTTTTTCCGGCGACTGGGTTTCAACATACCGTAGATATAGCGACTGCCCAATTTGAAAAACCTGACCGGAGAATTTTTTTTTGTATTCGCTGACCTCGCCCGCTTGTTCTCGCGTAGTTGTTAGATGGATCAGAATTGGTGTGCCTTTTTCCAAAGTCTTCACCTCCAAAATATTGTCATTTTAATTATAGCATTTATCTTAATAACTGTAATTATAAACTGCTTTCAACCGCCAAATAGCAGCTCAAAAAATTGTTTTAATGTATAATAGAAAAAAAGGAGTGATCATCATTACCGCATATCGTGATCAATTATTACCGCGTGAGAAAGTTCTCCGCGATCCGATTCATAGTTATATTTATATTCAATCACCAGTCATTTTAGACCTGATCAATACTAAAGAATTTCAAAGATTACGCCGAATTCGACAACTGGGTACTGCCAGCAGCACTTTTCATGGAGCAGAGCACTCCCGTTTTACTCACTCAGTCGGAGTATACGAGATCACACGACAAATTTGTGATACTTTTCAAAGAAACTATCCTTCAAAAGGAGCAGACGGTCTATGGGATAATCATGAACGTTTAGTCGCGTTATGCGCAGCTTTACTGCATGATATTGGTCATGGACCATACTCACATACTTTTGAACATATTTTTGCTACCGATCATGAACAACTGACGGCCGCAATCCTGACATCCCCTGAAACGGAAGTTAATCAAGTCTTGCGCCGTGTCAGTGATGACTTTCCTCAGCAAGTAGCTAGTGTCATCCAAAAGACTTATCCTAATCAGCAGGTCGTGCAAATGATTTCAAGCCAAATCGATGCCGATCGGATGGATTACTTATTACGCGACTCATACTACACTGGTACTAATTACGGAACTTTCGATCTGCAACGGATTTTGCGCATGATGCGCCCTTATCAAAACGGAATAACTTTCCATATCAGTGCCATGCATGCTGTAGAAGATTACATTATCAGCCGCTTCCAAATGTACCAACAAGTTTATTTTCATCCGGTTTCCCGTTCAATGGAAGTTATCTTAAACCATTTGTTACAACGGGCTAAATGGCTTTTTGAACACCAGCAATTTCAAGCAGAAAACACGCCTCATCTACTGCTACCTTTTTTCGAGGATCATTTTTCGTTAACTGATTATCTAAAACTCGATGATGGGGTCTTAAACACTTATTTCATTGACTGGTGCGACAACCAGGATCCAATTTTAAGCGACTTGGCTAAACGGTTTTTAAATCGCAAACCGCTGAAATCAATTCGCTTTGCGAAATCAACGCAATATCTGATTCCAAAATTACAGGCTTTAGTCGCAGAGGCTGGTTTTGATCCACACTACTATACAGCTACTAATAATTGTTATGACCTGCCCTATGATATCTATGAACCTGGTAAAAATCATCAAGTCACTCAAATTAAGTTAATGCGCGATGATGGTAGTCTAGTTGAATTATCGGAAATCAGCAACCTAGTCAAAGCAATTACCGGCCGTTTCTTAGGCGATGAGCGCTTCTTCTTTCCTAAACAAATGCTGCAGCTAACATCTACCAATCCAAAACTTTACCAGCATTTTCAAGCTTATTTAAAAAATGACTGGCTAGTTGATCCAGCCAGTCAAGCTTAATTACCAAGTTATAATGATTGCCAATACAATATAAGTCACTCCTAAGATCAAACCGCTAATTCCAATTCGGTGAATCTGGATTGGCTTATTTTTTAGTTCCGCTACTTTTTTTAAATTCAACTTATTTTTCCGATACTCTTCATCAGTTTCTCCCTTTTTTTTATGCCGAAACCAACCGGCTAATAGGTGAGCTCCCAACAAAACATCAATAATCGAAATACAAATTAAAAATAAACCAATTAAAAATAAAATATTAGAAAATAAAAGCGGCTGTCGAATCAACCAACCACCGATTGCTGCAATCACTCCGATCAATTGCAACACGGCAGTGGTTTTAACATAATAATTTTTTTTCAAGTTATTCATTGTCTTTTACCTAATTAATCCTAACATACTCTCCAGTAATTTCATTAAGTTTGGTAACAACATTTGTTGCAACATCAAACTGATACATGCCCTTTAAATTTGAAACAGCCGCATTTGACGGACTGGTGTGTCTGATTTCAATTTGATAATTTTGATCGTTCAACTGTTTAACATAATATTGATCTCCCGCTTCTTGTGGGATCTGTGAAGCCTGCCAAAACTTAGCCAAAACTTGACTATCTGTTAATGATTGCACAACTGAAGAAACTTGGCTATTAGTTGCCCCTGCTAAAGAACTGCCTGTTTTTTGTTCATATTCAGAATTGGCAATCTTAGAGTTACGCGCATTTGTATAGCCACTGCTTGCAACCGCGCTGCTGCTGGTACTGGCAGCCGCTGTTGTCGTTGCTGCTGCTTGTTTTTGTGAGATAAGCTTGCCATATTCCGCTGACTTATCTTGAAGTGTTGCAACTGCTTGATATTTGCGCGAAAGGGCTTGAAGGGCCTGATAACTGCCGCCAGCTGCATCATATTTTCCTGCTTGATAGTACGCAATAACTTCTTGATAATAGACTTGCGCCAATTTGGCGGCGCTTAATTCTTTTTTTAATGCCTTAACTTGTTGAGCAATCTCAACTGGTTGTTGAGTTGCAGATAACTGTGTCAAAGCTTTCCCGGCAGTATCTAACTGCACTGTTGCGAGGGCCTTCTTAGTTTGCAACAACAAACGTACTTGACGTTGCAACTGTCGCTGTTTTTTAGTTGCTACACCTGATTTAACCAGTCGTTGCAGTTGATGATAAGCTTGGCGGTCAGCACCATGCTTTAAATCCTTTAATACCTGCTGATATCGCTGTTGATTAACCGTTTTGACTGTTTCAGCCGGTTTATTGTTATGTGACTGATCCTTTTCAGCTGCTGCACAACCGCTAAGTCCTAATGCTAATGAAAACATTCCAGTTATGACAATTAAACGAAACTTGTTGAATTTCAATTAAGCTATCCCCCTCTCAACATCTTAATTAAATTATACCATGCTGATGCTCAATATCAGATATCACTGTTGCTGAAATACATTACTTCTTTTAACCACCAATTCAATTGTGACTCCGATCACGGCAACTACCGCAATTGCAGAATACAGCACCAGACAAGTTTCTCCAACAAAAATCTTTGAATTTAAATAATAACCAAAGTTCACCTGTAGTTTATCCAAAAGAATAAATAATGCTAAATTACTGCCAAACATCCCAAAAAATAAGGTATTAAAAGTCATCCCCATAATTTGAAAACCAATTATTTGACCACTATGCCGCAAATCTTTTGCCGAAATATTTGGTGACTGAATAATTAATTCATGCATTCCACTGGCAACAGCAATCGCGGCTTCCGCAATTGCTCCCAAAGTGCTCAAGACGGTCGTAGCTAATAAAATACTTTCAAAACTAATTCCAATTGCTAAATTAAAAGCTTCAACTTCTTCTGAATCTTCTGTACTAAATCCCTGAATCTGCATCAGATGATCCAAAGGAGCAATTAACAAAATCATTAATAGTAATACAATCAAAGTAGCAATAAAGGCTGTATTTGCCTCTTTTTCACCGCAATCACTCATAAAAATAGTGATTGCCAAAATACAAATACCACTAAAAGCGGCCACTGCTACCGGCGGAAAACCGCCAGCAATCAAAATAATACTCAAAAAAAGCAAACAAAAATTAATTCCAAAACTGCTTAAAGCCATAAACCCTTTTTTCCCACCGACTAATATGACTAAAATAGCTAAGACAATAATCAACATTTTAAGCGTTGTCATGATGCTGCTTCCACTCCAATCTCCATGCTGCCAAAAAGCTTGCGGCTGGTATAACCAAGGTAATCCCAATTCCGCTAATAATTGCTTGAACCAGACCTAAAGACATTGTCCATTGAAATGTATAGCTAATCGTATTTCCCGTTCGAAAATATAATATTGCCAGCGCAAAAGTTTCGGTAAAGAAAATTAGCAACAAAACATTGATTAGCGGTCCCATAATCGAACGGCCAACTTGTCGGCCGGAAGCAAACAGCTGCTTAAATTCCAGTTCTGGTTGACTGCGTTTTAGTTCAAACACGGTCGAAACAATGTCAGTTGCGGCATCCATAACTGTCCCTAACAGCCCAATCAACGCCGATGCTAAAAACAACTGCTTGGGTTGCTGAGTTGCAAAGTCCAAAGCCTCATAGTGCATACCATTATCATGCGTTAACCACATAACCAAAACGGCCAACCCCAAAGCTGCGGTTGTTCCACTAGTAACAGCTGCAAAAGTCACCCGGCTTTGTTCATTCCAGCCAATAACAATTAATAATGACAAGGCTGTAAACAGTAACGCCCCAACGGCATATATCCAAAAGAAATTGGTAATATTCCAACTAATATCCAATTTTACTAGTAACAAAAATAGTATAAAATTAATTAAAACACTACTAATAGCTTTTAGTCCTCTAATTCGCATTACCAGCAGCAACAAACACAGCATCAGCCAAACCAATAAAAATAAATAAACATCTCGTTTATAGTTGGCAAACGCTGCTGTCGTTTTTTTGCCTTTACTACTATACAAATTCAAAAAAATATCTTGACCACTTTTAAACTCCTGATCTTCAGCATGTGACCGGGTAAATGTATTTTTCAACGTGAACGTTTCTCCGCGATGTTTTCCATTTAAAACTTTTCCGGTCAAAACCTGTTGCGTCTGCTGATCGTGATTACCGTATTCATCAGTCGTTTTTTCTGGGTGACCATTTTTAACTTGGCTGATACGCATAATCGGTTGTCGATATAAAAAAGCATCATTCTTAGCTGCAAAAACAATTAGCCCGCTGCCAAGCAAGACTAAAATAAGATAATTGATCCATCTTTTTTTATGCCACAAAATCTCCACACCCTGACTTCTTTGCTTACTGCTCTTAAAATACCACTGCCAGTTGGCTAGTTAAAGGCAACTGCCTAATTCTTAAGCAAAAATGAAAGCCAGAATCTGTTATACTAAATGCAATTAAACAATTGTTCAATTAAGGAGTGTGTTTGTTTTGGATCATACACAGGCTGTTTTAAAACTTATTTCTTTAGCCCAAGCACCCATTTCTGGGGAAAAAATTGCTGCTCAGTTAAATATCACTCGAGCAGCTGTCTGGAAAATTATTCAAGTATTGCAAAAAAAAGGCTATCCAATCATCAGCCATCGACGGCTGGGGTATGAATATCGAGATGATGGTTTTTTAAATCAATATCTCATTCAAGCTGGCTTAACGCCGGCTTTACAAACACAACTTAAGTTTGAACTTCATCAGACGATCGATTCAACTAATCTGCGTGCCAAACAGTTGTGTGTTGCCCAATCAGTCAAAAGTCCATTAGTTATTCTCAGTGACCGTCAAACAGCCGGCTACGGTCGTTATGGCAGAAACTACAGTTGTCCTAGTCGCAGCGGTATCTATCTCAGTATTCTGCTGCCAAATCAAGCAACCATCCTAAATCCCGGATTATTAACCACCGCTACGGCTTTGGCTGTTAGTTACACGATCGAACAGCAACTGCATTTAAAACCACAAATCAAATGGGTCAATGATTTAATGCTGGATCAAAAGAAAATTGTTGGAATTTTAACTGAAGCAGTTAGTGACATAGAAAGCCGCTCAATTGGTCAGGTCATTGTTGGTATTGGCATCAACTATCTAACTGAAATTGATCAGTTGCCGGAATCAGTACAACAGACTGCTGGATCTTTGCGGGCTGCCGTTCGTAAAATTGGGATAACCCGTAATCAATTTATTGCTGCTTTACTGAATCATTTTTTTGAACTTTATCAACATTACCAAACTGGTGATTTCTTACCTGCTTATCGACAGCGCTGCTTTTTACTTCAACAACAGGTTACTATCACCCAAGGAAATCATAAATTCACCGATCAAGCGGTTGATATCGATAATCAGGGACGCTTAGTCTTAGCTGATGGGCAACATATCTCATCTGGAGAAATTACACGGATCCGTTTAAAATAAAATATGGGCCAAAAGGCAGTATACTTATGCCACGAACTTCACAACAAGGGAGAATGCGTTGTTTCCGTAGTTGTTCGAACACAAGTTACTGGCTTTTAGCCCATATTTTTTATTACCCTGAATTAATACTATTTGCTTAGCTTCGCTGCTGCTGCTTGATCAAGAATTACCGTTACATCAGGATGTTGCTGCAAAACGCTGGCTGGACAATCTGGTGTGACTGGACCTTCGATCATTGCTGCCGCTGCAGTTGCTTTAGCAGATCCAAATGCTTCCAATAGGATTTTTTTTGCTCGCATAATTGAACCAATTCCCATTGAATAAGCATACTGAGGAACATCAGCTGCGGAATCAAAGAAACGAGCATTAGCAGCAACTGTTGAGGGAGTCAATTTTACTTTTCGCGTTTGCTCAGTAAAAGAAGACCCTGGTTCATTAAAACCAATGTGACCATTTTTGCCGATTCCCAGTAATTGAAGATCGATCGGGAATTTAGTTAATAATTCATTATAACGTTGAATTTCAGCTTGCGCATCGGCCGCATCCCCTTGTGGTAAATACGACTGCTTGAATTGTTTAAATTTAAACAAATGTTGCTGCATATAAGCATGATAACTTTGCGGATCATCTGCTTTTAAACCAACGTATTCATCCAAATTAAGTGAAATTTTCTGGGAAAAATCCAGATCACTGTTAACTAATTCAGTATAAGTCGTTAGTGGCGTACTGCCGGTTGCCAGTCCAAAAACTTCCGCTCCTTGATCTAATGCCTGTTTAAAAACTTCAAGTGCTTTTTCTCCGCCCTGCTGCTGATCCTTAAC
Organism: Liquorilactobacillus ghanensis DSM 18630; assembly: GCF_001435235.1. GTDB lineage: Bacteria > Bacillota > Bacilli > Lactobacillales > Lactobacillaceae > Liquorilactobacillus > Liquorilactobacillus ghanensis. The sequence goes on along the minus strand of NZ_AZGB01000002.1, from coordinate 21,363 downwards.
AATTATAATTTTCATCGTAAATAAGCCTCCAATATTGGTATATACCTATTGTAAATGGACTATACCAAAAAAACAACTGATTTGTTTTCCTGAAGACAATTTTATTTTACCAAACATGTAAGCGTTTGTAAATAGAAACACGCATTTTTTAAGGATTTTCCACATAAAATAATTATTTTTACTTATATATGCAAATTTCGGTGCTTTAAATGTGGAAAAATTCGCTGATCTGCCAAACCAACTAAATATCCTTGAAAAGCTAAAGAAAATATAGTACCGATGTTAATTGCATATAATCGACGGGTTACCAAAACTGTTAGACAAATTGCCGCAATCGGAAGTGCAAATGATAATAACTGAGCTTTAGTTGAATTGCCACCGCACAATTTGAAACGCATAATTTGCATTAAATCATCGCAGGGATGCAGCATTAAATTAACCCGTTGATAAATTGAAATTGCTGTTGCAATTAAAACGATCCCGAAACAATCTAAAATCACCTTAGCCACAATATTCAAGTCAACTAGCGGCAAAAAAGCTAATAGCTTAACCGCCAAACCAACTAAATATGAAAAACATGACATAAAAATCAGATTTCCCAAAATTCGACGCCAGTCAATTGCTTTTAGTAATAAAATATTCAAAGCAATCGCAAAAAAGCCTTCTGCAAATAACAGCCAGCTCAAAGGCAAGCTGGTTGCATGCGATAAATTAACCGCAGCGGCTGTCCATAAAGCACTGCCCAAATTTAAAGACACCGTAATTGCATTACCGAGACTATTTAAACAAATCGAAATAATAAAATAAATCAACGTCAAAGATGAACGATTATGAGCTGGGAATACTGCTATTTGTTTAGTCATTTTTTTCTCCTAAAATCTAATAAGATATCTGTATACTAATATACAGCTTTTTTCCCGTTAATCGGAATAATTTTGCAGTTATTTATTCCGTGATACAATTAAGTTAACTTAAACTAAGGGGGACTTTAATTATGAGTGAAAATGTTTTTTTTAATCCCGGTCAAGCGGTTGCCAGCAGTTTTGATTATCATGAAGCTTATGTAGCCGCAAAGATTTATCGCCAAAAAAGCAATCACGAACTATTGTTAGTCCAGGAAAAAAACAATGGCAAGTCATATTTTGTCTTTGATGCGACTGCTGCTAAGGACGATAGCCAGCCAACCAAAAATTTCCAGTTAGTCGAACGATTAAAATAAAGATTCAGGAGGAATTCTTATGGGAAAACTTGCACCTGAAATAACCTTGAATGACGGAAATCAAATTCCAGTAATCGGCTTTGGCACATATCTTTTAAATGGTGCCAGCGGTTGCAACGTCATTACTCAAGCGATTCAACGCGGTTATCGTTTATTGGATGATGCCGTAAATTATGAAAATGAAGGTGCTGTCGGAGAAGCAATTCGGCGCAGTCAACAGCCACGCAGCAATTTATTCGTAACTTCCAAGCTTCCCGGGCGACATCATCAATATCAAGCAGCAATTGCAACTATTCAAGAATCACTTTTTCGGATGAAGTTAGATTATTTTGATCTTTATCTAATTCACTGGCCAAATCCCAAAGAAGATCATTATGTCGAAGCTTGGCAAGCTTTGATTGCTGCCCAAAAATTCGGCTTAATTCGTTCCATTGGAGTTTCAAATTTCTTGCCGGAACATATTGACCGGTTGGAAAAAGAAACCGGCGTATTACCGGCCGTAAACCAAATTGAACTGCACCCTTACTGGTCACAAAAGCAGCAACGCCAATATGATGCTGATAAAAATATCTTTACTCAAGCTTGGAGTCCATTGGGCCGTGCCAGTGCTGTTTTGCAGGAACCGGTTATCCAACAAATTGCTAAAAATCAGCAAAAATCAGTTGGTCAAATAATTTTACGTTGGGAATTACAACTAGGCGTTGGCATCATTCCTAAATCCAGTTCTGCTAAACGGCAAAGCGACAATCTGAATCTATTTGATTTTTCATTATCCAATTCTGAAATGGAACAGATCAATCAACTTGACCGACCAAATGGCCGAAATAAAAATCAAGATCCAGCCGTTTATCAAGAATTCTAATTCTTAATTTGAGTTTTGGCTATAATAAAAAAAGAATTGATCGACTAATTTTGATAATTAGCTAATCAATTCTTTTTAATGTGCCTTATTCCTTGTGAAAGCGATTTTTAAACAATGGACTAACTGATTTGTTTTCATAAATCCGTTTAATTGCATCGCCAATTAAATCACCAACTGAAACCTGCAACAATTTGTCAATTTTCTTATCTTCAGGCAATTTAATTGAATCAGTAATAATCACCCGTTTAATCGGTGAATTTTCCAAGCGCTCGATCGCCGGACCCGAAAGCACTGGGTGAGTCGCACAAGCATAAACTTCATCAGCACCGGCATCCTTTAGTGCTTGGGCTGCTAAAGTAATTGTGCCAGCTGTGTCAATCATATCATCAATCAAAATACAACGTTTATGATCAACTGAACCAATGATATTCATAACTTCTGCTACATTTGCTTTTGGACGCCGTTTGTCAATAATGGCAATTGGTGATTTTAAAAACTCAGCTAATTTACGAGCCCGCGTTACACCACCATGATCAGGCGAAACTACAACTGCATCTTTTTCCAATCCGTTGTTCAAAAAATAATCTGCTAGTAATGGTGCTCCCATCAAATGATCAACCGGGATGTCAAAGAATCCTTGAATTTGTGCTGCATGTAAATCCAAAGCAACAACTCGATCAGCACCTGCTTTTACTATCATGTCAGCAACCAATTTTGCTGTAATTGGTTCCCGCGGTCTAACCTTTCGATCCTGCCGCGCGTAGCCGTAATATGGAATCACCACGTTGATATTAGCTGCACTTGCCCGCCGTAAAGCATCGATCATAATCAATAATTCCATTAAATTATCGTTTACCGGTGCCGAAGTTGATTGAATAATGAAAACATCATCACCACGAATACTTTCATCGATATTGATCCGAATTTCTCCATCACTAAAACGATCCACTGATGTTTTTCCCAAAGGTACTCCGACTGCCGCCGCAATTTTCTCTGCCAACGGTTTGTTAGAATTCAAAGCAAATAATTTAAGCTTAGGCTCAGCATTTTTTCCAGACATGATAGCCTCCATATTTATTTATTCTCTAATAATCTTATGCAAAAAAAGTCTTAAAATCAAGCGCATTTATAAATTGTTTTTAGATCATTTGAAACTTTTTTCTGCCTGTTCTGCTTGTTGAGCCGCTTTTGCAACTGGATAACGATCATAATAACCAGCTTTATTAACTTGGCGACCACGAGCAATTGCCATATCATGTGCAGCTACATCGCCTGTAATTGTTGACCCAGCAGCTACATACGCATGATCCGCGATCTGTAATGGTGCAACCATATTGGAAGAACTCCCGATAAATGAATAGTCGCCAACTGTCGTATGATGTTTATTAATTCCGTCATAATTAACAAAGACACAGCCACAGCCAACATTAATGTGCCGTCCCAAAGTAGCATCACCTACATATGTCAAATGACCAACTTTCGTATCCGCACCAATCTCGGCTTTTTTAACTTCTACAAAATTACCAATATGAACTCGTGGGCCGATCTTAGCTTGCGGACGCAAATGACTATAAGGTCCAATATTGCTGCCTTCAGCCATTTCAGCGTTTTCCAAAACCGATGCGGTAATAGTTACATTATCAGCAATCGTACTAGCGGTAATTTGTGAATGAGCACCGATCAAACAGTTCTCGCCAATTATTGTTTTTCCCTTCAATACAACGCCGGGTTCAATCACTGTGTCAGCACCGATCTGCACATCACTATCAATATACGTATTTTGTGGATCGATCAAAGTCACTCCATTACGCATTTGAGTTTCATTGATTCGCTGGCGCATCAATGAAGTTGCCTTGGCAAGTGCTACTCGATCATTGACCCCCATTGACTCATTGAAATCTTTCATAGCAAAAGCAGCTACTTTTTGGCCGCTTTTTTGGCAAATTTCAATCACATCTGTTAAATAATATTCATGCTGAGCATTATCATTGGTTACTTGATGCAATGCTTGAAATAATGTCTGGTTATCAAAACAGTAGACGCCGGTATTAATCTCGTTAATTGCTGCTTCAGCTGGGGTTGTATCTTTTTGTTCAACAATTTTGGCAACATTTCCTGCTTGATCACGAATAATTCGACCATAGCCAGTCGGGTCTGGAGCTTTTGCTGTTAAAATAGTTGCCGCTGCCTTTTGCTGTTGATGATAGGCAAATAAATCAGCCAATGTAGCAGCTTTAAATAACGGTGTATCGCCACAAATAATCAGCGTTGTTCCCTTTTTTTCTCCTAAAATTTGTTCAGCCTGCAAAACGGCATGGCCGGTTCCCAACTGTTCTTGCTGCACAGCAAATTCTGTCCGTTTTCCTAAAACTTCTTTTACTTGTTTACCACCATAACCGATAATCGTGACAATTTGTGTCAAATTCAATTGTTCAATTTGACCGATCACATGTTCAACCATTGATTTACCACATACAGGATGCAGTACTTTATAAAGTTTTGATTTCATCCGGGTTCCTTGACCAGCCGCCAAAACAACCGCATAGTTTGCAGACATTTTAAAATCTCCTCTAAATTATAATTACTCAATTATGATACCTTACACCGATTGTGACTGCAAGGTACTCAACCAACACAAATCATTTTAACCCAAAAATAGCAGTTCACCCAAAGCGAACTGCTATTGAAGCTTATTTTCCAAAAACCTTTTCCAAATAATTACCAGCACTAACATGGATTGTTTTATTTAATGTGTTAACTTGGTCAACTTTTAATAATGAAGTATAATCATCGACCATTCGGTGACCCTCAAAAGCAGCTTCGGCAAAAACAGTAATCCCCACCATCTCGGACTCAAATTCCTCGATCATGCTCTTCATACCGTTAACTGTCCCGCCGCCTTTCATGAAGTCATCAACCACTAATACATGCGAACCGCGTTTTAAACTACGCTTAGATAATTCCATTTTTTCAATTCGTTCACTGGAGCCGGAAACATAGTTGACAGAAACTGTTGAGCCTTCAGTTATTTTACTGTCCCGCCGCAAGATAACGAAGGGAACATTCAAATAATTGGAAACGCTTTGAGCAATCGGCACACCTTTAGTTGCAACCGTCATCACCGCATCAATTTGCTTATCAAGATACTGCCGAGCAATAACCCGACCAACTTGCCGTAAAACGTCTGGTCGTCCAAGCAAATCTGAAAGGTAAACATATCCTCCTGGAAGCAAGCGATCTTTTTCTGATAAACGTTCAGTCATGTTTTGAATAAAATCTCGGGCTTCTTGCTCATCAATAGACGGAATAAATCGTGCACCACCAGCTGCACCTGGAATTGTTTCCAAAATTCCAATTCCACGAAATTTAAAAGTTCGTTTAATAATTGCTAAATCTTCACTAATTGATGATTTAGCCGATTCATACCGTTTGGCAAAAAAGGTTAATGATATTAAAGTATGCGGTCTTTCTAACAAGTATCTTGTCATATCGATCAACCGATCACTTCTTCTTGTTTTCAATCTAACTCCTCCACTTAAAAAAATCAAATAACTGTTAAATTAATCTAACTACATATTATACGCTTTTTTTTAGGTTTTTGCATGACAAATCATCCTTAACGTTCGCTTTTAATTATTAATTGTTACTAATCTTTTAATTTTTTTGTTATTTAATCAGGAACAATTAACGTTCGGCCAACTTTCAATGATTAAGATCATGGTTTAAGTTAATTAATCATGATTAACCAGCAATTGATTTAAAATATAAATGGTTCGTATTAAGTGGAGAACCTTGCTTTATTAAACTATATTTATTCACAAACTGAATAAAGTTTTACTTTGCGATCGCTTAAATTATCGTTCCTAGTTATTAAGCGGTAATTTCATGGGAACTTTTTTTGCCCTGCAAAATAGCTAAAGTATCATCTAAACTGATATCGACCATATTTTGTACCGCAATATTAGTGTAAAAACCAATGTGTGGTGTAATAATAACGTTCGGCATTGCCCGCAATTCAATCAATTCTTTACTTGGCAACTCTTTACCGGTCAAATCGACATTAAAGAACTTCTCTTCCCCAGTTAAAGTATCCAATGCTGCTCCTGCCAATTGATGTGCTTTAAGTGCCTTAATCAACGCTGGTGTGTTCACTACCGGCCCACGACATTCATTGACCAAATAAGCTGTCGGTTTCATTAACGCAAAGGCTGCTTCGTCCATTAAGTTTTCACTAGTCGGGTTCAAGTCAACGTGCAGGCAAACAACATCTGCTTGCTGCAGCAATTCTTCTTTACTAGTGTACGTTAAAATACTTTTTAGTTCGTCACGTTCTTTTAAATCATAAGCAATTACTCTAGCACCCAAGGCTTGAAAAAGCTTTGCAGTTGTACCACCAATCCGACCGGCTCCAATAATTCCAACTGTCAGCGAGTGAATTTCTTTTGCCTGTAATCCCTCCCAGCGAAAATCCTGTTTAGCTGAACGAAAATCAAATAGTTCAAGATTGCGAATTAATCGCAAAGTATGGGTCAAGGCCAACTCAGCTACTGAATGCGGTGAATAAGCCGGCACATTCGTAACTTTGAGTCCACTTGCCGCGGCCAGAGCCAGATTAATTACATCATAGCCAGCTGTTCGGGAGGCAATCTGTTGCAAGCCGGCTTGCTGCAAAATCGGATACACGCCATCTTCTACCTTTGCTCGCTGCTGAATAACAATTCCGTCATAGCCCTCCGCTTGATGAGCCGTTGTTAAATGCAGTGCTTGGGCAATCGTATCTATTTGAACTTGGTGTTTGTCAGCCCAATTCTTAATTGCTGCTTTTTCATCATCACGGACACTATACATTAAAATTTTCATGTTTTTTACTCCTTGTATTATTATTCTCTGATTACTTGGTTTGATCATTTACATATTTTTTAACACGACGCATAGCTTCTTTGATATCATCCATGCTGGCTGCATAACTAATCCGAATATAGCCGGCACCTCCCGGACCAAAACTACTGCCGCTGATAACAGCTACTTTGGCTTTTTCAGCTAGATCATAAATAAATTTTTTATCATCTTGAATCAAACCGGCAGGAATTTTAGCGAATAAATAAAACGCTCCTTGCGGTTTAGCACATGTAAAGCCACATTCATTCATCTTCTCAATCAAGTAATCCCGCCGCCGCTGATACTCTGCTCTCATTGGGTGAGAATCATCTTGACCATTAACCAGTGCTTCCAATGCCGCGGCTTGAGTCATTGTTGAAGTGGTAGTAATAGTAAATTGATGGACTTTGCTTAATTCGGCCGTAATTTCTTTGGGAGCGCATAAAATGCCGATCCGCCAACCTGTCATGGCATGTGATTTAGAAACGCCATTAATTAAGATCGTCTGATCTCGCAAAACATTCGCCAAAGAAGCATGTGGCTGATCATAGTTCAATTCACTGTAAATTTCATCGCAAATTGCAAAAATTGGTTTGCCACGTAAAACTGCTGCCAACTGATCAAGTTCGGCTTGTTGATAAGTGACCCCAGTCGGATTTGAAGGATAATTCAAAACAACTGCTTTGACCTTATCCCCCTGCTCAGCCAACGTTTGTTTCAATTGTTCAGCCGTTAATTTAAAATTAGTAGCACTAGTATCCACTAAAATTGGTTCGGCTTGATTTAAAATCGTTATGGCAATGTACAGTGGAAAAGTTGGTGTTGGGATAATAACTTTATCCCCTGGATTAAGGATCGAGGTTAAGGCGGTGTAGATTGCCTCCGTTGCTCCATTAGTAATAATAACTTCACTAGCCGGATCATATTGCTGCTGATATTTTTCTGCTAAAAAGTCGGCTGCTGCCTGACGCAAATGCAGATCTCCATTTGAATGTGCATAATGAGTTTGATTAGCTTCAATACTTGCAATTGCAGCTTGTTTAATATGATCAGGAGTATTAAAATCCGGTTCACCCATCGTAAATTTAATAATTCCCGGAATTTTTGAAGCAAACTCATCAAAACTGCGAATATCTGACGGTTGCAGCAAAGCCAATTCCTTTTTCATGTTTTTTGCCAATGATTCCACTTGTAACCAGCTCCTTTTCTAAAATAAAAAGCCTGAAGATTAATCTTCAGGCTTAAGCAAATTTTCTTTGATTACCAAAGCCCATCAGATTTTTTTAACATCTGTGCGGCTTGGCTTTGATTCCATTATCAAATAGCTTTCAGCTTCTCCACAGGTGCAAATCACTTGCTACGTGTTTGCACCCCCATTCGGACTACAAACACTTATGAAAAAACCAAAAGTAAAAATAAGTATTCAATTCTGCAGGTAATTCCAAACTTTTCATAATTAAAAACTCCTTAAAATTGAATAAATCTAATTTAACCGATTAAACGGTTTTTGTCAACCTCATTTCTAGGTAAATTTTAATCATTCCCAAGTGAATATCCAACTTATTATGAATAAAAATTCTAAAAACAAGTTTTTTAGGCCTTTTTTTATAATATTATTGCATTTTTTGTATACTGGTGTTATTGTTTTAACAAGCAAAACTTTCAGGAGGTTCTCATTATGGAAAAAGAAAAAGTCGTTTTAGCATATTCCGGTGGACTTGATACATCAGTTTCAATCGCTTGGTTAAAAGATAAAGGTTACGATGTGATCGCTTGTTGTATTGATGTTGGTGAAGGAAAAGATCTCGAAAAGATCAAGGAAAAAGGTTTAGCTGTTGGTGCCAGCGTTTCTTTGACAATTGATGCTAAGGAAGAATTCGCTCAAGAGTATGCCTTAATCGCTCTTCAAGGCCATACCTATTATGAGAATAAATATCCTCTAGTTTCTGCTCTATCGCGGCCATTAATTGTTACTAAATTAGTGGAAGTTGCTAAAGAATATGGCGCAACAGCGATTGCTCATGGGTGTACCGGCAAAGGAAACGATCAAGTCCGGTTTGAGGTTGGAATCCATGCCTTAGCACCAGAAATGAAAATTGAAGATCCGATTCGCGAATGGCATTGGTCACGGGAAGAAGAAATTAATTATGCTCAAGAACATAATATTCCAGTGCCGATTAACTTAGACAGTCCCTATTCTATTGATGAAAACCTTTGGGGACGGGCTAACGAATGTGGTATTTTGGAAGATCCATGGGCAAGTGCTCCAGAAGATGCTTATGATCGGACCAGCCCACTTGAAGAAACACCTGATACGCCAGATACAATTGAAATTACATTTAAACAGGGAATTCCGACAGCAATTAATGGGACTGAATATCCATTAGCTGAGTTGATTATGCAATTGGATAAGTTAGCCGGCTTGCATGGAATCGGTCGGATCGACCATGTCGAAAATCGACTTGTTGGAATCAAATCCCGGGAGATTTACGAATGCCCAGCTGCGACCGTTTTAATCAAGGCGCATAAAGATTTGGAAGATCTTACCAATGAACATGACCTTGCCCATTTCAAACCGGTAATTGAGCAAAAACTCAGTGAATTAATTTATAATGGTCTCTGGTTCTCACCATTAATGGAAGCTTTGAAAGCATTCTTGAAAGAATCACAAAAAAATGTTACCGGAATTGTGCGGGTAAAGCTGTTTAAAGGCAACGCAATCTGTGAAGGACGGAAATCGCCATATTCACTTTATGATAAAAACTTGGCTACTTATACCTCAGCTGATGAATTCGATCAGGCTGCTGCTGCTGGCTTTATCAAACTCTGGGGATTACCAACCCAAGTCTATGCTCAAGTTCAAACTAAAAATAAAACCGATAAAAGCGAACACGAAGGTGTCAGTTTATGAGCGTCGCTAAACCATGGGGTGGGCGCTTTACAGCAGAAAATGACCAATTAGCTGAAGAATTCGGAGCTTCTATCAGCTTTGATCAAGAAATGGCCTATGAAGATCTGCAGGGTTCCTTGGCCCACGTTCAAATGTTAGCACACACGAAAATCTTACCAGCTGCTGATGCCAAGCAGATTAGCAATGGATTAAAAACTTTAATGCAGCAACTCAAGCAAGGTAAATTAACTTTTGATACCCAGTATGAAGATATCCATATGAACCTTGAAGTACTGCTGACTAAAGAAATTGGACCAGTTGCCGGCAAACTGCATACTGCTCGCAGTCGTAATGATCAAGTAGCAACTGACTTGCATTTATATTTAAAAAATCGTTTGCCCGAGATTCAAAAAGCTCTTTTTCAGCTGCGACAAACGATCGTTACCAAGGCCGCTGCTAATGTTACAACGCTCATGCCTGGTTATACCCATTTGCAGCATGCTCAGCCGATTTCTTACGCTCACTATCTGCTGGCCTATTACCAGATGTTTAAACGTGATGCCGAACGTTTAGCTTTTAATCAACAACATATTGATATTTCACCACTGGGAGCTGCTGCTTTAGCTGGAACGACTTTCCCAATCGACCGAACTTATTCTGCTGAGTTGTTAGGATTTTCAAAAATTTACGAGAACTCACTTGATGCTGTTTCTGATCGTGACTTTGTCCTAGAATTTCTGAGCAATATATCGATCTTGATGATGCATTTATCCCGATTTTGCGAGGAAATCGTTTTATGGTGTTCTTATGAATTTAATTACATCAGTCTCAGTGATGCCTATTCAACCGGCAGTTCAATCATGCCGCAAAAAAAGAATCCCGATATGGCAGAATTAATTCGTGGAAAAAGTGGACGTGTTTATGGTCATCTGCTCGGCTTGCTAACTACATTAAAAGGGTTGCCATTGGCCTACAATAAAGATCTGCAAGAAGATAAAGAAAGTGTCTTTGATACTGTTAAGACCATTTTGCCAAGTCTTAAGGTCTTCAATGGGATGTTAGCAACACTGACTTTGAACAAAGCCAAGTTGAGCCATGCTACTGAACACGACTTTTCAAACGCAACCGAATTAGCTGATTATTTAGCAGCTAAAGGTTTGCCATTTCGTGAAGCCCACCGGTTGGTCGGAGAGTTGGTGCTCAAGGGCATCAAAGAAAAGCGCAGTTTACAGGATTTTTCTTTAACTGAACTGCAGCAGCAAAGCCCTTTGATTCAAAATGATGTTTATCAAGCGCTTAAACCCGAAGTAGCTGTTAAACGGCGAAATTCTGCCGGCGGAACTGGATTCACCCAAATTAAAAGGCAATTAACAATTGCCCAAGCTGAATTAGCCCAAGCTAAAACTACTATTTGAAAATCAATTTTTTAATAAGCTGGAGATTTTAGAGCCATTATTAGCCCTAGATTCTTCAGCTTTATTTGTCTGATGTATTTTAGTTTTTTCGGCTATTATTGCTAAATCATCGTGATTTAATATGTATTGTATTCTGTTAAAATCGCTAAATTTAAACCAGCTGTACCACAGAAAAGACTGATGAATAAATAATCATTCATGCCAATAAAATCAAAAAAACAAAGATCAATTTCAAAAATTGTCCTTGTTCCATTTGCTTGAAGAGTTGCAATTTAGTTTCTATGTGAACAATCACTGTGTAATTGACATGGTCGTACTAAATGAACTGTATCGCAAAAGCCCTTCAAACTATTATAAACATGCTGAGCACGTGAATAATGCTCACAGATTCCAAAAACTGTTGGACCACTGCCAGTCATTTGTGCTGCTTGTGCTCCAAATGCAGCCATTTTTTGTTTAAGCCGTAAAATTTCAGGTACATTTTGAGCGGTTACTGTTTCCAAAACATTTGTCATTGCTGGCAACATCAAATCAATATTTTGATTTGCAACAGCTATCAACATTTTTTTAAAATCCGCATGCGGCAATTCAGCATACGGAATCTTTTTTAAGATCCCAGCAGTTGAAACACTGGCTCGTGGTTTAGCTAAAATAATCCAAAAAGGCGGTAATACCGGTAATGGTGAAATTATTTCTCCTTTACCGCTAACAGCTGCCGTTTGACTATAAATGCAAAATGGAACATCTGAATCAATTCTAAGTCCAATTTTTGCCAATTCAGCTAAACTTAATTTTAAATTCCAAACACAATTGAGTGCTCGCAGTACCGCTGCTGCATCTGCAGAACCACCACCCATACCAGCCGCAACTGGAATTTTTTTGTAGATCGTAATTTCGACCCCTTGTGCAACCGAAAATTGTTTTTGTAATATTCTAGCCGCTTGAAAAGCCAAATTTCTTTGATCATGCGGCAAAAAACCTAGATCTGAATCCACTAAAATCTGCTGATCGGCTGAACGTGGTTTAACTTTGACATAATCAGCTAAGTCAATTGACGTCATTACCATTTGCCATTCAGGCAACCCATCCGGGTGACGAAAAGGCGTATCTAAAAATAAATTCAGCTTAGCGGGGGCTTTTTCAATTATCTCCATTCAGTCACCTACTTGAAGTTGTTTCTTTCATTATACTAAAAAACAATTACTTAAAACAAAAAATTATCGCCAAAAAAAAAGCTCCGCTCCCCTAGCGTAAGCTCTCAGCTGTCCAACAATTAAACTGTTTAATTAATCTTCAAAATCCAAGCGAATATTCTTAGTCAAAATATCAGTGTAACTATACGAAACGCGTTCAAAAGCATTTTCTTCTTGGTTCAACTCGATTACAAAAACTGCCGGATAAGTTTCACGTAAGACTCCGTGACGACTGACAGTTTTTTTTCTCCCTGCTTGAACAACAACGGTTAACGGCTTCCCTAAATAATCATCTAATTTGTTTTTGATCGTAGCGATCGATACCGGCATTTTTTTCACCTCTCTGTGAAACAATCTTATCATAGTTTCACAAAATTTGCAATTATACCACAACTGCTAGTCAAAATTCAAATGAAAATTTTTAAAGAATCGCCGATTTTTGTAATTTGTTAGTCAACTCAACAAATTGTTCTACGGTTAATTCTTCAGCACGCATTCGATCCGACAACTGCATTCCATTTAGAAATGCCGCTACCTGTTCTTTAGTAACCTTCTTTTTACCGATAATACTTAATAAATTGTTGCCTAAATTTTTTCTCCGATGGGCAAAACATCCTTGGACAACTTTAACAAAAAGTGACCAAGAGTTAACTGGAACTGCAATTTTTTCACGTTTCACCAACTTAACGATTGCTGAATCAACTTTTGGTTGCGGTACAAAAAATGATTTAGGCACCGTTATTGCTAATTTTGCTTGACACTGATACTGAACCAGCACCGATAATGCTCCATAGGACTTGGTGCGCGGGACGGCGCTTAATCGTTCAGCTACTTCTTTTTGCATCATAACGACCATTGTTTTTAAAGGAATCGGCTGCTGCAGTAAGAATTTAATAATTGGGCTAGTTATATAGTATGGCAAATTTGCGACTACTTTGAGTTGCTGCTGACCAGTAAAATTTGCTGCAATCAAAGCTGGTAAATCAGCCTGCAACACGTCTTGCTCAATTACTTTGACATTTGCATAGTCTGCCAAAGTTTCCGCCAAGACTGGCAATAACCGCTGATCAACTTCTAAAGCAACTACTTGGTGAGCTTTCGATGCCAGCTGCTCGGTCAAAGCTCCAATTCCAGGACCAATTTCAATTACATCGTCATTTGCTGAAATATCAGCAACGGCAACCATTTGTTTGAGCAATTCTTCATTGGTCAAGAAATTTTGGCCTAAACTTTTTTTGAAATTTAATCCATAGGCCGTCATGATCGCCCTTGTTCTCGTTGGTGAAGCAATTGCTGGACGTTTATTTTCCATGCTTTTCCTCCATTTGTTGAATTTGTTTCAAGGCTTGCTGCAACTGTTGCATATCAATCTGAAATAGATTTAACCGTTCATACAGCCGTTTCCCATTTGTATAGCCAATTTTCAAAATTTCACCTAATTTAGCTCTTTTTTCTTTTGCTCTCGGTCCTGATAATAAACCCGCCTGCCATAAAAACTCACGCGAAACCACTGGCTCAGCCGCCGGTACTTCCGTATATAAATGTTCCAGAGCCGCACAAATCGCTGCCGGTGTTGCATGTTCGACACCTAAACTGCCCTTAAACTTGGGAACAGCCTGTGCTTTGGTCAAAAAAGCGTGTTTTACCCCGGAAACTTGTTGCGAAATTGTTTGGCGAATTTTTTCACCTGAAAAATCAGGATCAGTAAAAACAATTACACCGCGACGTGCCTGCAACACTTTGATTTGCTCGATCGTTTGCGAACTGATAGCTGATCCGTTAGTTTCTAAAGTATCAGCATTAACTGCTTGTTTAATTCTTTTGGTGTCATCTTTGCCTTCAACGACAATCACTTCTTTTATTTTTTTCACAATCTAAATCCTTAATAATTTTAATGTATTTTGATAGGTCTGGTCGGCTAACTGCTCAACCGGCAATTGCCGCAATTTTGCCAAATATTCCACTGTCATACGGGTAAATCCGGGTTCATTTTGCTGACCGCGATATGGCAATGGGGCAAGATAGGGTGCATCTGTTTCAACTAGAATTCGATCTAATGGTGTTGCTAAAAAAGCTTCTCGAACTTCTGCTGCGTTTTTAAAAGTTACCACACCACTGAATGATAAATACATTCCCAAGTGCAAAAACTTTTCAGCCCAAGCTGCATTACCATTGAAACTATGCATTACTCCACCAATATCACTTATTTGCGCATCTTTCAAAATTTGATAGGTATCGGCAAACGCATCCCGATTATGAATACTAACTGGCAACTTAAGCTCTTTAGCCAATTGCAACTGCTGCCAAAAAACCTGCTGCTGCAATTCAGGTGCAACTGAACAATGATAGTCCAATCCAATTTCACCAAGAGCTTTCATTTGCGGTAACTGGAGTTTTTGTGTTAAATCGAGCAACTCAGCTTCATTGAATCTTGCAGCATCTTCAGGGTGACAGCCGGCAGCTCCGTAAATATTGGGGTCCAACTGCCACAATTTTTGTAAGCGGCTGAAACTAGCCGAATCGCCGGCTAAAACCAGCATTTTTTGAACGCCCCACGCATGAGCACGCACAATAACATCCGGTAAATCCGCAGCAAAAGCTAAATCATTGATATGCGTATGCGAGTCAAAGATTGTCAGCATTTACACCATCTTTTCTATTTATTCATAAGAAAAGACCTTTTTCTGAATTTTCTCAGAGAAAAGATCTTTCACTATCAGCTAACTGAGCAATGAACCATTCGGAATTGCTGAATTAACAGTAATTAATTCAACTTGATCACCATATTCAGCGGATAATAACATTCCTTGACTAACCTCTCCCCGCATCTTCCGCGGCTGCAAGTTGGCAACGGCAATTACTTTTTTACCAACTAACTCTGATGGTTGCGGGTACCATTGAGCAATTCCTGACAAAATTTGTCGTGGAGCCGGATCACCAGCATCCAATGTAAATTTCAACAATTTATCAGCACCGGTAACATGTTCAACTGCCAGAATTTCTGCAACCCGTAATTCAACTTTGTCAAACTTATCAAACCGGATTTCTTTTTTATTAAAAACAGCTTTTTCTTTAGCAGCGGCCATTGCTTTGCGACCCTTAACTTTCTCATTTTTAGTCATTTTCGATTTAATATAAGCAATTTCTTGTTTAACGTCTAGTCGTGGAAAAATTGGAGTTGGTTTAGCAGCTACCTGAGCCCCAGCTGGCAAATCAGCATAATCCAAATCAGCGATTGTACTTTCAGTTCCACTGATTCCCAACTGAGCAAAAATTTCTTTTGGTGCGTGAGTCATAACCGGCTGCAAAAGAACAGCTATCACTCGCAGACTAGCTGCCAAATGCGCTAATACACTGTCAAGCTGAGCTTGCTTTGCTGGATCTTTAGCTAAATTCCATGGCTCGGTTTCATCAATATATTTATTAGTCCGACTGACTAACTGCCAAACAGCTTCCAAAGCATTAGAAAAACGAACTTGATCCATTTCTTGTTGATATTTTTCCAAGGCCGCTGTCGCTGCTGTTTCCAAGTCTTCATCAAAAGCTGTTTGTCGGCTTAAAGCCGGAATTGTTCCACCAGTATATTTATTGATCATTGCTACTGTCCGGTTAAGCAAATTCCCCAAATCATTAGCCAGATCATAGTTAACTCGTCCGACAAAATCTTCTGGAGTAAAGACACCATCATTTCCAAAAGGAACAGCTCGCATCAAATAATAACGAAGTGCGTCAAGACCATATCGTTCAACCAGCATTTCTGGATAAACAACATTTCCCTTGGATTTTGACATTTTTCCATCTTTCATTAACAGCCAGCCATGACCAATTACATGTTTTGGTAATGGCAAATCTAAAGCCATTAAAATAATCGGCCAGTAAATTGTATGAAAACGGACAATTTCTTTTCCAACCATATGGATATCTGCCGGCCAGTACTTTTTAAATAAACTGTCGTCGTCTGTCCCATAGCCTAGCGCCGTAATATAGTTGCATAGTGCATCAATCCAGACATAGACTACGTGTTTAGGATTGTCAGGAACCTTGACCCCCCAATTAAAAGTTGTCCGCGTAATCGCCAAATCTTCCAAGCCAGGTTTAATAAAGTTATTAAGCATTTCATTTTTACGTGTCGCAGGAATAATAAAATCCGGGTGATCCTGATAATATTTAACCAATCGATCAGCGTACTTGCTCATTTTGAAGAAATAACATTCTTCTCGAACTAATTCAACCTCGTGTCCAGATGGGGCCTTGCCACCAACTACTTTGCCCTGTTCATCACGATAAACCTCAGCCAACTGTGATTCCGTAAAATATTCTTCATCTGAAACTGAATACCATCCCTGATACTCGCCTAAATAAATATCACCTTTTTTAAGTAAATGTTCAAAGATCTTTTGAATTGCTTTTTCATGATAATCATCAGTTGTTCGAATAAATTTATCATTGGAAATCTCCAGTAACTTCCACAACCGTTTGATGCCAGCAGCCATCTGATCAACATACGCTTGTGGAGACATCCCTAATTCTTCAGCCTTTTTCTCAATTTTTAAGCCGTGCTCATCGGTTCCCGTTAAGAAAAAAACATCGTATCCTTGTAACCGTTTATAACGTGCCATTACATCACAGGCAATTGTTGTATACGAGTTGCCAATATGTAATTTACCCGAAGGATAATAAATCGGGGTAGTAATATAAAATGTTTCCTGCGAAGCCATCGATGTCAAGTCCTTTCACTCCTAAATTCCCTTATTGAATTCAATTGATAGTTATCGTAAGTATAGCATATTTTGCCCATCAATCGAACAAAAACTCAAATCTGCAATTGTTCAAATGCCGTAGTTGCATCCATTGTTAATTGTTCAGCGCCCACTGGTAAATCAAGTTTCTCACGATTAATTGCAATTAAACCAGCTTGTGGCTGCCGATACGCTAATAAGCCCGCAAAAGGATAAACTCGTAGAGATGTACCGCAAACGATCAACAAGTCAGCTGCAATAATAGCAGCAACTGCCTTTTCTAATGTCTTAGCAGCAATCGGTTCTTCATATAACACAATATCTGGGCGTAAAATGCCGCCACAATTGATATGATACATACTTTGTAAATATTGCCGGTAATCTACTCGTTGACCACAACGCTGGCAATAAACTCGATAAAGACTGCCATGGAATTCAATCACTCGTTTAGCGCCGGCTTTAACATGTAATCCATCGACATTTTGAGTAATAATGATTGCTGATTTTTTTTGTGTTATCAGTGACATTTTTTGATGAATAATATTCGGCTGAGCTTGCGGATAATACATTTGAGTTGTTACAAACTGATAAAACTTTTCTGGTTCTTGTTCCAAACACGTTTTACTTAACAAATATTCGGGTTGTTCCTGCCCATTATCGTAGATTCCACCTTTTGAACGATAATCTGGAATTCCCGAAGGAGTAGAGACTCCAGCACCAGTTAGAAAAACGATCTTGGCAGCTTTATTGATTTCAGTAGTCAGCGACATTTTTTACCTCCTTAATAAAAAATAAGTTACTTACCTTTTTTGATACACAAAATTATATTTTTTCATAAAATCAGCAACAGTTAAGCGATAAATCGCTTTAAAAAATTCATCTGGTTTTTCAACTGTCGGTGTCGGCAGGACAAATGAATTTTGGTCATCTTGACGATAAACACCTAGATAGGCTGGTGTGTTGTGTAGATTTTCTTTAAAATCTACATGATATAATGCAAACAATTGACGCAATTGTAGTTTAAGCTGGCGTGAACTCAAAACCGGTGTAATTGTTAAAAACTGATTCAATTGCATTGCCGGCAACTGCCATATTGTCAACGCCTGATCAAATTCTTGAAATAATTTGACAATACCTCGGCGAATAGCTAACGGCCCGATCATCTTTTTAGTTGTTAATTGCTGATACATTTGTTGCGCAGCTTGCGTGGACTGCGGATATAATTTTTGTAGTTTAGCAGTAACCTGCTCATCACCCTGAAAGAAAACCAAGCCATCCAAAATACTGAGTGTCCGCAAAACCATCCATTGATCAGCTGTTTTCTGCTCAGGTTTCAAGGTTGCCAACAAGCCCTGGAAAAACATTTCAGCCAATGATTGATCTACAACTCCTAATTTTCGCTGCTGAGCATAAACTTGAAAATGCATAACAGTATCATACAATTCCAAACCAGCAGCCATAATTTTATTATCTAAATCAAGATCTCCACTAGTTAAATTGAATTGTAACTGCGGTAAATTTTCACTAAATTGTTGGATGTGCAGTAGTTCATGCGTCACCAGAAAATCTGCTGCTTGATTATTTTTTAATGTAATAATCATTTTACCGCCTCGTAAAAAATGTTCTGCTTGATCATGGCGAACATAATCAACTTTCGCATCAGTTGCTTCAACGATAATCGGTATTTTAATTTTTTCTTTTGTTTCTGCTAATAACGATTGTACTTGTGGTCGTAAATCCAATTCTGTCATCTCAATGCTCACCTTCATGTTCTTTTGCCAATAAATTCTGGGCGGTTGCCAAATCTGTTCGCTGCAATTGCTGCATTTTGGTTACAATAGTTGCTACCTCGGCTGGTTGTGCTCCCGCAGCTAAAACGGTTGCCCGCAATTGCAAACGCATATGTCCTTGCTGAATACCCTCACTAACAAGTGCTTGAAGCGCAGCTAAATTTTGTGCTAAACCGACGCTGACCATCACTTTTTCCAACTCACCTACTGATTTGATTGCTGTTAAATGGTGATTAAGCTGAACTAAAGGCACAATTTTAGTTGAACCACCAACAAATCCGACCGGCAATGGTAACGTCAAAGTTCCTTCAAGTACTGACTCATCGCTTTTTAATTGCCATTGACTTAATCCGCGATAGTTGCCTTTTTTTACAGCAAAAGCATGTGCAGCACTTTCAATTGCCCGCCAATCATTACCCATAGCAATTGCCACTGCATCAACGCCATTCATGATGCCCTTATTATGCGTTGCAGCCCGATACGGATCTAGTTGTGCTAGTCTTGAAGCAGCTGCCATTTTTTGCGCAACTTGCTGGCCAGTTATCTGTGGTCGTGCTAAAAGTTCTACCGGAATTCGGCAAACAGCCGTAGCTAACGCCTGATCAGCTAAGTTGCTCAGTACACTCAATAACACCGGTGTTGAAACTTGTTCCCTCAAGTAATCTGCAACGGCCTCCAGCATCGAATTAACCATATTAGCTCCCATCGCCTGTTGGGTGTCAATTGCCAAATCAAGCGAAACCAGATCTGAAGCTAAGATTCGGACTCGTAGATACCGCGCTCCGCCACCGCGCTGTTGCAATGACGGATGAGCTTGATTAGCAATCTGAAGTAACTTTTCTTGTTGTTGTTCAAGCAACGACTTTAATTTTTCAGCGTTCGCTACCTGTTCAAAAACAATTTGTCCCCATAATAAGTGATCAGTAACTTTTGTATAAAAGCCACCACTCTTTTCAACAATTGCCGCACCATGACTGCTGGCAGCTATAACTGATGGCTCTTCGGTTACCATTGGTACTAAATAGCGCCGTTGATCAATTAAATAATGAAAAGCCAAGCCTTCGGGTAATCCGTAATGTGTCAAATAATTTTCAATCTGCTGATCACCGACTGCCGGATCAGTAGCTGATTTTTCCAATAATTGTCGTTGTTCAACCGAAATTAATTGCTGATCCATTAAGGCTTGCAGTCGCTGCATCCACGTTTTTTGATAAAATTTACTTAAATTTGTCATTTTTATACATCCTTAATCAATTATTGCTATACTTAAAAATAAAGTTAACTAGCCAGTTTCTGGAGGAATTTACAGGTATGAATAAGCACGCAAAACAACTTACAATTGCAATTATAATTTTAGCACTGCTAAGCGGCAGCTGGCTATTTTTTAACCATTCTTCATTTGCTAACCATCCCAGCTCAACTAACTTCAAAATTGGAGTTGTTCACGAAACTAAAAATTACACTCAAAGACAGCAATTCGCTTTCAATTACCACTTAGCCAAAAAATTTAAATTTGCTAAACACCAGACAATCATTGTTACTGGAACTGCTCAAGCTTTAAAAAAACAGTTTCGCCATCATCAATTACAACTATTATTGGGAGTTTCAAGTCAACAAACAACCACCAGCAAAATCAATTACTTGTTCTTACCAAATGTTCTAGTTGTCAATCAAAAACATGTTACTAAAGATTTAACCAAATACCATCATCAATTAGGGCTAGCACACACTGCCTTACCTAGCAGTTTAAGTGATCTGCACCTTAAGCAAAAAAAATATGCTAATGAAAAAAAGTTATTAACAGCGATTGATCAATCCCAGATTCATGCCGGAATCATGAGCAGTTTAGAATACAATTACTTAACTAAAAAGCAACCGGAATTATTATCAACTACTGAAACCCAAGCTGCTTTTCCTCCATTGACTGCTAGTGTTAGCGGAGCAATGGTAGACCAGAAATATCGAACAACCATTAATAACAAGTTTAAAAAAATGCAATTAAATGGTCAATTGGCAGAATTATCTGTTAAATACTTTTTGCAAGATTACACTCAAGAATAAAATTACCAGTTGAATTTTATTAACCTGTATTCAAAAGATATTTTATCTTCTGCAACATTTGATTTTAATCATCAACTATTTTTGAATCCACACCATGGACATTGCTAATTTTATAAAAAGTTCCTATTTATACCTCTTGATTTTTAATAATGAACCTTAACACATCATGAGTTTAATTCTTTGGATACCTCTTGGCAAAATGGGCACTCATTTTGTACACAAACAAAATCAACTAAATCTTATAAAAAACAAAAAGCAGCTGACACTTTAAAATGTCAACTGCTTTTACTGTCTTATTTAAGCACGGCAGCTTCCT
>NZ_AZGB01000023.1 GCF_001435235.1 Liquorilactobacillus ghanensis DSM 18630 | reverse complement strand
TTGATAATTCTTTTACCGATCCAGAGCAAACTGGAAATCAAAGCGAAGAAATAAGTAAAAATCAAACAGCTGTACTAGTCAAAAGACGTCGTCGGACACGAAGTGAGATTATTTCTGAAGATTTGCCTGTTGAAGAGACAATCATTAAACTAAAAGATGAACATTGCGAACGCGGTCATCAACTGGTTCCCATTGGGAAACACTTTGTGAGAAAGGTCATTCATAAGATTCCAAGCAAATTGTTTGTTGAAATCATTAACGAGAAAACTTACAAATGTGTTGACTGTGAAAAATTAGATGGCTGCAGTCATCTTTACCACGGAAAAACGCCACAGGCGTTAATCGCACATAGTATTGCCACTCCTTCACTAGTGGCGGAGATCCTTAATCAAAAATATGTATTGGGAACTCCTATTTATCGACAACTAAAGGAATGGCAGCGTGCTGGTGTTTTACTCAGTGAAACTACAATTGCCAACTGGGTAATCAAATGTGCGGCAATCGTAAAACCTTTGTATGATCTGTTGCATCAAAAACTAATTGAGCAACGATTCCTTCAAGGTGATGAAACACCTTATGAAGTTTTGCGAGAGCCCAACAAACCAGCACGCAGTAAATCTTATATCTGGGTCATCCGAAGTATCAGTCGTTCAGACAAGCCAATTGTTTATTATGTTTATGGCGATACTCGGTCAGGAAAATTTGCCCAAAAGATCTACCAGAATTTTACTGGTATTCTTCAATGCGATGGCTACACCGGTTACAATCTTTTAACTGATTCAATTACGCGTGTAGGTTGTTGGGCACATGTTCGGCGAAAATTTTATGATGATGCCAATAAAGTGCTTGGACATTTTAAAGAAACTCGCCCACTGGCGATCTTAAATGAAATGTTTCGTTTGGAAAAACAATGGTTAAAATTATCAAGCAGTGAGCGACTTGATCGTCGCTCAAAAAGTTTAAAACCATTGGTTGATAGTTTTTGGCAATGGTGTGATCAAGCTGAAGCATTACCAAAATCACGTTTAGGCAAAGCTTTGATTTACGCTCAAAATCAGCGGAAAGCTTTAAATCAAATTCTAAATTTTGGCGAAATAGATTTAAGCAATAACGCTTCAGAACGAAATATGAAAAGCTATGTAATTGGCCGAAAGAATTGGCTTTTCAGTACCAGCCCGAAAGGAGCTGAAGCTAATGCGATTTGGATGTCTTTGATTGAAAGTGCCAAAGCAAACGGCTTAACTCCCTTTAAATATTTACAAGATATAATAGAAAAAATATCAAAACTGCCAGTATTTGTGAAAGCAGAAGAACTGGAAGACTATTTGCCGTGGAATTGGCAAGATGAAAACAAATTAGCGATTCCAGCAAAAATAGCTGTAGCAAAATGACCAACTGATTTCAAATGAGATCAATTGGTCATTTTTTTGAACGGTCGATTATTAGGTGCTTAC
>NZ_AZGB01000022.1 GCF_001435235.1 Liquorilactobacillus ghanensis DSM 18630 | reverse complement strand
TCAAATGAGATCAATTGGTCATTTTTTTGAACGGTCGATTATTAGGTGCTTACTTTCTTTTGCTTAGTTCAATTGAGTTAATACCAATTGTCATGCTTGCAGGAAAAACAATTGCCGCTCCCACACTTTGAATTTCTCGCCCAGCAATCAACATAGTTACCGTTGTGCTGGAGGCAGATATCAGTGAACCGATTAAAAACAAGATTAAACCGATCAAGTAAACTTTATTTTTTCCCACATGATCTGCTAATCTACCTAACGGAATAGTAAGCGCAGCAAAAGTAATTGTATAGATATTTAACGCCCACTGAAGTGTATCAAGATTGGTCCTGAGTCCGGTTTGAATCGCTGGTAATGCAATATTCATTACTGTAGTATCAAGCATACAAAGAAAAATCCCAATAGCCATTGTAGCTAAAATCATAAACTGTCTTTTTTTCATAATAATTACTCCTCATAATATAAATTACTCAGTAAGTGTATAGTAGTGTTATATTATGAGTAAATGTTTAGGTTACAGAAAGCCGGAAACTTGTACACTATGTCACCACAAGAAAGAAAACAGTTAAATCTTAATAAAACGTATAAAGCTTTGCTAGATTTATTAGCCGATCATCAATTTAGTGATATTAGTGTTTCACTTCTGTGCCGTAAAGCTGGTGTATCTCGCACATATTACTATCGAAATTATCATTCTATGCAGGAAATTATTTCTTGTTATCAAGAAATGACAATTGAATCATATTTGCGAATATTGCCGCATAAGATGCCTTTAAATTTTATTCAACTCATGACGGCTTATTTTCAGCTAATGCAAAAGCAATCTGAAGAAACTCGTTTATTGGTTAATGCCGGTTTGACCAATACTTTGATTAAGACATTTCGTATTGTGTATTTGTATCTTACAAAGCAAGGGATGATTAAGCGATTGAATAACAGTCACAGAAATAACAAATATTTTGCATCGTTCATGTCTGGAGCCGTAATATCAACGCAGATTCAATGGCTGGATCAGGGAATGCAAGAAACACCTGCAGAACTGGGCAGAATGCTGAATCAGTTATTTTTTCTTAGAAAATAACTTTCATACAAAAAAATAATCGCTAACTTAAAATTAACGATTGTTTTACTAAAACACGACTAAACCATAATAGCTTGATTATTTAATTAAAATTAATGCTAGCCTAGCTAACAACATTTACAGGATCTTTGGCCAAATATTTTTTTAAATTGTTTATCGTAATATCTAGTAACCTTTCTCGCGTTTCCAATGGTGCCCATGCGATATGCGGAGTGATATAACAATTCTTAGCCTTCAATAAGGGGTTGTCATTGTTAATAGGTTCCTTTTGAACCACATCAGTAGCATATGCATAAATTTTTTCGTTGTTTAAAGCATTCGCAAGATCAGATTCGTTAACTAACTTTCCACGTGCTGTATTCAATAAAATAGCTCCGGTCTTCATCTTTTTAAGGGTGTCCTTATTAATTAAATTAATAGTTTCTGGAGTTTGAATAACATGCAAACTAATTACATCTGATTGTTGCAAAAGTTCATCTAAAGATACCTGTTTAATCCATTGTTCAGTTGTGTTTCTTGGACGATGATTATAAAAAATAACATTCATAGAAAAAGCATGTCCCAGTTTAGCAACTTTCTGTGCAATATGGCCATAACCAATCAGACCAAGTGTCTTACCTTTTAATTCGAATAATGGTTTATCCCAGAAAGTAAAATCCGGAACTTTTGACCATTTATTATGATGAACAAGTTGATTATGAAGTCCAACTTGACCAGTCACTTCAAGTAATAGAGAAAAAGTAAATTGTGCCACTGCGTCACTAGCATAAGTAGGAATATTAGTGACAGTAACGTTGTTTTTGTGAGCACTATCAATGTCTACAACATCATAGCCGGTACCCATAATACCGATATAATTTAGTTTTGGAGCTTTACTAATAATATCATCGTCTAGTGGCGTTTTGTGGGTAATTACAATTTCAGCATCAGTGATCCGTTTCAGAATCTCATTTTTATCAGCAACCGGTGTTCGGCTATAAAAAGTACACTCTCCCAGTTGATTCAATAAATCCCAGTTTAAATCTTTATTTAATTCATAACCATCCAAAAGTATAATTTTCATAAAATCCCGCCTTTGCTCAAAGTTTAGCCTACACTTTATTATCAAATAACCGAGACAGTACACTTACGACGAGAATTGTCCTTAAATCAGTCAATAATGAGCTTCCTCACTTTCGCTGGAATTATAAAAATAACGTCCACGTTCAGCTTAAACATAATAAACACACTTTGGAGTTACCCGATTAGTAGTTTGTATTCTGGTGGCAACCTACTTGAGATATTGATATAAAAATTAAACTCCTATTCATCGATAATGGTTTTCATTATTTTAATAATATTTCCAGTACAGTACTTACTTATCATTAATATAACACAAAACTAGGAATGATAAGCCTAATTAGTTTCCTATAACGCAAAGAAAAGAACTCTAAAGTAAGCTGAAAATGTAGATTTTTGTCTACACAATGTTATTGATGATTTAGCACACGGCTAATATCATTATGCCGCTTTTTAATTATCAATGTGTTTACTATTCATTTTTAACAGTATGTACTTATTATCGATTAGACTTTTGTCCCTTTATAGTATCTTCAAACCATCTAACAATCCATAACCAAAGATAAGTAAATTCATTAACAATCTTTTCGAATAGCCAAGAAATCACAGCTAAGCCTCCTAAAAAGATAACCGCAGGAAACCAATACGTCTGCTGCCATAACCAAAGAATCATTGTGATCACCTTCTGCTTTTTACTTACTTAAAATTTATTAATGGAAATAAATACATCATGCCAAATATATTATTTGTTTCTATTATATAACATATTTGGCACTATTGTTTGACTTTTTCTAATTTGTATAATTTTTGTTTAATAAATAGCGCATAATATGGATCATTCTGTGAAATTAATTTTTTTATTTATTTATACAGAATATAGCGCAATAAATAGCCCCTTTTCTTTACTAATCGCTTCTTAAAAAATTATTTCTTCTTTATGTTGACCAATTATGGAATGTACCAATGACCAAGTTTATATTTACACTTGTGGAATTTAAAACAGCATTATTTAACACTTCCATTATCCTCTTAGTTTATTTTTTATTTTTTGCCTTCAGAAATGTTTGACGTAATTTGTACATACTATATTGAGCACGCGTAGTTGGCTTGCCTAGAATTTCCTTTTCGTCAAGGTCACCAAACTTAATTAAAGTCTGATATACTGCATCATCAATGTTATAGCCAAGGATCATTTGTGTAGAGATATTAGTAATTTTCCCGGAATTACGAATTGTTGAATAATCAAATTTACGATCAGCAATTTGTTCTTTGTAATTATGCTGGAAATAACGCAACCGTTTTTGTACAGCGGCCTCACTAATACTACTATTAATTTTTTTGTTATATCCAAATGGACGTAATAAATAACCAGTATGAGGTATCTCAATTGTCTTGTTGTCATACTTCATAGTGTAGTAATTTTCTTTTAAAGATTTTTGCAGATATTTCATTGCTTGTGGAGTGACTTTGACTTCTCTACTCATATCGCTATTGTTAATATGAATACTATCTTTTGCCAATTCTTCTTCTTTAATTTTAACCATTTCATTTAAGCTATCGACTTTACTTAAACGAACACCGCTAAATACAAGCAATGGCACAATCGTATTTTGCAGACAATCTTCATTTTTTACAATATCATTAATATCTTTTAATGTAAAAAATCGATTCATCATCTTTGTTTGTGGAATTGTATTTATAACTTCTTTATAACTCCAATAACGTTTATAAACTATGTGAATAGCTTCAAAGTTTTCAACACAGAAGTCGATAAATTCACTAATGTCGGCTATACACTTACGGTAGGTTATATAGTTGATATATTTTTCTCTGTAATACTTAACAATAGATAACATATCTGCTTTAGTGAAGTCCAGAACAGATTTGTTGTGTTCAACCTCAAATCGTTCAATATTATCAAAGTTATTTGAAATTGATTTTAAACCTTGCCATAGATATAATTTCTTGGAATAATTCAAGATGAACATAAGCTTTAAGTTATTATCATACTTGTATGGTTTATCTGTAATTTCTTTACCTGCATCGTTCTTACCTTTAAGAACCACCATACTATCGAAATCACTGTTTCCAACACTACGCAAGTTTAAAGAAAAGCAGGTTCTAACCAATTTTGAATAAGCTAATTTTTTATCATTAATAAAATCTGCGTTGAATAGCTTGTCAACAAAACGACTATCTAATCCGTTGTGTTCTAAAGTTGTACGATATTTCTCTTTTGAATTGTGGAAACTAATGGGTAATAAGTCACTATAGATGTTTAACATAAGAAGAACCTCCTAATGTTTGCAGTGTAATATTACCATATTTATAAGTCAACACAAAAACAAGAAGAGATGGATTTGCAAAATTTTATAATTCGATTGATTTACGCTGTATCTCATCATATTTTTTAAATTTTTTATCAATTGCATCTAATGACTTCTGTAATTTTTCTTGTTGTTGAATAATATGCTGTTTGTGTTCCAACAATATTTTTCGACGCTCAGGAATTGTTTTTGGATTAAACATAATTCTAGAAAATCTTTTTAATGTTTGTATTGGCATTCCAGTCTCTTTAACCTTGAGCAAAAAAGTTAGCCATTCTAAATCTTTTTCATCGTAAATCCTGTAACCACTCGAATTACGTTTTATTTTAGGTACTAAACCCTCTTTTTCATAATATCTTAAAGTATATTTACTTAGTTTTGTTAAACGACTAATCTCATTGATTGAATAATTCAAAAAATCACCTCTTGCATTAGAGTGTACTCTAAAGTGCATAATAATCCCACCGAAGGGAGAGAATTACTTTATGACGAAAACTTTGACTTTGTTAATTGGAATTTTTCTTATGTCAACAACGGAGGTGGCTTTAAAATTAATTAACTCACCTCAAATTAATAGCTTTCAGCTGACTTTCTATCGTTTTATAATTGGTGGACTATTTTTATTCACTTTAGCAAACAAAACAGACTTTAAAAAAATTCTTTTAAAAAGGCACTTTATGCTGCTTAGCGGCTTAAGCATCATTTTCATTATTTTAAGCATGTCTTTTTATCAAATTGCGATTCAACAATATTTGGCTTCAATTGTTGCGATTATCTTTAGTTTAAATCCAATTTTTAGTTCCTTATTTGATTATGTTTTATTCCATAAAACAATTTCTCGAAAATTAGGTATTTCGTTAGCTGTAGCAGTTCTAGGCATGATGATCATAATTTGGAGTAACCATTACTTTATATTCTCTGGATTAATTTTTGCTACACTTAGTTCAATTTTATTTGGACTTTATTCAACATTGTCAAAAGAATATATTTACAAAAATCACAGTGATTCAATCACCGTCACAAGCCAAGTTTTTCTACTGGGATCATTGTATTTGTGGATATTGCATGAAATTATAATTATAATATCATATCATTCACAAAATTTTGCTGTTAAGTTTTTGGGACAATCGCTTTTATTAAAGATTACTCCGCATAGTTTACTAGCTATATTATATGCAGGAATTATCGTTACTGCGGGTGGTTTTACGGTTTATTCAATAGCTACCCATAAATACCCCTCAGTTTCTCATATAATTTTCTTTCTTAAACCAGCTATAGCACCAATCTTTGCCACAATTTTATTGAATGAAAAGATTACCGAAAATGCTCTGATTGGAATGATTATTATTGTAATTGGTACTGGAATATCACTAATACGTGATCCACATAAGACGATTCGTGACTAATTTTTAATCTAATCATATTAAGTATGTTGACTTACCCAAATTAATGAAAAATCACTAGCGAAGTATAAATAGTTAGTACCAAGTCTCAAAGATTCGTGCTATAATGTGAGTAAGAAAAAGGAAGCCTTGCGCCAACAAGACTTCCCATGCAAGCCGCTTCAAAGGCGGTGGCCTAGATTTACAAAACTACATTGTCGCTCTGTAACCGACCAAAGTTACGCAGGGCGGCTTTTTATTTGTTTCTTTTGTCAATATAGCTGAGTAGCGCAATTAAAAATGTGCCAAACAGCAACATCAACGAGAGTGCCTGAAAGACACTCATTGACTGTGAAACCTTTCTGAAGATTACTCCATGTTCCCATAGACATCACCTCACAAGGGAAAAGACAGCCACCGCCCTTAAAACTTCCTGCTTGTCCTATTATACAGGAAAAACAATTAAATTGTTGTTACATCTTTTTATTTCAGCTTGTTATTGATCAGATCAATAATTTCTTTTTTAGTTGTATTATGCGCCCCAGCTATGATTTTTAAATACTGATTTCGTAAAATCTCTTTTAATTTAACTTCTTCTTCATATTTTTTTCCATTTTTGGGTCTCCGTCAAACTATGGTGGAGCTAGGAAGTCCTCAAAATGGGAGTTTCTTTATTTGGTTTCCAACATCGCTTTCTTGTTTGATCAATGGATAGATCAATCTTTTGCCAACAGCTTCAGCGTTTTTTTAGAATCAGGTTCTCCTCTTCCAATCGTTTAATTCGTTTGTATTTGAGCCTTAGCTTCATCAGCAGTTAAGCCGTGACTACCAGAAACCCATTTTAAAATAGTGGAGTAACCAACACCATATTCTTTAGCTAATTCAGGAGCTGACTTAATTTTGTGCTGATATAAATCAATAATATTTTGCTTGAATTCGGCAAGATAGCGTTTTGCCATTATGAAACAATTCCTTCTTAATTAAGAAATAATTTTACACTCTCGCAAAAGCTGTCTCAAGTTTTATACTAACTCCAAACTTTTGTTCCATATTTAATATTTTCATAAATCCATTTTGAGTCGGAAATACTCAAATGGACACAGCCATGAGAAGATGGCTTTTTACCTAGATCGTTTGCGTCAGATTGAATAAAGTCTCCTTGAGAATCAGTTGGCGTGGAACGAAATAGATATTCACGATACCTATGCATTTTTGACTTGGGCTTGTTTTTTAAAATATTTTTAAATCGAATTATTATTGTGTTTCCAATTGCGACAGATATTTTCTAATAGTCCTGGAAATTTTTGATTGAGTTCTTTTTTTCGCAAGTTAAGATAACTATGAATTCCAGAACGTCTAACAGAAATCAATCCGTTCAGTCTCAAATTACGATAATGTTGTGATAAGTTACTTTTCTTCCCCAGATGTTCAAAAATTGCGCAAGAACACTCTTTATTATTAGAATACAGAGTTGCCACAATTGATAAGCGAGTCGGATCACTTAATGACTTTAATATTTGTGGCAATTCTATTTTATCAAGATCTACACTTAATAGTAGTTTTTGCTTCATAAAGTATCTCCTCGTATTATATGTTTACAAGTTACAATCCTTTTACTTAATATACTTGTTTTTTGAACACCACATGTTAGTCTCTAATTGTCATTAGTTAACTGGTATAGATTCTTCTCTCCTTGTAGCACAATTGTTTGCTTAATAGTTTGTATTTCACAACTGTTTAGCATATACTAAACAGTTGAAAGAAGGAATTCATATGAATCAAAAAGAAAAAATAATTGAGTCTTATTTCAAACTTTCCGACTTAGCTTCAAATGATAATAGATCACTAAATAAAATTGTTCATTTATTTGCGAATGATGCCATTGTTGAAGGCTCAAATGGTTTTATCGGTAAAGATCATGATTCAATAGTAAACTTTTTCCAAAATTTTTTTAAAGACAACAAAGAATTACAGCACCTTTGTCAAGTATCTATTGACGAAGATTGTTATAAAGCAGAATGGTCCGTTGCCGGTAGAAAAAATAATGGCAAACTTTTTGCACTCCATGGATATGATACTTACAAATTTGATAAGCAAAACAAAATTAAATTCTTACAAGTTAAAATAACGAAATAATCACGGCTTACTAATTGTTTTTTCCTGAAAACTGTTCTTGAAAAATGTCATTTATCTTGGCCATTGATTTTTTCAATTTTTACTTTATCATCTGTTCCACAGGGCTCAATGAGCTGTAATTTATTTCATCGTCTAAAAAACATCAATACCTGTTAAAGTTTCTGGCTAATGAATTCTTATAAATAAGTTGGTTGGTACATTAAAATAAATATTGTTGTAACCTCACCATATCCTTTAATACTAATTTATTTTCGATTATTCTGTGTGGATAGTGAGTCACGAAAAAGTCTCTATCAATTGAAACCGGTCTAAAACCATATTTTTGATACAAGTATAACTGACCAAAGCTGGTGCTTCCAGTTCCTATCTCAATAACTCTGTATTTTTTACTTTTAGCCCATTTAATAGAATATTCAAGCAATTTACCACCTATTCCTTGATTGCGATAATCTTTAGACACAGCAATATTAATTATTTCAATTGTTTCTGGCCGAGTGTCTATTAAAAGTACAATTCCCACAGGAGCACCCTTAAAAATGGCAATAAATTTATAAGCCCTTTTCAAGTAGCTTTGTACAATATTTTTTGAAGGATCTGCATCTAGCAAAAGTTTAAAAAGATTATCTGATACAGAAGTGATTGAAGATATTGAAATATTCTCCATGCGATTTTTCCCCCCCAAAAAAGTGTTCCTAATTAACTTTTATTATCAATTTACAAATAGTAGGATGTAAATTTTTTTTAGCTCCGCAACAACGCCAGATTCAAGTTTCAAAACGAATGGCGACCCAAACACTGCCAATAATTAGACAACTACCTACCAAGAATCCCCAAGTTAGTTTCTCGTTTAGAAGCAGCCAACCTAATAGAGTTCCAACAATCGGTTGTAGTAAAAAGAACAAACCAGATTTACCAGCACTGACTAAATGTAATCCTCGATTCCACATTACAAACGCTAAGGCTGTTGAAACAACACCTAAATACAACAAGCACAAAATAATTATCGGATTAAAGAAATCAATTCGTCTTAGCACCTGATGGTCGGCGATTACCACTGGTGATAAGCAAATAATGGCAACTAAAGCCGACATAATCGTAACTTGTAAAGCGGTATAGTTTCCAGATAATTTTTTGATCAGAACGGACATTAACGCCCAAGTTAAAGCTGCTACAATTAATGACAAAACACCCAATAACACATTATGTCCAGTTAAGTGAATGCCTACAATACAAATAACACCACTAGTTGCCATGATTACTGATAGCACTTTAATTCGTGTTAACTTTTCTTTTAAAAGCCACCAAGCAAACAAAATCATAAAAGTTGGTGTAGCTGATGTAATTACTGCACCTGTCTGGGCACTGGATAACCAGGTACCTGTTTCTTGAGTTACAATTGAAATTGTATTACCAATTAGTCCAATTAAAAAAATTAATTTCAAATCCGTTTTATTAACTGTCCATTTTTCTTTTCTAATTAACGAAATCAAAATTAGTACGATTATGGCAATTAGATAGCGCAACCATACTAATTCGACTGGTGGAACATGGACCACACGATTTTGACTACTACAAACATCCCGCCCCAAATACTAGCTGATAAACTAAGTAATAAGGGACCTAACCAATTTTTTATTTTCATTATTTTTCCTCCGCATTGAGATTTCAATTTAAGCTGAAATCGTTAGCGGATACGATCCGCTAACTAACGGATCGCTGGAACATCACATTCACTTAACGGTGCAAAAATCATCATTATTACCTCCTTTAATAATGTTTTCATTCTCATAGTAGCTAAATACTATCCTAAATTCAATCCATGATACACGGGTGCAAATTTGTCATAATTTAAAAAAATAATTAACGCAATTAGAAAATAAATTCGATTGATCAATTGGTAAGTTATGTCCTGCTTCTTCAAGGATAAGCAAATTATAATCTTTAAAGTTTGCAGCTAATTTTTTCTGCTCTTTAAAACCAACAACTTGGTCGCGTTTACCTAGCAAAAAGAAAATTGGTATATCCGAGTTCCAATTTTTAATTGTTTGTTCTTTTTGGAATCTGTAGTATTCAAAATTATTGGATTGAAGTTTTTCAAGAAATTTAGCATTGTATTTTTCAAGACCCACAGTAATTTCATTTAAGTATTTTTTCCAGGATTTCTCGTTAATAATTACGTTCATTTCTAAAAAATCTTCTGTATATTTATTTTTAGGAATATTGAAATTATCATTTTTAATGTTGATGTGTGAGGCAGTAACCCTTTTATTGGGATTTGCTGTCACGACTGGACAAGTTAGAAATAGACCTTTTACACGCTTAGGATACTTATATGCTAGTCCAAGACTTAAATATCCACCGTAAGAATGACCACAAAGATAAAAATTATCAACCTTTATTAAATTTAAGAACTCAATAATTAGCTCGACTAAATAATCGCTTGAGGGCTGAACTTTAAAGAAAGATTGACTTTTACCCATTCCCGGAATATCAATGTAAATTCGTTGATAGCTACCGTTCTTTTTACTGAAACTATCTTCATAGTTGAGCTTCATGGAAATAAGATCCAAGCACATGCCATGCAGAAAAACAACAGGTTTTCCTGCACCTATTATTTCATAATGAATTAAAATTCCATTAACCGATTGATACATTAAGATAACTCTCCCTGCAGAAAAAATTTGTAATTGAAATAACTATATGTTGTTTAGAAATTAATATACTGAATTTATTCAATTTTTTAAAAATAGAACTACTTTTAATTTCTATACTAAAACACTATTTGACAATATTTCATTAGCCTTTTCAGTTGTTTCCTCTCCTTTATGGCGAAGCCTACTGAATTTTATTAAATTTTTCAAGACGATATAGTTTTTCGTCATCAAGTAGTTTTACACCATTTTTAAATGAATAACCCATTTTTTGATAAAATTTCAGACCCGTGATTGAAGCAGGAATTTCAATTCGTTTAGCTCGTTTAAAATAAACATCTTGTTCCAAAACTTTGATAAGCCGCGTGCCGATTCCTCGTCCTTGATATTCTGGTAAAACGAAAATATTAAACAGGCTGCTCTCATCCGTTTTTCCCCAGTAGGGACCAATCGAGCCAACAGCTACGATTTTATTATTGCTATCATCTAGGAATACATAGCAATGAAAGTATTTTGCTTTTTCAACAAAGTCCTTAGCAGTTAGGTGTTTCAAATCCTTCTTTAAATATGCTGCAGAGTAATCTTGAATATTCGTAGTCAGCATTGTTTTCTCAACTAAATCAGCCACTTCTTTAGCATCTGTATTTTTGAAAATATGATATGTAATCATTTTTTCGCACCCCCTTCAACAACGATAATTTGTATGACTAATAAGATAGTCAGTTATTTTTTGACGTAGTTGATCATGCTTTTGCGGGTCGTACAAATATTTCGAATTGGTCCAATAGTCGGAGCTATACAACCAAACTGGTTTTTTTAACTTTTCGGCATCTTCTGTCAGATATCTCGGAAAAACATGCGCATGAAGAAAATTATCGGTATTTCCTAATATGTCATAATTAATTCTTTTTGCGTGACAAGCAAAGAGGACAGCATCCCCTAAAATACTCATATCGCGCAAAAAAGCAGTTCTTTCATCGATAGCCAAATCATTTAAAGATGCAACATTTCTTTTGGGCAACAAAACAGAATATCCTGGCAAAAATTGGACATCACCAAAAACAGCATATCCACCGGCTAATTCTGTCATTACCATCGGATTTGTTCCATTAATAGCCGAGCGTATTCGATCTTCATACCATTCTGTCATCTAAGTTCCTCCTCCCCTGTAATAAATATTCTCATAATAGATCAATTGCCACTGCTAAGAACAAGATCCTTATTGGTAACTTTTAAATTTATAGCTGCATTCAACTAATTTCAACATTAACATTCCTAGTATCCTAATCATTCAGGATCAATCACAGCTATGGTATTCAGATAAAACATAGGTCGGATGATTCAGACCGGTTGGTGGATAATATTCATTCCGGACAAATTTAAATCCTAGTTCCGTTAATAATTTCTTTGAAGCATTATTTTGAGGATTATGACCAGCTACAATGCTGTTTATTTTTAGTGACGTGAAAGCATATGCGATAATAGCTTGAGCTGCTTCAGTTGCCAGACCTTTATGCCAAAATTTAGGCAATAGATGAATTCCAAATTCGAGTTCTCCCGACTTCTTGGTGGGTCTAAAACCGCACACTCCCATAAATTCGTGATTTTTTGAAAAGAATATAGGAAAATATTGGACACCGACTTTTTCAAGGTTGGAAATTTCATTATTTAAACGTAATTCTATTTCTTCCTTGGTGAAAATACCGTTTTTATGAATATACTTAGCTACTTTAGGATTCTCCCATAAACTAAGCGCTAAATCCAGCTCATCCTTTGTCCAAGTAGAAAAATACAATCTTTTTGTCTGTAGTTTAATTTGCGTTTGTCCCCCTTATTTTTAAGCGACTTTTGGGCAATTACTCAGTTGCGAGTTTCTACTAATTGGTATCGTTATTCGAGCTAACGGTTTGATTACTGGTAATTTGTCCAGCTGCTGAATCAGTCAAATATTTAATACTACTGCTCATCCCCACAATTGGTGCATCTGCACGAACTGTAATTGTTGAAGCAGCTTCGCCAGGATTTTTCTGATCCATTTGTTTAAAGATCGTTAAATCATCTTGTGGTAAATCATTTGCTGCAACTAACGTACTGGTTCGCGTATAACTGGTAGTTTCACCTTGTCCAATGCGGATTAATTTTTTATCGTTAATGAACAAGTAGAGATAACCAAGGCTATCACCGCTCGCTACTGATTTTTGAGTTAATTGATAACCAGCATTCGCAGCGTTGGCTTTTTGCAAAGCATAGGTTTGATTTTGGTTCAATGAAATTAACGAATATGAATTCAAATTTTGAATGGCTGAACGTTCAAAACTGTTATAGCGATGCTGGTACAAATAACCATCTTTAATCAAAATTTTTCCACTATCGTTAGCACTGGTTGTGGTTGCGGCTGCTATCCAAGTCCCATTTAACTCCTTTAGTGAAAGTTGGCTGCCAGTTTTTTTGGTACTTGTATCAGTAAATAATTGTCCGCGTTCAACGGTAATCGGCTGATCAGTATCGACATATTGGATATTAACTGCATATAGATGGTGTCCTTTAGCTACGAAGCCTTGTGGGATAGTCATCCCACTGGTTTTTGTTTCTAAAAAAATTAAATCTGATAGCTTAGTAATTTGGAAATTTGCACCTAATTTTTTCAGTACAGCATTAACTTGATTGACACTCATTAAGTGAATTTCATTTTGAGCGCTTTTAACATAATTTTTCCGCAGATCATGCTGCCATTTGTTAAAAGAAATGCGTTTATATTTAACCGGGCTGGCTATAAATTGCCCCTTGGAAGTTGTCCAACTAGAAAGTTGGTCCGTTTTCGAAATAACTGAGGTGGTTAGTTTGTTAGATATTCCTTGAACTGGACTTTGTTTGGAGCTGACCCCTTTGCTGAATGTCCAAGTTTTTTCAGCCGGCTTTACTATTTTGTTGGTGGTAGTTTTAATTGTGCTTATCTGGGCTGTGCTTTTCTTTTTTTGAACGCTGCAGCCGGAAACAAGTACAACCAATAAAGCAATTACCATCACATTTAATTTGCGCATAAAAATAACTCCATTCATAATTAATCAGCTAATTATAGCATTAATAAAATGCTCTGGAAGAAAATTTTTATATTACTGTCAGCGTAACTAGATTTTTAACCTTATTAATTGCTTGCTGCAATTCTTTTAGTGTATTACAACACAAAATTGCGTAACCAATTCTGTCATCTGAATTTTCAGGCGGTCGGACAAAGCTGCCAACTCTTTTTGTGATACTTGCTCGTACTACACCGCTTTGTTGACACATGCTATTCCACCCATTAATTTTTTGAAGGATCCCTTTACTTTGAGCAAAGAAAAATACGGTTGCTGTAAATTTTTGTTGCGTTTTCTTAAAACTTAATTTTTCATGCAAATATAACTGAACAGTCTTCTCAAAAATATTGACCCCATAAGCATTGATC
Organism: Liquorilactobacillus ghanensis DSM 18630; assembly: GCF_001435235.1. Lineage (GTDB taxonomy): Bacteria > Bacillota > Bacilli > Lactobacillales > Lactobacillaceae > Liquorilactobacillus > Liquorilactobacillus ghanensis. Next base: position 102,622 of record NZ_AZGB01000022.1, on the reverse strand, counting down.
ATTAAATCTGAAGTTATATTATCTCCGCCAGGTCGTCCATTTACTTCCACAATTTTGGGGCCATTTTTAGTTAACTTAACTTCTATATGCAGTGGACCATCATGAAAGCCTAGAGCTTGAGCAGCTTGATAGGCCGTATTAATAATTTCACTCTTTTTTTCAATCTCAATAGTAGTTGGAAAGATATGTTCCAACTCTACAAAAAATGGCGGCTGCGTTGTGTGCTTTTCAGTTACATCAGAAAAAGCAATTTGATTTTGATATAAGAAAAGTTCAACGCTGAATTCTGGTCCAGTTAAAAATTCCTCCATAATATATTCATGCCGTACGGGGAGATTCATATAACTAGTTTTAAGTTTAACGATTTGTTCAAAGCGCATTTGCAGTTCAGCTTCATTTCGAATATAAAAAACATCAATACTGCTTGCTGTATTAGTAGGTTTCAAAATTAAAGGATAGCCAATTTTATAAGCAGCAAGTTTAGCATCACGTTCATTGCTCACTACTTGAAATTTCGCTGACGGAACATTATTTTTGGCAAATTGCTCACGGGCTAGATCTTTATTACGTGCACGTTTAGTTGCTTTAACTGAGTTTGAAAATTTACCCAAGCGCGTCGCAACCTTTGCTGTAACTTCGGTAACATAGTCGGTTGCGGGAATTAATGCCGCCAAATTAGCATATGGGCTATTTATGATAGCTTGATAGATAGCATTATCATCTCTTATATCGGCAACAATCAAATCATCGCAACTTGCTGCATAACCATATTTTTGAGGATTGGACCGTTTGCTAACTATTACGATCACCTCGTTACCAAGATTTTTAGCCGCTTCAACAAATTTAACCCCATAAAAACTTGGTTCAACAATTAAAACTCTTTTTTTATTCATTATATCAGTCCTTTCTGGATAGAAACTAAGCCATTCGTTTAACCAAGCCACTCAACAATAGCCCAATAAGCATAATAATGAACATTATTAGAAAGCCAAAACTAGCACCTTGTTGATCATTCATTATCCCCATCCATGAAGATGCAAAAATTTCGATAAATTGTGCTGTACCATTCAAAACAGAAGTTGTTCGTCCCATATAGCTTGCAGCTACATTTTTCATTAATACTGTGTTGGTTACGATCCGAAGTGAAGAATTTGATAATCCAATCACGTAAGTACAAATATACATTAAGAACACATTCCTACCTGCGTAAAGAGAAACTAATGCTAAACTGGCAAGAAAAAAATAGGCGATAATTATTTTTTTATTCTCAAGTTTTGAAATTATCCAACCTGTAAGTATTCCAGCAGTCAGACCGCCAATCCCGTAAAGCATATCTGCCATTCCGTAGACAATACTATTTTGATTTAACACACTTGCTACATACGCTGGAGAAGTTACATTAAATAATTGTGTAACCAGTAAAGGTAATATGGACAAGGCACCAACAATTACAACAATTCGCGTTGAAAAAATATACCGAATACCATTAATGAAGCTTGCGTGTACATCATTTTCAGCCGCAAAATGCAGTACATCCTTAGGAATCCGCATTATCAATACTGTTCCAATTAAAAACATGATAATATTTATTACCAAAATCGCCATAAAACCAGTATAGTTTAATATCACTCCTGATATTGCACCAGCTACAAACATCCCCACCTGCAAGGATACTTCTACAAATGAATTTGCTGATCCTAATAATTTTTCTGGGATTATGCTTTGAATATAACTCCGAGAAGCAGACATGTAAGTAATCCAACCAGCACCAGTTAAAGACGCGAGAAAATACATTACATAGAGATTAAATCCCCAAATTAGAAAATATCCGGCAATTAACAACATGGGTAAAGCACGTCCAAGAAAAGACCACAGAATTACTATTTTGCGGCTGCATTTGTCTGTAAGACTACCAGCCAATGGTGACATTGCAAAGCCAGCAATAACATTAACTGTTAAATACAATCCAACTAATTTACTGGACTTAGTTTGAGACAATAGATACCAATTAGCTCCAACAGTCGTTAATCCAACTCCAAATCCCGAAATAATATCTGCAAGAAAAAAATATCTGAATTGTTTGATTCGCAATAATTTAAGCATGATTATTTCTCCGCCTTCTTTCGTTGAAGCTGATTTCACCGTGTTTCCGCTGACATACCACTAGCCGGGTTAAAATTTTTGAATTTGCACTTTGCCGGCTAGAAGAACTAATCAATGATTTTGTCATAATTTGCTTCCTCCAATATTTAATCAATCATTTTTCACAAACATTTTTTAATTTTCCAAACTGCCGCCCTTTCATAATTAATTCATCAATAATTTTACAATCAGATTCAAAACAGGTTATTATATTGTAAAGCATCTCGTCATTTATGGAGGTAAGCTCATGGAACATGGAACATTAATTAGAAAATTGAGAAAAGAAAGAAATATGTCGCAAACACAACTAGCGGCTGGAATTTGTAGTAGAACCACACTATCATCTTTTGAAAACAATCATTCAAATGTTTCTAGTGACCTTTTGTTCAAGTACTTGGAACGGCTTAATGTCACAGTCCAAGAATATTCATTTTACTTGAATGACAGCGTTACTCCAGAAAAAGAATATTTATCAGCATATTTTTATAATGAAATAACTAAAAAACATGATGAAGAAATTGCTGAACGAATCAGAGGCTTTAGATCTAAATATGAAAATACACATGATTTTTATTTTTGCTGTATGTCAATCGAGCTCAAATTGTTTCTTAATAAAAAGCATTCAAAAGATTTGTATGATGTTGATGAAGATAAGCGCATTATTAAAAACTATCTGAATCGCGTGCAGCAGTGGGGGCATTTTGAAATATCTTTATTTTCAAATTGTTTGTATATTTTTAATAGTGATTACATTAGAGGAACCTTTTCAGTACTGCTTAAAAGGACTAAATTGCTTAGTTCAATTGCTTCATATCAAAATGATATATCAATATTTTTGAATAATTGTATAGTGCTATCATTTGAACGGCAAAAACTGTTGGATGTTCGCTATTATGTAGCGCAATTAATTAAAATATCTGAAAGTTCGCCGAGGAAAGCATATGATCGTTTAATGTGTGAATATTATCTAGGACTACTTCAGGAATTACACGGTAAAAAAGATAGTGCTAAATTGGTAATTGCTCAATTTAAATTACTAGGCTTTGAAGAACATGCCACCGAATTAGAGACACTTGAAAATCGGATACTTAGATCAGCAAAAAAGGCAGTTAATTTTATTTAATTATGTAGTGGGGAAAAAGTTCCTAAAAATTGGAATTCTAGATAAACAAACAAGCAGCTGTCAACATCTATAATCAGATACTGACAGTTGCTCGTTTAACTAATTTTAATTTTGTCTATTACACTTCTCGCCCGTTTGATGCAATTACTTTCTTAAACCAGTAAAATGAATCTTTACGAATTCGGGTCAAACTACCTCGACCTTCATCGTCTTGATCAACATAAATAAAGCCATAGCGTTTGGCCATTTCAGAAGTAGAAGCGCTTATTAAGTCAATTGGTCCCCAAGTTGTATACCCGATTAGCTCGACACCATCTTGAATGGCTTCTTTCATCTGAATAATATGTTTCCGCAGATAATCAATCCGATAATCATCATGAATTTTTCGATCCGGCGTCAATTCATCTACCGCTCCTAATCCATTTTCTACAATAAATAAAGGGATTTGGTAACGATCCCAAAGCTCATTCAAAGCAATTCTAAGTCCAACGGGGTCGATTTGCCAACCCCATTCACTTGACGTCAAATATGGATTAGCTTCTCCCAATGCGAAGTTTCCTGTTGCTTTGGTAATGTTATTATCGTCCGCTGTTACCGTTGACATATAGTAGCTAAAACTTAAATAATCAACTTTACCTTTTGCTAAAATTTCTTCATCATCAGCAGCAAATTTTAACTCGATTCCATTGTCATAAAAATATCGATTCATATAGTTAGGGTATTCACCACGGACTTGGACGTCGGTAAAAAATAAATTAAGTTGATCTTGCAGTTGAGCTGCCCGGACGTCAAGCGGTGCTGGTGTTTTAGCATATGTTTGCATCCTGGCAAGCATACATCCAATTTTAGCTTCAGGATCAAGCTTATGACACTGCAAAACAGCCAATGCACTTGCAATGAATTGGTGGTGCAAAGCTTGGTAACGTAATTGCATTTTTTGGTCATTCGGTAAATCATCATCAAGAGCACCAGTTCCATTAAATCCCCAAACAGCCGCGTTGATTTCATTGAACGTTAACCAATACTTAACTATTCCACGGTATCTTTCAAAAAGGACTTTAGTGAATTTGGTATATTCATTGATGGTTTCTCTTGCTGCCCAACCATTATTTTTGAGTGTTAATCCGAGCGGCATCTCGTAGTGTGAAATTGTCACTACTGGTTCTATACCATACTTGCAACAGGTTTCAAAAGCATGATCATAAAACAAAAGACCTTGTTCATTTGGTTCAGCTTCATCCCCATTAGGAAAAATTCTAGTCCACGCGATTGATAGACGATATGCTTTGAAACCCATTTCGGCAAAAAGCTTGATGTCTTCTTTGTAATGATGATAAAAATCAACGCCGCGTCTTTTGGGATAGGTTGTAGTACTCGAGTCATTGATTGCTGCTGTTAATGACTGTTTTGTTATCTGATTCATCGTAAAGTCTTTACGATTAGTAGACCTTTTTACTACTTCGGCGGTTGAAATTCCTTTACCGGCAATATTCCAAGCCCCTTCGACTTGATTAGCTGCGGTGGCCCCGCCCCATAAAAATCCACGAGGAAAACCACTAGGAACATTTTTGCTGTACATTTAAACACCTTCCTCTAATAAAAATTGTCCATTTGTTGCTATGACCTTTTGATACCATTTAAAAGAATCCTTTTTTAATCGCCGCAAAGAACCTTTTCCTTGATCATCACGGTCAACGTAAATATATCCGTAACGTTTTGACATTTCTCCACTGCCAGCTGAAACTAAATCGATACATCCCCAACTAGTATATCCAAGACAATCTACACCATCTTCAATTGCATTGCCTAATTCCCGTAAATTTTCTGCTAGATAATCAATGCGGTATTGGTCATGAATTTCTTTTTCGGGTGTAACCTCATCTTTTTCGCCTAAACCATTTTCAACGACAAAAAGCGGTTTTTGATAGCGATCATAAATTTGATTCATCGTTGTCCGTAGCCCTAAGCCATCCGTCTGCCATCCCCAAGAACTTGTTTTCAGATACGGGTTCTTAAGGGAAGCAAATATATTTCCTGCCGTTTTTTCCATTACGCTTGGATCAGCACTTGTTAACCTTGAAGAATAGTAGCTAAAGGAGATAAAGTCTACAGTATTTTCAAGTAAGTCTTGTTGATCGGTTGCTGCCCACTGCAATTCAATATTTTTTTCTTTAAATATTTTTCGACTATAACTCGGATAATATCCTCTTGACTGAACATCAATAAAGAAGTAGCCCTCACGATCAGCTGTCAAAGCTGCCCAAACATCTTTAGGATTGCAAGTATATGGATATGTTTGTCCGGCCGCCAGCATACATCCCACCTGATTTTCACTGTCAATTTCGTGTGCTAACTTAGTCGCACGCGCAGATGCTACTAATTGATGATGAGCAGCTTGATATTTTAATTGTTCTGGATTTTCAGAATTTCTTACATCAAGCCCACCGCCAAGAAAAGGAATATGCAAAATCATATTAATTTCATTAAAAGTTAGCCAGTATTTAACTTGTCCTTTATATCGCTTAAACAATACTTCACAATATTTCAAATATAAATCAACTAGTTTACGATTAGCCCAACCATTATATTTTTTAAATAAAGCCAAGGGTGCATCAAAATGGTTAATGGTTACTAGTGGTTCAATTTTATATTTACGACATTCCGCGAAAACTTGATCATAAAACTTTAATCCTTGTTCATTGGGGCTTTCATCATCCCCATTAGGAAAAATTCTTGGCCAACTAATCGACATTCGATATACCTTAAAACCCATTTCGGCGAACAATTTAATGTCTTCCCGAAAGTGATGGTAGAAGTCGATTGACTGGTGACTTGGATAATATTGATATTTCGTTTTCAAAGCCTGTTCCGGATTAAATAAGGCTTCATTTCTTTTTTCTGCTTTGGCAGGCAGGATATCAACCAATGATAATCCCTTGCCGTCAGTTAAATAAGCTCCCTCGCATTGATTAGCTGCGGTGGCCCCGCCCCATAAAAAATTATCTGGAAATTTCATTTTTTCTCCTTTCATTACGATAGTGCCAACAGTGTTTCATTATGGTCAACTTCATTTTTATCAGTTATTACCTTTACGGTATGATAATTTTTAGAATTTGTAATAACTAATGGTGTAACCACGCTATATCCGGCTGCTTTAATTTCTTCAATATTAAATTTGACTAGTGGAGTGCCCGCTTTTACTTGATCACCCTGTTTTACAAGCATCTCAAAGCCTCGCCCTTCAAGGTTAACCGTATCCATTCCAATATGCATTAATAATTCTGCATCATCAGTCGTTTTTAGTCCTACTGCATGCCCTGTCGGAAAAGCTAAAATAACTTCTCCATCAGCTGGAGCATAGACGATTCCTTGTGTTGGTTCGATTGCAACTCCTTTACCCATGGCTTCAGAAGCAAATACTTTATCTTCTATTTCATTTAATGGAATTATTTTGCCAGAAAGCGGACTTGCCAAAGTTGTTGCTTTATTGAAAACGGTTGTGGTACTGCTTTCAACCGTTGCTGCTTCAGCAACTGGATCCGTTGATTTAGCAGGTGCGTCGCTTGGCACCCCTTCAGCCGCCGGTTCTATATCAACGTAATTTTTACCAAAAAGTATTTGTAAAATAAATCCAAGCGCTGCGCCAACAACTGCTGCAATGATAGAACCGTAAAACGCCATGTTGATTCCACTCGCTGAATTGATGTAACTTGGAAAAGCGAAAATACCTAAACCACCGTTAACATATGCTTTAGTTCCAAAGAAACCAAGGATTCCACCACCTACAGCTGCTGCAATACAGCTTAAAACAAATGGCCGTTTTCTCGGAAGCGAAAGTCCGTAAATAGCTGGTTCTGTTACTCCAAAAATGCCAGAAATAACCGCTGGAATACCAATGCTTCGTGTCTTTTCATTTTTTGTTTGAAGTGTCATTGCGAGTACAACACCAGTTTGTGCAAATGATGCTGCAAAGGAAAGGACAACAATTGGATCGTACCCCTTAGAAGCAATATTAGTAAGCATGACGGCAACAAATCCCCAATGGAGCCCAAACATAACAAATACTTGCCAGAATGCTCCCATTAAAAGTCCAGCAAAAACCGGACTGAAATTGTAAATAGCAACGGTAACATCTGAGATAGCGGTACTGAGCCATGTTGCAATTGGACCAATTACAATAAAAGTAACCGGTAAGGTAACGATTAAGGTAACAAAAGGTACCAAGAAGGTTTTAACGACATCAGGGATAACTTTTCTTGCCCATTTTTCAATATGTGAAGCGAACCAAACTGCTAAAATAATCGGAATAACTGATGAAGTATAATTCATCATAATTACAGGAATACCAAAAAAGGTCGTATGAATTTGCGAAGCAAAGAAAGTTCCCTTAAATAAGGTATACAAAATAGTTTTGCTGCTGTTTATGGCAACTATATCGGGATAACATAAAATCGCACCGATCGCCATTCCCACGAATTTATCAACTTTGAACTTATTAGCTGAAGTATACCCCAGAATAACTGGTAAAAAGTAAAAGAAGGCATCTCCAATAGCATGCAGAATTAAGTAACTACCTGAAGTCGAAGAAATCCAACCGAGAGCTACAAACATGGCAGTAAAACCTTTAATCATTCCAGCGGCACACAAAGGTCCTAAAATCGGCGTAAATATCCCTGAAACTAAATCGATAAAACGATCTAATAAGTTCATATCAGATTTTTCACCATAATCATCTGGGACCGCCCCGCCGTCTTGAAAACCACCGACCTTAATTAAATCGTCATAAACATCCGCCACATGATTTCCGATTACAACTTGGTATTGGCCACCGGATTGAACAACCGTAATAACACCATCAGTCGTCTTCAAGCGATCAGTTTTAGCTGCTCCCTCATCTTTTAATTTAAATCTTAATCTTGTGGTACAATGAACCACGCTGTTTACATTTTCTTTACCGCCTACCCCATCAATAATTTTTTTGCTAAGATCTTCATACTTCATTGTTTTCATCTCCTAAATTTAAAATAAAAACCCAGAAGACTTTACAGTACTTTCCTAATTAGGATAAAGTACCCTGCAAAGTTTTCTGGGTTAATGCCTGCTTGACCAGTAACACACCAAAAACATTTTTATTCTTTTTTTTGCCGATGAGTTACACGCCAAATATGTAAAGTTAAATATACTTTATCGTCTGGCTGCAGCTCCCAACTTGTTTCTTTATGCAGATAATTGCTAATTCGTTCAGTTGTTTCGTAAGCAAGTGGGTATTTCAACTGCATTAATTTGAGTAATGCTGGGTCTAGTTCACTTGCCGTTATATTGGTTTTACTGACCCTTTGAACCATTAGTGCACGTAAATGAGTAACAAAGCGGCTATAATTAAAAGATTCGGTATCTAAGCTCAAATGAAATTGGTACTGTACAATATCAATAATTCCCGATATTAATTTCGTGATCTTGATTGTATCTTGAAGCCGGGATCCATCCATACTCGCATTTACAAAATGATAGGTCATAAATACAATTTCGTTTCTAGGTAATTGCACCTGTGCTGCTTGATTTATCAAATTAATTGCTTTCTTGGCTGCTTGATATTCTTCACTGAATAATTTACTGATTTCCCAAATAACTGTTCCATCACTGATTTCAATTCCGTCGTGAACACGCTTTAAAGAAAAGTCAATATGGTCTGCTAAAACAAAATACTGATAATCATTAAATTTAATCTTCAATAAGGGCTCAACTAATTCAATAACCTCTGTTGTTAATTCTAATGATCGCGATTCAATTTCTTTAAAGTTTTCAATATCAGGGCCATTTTTCTCAGCAGTTATAAAACGGCGCTCAATCTTACAATCGTCAACCAACATTCCTTGTTTTTTGCCAAAGCCGACACCATTTCCAATGACAATCCATTCTGTACCTTGATCATCTTCAACTAAAGCAGCGTTGTTATTAAAATTTTTGATGAATTTCATGATCACTTCCCCCTGAAATTAAGTATTAAAAAAACCCACTATAGCTAAGTTGCTGATAGCAACTAATCTAAAAGTGGGTTAATGCCTGATCGAATCAGTAACACGCTCTGCTTTATGAAGTTATAATATCAATTTTTGCAAGCGCTGTCAATAAGTTTTTATAAATTTTTTCTAATTATTTATCAGCTACATACTGCATTTTCTGCAAGTTATTTAGAAAGGACGCCGTCTTCTTAAAAAAGCATTGTCAATTTTTTCGAAATTTACTTTTGGATAATATTCTAAAGCTGATGGTGCTGCCAAAAGAACCAAAGAAACATCAGCCCCAATTTGTGAGCGAAGCTTTTCAATTAAATTACGACCTATCCCCTGCTTTTGATGTGATTTGGTAACAGCAAGATCCGATAAATAGCAAGCGTAGCTAAAATCCGTCAATGCTCTGGCAATTCCAACGAGTTGCTGTTTATCCCAAGCTGTCCAAAGAATATCGGCATTTTCCAACATTTTTTGCAAACGAGGTAAATCATTCACTGGTCGATGAATACCTGCTGCTTTAAATAATTGCGCTAAGTCGTTGGCTGTTATTTGTTTCTTGTTAGTATAAGTAATCAATTTATCCATCTCCATAATTATTTACTTCTAATGTAATCTTATCCAATAATTAAAACAATAGTTACTTATTTTAAAATTACATTGATCTGCAATATCTTTACGACTGCTTATATTTATAAACTGCAGCCTTGACTTTCAAAAATTAAAAATTCATAATTACATTAAAAATAAAAAATAAGTAAATTATTTTTTGATTAGCTATTGGATGATAGCTAAAGCTGTTCTTCATATTAGAAGAACGATTTTTTATCTAGAAAGGAAGACAAAATTGACTTTAGATTTTAAAAAATTACAATTACCAACTGGAGAATTACTGACTGATGAAGCTACACGTAAAGATTACGGACAGAATAAATTCACACAAGAAATAATTAATGGTAATAAACCTGCTGCCGTAATTGTCGCTAAAAGCATTTCGGATGTACAAGCAACCGTTAAATTTGCCAATCAACAAAAAGTTGCTGTTACGGTTTACGGCAGTGGTACGTCAATTGTTAACGGCTCAGCTGGTCAAGATGGCGGCCTTGTCTTAAAACTGACAGAGCTTAACCGAATTATAGAAATAAATACTGCCGACCAAACAGCAGTAGTAGAAGCCGGCGTTTTAAACGGGACGTTGGACAAAGAAGTTCGTAAGCAAGGATATTTCTTTGCTCCTGATCCAGGTTCTAAACCAATTAGTACCGTTGGGGGAAATATTGCTACCAATGCCGGGGGAATGAGCTCATTAAAGTATGGAACAACAAAACAGTCAATACTAGGGCTTAAAGTTGTCTTAGCAGATGGAACAATTGTCGAAACTGGCGGAAAGTGTTTCAAAAACAATTCCGGTTATGATTTGACTGATTTGCTGGTTGGCTCTGAAGGAACGCTGGGAATCGTGGTAGAGGCAACCGTTCGCATTCTGCCGATTCCATTCGGCAACCCAACAACAGGTTTAGCAACTTTTCCCAATATGAAGACATTGAGCGTTGCCGTTGAAAAAATATCTGCTAGTGGCCTACGTCCTTCAATGTTAGAAGCTTTAAATAAAACTTCAATTGAAGCACTTGATGCTTTAGAGGGTACTAATATGGGTGAAAATGGAGCAGCCGCCCTCTTGATTTTCCAATTAGATGTAACTCCGGTTGGAGCATTAACCGCACTTAAAGAACTATTGGAGCAAAACAATGCTTTGCATGTTTCAGTAACTGAAGATCCACAATACGCCAAGAAAATTGTTAAAATTAGACAAGATTATTACCAAGCCGAAGCAGCTTATGGAAGGCTTATAGTCGAAGATGTGGCTGTGCCATTATCTAAATTACCGGAACTTGCAGAATTCGTTGATAATCTTAAGTTCACTTCACCAGTTAAAGCATTTTTAGGCGGTCATGCAGGAGATGGCAATTTCCACCCCAATATTGCAATTCCACAAGATGCTGCTGTAGTTCCTCAAGATGTCAAGAACGCTATCGAAAAAATTTTTGCGTTTGCACAGTCACTGGGTGGTACAATTTCAGCAGAACATGGAATTGGTGATTTGAAATATGGTTGGATTACTTCACAACTGGGACAAGACATCGTCACTTTACAGCGCAAAATCAAACACGTCTTTGATCCGAACAACATTTTGAACCCAGGACGCAAGGTTTAAAAAGTAATGTTTTTTATTTTTAGTGCAGTTTAATGGCTTCATTAGTGCGCTTGCGAGAGACACTAGTAATTATGAAAATTGACCAATAATAATCAAGCTCCCTCATACTTTTTTTATTCAAATTAGTATGAGAGAGCTTTTATTAATCTATTTGCATAGAGAATACGAGCTTGTTCATATTTTCTTTTACTTATCCAGAGAATGACGCTGTCCAATTTGAAATTCTTGTGAATTCTCAAACATGTATTGTACACTTAGCGGTTCACTGCCAGTCAGTTGTTCAAAATCCTTAGTAAAACTTGCCATTTTGTTTTCTCTTATCGCTTTACCAAACGTCACCATTCCATCTGAAGAAAATGGAGCTTCGGAATCTTTTTTGAATTTACCCTCGGTTGTTCGGGGAACACCCATTGCATCAAATACAGCATAATCTTCTTCATCGGAAATAAATTGATATTTAACTTGATTGCCGGTTTTTTGGTTGCCAATTTCAATGAACTCAGATATAGTCATTAGCTGCTTGCCATTTATATTCAAAACTTGCTGGTGCAGATCAGCCGCCAACAGAGCATAAGCAACTGCTTTGGCACAATCTTTTCTGGAAATGTAAGCCATTTTTCCTTCACCCTGATTATTTTTTAAAAGCGAGCCTTGCTGTACAAAGGTAAAGTAATTGGTTATCATCGCTTCAGCGTACTGTGAATTACGCAAAAAGATATAATCGAGACCGCTTTTCTTTATATAATCTTCTGTAAAAGCATGGTCGATCTTTTCAATACTTGGATTAGTTGGATCGTCAGCGTTAACCAGTGAAGTATAAACAATTTTTTTAACTCCGGCTGCTTTGGCTGCATCAATCACATTCTTATGAGCTCGTTGTCTTTTTTCTCCAACAAAAGGCATTGATATTAGAGCCAAAACATCTGCATTACCAAATTTTTCAGCCAGTCCCTGCAAGTTATTAAAATCAGTTTGTTGTGTCTTGACACCTTGTTTTTGGTAGTTAGCTAATACTTCAGTGTTGTAGCCGCAAAAAAGCAAGTTATCTTTATTAGTCAACTGCAACAATTCGGAAGCCGCCTGCGAACCTAAATTACCATCAACACCTGTAAGTATAATTTTTTTCATTTTAAAAATCCTCCTGACTTTTTACTAACTTCAATATAGGTGAAAATAATCACAAAGTCTAATATGGATTTTAGATAACATTATAGGTTTTTCCTATGGAACGATTTCTTTTGCCGCTTTTAAAAATAGTTTCCCTACTTGACTCAAATTCTCTTGTTTGTAAGCTAAAACGATCTTATATCTATGCGGGTTATCAACGATTGGAATTAATTTTATTAAGTTATTATTGAGATTCAAGGGATAATGCTCAGGGAAAAAACCCAGTAATTTCTTTTGCTGAATTAAAAGCAACTCACTTTCAACATCATCAGCTAAGTACGAAATTTGCGGATGATATTTTTTATCAAGTGACCGATTGAGCATTAACTGATAAGATTTTCCAATTTTTTGCGGACTTAACATTATTAATAAAGAACTATAGACTTGCTGCATAGTTAAAGAGCTCAAATTATAAAACGGGTGGTGACTACCAACCCCTGCCAAATATTTTCCTTGATCTAACGTCAATGTCTCAATATCTGATTCTTGATAAAATTCCGAATCAAATGTTATAGCAAAATCATATTTGTTTTGATTCAAGTATTTTGAAATATTACTTAAACTAACTTTCTCAATTTCAAAATTAAAATCCTGCTTTTTAGTAACTTTGTCTAATAGTTTATCCAGTAATTGAATATCCATAATCGATGAATATTGGATTCTAATTTTTCTTGTCGTACTCTTACGAACATTTTTTTCTAATATTTGAAATTGATTTAATAATTTTTCTGACTCAGTAAATAATACTTGCCCTTCTTTTGTTGGTTTAACAGGATTTTGAGAGCGATCAATTAATAAACAGTCAAAATAATTTTCCAACTGCTGAATTTGTTGTGAAATGCTTGTTTGTGCTACTAAATTTTTCTTACCAGCCGCAGTAAAACTTCCCAGCTTAACAACGTCAACAAAATATTTTAAAGAATTGAGATTCAACCTAACACCACCATTTCTATTTATCACTACAAGCTTAACACGCAAATATTTTAAAATAATTATTACCGTCAAGCATTAACCAGGTTTTTGCTATTAATTTAAGAGAACCACCTTATATTATATAGAACTTAACTTGCTTAGAAAACAGGTAGACTTCGCTTATGGATTAATTGCTTTTAGCCAACTTTTAATATGTAATTAAAACATTTTTTAAAAGTATCTTTTAAAAATGCTTTTTTGTGATATTATAATGATATCATATTGATAGGAGATGGTTTGAATGCTTTTTAAAAATCGTTGGTCTTGGGGAAGACAAATTTACTGGGGAGTTATGCTATTTTTACTTTTCTTCTTTTTGAGTCTGTTCTTTTACGATACTTCTTTAACTTTTAAAACAACAGCAAACTTTATTATTGCCATTGTTGCACTGCTAATTGCTTATTATGCTTTAGGATCGTTTAAAATTTTCAAAAAGAACTTGTTATGGACCCAATCATCATGGATCTGGAGATGGATCATACTGATTGTTGTGATTATCCTATTACTCGTCGAACAAGTTCCTACTAATATTCTTCAGGTTTTGCAAAGCAAATTTTTAATTTTAAACACGATGACTGCTTTAGCAGCTGCAATTCTAGAAGAAGCTATTTTTCGCGGGTTATTTTTTTCGGGTTTCTTGGGACATGCAATATACGAAAGCTCCACTTATAAATTAACTAAAGCTGCACTTTATTCCGCATTGATTTTCGGTTTTTTACATCTTGTTAATATTACTAGTATGGCTCCGCAGGCAGTTTTTGAGCAAATGGTTTATACGTTTGCCGCCGGAACATTTTTAGCAGTTTTACGCATCATTACTAACCGGCTTCTATGGGTAATTATTTTACATTTTCTTATTGATTGGAGTTCTTCAATATATGCACCTCACCTTAACAGCGGTAGTTGGGGCGACTTGCTGATAATCTTGGTACCATTATTTTTGGTTAGTATAGTTTATCTGATATACGCTGATAAATTGTTACTCAGACAAACAGCTTGATTACAATAGTTTAATTGCTATTAATAAATTCACCAAATGATGATAAATCAATAGCAGATGTTTTTTTATAATTTATAAGTGCATCAGAAAACTCCAATTTTCCAATTGGTTATTTTTCCACGTTAAAAATCGTCGATCAAATTCAATAAAATCATTTTTACGATAAAATTTACTGTTTTGTTCAGTGTTAGTATTAAAGGTCAGCAGCTTTCCCTTATGTTGCTTGATAAATGGTAAAACACCCTTTTTTAACATATCACTACCCAGATGCTGTCCTTGTAATTTCTGATTAACAACTAAATTAGCAAGATACCAATTAGGCTCGGTAATTTTTGTCCGTGCCGCTTCGGTTCGATCGACCAATTTAAGAAATGATGTGACTAAAAAAATATTTGCATGCTTAAAAATAGCTGCCCCACCGTTTCGTAAATATTCAATAATTCCAATTGATGGTATTTGTGGATTTTGCAGCATAGCTACTGAAACGATTCGACCAGCTTGAGTGCCAACTAAACACAAACGTCGTCTAATAAAAGTTTTAGCATAAATATGTTCTAGTGCAGTTAAAAAAGCAAAGTACTGATCATGAGATTTAAATTCAGTCCGTAAAATATGAAACAACGGATAATTTCGATAAGCTTGCGCGCACATTTCTGTAATTTGCTTTAATTCATTCATCTCGGCTTTTCGATATAAAATCATCTTGCTTTCCTCCATTCACTTACTTACTGTAACTTTATATTTATTATATCGGTAAGTTACCTAATTGAGAAACGCAAATACAACTTCAACGTCCATTAATAGACACTGAAGTTGTATTTGTCGTGTAGTTTTTTAAATTCTATAAAATTTTTGAAAGTAATACGCCGGCTCCCATCACAATACAATAGATTGAAAATGGTCCCATTGTATTGATTTCTTTACGATTAAACCAGTGCATTAAGAAATAAACACTTAAAAAGGCGAAAAATCCAGCAACAATTCCGCCAGTCAATGATAAACTCAAAAGACCTGCTGGATGATGGGCAATCATTTTCGGAATTTCCAAACCTGCTGCGCCAGCAATTACTGGTGTGGATAATAACATTGAAAACTTTGCTGATTCCTCATTTGATAACCCCATCCAAAAACCAGCTGTCATACTGGAACCAGAACGGGAAAAGCCTGGAATTAGAGCAAATGATTGAAAAACACCAATAATAATTGCCTGCCACCAATTCAGGTCCTCCAGACGTTTGCTTCCCTTTTTGCGTAATCGTTCACCAAGAAATAACAAAATACCATTTAATATTAAAAAGCTGGCTGCTGATACAACGTCGCTAAAGGCATTTGTAATATTTTTCTCGAAAATACCACCTAAAATAATAGCTGGAATCGTCCCACAGATAATTAACTTCAAAGTTTGTTTTGAATCACGTGCGTTAAAAATCGAACGAAAGATTTTAGCCCAGTCTTTCCGAAAATAAATTAAGAGTGCGATTGTCGTTCCGATATGCATCATTACTACAAACTCTAAAAAATTATGTTTCAAAAAACTAGGATCAAGCTGCCAACCAAATAAATACGGAACAATGACCGAATGTGCAACACTGCTAATTGGAAATAATTCTGAAATTCCTTGAACAATTGCTAAAATAATTGTTTGGAAAAAATTCATTTAAATGTCCTCCTCAACTGCTAGTTAATTGTAACTTGCCAAGGACAATTTTTAGATACTTATTAGTAATTCTTAAAACACTTTGCCAGATATTTAACAACTTAAGATAAATATCATATTTTGTTTCATAAATAAAGCATAACGATGAATTTAACTATATTATCATAATATACGATTGAATATTTAAATCATATAATAAACATCATTTATCGCGAATTTTAAATTAAGTCTTTTTCAATAAGGCCACAAAAAAACGCAAAATTGGGAAAAATTCCAATTTTGCGTTATCGAGATGCTTAAAATAGTTTTTCACTTGAGAATTGGTTAAATTTGTTGAGTATGCTTGGCAGCAAATTCAGCCGCTGATTGCTGATAAACCATTTTTCCAGTATTATCATAAAAAACAATTTTTCGCTTTTCGGGAAGATAGTGTAATCCGGTTTTCATTTTCCCAGTTTTTTGATCAAATAAGTAATCATGCTGATTAATTGTTTGTGGGCCAAAGACTTGTTTTCCGTCTGGAGCAAAATAGTAAGTTGCATTTGCAAGCTTGAATTCAGCAAAACCTGTTAACATAAAACCAGTTTGCTGACTGAAAAAATAATGATCTCCATTTATTGTTTGCCAACCAGTTTGCAATTGTCCTTGATTGTCAGTATAAATCATACCCTTGCCGAGTTTTTGCCAACCAGTTTGCATTGCACCGGTTTGAAAATCAAAGAAATAAGTCTTTTGATTAATTGTCCGAATCCCGGTTTGAAGCTTACCATCAGTTGGTTCAAAATAGTATTTCTTTGAGCCAATTGTTTGCCAGCCTTTTAGCAAAGTACCAGTTTGATTGTAATAAAAATTTCCTTGTCCAATTTGATACCAACCACTGGCAGGGATATTGTTTTCAAGTTCAAGCAATCGTTGTTGAGAATTAATTCCTAATAATTGAATAGTTCCTTGAGAGTCAATTTTAAACAAAATTTTACGTAATGGATCTAGTGAAACTTCTGATTGAGTCTGTGAGAAATTTTGATAGTTATCCAAGAAATTTTCTGCACTAAAATGATTTACTCGCAGGAAAATAGGATTCTCAAACGGATCATTATCCTTCAAAATGGTCCTAAAGGTTGCCCGCCAGAAATTACTCTGCCCCACTTGTTGTAATTGTCGTTGAATCAATTCATGCACCCAGGCAATTTCAGCATTCAACTCCTGCTGACTAGTTTTTGAGCTGAATGGTCGAACATGTTTAATTACACCTTTAGCTCGCATTTGGTTTAAATAGGCTGCCTGATTGGAACGAATTTTATCTGCTAATTTTAAATCAATATTGACTGTTTTATGATTTAATGGTGCAATTACCGTTGCCAACTTAGCAGTGGTCGCTTTCTTGGAATAAAAAACAATCGTTGCCGAACTGCTTGAGCTGGTAGAAATACTAGTTTGGGAACTAACTTGAGAAGTACTAGTTTTATTAGTTGTTGTTTGCTGAGTTGATGATGCTGGTGGTGCAATACTCTCGGTCTTTTCTGCCATTGATTTTGCAGCAGGCTGTGGCGTTTCGGTCGCCGCTGCTGAACTGCTCGTACCAGCAGTTGTGGTAGAACTTGAGTCATCACTTGAACTGACGATTGAAGTCGTCGAATTGCTTTCAGTTTCTTTATTAGACGAAGAGCTGTCTTCTGAATCTGCAGAACTTGAACTTGTCTGATTCTCGCTGCTGCTTGTTTCTGCACTGTTTTCAGTTCCTTTATTAGCAGAAGATGTACTTGCTGAATCCGCAGAACTTGAACTTGTCTGATTCTCGCTGTTGCTTGTTGCTGCACTGTTTTCAGTTCCTTTATCAGCAGAAGATGTACTTGCTGAATCTGCAGAACTTGAACTTGTCTGATTCTCACTGCTGCTTGTTTCTGCACTGCTTTCAGTTCCTTTATCAGCAGAAGACGTACTTGCTGAATCCGCAGAACTTGAACTTGTCTGGTCTTCACTGCTGCTTGTTGTCGAACTATCTATTGAATTGTCAGATGCTGAAGAATTGTTGACAGTCGCTTTTAAATAGCTTTGTTTTGAACTAGCTGCTGAATTATCGGTGATCGAACTTGCACTTGAACTGGTTGTCTGTATTCTGGCGGTTGTTTGATTTGCTGCATCAGCTAAAATATTGGGAATTTTGGCTTGATCAGCGGCAAAGCAAACTAAACTGACAGTTAATAAAATTCCACAGAAATTTAATTTAGTCTTCCGTTTAATATCGCTTCACCCCGCTTGTAAGTAATATATTATTATCTCTATTAATAATTTTATAACATTTTATTGTAATTTTAGATAACAAAAGATTAAAAATATATCTCAAAATGTCATCAATGTAACAAAAAAGCATTGATTTATTTTAATGTTACACATTAGCAACATAAAAACAAAATTAATGCTTAAAATTAGTCTTTTCGGACTAAATATCCAATTTTTGTTACGCTAAAATTTAAAAATGTCTATTCAAAAACCATTTGATTCGTGTAAAGATCATAATAGAAACCTTTTTCCGCTAACAACTGCTGATGATTCCCTTGTTCAATGATCTGACCGTCTTTCAAGACAATTATTTTGTCGGCTTCAACAATCGTTTTTAAACGATGCGCAATTACAAAACTTGTTCTACCGGCAATGACATTATCCATAGCTTGTTTAATTTTAGCTTCAGTCACCATATCTACATTTGAAGTAGCTTCATCCAAAATTAAAAAAGTCGGATCTGTTAGTAAAGTTCGCGCGATACTGACTAATTGTTTTTGCCCAACTGATAAAATTGAATTTTCTTCATCAACCTTGGTTTGATATTTATCAGGCAGGCTTTCAATGTACTCATGAATATGTGCCTGTTTAGCCGCTGCGATCATTTGTTGATCACTGGCATCTGGCTTACCAAACTTAATATTTTCAGCAATTGTTCCCGAAAATAAAATTGAGTCCTGCAAAACAATACCAATATTTCGCCGCAAAGCATGTAATTCAAAGTCACGAACATCAACATCATCAAAAAGAATATGACCATCTGTAACATCATAGAAACGATTTAATAAATTCATTACCGTCGTTTTCCCAGAACCGGTCGGCCCAACTAGTGCAATCATTTTGCCCTTAGCCACTTCAAGGTTAATCCCGTGCAAAATTTCATTTTCTTTATCATATCCAAAATGGACATTTTCCAATTTCACACCGGTATTTATTTGTGTTAACTGTTTTCCGGCAGAGTTAACATGTTCTTCCGGTTGTTTAAGAACACGCAGCAACCGTTTCGCCCCAGTCATTGCTAGTTGAAGCATTGAATACATTGATGTAATTTGGGTAATTGGTTGAAAATATTGTTGTGAATATTGAACAAAAGTTACAACTAAACCTAAACCAACCGCTTGTCCGACCTCACCATTTACAACCATCCATGAACCATAAGCAATTACGATCGCTAAGTTCAAGAGTGAAAATCCCTGCATCAGTGGGAAGAGAATACCTGAATAAAACTGTCCCTTAAAAGTTGCTTGCCGGACATTCTCGTTTAAACGGTTAAATTCACGGATTGATTGTTCTTGCAAGCCATTAGTGATAATTATTTTTTCTCCGTTAATTTGTTCGTTAATGTAACCATTTAATTTGCCAATTTCTTCTTGCTGGCGATCAATATAATATCGTGCTTTGCGAATAATGAAATAGGCAATTATAATTACCACTGGTGTTGAAGCAACCGTAGCCAAAGCCAGCTTAACATTGAGTGAAAACATCATCCAGATCACGCCAACATACAGAACCACCTGGGTAATCAGTTCAAAAATAGCTTGATTCATCGCATTGAAAATATTATCCAAATCCGAGGTAAACAATGATAAAAGTTTACC
This sequence comes from Liquorilactobacillus ghanensis DSM 18630, assembly GCF_001435235.1. GTDB lineage: Bacteria > Bacillota > Bacilli > Lactobacillales > Lactobacillaceae > Liquorilactobacillus > Liquorilactobacillus ghanensis. Next base: position 82,457 of record NZ_AZGB01000022.1, on the reverse strand, counting down.
ATCCTGATGACGATCAAAATAACTGATGGTCAGCCGCTGCAGCTTACCAAACAAACCGCGTTGCATTTGATTAGTTGACAGAGCATTGATTCTTGATGTCCACCAGCTCGAAATCAACATAGTGAACGCAGACAATAGATAAAAAATAAAAATCAGCCAAAGGATATGATAAAAACTATTTAGGGATGCTTGTTGCCGCGTCAAGGGATTTAGATAAGCCGTCAAATACTTACTGAGACTAGTCATTGCCTTGCCGAGATAAACAGGAGCTTCAATCTGCGCCCAAGTTGAAATTATCGTTAAAGTTACGATCAGCAGCAAGCCTTTCCAATACGGTTTTAAATAATGTTTAAAATAGGCTAATGGTTCACGAAAGCTCTGCATTTTCAACTCTCCCTTCTTTGGCAAGTTGCGCCGCATAAATTTCTTGGTAAACTGATGAATTCTTAACCAGCTCTTGGTGCGTTCCGACTGCAACTAATTTTCCTTGATCAAGAACTAAAATCTGATCAGCTTTGATCACTGAAGAAATTTTTTCTGAAATCATGAAAACAGTTGTTGCTTTCATCTCTGTCGCAAGCGCCTGCTGAACCAATTGCTCTGATTGAGCATCCAATGCTGAAGTTGAATCATCCAAAATTAAAATAGGCGGTTTGCTAATAATTCCGCGAGCAATTGAAAGTCGCTGCTTTTGCCCACCGGAAAAATTAGCTGATCGTTCTTCTACATAATGTTTGACACCATCAGGATAATTCATTACAAATTCAGCTGCTTGCGAAACTTTAAGTGCCCAGTTCATTTCGGCATGAGAAGCGTCCTTTTTTCCCTGCTTCAAATTGTCTTCAATCGTTCCAGAGAACAAAACAGCTTTTTGCAAGACGAAACTAACTGTTTGCCGCAACACCTCACTAGGTATTTCCCGCAAATCATGGTTTGAAAATTGGACTGAACCGGAACTTGGATCGTATAAACGAGCAATCAGTTGCGCCAAAGTTGTTTTACCGGAACCAGTTGAACCAACAATTCCAATAAAACTACCGGCTGCGGCTTTAAAAGAAATATTTTTCAGTGCTAATTCAGTAGCACCGGGATAAGCAAAACTCACATCTTTAAATTCGACCTCACCATTTAATTGCTGAATATCAGCCTGGGTCGAATACTTCAGAGCCGGTTTTTCTTCCAGCACCTCTTTGACCCGGTTTAAAGAGATCATCCCTCTAGAAAACATTGTCATAGTCATTGCTCCAATAATAATTGCAAACATTAACTGCATCAAGTATGAGATAAACGATGCAATTGCTGCCAAATCATGGGGATGTTGAACAATGCTCGTGCCGATAAAATAAACAGCCAATAATATCATAATATTTGAAATCAAGGTAAAGCCCGGGATCATTAAGGCAAACAAATAACCGATCGTTAAGTTGAGATCTCTAAGTTGATTGGCTGTTTTCGCAAACTTTTGTGTCTCGTTTTCTTCTTGGTTAAAAGATTTTACCACCCGAATTCCTTGCATCGATTCTTTGGCAACGTTATTCATCCGTTCCAGCCATGTTTGGAAACGACTAAATAAATTGCCCATTTTTGAAAACACAAGTGCAGATAGAGCAACAATCAGAATAACCATCAAAATTTCAATCCACCATAAGCGCGGGATGGTCATGATTCCTAAAATAAACGCCCCTAAAAACAAAATTGGAATACGCAAAATTTGTGTCAGTAACGTCATCACTAAGTTTAAAATCTGATTTAAATCATTGATCAATCTAACAACTAAGCTGCCAGTCGAAAATTTTTCGATATTTCCAAAAGAAAATTGCTGAATCTGGCGATAAGTATCGGCTCGCAAACCGGCAGTGACTGCTTGAGCTGTTTTAGCTGCAAAAAAAGTACCTGAAATACCGGCAATGATTCCGACGACCGCTAAGACGATCAGTTGGATTCCGTATTCAAAAACTTGCCCGCGATTATTGGCGATAATCGCATTCATGATAACTTGCAGTAATTTAGGCTGCCATAAAGTATTACCGGCTAGAATAATTACCGAAATGACTGCTCCCAAAATCGAAAGCAGATTTTTTCTGAAATAAGGTTTTAATATTCCCATGATTAATTACACTCCTGAATTTAATTACTACGCTAAACGTATATTATTTTCACTTCAGACAGATTTAAACTGCCGCGAAGATTTAAGCGCTCGGTCAGCACTTCATGCGCTGGTTTATTCTCCTCCTTGATCTCACTTAAGATATTATCAATATTAATTGCAACATCCCATTCTTTAGGTACGTATAATCGGATTTCACTAAGCGTGCTGTTAATAATTAGAGTAGCTTGATGATTTTGCAGTTCGGTTTGATTAAAGTACAACCTAAGCGTGGCAAGAGTGACATTGGTTTTTATGCGCTGCAAATGATCAGTTTTGACATAGCGAATACTACTGGACATCCGCTCGTTAATAATTATTTTTTCATCGGAGTTAATCGCTTGTTTAGCATCATCATAATTTTTCCCTCCAAGCTTGCTCCATCCGAATGAATATTTGAAAAACGAATGAAATATCAACGATAAACCAATATCGATTAACAAGGCTGTTACTAAAATGGTCCACGGAACCAATTTTTCAATTCCCAGTTCTGAGGCATAGATCATGCAAAGAAAGGCAATTGAAAAGATACTTTCTGTCAAACGTCGATGAACTAATCCTTGAATTAAAGTAACTCCAAAAAAGATGGTAAGGATAATTGTCCAGATTTCAAAGTGAAATGAAATGATTTCTAACTTATTCAAAATAAGTAATACGGCTAATCCCAGCAATCCAACGCCGGTAATAAGTTTTCTTGTTCGCATAGACTACAGCTCCTTACTGTCGAGTGTATCTTTTAATTTTTTGAAATATTTACGAGAAACATAAACTTGTTTATATGTATTTTGAAATTCTACCAAATTATTTGTCAACGAGTGGGTTAAGCCAAAGATTTGATCAGTATTAAGAATAGTTGATTTGGAAACCCGCATAAAATTGGCAGGCAGTAATTTTTCAAGTTCATATAGTTTAAAATGCGTATCATAGACAGCCGAGCTAGTATGTGCTTGAATGAAACGACCGCTTGTTTCAAAAAAAAGCAGCTCATTGCAATTAACATAATAAGTTGTCTCTCCTTGAAATAATTTGAGTTTCATTTTCTTATTTTTTTCAGCAATGACATCATATAAATAATTGATTTCTTGCTCGTCAATTTTGGGAGTTCGAACAATGACTTCTGTTTCACTAAGCTGAGGATCGATCTCAACTTTAATTTTCATCTGTTTGGCCTCCTCTCATTGCTATTAAGTAAACCATAATTTTGCAGTTATGAAAATATTTAGCGCGCAAGTGGTTAGTTTTTCAGTATAAGAGGTCTTAATTTACTGTTTTAAAAGTAAGTAAAAAGCCACAGCAGTTTTGAACTGCCTTAAAATTGTCAGCTTATCTCCGATAACTTTAGGGTACTTCACATCTTGTGCTCTGGCTTTTTAAAGTTTCATGTTTGTTAGTAAATTGAATTGAATTTAAAATTCAGGAAACCAAATTTTTATTTCCTTTTCAGCGGCAGCAATTCCATCAGAACTGTGCACAACATTGCGCAAATTGCCATCCTCGGATTCATGACCAAAATCACCCCGGATAGTCCCAGGAGCTGCTTCGGTTGGATTCGTTTTTCCTGCCATTTTGTGAAAGGCATTGATGATATTAACACCAGTTGCAATAATAGCAACAATCGGTCCTTCTTTCATATATGACTCAATGTCGCCAAAATAAGGTTTATCAATTTTTTCGGAATAATGAGCTTTCAACTTTTCGTCAGTTGCTTGTGTTACTTTTAAAGCTGTAATCTGATAGCCCCTGCGTTCGATTCGCGCAATAATTTCACCAACATGTCCTGCAGCAACTCCATCAGGCTTAATCAGAATTAATGTTCTCTCTTTTGCCATTTTCATTCCTCCAAACTAGAATTCAATACATTTTAATTTTCCAGCTTTATAGTTAAAAAAGCAAGACCTGATTTAAAAACATTACCATTTTTAAATCAAAAAAATTATTATTCAGTACTTTTTTTACTAAATTGGCTGTGTCTAATTAAAAAGAATTGTTTTTCAGAATTTGTTCAAAGTTGGTGCCCAATGATTAATTGGACCGAACTTATGACCAACGGCTATTTCCTGCTTGATAGCTGTGTTGACATAATCTTTAGCAATGCGAATAGCTTTTTCAATGTCTGTTCCTTTAGCTATCTCAGCTGCAATACATGCTGATAAAGAGTCACCAGTTCCATTGATATGTGTTGTTGGATAATAACGGTCAGTCAGCCAAAAGCTTTTACCGGATGCCAACAAAACAAAATCTTTAACTGTTGTTTGCTGCGGATCATGATGGGAGCCCTTTGCAACTACATTTTTTGCACCAAGTTCTTGTAGTTTATGAGCAGCTTTTTCCAAATCAACATCAGTTTTAATCTGCATTCCCGTCAACTTTTCCGATTCATAAAAGTTAGGCGTAAGTACGGTTGCCAGTGGGATCAATAATTTACGCAAAGTATCAACTGCTTGTTCTTCCAACAACTGGTTGCCGTGCTTGGTCATAATCACTGGATCGACTACTAATGGTCCAAAAGCATATTTTTGATAATCAGCAACAACTTCTTTGATCAGTTCGGTATCAGCAAGCATGCCGGTTTTAGCAGCTTTTACTTTAAAATCAGCTGCGGTATCTGCAAATTCTTGGCGAATAAAGTCAAGCGGTAAAGTAGCACTGGCATGAATTCCATATGAATTACCAGCAACGCAAGCTGTCATTATCGAAATTCCGTACACTTTCCTTGTGAAAAAAGTTTCAAGATCAGCCTGCATTCCAGCACTACCATCACTATCTGAACCAGCAATTGTCATTACTTGAGGATACTCATTCACCATAAAATCACCTTTCTTGTTAACTACTAAAGTAAACCATTCATGATTAAAATAATAATTACTTACTTGGACGACCAATCAAATTAGTTCCAACAGTAAGTAAAATTATTGTACCCAGTATAGCATAACTAACCAACAAAATTGTTTATTTTCAATAAGTATTACGTTTTAAAAAACAATTTAACACAACTTAATTTAAAATTTCATAATTCTTTTTGATGCTCAAATTTAAATATCGGTACAATTAGTAACGCCAGCAATGCTCCCCAAAACATGGTACTGTAAATATTCAAAAAAGCTGCCGTCAACTGTTGTTTAAGTTTTGTTTTTATACGATGAATTAACTGTGCCAATTGTTGCTTAAAATGCTGTTCTTGTTGGCGGATAGCTGATTTAACATTTTTTTCAACGGTTTGCTTTATTTGGACTTTAACGATCTTAGGAATCTTTGTTGGAAGTAACTTATTTTTTTGACTAAATAGTTCTAGTTGTTGCTGATAGGCTTGTTTAACCAACTTTTGTTGCGCTGTTTTACTTATTTGTGGCCGAACAGTTTTAAATTGCTGACCATTTTGTTCAAGCTGAGTATTATTGGGAGCCAATCGTTTTTTTATTTTAGCGGTCAATAAATTTTTTTGCTTAGAAGAGAAATGTAATATCTGTATTTGCTGCTTAGCATAATTAAATGTATGCTTTTTAGCTGTTGAAATATTAGCGGATAAAGCAGCTGTAAAAATCGCGATCGCCAGCACCATTCCGACTTGGCGCAAAACATTCGCTACACTTTGCGAAGCCGTTAATTTACTACCGTGAAAATCGGCAACCGCTAGAATATTAGCAGTTGCGGCGACCAAACCATAACCGATGCCCAAAATGATATCAGCAATGATCAACTGATGATAATTGTCAGTGACCTTTAAATTTCCTAAAAGATAATAACTAAGTGCAATGGTCAAAAAACCAAGGCTGATCAGCAGCTTGTTATTAATTCTTTTAATAACTAACGAAGTCGCAATTACGGAAAACATTACAGCTAATGAATATGGCGTAATCAATAGTGCAGCTTTTAATTCACTCTCTCCTTGAACGCGTGTCAAAAAGGTTGGAATCAAAACTGCCATGCCGCCAAGAAAATAATTACATAAAACTAATGCCAAGCTGGCTCCATTAAAATTACGGCTTTTAAAAAGAGTCAAATCAATCATTGGATTCTTTTGGCTCTTCTCCCAAAACAGGAAGCCAATTAATAATAAGGCGGCACCGCCCAAAAGCAGGATAATCGGCAATGATTGCCAGCCCCATTTGTTACCTTGGATCAATCCCAGCGACAAACAAAACAGCATTGTCATACTTAATACAGCTCCCAACCAATCAATTGACGTTTTGTTAGTTAATTCATGTTTTAGTGAAAAAGCACGGAAAAACAATAGTAAATCTAAAACTACTAAAGGAAGATTTATTAAAAATACCCAACGCCAGCCCCAAAACTCTGCAATAACTCCACCGATCGCCGGTCCAAGAGCTACTGCTAATCCTTGAACACCAGCTAAAGCAGCAACAATTTTATTTCGATTAGCTTGTGTACTGTGCTCAAGTCCAATCACCATACTAGTCGGAATAATTCCGGCAGCTCCGATACTTTGAATTGCTCGTGCAAGCAGCATCCATTTTAAATCAGGAGCCAAACCTGATAACAAGGATCCTATGCCAAAAACTATCAAACTGCCAAAAACAAATTTATTTCGTCCAATTCGCTCAGCCAAGCCACCAAATGGAATAATCAAAGCCGCAAAAAAGATTGTGTAAATATTTAGTGCCCACGATAAACTAGTCAAACTTTCATTAAAAGCTGACTGTAATTTCGGTAAAATAATTGTCATGATAGAAGTATCCATCATACATAATAAATTTCCTAGTAACAAAACTGGTAAAAAATACTTTTTTTGTTTGTTCATTGTAATAAAGCCCTCCAGATTACTCTTTAAGGCTAGCATGCTAAGCCATTTTGGCACAACAGAGTCACAAGTGCGCACGTGTGACATCTCTGCTAAAATTTATTATAATAGTTACTGAATGATAAAACTAGCCAATTTGGTTAAGTGCTACATTGGAAATACTATTGTGACATGGAGGAATAATTTAAAATGAATGGACAAGAACGATTAGCAATGCAGTCGCGAACATGGTTGTTAGAAGCACTGTTTACTTTGATGCAACAGCAAAATTATAATGAGATCACAGTTAAAGAAATAGCTGAACAAGCGCAATTATCACGCCGGACCTTCTATCGCTCTTTTAAAAGTAAAGATCTATTGCTGGATTATTACGCTGATCAGCTGATTAAAAAATATATTGCGCAGTTACAAAGTCTGGAAATATCAAAAATGAATTTTGAGCAGGTTTTAATAGTATTTTTTGAATTTTGGTGGCCAGAACGTGAGAAAATTCGAATTTTGATCAATCAAAATCTATTTATTTTCTTTTTGTCCAGAATGTCACCTCAGGCCAGCAATCTATACCGAGATTTTAAAGCTCCTTGGCATATCGAAGGCAGCGCAACTGAGATCGAATATATTATGAGCTTCTCAGTTGGTGGGTTTTGGAATATTTTAAATACTTGGTTGGCCAAGAAACAACCTGAAGAACCACAAATTATGGTGCAAACACTGTTGAAAGGTCTAAATAAAATCAGTCAGCATTGATTCACAGCTTTCGTTCCATCATGATATCGGTTGTTACGAAATTTGCTTTTTGGTAAACGTGCACTGCTCGTTGATTTCCGCCAAAAACATGCAAACGAATTTTGGTAAAACCATGTTGTTGTGCAAACTTACAACTTAAATTAATTGCTTGGGTACCCAAACCTTGATTTTGAAAGGCTGGTAAAATTTCAAAATCATATATATAAGCGGTTGCTGGTTCTTGAGTAACTCTTGCTAACCAAAGATTGCCAACAACATCAGCTGACATAATAATTTTCAGAAGATAATTAGCCGGTGTGGCAGCGCCTTGTGGTAATAGACGCTGAAATTCGGCAGCTGCTTGTTTCTCAGCAGTTGCCGATGACCAAGTAGCAACACGAATTTTTTCTTGAGCGTATTTTTTGATCGATGATTCACAATACGTTTTAAATTCTTTTGAATCCATTTTTCTTAGTTTGATAACACTTCACTTCATTCCGTTAGTTAATTAGTTTATGAATTAAGCATAAATTCAAGATGATTGCCAGCATTATAAACAGTAAGGGTGTAATGACTTTGACTAGCCAAGTATAAAATAAATTTTTTCTAATTCATGCAATCTAAAAGAGATTGAAAATAAAGCAGTAATTCTTACCTATTGTTACAAATTACTACTGCAAATTATTAATGATTTTTTGATAATTACTTTCAAGATTTCCATTTAATAGTCGATCATTAGCAGTCAAACAATCTTGTTCACGCCACCATTTTTGCAGTAAAATAACGGAAAAGGGTTGCTCTTTTAGTGAATTAAAAGAAACTGTTTTTTCAAATGAGTAGTCAAGATAATAAATTAGTTTTTGGTCATTAAAATAAATCATCGCCTGCTTTAGCATCTCACCATAAACATCCTTACGTAAAATTCCTTCAAGAATTGTTAGTGAGTAATGCTGACTGCCAAATTTGAGCAGTGTATCTAACAAATCAACTGCCGGTGAAGCAACGTGATCATCTGCGTGCAACAAATTCCGGCGTAATTTATCTTGCTGCAGCAGTAAGCAGCTCTCTGTTCCCAAAAACTGCTGGAGTTTTTGGGCCAAGGTCGATTTTCCACTGCCAGAATTCCCGCGAATAAGAATCAAACTACTTAACATTTTTGATTTTTCTCCTATTTGTCTTTTATTTGCTGCCATTCGGTTCTTAAAATTCCATATTTAACTGAATCCCAATATTGATTTTGCCAGTATCTGACTTGACGGACTTGCGCTTCTTTTTTCATACCAAGCTTTTCTGCCAATCCCAGCATACGATAATTGCCGGACCAAGTTGTTAGTCCAATGTGTGGCAAATCAGTCTCTCGAAATAATTGATCCAGCCATAATTTTAATGAATAATAACCAATATGTTGTCGCCAAGTAGCTGACTGATAAAGACAAATGCCAATTTCAAGCCAACGTTTTAAATCACCATCAACATAACGCGCTGAAACCATTCCAACCATTTGATTATCTACCCAAATAATTTTTTTAAATGGATTAATTAAATAGTCTTTGCTACTGATTCCTTGGATAAATTCAAGTTTATTAGGTAATGACTCGGCAAAATAAGGCCCATTCCAATTGATCCATTCCGCTTCAGTATCACTAAAAGCTAGTTGCCAAAATTTCGCCAACTCTGCTTGCTTTAATTGCCGTAATTCAATTTTCAATTTATTAATTTGCGTTAAGTTCCCCTCCCCCATCTATTACTACCGTAAAGTGGTCAATATCTCTTTTTCATATTTTAGCATTTTTTATTTATCACGCGTTTTTATTTTCTCAAAAAAAGCCATGGTTATCTTCCATGACTTTTCAAATTATCTACTATAAATTTTTAAAAATGCTTATATTGGGTTCTGCCCCATTTTAATTTTAAAATTATTTTAGGCAGATTATAATAGTAAGCAATTACTGCCAAGATTCCTAAGGCCAGCAAGCCATAAACACAAGAAAATAGGAATGAAGCAATTCGCGTATCAGCAACTGAAAATAAACTGAGGATTCCCAACAATCCAGTTGCTAAAACAGCAAAAATCAAATTTGCTCGACTTAATAGTCCGAGATCGGCAAAATCAGCTAGTTTGGTTTCGTTAGATAATTTCATCAAGTAATAAACGCAATACCCTGCAACTAAACCAAACGAAATGGCAGTTGCCCACAGTGCTCCGTAATCATGAAAGAAATAAACCAGCGGATATTGCAAAATAAATTTAATTAAAAGTGTAATGCTGAGTAAAATGACCGCCATACGATGTTTCCCCAACGACTGGATCAAAGTAAAAACGTCGGTAAAAATCGCTTGAACGAATGTAATCAAAATTGACCAAAACATTAGCCAGCTACCATGCAAATTATAACCAAAAAAGACTGTATTGATTCGACCGGCTAATAAAGCCAAGATAATAGTTACCGGGGCCAGTAAACCAAACAGCAATCGAAAATTATCTTGAATAATTACTGCCGCTTTTTGCGGATCAGCGTGTGCACTGGCTAAAAGCGGTAAAGTCGTCCCCGAAATTGCAATCGCCAACGAAACAATTACTGTGGTAATCTTACTGGGATTAGCAGAAAAAAGTGTAAACATATTTTGAATAGCGGTCAAGCTCAGTTGACTGCCGAGTCGCATGATCTGCTTAAAGGTAAACTGATCAATCAGCTGCGCAATTGTGATTGCCGAACCGACGTAAACGAAAGGCAGTGCTTCTTTACAAATCTGCCAAAATAATTGTTTGGTATTTAAACCTGTAGCTGGCTGACTAGCAGCCTTTAATTCTTGGTAAAGCGGTTTTTGGCGGTGATAATAATTCATTAAGTAAGCCAAACTCGCAATTGCACCGGTAAATGCCGCAAATGTACTTAGAGCTACTGCAACTTCCAACGAAGTATGCAATAAAGTATAACTGATAAAAGTTAATAACAAGATGCTGAGTACACGAACCAATTGCTCAACTAATTGCGATACGCCAAAGGGCTTCATATCTTCATTTCCCTGAAACCACCCGCGAATAATACTCATTACCGGTAAAATAAACAGGGCTGGTACCAAAGCACGAATAATACTGACTGCTGACGCGCCACCCAGAATTGGTGAACTACCAGCCACAGCCGGTGCTGCAAAGTAAAACAGCAATCCGCAGACTAACCCGGAGATACACATAAAAAAGATGGCAGCCCGAAATAGTTGTTGGCTGTCACGAAAACGCTGCTCGGAATTATAAATAGCAATTTTTCGTGAAATAGCTGTTGGAAAACCGGAAGTTCCTAATGCTAAAAATAATGCATATGGCGTATACGCAGCATTAAATAAAGCCTGCGCTGTATATTGGTTTTGTTGTGAACCTAACATCAGCAACCAAGGAATAATATAAATTACTCCGAGTATCCGTGAAAAAATACTGCCAAAAGACATCCAAAATGTCCCTGATAACATTTTATTTTTCAAAAAAATTCCTCAATTCGTCAAATCGTGTTAATTGTTAATACCACTAGTATCTAATTTAACACGAAAGCTGCCCCAGAGTTTTTAACATTTTTTTAAACTATTCCGATCACCAATTATTTTGTGCGATTAATTGCTGGGCAGTTTGACGATAATTATGAGCCGCATTTTCTTTATGAACATTAGTTTCAGTATAAGTAAAAGTTCCTGTTTGCAATAAGAAAGTATACAATCTTGCAAATGGAACCCGGCGTTTTTCAGCTAACTTGATTTCTGAATCTACATCATAAGGAACAGACAGAAATTGGCAATCCAATAATTGCCGGTCAGCAATCGTTAAGATGGCATACTTAGCCTGAGCAGCAGCCAAACTTTGCTGCTTGGAAACGGCCAATCCAATACTACCGGGATTAATAATCAACCGGCCATCACTTGTTTGCCGCAATAAAACCTGATGAGTGTGACCATAAATTGCCACTTGAGCAGTTGAAGCAGCTAACAATTCATCAAAATTAGCTTGCGGAGCTGTTGGAACGGTCAAGTGTCCCCGACAGCTGGTTGGTGTTGCATGAAAAATACGCAGTTTAAGCTTTTCAATAGTTACTTCTTGACACAAAGGCAAGTTAGCCAGCCAGCTAAACTCATTATGCGTTAAATAACGACGATCAAATTCGGAAGTAATAATAGCCAAAATTGCCTTCTCATTATCAGCAAAATTTTGAAATTTTTGCTGCAGCAGACTTTGATAAACTTGTTCATGGTTACCAATTACCCAAGCTGCTGGATGTTTGGCTTGAAGGGCATGAAGACATTTTTCTGGAGCAGGTCCGCGATTGACAATATCACCTAAAACTAAATAATCATCAACCTTACGTTGCGACGCATCAGTTAAAACTGCTTGCAAGGCAGTATAATTTCCATGAACATCAGCAATCAATGCTATTTTTTTCAAAATAATAACCTCTTTTATGATTTTAAATAGTAAAAATATTTTTTTGTTCAGAATAATCCAATCATATTTCAATCTTAACCATAATTAGAAGGCTCCACCACCTGAGCCGCCACCAAAGCCGCCAGAACTGCCACCGCTGAAGCCACCGGAACTACCATTGGCTGAAGCTGAAGTTATGCTGGATGAAAAACTTTTGGCAAAGTTTGCTCCAAAATTAATATTATTACCGCTAGCCGAGATTGGATAATATAAAAAGAAAGTATTATTTAATTCTTCAACACTGAAATTAGTTTCAATTGCAGCTGCAACTTTGGGTGCTAAACCAAAAACCACTGCATATGGCATCACATTTTCCCAAAGAACCAGTTCGCCGACTTCTTTCAAATTAAAACGGCCGATATCTGCCAGCATTTTTTTAAAGCCGCGCAGCTGATTAACCAATACCAATCCGCTAGCAGTATATGGCGAGTGTTTTTTCAAAAAGAAACCGACTATCCCAACAATCAACAAACTTAAGACTCCAGCAGCAACAATCAATAGTTTTTGCTGCAGCAAAATACTACCGGCCAACAGCAATCCACACGCCAGAATTGTTAAAATAGTAATTAAATTATCACGAAATCTAATGGGTTCCTTTAAATATTTCTGTGAGTCAGCCAATTTTTTCTGCTTTTTTTGCCATGAAGTAAAGGCTTTTTGCAACGATGCACTGGTAGTCTTTTTTTTACCAGCCTGCTTAAGTTGAGTTAAAGTGAAACTTTCACCATCGCCAACTTTATTAAAGAGTCGTCTCCAAATAGTTGCTGATTTTAGCAGCTGCTGATCCAAGAGCGTAATTCGATAATCGGATTTGGTTTTACCAAATTTAGTTTTACCTGGCAGCTCTTCAATTTTTATTTTTCGCTGCACTGCTAATTCTAACAAAGTTGCACTCAAGGCCTTGGTATCCGGCTTCCGATTATGCAAGATAGCTTGACAAACGGCGACTGGCAAACTGGGAAGCTCAAACGAATGAACTGCATGTCGCCATGACACCGGCCAAGCTTGTTGCGGATACTTATTTCGTAAAATAAGTATGGAAACTAATAAAAACAATATACAACCTAGACCAAACATTCCGCCAAAAAGTAGGTGTTGTAACAATATATGTCGTTTTTTCTGTTGATTTGATTTTTTAGCCAAAGCAGCCTCTTGTTTTTGGACAACCTTTTTTCTTTTTTCCGATTTGATCAATTCGTTTTCAAAGGTAACTCCCGGTGAGAACAGTAAATGACTTTCAATGAACGAGTTTTCTGGATTGCTCTTAGCTGTGATTACCACCCGTCCTTTGGCTCGATCAACATCGACGTGACCGTCAGTATCGGCATGCACCCAAGCCTGCAGCTGATCAACCGGATGTCGTGGCAGTTGAATAGTAATTTTGACATTATTTAAAGGCACATCCCAGCCGCTGCCGATAATTTTCCAATTCAGTTCCGCCGTATCAATCCAATTGATAACAACATCAGTGATTTTATAGCGATAAATAAAGGTTGCAGTCTGATTATCAAGTGAATGAAAAACTTTTAATTTAATTTTATTACCAGGTTCAGTTTCTTGATAAGTATTATCTAGTCCATTATATGCGAGCGGGATTTGTCTTGTTTCCCCTGCTTGCTGGACAGCAACTGATACATCTTCTATTTCCTGCTGTTTTCCAAGCGCTTGCTGATAATAAACGCCATGCGCGGAATCAGCAAATTTATACCGGATTCGCTGCGTTAAAATAACCGAGCCATCAGTTTGAACATTAGCCTGCACCCGATAATTTGTAATTTCATAATCCGGATCAGCATGAACATTTATTGAAAAAATAGTTAATAAACCAACAAAGAAGCCTACTAAAATACCTAACCCTTGTTTTTTCATCTAACTCCCCCAAAATTTAATAATTTCCCCTAAGTGAATTATCTCAAACTTAACTTGTTTTGTGAACTATTAATCATTCAGCAAAAATTATGTTAAAATAAATCTTGAAAGGAGCAAAAAACAATGGAAAAACAAATCTATCAACTGTTAAATGAACAGGTCAACAAAGAATTTCAATCAGCATATATTTATTTGGATTTTTATAATTTCTTTGAAGAACGCCGCTTGCATGGCTTTTCAAAATGGTATAAAGATCAGGCAAATGAAGAAATAGAACACGGTTGGCGTTTCATCAACTTTTTACATGATATGGATCAAAAAGTTAATTTGACACCAATTGAGCATACTTCACAAACCTATGCCTCCATTAAAGAAGTTATGGAGGGTGGGCTGAAGCATGAACAATATATTAGCGATTGCATCCGCAAGATTTATCAGCTGGCTCAAGAAAAAAATGATTTTGAAACACAAAATTTTTTAAATTATTTTATCAGCGAACAAATCGAAGAAGAAGTCAACGCCCGCAATTTGATCGCTAAATATGATTTAGTTGATGGCAAAGACTTATTAACTCTGGATGAGCAAATGGGTCAAAGTTCTGATCACAAATAATAGCTTTAGCTGTAAATTTAAAAGGAGCTGGACAAGTTTTATTGTCGCAGTTCCTTTTTTTACTTAGAAAAAATATTTTTAAGCTTACCAGCAACCCGCAATGCCAGCAAATACTGCTTACGGGTCCGAGCGATCAATCGATAGCGTTGCGGATGTTTTCGATAGAATTGTTGGTGATAGTTTTCGGCTGGCCAAAATTTGGTTGCTGTTTCAATTGGAACAACAATCGGTTTAGAAAATTTTCTAGCATCATTTAATGCTTGTTTAGATTTTTCGGCAGCTTGTCGCTGTTGCCGATCCCGAACAAAAATGACCGGTCGATAATTGCTGCCGCGGTCATTAATTTGACCATCGACATCTGTTGGATCAATTAATTTCCAATAAAGTTCCAACAAATCTTCATAATCAATCTCGCGACTGTCAAAAATAATTTCAACCGCCTCAACATGACCGGTATTTTGACTGCTGACGGTTTCGTAAGTTGGTGCTGCAGTTTTGCCACCGGTATAACCAGAAATAACTGCTATAATACCCGGCCGAAGCTCAAATGGTTCAACTAAACACCAAAAACAGCCACCAGCAAAAATTGCCCGCTTTTGCCAAGGCGGATCTGACGCAAAATGAATCGTCAAATCAAATGATTGACCACCGTTTTCATCATGACTGAGAATGGCGTAAAAATCAGCAACCGCCGGCGTAAGGTTATTTCGAACTGCGAGTGGACGTAAACGATATTCAAGTTCAGCCCAAACCGTGGCTACATTTCGTTCTGTTAGTGCATTTTTAGCCGCAACTAATTGTTGCCTCTCCCAATCACGAGTAGCCGGATTCAAAATTAAATTATAAACTTGTTCAGATAAGTTGGGCAGATCATTCATTGATTTTACCTTCTTTGATAAATACGTTCAGTCTCCTATCAAAGTAAGAAAACCAAAAAATAGGTCCTTTTGTCAACTAGAATGACTTATGCTGAAGTGGTTTACAAATTAGCTTTTTTGAACGGTCTTTTCAAAGCGCTGCATAATTTGACGCAAGTCTTCTGCAGAAACGATTGCCTGCTGATCAGCAACCTGTTTGAAAATCGGGAAAATCTTATGCATATCAGCAGATGTAATTTGATACCCCAGCTGTTTTAATTTTGCAGCAACAGCATGTGAGCCGGACAATTTGCCTAATGGAATTGAAGAATGTGCAATTCCAACACTTTGTGGTGTTAAAATTTCGTAAGTAGCATGATTTTTCAAAAAACCGTCTTGATGGATTCCTGATTCATGCGCAAAAACATTGGCACCGATAATTGGTTTATTATGTGGAATCGGCATCTTGGATTTTTCACTGACTAATTTTGCCAGTTCATAGGTTTTGGTTAAATCAACCTGGTTTTCAACTTGGTAAAAATCTTTTCTGACATCCATTGCAGCCGCAACTTCTTCCAATGCTGTATTACCAGCCCGTTCGCCGATTCCATTGATTGTTCCTTCAATTCGACTGGCTCCGTGTTTAACAGCAGCCAAAGCATTTGCGGTTGCCATCCCTAAATCATTGTGACAATGAACTGAAAATGTGACTCGATCAAATTCTGGAATATTTTCTTTTAAATAATCAAATAATGCTCCAAATTCATCAGGATTGGTATAGCCAGTAGTATCTGGAATATTAATTACATCGGCTCCGGCATTAATGGCTGTCCGAATAGCTGTTACTAAAAAATTCCATTCAGTTCGAGTGGCATCTTCTGGTGAGAATTCAACATGTTCAAATGATTTATGCGCATAACTAACGCATTCATTGATTTTTTTAATTACTGCTGCTTGATCCATATGCAGTTTGGCTTCTCGATGAATTGGACTGGTAGCAATGAAAACATGAATTTGACCAGTTGGAGCATCGGCTAAAGCTTGAGTTACTGCATCAATATCTTTTTTTACGCATCTGGCTAATCCGATGACATTACAGTTTGTGACATTCTTACCGATCTGCCGAACTGCCTTAAAATCATTTTCAGAAGCAACTGGAAAACCGGCTTCGATTACATCGGCACCCCAATCAGCAATTTTTTGTGCCAGTATCAGCTTGTCTTGAATCGAGAAATTCACCCCGATAGTTTGTTCGCCATCACGTAATGTTGTATCGAAAAATTGGATTTGTTTGGTCATATTTAACTCCCCCTAAATTTTTAAAAATATAAAATAAAAAACGCCTCATTCATGTAGAATGAGACGCTTCTATCTTGCACGAGCCCCATCCTACAATACCAAATAGGACTCGACAAATTGTCAGAGTCCTCGGTCATAGTAGTAGGGCGAATTCAATTGAATAATTAAATTGCAGTTTTTCCATGATGAAAACTCCTTTCGTAATTGCTTGTCACTAATCTAACTTGTTTTTATAAGAAAGTCAAGCTTAATTATTAAAATAATTAAATTGTAATAAATTTATTCCGATTTCAATTATCAAAAACTAATAGTTTTAAATTAATTGACGCCTAAATCGTTGATTTATTTTGCTGCTGCCATTTAAAGTATGCTAACAACCAAGCAGCCAGTAAACATAATGTTAACCAAATTCCCAACTGATTAAAGTTCAAATTAGATAGCCAATTTAACTTAGTCCTGCTTTGCTTGATAAAGCTGGTAGCAACTTGTAGCAATTCAATAAGGCCGATGGAAAATGCAGCAACGACTGAAACTAAAGTAACCGTTAAATTGTAATAAATTTTACGATCAGGACTGGCAAAGGCCCAACGATAAGCACTGGTGATCATAACAGAATCAGTGGTGTCCATTAAATTCATTCCAGCGGCGAACATTACCGGAAAAACTAAATTATTCCAACCAAGCAATGTTTGATCACTGCTGGCGGCAATTGCTAATAAAGCAATTTCCGTCGCTGTATCGAACCCTAAACCAAATAAAAAACCAATCGGATACATTTGCCAACTTCGTTTAACTAAATTCAACAAAGGCATTAAAATTCGAACTAAGAAACCGCGCTTGGCTAATAATTGATTTAATTTTCGGTCATTCAAAAGATGGTTGGCTTTCTTTCTAGCAATTTGAAATAAATTACTCAAAATCACTACGTTAGCAAATGCTAACAGTAATAAAAAGATACCTGAAACGGTTCCGCCAATTAAATTACCAGTTTTTTCTAGAAATGGTAAGTCCGTTTTAAATAATTTTAGTGAGAAATTTACTGCAACAACTAGCAAAAAAACAACGGTTGAATGTCCCAAAGAAAAATAGAACCCTGTTCCGGCAGCTTCTTGCTGCTGATTAATTAACTTGCGAACAGTATTATCAATAGCTGCAATATGATCGGCATCAAAAGCATGCCGCAAACCTAAAGTATACGCAATTAAACCCAAGCCCCAAACGGCTGTGTGCTGTTTAGCAATCAAGAATAACCAACCCAAAGCAAATGACTGCAGTATTAACACAAAGAAATAGTAACGGAAATTTATAGTAGTTAATTTTTTTCTCATTTTTTCCACTCCAAATCAATAAATTAAAAACAACAGAACGGCTATTATAAAAATGACCGACCTGCTGTTTGTATTTGTCCCAACTTCTAAAAAATTCCTTGATAAATTTCCGCTGCAACAACAGCTCCCGCAATTGGAGCGATAATTGGAACCCAACTATAGCTGAATTGTGAACTTTTTTTAAATTTAAAGGGCCAAACAGCATGTAGTAGCCTTGGACCCAAATCACGAGCTGGATTCAAAGCTGGTCCTGTTGGTCCACCAAAAGATACCACCAGACACATCACTAAAAAGCCTAAACCAATAAAATCAGCACGTGAATCAACTTTATCAGCCGTAATGCATAAAGCTCCCAACACTAACAGAAATGTTCCGATAAATTCGTTAATAAAGCCATTTAACCAGCTATTAGCTGCATCGATCGTAGCAAAAGTCCCTAAAATACTTTCTGAGTTAGTGGTTTCATCGTAATACGGTTTATAAGCTAAAACGATTAATAGTTGTCCACCAATTGCCCCTAATAACTGAGCTACAATATATGGCAAGACCTCATTCCACGGAAAATTACCGGTAGCAGCTAATGCAATTGTCATCGCCGGATTGATCTGAGCTCCAGAAACATTTGCAAACATCAATGCCGGAATCATCACACCGATTCCATAACCAAAACCTATTAATACCCAACCACCGTGAAAGCCTTTAGTTCCTTTTAACTCAACATTTGCTACTGAGCCGTTTCCCAAAGCCACCATAACTGCCGTTCCAATAAACTCTGCCAGGCAACGAACTAATAATGAATAATGCATTTTTTTACCCCACTAAAATTTTTTCTTTTTTCGCTGCTGAAAGAGTTTGATTCATCCGACCGCTAACAAATCCTTCCAAATCAACAGAAACATACTCGTACCCTAATGATTGCAATTTAGCAGTAACTTGATCTTTTTGTGCAACTAAGTCATTCATGCGATCTGCTGGGACTTCAATTCGAGCTAATTTATCATGGACCCGAACTCGGACAGTACCAAAACCAACATGACGC
Source organism: Liquorilactobacillus ghanensis DSM 18630 (assembly GCF_001435235.1). Taxonomy (GTDB): domain Bacteria; phylum Bacillota; class Bacilli; order Lactobacillales; family Lactobacillaceae; genus Liquorilactobacillus; species Liquorilactobacillus ghanensis. Next base: position 63,354 of record NZ_AZGB01000022.1, on the reverse strand, counting down.
AAGTAAGATTCTGCAGCAATTACTTGTTGCAATTTAGCACTGGTTAATTCAGTATAGTATGGGAAACGAGACGAAACTGAACAAGAAGCAACTTTATTCCAGTTAGTTAAGCCGTGTTCTTGAGCTAATTGACGAACATCAGTTTTATAAAATCCAGCAACTTGCAAAACGGAAACCGCCCCAGCCTCATCACGGGCACGTAAACCAGGACGAAAATCTGCTTCATCATCCATGATCATGCCATCTAAAACAGCATCAGCGTTAAATTTAGCAGCTATTCGATGCAATTGATGATAAAAAATCTGCTTCATGTAGTACCATGATTCCGGCGTGTTATGCTTGATATGCTTTTCTGCCAAATAATCAAGCTGAATTCCTTTGACATTAACTTCCATCTTAGCAGCCAGATCAATTGCTTTTACATATTCTTCTTCACTGAATAATTCAGAATCAGCCACAACTGCCAAAACGTTCTCTTTACCTAAAACCTGTAAAGCTTCATTTAAAATTAATGTTGAGTCAATTCCACCGGAAAAGCCGACAACTACCCGATCATAGTTAGCTAAAACTGATTGTAATTTTTGTTCCTTGTTGTTTAATAAATTCATTGTTAAATTCCTTTCATTTGAGGATTTTGACGTATTTCAGCCAAAATTTTTGTTTTTAATTCGGTTAGTGAGCAATGGTTTAAAGTAGCTAACCTGACTAATTCTTGATGTTCAAACGTTATTTTACTGATATCAGCATAAGTTAGTTCTTTAATGTGTAACTCACCGTAAGAAGTTGCGATTAACTTAATTTTTCGTTGCATAATTTCCCGTTGCAGTAATTTTTGCCGAACACCAATTGCCGGTGTTTTAGCGAATAAATACTTAATAAGAATTTGCCGCTGTCTTGGTTCGACCAATAAGCAAAGTTTATAAGCCGGTCGTCCTTTCTTCATCACAATTGGTTCGCTCCAAGCATCCTTAGCTCCACGTTCCAACAAATCTGTAATTGCATCAGCCAACTGTTCACCTGTAATATCATCTAAATTGGTTTCAATTAACATGACTTGATCTTGCTTTTGTTCAACAGCCTGATTACTAAGTAAAGAATTATAAATACTGGCGCGTAAAGCATTTAAACTGCCAATTTCTCGTTTACCGAAACCGTAACCGGTTTTTTCAAGGATTCCGTCGGGATTTGTATCAAATCCAGTTGCAAAACATTTAACTAGTGCCATACCTGTTGGCGTTATTAACTCGGTTTTTACCTCCGGCCGCAGATGAACCGAAATTTTTGTTCCAACTCGCAGTTGCATAACTGCTGGGACAGGCACGGGAACAATTCCGTGGGCGATTTTAATTGTACCTGTTCCATCAGCTAAATTATTGACAATAACTTGATCAATTTTCATTAAGTCAAGTGCAATCGCCGCACCAGTCAGATCAACAATCGAATCAATCGCACCAACTTCATGAAAATGAATTTCACTGATTTCTTTTTGATGAACATGCGCCTCAGCTAAAGCAATTTCTTGAAATAACTTGAGTGTCCGTTGTTTAACTGAATCATTTAAATTACTGCGTTCGATTAGTTGTTTAATAGTCGCAAAACTCCGGCCGTGATGGTGACCATGTTCAGTAATTCCATTATCCTTAATTTGCTGATCAGCTAAAATGACATCAAAATCAGTTCCATAAATACTTGAATGGCTTGTTCGTTTAACTTGCAATTGATAACCACCAACGTTTAACTTAGCCAATTCTTTTTCCAATGCTGACCGTGAGAGTCCCAAATCAAATAAAGCTCCTAAAAACATATCCCCACTGATGCCGGAAAAAGCATCTAATACTAACGTTTTCATTTGATTTTCTCCTTAACGGCTAAATGATTGATCATGCTGGCATTAAAAGCAGCACCAAATCCATTATCAATATTGACAACACTAATTCCGGCAGAACAACTGTTTAGCATCCCCAATAAAGGAGTAAGTCCGTTTAAATGGCTGCCGTAACCAATACTTGTTGGTACGCCAATTACCGGTTGATTGACCAAGCCACCAATAACGCTCACTAATGCGCCTTCCATCCCAGCAATTACAATAATTACCTTAGCTTGACGAATAACTTCTAACTTGGCAAATAATCGTTGAATTCCAGCAACACCGACATCATAAATGCGAGTTACATGATTACCAAAAAATTCCGCTGTGATCGCTGCTTCTTCTGCAACTTTAATATCGGAAGTTCCGGCAGTAACAATCGCAATCTCACCAATATGAACTGATTTCTTTGGGTTTAATGTCATAATTTGAGCGACTGCATCATAGTCCAAGTCAGGAAATTCCTTTTGAATCTTAACGGCTTTTTCAGGTATTACGCGAGTAACTAAAATCGACTGACCTTGTTTTTTCATGACGCTTGCAATTCCACAAATTTGTGCTGCTGTTTTGCCTGCTCCGTAAATTACTTCTGAATAGCCCGTGCGTTTTTCTCTGGCTGTATCAATTTTGGCATAATTCAATTCTGTAAAATCAGTTTTGCTCAGCTTATTTGCGGCTTGCTGCGGAGTAATCTTATGAGCAGCAACGTGTTCCAGCTCGATTAGTAATTCATTTTTTTTCATCAGATCAGTCCTTAACAATAACGCCCAAGCCATCAGGAATCACTGTAACTTTTGCGGACTCGCCTGCTCGATCGTAAGCTGAGGCTAAAGCCTGCTCGATCGAGGTCGCTAACTCCATGTGCATATTAGTTACCAGACTCGGTTCAACTAAGTCTGATACCAGGATTACATGATGATTAGATAAAATTCGGGCCAAAATTTGAGAAGTCCATTGATCTGGAACAGTTTTTAAACGCGGTGTATTGGTAGCGAGTTCCAAAAAGTCTTGCGGTTTAGCCACATCTGCTAAATTATGATAAAAACCAACACCACCGTGACCATCACGACAACCAGCAACGATAATAATTGTTCCGTTTTGTTTGTTGCTTGCTTCAGCCGCTGTCATTCCCTTAACTGCCTGATAAATATTTTGATCCAGTGGGTAGCCGCCATTGGTTGTCACTGTGATATCACTTTTGATAGCTTTAACACCAGCCAAATCGCCAACAAAGTCTGTACCTTTTTTATGGGCAGCCTCTAAATCACCAGCAAAAGATGCAATAATTTTCTTGTTTTCGTCTAAAACAACATTTAAAATAAATTTCAATCCAGCTTTTTTTGCTGCATATACCATGTCGTGATGAACCAGATTATGCTGTAAATTACCGGTTCTTGAATGTTTATCAGCAATAAATTCACCAGAATGGTTGGCCATAATCGTCTTATAAGATGAAATACCTGGCAAAACAGATTTGCGCCCACCAGAAAAACCGGCAAAGAAATGTGATTCAATAAATCCTTCGGAAATCAACAAATCGGCCTCGGCAGCTATTTTATTGATAATTAAATCACCACCAGAGGGGAGCTGGCCGATTTTGACCATATCAGCATCTTCTTGAGATTTATGCATCACAATTTCCTCATTAGCAACGATCTCTTTACCATATTTAGCAACTAATTCTTCATGAGTTGAGGGACGATGAAATCCAGTTGCAACTAAGATTCTAATTCGTGCTGCTGGAGCTGCTTGCCGCAAGCGCTGCAATAAAATCGGAGTAATAATATGTGACGGAACTGGCCGAGTGTGATCTGAACTGATAATCACAATATTCTTTTTGTCTTTGGCTAAAGTCTCTAGTTTAGGACTACCAATTGGATCATCGAGTGATTTTTCCACCAGTTCTTTTTCTGAAAAATGCGTCTGATAAGTAGCTGCTTTGGAAACTAATGTTCCAGCTAAGTTAGCTGAATTAATTTTAGCAGTTACAAAACCATGGTCATAAGGAAGCTTAATTTCTACCATGTGAATTTCTCCTTCTTGCTTATTTGATAACTTACTTTTTTCATGATACCTATTTAAAATCAATTCTCATTGTCAATCATGATTGTTAAATTCAATTAGCATTTTTTAATATCATTTGTTATTATCAAATGATAAGGTAATGTGATACCTGATATTGGTAGAATAGGCTCTGACTATATTGAGAATCGCAGGAAGGAACAAATTATTGTTGACCAACAAAGATATTGATTATTTAGTAAACTTTTTGAAAGATAAACAGATTTCAACGATCACCAAAGATTATCACACCTATTTGACTTTTCATGGATTAAAGGCAGCCAGCGTTTTTATTTTAAAAGAAGGTATTATAAAAACATCAGTTATTTTGCAGGATGGACGGGAATTCAATATTTCGTATATTAACCAACCCGATGTAATTTCTCTACTACACGATGAAGCCTTGCAATATGATGAACAACCCTTTAATGTTCGAATTGAATCTGAAACAGCAGCATTTTATCAGATAAATCGTGTGAAATTTTGGCAGTACGTTAATTCCAATCCGCAACTGCAAAATTATGTTAAACAATATTATCGTCATCGCTTGTCAGAAAATTTTTCACGGCTGCAGCGTCTAACTATGAATGGCAAACTGGGGGCTTTAGCAAATTTTTTGCGGGACATGGCACTTAAATTCGGTCGTCATTTACCGAATTCAAACAAAATCTTGATTGACTTTAATGTCACTAATGAAGATATTGCCGGTTTTTGTGGCATTGCCAATCATACTAGTGTCAGCCGTATGATGCGTAGACTAAAAGATGAATCTGTTATTGAATTTACTACTAGTAACGACAATAAACGACGGATTATTATTAAAAACTCAAAAAAGCTTGATGATTATATTGCATATTAAAAGAGCCAGCAGCAGTTTTTAATCACTGTTGCTGACTCTTTGCTTATCCAATTATAATTTATTCAAGAATCAAACGGGTTATTTCAGGTTCCTTAACCAAATAGTCATTGACTCCGGCTAAAAACTTTTGAAAATGAGGAGTTGCATTATGTGCTTCTACAGCTGCTTGATCACGCCAATGTTCAATAATTTCATATTCATTATCACTGTCTAGTTTTTTAAAATGACCATAATACAAATTTCCGGTCTCTTGTGCTGAATTTCTGACTAAATCAGCAATAAATTCTTCGTATTCGGCTTTTAATTGAGGTTTTACAACTAAGGATACATTAATAACTTTCATGATAATAAAATCTCCTCTATTTATATTATATTTTTCTACAAAAATAACCATCCATTTATATTTTATTCCTTTTATTAAAATTAACAAGCAAATAAGAATCAAAAAGCTTTCAATTATTAATGTACTAATAATTGAAAGCCCTGTTTAAATATTAAGCAAACCAATTTATTTTTTTAAATTATTTTTACGGGTCAAATATTCCTGGTAAGAAATTTTTCCCTTGGCATAAGACTCATCGAGAATTTTAAAAGCAGTTGTCGGTCGCTGATTTTTAATAAATAAGTAGCTAAAGAAAAAGCCCAAAATGATTACAATTGCAATTAATAATCCGACCAACAACCAGCCTCTTGACATGTGCCAGCCCATGAATGAATTCCAATTTCCACAACTCCACATCATCATATTCATCCCCTAACGTTGATTTCTTCGCCTAAAGTATAAAATCAAATCGCTCTGATTACAAATATAAATCTTAATGCGAGTTATTCTTTGCGAAAAAGCCGCTAATCCATAAAAAGGTATCCTTGGCAGCAATCACCAATAAGGGTAAATAGAGAGTATCCAGCATTACACACTGTAAGATTCCATTAATCAAGGGCCAAGCAAAAATCTTCAATTCAACTAATGAGCCGGCAATTACACTGCAAAGCATTAATAAAATAATACTCAACATAATTTTAGGCTGTTGATTTTTTTTGGCTAGCAGTAATAAAGAAAAGTTAATTAACAGTAAAGCACCGGAGCCGATAAATGAACCAAAAGCATGTAAAAAAGCTGCTGGATCAGTAAAATAGTTTGTCGAATAATCAAATAAAGCTGTCATTAAACAATCACCGATTCCATACAGGGCAATTAACCAGCCAAAAGTGATTGCCATTTTTCGAGAATACTGCTTAAATCGGTTAGCAAGATAGGGAGCTGCTAAAATAAATAAAATTCCATCAATGATTTCCCAAATTTTAAATGCGTTGCGCAAGAGCATTCCAGGTTGTCCCAATTCGCTTAGCAGCCAAACATGTTTACTTGTTTCACTAAAAAAACCCATAAAAAATGGCAAATTTATTTCCCGCAATAATGCTACTAATAAAAATAAAAAGCCATATTTTTTTAAAAATTTCATTTTGGTCACCTGGTTAAAGTTCAATTTAATTTGCCAACATCTCGCATTTTACCACAATCATTCGCTAACAGACCCGCTTTTTAATTTTTTATAAAAATCTAACATTTTTTAGAATGTCCTTATAAAACAGAAATCTTCATCTGATACAAAAAGAATAATATAGTATTCTTTAAAATAATTTGATTAAAATTACTCCAGCCAGCATTACGATAATCCCCAACAATTGAATTGGTTCAATTAAAATTCGGTCAGCACCTAACCATCCAAAATGATCAACTAATAAACTACCGGTAATCATACCAAATAAAACGATCACAACTGCCAAGCCGGTTCCTATGACTGGTACCAAGAAAGCATTTCCCAATACAAACAATGCGCCTATAATTCCACCGATCCAAATCCACCAGGGATGAGAAGTGCTAAAAGCTGGTTTTAAGTGAATGCCATGCTCTCGAATTATTACAAGCAACCATAAGGCAACTGTTCCAACTAAAAAAGAAATTAAAGCTGCTTTTTCTGCTGAAGCTAAAACAACGCCTAAATGACCGTTGATAGCTGTCTGCATTGCACTTAGCATCCCCGTAAAGATTCCTGCCAGTTGCCACAAAAAACGATGAGGACTTTTACTGACCGTATCAAATTGTTTACGCCGGCTTTTAAAAAGTGACGCGGCTGCGACTGCCATAATTACGCCAATAAAGACCAAGGCGCAACCGCCCAAACGAACTAAATTTAATGTATGCTGTGGTGAATCAAACCAGCCGAAATTGTCAATCAGCATACTCATAATCAGTTGACCAACAACTGGCATAATTACCGTTTGAACACTGCCTAAGTAAGGAAAAAGCACAATGTTGCCTGTTAAATAAATTACCCCTAGCAATCCGCCAATCCAAATCCACCATGGCTGCTGTTTGAACAATAATAGATTAATCATCAAACCGTGTGTCAGCAGTAAAGTTGCCAGCGTTAAAAAAATAGTTCCAACGGTAAATGAAACCATTGAAGACAGCAACGGCGAACCGACAATCTTTCGTAATTTTGAATTGATAGCCGTCTGTAACGGCAATCCAAATCCAATAGTTAATCCCAGCAGAATTGGTAACATTGTTAAACTGCCCTCCTGTATATTTATTTTGCAGCTGAATTATATTTCTTAAATTACTTAAAACCTAAAGTAATGCGATTTTGCGACTGCTTATTTCAGCTTAAGGCTTAGCTTTAGAAATTGTCAACAAGATTACTTTTTGTTGGTGTTTTCATTAGAAAAACAAGTTCTTAAAGCTGTTCGATTTGCTTTATCAATTCAAGAAATTGGTAAATATGTTATACTTAATGTGTAAAAACTTATTGATTTTATTTTGTCATTCTGCTTATCTTAAGGGGGCTTATTCTTATGTATCAAAATATATTGATTGGAATCGATGGTTCAAAAAAAGCTGAAAAAGCTTTTAAAATTGGTTGTGATTTGGCTAAAGCACTCGGCGCAAAAGTTAGTATCGTCTGGATCGTTAACCGTGATCGTGGCATGGATGTTTCTTTTGGCGTTGGCGAAGATTTTTATCTTGATTTAGCTGATCAGGCTACCGAGAAAATAAAACCATATCTTGACCAAGCTAAACAAAAAGGCATTGCTGCTAAATCAGATGTAATCATTGGCAGTGTCAAAACAATTTTAGCCGAAACATACCCCAAAGAACACAATATTGACTTGATTGTTATCGGTCAAACTGGAATGAATAATATTGAAAAATTGGTTGTCGGCTCACATACCAGTTTTGTAGTACGCAACTCAGCTTGTGACGTTTTAGTAATTAAATAATAAACTGCAAAAAAACTGTATTGCTGAATGTTATTTCAACAATACAGTTTTTTTAATCAAATCTTTAGCTGAGATCTTCTCCATTAGATTTAATAACTTTTTGATACCAATAAAATGAATCTTTTCGGATACGTTTTAGCGAACCATGTCCCTGATCATCTTGATCAACATAGATAAAACCGTAACGTTTGGACATTTCAGAAGTTGAGAAACTGATAAGATCGATTGGTCCCCACATTGTATAGCCCAAAAGTTTAACTCCGTCACTGATAGCTTCTTTCATTTGTTCAATATGCTGACGTAAATAATCGATCCGATAACTATCATGAACTTTACCATCTTCTAATTTGTCAACCGCACCTAAGCCGTTTTCAACAATAAACAATGGTTTTTGATAGCGATCCCACATTTCATTTAATGTAATTCGCAATCCAATTGGATCAATTTGCCAGCCCCAAGCTGATTCTTGCAAATAAGGATTACGACCACCAGTTGCCATATTACCGACCGCTGTTCCATCTTGAGCGGCTTGCGTAACAGTTGTCATATAATAACTGAAACTGACAAAATCAACGGGATTTTCGCTCAGAATCTGTTGATCATCTGGCTGCATTGTTATTTTAATTCCTTGTTCAGCAAAATAACGATTCATAAAGCCAGGATACTCACCACGAACCTGCACGTCAGTAAAAAACAAATTCTTCTGATCAGCATCTTGAGCGGCTTGCACATCAACTGGATTTGGCGTTGCCGGGTATGTTTGCATTCGAGCCAGCATACATCCCATTTGAGCCGTCGGAACCAACTGATGCAATTGCTTAGTGGCTAATGCACTAGCTACTAATTGATGATGCAAAGCTTGATATCTCAGTTGTAACTGTTCGTTTTTGGTCAAGCCCTGATCAATTGCTCCCGTAGCATGAAATCCCCAAGTCCCGGTATTGATTTCATTAAATGTTAACCAATACTTAACCCGTTTGCCGTAACGTTTAAAAACGGTTTCTGTGTAGTGGGTAAAAGCAGAAATCACTCGCCGATCTGCCCAACCATTATACTTTTGTGTTAAAGCCAGTGGCATTTCATAATGTGATAGTGTAATTAAAGGTTCAATCTGATATTTAGCCAGTTCATCCAGCACACGATCATAAAAAGCTAACCCTGCTTCATTGGCAGTCTGATCATCTCCGTTAGGAAAAATTCTCGACCAAGCAATTGAAAAACGAAAAACCTTAAATCCCATCTCTGCAAATAATTTAATATCTGCTGCATAATGATGGTAAAAATCGATCCCTCTACGTTTGGGATAATTAGTTGTTGTCTGATCAGCTATCGCTGCAGCCAAACTGGCTTGATCAACTTGATCCATTGACATTTTCTTGCGATTTTCAGCCTTAGAAACTACTTCTGCTGTTGTCAAACCCTTGCCAGCAGTTTTCCAAGCACCTTCGATCTGGTTGGCAGCTGTTGCTCCGCCCCACAAAAAATCTGCGGGAAATTTTTGCGGATAATTATCCAAATACATTAAAGTGCCCCCTATTTATTTTATTCTGGTTTTAATTTTAACAGCCAATTGTCAGCTGCAGCTGTTTCAGTTGTAACATTAACTTCATAATTTTTACTATTAGTAACGACTAACATAATTGTCGTGTCATAACCAGCTGCTTTGATTTTATCTAAATCAAAAGAAACCAGCTTATCTCCTGCATTTACATGCTGTTCTTTTTTAACTAATGTTTCAAAATACTTGCCATTTAATTTAACTGTATCAATTCCTATGTGCAGTAAAATTTCTGCCCCTTGATCGGAAATCAGACCAATTGCATGACCAGTTGGATAAACAGCACTGATTGTCCCACTAACTGGCGCTTTTAAAGTACCTTCAGTCGGAACAATAGCGATTCCTTTTCCCATTGCTTCAGATGAAAAGACTTCGTCATGAACACTCTTTAATGGAATAACCGTCCCAGCTGCTGGTGCAACCACTTCTTCTAAACCATCACTTTTTACTTGTGCTGCATCTTGACCAGAAAATCCGAACAAATAAGTTAAGATAGCGGCTAAGAAGAATGCAACGGCAATTCCAATCAACACACCGCTAAATCCTTTGCCCAGATAAGTTGGCAAGGCTAGCAGACTTGGAAGTGTAAATGAATTAGCATGTGCTTGGAAAGATCCAATGATTGCTCCGCCAATCCCGCCGGAAATAACAGCACAAATAAATGGTCGTTTCATCTTCAAGGTAAGTCCATAAATAATTGGTTCGGTAATGCCGAAGATTCCGGTAACAACACCTGAACCAGCTAAAGCTTTTTGTTTTTTATCCTTTGTTTTCAAGAAAATCCCTAAAGCAGCTCCTGCCTGAGATAAAACGGCAGCACTCAGAATCGGCAGCAAAGGATCATAACCCATTTTAGCAATATTGTTCATCATGACTGGCACGAAAGTCCAATGTACTCCGAAGATAACGAATACTTGCCAGAAGGCTCCCATGATAACACCAGCAAATGCCGGAGCAAAATTGTAGATGCCGGAAACTCCAGCCGCTAATAAATTACTAATACCGGAACCGATCGGGCCAACGACAATTAATGTCAGCGGAACCATTATCATCAATGAAAATAACGGTGTGAAGATATTGCGTACCGCATCTGGAAAAATCTTATCCAAAAGTGGTTGCAGATAAGAAAGGACCCAAACTGCTAATAAGATTGGAATTACCGAAGAAGTATAAGTAGTCGGAACAACTGGAATTCCAAAGAAATGTAAAGTTGTAGCTTTATCAGCAACCGTTACCATTGTTGGATAAACTAAAGCGGCCGCTAAAGCAACAGCAACAAATTGATTGACTTTAAGCCGTTTAGCTGCAGTAAACGCTAAAAAGATCGGCAAAAAGTTAAATAGTGCATCACCAGCTGCATACCAAATTTGATACGCACCACTGGTTTTTGTCATCCAGTCCAAAGCAACGAATAAAGCTAAGAGCCCCTTTAAAATACCAGCACCGGCCATTGCTCCTAAGAATGGAGTAAACGTTCCAGAAATAAAAGCAATAAAGCGATTAATTAAATTTTCTTTATCTGCAGGTTCTTCAGTTGCAGTATCTGATTTATTTTCCAGTCCTGCTTGATTGGCTAACTGGTCGAAGACTTGACCAACTGAATTGCCAATTACGACTTGATACTGACCAGCAGATTGAACTACAGTAATTACACCATCTAAGTTTTCAATGGCTTTCGTATCAGCTTTCTTTTCATCAGTTAACTTAAAACGAATTCTAGTTGCACAATGCCATGCTGTATTGATATTTCCTTGACCGCCAACATTTTTTAGAATATCAGCTGCTAATTTTTGATAATCCATTTAACTCACCTCGAAATTTTTTTAAAAGAAAAACCCAAATACTTTCGCTACAACGGCCACAGTCGTCATTCAAACGAAAATATTTGGGTCTTGCCTAATTGAATAGTAACAATCCCTGATTATTTAGTTAATTCATTAATAATTCGTTGAACATGAATTGTTAAGTAAACTTGTTCATTATATGATAATTGCTGGTGCAAAGAATCAGCGATAAAGTCCACCACCTTTTGTGTACAGGCAAAAGCAGTTGGATACTTTTTTTTAATATGTTCAAACAAAAAGATGTCATCCTCGCTGCTAGATGAACTTTTAGAACGCGGCTTGATTATCCGCTCTGCCAAAAAACGCAGATGAACTAAGAAGCGGCGATAACTGATTGAATCAGTATCTAAGGTAACTTGAAGCTGAAATTGAACAATTTGAATTACATCACCAATCATTTTGGTTAAGGCTACTGTATCATAATTTTGCGGATGATTTAGACCATTTTCAACAAATTTAAGTGCAATGAAACCGGCTTCATCATCTGTTAATTCAACTTGTAAGCGCTGCTTGATAATTACCAATGCTGCTTTTCCGACTTGGAACTCTGTCGGATAATAATGCTTCACCTCCCACAAGATCTCATTATGAATATCAATTTTTTGCCGATGCCGAACAACCGCAAAATGAATATGATCCATCAAAGAAATCAACAAATATTCATTAAACTTGGTTTTCAGCTCCGTTTCGGCTAAGTGAATGATTTGTGCTGCTATCTCTAAATATTCTGGTGAAATATTTTTGATCAGGTCATTAAATAAATTGAACCACTTACCTTCAGTTGGTGCATAAACCTGCTCAATTTTTTCACTTTGAACATCCATCCCTGGCTTTTTTTGAAAACCAAGTCCTTTACCAATTAAAACAATCTGATGATTATTTTGATCGGCCAGTACAACATTATTATTAAAAATCTTAATGATTTTCATAGATCACTTCCCCAAACCCTGGCAATAAAAAAACCTGAGCACAAAAAACGTTTATTAGCCCTAACCAAATAACTAATAAAATTCTGTGTCAGGTTTTGCCCACTTAGATAGCGGTAACAATCCTTCAATGACTTTATATTACAACTTAAATTCATTTTATGCAAGCCCTTTCTATTAGATATCTTCAATAAAATTTAGAACTCTTTATTGACAAGTTAGTTTCAGCCTTGTTTTGATGTAATCTGCGTTGCACAAATTGAACTGCTTCATTGAAGTAATTACGATGTTCGGTAAAGACCAACGGGATCTCAACAATATCAATTTTATTTTTTTCGACCCAAACATTCAGCAAAAATTCGCTCAAAAAACCAAATACCCGCTGTTCATAAGCCGAAAATGACCGAATATCAAGTATTTTTTCCGTCTCTGCTAAAACAGCAAATAACCAACTGCTGTACGCTGCAAATAAATTTCGGCGAGTAATCAGCATATTATACATATGAGCACTGCGTTGATGAAACATCACCTGATCAAAAGCAGCCAGATATGTCGGAAATGAATTTTTTATTACCAAGCGGACCGCCTTTATTCCAGCAGCTTGATGCTGAAAACAATAATGCAACCACAGATTCGGCTCTAAAAAAGTCTGTTTGGGTGGTAAAATCAATTGATGTTCATCCAGCAGCTGCTGCAAAAATGAAGTTTCTAAAATAAATTTAAACGGTTGCTGGACAACCACTTGATTTCGTCCTAAATTATTTGCAAAAAAGCGACGATAATGAACGATTCCCTGCACATCAGCGGAACGATTCTTCCAGGCCCAATACTGTCCGGTCAACTCGCAATAATGAGGATTTTTGGCAGCAATATTATTACCGGTATCATCTTGCAGATATCCGGAATAACGAAAAAATTTTTTCCCGACTTGCAAAGGATAATACAGTTCATTATGCGGTAATTTTAAATTCTTATGACTGATAATATATATTTCGCTTTTCAAAAAACAACCTGCTTTCGAATTTGCATTACTCAAACATCTTACTTGTCTGCTTGTTTATTGAAGTTACTCGCTGCAATTTTCCCTGAAGTAAAATTCGCAACGGCGTACGGGCTACCCCGGGAACTGGATCACAAGTAACCAGTGTCAGCAATTTTTGCTGGGGAACATCATCAATTACTTGAACTTGATACTTGCTAATGGTTTTGCGCACCGTTATTCGATAAGTATAAACTTTTTTACCATCTGTCAAGTAAGCCAGTTCACCGATTTTAGCTTTGGCCAATGGTGAAAAAAGAATATTGGGATTATTCATATGGTGCCCAGCTAAAGCATAATTTCCTTGTCCCATTTTTTGATCGGGTTTCATCGTTCCGGCTCCGCGCAACAAATTAGCATTACTGATACCATAAAAAATCGGGAGCTTTAAACCGACCGCCGGCAAACTGATTTTGCCAATCATGCCGGTTGCCCGACTATTTAAACTTTCCTTAGCAATCGCGGTACTGTCAGCTTGCTTAACTTTTTTGAAATTGAAGTTTCCCTTTTTAGGTACTGTTTTAGTTGTCTTTTCAGTTAGAGCACTGCTGGACATTTGTTTAACCAAAAAATTGGCAATTTGCTGATTAAAAACTAGTCCCAAACCGACAATCAGCAAAATAATTACTAAAACTTTAAGTCCCAAGTTTCTTTTCATTCGATAGTAAACTCCTCAACAAATTTAATAGTAGTTGTTTAATAATGTTACTCGCATCATTTAGACCCCAAAAAAGGCTGTAACTTATTTTATTCTATCACAGTCTTAAATTACTTGAATATTATACTGGCTATTAATTAATTATTTCCTTTAATTTTAAGCGGCTCCAACTGCTTTTCAATAGCTGCTAAAGCGACTCCAGCTTGAAGCAGTGAAGCAGCAACGTAAGAACTTTCTACTAAAGCTGTATCATAAAGATGGATTTTCTTAGTCGTCATCTCTGCTGCCATCTCTAAATTCATTCTGGCACTGCCCAAATCATAAAAAGCTAATAACTCGTCAGCTTGATTAGCTGCAATTGCTTGATTGATTTTTTCCAAACTAGTTCCAATTTCTTGTTCATCAGTTCCACCGGCAGCAGTAATTGAAACATCTGTAGCAACCTGCTGCAATAATTTAGGTACTCCGGCAGCTATTTCTGGGACATGCGAAACAATTAAAATTCCATAACTCATTTAATCACTCCCGTCTGCAGCATTGATTCAAATAAATATCCGCTGGAAACCGCTCCTGGATCCAAATGGCCAACAGATCTTTCTCCCAGATAAGAAGCACGTCCTTTTTTAGCTTCCATTTGTTTAGTACTATTAACTGCCTGTTCAATTTTTTCACTTGTTAGTTGACTATTTTTTAAATTATCCCTGACTGGCAGCCAAACATCGACCATGGTTTTATCACCAGCCTGCGCTCCACCACGCTTTTGCAAACCAGCTGCTGCCGCTGTAATCAATTCACTTAAATCAACTGTTTTTGAACTGAGCTTGGCCATTTCCAAAAAGGCCGTACCATATAATGGACCAGCCGCTCCACCAACTTTGCTAATTAAAGCCATTGCCGTAACTTTTAATGCCGAAGTTAAATCGGCTGGTTTAGTTGCCAAAGCCTCACTAACCGCTTTTAAACCACGTGCCATATTATTACCATGATCGCCATCACCGATCTTAGAGTCCAAGTCACTCAGATAATCTTTTTTATCAGCAATTTTTTGCGCAAAATCTTGCATCCAAGCTAAATAATTTTCTAGTGTCAGTTCCATAACTTCTCCTCCTCAAATACTTTTTATTTACCAAGCAATCGTTTTGACTGGGTAATTCAAATAATCCAACCATTTTTCGCTGGCTAATTCAAAAATAGTTAGCGAAATTCCCGCCATATCAAGCGACGTCATATAGTTGCCAACCTTAACAAAGACCGGTTTAATGGATTTTTCTGCCAACTTGTTTAAAACGTCATGGGTAAAAATATACTGTTCCATCAACGGTGTAGCTCCCATGCCATTAACCAAAATAGCATATTTTTTATCGCTGGATAATTTTAAGCTGGCCGTTAACTTGGCTGTTAACTCTGCCGCCAACTCTTTAGATGGTTTAATTTTTTCCCGTCGGTATCCAGGTTCACTATGAATTCCAACGCCGTATTCGATTTCGTCATCTGCTAATTCAAATCCCGGTTTCCCGACTTCTGGTACCGTAGCTGCACTTAAAGCCACCGCAATCGTATTAATATGTGGTAAAACATTCTTAGCTAATTGCTCCAAATCATCTAAAGAAGCCCCTTGATCAGCTGCCGCTCCTAAAACTTTGTGCATCAAGACTGTTCCAGCTACACCGCGCTTTCCTTGGGTATAGAGACTGTTTTCAACCGCAATATCATCATCGACCACAATTGACTTAACAGGGATATCATCCATTTCAGCCATATCTTTTGCCATATCAAAATTCATCACATCGCCAGAGTAATTTTTTATTACTAAAAAGACACCTTTACCGGTATTAACTGCTTTAATTGCTGCGTAAATCTGGTCAGGAGTCGGTGATGTAAAAACTTGACCGGCAACTGCTGCACTTAACATTCCTTGACCGACAAAACCCGCATGAGTTGGTTCATGTCCGCTGCCACCACCGCTGACAATTCCTACTTTTCCTTTCATTGAAGCTTGGTCGCTGCGAACCATCACAAAAGTTTTAGGAATTTGTTTAACATATTGCGGATAAGCTCTTACCATGCCATCAACCATCTCAGCAACAACATCTTGTGGATCATTAATGATCTTTTTCATTGTGGACAACTCCTCGTATTATATAAATTAATCCTTACGTAATTATGATAGACCTCTAAATACAGCCTACTACAATGTTAAAACGTTTTCCAAAAAAAAGACTGCCGCAAAATCAATATTTGCGACAGTATCTTTAAATTATCAAAAATATTTAATACAAGATCATTTTGGTTACAGCAAGCGATCCAACTCTTCTGCTCTGACACTGCGAATATTATCGACTACAATTAACGCTTGAGCATCAATTTCTCGAATTAACGGAATAATCTCAGCTAATTGTTTAGAAGTACAGATCAAGTAAATAATCGGACGTGCAGTTTTGCTATAATAGCCCGTCGCTTTAATTAAGGTGACCCCTTGATGTAGTTCGGTAGATAATTTTTCAGCAATCAAATCCGTTTGATCTGAAATAATATTGATCGATTTTTTTGAACCAAAACGTGCCAAAAAGACATTAGTCAAGTGTGCGGAAATATAAAGCTCCAATACCGTCAGCAGCATATTTTGAAAACCAATTATAAAAACTGAAGGAATTGCGACAACCAAATCAAAGAAAAGTGTTGCTGAGCCAATCTTCATTCCAAAATACTTATTAAAAATCCGCCCAAGAATCGTGCTGCCGGCAATTGAGCCACCAGCATTTAAGATTAGTCCCATTGCCACTCCCGTCAAAAAGCCCCCAGCTAATGTCGGAATAATTGTTTCTGATATTTGATAAGTATAAAATACCGGAATTCTCAAAAAAATTGAGAGCCAGACAATCGCCCAAATTGAACGAATGATTGTCTGTCGGTTTAAAAACTTATATCCAATTAATAGCAGCAGTCCATTTAAAAATAAATTAGTCAAGTACGGCGGAACATTTAAAGTATAGTATGCAATGGTTGTCAGCCCTGTCACTCCACCTTCACCTAATTTAGTTGGAATCAAAAAATAATTAATTGCTATTGCATAAATCATTGCGCCCAAAGTAATTAAAGACAGATTTTTTAAATTCTCAGATTTAAACATTCAAAAAAGTTCTCCCCGCTCTTTTCTAATAAAATACTTTATCAGTATAACGGCTTTACAATGGATTGTAAAACAATCATTGTAAAGCATGTTTGTGCCTATAAATGGTAATTTATAGATAAATCTTACTAACAACATCGAGGTATAATATCCTTGGCAATTATTAACAAATTGAAATTAAATCTGTAACAGTTCGAAATAACTAAACATGTTATACTTTGGACACGGAAAACAATTATTGGAGGTAGTAGAAATGCAAATCATAAAAGAAACTTTGACTGCAGCTGCTAATGGTCCCTATTTTTCAGGTATCATCAAGAAACCCGATCCACATACCGGTTTAAAGCGTTTGCCGGCAATTATTGTTATCCCCGGTGGTTCCTACACACATATTCCGGTCGAACAAGCTGAGACACTTCAGCTAGCCTTTGCAGCCCAAGGGTTTCAAAGCTTTTATTTGCGTTATTCATTTTTAAATGAACACCGACCGCTTTTACCACAGCCGCTGATCGAATTAGCTAAAACAATTGCTTTAATCCGACAGCATGAGGCTGATTGGTTCATTGAGCCAAACCAAATTGCTATTGCCGGTTTTTCAGTCGGTGGACATCTAGCGGCACTTTATAATGATTATTGCCACAGTCGGTGGTTGGCTAAAAGTTCAGGTTGCCAAGTGGATTCAATTGCTATTAACGCTGCCATTTTAAGTTACCCGGTAATTTCTCCAACGCTTGGCTTTCCGAAAACTACCACCGCATTAGCTGCTTGGACCGACAAACCCGATTTTTATGCGGCTGAACAGCATGTTACTGCTGCCAATGTACCAACTTTTGTCTGGGCAACTGCTGACGATAATATTGTCCCCGCAACTAATGCAACCGCCTATGTAGCCGCTCTGCAAAAAAAACATATTCCAGTTGAATACCATTTATATCCTCATGGCCCCCACGGAATGGCTTTGGCCAATTACTTAACTGGTCAAGAGCAGCGAATGCTTGATCCACATGTTGCCAGCTGGTTCAAACTAGCTAATAATTGGTTACATCAAATCTTACTGTAACTAGCTAAAATAAAAAGATGATATACTCAAAGTCTTTTATTACTCCAATAAAAAAAGCCATTATTGGCTTTTTTAATTACTATTTTCTTTAATCAAAGGTAATTACTATTTTACCTTCTGCATGATTAGTTTCACTTAATTCATGCGCCGTAATCAAACCATCCTTAGAGAACGGTAACACTTTGCCGATTTGTGATTCAACAATTCCTGCTCCCATTAAATCAGCAATTTTTTGCAGTTGTTGGCCGTCAGGACGCAACCAAATCGACTTGAACTCTTGGTTATTTTTAGCAGCTAATCCAGCACTTTCTTCAGCTTGACCAGCAATTGAAATTTGTTTACCACCAGTTTTCAACCAGGCAAAAGCAGCAACTTGATTTTTTCCACCTAAAGTATCAAAAATCAAATCAAAGTCTTTTAATTTTGCTACTTCCGTTGGCTGATGATAATCAATAACTTGATCAGCACCTAATTTCTTCAATAATTCTGTATGGTTAGCACTAGCTGTTGTCCAAACTTCCGCCCCAAAGTGTTTAGCAAACTGGATTGCATAACTGCCAACACCGCCAGCTCCAGCTTGAATCAAAACCTTTTGACCAGCTGTTAATTTGCCAAAATCAAACAAGGCCTGCCAAGCAGTCAAGCCTGCCAAAGGAACGGCTGCTGCAGCTTCAAAGGAAACGTTTTGCGGTTTATGAGCTAAAAGGTTCTGGTCAACTAATGTATATTCCGCATAAGTACCTCGAGAAGTTGTGTCTGGACGAGCTAAAACCTCATCGCCAACATGCCAGTCAGTTACTTCACTACCAACTTCAGTGATTACTCCTGCTGCATCCCAACCAACAACAATTGGAAATTGCCATTTGAACATTTGTTGTAAATATCCCTGACGCAATTTCCAATCGATCGGATTGATCGAAGTTGCTTTTAACTTAACGACTACTTGTTTAGAATCTGGATGAGGCAATGGTAATTCAATTTCTTGTAATTCTTTTGCCGAACCGTACTGGTAAAACCCAATTGCTTTCATAAACTAAAAACCTCCATTTAATTTAATTAATACTTCTCTGAAATAAGCATATTATTCAATATAACATATCGAATTTAAGATGCAAAAAATATGCTGTCAATTTAACTATGATTATTTATCTTGCTTAATTGCTAACTTTTTAATTGTCCTTAAATAAAACAATGCTAAAAACAAACATATCAAAATAATAACAACTGCGCCCTTCATAGCCAAGCTGAATCCATTAAACAAAGCCTGCTGAGTTGATAAATATTGATTTGCTGAAGTTTTTTCGCCAATCGACAGCAAGCCAATGAAGGTTGGTGTTCCCAAAGCTGATCCCAATTGAATAAAAGTGTTGATTATGGCGATTCCATCAGTCTGCTCAGTACGATTTAATGATCCAAGAGCAACACTTTGGTTAGGTGACCAGGCTAAACCAATACCGAAATATAACAGACAATTTAAAATCCCAATCACAATTACCGGTGTCTTTAATCCGGTTGTTGTTTGCCAACAGCTGCTGAGCAGCATTAGTAACAATCCACCTAATATCAACCATTTTCCACCATGCAAATCATAAATCCGCCCTGCTCCAACAGTAACCAGCGCGCAAATAATGGCTGCTGGGAAAAGAAATAATGCTGCCGCTAACGGACTTAATTGTCGTCCACCTTCAAGAACCAGCGGTAATAAAACATTCATCGAAAATTGAACCATTTGCATTAAAATTACTAGGATGGCCGCTGCTAAAAACTTGGGCTGTCGTAAAATTCTAATGTTCAGCAACGGTGAAGCTAATTTAAGCTGCCGCTGATAGAAAACTGCTAATATGCACAACCCAATAAATATCAACCCAATTTTAATTATCCAACTTGAGTGACTGTCAATAATACTTATTCCATAAACCAAACTGCTTAATCCAACTACGATCAACCCAATTGACCAAAAATCAATTGGCGGATTGGTCAATTCCAAAGGACTGCCTAACCACAACCACCCACCAATTAAACATAGAACAATCAAAATTGCAAGTAATAAAAATAAAAAACGCCAACTTGTTAATTGTAAAATGATTCCTGAAAAAATTGGACCAAATGACGGACCAACCAAAATGATACTGGTACAGATCGCCATCACAAATCCTTGTTTATTCAAGGGGGCTTGAGCCACCGCAGCTGCCATCATAATTGGAGCTAATAAACCAGTTCCCAATGCTTGAATCATTCTGCCGGTCAATAAAATTGAAAAGTCACCCGCTGTAAAACAAATCAGAGTCCCAATCAAAAAAACGGTCATTGCCCCTAGATATAGTTTTTTGATGGAAAAACTGCGCAATAAAAATGATGATAAGGGAACCATAATGACTACAACTAGCATATAGCCAGTAGCTAACCATTGAACAGTCGTTGCAGAAACTCGCATCACTTTCATTAAGTCTGTTAAAGCAATATTCAAAATTGTTTCGTTAAAAAGAGATAAAAAACCGCCAACCAATAAAATCATCAGCGTTTTACGATAAGTATCAGTGCCTTCCATGTTAACAACTCCTAACCCAAAAGTAAAAAACTATTAAAACACAAAATCCCCCCTTACTGACCAAAAATCGATCAACAAGGGGGTGCTTTAAGTATATGCTAACATGATTAAAACAATTTTTTCAAGTTTATTTAAATTATCAATTAAAATTCTAGACTTGTCATTGAGTCATCTAACCAATCATATTTTAAAATCTTTTTCAATTTTCGATTAAACGGAATCCAAAGACCGCTATGACGTAAATCATCCATAATCTTACTGAAATTGCGATCTCTCTTTGCCATTTTCGGCTTTTCAACTAAAATTATTTCATCATCTTCAGTTTCACAAACAATTTTCGCTTTTTTTATGCCAATAATTCGAACTGGGACAATTGAGCTTTGCTTTTTCATTACGATGTCTCCTTTAGTGAAGCTTCATTTTTCAGCTTCTAAAATTATTGTAACAGTCAATTTTTAAAAACTATTGAAGAGTTTCTTAGTTATTTATTAAAATGGTTACTTTTTAATTAAAGCGCCTTCGTAATAATTCAAGTTGTCTTTTTTTCTTTCAATGACCAACGTAACAGCAATGGTGCAACTAAAGTAGCCAAAACGATTACCAAAATCAAATCAACATAGAGTGATTTAGCCAAAAGATGGGCTGAAAAACCAATTTGAGCAGTAATTAAGGCCATTTCTCCGCGAGCAACCATCCCAGTTCCAACTATCCGACCACTTTTTTGATCGAACCCAGTTAGCCTGGCACCTAATTCACCACCGAACCATTTCGTTAAAATCGCTAGCAATGTCATTAATAAAATGAATGGCAATGAGCTGAAAAGATTGCTAAATGATAGCTCCAAACCAATATTGACAAAAAAGACTGGAATAAATATGGCATTGCCAATTGGCTCAATATACTGATCAGCAACCTTCCGCGCGGATGTCTGCCCCACTGCAATTCCAGCAAAAAAAGCTCCAATTGCTCCAGATAAACCAACTTCATCGGCTAAAAATGCCATTGATAAACAAATGATTATTGCACAGATTGTGCGACTGGTTGGCACCAGCAATTTTTTACTCAGGTTCATAATTGCAGGAGCAACCCATTTCACCAATAAATAGACACCAACAAAAAAGAGCCCTTGAAAAAGCAATTGACGAGCTAATCCGCTACCATTTCCCACCGTTGCAGAATCATTTCCGCCGATCAAAGCAATCATCAAACTTAGCAGTAAAACACCAATAATATCGTCAGCAACTGCGGCTCCAAGGATAGTTGCTCCTTCTCGGCTTTCCAATTGTTTGAATTCACGCAAAACAACCACGGAAATGCTGACAGAAGTCGCTGAAAAAACCACTCCAATAAAAAGCGCTTCTTGAAAGTGATAACCAAATAAAAAACTAGCTCCACCCATCACCGCAATCGGTAAAATAACTCCGGCTATTGCAACAGCCAGTGCCGGTTTAAAATATTTTTTTAGTTGACTTAAATTGCTTTCAATCCCCGCCATAAACATCAATAAAATAACTCCAATTTGTGCAAATTCGGCTAAATTGGTCGTTGGTTGAACAACGTTTAAAACTGCTGGTCCAATCAAAATACCGGCTATTAATTGCCCCAATACTCCTGGCAAACCGGATCGGGTAAAAAGATGATCGCATAACGTTGTACAAATTAAAATAATGACCAATGAACCAATTAAGTCCATTGCTGCCCCTCCTCATAAAGATTGCTATATAATTACGCAACTTATATTCATTAGCTAACAAATAAAAAGCCATTTAATAAAAGTTTAACATTTTAAACAACACTGGACAAATTATAAAATTGGCATAAAAAAAACGCAGCTGAATCGGCTGCGTTTTTTAAAAAGACGAACTTATAATTATTCAACAGTGACACTTTTAGCCAAATTACGCGGTTTATCAACATCATATCCACGTTGCAAACTAGCATAATAAGCCATCAATTGACAAGGAACAATTGCAACTAATGGTGTCAGTAACGGATGAACATCTGGCAAAACAATCTGATCACCGTCTTTAGCTAAGGAGCGGCTGGCAATAAAGACAACATTTGCTCCACGAGCCATAACCTCTTGCGCATTACTACGAGTATGTTTAGCTGTATGCTTGTCAGTAATCACTGCCAAAACCGGTGTACCTTTCTCAATCAAAGAAATTGTGCCATGTTTTAACTCACCAGAAGCAAAACCTTCTGTTTGAATATAAGAAACTTCTTTTAATTTTAAAGCTGCTTCCTGTACAATATCGTAGTCGATTGAACGTCCGATATAAAAAGCATTCCGGGTCGTTGGTAATAAAGCTGCTGCAATTTTTTTAATATCCTTTTTTTCATCAACTAATTCTTGTTCACCATTAGCTACTTTGGTCAATTCCTTAGCAACATCAAAATCGGCTGCAGTTGCAACCTGACGTAATTCGCCCAATGCCTTAGCTAAAATCGCTTCTAAAGCAATTTGCCCAGTGTACGCCTTAGTTGAAGCGACCGCAATTTCTGGTCCTGCGTACAACAGCAAAGTATAAGTTGCTTCACGCGATAAAGTTGAATTTTCAACATTGGTGATCGTTAAGCTTTGATACCCCTGTTCATTTACTTGAGCTAAAACCTGACGACTATCAGCAGTTTCTCCACTTTGAGTCAAAAAGATGAAAAATGGTTTTGCCGCTAATAATGGCGGATTATAGCCGAACTCAGACGCAACGTGAACTTCAGTTGGAATCTTAGCGACTTTTTCTAATAATTCTTTACCAACTAAACCGGCATGATAGCTGGTTCCAGCCGCAACGATATAAATTCGATCTGATTGATGCAGACTTTGCAGAATATTATCATCAATTTTAATCGATCCATCTTCGCTGATATAGTGTTTAATCAAAGTCCGCATAACACCAGGCTGTTCGTCAATTTCCTTTAGCATATAATACGGATAAGCACCCTTATCAGCTGCTGAAGCATCAGTGCTGACATGGAATGGCTTCCTCTCAATTCTTTTACCATCAGTATCCTCAATTAAAATACTGTC
This sequence comes from Liquorilactobacillus ghanensis DSM 18630, assembly GCF_001435235.1. GTDB lineage: Bacteria > Bacillota > Bacilli > Lactobacillales > Lactobacillaceae > Liquorilactobacillus > Liquorilactobacillus ghanensis. The sequence continues at coordinate 39,488 of NZ_AZGB01000022.1, read as the reverse complement.
AGGTTTGACGATCACTGTTTCGCCATCGATCAATTCAATAAAATCATGCGTTTGATCCAACATTGCAAGTGCATCACTGCAGACAACATTAAAACCATCACCAACACCAATTAATAACGGGCTTTTATTTTTAGCCACATATAAGGTGTTTGGTTCTTGATTATCAATCAATAAAAATGAATATGAAGAACTGTCATCGATTAGATTTAGCACTTTCTTAAAAGCTGCCTTAGTCGCCATTCCTGTTTGGGCAAATTTAGCAATTAATTGTACGATGACTTCCGTATCTGTATCACTCTTAAAAGTTACATCACTTAAGTATTGTTTTTTTAATTCAGCAAAATTACCAATCATCCCATTATGAACCAAATAGTAACGACCGTCAGCTGAAACATGCGGATGAGCATTAGCTTTGCTTGGAACACCATGAGTTGCCCAGCGAGTATGACCAATTCCAGTTGAACCGTGAACATCTGAACCGATTTCAGCCTCTAAGTCAGCAATTCTACCTTTTTCCTTTACCAGATACTCATGTCCATCTTGATCGTTAACATAAATACCAGCTGAATCATAGCCACGATATTCAAGCCGTTTTAAACCCTTTAACAAGATTTGAACTGCATTATCCTTACCCGTTACACCAACTATACCACACATAAAATTTGCCAGCCTTTCATAAAATGATTTTAAAAAACATATTTTTAATTAGTATTGGTCTATATCAAAATCAAGAATTAACTTAAACCACTCTTGTACTATAAACCTTTAAAATAAAGGTGTCAATGGAATTGTTGCAAAAACATTTCATTTTATTGGTATATACAAATTTAGGGATATGTCTAAAATGTTGGTTATTCTTTTTTTCTATACCAATTAAAAAAGACATCTCTCATTCAGAGATGCCTTTAAGCAATTCTCAGCAATTATAATTATTTGTGCTTTGCAACTGCTTTTTGATAAGATTGTTCAATTTCGCTAATTAAAGTTTCATCTTTTAAGCCGGTAGTCGTTTCAATGACTTCATGAATTGGCTTTTCCTTAATCAGTTGCATTAATTTTTGACTTTCAGTATCTTGTGGTTCATCAAAAGTATAAATCATTCCAACAGTTTCTAATAGGGCCGTATAATCTAGGCCACGATCTTTAGCTTCACGAATTGGCCGAATAAATCTTTCATCATAACCTAACTTACGGATCGGTGTCCGACCGACACGAGTAATCTCATCAGACAAATATTTATTCTCAAAACGACCGATAATTTTTTGTTGGTAATCCTCATGCTCGGAACGTTTGAAATTCCACTTAGCAATCAGCAAATCACCAGTTTCTTTCAGGACCCGTTTCAGTTGCTGCAACACTTTTGGATCAGCGATTGCTGAACCAATATCTGAATAACCGAGATATTTGCCCGTATAAGCAACAGTTGCATGACCAGTGTTTACGGAAAATAATTTACGCTCAATGTAAGGTTCCAGATCAGGAGCATAATGCACACTGGTTAATTTCAAAGAGGGATTAGCCATTTGATGTTCATCAATAACCCATTCTTTAAACGGTTCAACTGAAACGAATAACGGATCATCATGTTTTTGCTGGGGAACAATTCGATCAACTGCCGCATTAGGAAAGCCAATGTATTTATCGGCAAATACTTGATCTGCAGCTGCTAAATGACTATAAACTTCTTTTTTCAAATTTTGACTGCCACCAATCATATTTTCACAGGCAATCACATCAATTGGCTGTAAATTATTTTCTGCTTGGCGAGCCTTAATTCCATCTGCAATCAACGGTGCAATAAATTTTAAAATTTTAGGACCAATTGCCGTTGTAACAATATCAGCTGTAGCAATTGCCTGGACCACTTTTTCAGGATCCTTCCCATTGTTGATTCCAGCTACATTATGAACAGAAATTCGTTTATGTGATTCATCAGCTAGTTCTATTTCATAGCCATGACGCTGATTTAATGCAGCAATAATTGTTTCATTAACATCTACAAAATTAATTTGAAAATTATTGGCAGCTAGTGTTTCACCAATAAATCCTCTACCAATGTTACCTGCTCCAAAATGTACTGCTTTCATTTATGCTCAACCTCTTTCAATAAATCAATAATTTCTTCTGGTGTTTGCGCATCAGCCAACTTAACAACGTTATTAACGTCACTGCAAAAAATAGCAATTTGTGATAACAAATTTAAGTGTTCTCCATTCAATCCAGCAATGCCAAAGACTACCGTAACAATGTTTTCTTCTCCATCCTTATCAGAGAAGTCGACTCCCATCGGTACCTGAACCACTGAGATACCAGTTTTTTCAATATACTGCTTTCCTTCTTCAGTTCCGTGAGGGATAGCAATGAAGTTTCCCATATAAGTTGAAACATCAGCATTTCTAGCCAACATAGAGTCAATATAAGCATCCTTTACGACCCCATTATCAACTAATAACTTTCCGGCTAGTCTGATTGCCTCCTCTTTGGTTGCAACTTGTTGATTTAAAAGAATCATTTCTTTTTCTAACTTCATTTTCTTCACTCTCCTTTTTAAAGCTTGATTTGATTTAAAAATTGTAAAGCTACTAAATTTTTAATTTCTGCGAGCGAACCATTAGCAAAGATTTGAGTGTTATGGTTGTTCATTACAATTGAACTGCTGATCGATCCCATCAATGCATTTTCAAAATCGCTCATTGGTGATGGACCTGTCATTAATAAAATTCGGACGACCGAAATCTCTGATTGATCCATAGCTCGCATTTTCAATGGCGTTTGCAACTGATAGATTGAAAAGAAAGGACAATTAACTGTTTTATCAGTCGCATGAACTAGAGCAATCTGACTATCGGGAATTCCTACTGGAGCTAATTTAATTCGCTGTAACATCGCATCTTGAATAATTTGCCGATTAGTTACTACAGTTGACGGAACCTGTTGTAAAACCAGTGCTAAAATTTTGGTCAGATCTTGCTGATCGTTAGCAATTTTGACTAATTCTATTTGTTGCAATAACTGACGACAAATAGTTGTACGCTGGAAATTTTGCTCGATTTGGGCCAAAGCGGTGCGTTTTTTATCAACTGATTGCTTAACTTCTGATTGTACCGGGGTCCTTTTGTTTAAAGAACGGACCAACTCCTTAATTCGCTGTAACTCATCCCCCAGCAATAATGGACTTACGACCTGATAATCCCAGTTAAATCCAGGTAGTTTTAAAGTTGATAGAATTAAATCAAAATGATTTGGCTGGATCGTTTTAAGTTGCGATACTTTAGCAATCTGAACTTCAGAAATTGTTGAAATTTCTTGCTGCAATCGATTCTTTAAAATACTGGCAGCTCCGATACCATTGGCACAAATTACTAACGCCTTTAATTGTCCTGTACTGCTGGCGTTTTCAAAACTGTTAGCAAAATAAAGTAAAATTAATTCTTGCTCAGTTGTCGAAAAATGATATTCGGGAAATTCGCGCGGCAATGCTTGTTGGATAGCTTGAAAAAATTGAGGATATTTTTCAGCAATATTGCTCAGTAAACTGATCGGTACATCAGGGAGCTCCGGTCCATGGTGCTGTAATAACAATCCGATGTGCTTAGTCAAACGCTCTAGTAAATCATGATCATGATTAAAATTCCAGTTTGCTATTTGTGAAACTTGATAAACTAACCGCTTAATCTGGTAAGCAATCTGCAAATCATAGTCATCACCCCAATTTTTCAAGTCAAGTTGATAATCAATTCCTTGAAATTGGACTGCCATAAAATCAACTTCGGCAGTAGTTACCCGCGCTTGTATTGCAGTTGAAAAAGTTTGAAAAACGGCTATAGCTTGTTGACGATATTTAAACAGTTTTTGCGGTGCTTTGACCCGATAAGCCTTAATTGCAGCATGCCGCATTCGAATCAACGAAATTGCTAAAATCAGTATTAGTTGCACTTCTTGAATATCCGAACGAGTTTTCTTTGAAACATCTTGCTGTTTCAAAGCTTGAGCACATTCTTGTAAGATGTTTTTTGGTAAAAGCTGCAAGAAAAAATTTGTTTTTTTATTAACTTCATCTTGCTGTAAATATTCAAAAAACTCATATTCATTTAATTGACTTGTCAATATTCCGCCTAAAACCAATCTTCGCTGGGCTTCGCTGCCTAAAACTTCGACCCCAACACTTTTTTTCGTATCAACTTGCAAATGATATTCAGCTAAAGATGCTTCAAGCTGTTTTAAATCACGTTGAATAGTTCCTTCGCTGACATCCAGACTAACTGCTAAGGAAAAAATTTTTTCTGGCTGATCCTTTAGCAACAATAAACAAGCTAAGGCTGCTTGCCGCTGTTTAGCACTCATGACTGACTCAATTGGCTGTTGAGCAATTTCTGTCACTAACGCTTGAATGGCATCTTCTGTACCTGTCAATTGATAATTACCGTTTGCGTTTTCAATTGCCAAATGGTGTTGATCTAAATACAGTTTTAATTCTGAAAATTCGCGATAAATTGTCCGACGGCTGATACCAGCTTCTTTGGCTAAACTATTAATTTTCATTCCGTGCGGATTTTGAACTAGTTGCTGCAAAATATTTTTTTGACGCGGTGATAGTAGGATCAATTTTTATCATCCTTTTCAAGCAAGATGTTCAACAATATAATCGTATTCCTTTGCTTCTAACAAATTAGCAACACTTACAACTTGAATTTTGGTATAACGTAGCTTAAGGTTCTTTTCAGCTTCTTTAGTAACAATTACTAAATGTCCCTGATCATCATCCAGATCATCAATTTCCATATTTTTGACTGGAACATTTTTACCAACCTTTTTCAAACGATCTTTGAATAATGAAGCTGCCATGGTTGCAGAACCAACATGTTGATCATGATGAATGAAATCAACTTCTTTAATCGCTTGATAATCAAGTTGACCAGCTTGGTTGGTATTTTGAGCTGATTTTGTTTCTTTTTCGGCAACTTGCGAATCAATCTGGCTTAGCGTCTTCAAATTTAAAACAACTTCGTCATATTTATTGCTGCTTAAGAAATTATCAACAGCAATATGCATTGCATTTGGTGTCTTTTGACTTGCGCGATCTGCTAATTCGGCTTGCGTAATTACTAATAATCCATCCTCATCTTTCAAACGATTAATAGCTGTATTTGTTACTGGAATATTTTTGATCCCAGCTTTTTTGACTTTATCTCTTAATAATGAAGCACCCATTGCAGATGAACCCATTCCTGCATCACAAGCAAAAATAATTCTTTTGACATCTTTGTAAGCTTTAACTGATTGAGCAGCAGTTTGGGCTGATGGAACATCTTTGCCTTTGGATTCAGCTTTCATTTGTTCCATTTTGGCTTGTTTTTCTGATAGGTCATCTGTACCTGATTTATCAGTTTTCAAAACCAAAGCAGCAACAACAAACGATACAATTGCCGCAACCGCGACTCCGGTTAAAATCTGTAAATAATTTCCCTTAGGCGTCATTAACAAAACAGCGATAATTGAACCTGGTGAAGCAGCAGCTTTTAAACCGGTTCCCAGTAAGGAGAAAGTAAATGTACCACTAACACCACCGGCAATCGCCGCTAAAATCAAAGACGGTTTCATTAACACATATGGGAAATAAATCTCATGAACTCCGCCAAAGAATTGAATAATGGCTGCTCCAGGGGCAGATGCTTTTGTCATCCCTTTACCAAAAACCATGAAAGCTAATAAGATACCTAAACCCGGACCAGGATCAGCTTCCAATAAGAAGAGAATTGATTTGCCTGCTGATGCAGATTGCTGAATCCCTAATGGAACCAAAATGCCATTACCAACCGCATTATTTAAAAACAAAACTTTTGCAGGCTCGATAAAAATATTAGCTAATGGCAACATATGAATTGAAATGATCCAATCAACACCTTTACTGATTAGATTATTTCCAGCAACAACTAATGGATTGACAATGAATAATCCAAAAATTGCAAGTAGCATACCCAAGATGCCGCTGGAAAAGTTATCATAGAGCATTTCAAAACCGGTTTTGACCTTATCTTTAAATACTTGGTCAAACTTTTTCATGCACCAACCGCCTAATGGTCCCATGATCATTGCCCCTAAAAACATCGGGATATTAGATCCAACAATCACTCCCATTACAGCAATTGCCCCAACAACTGCTCCACGTTCTTCATAAACCATCCGACCACCGACATAAGCAATTAATAATGGAATCAGATATAATTTCATTGGATTGATCAAGGTAGCAATCTTAGCATTGGGCCACCAGCCTGCCGCCATAAAAATTGCTGTAATTAACCCCCAAGCAATTAATGAGGAAATGTTTGGCATGATCATACTGCTTAAACTAGTTCCAAATTTTTGAACTTTAGTTTTAAATGAACTCTTTTGTACTTTTGTTGCTTTTGCTTCCATAGCAACCAACCTCCTTTTCATTTATAATTATATGGTCTAATGTATCCGTTTACAATTGAAGCTAGACCGCATTTCGTCACAAATTATTGTGACATCCTTCATGAAAGATTTCACAAGCTGTACTAAAAGCTAATAAAAAAAGCTTTAACAAAGACCAATATCTCTGTTAAAGCTCACCTTGTTAAGTAAACAAATTAAAACCTATTTGCAGTTCACAACATACAGACATTAATTTATTGGCTTGCCCGCATTAAATCGTTTCGATATCGTGTTTCAACGAATTAAGCACATTAACCATTTCAACAACACTTAAAAATTCATGTTTTTCTTGTAGAACAACCTTGATATCATCAATCCGAGCATCAATCGTTTCGCGTTCAACTTTATTCATTCATATCACCTCCTCTAATTAGATTTTATCACAGTCACAATCATTTTAGTTAGGTTTACCGAAAAATATTTTCAACTACCTTTTATTTTTCTTGAGCTTGATTTTTCTTGCTTTTTTGATATGTTAAAATTAAGTATGCTTAGATTTTAATTTTAACTTCAAAGGAGCGCTTATGGAAAACGTAAATCTACTTTTTTCAATTGATGATCATTTTGTAACCCAGTTAAAAACCTTACTTTTTTCAATAAAAATTAATTCACCTGGTTGTAGTTTCCACATTTATATTCTGCAAAAAAAATTACGACGGCAAAAAGAATTATTAACTTTTTGCCAAAAAATTGAAATCGACTGTACAATCTTAACTTTAAAGAAAGACAAGTTTCATCACGCTCCACAAACTAAACGGTATCCGGAAACTATTTACTATCGGTTGTTGGCACAAAACTACCTGCCCGATGGTGTAGAAAAAATCATCTATCTTGATGCTGATATCTTATGTATTAATAATATTTTGCCTTTATACCAAACAGATATTGATGATTACTTATACGCAGCTGCCAGTCATTCACAACTGACCAATTTTACTAAAGTTGTTAATAAGGTCCGGTTAAAAATGTATGAAGCTGAAGAATACTACAATTCAGGGGTTTTACTGATCAATGTTCCGCAAGCTAAAAAGAAAATTAATGCTGCTGATTTGCAAAACTTTATTGCTGAGAATCGAACTACTTTAATTTTACCGGACCAAGACATTCTAAATTCGCTTTATGGTGGACAGATTTATTCAGTTCCTGATCAGATCTATAATTATGATGCTCGAAAATCATTAATTTATGAAATGATCAGTGGCGGCAGTTGGGATCTTAATTGGGTAATTGCCCATACTGTTTTTTTGCATTTCTGTGGTCGCGATAAACCTTGGAAAAACGAATATCGTTCTAAATTTGCATTGCTGTATAAGCACTATGCTCATTTAGCCGAAAAAATTTGCTGATAAAAGTAAAAAAACTTCTTGCCTTAATGGACAGAAGTCTTTTTATTTTTATCAGCAATAATGATAGCCTCTAATTTCAAATGATTAACATTTTTACCAGCAAGCGTCTGCAAATGCTGCAATAATAATAACAGCCAGGCAAAAGCTAATATAAAAGCAATCAGTTCAAATGCCGTCAGTGATAAATAGCCGATCGGTTGAAATAATAATGAACTAAAAATCAAAACGGCGGCTGTTACGTAAGATATTTGTTGAAACTGTGGGGGACTATCCGGCAGCAAAAAATTAACTGTTAAAATAATAATAATCAAGACCCGAATCATCATGGTTGCTGCATCGGTATGCAGCTGATGCCACAATCCTGCATTGTTGGCAAAAATCCCTACTGCACCTAAGCTCAGCGAAAAAACAGTCAATAATAGTCGTAAAATCAGCAAACGTCGATTATTGGGAAAATGTGTCTGCAAATTCGAAAACAAAAAATCAACTAGCGCCAAAAGAAGCAAGGCTGATACAATCAATGTCAAATTAAATTGCCAAGCATTGCTGGCTTTAGCCGTTCCTAAAAAACTGACATTATAGGTCCACCAACGTTTATTGCTATTAGTAATCATCGATGCCAGAGCACCGCCGATAATCACTGTAATCAATAACTTGAAAATTGAGTCCGCAGATAGATTGGCAACCGCATAGAACATCAAAAAATTAATAATACAAATGAATAAGCCGAAGATAAAAGCTGCAGTCCATAAATCAAAAGAAATCCCCTTAAAAATAGTTTCTAGCAGCCAAAAGAAGGCTAAAAGACCGATCGCCAAAATAATTACAAACGAAGCAATAATCGTCAACATACTCCGCCAATACATTTTTTTCCCGAACCATTGCTGAATCTGACAACGATCTTTAAAATAAAAACAGCTAAATAGTAAAGACCCACTAATCGTACCTACCACGATCGTCCAATTAGCCAATGAATTATAACCAGACAGTGGAATTTGGCGAACTTTATTATTAAGAAAATAAATCGTAAAAATTATTATTGAAATCAATGATGGACTTAACAACCACACCCAACTGATATTTTCTTTCAGAAAATGCAACGGATGAATAGCAACATTGTCTGATGAATCACCACTAAAATCTACTTGCAGTTTAGTTCCTACAGGTAAATTCAATTGTGAAAGCTGCTCTTGATTTAAAATCAATTTCACTGGTTGTTCTTTCAAAGTCCTCACCTTTCTGCTAGTTACCTAAAATTTTACAATAAAAAAATGGGCTTCACAGCTATAGCTGCATCTTCACCCATTTACAACCAAATACATGAATCTCGCATTGATCCTCTGAACATTCGAACTCAATCAAGTGAAAATTTCTATTCAATCACTAGTATTGCCAAGCGCGTTTAGCTAAAACTTCTCAGCCCTTTCAATCAACAAAAAACATATTCACTTGATAAGTAAATTGCTTATCCATTAGTTTAATTGTAGTTCCAGACTTCTCAATATTGCTATTAACCGTCGATTATTCAAATTAAATAATTGACTTGTACAGCTCTAACAAAATTAATTATTTATTGCTAGTAATATCAATTATGTCAGCCTTTATTGGTATGCAGTTAAAAATAATTACTAAACTATGTTATTTTAGTTTTCTAAGCCACTTGGAACTTAATAGCAATTGTGCGATTCCCAATGTTTCATCGCATTTTCCCAGTTGCCATAGCGTTTAGCAACATAATTAGCGGCAACTTTTTCCTGGTTAGCCGGTGAATAGTCTCCGTTTAAATAAGAACTGTCCAACTGATATTTACCAATGTATTTGCCATTACGTGCATTATAATTACCGCCTGATTCATGCTGAACAATATAAGCCCGTGCTTTTTCCTCAGCATCACTAAGCGGCTGAACAATTGAATTACTGCTTTTAGTATCTGTCTGAACTGCTGACGGATTATTTGCATTAGTCGGTTGATTCGTAAGATAAGCTTGTGCCGCAACCGTTGGCGTTGTTGTTTGTGAAACAGGGATTTTTAATTTTTGTCCAATTAAAATAAGATTGGGATCCTTCAAATGGTTCTGATCAGTTATTTGCTGAACAGTGCTACCATATTTTTGCGCAAATCCCCAAACAGTATCTCCTTTTTGCGCAGTAACTGTTTTAGTTGCCAAAGCTGCTTGGCTGGTAGCCAAATTTTGTGAAAAGTTCGCTGCCTGTGTTGCAGTCGCAGTTTGATTATTGTTATTTTGTATTGGTGTATATTGATTAATTCCAGAAACATTCATAAAAAAATCCCCCCACTTTATTTATATTATATCAATAAGTCAGAAGATTTAAAGTGCCCTTCCAGAAAATAATAATAAGTTAGCAGCAACTATTTATCAAGATATTTATTTCTACTGAATTCCGTATCTTCATATTTCCCCTTATCACCATAGAAAAAGTTATAGCGGCGCTTAAATCGACGGAATAAATAAATAACCACGACTTTTAACAGACAATAAAGCGGTATTCCAAAAATAACACCGACCAATCCCAAAAGATCGCCCATAACCAATAAAACTAGTAAAACCGTCAATGGATGAATCTGCAAGTTATTTCCCATTACTCGCGGAACTACTAGTTGACCATGGAGAAACTGAACCACGAACCAAACAACTATGAATTTAAGTGCCATCCAAAATGAAATTTGAAAGGCTATAATCAGCCCCGGTAAAAAAGCTACAAAAGAACCGATATACGGAATAATACTAAAAACACCCGCTGTTAAAGCTAAAATAGTCGCATACTTGATGCCAATTAAATAAAATAATGGCCAATAAATCAAACCCAAAATAATTGAAGCGACAATTTGTCCTTTTAGATAACCACCTATCTGCTGGTTAGCAATTGCCCCTAATTCATGAAAATCCGCTCGAAAAAGTGGTGGAATAATTTTATTAACAAAGCCAAAAAATTTTTCTTTATCCTTCAATAAAAAGAATGCCACAATTGGTCCGGTGAAAAGCGTCAACAAAATAGTTGTCAAAGCTGAGAAAAGACTACTAAAACCATCAAATCCCTGCTGGATATACTGTTCAACGTACTGATATAATTTATTACTTGAAATATCAATTGAATTAATGGATTTTTCTATTGTACCGTTAAAAGGCAGGCTAGCTACAAAGGTATGTGATTTTTGCTGAAAACTTGTTAAAATTTCTGGGAAATTCTGCAAAAATTCTGCCAACTGATTCCGAATCGAAAAGAATAAACCCACTCCTGCCAAGACCAATAAAATTAAAATGACACAATAGATCACCGAAATGATCCAAGTTCTGCCCCACTTTTTATCAAGTCGCTTGACCAGCGGATTAAGTACGTAATATAAAACCAGTCCTAAAATAATTGGTGGTAATAAAGTTCCAAAAATAACCACCAATGGTTTAAAAATAAATTTCACCTGATAGAATATCCAAATTACGATTCCTAGTAATCCAAGCATCAAGATGGTGTATAAAGAATCATGTCCGCCAAGAAATTTGATCCATTTGCTTTCTTTCATAGAAAATCCCCTTGATTAATTCAAAAATTTCGCGAATTTTTGTTAATGATGACGACTAGAATCAAACATTAGTGAAAACAACAAAATTATTGTCATGATAATTGCAAAAATAAAACAAGCAACTGCCCCAATAATAACCATTTGAAATGGGAATCCCCAAGACAAACCAAAAAAAATCACCAACATTAAAATTAAAGCAATTATAATCAAAACTAAGTAGGTCTTTTGCGCTGAAGACAAAGGTTCTTCCTCCTATACTGTCAATCGTATTCATTAATTGTCTACTAAAATCGCCAATTTTGCAAGTCAACCTACTTTAAAATAATTGAATACGACTTAAACTTACGCCAACAAGTTTCTGCAACCTAATTAACGATTGTGCGAGCAGCTATTGAATACATAAAAAAGGATATAACTATGCAAGTTATATCCTTGAACCGGTCTATATATTGATCCGTACTTATATCCAAATTACAGGATAGCTATTATCTTGAAGATTGAAACCAAGTCAAAATTTACTCGTCTACTATTAAATTATCGGTTATCAGCGCGACCGGTTTGACGAAGAGTCAAGCTTCAATAATATCATTGAAGCCTAATTCTCTACAAACACATTATATGAAAACGGTTTCTTAAAGTCAAGCTATACCAAAATTTATTTTATGAATTCGTTTTGATAAAAGCCCACAAGTTGAACTTTTATCTAATAAGAATTGACTTATTAAACATTTCGCCGGCGAAATACTAAGAAGCCCAAACCTAAGAAAATAGCAATATAAACTAGATTTCCAATTACCATCTCTGGGGTAGACAGCAAAGTCAATATCTTAAATATTTTACCATTCAGCATCTGACTTGGTAAGTGCAACATGTTAAATGGATTCCACTTGAGCCATTCCCAGCGAGTCATTAATGCAAACATAACACTTGAAATAATACTGGTTGCAAAGTAGGCAATAATTCCTACTGTGATTGCTGCAGCTGTTGTTTTAAAAATGTTTGCCAGCAATAACACCAGACTTAACAATAACCATAAGATTATAAAATTACCTAGATATGTTAAACCAGCGGCTGCTAAATAAGAATGGTTATTTTGATAGGTATCTGATAGACTAAAATCTGAGCTAAACAACAGTAACTGCAAAATTATTGAAATCAAAAAAGTTGCTACATAATAAACAATTGAATATATCAACATGGTCAACCATTTGCTAACTAAGATCATGCCGCGTGAATAACGACGATATAACAATTCCTTGATAGTACCATATTGAAATTCCATCGCAATGGCTGAGCTACATGCCACAATCATAATGAAAACAATCCAACTTAATCCGCCGAAACCACTGATAAAAATACTTTTTACATCCAACGTATCACTATTGTTTTTACCCAAAACGGCTGAAACAATCATTAAGACAAGTTGTAATACCGCTAAAATCCATGTACTTTTTTTATGAACTAGTTTAAATAACTCTTGTTGAACTAACGTAAGCATCTAATTACTCCTTTACTTGCTGTGACTGATCTTTTTTCAATAAATCTAAGAGCGAGGCTTCTAAATCATTATGCTGGTGCTGCACATCAAGAATATTGAGCTGCTGTTCAGTCAAAACCTGAATTACTTGTGCTAACTCTTTTTCGTCTTTTTGTTCAAGCTTAAGTTGTTCACCGCTCAATTCAGCTTGATAACCAGCCTTGGTTAACACTTGCTGCGCCCGAGAATTATCATCGGTTTTAAGCAAGATAAAACTGTGACCAGTTGCTGCCAAATCATTAATGGATGCTTGCTTAATAATTTTTCCTTGGTCAATAATAACTACTTCCTGCACAATTTTTTCCAGTTCACTCAGAATATGGCTCGAAATCAAGAAACTCGTTCCTTGTTTAGCTAATGTCATAATCAGATCTCGCAAATCTCTAGTAGCCTGTGGATCTAACCCGTTCATTGGTTCATCTAAAATGACTAATTGTGGATGATTCAGCAAAGCAAGAGCTATTCCTAATTTTTGTTTCATTCCTAATGAATAAGATTTGGCTTTGCGCTGAATGTAAGAACCAACTTTCAATTGCTCGATCACTTGATCAATTCGTTGCTGTTTATCTTTTCCAGTTGCAAATAATTCCAAATGCTGATAACCAGTTAGGAATGGATAAATACCCGGATATTCAATTAGAGCACCTACATCATCTAAAACTTGATGAGACGAAACTGTTACTGGTTGCTGATTAATTGCAATCTGACCGCTTTCCCAAGGGAAAAGGCCAAGAATAGCTTTCATGACAGTAGTTTTTCCAGCTCCATTTGGTCCGATCAAGCCAACCACTTCTCCGGGCGCTACGGTAAATGAAACATCCTGTAAAACATGCTTTTTCCCAAAAGACTTATTCAGTTGATTAACTGCCAAAATATTATTCATCTAAAATACTCCTTGTATTGTTCATTGTCATTATACTTTTCTGATCGAATATACATGTTTTCTTTGCTCTAACTGTCAGTTTTTGACTACCATATATAATAAATCTAAATCAAATAGTTTTCTGCAATTTAATTCCTACTATAAAGAAACTTTTAAGTTATTTTTGATAGCAATGAACTAAAAAATTGTAATTTTACTTTGCACACAATAAATTGATTTTAATATTCGAAATTTATTTCAATTGCTGGGTCAAGCGAAGAATGCACGGTGCAGTATTTAATAACCGATTGTACAAAATGCTGCTGATCAGCTAATGGCAAATCTGTTTCAACTTCAAAATGGACTTTAATTTCCGCTACTTTTGAAGTTTTATCGGCAAATCGTTTAACTGTTCCGGTAGTAGTTATTTCAAATTTTTTCAAACCAATTTGTGGATGTTTCCTAGCCATGCTCTTAGCAGTAATCGATAAACAGCTATTAAGAGCTGTCAATAAATATTGGACTGGATTTGGAGCAGCATCTGTTCCACCAGCTTTAACTGGTTCATCAGCTAAAATTACATGATCTCCAATTTGATTGCGGACTTGATAACCGACATCTTTCAGTTCTGATTTGATCTGATATCCCATTTAGAATTCCTCCTTAGGCTTAACTAACTATCCGGCAATTTTAGAAAACAAGATTGCATCACAAAAAACCTGATTCCGCAAAAGATAATCTCGCAAAACAGTTTGTTGTTTAAATCCAGCACGCTGAGCAACAGCATAACTTGTCTGGTTGCTGGCTTCGATCAGCAGATCCAAACGGTGCAATCGATCAGTAGCAAATAAATAATCCGTAAGTTTATTCAAGGACGCTGTCATTATACCATGTTTTTGGTAGATTCTGCCCAACCAGTATCCAATTTGACCATGGCAATTGGTTAAATCAAGCTGATGAAGATCTATTATTCCCGCTGGCCGTTGATTATAGTAAATGACCCATAACCACAGTTCGTTATCAGCAATTTTTTTCTGCGCACAAATTAAAAAAAATGCTTCATCTTTAACAGATTTAATGGCTGTTGCCCACGGAAGCCAGCGTTCAAAAAATTGTCGTTCCTGATTGATCAATTTGAATAGATAAGGAGCAGCTTCAACTAACGGTGACCTTAATTCAATTACCGAATCAACTTTTAAATCCTCCATTAAAATAAATACGCCTTTCCTAGGCAATATTTGCAAAATACAAAACAGTTATTAATATTGTGCTGATTTGAAGTATAAGTTCTGAATCGCCATTTGTTCAGATATCATTGATTTACTTTTTTGCCTATGGTGTTTATCATACTATTTCAAGATGTATGTAGCAAATAAAAGCTATATCTTTAACAACAAACATTCCTAATCGTAAATAATAAATAATAATAAGAGTCTAAAATTAAATTTTATTTGCAAAAGCGAACATATGTTTGTATAATTTAATTAAAGCGTAAAAGAAGGTGAGTGCCATTAACTACTCAACAGAACCGCATGGTATCTTTTTTTTAATTGATAACAAATCGTTTTATGCCAGCGTTGAAAGTGTTGAACGCGGTTTGAATCCGCTGCGTTCGATTCTAGTGGTTATGTCCGAGCAAGACAATACGAATGGTGGTCTGGTTTTGGCAACTTCACCACGAGCTAAAGATTTATTCGGAATTCACAATGTTGATCGTTGGCGTGACTTGCCTCACGATTCACGGTTGATGATCGTTCCTCCACGAATGAATTTATATATTAAAAAGAATCTGGCAATTAATAAAATTTTCACACAATTTACGACCGAACAAGATGTTTACCCTTATTCGATCGATGAATCAATCTTAGATATGACCCATTCTTGGAATTTATTTGGTAAAACACCGCAGGCTGCAGCTCATCAAATTCAAATCGCAGTTAAAAAGCAATTAGGATTGTATACGACCGTTGGCATCGGCGAAAATCCTCTGCAAGCTAAACTGGCTCTTGATTTATTTGCCAAAAATTCCTCACAATTATCAGCTTGTTTGACCTATAATACCTTTGCTGCAAAAGTTTGGCCGATTACACGCTTAACTAATATCTGGAGTATTGGTCAGCGAACGGCAGCTCATCTGCAACGCTTGGGAATTAACAGTATTGGCGAATTGGCCCATACTAATCCAGCAGCTTTACAACGTGAATTCGGAATTATTGGTACCCAATTATTTGCACTCGCTTGGGGAATTGATCGCAGTCAATTAGAAGACCAATTAAGGCCGCGTAAAACAAGTTTAGAAAATTCTCAAGTTTTACCTCGCGATTATTATCGTCGATCAGAAATTGAAGTTGTTATCAAAGAAATTTGTCAACAAGTTGCTGCCCGAATGCGGCATCGGCATCTATGCACCAGTTGCATTCGACTCAGTATTGGCTATTCCTTAGCTGCAACTACTATAAACTCCAGCGGCTTTGCTCACGAACAAAAAATTGAGTTAACAGATAATAGTTTTCAGCTTGAACAACAGCTGTTAAATATTTTTAGTAGTTCTTGGAATGGCGCCCCGGTCAGAAGAATTAGCGTTGGTTTCAGTCAGTTAGTAGTAAAACAGGCAGATCAACTAAATTTGTTTTTACCACCGGAACAGCAACTGAAACAGATTGCATTTAATCAGCTGATAGATCAAATTCGTGGTAAATTTGGTAAAGGAGCTATTATGTATGCTAACAGTTTGACTCAAGGTGGTACTTTTAAACAAAGAATTAATCTAGTAGGAGGACATAATGGTGGCAATACCTTTGAATAATTCCCAAAAATCTCATAACGAAGCACGTTTAATCAGTCGTCGGATTACACAATATTTCAAACCGCATATTAAGGCCCGCTATCAGATTTTAGTCGTTAATAATAAATTTGATCAAACCTTTAATTTCTTTTTTGAGCTACAGCAACCACCGCAGCTCCCCCACTCTTTCCCATTGCATCGAGTTACTCACTATGATCTTGCTTATCTGGAAGAGATTATTAAGCAATTGCAGTCCGAATACGGTTTCACTTTCACTTTTCGCAATTTCACTGGACTATTTTGGCCAAACGCTCAACAAGCAATTTCTGTTCATCATCAGCTAACCGTTAAGAAAAATTTAATTCATAGTCAAAGCCTGACCAAGCATAAATCCGAATAATGTTAATAAAAATCCAAGCAAATAACTACCGATTGCGTATCCAAGTTCCAAACGGTATCTATGGGAGCGATGCAAAAACAGTAATTCAATATTCAAAGTTGAAAATGTAGTGTATCCACCCAAAACACCACTACCTAAAATCAAGTAAAGCGGGGTATTTAATTTACTGCCAAATAAAATTCCTAATAAAAATGAACCACTTAAATTAATTATCAAAGTTGCCCAAGACCAGTTTGATTTTTTCGATAAAATTTGAGTAATTAAATAACGGCAAACAGCACCAATTGAGGATCCTAATCCAAGCAGGACAATTAACATTTATCTATCCTTTCCTAACTGCAGTCGCTGTCCAACATAAATACCAACTGTCATTCCCAACTTAGCTGCTAACCAACCACCGACAACGCTTAAACATATATAGCCTGCAGCTGTAAACATTTGATGAGCTAATAAAAGTTTTACATTATCCAAGCAAAAACCAGAAAATGTCGTAAAAGAACCGACAAAACCGGTCCCTAAACCTAAAGACAGCCAAGAAGCAACTGTATGAAAATTAAGCCAAAGAAAAGTTAAAAATCCTAGTAAAAAGCAACCTAGCAAATTGACGACAATAGTTCCCATAAAAGGAAACGCAATCCCAATAAAATAACGTAAGCAGCCTCCAATAGCTCCAAAAAAAGCAATACTTAATAAACACTTAGCCTGATTCAAATTTATCCTTCCTCTCAAATTGCTAATAAAAAAACACCTACCCAATTATTAATTAGGCAGGCGTCATCAATCTTACGATATTATGCGAACACCATCGCGATTCAGTTATTAAAAAACTTAACAACTCATATTTTATACTATACATTTCAGTAAGTAAATAATAATTCGCATCTGTGTCAGCTTTTTCTTTTTAGTTTGCTTTGCTACAATGACTGTATAACTTAAATTATCTATCTTGAGGCGATGTTTATGAAAAAAATAGCAGTCTATTGCGGTGCTTATGCAGGTAAAAATCCAATCTATAAAGAAATGACTTTAGCAGTCGGTCATTGGCTGGTTAAACAGGGATACGATTTGGTTTATGGCGGCGGTGGCGTTGGTCTAATGGGTATTCTAGCTAAAACGGTTTTAATGGATGGCGGTCACGTTTACGGTTTCATGCCAGAAAATCTTTATCAACGCGGTGCAGCTCTAGCCGGATTAACTTCACTGACGATCGTAGATAATATGGCTATTCGTAAACAAAAGATGCTGGAAGCAGCTGATGTTTGTTTAGCTTTGCCAGGCGGTGCTGGAACATTAGAAGAAATCAGTGAAGCTTATTCATGGACTCGTGTTGGTGACAATTCTGCTCCTTGCATTCTGTACAATGCTAACGGCTACTATAATCTACTAGAAAAATTCTTTAGACAAATGGTCACTGAAGGATTTCTTTCAGCAACTGATTTCCAAAAACTCTGTTTTGCCGATAACTTGCAACAAGCAGCTGAATTTATTACCAGCTACACCCCACCTAAAGTACGTCAATATCATTAAAACTATTTAAATGGATTCCAAAAACGTCCATTATTGACTTTGAATAAATAAATACCTAAAATCAACCAAACAGCAATCACTATTAAGCTCAGGTAATCAGCTGTTTTAAAGGGACGTGCCATGTACCAAGTTCGTTTATGCTGCTGCCCAAAACGCCGTAACGCCATCGCTTGACTGATTGTTTCAATTCGTTCCAAACTAGTAAAAATTAATGGCAATAGTATCTGAACCGCACCTTTAGCTCGTTGCATTAAAGGCGCGGTTTTTGACATTTCATATCCACGAGCTTGCTGCGCTAAACTAATTGTTCGATAGTCTCGCTGAACGGTAGGAATATACCGTAAGGCAATTTCAAAGGCATAGCTGATTCGATAAGAAATGCCAATTTTATTTAAACTAGCTGCAAATTCACTGGGATTAGTCGTTAACAAAAAAATTAATGCTAAAGGTACCGCAAAAACATACTTTAACAACAGATTAAACAGATAAAATAATTCTTCCCATGACAAATTAAAATAGTGTTGCGAGTTTCCCAAAATTAAATGCTTAGTTCCATAAATCTGCATTCCATAACCTGGGCCGAAAACATAAACCATAATTAAATTCAAAGCAGCAAAAGCAATAATAACTTTTACAATTAGAGCTACTTCGCGATAACGAATCTGTGCATAATGAAATAAAACTAAAGACATAATCAAAATGCCTAATAGAAATCGCGTATCAAATGTTACCATTCCAATAATTGAAAAGCTGATAAAACCAATTAACTTAGTACTTCCACTTAAATGATGCAGAAAAGTTGGGCGGTCAATATAACCGATAAACAAATTTTCAGTCATCTATTCTTTCCTGCCTTTCTGCTTGAATAAATTTACTTACAAAATCCGTTGCCGATGGTAATTTAAACCTTTCTGCCAGATCAAACAAACTTGTTCGCGCTAAAGACGCTTGTTGAATAATTTGATCATTGGTTAAAACAGCCGCCGGTATTGCATCCGCTAACAGTGAACCATTGCTTAGAACCAATGTCCGCTGAGTGTATTCCAACATTAAATGCATATCATGCGTAATTAAAACAATCGTTAAATGCTGTTGCCGTTGCAATTTTTCTAAAAAGTTCATAATTTCCGTATAATGATACAAATCTTGACCAGCTGTCGGTTCATCTAAAATCAACATTTGTGGTGCTAAAACTAGAATTGAAGCAATTGTAACTCGCTTTTTCTGACCAAAACTTAAAGCAGCAATTGGCCAGTTACGCATTTCATATAACCCACAAATCCGTAAAATTTCAATAACTTTTTCCTTAATCGTTGCCTCTGCTACATTGCGTAACCGTAAGCCACTGGCAACTTCATCAAAAATTTTGGTCTGCGAAATCATTTGATTAGGATCTTGCAGAATATAGCCAATCTTTTCTGCTCGTTGCTTGACTGATAATTTTAATAAATTTTTCCCGGTAAATTTAATATTCCCAGCAGTAGGAGTCAAAAAGCCTGCAATCAAATTACTTAAAGTTGATTTACCGGTTCCGTTTTTGCCAACCAAACTAACCATTTCTCCTTGATAAAGAGTAAATGATAAATTCTTGATAATCGGTCGGTCAGGTTGGTAGCCAAAGTCCAACTGCTCAACTTCTAATAAAGGAATCTTTGGCTTAGCTGCCGATGAAAGTTCCAACTCTGTATCCCATTGCTGTAAAGCTTGCGGTAAAGCAGCCGCATTGATTTGCTGAACATCAAGTAAAGATGAACATTCAGCTAAATTGACTCCCGCACGACGAAGAGCGCTCAAATATAACGGTTCACGCAAACCAAGTTCTGCTAAACTGCCGGTGACTAAAAGCTTCTCCGGTCGATCATTGGCAGCAACTTGACCGTCTTTTAATAAAACCAACCGATCAATTCCAGCTGACAAAACCTCTTCAATTCGATGCTCAATGATAATCACCGTTAAATCTTGTTGTGCTGCTAGATGGTTCAGCAACTGCATAGTTGCTTGGCCAGCAGCTGGATCCAGATTAGCTAATGGTTCATCAAACAAAAGGATCTTACTTTCATCAATTAAAACTCCCCCCATTGCTACACGCTGCTTTTGTCCACCGGATATTTCTTGTGGTGAGTGCTGTAAAAACTCGGTTAATTGAAGTTTTTGTGCCCACTCACGAGTAGCAGCTTGCATTTTGGCTTGCGGCTGACAATCATTTTCAAGCGAAAAAGCTAGATCTTCAACAACTGTCAACCCGACAAACTGACTATCTGGATCTTGCAAAACCGTTCCAACATCAAAAGACAGCTCAAAGATTGAGCTGTCTTTTGCCTGGTGCCCATTGATCAAACAAGTTCCAGTCATTTTACCAGGAAAAGCCTCAGGAATTAAACCATTAAGACACCGTCCAAGAGTTGATTTGCCAGATCCAGAAGCTCCCGCCAGCAAAACTTTTTCTCCAGGAAAAATATCAAGATTAATGTCCTTTAATGTTTTTTCAGCCTGACTATCATATTGAAAAGAAAAATTTTTAAAATGAATGATCGGTTTAACCATAAATTAATCTTCCTTCTTCAGACTGCCATGTTTGGTACGAGTCCGCGAATAAAGAACTAATAAAATTGTACCAATAATTGCTACCGAAAGACTATTAACTACCCAAGTTGTTAATCCTTGAATATAAACTTTGCCAGCCGGTTCATGATAAATTAAAATATCCCCTGTTGGTGCCAATAATACCCAACCAATAAAGTTAACAATAACTTGGTAAATATTAAACCAAACTAACTTGGCTACCGATAATGCACCAGCTTGAATTTGTAACTTATTTTTCAAAAAACCAAAAGCTACACCAACCAGTCCATCAACAATTACCCATGTCCACCATGGAGAGCCATAGGTTACAAAATCATTAAGTGCATGGCCAATAAAAATTGCTAATCCAGCTGTAATTGGTCCATAGATTGCTGCTAGTAAAGGCAAAAAGCCTTCTGCAACATTAACTTGTGTATTGGGAATGCCAGTCGGGATAGCGACAAACTTCATTAAGACAAAAATAATTGCTGCACCAATACCGGTTGCTACCACTGACTGAATTGAATCAGTTTTTTTCTTCATTCTAAACACCATCCTTTATAAAATTAAGAACTTAAAAATTAAGTAAAAAAACGCCCTTCCTAGTTGAAAGGACGCTTGCACGTGGTACCACCATTCTTTGATTTGAATAAATTCAAATCCTCGATCAAGATAACGGTTAACCCGTAATCGGTTCATTTAAAACTAGCCGATTCATCTTTATAATAAAGAAACCATCTTCACTAATTTGGGTAGTCATTTTCCAGCAGCCAATGACTCTCTAAATACCGGTAACTAGTTACTCATTTCTTCGACTTTAACGTTAAGTTTACCCTAAAATAAATTTAAAATCAATTATTCTTAATAATTACTGGTTAAAAACCGCAATTATTTGCTTTTTGTTTGGTGATCCAACCATTTTTGTGTTTTTTTCTGCAATAATTCCTTTAACTCCGATGGTTGACAATCAAGTTTGACCAGAATTGCTAAAACAACCAGCAAAGTATCAGCTAATTCTTCCTTAGTATCATTAATATCTAATTGCTTATAACCGTTTCCTGAAGCTTTAATGCTGGCTAAATAGGCTTGAGCCGCTTCCCCGCTTTCTTCCATTAATTTCAAAAATTGCTGTTGAACTGTTTTGGGTTCACTTTGAGCCGCTCGAATAATCTGCTCCTGCAATTGCTGATCAAACACAATTAACCATTCCTTCCTTAGTCTAATAGCCAGCCTGCAAATCAACCAAATTGTATAAAGGTTTGTTGCTCAAATAATTATCTAAGTTGTTTGCAAACAAAGGATATAAAGCTGCTCGAAAATGCGGAATTTGCCCAGAAATATGTGGAGTAACGATAACTTTTCCATGTCGCCAAAGTGGTGAAGCAGCTGGTAATGGTTCTTGTTCAAACACATCCAGATAAGCACTGCGAATCCATGAATCATCCAATAGTTTCAATAAGTCAGCTTCAACTAGTGTATTTCCGCGACCAACATTAATAAAAGTATAACCTGGTTTCACTTGCTGCAGCATCTGTTCGTTAAAAAAGTGAACAGTTTGCGCTGTTCCCGGCAAAGTTGAAATTAAAAAATCAATTGAAGCAGCATAACCGTCAGCTTTGAAAGTATCAGTCGTAATGACTTGATCAAAAACATCTATTAAATGTGAATCCATTCCATGCCGATTGACTCCAACAGTCTGCATCCCCAGAAAATGACAGTAACGAGCAATTTCACAACCTATTTTGCCAGTTCCAAAGATCAGCGCCGTTTGTTCCCGCGTTTCCAATGAAGCTGGTGTCAACCAAGTTTTAGGTTGCTTGATCACCGCTCGTAAACCGCGATTTTCCATTAATATATAACTTGTAACCGTCTCTGCTATATAGCGGCTATGCAGCCCAGAAGCGTTCGTCAAAATGATTTTCTTTGCCTTAAATTCTGTCAAAGGTAAATAATCAATTCCAGCCGACTTGGCTTGTACCCATTTTAAATGCTGATTTGCTAATAACTCAGCCGTCAACGACTTATCCCAGCCCAAAACAATTTCTGCTTTACTAGCTGCTTTTTGATCGGTTGTAAAGGTCACTGCTGGAAATTGCTGCTGTAAGCGAGTCAACTGTTCTGGTTTAGGTTTTACGAATAATAATGCTTGC
Source organism: Liquorilactobacillus ghanensis DSM 18630 (assembly GCF_001435235.1). Taxonomy (GTDB): domain Bacteria; phylum Bacillota; class Bacilli; order Lactobacillales; family Lactobacillaceae; genus Liquorilactobacillus; species Liquorilactobacillus ghanensis. Next base: position 16,322 of record NZ_AZGB01000022.1, on the reverse strand, counting down.
AATATTGATCTTCCTCTCATTAATTAATCTGTCAGCGGTAAAAATAAATTATGCCAAACTTCACCCGCATGTTGTGAAGCTGCAATTCCTTCATCATGAAATCCATTTTTTTGATAGAAACTAATCAACGATGGCAAACAAGTTAACGTAATTCCTTGACGCCCCGCAATTGTCGCCCGTTCTGCTAATGCGGACAAAAGCTGACTGCCAATTTTTTGTCCACGATACGGTGAAGCAACTGCTAAACTCAAAACTGCTTGAAAAGGAGCTACCGTTGCAGTTGGATTAGGCACTACATGCTGAAATAAATCATCATTTAAATAACGATTTGAAATTGCCGGACCTACAATGAAACCAACTAAACGATTTGCTGCAAAAGCTCCTAAAAAAGTATCTCCCAACTGCTGCTGTCTTTCTTTCATTGCTGTTGGAGCCGCTGCTTCCTGCGTTGAAAAACTGCTTTGTTCAATTTGCATAACTGTCTTTAAATTCCACTCGTTGACTGAATCAATTAAAATCTTCATTTTATCATTCCTTGAATCACTTGAATTTTATTTAAAACCTCAGTTGCATATAACGATTTTACCAATTGTATGATTACTTTCAATCATTTTATGTGCTTGCTGCAGGACTTTTGCATTTAGCGGTTCCAAGCTCTGGCGCAGAGTGGAATGCAAAATTCCTTGATCTAAAAGCTGCGAAATTTTTTCTAAAGTGTTATGCTGAGTAATCATTGTCGGTAATTGATAAAATGATTTAGTGTACATCCACTCCCAAGCAAATGTTACACTTTTAGGTTTTAATAAGCCGAGATCCAAGGGATGCTGATTGTCGGTAATTGAAACAATCCGGCCATTTGGTTTGATTAGCTCCGCCATTTCCTTCCAATGACCATCAATATCATTCAATCCTAAAATATAATCAACATCTTGCTGACCAGTTGCACGCAATTGTTGTGGCAATGACTGTCGATGATTGAGAATCAGATCAGCTCCCATTTTTTTGACCCAAGCTTTTGTTTCTGGCCGTGAAGCGGTGGCAATTACCCGCAAACCAGCCATTTTAGCTAACTGAATCGCGATTGATCCAACACCACCAGCACCATTGATAATTAAAATTGTTTGACCTGGTTCATTATTTTTAGGTGATAAAGCCAATTTTTCAAAAAGGGCTTCCCAGGCAGTCAATGCTGTTAAAGGCATCGCTGCAGCCTGCGGTACAGTTAATTTTTGTGGCGCATGGCCAACCAACCGCTCATCAACCAATTGATAAGCCGCATCTGATCCCGCTCGCCGATAGTCACCAGCATAAAATACTCGATCACCCGGTTGAAACAAACTAACGTCTGAGCCAACACTCTCAACTGTTCCTAGCGCATCCCAACCTAAGATTTTAGGCTGTGGCGAAGATTTGCTTACCTGCTTACGAACGGCAACGTCAATTGGATTAACCGATACAGCCATAATCTTAACTAATAAATCGTGACCCGTTGCAACTGGTTTTTCAGTTTGAAAATCGACCAAATTTTGTTGGACATCAACCGAATTTGATGAATTGACCTGAACACCAACTGCATTCATCATTTCTTTCAAAATAGTCACCTCATTTTTTAAGTTTAATCCCCTTCATTGTTGCACTTTTACAGCTGTGAAAACAATCATCTTGCTTCTACTTCCAATGAATTTCCGTTTTTGCCGGAATGGTCTTAGCCAAAATTTTACCATTACGAATATTATAAAGAACTTCTGCATGTTGATTAAGTACCTGATAAAAATCAGTTCCATTCAGCAAAATACAATTTCCCGGTTTCCCAAGCTCAATTCCATAGTGGTCTTGAATATTCAGTGTTTTAGCCGCATTGTAAGTTATATAATTAAATGATTGCTGCAACTGCTGGTAACCCATTAACTGAGCAGCATAAACGCCCATTTGCAATGGATCAAGCATATTGCCATTTCCTAACGGATTCCAAGGGTCCTGAACATCATCTTCGCCAAATGAGACATTAATCCCAGCTGCACTAAGTTCCTTAACCCGTGTTAAGCCGCGCCGTTTGGGATAGGTATCAAAACGACCGCCTAAATGAATATTAACTAAAGGATTTGCTACAAAATTCAAGTTAGCCATTTTTAATAAGCGAAATAATTTATAAGTATAGGCATCATTATATGACCCCATTGCTGTTGTATGGCTCGCTGTTACGCGCTGCTTTAAACCTGTTTCATAAGCCAGCGTAGCCAAGACTTCTAAATTACGACTATTTGGATCATCAATTTCATCACAGTGAACATCAACTAAAACATTATATTTTTCAGCCAATCCCATCAAATATTTCAAAGAATCAGCCCCATAAAATTGATTAAATTCATAGTGAGGGATTCCGCCAACTACATCTGCTCCTTCTTTCAAAGCCTGTTCAAGTAATGCTTTGCCATTAGGAAATGACAGTATGCCTTCCTGGGGAAAAGCCACTAATTGTAATTCAATCACATCTTTTAGCTCAGCTTTTAATTCCAGTAAAGCTTGTAAAGCAATTAATTGGGGATCGGTCGTATCAACATGACTGCGAACAAATTGAATCCCTAATCCTGCCTGTCTTAATAAAGTCTGCCGCGCCCGCTGTTTAACATCCGCAATCGTTAAAGACTGTTTACGCTCAGACCAGATACGGATACCGTCAAATAAAGTGCCTGTTTCATTCCATTCCGGCTGACCAGCCGTTAAAGTTGCATCTAAGTGGATATGCGAATCGATAAATGGCGGTAAAAGAAGTTTACGCTGACCATCAATAATTTCTTCACCTTTTTTGGCGGATAAATTCGGCAAAATTTGGGTAAATTTACCGTTTTCAATTCTAACATCAGTTATTTTCTTTTCATTATTAACATGAACATTTTTGATTAACATTTTATTTCTCCTTTTGTTTCAAATGCATAATCAACCAATAAACTAGACCACTAAGCAACATATCTGGATAAGTCGCGCCAATTGTCGTTTGCAAAAAAGTGGCTTTTTGCAAGATGAAAAAGCCCCCTGCTCCAAGGACCCAAGTAATAACAGCTGCCCAATTGACACCTTTAATGTACCAATATTTTCCTTGATTATTTGTCAACTCAGCGATTTTGTATTGCTGTTTGGCACAGAAAAAATAATCAACAATAATAATACTGATGATTGGACCTAAAACCATGCCAATATAATCCAGAAATGCAGTAAAAGCTGCTAAAAAACTACCCAATATCATGGGGATAAAAGTAACTAAAGTCGCCAAACCGGCAACGATCCACAAAGCATATTTCAATTTTAATTTTGAAAAAATATTTGCCAATGCCGATCCGGCTGCCATTAAATTAACTGCATTAGCTGTCATACTGGTTAAAATGATTACCAATAATGCCAATACCCCTAACCCAAGCCGGCTGGCAATCGAACTAGGATCAGAATTATTAGGATCATAAGTTCCTGATGACACAGCAATACTAATTGTTGAAACCAAACCGATCATAGCAAACCAAAGAACTCCCACCAAGGCTCCAGCAAATGACACCGTCGTTGCAGCTGATTTTTTACGTGAAAAACGTGAGAAGTCTGCCGCAGCAGTAACCCAAGCAAGATTGAAGGCTGCCACAGTGTCGATAGCACTTCCAGTCGTTGACTTTAATTTAGTTGGTACTTGCCAATTAATAATCTGTGCTAACGAAACATGCTGAAAAACAATAATCGATTCCCAAACTACAAAGATAAAAACTAAAATAATTCCTAATCGTTCAATCAACTGAACTGAGCGTGAACCGCTGGCAATACTAATGATATGCAAAATACTCATTACAACGATGCCCAAAAGCATTCCCTTTAAACCGCCAGTCTGGCCCCACAGCGGCCATCCTAATAAATCATGCAGCAAATAACTGACTGAAGTCGCGGCAATAAATGTATTAACTGCCGTCCATCCGATAAATTGCGTGAAATTAATAATTGATGGTAAAAAGCTACCACGCAGACCAAATGATGCACGTGCGATTCCCATAGTTGAAACACCAGTTTGAAAACCGATATAGCCAATTAATGCCAAACAAACATAAGCAACTGCTGATGATAAAACCAAGATCTTAGTTGCTGTCAAAAAACCGCAGGCTGCCATTACACCGCCAATATACCATGTCCCATTGTTAGCATTAGCCCCAACCCACGTAGCAAACATATCCCAAGATGTTGTTCGCCTCTTTGCCAAAGGAATACTAAAGGTTTCCGTTTGCTTACTCATAAATACCTCCCCCAAAAGTTGTTTCTCGATTTCATTTTAACTTATTTCCAATATAAAAAGGACATTTTTATTTTGGATCAAGATACTTTTCGAATTTGCCTACTGTTTTACACAAAAAAGCTGCTTCGATTAAGTAAAATCGAAAGCAGCAATCTTAAAAAGTAATTCATTCAATCTCTACTGTTGCTGATTTAAAGCTGAGTGCTTCCGTCCATAGGCAAAATAGAGAATCATCCCTAAGGCGAACCAAACTAAGAATCTTACCCAAGTTTCCCAATTCAAGCCAATAATCAAAGTAATACAGAAAATAATCGCAATAATTGGTGTTACCGGAACTCCAGGTGCCCGAAAACCACGATGAATTTCAGGGTGACTTTTACGCATCCATAAAACGCCAGCTGATACTAAAATGAAAGCTGTCAAAGTACCAATATTAACCAACTCTGATAAAATGTTTAAATTGATAAAACCACCAGCAATTGCAGTTATAATTCCAAAGAACCAAGTACCCTTAAATGGTGTTTTGTATTTAGGACTGACTTCACCGAAGAATTTAGGAAATAATCCATCACGCGACATTGAATAACAAATTCTGGACTGACCATATAATTGAACTAAGATAACGGTTGTCATACCTAAAATGGCTCCAATGCTGACAATAAATGATAACCAGCCTTGTCCAGTTTGGTGCAAGACCGCCAAGATCGGTGCATTCAAGTATTTCGTAAATACAGTATATTTAACTACGCCAGTCATAATTAATGTCATAGCGATATACAAAATAGTTGAAATTAAAAGCGATAATAAAATCCCCCGTGGTAATGTTTTACTTGGATTAATTGTTTCTTCAGCACTTGAAGCAACTGAATCAAATCCAATGAATGAGAAGAAAACAATTGAAGCTGCTGGAATTACCCCAGCTGCTGTTCCATTGTGGAAACTATAAATCCCATACGGTGAGAATGGTACCCAATTATGGGGCTTGATAAACCAAACGGTACAAACGATGAATAAAACAATAACTGCTAATTTGATTATTACCATAGTGTCGTTAACACGTTTAGTTTGATTAATCCCGATAGAAATGATCCAAGTAATTATTAAAACAATAATAAAGGCCGGTAAATTAAAGTAAGTCGTAACACCTGGTGTCGTTCCGGCGGCGGCTGTTAAAACAGTTGGAATATGGATCCCCATCTCCGACAGGAAATTCAGAAAATACCCCGACCAACCAACTGACACGGTGGCTGCACCTAATGCATATTCCAAAATTAAATCCCAGCCGATCACAAATGCAATTATTTCGCCAAAAGCCAAATATGAATAAGTATAGGCTGAACCGGCTACTGGAGCCATCGAAGCAAATTCTGCGTAACACAGGCCAGTAAAGCCACAACAAACTGCTGCCAATAAAAATGAAACTGATAATGCAGGTCCGGCTGTCAAAGCTCCCTTGCCGGTTAAAACAAAAATCCCGGTACCAATAATTGCTCCAATTCCTAGAAACGTTAAATCTACTGTTTTGAGTGTTCTCGTTAACGGTGTTGCCCCCGCCAACAAATCATCAACATTTTTTCTTCGAAAAAGTCCACTCATGAAAAACCATCACCTTTCATCAACTATGCTTAACATTCTATAATCTAATTTTAATCAAGTCAAATAGTTTTATCTTTACTTTGTCATAAAATGTGACATACGCTGCTAAATCAAGCGTTTTATTCTTCTATTTGAAAGAATAAATGGCTTTCAAATTATTATTAGACGTTATTTATTAAAAAAACCTTTGAAAATAAAAAACACTTTACCAACTAAAATGATGTTTTTTATTCAAAAATGTCATCTAAGTGAAAAAGCATCACTATAATTAATAGAATAATGTTAATTAAATTTGTATCATAAGTAATAGCAATTAAAAAAGTGATTTTAACTTTGAATATACTTACTTAGTAGTTTTAGTTGCCAACGATATTTTTTTAGACTGTTTATTTAACCGTTCACGAAAAAATTCTGATGCTAATTTTATTAATTAACATCAGAATTATCTACAACTGATTTTTTATTCTCAAATATTATTTTCGTCGATAGTCTTTTCCTAAGATATCTAGGTCGCACAATCGTTGGTCCAACAAAGCCACTTCAGGAAGATGTCCCCGCCTTTGATAACCAAATGTTCGAAATAAGTGTTGACTTGCTTTATTATGACTAAAAACAAAAGCCAGCACAATTTCAACCTGACAAGCAGTTATCTGATCCGCTAAAAAAGTCAGTGCTTGCTTACCAACTTCATGTCCTTGATAATTTTGATCAAGATACAAACTAATTTCAGCAGTTCGTTGGTACGCTGGTCGACCATAAAAATCACTCAAACTCATCCAACCGACTACCGTATCGGTATTTTTTATTATCCATAATGGTCTTTGGCGATTGTTTTGATGAGCTGCAAACCATGGCTGCCGCTGTTGAACAGTTGCCGGTTTTAGATCCGCAGTTGACTGGCGGGTTAAAACTGCTTGGTTATAAATTTCAACAATTCTACTTAAATCTCCGGCAGATGCTAATTCAAATTTCATCCAATCCCATCCTTTCAAATCATATCCAGCGGTGCCTTGTTTGTCGGCCGCGGATATAATTTATCCAACTGCTGCAATTCCGCATCCGAAAAAGTTACAGTTGCAGCAGCCAAATTTTCCTGCAAATGCTTAATTGATGATGCCTTGGGAATACAGTAAACGTCTTGTTGTAAGACCCAAGCTAATAAAAGCTGGTGAATGGTAATTTTCTTTTGTCCAGCAAGCTGCCTCAGCTGCGGTTTAATCTTTAAATACTGCGAATTTTCGGACCCAAAAGGCGAATAAGCAATGAAATCAATTTGATGCTGTTTTTGAAACGCTAACAAATCAGTTTCGACTCCACGACTGCCAAGGTTATAAAGATCTTCATTAACAAAACACTTATTTCCTGCCGGAACTTGCAGTAATTCTTTTAAATCAGATACATCAAAGTTTGAAACACCCCATTGGCGAATTAATCCTTGCTTTTTTAGTTCTTCTAAATTTGCTACCATTTCAGTCAAATTATTTTTTTGCCGCCAATGCAGCAAATATAAATCCAAATAATCTGTTTGCAGCCGCTTTAAAGTTGCTGTTAAACTTTGCCGCAAATCTTTTTTAGCCGCATGCCACGGATAAAATTTCGAAATAAGTGTTAGACGTGAACGATCGTATGGTTGAATTGCTTTACCAACTAAAGTTTCTACTGCACCTTCATTATACATTTCAGCAGTATCAATCAAGCTTACACCATGCTCAAGCCCATAACGTAAGGTTGCCAATTGTTGCTGTTGCTGCCGTTCAGATCCTTCACCAAGGTGCCAAGTTCCCATGCCAAGTTTTTTTAACATTATTTTTACCTCGAATCCTTGATTTACTTTATTGTAAAACCTAATCAAATTTTCGCCAACTTTTTTTACAAACATATTATTATTTTCGTCTATCTAAATGTAAGTTACCTGCGCAGAGCTTACACCAGCAAAGAAAGGAGCTCTTTTATGAGTAAAACATGGCTTAAATCCAACCTTGTTACTATTACCACCGACAATGCGGGAAAGGAACGAAAACGAACATTCAACAATATCAGCAGCAGCGCTACGGAAGAAAAAATTAACGATTTCGGTAAAATTGTAGCTGAGTTAACTGGTCTGCCGATAACTGATATTAATTTAACCGTTGTTTCAGCTATTGCTGAATAAACATATCCAAAATAAATTATCGCGGAGGAATAATCTTATGAAACAACTTGATCTGGCTTTTACCGATGAAAGTGGCAAAAGTAAAACTCATTTTCGCTTAGATGATGCTAATGAAGCACTAACTGCCACGACAGTAGCTGAGTTAATGCAAAAATTAATTGCTCTAGAAATTTTCATCAACAAAAAAGGCCAAAAGATGTTTGTTGCACCAGTAACTGCCCGGTATATCGAAACACACGAAACGCCAATCTTTACCGCTGAGTAAATAACCAAACAAATAAACCAGTAGTACGGTCATAGACTGCACTGCTGGTTTATTTATTTGATTTAAAATAGCTATTAATTAAAACCATACATTCGGCGTGCTAAATGATATATTCCAATAATCGTCTTTCGACCAATTTTTCCGGGTAAATGAAGACTAACTCCGAGTAAACTATATCGCATTTGCTGATAAAGAACCGGGTCGCTGTTGGCAACATATTGCCACAAATCGTTTTCCAACGCTAAACTAGCCAAAGATCCATTTTTAATTAATAAAATTGAAGAAATAGTAGTGATGATCTCCAAATATTTTTTTAAATAGTCAGCAACTGGTAAACCTTGATCAACTTGATTGACATAATAGTCAACCATTAACCGATTGATTTTAAGCTGCTGATCGATTCGCTGAAACATTATTTCTTCATTAACCGATTGATCAGCACGCCCAATAAAATAATGATATAAATCTACATTTAAATAATACAGCCGTTTTACATGGGGCAATGGTTCAAAAGCATAAAGATTGTCTTCATAAAATGTATGTCTTGGCAACTGCAGCTGTACCTGATCACGTAAAAGATTAGTTCGGTAAATAAGTGAATGCATTAATAAATATTTGCCAAATGAAAACTTAGTTTCAGGCCAACCAAAAAACTGTCCTTGCGGCAAACAATTTTTATAATTCATTACTTTTTTGTGTTTCATCCCTAGTTTGTCATATACAAAATTACAAACCAGCAGATCCAACTGCTGCTGGTTTTGACTACTAACAGTTAAAAAATCGATAACTCGCTGATAAGCAGTCGCCTCAAGCCAGTCATCACTATCAACCACTTTAAAGTACTTTCCTGTTGCAATTGCTAAACCAACATTAATTGCTGCTCCATGCCCACCATTTGCTTGATGAATTGCTTTGACCTGCTCTGGAAAATGCCGAGCATAATAATCAATTTTCTTGCCAGTTTGATCAGTAGATCCATCATCTACTAAAATAATTTCAACTTTTTTACCCCCAGGCAATAATGAATCAACACAATGCTCAAGATAAGCTGTTGAATTATAGCAAGGAACAACAATACTTAAAACTTTCACCTTGACTAAACTTTCCTTTCATTTCAAAAGTAAATTTGAAATTTACAATTCTTTTTACTCATAAAAATCGACTAAATACAAATTTTCAATAATTTATTTTTTCATCTCACCCTTGCGGCGACATGCAACTAAAAGACCAGCCAAACAAATTACAAAAGCTAACAAAAAAACAGCATGCATTTCAAATATAAAAATTTCTGGTGTTTTTGCCGGATAAGTCGTAATTTGCCGTCCAGCATGGCTGCTCATAGCTGCAAATAAAACAGTAGTTGCTCCTGATATTCCAATTACCATTCCTAAATTTCGTGCTAACGCATTGATTCCGCCTGCTATTCCCAGATCCTTTACCGAAACCGAACTCATAACAGTTGTATTGTTTGGAGCCTGAAAAATACCATTTCCCAAACCAACTAAACCAACATTAGCTGCAAAAAGCCACAATGGTGTTTGCAGATTTGTTAATAAATAACCGAGCTGACTTACTAAAATCAAACATAATCCAATAATTGCCAGCAATTTAGTTCCAATTCGATCTGAAATTGCACCTGAAAGTGGGGCAACGACCACCTGGACAAGGGGAAACAACATTAAAATATACCCTGCAATTCTTGGTGACAATCCCCGTGCATTTTCTAAATAAAATGGAGAAATAACATTAAAGAAAAAATTAGTTACAAAAATCAAAAAACCAGTTAGCAAGCTGCGAGAAAATTGCTGATTTTTAAAAATTGCAAATGAAATTAACGGATTCGTTTGCACTAATTCAATTTTGATGAATAACCATAAACTGACAGCAGCAATTACGAATAAAACAATTACTAGGACTGAAGTAAATCCAATCTCCTGTCCAAGAAAAATGGCTGTAAACAACCCGATCATCAAAACAGCAAAAGTCAGCGCACCCTTGTAATCAAGTGACTGTTTACTTTTTTGGTTCAAATCAGCCGGTAAAATAAAAGCTCCTAAGATAATTGTTAACACACCAATTGGAACATTGATCCAAAAAATATATCCCCAAGTTAAATGAGCTAAAATCAGTCCCCCTACACCAGGTCCGGCAATCGAACCTAACGCTACAAAGGAACCAATCATCCCTAATGCTTTTCCTCGTTCAGAAAACGGAAAAATCTCAGTAATAATACCGTTATTAGTTGCCATTGTCATTGAAGCCCCAAATGCTTGAATTGCACGAGCTGCTAACAATAAACTAAAATTACCCTTGATTCCTGCTAAAAAAGAACCTGCGACAAAAAAAAGCGTGCCAATTCGAAAGATTTTTATTTTTCCGATTAAATCACCTAATTTGCCAAAAAATAATAGCAAGGCGCAAATTACAATTAAATATAATGAAACGACCCATTCCGCTTGATTCATCGGGATTTCTAGATCATGACTAATCACTGGCAGAGCAATATTAACAATACTCCCATCTAAAGTTGCCATGATCGTAAACAATCCAATTGCCGCTAGAATCCACCAACGATGGCGTTGAACCTCTTCATCTTCCAAATAGCTTTGTTTCATTTCAAAACCTTCTTCTCTTATATAATAAAGCCAACCTCTTTAATTATATATGACTTATAGGTAATTTAAAATTTAAAAAAGTTCTAAAACAATTAACCTTGTTAGTTTAGTTGAAACAAAGCTAAATTTTAGAACTTATAGAATATAGAATTTATTTAAAATTATTGAATAGTAAGCCTATGATTTAAATACTAAATGAAAATTGGATAAATTATTATTAAATTGCTAATTATCATAGCTGGTTAATCCATTGCTATTAATTATACTAATCAATTTAGCTGCATAACTTGGATCCGTAGCATAACTGCCATATTTACCTCGATAAAGATTTTGTGCAGCAATTGTTACATTGGCTGCTCGTGAACGGGTAGAATTATAAAAATTAGTGGATATCAGCTGTGCGTATCTTTCAAGTGAAGCATAATAATTTTGATAGGACTGGAATTTAGCGGACACTGTATGATAACTATTATCATAATATTCAACCGTTGGCATAGTTACATAGCTTCCTTGCCCGTTATATTTAACTCCAAAAAGATTGTGGGCATTTCTAGCAAGTGTGCTATCACCCCAAGCACTTTCTAGTGCCGCTTGAGCAACCATTAAAGATGGGTAAAGATTGTAGCGTTTAGCCACCTGTCGCGCAGCATCTGCAATACTATTCAAGAAACTTGCTATATTTTGGCTTAGTTGCAATGCTCCAGTAGTATAGTTGAAATAGTAATTTTTCCCACTAATTAGATGAGTTCCATACTGCATTTGGCCATTATTAGCATAATAAACTATTTTATGCTGATTACTGATATACTGAAAACCAGTTTTTCGCGCGCCGGTTGCCCCATCAAATAAATACCAGTGACCACTTAAATGCTGCTGACCATACTGCATTTGACCACTACCATTATAATAAACAGTTTTACGCTGATTACTGATATACTGAAAACCGGTTTTTCGCGCGCCGGTTGCCCCATCAAATAAATACCAGTGACCACTTAAATGCTGCTGACCATACTGCATTTGACCACTACCATTATAATAAACTGTTTTATGCTGGTTGCTGATATATTGAAAACCGGTTTTTCGCGCGCCGGTTGCCCCATCAAATAAATACCAATGGCCACTTAAATGCTGCTGACCATACTGCATTTGACCATTACCATTATAATAAACAGTTTTGCGCTGATTACCAATATACTGAAAACCAGTTTTTCGTGCGCCGGTTGCCCCGTCAAATAAATACCAGTGACCACTTAAATGCTGCTGACCATACTGCATTTGACCATTACCATTATAATAAACTGTTTTACGTTGATTATTTATGTATTGAAATCCTGTCTTCATTGCCCCAGTAATTCCATCAAATAAATACCAATAATTATTTAAATGCTGTTGACCATATTGCATTTGACCATTCGTAGCGTAATAAACTGTCTTATGCTGATCAAGTATCTTTTGAAAACCCGTTTGATTCTGATGAGTTACAGAATTAACTAAATACCAATGACCATTCTGAAAAACTTGAACTAATTCAGGTTTTGTTTGTTGTTTAGTTGGTGCTGCCTTTACTGAAGAAGTTGTTGTTTTTGCTGAAGATGCGGTGGCTGGCTTCTCATCACTAACTTTTGTGCTCGCAGTATTTCCATTGACTGTTACATTCTTGGAATCAACTGCCGCCTTCTTTTCAGTAGCTAACAATTTAGAACTTACCGCAGAAGATTGTGTCGCGTCTGAACTGGAAGTTTCTTTATTTGCTGCCGTCACAGAACTTTTGTTGACAGTATCTGTTGTGACCTTTGATACAGAACTTGTTACTGGTGCAGTGGTAGTAGCAATTGATGAATTTGAATTAGACACAGAACTGGAACTAGATGCAGGACTGGAACTAACATTTTCAACCGCAGATTTATCTGTTGCCTCATTTGAACTTTCTTGTTTGTTTATTGATGATGATACAGCTTTAACTCCTGTACTTTCAGTCGTTGTCATAGCCGTACTAGCAGTTGTGTTTGTCGCTGCAGCAGCTGAATCTGAAAAAAAATTAATGGCTGTTATACTGGCAGTTATTGCTATCGCAGCAAAAACCCAATGTTTACCAGCTTTATACATCTTATATCTATTTTTTCTTTCAAACATACGAAAACTCCTCATTATATTAACTTAAATGTTCAATGCCAATGAAAATAATCATTTTTACACGACATTCTATGTTTATATCGGCTGACTTTAAGAAAGTTTAAAGTGAATTTCCAAGAAATATTTTAAAGAGCTAATTAAATTCATTGCAGTAATTTTAGAAACTGCATAACCAACAGAAATGACTTTATTTTCGAAAATACATTAAACTTGTAGGAGAACCAAAAAATATTGCGAACCTTGAAAAGTACTGATCCAGTTATTCATGTACAAAAAAACTGATATTGGTTTTATTATTCACCAATATCAGTAAGTATAGATTTTAAAAAAGTCGCGGTTTTTAGCCGCAACTCCTTTTTTCTAAATTGATTCTTCTTTAGCTGGACCCCAAACCAAAGTTGCTGAAACGTGAGCTGTTAAAGGTGCTCCGTAAAGTGCATTTTGATTATCATTGGTGAAGTTCCATGCTTTTTGATCCTGAGTGCCACCTTCACTCAACCAAAATTCATAATGATACGGACTGCCTTGGAAATCATAATAGGTTTTTGTACCCTCAATTGCAGTTGTACTTCTTGGAAATGTCTGATAAATGTTTTGCAAGTCTGTTTGGCTGAATTCACTATCAGTAGTACCTTGTAATAATTTATCAGGAATTACAGTTATTAAATTTAAATCAGTTGTGGCAACTGACTGGTTAGCTTGAAGTGGATTAGTCACATCGTTAACTACACCTGCATCTTTATACGTCGCAGCTATCTGGTTGGGGTTGAAGTTGCTGTTGTTGCCTGAGTTGCGGTATCTTGTCCAGGACGATATAGGATGTAAGAAGCTACCCAACTATTTGGATTAGCTAAATCCAAAATTCCACCAGTGCCTAAAGCAGTCCAATCTGTATCCTTCAGCTGATTTTGATACCAATCCATAAATGTTGCCGTACCACTGGCTGCAGCCCTTTGAACATTGGTACCTTCCACATCAGCAGTATACACCGCAACCGTGCCAATTAAATTACCATTTTCTAACAAATTCTTCTCAATTGCTGCCGCTGTTGCGTCTAAATCACCTTGAGCAACCAATTGAGCCGCGTCATGCAATGCAAACGCTAAGTAATTATCCTGATCACTTTGCCAATCAGCATTTAATTTATAGTCCAAGTTTTCGTTAATTTGTTGAGCCAATAAATTTCTAAAAGCCATTAAACTTTCTAATTTTCCATCACTAGAAAAATCAAATGTTGTACCATCAATTGCTGCTTGACCAGTTGTCATCGCTCCAGTTGTCGGATTGAAATAGTACTGATCATTATCTATTTTCTGCCACGAATATTGCATTTGACCTTGTGGGTTATAATAAACCGTCTTATTCTGGTTAGGGATTTTTTGGAAGCCCATCTGCATTGCCCCAGTGTTGTCATCAAACAAATACCAGTAATTGTTAATACGTTGCTGACCATATTGCATTTGACCTTGTGGATTATAATAAACCGTCTTATTCTGGTTAGGGATTTTTTGGAAGCCCGTCTGCATTGCCCCGTTGTTGTCATCAAACAAATACCAGTAATTGTTAATATGTTGCTGACCATATTGCATTTGACCTTGTGGATTATAATAAACCGTCTTATTCTGGCTAGGGATTTTTTGGAAGCCCATCTGCATTGCCCCGTTGTTGTCATCAAACAAATACCAGTAATTGTTAATACGTTGCTGACCATATTGCATTTGACCATTATTAGCGTAATAAACAGTTTTGTGTTGCGCAGAAATTTGTTGCAGTCCAATCCGCATTTTCCCCTGACTATCGAATAGATACCAGTGACCGTCAATTAAATTTTGACCAGGATTAACGTTTAAAGCTCCTGTCACTTTATTAAGATTGTACCGTTTGCCATGAATAACTTGTTGACCATATAACATCTTCCCTGTTGGATCATAGTAAACAAGCTTGTTTTGATTATTTATAAATTGAAAACCAGTCTGCATTGCACCAGTTACACCATTAAATAAATACCAATGATTATTTACTTTTTGCTGGCCATACTGCATCTGGCCATTATTGGCATAGTAAACTGTTTTATTTTGATTGGAAATCTTTTGGAAGCCAGTTTTCATGGCGCCGGTTACATCATCAAATAAATACCAATGATTATTTACCTTTTGTTGACCATACTGCATCTGACCATTATTGGCATAGTAAACTGTCTTATTTTGATTAGAAATCTTTTGGAAACCAGTCTGCATTGCACCAGTTACATTATCAAATAAATACCATGCATCATTAATATGTTGCTGACCATACTGCATTTGACCATTATCAGCGTAGTAAACCGTCTTATTTTGATCCTTTATTTTTTGAAAACCAACAACGTATTTACCAGACTCATCTAATAAATACCAATAATTTCCATTTTTTTTCTGTTGATAATTCGGCTGCGCTTGCTGCAAATCTGTTGGCTTAGCTGAAGTTGCCAGAACTTTTTTATCGTGAACATTTGCAAATTGAGCATTTGCATCTCCCTGTTTGGACTGTACCTCGTTAGCTGCAGTTTGAGCATCATTGCCATTAGTAGTAATAGCAGCAGTTGCTGAACTTTCGCTTTCTTGTTTAACATTAACACTGGCTTGATTTTGCGATTGGCTAACTGAAGTCGAATTTTGTTTAGTTGTTGATGCTTGTTGATTTGAAACCGCATTTGTTTCAGCATCGCTAGTTGCTGCTGATACTGAACTAGTTTGCTTTGCATTTGATTGGTTCAAGTTTGTTTGAGCTGAACTCGCTGTTGATTTTACTACAGCAGCTTTGGAAACCGTACTCGAATTTAATTCACTTTTTGATGAAGCAGCTGACGCTACAGATTCTTTTGTTGGATCTTGAACACTACTCGAAATCTTATTTTTATCAACTGAACTTGAAGAAGTTTGGCTAACCGCCGTAACTTCATCCCCCTTTACAGTTGAACTATGATCTCGATTTAAAATTCCACCAAATAAAATTGCACTTGTTAACGCAGCAAAGACCCAACTTTTGCCTGCCTTATACATCTTATAATGAATTTTTCTTTCCCACATTTTCTAAACCCCTTAGCTTTAAATAATAATCATAATGCAATTTTATGCTATTCAACCTAAAATAACAGCAGTAAATTATCAAACTAAATTAATTGATGGCTATCTATAAACTATATTATTTAAGTACTAATTTATTCAGATTTTTACAGTCATTACTAACTTTATTAGCAAATGAAAGGGAGTGTCAAGAAGTTTGTGTAAAAAGGGATTGCCCTTTCTCCATAAAATTAAA
>NZ_AZGB01000021.1 GCF_001435235.1 Liquorilactobacillus ghanensis DSM 18630 | reverse complement strand
GTGCGTGCGAAACAAAAAACCACCTGCTTTGCGGGTGGAAAAACAAGTGGTTAAACCAAAACGCCCCCATAAGATTTAGAATGTAGGTGTCAAAGCCAAACATTTAAAAATCGAAAGGGGACGCTAAGAATTGGCAAATAAACTAAATAGTCTTGCACATACAAAATGGTTATGCAAATACCATGTTGTATTCACACCAAAGTATAGAAGAAAAATCATATATAATCAATATCGACGAGATTTACAAAATGATATTAGATTATTATGTCAGTACAAAGGTGTAAAAATTATAGAGGGGCACATGATGCCGGATCATGTTCATTTGCTTTTAAGCATTCCACCCAAAATAAGTGTTTCAAGTTTTATGGGGTATTTAAAAGGGAAAAGTGCATTAATGATGTTCGATCAACATGCGAATTTAAAGTATAAATTTGGGAATCGCCATTTTTGGTCAGAAGGATATTAAGTTAGTACAGTAGGAATGAA
>NZ_AZGB01000001.1 GCF_001435235.1 Liquorilactobacillus ghanensis DSM 18630 | reverse complement strand
ACATAGGGCTTATAGCCCTAGAGCAAACCACCCGTTTGACGGGTGGTTATGATTGGCTTAATTCTAAATTGCAATTTTTGTGAAAGATGTAAAAACTATTTTATAATATAAAATTAGCCAATTTTATGGTAAAATGTAATGTAAATGTGTTCAAATAATAAACAAGAAATTATTTTAGAGGAGGTCCATCATGACGGACGTCAAGTATAAACGGATTATTTTAAAATTAAGCGGGGAGGCTTTAGCAGGGAATCAGGGAATAGGAATTAATCCGCCCGAGATTAAGAAAGTCGCAGCTGAAATTAAAGAAGTTTATAAATTGGGAGTCGAAATTGCAATTGTAGTCGGCGGTGGCAACATGTGGCGTGGCGAATCGGGTGCGCAAATGGGTATGGAACGTTCACAAGCTGATTATATTGGTATGTTGGCGACGGTGATGAACGCTCTTGCTTTGCAAGATAATCTTGAATCAATTGGCGTACCAACAAGGGTACAAACATCGATTGAAATGCGCCAAATTGCAGAACCTTATATTCGTCGGAAAGCTATCCGGCATTTGGAAAAAGGTCGAATTGTGATTTTTGCTGCTGGAACTGGATCACCTTATTTTTCAACAGATACAACAGCTGCTTTGCGAGCTTCAGAAATTAATGCCGATGTTATTTTAATGGCAAAAAATGGTGTTGATGGGATTTACTCAGCTGATCCACAAAAAGATGAACATGCAGTTAAATTTGATAAATTGACTCACTTAGATATTATTAATAAGGGCTTAAACGTAATGGATACTACGGCTTCATCATTGTCAATGGATAATGATATTCCGTTAGTTGTTTTCAATATGAATAAGAGTGGTAATATTAAAAGAGTTGTTGAAGGAGAAGCAATCGGTACAACAGTGAAAGGAAAATAAATATGAAAATTAACGATCCGATCATAAAAAAAGCTCAGGAACGAATGGAAAAAGCGGAACAGGCATTTCGTCGTGATCTCGGCGGGATTCGGGCTGGTCGTGCCAATGCTAGTTTACTGAATCGAATTAAAGTTGAATATTATGGAGCTTTGACACCTTTGAACCAATTAGCCCAGATCACGATTCCAGAAGCACGGGTTTTGTTGGTTAAGCCATATGATAAAACAGCTTTAAAAGAAATTGAACGTGCGATTTTAGCTTCAGATTTGGGAATTTCGCCAGCTAATGATGGTAGTACAATTCGTTTGGTAATTCCACAATTAACAGAAGAAAGACGCCAGGAATTAGCCAAAGAAGTTAAGGGAGAGGCTGAAAAAGCCAAAGTTGCTGTGCGCAATATTCGCCGAGATATGATGGAACAATTGAAAAAAGCAGAAAAAAATGGTGATTTAACAGAAGATGAATTGCATAATTTAGAAGAACAGGCACAGAAAGTAACGGATGCTGCAATTAAAGAAGTGGAGAAAATCCAAGCTGATAAAGAAAAAGAAATTTTGGATATTTAGGCTGGTAGCAAAATTTTCTATTTTCATATTAAATAATGAAAAGAACAACGGGACAAAGTCAGTTTGCGGTGATAATAGTTTCCGTTGTTTCTTTTTTCAATAATATGTTAATTTTATTGGAGGTGTGTTTGTGTTTTCAAAATTAACTGAAAAAGATTCAGCCAAAAGCCAAATAAAGCTAGATCCGAAGCGGATTCCACAACACATAGCGATTATAATGGATGGCAATGGACGTTGGGCGCAAAAACGCCACTTGCCACGGACAGCTGGGCATAAAGCTGCTTTAACAACAGTCAAAGAAGTTACTAAAGCCGCCAGTAATTTGGGAGTTAAGGTTTTAACGCTATATACGTTTTCAACGGAAAATTGGAAACGTCCACGGGCGGAAGTTGATTTTTTAATGAATTTGGTTTCGTCAGCATTTGATATTTTTATGCCGGATTTAATTGCAAATAATATTCGGGTTCGAGCGATGGGGGAATTGGCGGCACTGCCACCGAAAACGCTCGCAGCGGTTGAGCGGGCCATTGCCGATACGCAAAAAAATACGGGAATGATTTTAAATTTTGCGCTTAATTATGGTGGCCGAGATGAAATCGTTTCTGCGACTAAAAGAATTGCCGAAATGGTTGCGCAAAAAAAAATATCAGTTGCTGAAATTGATGATCAGCTGATTGAAAAAAACTTAATGACATCAACTTTGAAGAGTCAGGCTAATCCAGATTTATTGATTAGAACCAGTGGGGAAAAAAGACTTTCAAATTTTCTGCTTTGGCAAATTGCTTATAGTGAATTTGTTTTTTCTGATGTCCTTTGGCCGGATTACTCACCAAATGAACTTAAAGCAAATATTTATGAATTTCAGAATCGCAGCCGACGTTTCGGCGGCTTGAAAAAGGAGTAGTTTAAAAATGAAACAACGTGTAATTACTGCCATAATCGCTTTATTAATCTTTATTCCGCTAGCGGTAATTGGCGGAACAGCTTTTGATTTTCTAGTTATTATTTTGGGACTAATTGGTTTATCTGAAATTTTAGTTATGCGCAAAAAACTATTAGTTTCACCGGAAGCTATCTTGAGCGGACTGGCAGCAGTTGTTTTACTGGTGCCACAAAATTGGTTGGCTTTTTTACCGTCTGTCGCCACTCGATTTACTATTTTTTATTTTTTTGTTTTAATTTTGTTGCTATACACTGTTATGACGCGTAATCGGTTTTCATTTGATGATGTTGGTGTCTTGGTTTTAGGTGCTTTATTTGTTTCGTTGGGCTTTCATTATTTAATGGCTGCCCGCCAAGCCGGGATTGATACGTTGTTCTTCTTGTTGTTTATTGTTTGGACGACGGATAGTGGGGCTTATATGATTGGCCGCAAGTTTGGCAAACATAAATTGTCACCACATATCAGCCCTAATAAGACTTGGGAAGGATCAATTGGTGGGACCGTGGCAGCTTTGATTGTCGGGTTGGTTTTTAACTACTTTTGGCCGCAAGCTGGGAACTGGATCGAAAGCTGCGGTATAATTATTTTACTGTCAATTATCGGTCAAGCCGGCGATTTAGTTGAGTCAGCATTGAAACGCTTTTATGGTGTAAAGGATTCTGGCAGAATCCTACCGGGACATGGTGGAATTTTAGATCGTTTTGATTCATTACTGTTCGTATTGCCATTTGCACATTTTATCGGGCTGATTTAATTATTATAAGCTTGCAGCTTTTGGTTGGCAAAGGAGGGAAAACAGCTTGATTATTACGATTTTGACATTTATTATCGTATTTGGAATTTTAGTTTTGGTTCATGAATTTGGCCATTTCTTTTTTGCAAAAAGAGCTGGAATTTTAGTACGTGAGTTTTCAATTGGCATGGGTCCTAAAATATTTGCGCACGAAACGGCAACAACGACCTACACTTTGCGAATTTTACCATTAGGCGGTTATGTGCGAATGGCCGGATTAGAGGATGATGAGGATACACTCAAGCCCGGTCAACTGATTAATTTGCAGCTGGATAAATCTGGACAGGCATCAGTAATTAATACAAGTCAAAAAAAATTATTATTCAACGGTATTCCGTTGCAGGTAAATCACTGGGATTTAACGGATGAGCTTTGGATTGAAGGCTATGAAAATGGCGATGAGTCAGTTTTGAAACGTTATCACGTGGCACATAATGCTTCAATCATTGAAGAAGATGGAACAAAGGTTAGAATTGCTCCGCGTGATGTTCAATTCCAGTCGGCAAAACTTTGGCAAAGAATGTTAACAAATTTTGCTGGGCCGATGAATAATTTTTTCTTAGCGATTATCGCATTTGGTTTAGTTGCTTTGCTGCAAGGCGGTGTCTATCAAACTAATAATCAAATTGGTGCTTTTACTGAAAACTCTGCTGCTCAGCAGGCGGGGGTAAAAACTGGTGATCGAATTATTGCAGTTAATCACCATAAAACCAATAGTTGGCAGGAACTGGCGACGCAGATTAATAAAATTCCGGGTAAAAAAACTTTATTTGTGATTCAACGTCACCAGCAACAAAAGAAGATTTGGATAACGCCTAAAGCTGTTAAACAGAATGGAAAAAGAGTTGGAGTAATTGGAATTCAAGCTAGTCAAGATCATTCATTTGCAGCAATTGCGACTTACGGTTTTACTGAGACTTGGAGTATGACACTTCAGTTATTAAATGCTATCAAATCAATGTTTCATGGCTTTAGTTTGAATGATTTGGGAGGCCCGGTTGCAATTTATTCATATACTTCGCAAGCTGCCAAATATGGAATCGTTAGTGTTATCAATTTGTTGGCTTTTCTATCGCTAAATTTGGGAATTGTTAATTTGTTTCCAATCCCGGCATTGGACGGTGGAAAGCTGTTACTGAATATTTTAGAAGCCATTCGGCGCAAACCGCTTTCTCCAGAAAAAGAGGGTGTTTTAACACTAATCGGTTTTGGCTTTTTAATGCTGTTAATGTTGTTAGTTACTTGGAATGACATTCAACGCTACTTTTTTTAAATTGAAGATAATGTTATAAATATTATGAACTATTCTAAGGGGAGTTATTTGTTATGAAACAATCAACCATGTTGATCCCAACAATTAAGGAAGTACCTAGTGATGCTGAGGCATTAAGTCATAAGATGATGCTGCGTGCTGGCTACATTAAACAGATTACTGCTGGCATGTATGCTTATTTGCCATTGGCTTTTCGCGTTTTGCAGAATATTCAACGGATTATCCGTGAAGAAATGGAACAAATCGATGCTGTTGAAATGCTTGTTCCAGCAGTGATTCCAGCCGAGTTATGGCAAGAATCCGGTCGTTATGCAACTTATGGGCCAGCAATGTTCAAACTAAAAGACCGTCATGAACGCGACTTTTTATTAGGACCGACGCACGAGGAAACTTTTACGGCCATTATTCGTGATGCTGTTAAATCCTATAAAAAACTGCCATTGACACTTTATCAGATTCAGATGAAGTATCGTGATGAAAATCGGCCACGTTATGGGTTATTACGTGGTCGGGAATTTTTAATGTTTGACGCTTACTCTTTTCATGCTAATGAAGCCAGCCTTGATCGGGTTTATCATCAAATGGAGTCAGCTTATCAGCGAATCTTTGAACGTTGCGGATTGAATTTCCGAGAAATTATCGCTGATGCTGGTGCGATGGGCGGCAATGCTTCTAAAGAATATATGGCGATTGCAGAAGTTGGTGAAGATACAATCGTTTATTCTGATAAAAGTGATTATGCTGCCAACATTGAGATGGCTCAAAGTCGTCGCAGTGAACAGCAGGTTCATGAATCTTTGGCAGATCTGAGTAAAACAGCAACACCTGAGGCACACTCGGTCACTGAGGTTGCCAAGTTGTTAAAAGTTGAACCACAACGGGTTATTAAGACCCTGCTTTTTTATGCTGATGAGCAGCCATTACTAGTCCTATTGCGTGGAACTGACGAATTAAATGAAGTTAAATTAACCAATTATCTGCATGCTGATAATTTGCGGCCGGCAACTAAAATTGAGGCTGAGAAATTATTAGGGGCTGATTTTGGTTCATTAGGTCCAGTAAATTTGTCTGGTGAGGCTGCTAAAATAAAAATTTTGGCTGACTTGGATGTTGAAAAAATGCAAAATGCAGTTGCCGGAGCGAATGAGAATGGTTTCCATTACCTTAATGCCAATTTAAAACGCGATTATCGCGTTGATGAATTTGCGGATTTGCGATTGGTTAAAGAAGGTGAAATGGCACCAGATGGTCAGGGCAAGCTTAAATTTACCCGTGGAATAGAAATTGGGCATATTTTTAAATTAGGGACTCGTTATTCTAAAACGTTGGGAGCTTCAGTTTTAGATGAAAACGGTCGCCAACAGCCAGTGATTATGGGTTGTTATGGAATAGGTGTTTCTCGGTTGCTTTCAGCAATTATTGAACAAAACTGTGATGAAAATGGAATTATCTGGCCGCGCAGCATTGCACCTTTTGATGTTCATGTTGTGCCGGTTAATATAAAAAATGAGGCTCAGCGTTCTTTAGCAACTACGATCACAAAGAATTTAGAAGCAGCCGGCTATCAAGTTTTATTGGATGATCGGCGTGAACGGGCCGGAGTAAAGTTTGCTGATGCAGATTTAATGGGTCTGCCGGTTCGAATCACAGTTGGCAAAAAGGCTGCTGATGGGGTAGTTGAGATTAAAATCCGCCGTAGTGGTGAAAACGTTGAAGTTCGTCAGGACGAATTGATCAGTACGCTGGCAATTCTAATTAAAACGGCTGTTAAAGAAGAAAATCTGGAACATCAAAAATAATATAACATGATAATGCTGATAGAAAGGATGTTATTTTTTGGAAAATGATCGATATTTTTTATTTGCTAAACTGTTAGATCAATTGAAATGGCATCCAGAAAGCGCAAAGGATTTGCTGGCAAAAACGGCAATTGAAAAGGTGGAGATCCATCAAAAATCTGCTAAATGGGATTTTTGGTTGGCTAGTCCAGAAATTTGGCCGTTTCAGCTTTTTCAAGAATTCGAGCAGCGTCTGCAGCAAAGTTTCAAGCAAATCGCAAAAGTTGAAATTTCTTTTAAATCAGTTTCATCTGCTGAATTAACTGATCGACTTTTAGGCGATTATTGGTCATGGGTTGTTGAACATTCTGGTGTTAAGTCACCATTGTTACACGAATTATTCAATAATAATTTACCGTATTTAAAAGATCAACGGGTATTATTATTAGCTGATAATGAAATTATCAAGCATTTTTTGGTTAATCAGGCTTTAGGACCAATTGAAGATGGTTATTGTCAGTTAGGTTTTCCAAAATTTGCAATCCATACCATGATTGACCAATCTAAATCGCAAGAAAAGATTGACCAATTTAAACAACAGCAGGGTAAGTCAGATGAACAATTAGCGCAAAAAGCACTTGCAGCAATTCAGCAAAAGAATCAAACGGTCAAGAAGGGCCCGGCTGCGCAACCGATTATGGAACAAGGTAAAGTGATTTTAGGCAAAAAAATCGACCAACAAAATTTACGCCAGTTAGTGGGAATCACTGAAGAAGAAAAATCGGTAACGGTTCAGGGATATATTTTTGA
The DNA here is from genome assembly GCF_001435235.1 of Liquorilactobacillus ghanensis DSM 18630. Classification (GTDB taxonomy): domain Bacteria; phylum Bacillota; class Bacilli; order Lactobacillales; family Lactobacillaceae; genus Liquorilactobacillus; species Liquorilactobacillus ghanensis. The sequence goes on along the minus strand of NZ_AZGB01000001.1, from coordinate 130,680 downwards.
TAAAGAGATTCGAACGCTTAGATCGTCACGGCAACTATTGATTTTAAAAATTACTGATTACAGTTCATCAATGGTGGTAAAAAAATTCTCGCGTAATGATGAAGATGAAGCTGGGTTTGCAGCTTTGGCCGAGGGACAATGGGTCAAAGTTCGCGGAAATGTTCAAGAAGATAATTTTTTGCGTGATCTGGTTATTAATGCATATGATATCAATCAAGTTACACATCAAAAACGAATTGATCAAGCACCTGCTGATCAAAAACGAATTGAATTGCATCTGCACAGTAACATGAGCACCATGGATGCTACTAACAGCATTACTGATTATGTAAAAACGGCTGCTGAATGGGGACAAAAGGCAATTGCAATTACTGATCATAGTGATCTGCAGGCATTCCCTGAAGCCCATGCAGCTGGTGAAGAATATGGTGTTAAAATTTTATATGGGGTTGAAGTTAATCTGGTGGATGATGGGCTGCCAATCGCCTATAATCTGCAGCATCAAGATCTTAATGAAGCTGTCTATGTAGTTTTTGATACTGAAACGACTGGCCTTTCAGCTCGTTATGATAAAGTAATCGAATTATCGGCGGTTAAAATGCAGCATGGTGCAGTGATTGACCAATTTGAAGAATTTATCGATCCTGGTCATCCGCTTTCTAAAACAACAATTGACTTAACAAGTATTACTGATGACATGGTTCGCGGTTCTAAAAGTGAAGCTGAAGTTTTCAAACTATTTCAGAATTTTTGTCAAGATTGTATAATTGTCGGTCATAATGCCACTTTTGATGTTGATTTTATGAATACCGGCTATCAGCGGCATAATTTGCCATTAATTAAAAACCCGTGGATCGATACATTGCCATTAGCTCGGTTACTGTATCCGCAATTGAAAAGTTTCCGCTTGAACAAGTTGACTAAATTGCTGAATGTTAAACTGGAACATCATCATCGAGCAATTTATGATGCTCAAGCAACTGGCTATATTTATTTTGCAATGCTGAAAGAAGCAGAAAAACAATTTCACATCAAATATCAAGATGAGTTTAATCAGTATGTTGCTCAAAGTGATGCCTATAAACATGAACATCCGTCGCATGCAACGATTTTGGCAACCAGTCAAGCTGGTTTAAAAAATTTGTTCAAGCTGGTTTCTTTTTCAATGATCAAATATTATTATCGCTTACCGCGAGTGCCGCGTTCGTTGCTGAATAAGTATCGGCAAGGTTTGCTGGTTGGATCAGCCTGCTATCAAGGTGAAGTTTTTACAGCCATGATGCAAAAAGGGTATGCAGAGGCCAAAAAACGCGCGCAATTTTATGATTATTTGGAAATTCAGCCTAAAGCATTGTATCAGCCTTTGCTGCAACAAGAATTAGTTAAAAATAATCATGATCTTGAGGAAATTATTCAAAATTTAATTGACTTAGGTCATGAATTGCATTTGCCGGTAGTTGCCACTGGAGATGTTCATTATTTAAATAAGGAAGATGCAATTTACCGAAAAATTTTAATTCATTCAGAAGGTGGAGCTAATCCGCTTAATCGTTTGAAAGAATTACCGGATGCGCATTTTCGAACTACTGATGAAATGCTGCATGATTTTTCTTTTTTGGATGAAAAAACAGCTAAAGAAGTTGTGATTGATAATCCGGCAAAAATCGCAGCTGAAATTGACGATATTACTCCGGTCAAGGATAAGTTGTATACTCCAAAGATGGCTGGAGCTGAAGATCAAATTAAAAAATTAACGATGGATAAGGCTCATGAGCTCTACGGTGATCCACTGCCGGAAATAGTTGAAAAGCGGTTAAAAAAGGAACTTAAAAGTATTATCGGCAATGGTTTTTCGGTTATTTATCTGATTGCTCAGAAATTGGTTTTTAAATCGAATAAGGACGGTTATTTGGTTGGTTCGCGTGGTTCGGTCGGTTCCAGTTTGGTAGCGACGATGACGGGAATTACTGAAGTAAATCCGTTGCCACCGCACTATCGTTGCCCTAAATGCCAATGGAGTCAGTTCTTCGAAAAGGGCGAATACGGATCAGGTTTTGATTTACCAGAAAAGCAGTGCCCTAAATGTCAAACAACTTTGATTAAAGATGGACAAGACATTCCTTTTGAAACTTTTTTGGGTTTTTATGGGAATAAAGTACCTGATATTGATTTGAACTTTTCTGGAGACTATCAGCCAATTGCACATAATTATACCAAAGTACTGTTTGGCGAGAAAAATGTTTATCGAGCTGGAACAATCGGTACCGTGGCTGATAAAACTGCTTATGGTTATGTTAAAGCTTATGAACGTGATACCGAACAAAATTTGCGTAATGCAGAAGTTGATCGGCTCGCTAAAGGAGCTACCGGGGTTAAACGAACAACCGGTCAACATCCGGCTGGAATTGTAGTTGTACCGGATTATATGGATATTTTTGATTTTACGCCCATTCAATATCCAGCCAATGATTTAACCGCTGCGTGGAAGACTACCCACTTTGATTTTCATTCGATTCATGATAATATCTTGAAACTAGATATTTTAGGACATGATGATCCAATGATGATCAGAATGCTGCAAGATTTATCTGGCGTTGATCCTAAGTCGATTCCACCAGCTGATCCGGGAGTAATGGCGTTATTTTCTGGAACTGATGTTTTGGGAGTAACTCCTGAACAAATTGGTTCCAAGACTGGAACTTTAGGGATTCCAGAATTTGGGACACGATTTGTTCGTGGGATGCTAGAGGAAACTAAACCAAAAACTTTTGCTGAATTACTGAAGATTTCTGGTTTATCTCATGGAACTGATGTTTGGTTGGGCAATGCTGAAGAATTAATAAAAAATGGTACAGTTACAATGCCAGAAGTTATTGGCTGTCGTGATGATATTATGATGGATTTAATTCATATGGGTGTTGAAGCTGACCGGGCTTTTAAAATTATGGAACATGTTCGTAAGGGACGTGGAATTCCAGATGACTGGCAAGCGGATATGCGTCAGGCAAAAGTTCCCGAATGGTATATCAATGCTTGCCTGAAGATTAAGTATATGTTTCCTAAGGCTCATGCAGCAGCATATGTTTTAATGGCGTTGCGGATCGCTTATTTTAAAGTTTATTTCCCATTAGTATACTATGCGGCATACTTTAGTGTTCGAGCTGATGATTTTGACTTGGTAGCAATGACAAATGGAAAAGAAACCGTTAAAGCGGCTATTCAAGAAATCAATGCTAAAGGAATGGATGCCAGTACTAAGGAAAAGAATCTTTTGACCGTATTGGAGCTGGCTAATGAGATGTTGGAACGAGGATATCAATTTAAAATGGTTGATTTAAATCGTTCATCAGTTTCTAATTGGTTGATCGATGGCGATGATCTGATTGCGCCTTTTAATGCAATTCCTAGTTTAGGTACCAATGTTGCTAAACAAATTGTAGCAGCGCGAGCAGAAAAACCATTTCTTTCTAAAGAAGATTTAGCACGTCGCGGGAAAGTATCTAAAACTTTAATTGATTTTATGTCAGTCAATCATGTTTTGGATGGTTTGCCAGAAGAAAATCAGCTAAGTTTATTCGATTCATTATTTTAAATAGCCGGATAAAGGTTTGTAAGTTAGCTGTTATTATGGTATAGTTGTTTTGTTAATTAAAAACTCGTTGAGAGTGAGCAGCAATGCTCGCTCTTTTTATTGCAACAAGCTAGTTAAATTATTAGGATGAATTAGTTAGGAGGGTGACGAGTGAGCAGTGTTGTTGAAAAAGTAACGGACTTAGTAGAGCCGATTCTAGCAGAACACCATTTTGAACTGGTTGATCTTGAATTTGTCAAAGAAGGAAAAAGCTGGTATTTAAGAGTTTTTATTGATAAAATCGGTGGTATTAATATTGAAGAATGTGCCTTGATCAGTGATATTTTGAGCGAAAAATTAGATGCCCAAGATCCTGATTTGATTCCGCAAGCTTACTACTTGGAAGTATCTTCTCCAGGAGCAGAGAGACCATTAAAAACTGAACGTGATCTACAACGATCATTAAATAAATATATTCATGTTTCATTGTATCAGCCACTTGATGGTCGAAAAGTTTATGAGGGTGATCTGATTGAAATAACATCAGACTATCTGGTTTTGGCAATTATGCAGAAACAACGTCAGTTAAAATTGAAAATTCCAAGAAAACAAATTGCTAAGACGCGCTTGGCAATTAAATTTTAATTAGAACTTTAAGGAGTTTAGATCATGAGTAAAGAATTAGTCGAAGCGTTGAATGCGTTAGAGAAGGAAAAAGGTGTTAAAAAAGAAGTAGTTATTGAGGCGTTGGAAGCAGCTTTGGTTTCAGCTTATAAACGGAATTATGGTCAGTCGCACAATGTTGAAGTGCAATTCGATAAAGTAGCTGGAGATATTCATGTTTTTGCGGTTAAGGAAGTAGTTGAGGAAGTTTTTGACTCACAACTGGAAATTAGTTTAGAGGATGCTGTTAAAATTAATCGGGCCTATGAAATTGGTGATCAAATCAAATTCGAAGTTACCCCACAAAATTTTGGCCGAATCGCAGCCCAAACAGCTAAACAGGTAATTATGCAGCGGGTCCGTGAAGCTGAACGCAGCATTATTTATGATGAGTATATTCAGTATGAAAAAGAAATTGTTACCGGTGAAGTTGAACGAATCGATCACCGTTATGTTTATGTTAACCTTGGCAAAGTTGAAGCTGTTTTGTCTCACCAAGATCAGATCCCAGGTGAAGAATATCATCCGCATGATCGTATTAAAGTTTATATTTATCAGGTTGAAAATAGTGCCAAGGGACCACAAGTTTTTGTTAGCCGGTCCCATCCAGACCTGTTGAAACGCTTATTTGAACAAGAAATTCCAGAAGTCTTTGATGGAACTGTTGAAATTGTTTCAATTGCACGTGAAGCAGGTGATCGGGCTAAAGTTGCAGTTCGTTCAACTAAAGACGGGGTCGATCCGGTTGGAACTTGCGTTGGTCCACGTGGTGAGCGAGTTCAAGCAATTGTTAATGAATTAAAGGGCGAAAACATGGATATTGTCGAATGGCAAAGTGATCCAGCAGAATTTATCGGCAATGCTTTGAAACCTGCTGATGTGGTTGAAGTTATTTTTGATCAGCAAAATGAACGGATTTGCACCGTGGTTGTTCCAGATGATCAATTATCATTGGCAATTGGTAAGCGGGGGCAAAATGCCCGCTTAGCTGCCAAATTGACGGGCTATAAGATCGATATTAAGTCCGAAAGCGAGTATCATGAATTAGTGGATCAAGCAACCGATTCAACCGTTCCTTCATCAAAAAACAATTAGAGGAGGAATTAAAATGGCACGCCAAAGAAAAATTCCGATGAGAAAAGATATTGTTTCTGGCGAGATGAAACCCAAAAAAGAATTAGTTCGAATTGTAAAAAATAAAGAAAATGAAGTCAGTATTGATCCTAGTGGAAAAAAAGCTGGACGCGGAGCATATGTTAGCTTAGATGTTGCAATTGCTAAGCAAGCCAAAGCAGACCGCACTTTTGACCGAGTTTTTGAGATTAAAATTGCTGACGATTTTTATGACGAATTAATTGCTTATGTTGATCATCAAGTAGCTCGCAGAGAACTTTTTGGCAATGAATCAAAAAGTTAAGCAGCAGACTTTGCAGTTTTTAGGTTTAGCTCGTCGGGCTGGTAAATTAGCAACAGGTGAAGCAACGGCTTTGGCAAAAATCCGTCAGCAGGAAGTTTCAGTAGTTCTATTGGCTGCGGATGTTGCACCGGCAACGAAAAAGAAGTTTTCGGATAAATGCCGTTTTTACCACGTAAAGCTGGATGATTCATTTACGCGGGCTGAATTAAGCGCGGCAATCGGCAGCAGTCGTTCAGTAATTGCTGTGACGGATGCTGGCTTTGCAAGGAAACTAAGTCAATTATTACAATTATAATATTTAATAATTACCATTAGATCAGAGATTGGAGAGTGAATCTATGGGGAAAAAAAGAATTTATCAATTAGCAAAAGAATTGAATATCAGCAGTAAAGAAGTAATCGCGGCAGCTAAAGAACGCGGCTTTTCAGTTCGCAACCATATGTCGACTTTAGGAGAAAATGAGGAACGTCAATTGCGAGAAAGTTTGCGACCAAATAAAAATAAAACTGCCCAATCAGCTAAAAAGACTGTAAATGAGAAGAAAGTTAGGTCGGCTAAACCGGTTAAACCAGCTGTGCAACAAGCAAAACATGAATCACAGCACGTTCAAAAATCGGTAGCAGCTAAACCGGTTAATACCAATAAGACGACCAACAATTCAAGAAACAATCAACAAACAACGACGAGAACGACTGGTAATTATCAAAATAACCACAGCAATCAAAGTCGCAATAATCAACATAGTTTTGGTCAAAACCGGTATAGCAATAATTTTAACAAGAAGAAACGGAAAAACCGGCGGAATAGTCGTCGACAAGTTAGCAACAAACCGGCTGTTCCACCACGTAAGAACAAGCCGTTACCAGAAAAACTAATCTATACAGTTGGGATAAATGTCGCCGAAATTGCTAAAAAAATTCATCGCGAGCCAGCTGAAATTATTAAAAAACTTTTTATGCGCGGAGTAATGGTTAATCAAAACCAAGCACTTGATAAAGATACAATTGAAATTTTAGCAAAAGAATATGGAATTGCTGCCGAAGAAAAAGTTGAAGTTGATATTGCTGATATTGATAAGTTTTTTGAAGAAGAAAATGATAATAAAAAGCATTTAGTTCCACGTCCACCGGTAGTTACAATTATGGGACATGTTGACCATGGGAAAACTACTTTGTTGGATAAATTGCGTCATACACACGTTACTGCCGGTGAGGCCGGTGGAATTACTCAGCATATCGGTGCTTATCAGGTTAAACATGATGGCAAAACGATCACTTTTTTGGATACTCCTGGCCATGCGGCTTTCACTAATATGCGAGCTCGTGGTGCTGATATTACCGATATTACTGTTTTAGTTGTTGCAGCTGATGACGGTGTGATGCCACAGACAATTGAAGCAATTAATCATGCTAAAGCAGCAAGTGTTCCGATTATTGTTGCAATTAACAAAATTGATAAGCCAGGTGCCAATCCAAATCATGTAATGGAAGAATTGACTGAATATGGATTAGTTTCTGAAGCTTGGGGTGGAGATACAATTTTTGTTGAGATTTCTGCTAAATTCGGCAAAAATCTTGATGAATTATTAGAAATGATTTTGTTAGAAGCTGAAATGCTTGAGTTGCGCGCTAATCCGAAGCAGCATGGTGCCGGATCAGTTATTGAAGCTCGACTTGATAAAGGTAAAGGTGCAGTCGCTACTTTATTGGTTCAGCAAGGTACGTTGCATGTTGGCGATCCGATTGTTGTTGGCAATACGTTTGGTCGTGTACGAACAATGATTAATGATAAGGGTCAGCAGATTAAAAAAGCATTGCCAGCAACTCCGGTTGAAATTACTGGGTTGAACGAAGTACCTGATTCAGGTGATCGTTTTGTTGTATTTGCAGATGAAAAATCAGCGCGGGCAGCTGGAGAAGAACGTGCTAAGCGAGCTTTGATCAAAGAAAGAAGTCATACGCCACATGTAACCTTGGATAATTTGTTTGATTCGCTCAAGGAAGGCGAATTAAAAGAGGTTAATATTATTATCAAAGCGGATGTTCAAGGATCAGTAGAAGCTTTGGCTAATAGTCTGCAAAAAATTAATGTTGAAGGCGTGCGGGTCAACATTATTCATCAAGCAGCAGGAGCAATTAATGAAAGTGATGTTACTTTAGCCGAAGCATCAAATGCGATTATTATCGGCTTTAATGTGCGGCCAACAGCGCAAGCTAAATCACAGGCTGATGCGGATAATGTAGATATCCGGTTGCACAATGTTATTTATCAAGCAATTGATCAGGTTGAGACGGCAATGAAAGGGATGCTGGAACCAGTTTATAAAGAGAAGATTACTGGTCAGGTTGAAATTCGGCAGACCTATAAAGTTTCAAAATTAGGCACGATCGGTGGCGGTTATGTAACTGATGGCTTTATTCAACGTGATAGTGGAGTTCGGTTGATTCGTGACGGAATCGTAATTTATGAAGGTAAATTGGCTAGTTTGAAGCGTTTTAAAGATGATGCTAAAGAAGTTAAACAGGGCTTTGAATGTGGTTTGATGATTGAAAACTATAATGATATTAAAGTTGGCGATCAAGTTGAAGCCTATATTATGCAAGAAGTTCCAGCTAAATAAGATTTAAGGGTAAAGGAGATGGGACGGCTTTGGTACGTAGTTATCGGGTAGGACGTCTTGCCCAAGAAATTCAACGAGAAGTTAATGATATTTTAATGAAGCGGGTTCGTGATCCGCGAGTTCAAGGAATTACCGTTACTGGAGTTGATGTTACCGGTGATTTACAGCACGCTACGATTTACTACAGTATTTTATCCGATAAAGCTTCGGCAGGAGAAAAAACACAGATTGGTTTAGATAAAGCAACCGGCCTGATTCGCCGTGAGTTGGGATCGCGTTTGAGCATTTACGTTACTCCGGAAATTCATTTTGAACGTGATCGTTCAGTTCAATATGGCGATAAGATTGATCGTCTTTTGAACCAAATTGAAAATGAAGATCAGCAGTAGCTGGTATAATTGGATAATAGACAAATACCGACTGATTTAAGATAATCAATCGGTATTTGTACTAAAAGGATTGATTTTGATAGACGGTGAGGATACAGCAAGATGGATGGAATAATTCCTTTATATAAACCAAAGGGAATGACAAGCAGTGATTGTGTACGCCGCTGCCGGGGGATTTTAAGAACAAAACGTGTTGGTCATAGTGGGACACTTGATCCGAATGTGGATGGAGTACTGCTGCTTTGTGTCGGTAAAGCGACTAAAGTAGTTAACTATTTGATGGACTCGGGTAAAGTATATACTGGTGAAATAACTTTAGGATTTGCAACTACAACTGAAGATTTGGACGGCGAGATAATCGCAGCTAAACATTTACGGCAGCCTTTTTCCGCTGCAGCAATTTCTGAAAAAATGCAGCTTTTGACTGGTGAGCAAATTCAAATTCCACCATTGTATTCGGCTGTCAAGGTAAACGGTCGCCGCTTGTATGATTATGCTCGTGCTCATCAGCCGGTTGAAAGACCGAAAAGAAAAATTAATGTTCAATATTTCCAGCAAACTAAAGAGTCAGTTTTTGATTCTGAAAAGGGACAGCAAAAGTGCTACTTTGAGATCGGCTGTGGTAAGGGAACTTATATTCGTACTTTAGCAACTGATTTGGGTCGAAAACTTGGGGTACCGGCTGTAATGTCACAGCTGACACGGCAAAAAAGTGGCGGTTTTGAGCTAGCTGACACGGTTAGTTTACAGCGGCTCGAACGGCTAGCTAAACAACAACGGTTAACTGAAGTTGTTTTTGACTGGGATACAGCTTTACAAAAGTTTGAGCATTATCAATTGACAGGATCCGAGTGGCAACGAATTAAAAATGGTGCCTTTTTAAAAGCAGCGCATGCAGCTGATAAATTAGTATTAGTATATGCTGGTAAAAGCCGTTGTGTATATCGCTGGCATTTAGAGCATCAATGTTATGTTCCAGAACAGATGATTGATTTAACGGAAGGAAATTGAAAGTGAAAACAATTTTTTTAAAAGAGCCCTTTGATTCGCGGCAGATTCCTGCGGGTGAGGTTGTTTTAGCTTTGGGATTTTTTGATGGTGTTCATCGTGGCCATCAACTGGTGATTCAGCGAGCAGCAGCTGAAGCCAAAAGACGTGGATGCCGTTTAGCAATCATGACTTTAGATCGACAGCCGGCGATCGTTTTTCAACAAGTTCCAGCAGCTAAAATTCAGTATTTGACAACACTGCAGCGCAAACTGGAACTTTTTGCGCAAATGGGAATTGATATTGCTTATGTTGCCCCGTTGACTGGCCAGTTGCCGCAGATGGGACCACAAGAATTTGTTGACTTGTATATGGTTGGTTTGCATGCTGTAGCAGTGGTTGCTGGTAAAGATTATACTTATGGTAAACATGATATAGCTAATATGCAGCTATTGCCGCGATATGCCCAAAAACGTTTTGATGTAATTGCGGTCGAGCATTTACGTTTTCAAGATCAAAAAATCAGTTCAACAACAATTCGGCATTTGTTGGATACAGGTGAAATTGCCGCAGCTAATCAGTTATTAGGTTACACTTATCAAAATAGTGGCTTGGTTGTTCATGGTGAACAGCGAGGTCGAAAATTGGGTTTCCCAACTTTAAATTTAGCTATTCCGAACGATGAACGTATCTTAGCTGAAGGTATTTATGCTGTTCAAGTTAAAGTTGCGGGTCAAGTATATCAAGGAATGGCTTCAATTGGTCGCAACGAAACTTTTGGCAGTAATCGACAAATTACGGTGGAAATTAATTTATTTGATTTTGCGCAAATGGTTTATGGTCAGCAAGTTACGGTTTACTGGTATGAAAAATTAAGAGATCAAGTTAAATTTACTGGTGCGGCAGCTCTGGTGGAACAGTTAAAAGCTGACAAGCAGCAGACAATAGCTTACTTTATTGCCAAAAAAAATAAAAAATGATTTTTTTAGCTGGTAGAGATGTCATTCTTGACTTATCAGCTTTTTTCTTGTATATTAATAATTGACTTAGCACTCTAAGAGGCTAAGTGCTAATCGAGGTGATAATCATGCTAACGGAAAGACAGTTACTGATTCTTGAGGCGATAATTCAGGATTATGCTGAGGCACAGCGTCCAGTTGGTTCCAAGTCTTTAGAACAGCAATTACCGGTTCATGTCAGCTCGGCTACGATTCGCAATGAAATGGCAGTCTTAGAAAAAAAGGGTTATCTTGTCAAGGAGCATTCTTCATCCGGTAGAATTCCTTCGCTTAAGGGCTACCGGTATTATGTTGACAACTTGGTTAAGCCGACTGTGGCAAATCCAGCAGTTGTTGATAGTGTGCGCAATTCACTTAATAACCAATTTTTCAAGATTGATGAGTTGGTGGCAGAGTCAGCAAGGATCTTGTCAGAAATGACCCATTATACGGCAATTACTTTTAAACCTGAAGGCCAAAATATTCGTCTGCAGGGATTTAAAGTTATGCCATTGCGTAATCAGCAAGTGATGGTACTGCTAATTACCAGTGATGGCGGTGTTGAGAGTCAATTATTTAATTTGCCCAAACAGATTACAGGTGAAGAACTGGAATCGATCGTGCGGATTATTAATGAAAGAGTCGTAGGATTACCGCTGGATCAAGTTGTTGAAAAGCTGCGTGACAGCGTACCATTGTTGTTGCATTACGTACAACAGCCACTAGGTTTTTTAAATGTTTTTGGTCGGGTTTTAAACCAGACTGCTCACGATCAGTTTTATGTCGGCGGCAAGCTTAATCTACTTAATTTTGTTGAGAATGGCAATATTGAGCAAATTAAAGCTTTATATTCACTAATTGATCATTCTGATGATATTAGTAATTTGGTCGGCAGCAATGATGACGATCAAGCTATTCAGGTTAGATTAGGCGATGAGTTGGAAGACCGTTCGTTGCAAAATTACAGCTTAATATCAGCTACCTATGATGTTGAGCAACATGGGCGTGGATTGATTGCGTTGTTAGGACCGACTAACATGCCTTATTCAAAGATGATAGGTCTGTTAGATGTCTTTCGCGTTGAATTGGCGCGTAAAATGCTTGATTATTATGATTTCTATGATTAATTAGAGATTAGAGAAGGGGTGTTCACTTGCCAGAAAAAGAAAGTGATCTTAGTAAAAAGAAAGCAACTGTTGATCAAAGTGAGAAAACAACTGCCAAAGCTGATAAGTCGACAGCGGAAACAGGAGATACGGCTAAAGCTGATAAATCAAAACAAAAAGTAGCTGCTAAAACGGCTAAGAAAGAGAATTCAGCGAAGAAAACAGCTGAAACGGCAGAACAATTGCAACAACTTCAGCAAAAGTACAGTGAACTAGAAGACAAATATTACCGAGCTGAAGCGGAAATGGCCAATATGCATAAACGTTTCAAGAAGGAACAAGAACAACTGTTAAAGTATGATGGTCAATCATTAGCGCGCGATGTTTTGCCGGTGCTGGATAATTTATCACGAGCTTTAAAGATTGAAGCGACTGATGAAGCTGCTGTACAGTTGAAGCACGGTGTTGAAATGGTTTATCGTGATATGGAGAAAGCTTTGAAAGATAACCACATCACGCGGATCGATGCTTTGGGCAAACCTTTTGATCCGACTTTCCATCAAGCAGTTAAAACAGTACCGGTTGAGAAAGATCAGACTGCTGAAACAGTGGTTGAAGTCTTCCAAGATGGTTACTTGTTAAAAGATCGCGTTTTGCGGCCAGCAATGGTAGTCGTTGCACAGTAGTTCAATTACGTTTATTATAAAAAAGGAATCTAAAAAAGAGGTTGAAGTTTATGTCAAAAATCATTGGAATTGACTTGGGAACAACTAACTCTGCAGTGGCTGTTCTTGAAGGAAAAGAAGCTAAAATTATTACTAATCCTGAAGGAAATCGGACAACACCGTCAGTTGTTTCATTTAAAAATGGTGAAACACAAGTTGGTGAAGTAGCAAAGCGTCAGGCAATTACCAATCCAAACACAATTTCATCAATTAAGCGTCACATGGGTGAAGCTGATTACAAAGTTGAAGTTGAAGGGAAAAAGTATACCCCACAAGAAATTTCAGCAATGATTTTGCAGTATATCAAAGATTATGCAGAATCTTATTTAGGCGAAAAAGTCAGCCAGGCAGTTATTACTGTACCTGCTTACTTTAATGATGGTCAGCGTCAAGCTACTAAGGATGCTGGTAAGATTGCTGGTTTGAAAGTTGAAAGAATTGTTAACGAACCGACAGCAGCAGCTTTGGCTTATGGGTTGGACAAACTAGATAAAGATGAAAAGATTCTTGTTTTTGACCTTGGCGGTGGAACATTTGATGTTTCAATCCTTGAATTAGGCGATGGTGTTTTTGAAGTTTTGTCAACTAATGGTGATACTCACCTTGGTGGCGACGATTTTGATAAGAAGATCATGGATTGGCTGATTTCTGAATTTAAGCAGGAAAATGGTGTTGATTTGTCAACTGATAAGATGGCAATGCAGCGTTTGAAAGATGCAGCCGAAAAAGCTAAGAAAGATTTATCTGGTGTAACTAGTGCTCAGATTAGTTTACCATTTATTAGTGCGGGTGCTAACGGACCACTTCATTTGGAAAAGGCTTTAACACGTGCCAAGTTTGATGAATTGACTGCTGATTTGGTTGAACGGACAAAAGTACCGGTACGTAATGCGTTAAAAGATGCTGGTTTATCAAATTCTGATATTGATGAAGTAATTTTAGTCGGTGGTTCAACTCGTATTCCAGCTGTTCAAGAAGCTGTTAAAGCTGAAACAAACCATGAACCAAATAAATCAGTTAACCCAGATGAAGCTGTTGCTTTAGGTGCTGCAGTTCAAGGCGGTGTTATTACTGGTGATGTTAAAGATGTTGTTTTATTGGATGTTACCCCATTGTCATTGGGAATTGAAACCATGGGTGGCGTCTTCACTAAATTAATTGACCGTAATACAACCATTCCGACTAGCAAATCGCAAGTATTCTCAACGGCAGCTGATAATCAGCCGGCAGTTGATATCCATGTTTTACAAGGTGAACGGCCAATGGCAGCTGATAACAAAACGTTAGGTCGTTTCCAATTGACCGACATTCCAGCTGCTCCAAGAGGAGTTCCACAGATTGAAGTTAAGTTCGATATTGATAAAAACGGAATTGTTAATGTTTCAGCAAAAGATTTGGGAACTAACAAGGAACAAAAGATTACTATCAAGAGTTCATCCGGTTTGTCAGATGACGAAATTGAACGAATGGTAAAAGAAGCTAAAGAAAATGAAGAAGCTGACAAGAAGCGTAAAGAAGAAGTCGATCTGAAAAATGAGGTTGACCAACTGCTGTTCAGCTCTGAAAAGACTTTGAAGGATGTCAAAGGCAAAGTTTCAGACGATGAAATCAAGAAGGCAGAAGCTGCGCGGGATGCCTTGAAGAAAGCTCAAGAAGCTAATAATGTTGAAGATATGAAGACTAAGAAAGATGAATTGACAAAATTAGTTCAAGAAATGTCAGTTAAACTATATCAACAGGCTCAAGAGCAGAACAAACAGGCTAATGGTCAAGCAGCCGGTGCTGACACAGATGCCAAAAAAGGTGACAGCAAAGGAAAAGATGACGATACCACCGTTGAAGGCGACTTTAAAGAAGTTAACCCGGACGATGACAAGAAGTAATTGTTGCTATTACTAAAAAAGTAGCAGAAAGTCAAAGACCTGCGGGACTTTGACTTTTTTTATCGCGCTGCTTATGTTACGCTGTTGAAGAAAACAGTTGATAAATGGAGGGAAAACATGGCAGAAAATAGAGATCCTTATGAAGTTCTTGGTGTTTCGCGGGATGCCTCTGCTGCGGAAATTAAAAAAGCCTATCGGCGGTTATCTAAAAAGTATCATCCTGATTTAAATAAGGCCCCGGGTGCTGAAAAAAAATTCAAAGAAATCAATGAAGCATATGAAATTTTGAGTAATCCACAAAAGAAAGCGCAATTCGATCAATATGGTTCAACTGGTGGCAATGGTGGACCTCAAGGCTTTGGTGGTTTCCAAAATGCTGATTTCGGTGACTTTTCAGGCGGCTTTGAAGATATTTTTTCTTCATTTTTTGGTGGCGGATCAACTTCACGTTCACGCAATCAACCGCGACAAGGTCATGATTTGCAGTATAATATGACTTTGACCTTTGAAGAAGCTGTTTTTGGTAAGAAAACGAGCATTCAATATACGCGAGAAGCATTGTGTAAGACATGCGGCGGCAGTGGAGCAAAACCAGGGACAACACCAGATACTTGTCAGAATTGTCATGGCAGCGGAGTTGTGCGGCAGGCACAAAATACACCATTGGGTCGAATTGTCCATGAAACAGAGTGTAATGTCTGCGGTGGAACCGGGAAAATTATTAAGGAAAAGTGTCCTGATTGTCATGGCAGCGGCAAGATTCAAGAAAAACATGAAGTTGAAGTTTCAATCCCAGCTGGTGTTGAAGATGGCAATCAAATGCGGTTGCAGGGTCAAGGCGAAGCCGGTGCTAATGGTGGTCCTTACGGGGATTTATATATTGTCTTTCGGGTTAAACCCAGCAAAATTTTCAAACGTGACGGAGCGCAAATTTACTTCACCCAGCCGATTAGTTTTGTTCAAGCAGCTTTGGGTGACGAAGTTGATGTTAAAACAGTTCATGGTGATGTTAAATTGAAAATTCCAGCGGGGACTCAGTCTGGGACAACATTTAGATTACGTGGTAAAGGTGCCCCGCATTTGCGCAGTCAAACAAGAGGCGATGAGGAAGTTACTGTTGAAGTGGTTACTCCTAAGAGTTTAAATGCTCGGCAAAGGGCAGCTTTGAAAGATTTTGCAGCAGCTAGCGGAGAAAACGTTAGTGGTGAAACATCGATTTTTGAACGTTTTAAAAAGCGTAATAAACGCTAGTAGTTTTGAAAAAAGTGTAATCTAGGTTGATTTTAACCTCTGAGTTAAGCGGCAAAAGCAATGAATTTGATTGTTTTTGCCGCTTTTATATAGCTGGAAATCGTTCTGATCGGTGGTGTGATTGTATTCAAGAAACACGACTGGTATAATTTTAATAGATAAACGTGGAAGAAAGCAGGCACAAACATGAATTTAACAGAGATGCAGGAACGACAACGGCGAATTCGCAATTTTTCAATTGTAGCGCATATCGATCATGGAAAATCGACTTTGGCTGATCGAATTCTAGAACTGACGGACACCGTTTCTAAACGCGAGATGCAAGATCAGCTGCTGGATTCAATGGACCTTGAACGAGAACGAGGAATCACTATCAAATTGAATGCAGTGGAATTGCATTATCATGCTGATGATGGTGAAACTTATATTTTTCATTTAATTGATACACCAGGGCATGTTGATTTTTCCTATGAAGTTTCTCGCAGTTTGGCAGCTTGTGAAGGAGCAGTATTGGTAGTTGATGCGGCACAGGGAGTTGAAGCTCAGACGCTGGCTAATGTTTACCTGGCAATTGATGATGACTTAGAAATTGTTCCCGTAATTAATAAAATTGATCTGCCTTCCGCTCAACCAGAAGTTGTGCGCCAGCAAATCGAGGATGTTATTGGAATCGATGCTTCTGGAGCAGTTTTGGCAAGTGCAAAACAGGGAATAGGTATTAAAGAAATTTTAGAAAAAATTGTTCATCAAGTTCCAGCCCCAACTGGAGATCTAACCGCCCCACTGAAGGCACTGATTTTTGATTCGATTTATGATGACTATCGTGGAGTAGTTTTAAGTATTCGAGTGGTTGATGGAACTGTCAAACCTGGTGATCGGATCAAATTGATGAACGGCCAAACGGAATATGAGGTTACTGAAGTGGGTGTTAATTCACCTAAACCACTTAAACGCGACTTGCTAATGGCAGGTGATGTTGGTTATTTAACCGCCAGTATCAAAGACATTCAAGATACACGGGTCGGTGATACGGTGACACTGGCTGCCAATCCTGCTGATAAGGCTTTGGTAGGCTATCGAGTAATGAATCCAATGGTCTATTCTGGATTGTATCCAACTGATAATGCTAAATATAATGATTTGCGGGAAGCTTTGGAAAAATTAAAACTTAATGATGCAGCCTTGGAGTTTGAACCGGAAACTTCGCAAGCTTTAGGTTTTGGATTTCGTTGCGGTTTTTTGGGCTTATTGCACATGGATGTGGTGCAGGAACGCTTAGAACGTGAATTTAATATGGATTTAATTACGACTGCACCAACTGTTACCTATGATGTTGAATTGACAGACGGAAAGCATATTAAGGTTTCCAATCCATCTGAATTACCGGAAAGTTCACAGATCAAACAAATTAATGAGCCGTTTGTCAAAGCGACGATTATGGTTCCAAATGATTATGTTGGTGCTGTAATGGAACTTTGTCAGCGCAAGCGCGGTCAGTTTGTGACGATGAATTATCTTGATGATTATCGAGTTGATGTTATTTATCAAATGCCGTTAGCTGAAATAATTTTTGACTTTTTTGATCGTTTGAAGTCTAGTACACGTGGCTATGCATCATTGGATTACGAGGTTAGTGGGCAGCAGCCAAGTGATCTAGTTAAAATTGATATTTTACTAAATACCAAAAAAATTGATGCATTGAGCTTTATTACCCATCGGCAAACAGCCCAACAACGGGGGCGAGAAATTACAAATAAACTTAAAAAGATTATCCCACGGCAGAATTTTGAAATTCCAATTCAAGCTGCAATTGGAGCTAAAATTATTGCTCGTACCAATATTAAAGCTTATCGTAAAGATGTTACTTCCCGGATTCATACTGGTGATCCGGATCGACGGGCAAAATTATTGGAAAAGCAAAAACGTGGAAAGAAACGGATGAAATCAGTTGGCAATGTTGTTGTTCCGCAAGAGGCATTTATGGCTATTTTAAAAACAGATGAAGAAGAATAATCTAGTCATCAAAAAAGATCAGCAAAGATTTATTTGCCGATCTTTTTCCATACATAACTATAATTGCTTATAAATGGTATAAAATAGCACTGCTGACAGCAGCTAATAAGATACCAACCAGACTTAGTGCAGCAACACTATAAAAATTTCGTAGTTTAAAATGTTTGATTAGTCCGCAAAATAGGATTAATAGCAGGCCACTGATCAAAACCAGCAGATAAAAGGTTTTAAGATCTAAAGTTATTTCGCAAAGCAGTATTGCTAAGATCAATATCCAATTTCGAGAATTACGGTACCAAGGGAGATTACCAAAAAAGAGCTCTTTGTAAGATAGCTGTTTAGTTTTAACTGCATGCCGCAGTTTGAAAAAAAGCAAAATTATCCAAATTAAATATAATACTAAACCAGTAATTTTCAGCATCAACTATTTCCTCCCTAGGACATAGAAATAAATAGGAGTTATTTTCTTTCCCCAATTAAATTTTAATTTAATTCTAGCAAAGTTTTTACTGATTTTCCAGTAGTTAAATAAATTATGGCTTTGTGTCTGAAAAGATTGTCAGGATCGCTACGAAATATTAATATGTAATTAGCAACAATTTATTCAGGAGGTGGCATGGTTGAAGCAGACTTTACCGGATTTTTTAGCAAAAGGGATTGAACAGCTCGATTTTGATGGTGATGTTCAGTTAACTTGGAATGAAAATAAACGGACTTTTAATTTAGAATTAACTTTTTTTGCGCAAAACAATTTACACGATGCAATTTTTGATTTGACTGGGGTTGAATCAGATGAGCCGATTGTTACCTTTGTAGATGCAATTTTAATTTATGATCGAACAAGTTTTGATCCAGCGCAGATAACTAATGATTATTTGGTTTGTCTGCCATTTGCTGGCAAAGAAGGATGGTCGCTGGCAATGGGGCGCGCCTTTTTCCGTTATTTGCAGATTGTATTAGATAACGGCGAGTCTGATTTGCTTGACTTTTTAAATGATCAAGAAGTAGCAGTATTTGAATTAGAGTGGTCACCTAGTGAGTTTGAAGAAATTTTGCAACATTATAAACACGAAAGCACACAACGACTGACTATTCCTGAATAAATGGAGGAACATGGTTTGCAGTGGCAAAAATTAACGATTAAAGTAAATAATCAAGCACAGCCTGCAGTTGAGAATATTTTAGTTGAAGCCGGCAGTTTAGGCAATCAATTAGTTACCATCCAACCGGCAAAAAGGGTAGCAGTAATTGGTTATTTTGATGAGAATGAGAAACTGACGGAAAAATTAGCTGCAATTAAAAGAAAGGTAATTGCATTAAAAAATTTTGGTCTTGATCCCGGCTCAGTCCAATTGCAGCTGGAACAAGTAGACGAAACGAGTTGGGCACATCAGTGGGAAAAATATTATCATGTTCAGCATATAAGTCGTTTTTTGACGATCGTTCCACGCTGGCAAGATTATCAAGCGCGCGATCAGCGGGAAATTATTATGCGGTTGGATCCCGGCAAATCTTTTGGTACTGGAATGCATCCCACGACCGTTTTGGCATTGCATCAGCTGGAATTTCTGCTGTCTCCCGGGGCTAGTGTTTTTGATGTGGGAGCTGGTTCGGGTATTTTGAGTATTGCGGCCAGTTTGTTTGGTGCCGGCCGGACAGCAGCATTTGAAAATGATTTGGCGGCTTTGCAGGCTGCCAAACGCAATCTGCAGTTAAATCCGGCAGCGCAAGCCGTTACTTTCCAACGAAGTGATTTATTGGCAGCAGCTAGCGGCAAAGCAGATTTGTTGTTGGCAAATATTTTGCCGGAAGTTTTATTACGATTGATTCCGACTGCTAAGCAGTATTTGCAGCTAAATGGTCGTTTTATATTATCGGGGATTAATCTAGCTAAACGAGAATTAATTATCCAAACTTTAAATGCCAACGGTTTTTTAATTGAAAATTGCAGTCAAATGGGCGATTGGTGTGCATTGGTTGCTAAAATTAATCAGGACTAAAGGAGTTTTAAATGCAGCGTTATTTCATTCAACAGACAAGCGTTCCGCAAGACTATCAGTTGGAACCGGAAGTTTTTAAACATGCAATCAGAGTATTGCGGCTTAAAGTCGGTGATCATTTTGAATTGACAGATCAGCAGCAGCAAGTTGCTGAAATGGAATTAGTTGAAATCAATGCTTCACAAGCCCGAGCCAAGCGGCTTAAAACGACTAGGCCGCAAGTTGAATTGCCGATAGCAGTGACGATCGCCTGTGGCTTATCTAAAAATGCCAAGCCAGAGATAATTGTTCAAAAAGCAACTGAATTAGGGGCAGCTCGAATTGTTTTTTTTAATAGTGCGTATTCGATTGCTCAGTGGCAGGCAGGAAAGGTTCCTAAAAAATTGCAACGGCTGCAAAAAATAGCTCAAGCAGCAGCCGAACAGTCACATCGGACACAAATTCCAACGATTGACTTTTACCCGCAATTGGCAGCTGTACCATTTGCAGATTATAACGTTAAATTAGTTGCATATGAAGAAGCAGCTAAGCAAGGTGAAAAGCAAACACTATATCAAGTTGCACAAAAATTGCAGCAGCTGATCGAACTCGGTTCTAATAACTTGTTGGCGGTATTTGGACCAGAAGGGGGAATTTCTGCAGCCGAAATTGATTTTTTGCAGCAGCAGGGATGTCAGCCAGCCGGACTGGGTCCACGGATTTTACGAGCAGAGACAGCTCCGTGGTATTTACTTTCGGTGCTTTCTTTTGTTCTAGAATTAGGTTAAAATAGTAGCAATCATGAGTAATGGAAATTGGAGAGTTCTTTATGAATAAAAGCAGTTTTTTTTCGTTAACAACTTTATGGTATGCGGCATTTGCTGCTGCACTTTCATTTGTAGTTCCGATTATTTTTATTGAATTAGATATAACTGATATTCAGCGGATGGGAATTATTCTTTTCGGAATTAATGTTTTGTATGCTTTGGCGAGCGGTTTACTTGTCGGTTTTAAGTCACAACCACTAGTTTATCTGATCTTTTTCCCACTACTTTTTTTAATCGGGGTTCATTTCTTTTTTGCTAGTTTTGCTTATTACTTTGCAGCAATTTATGCAATTTTTGCTTTTTTAGCTTGTGGAATGGTTCGCCGATAATTTAGCAGATTGAAGCGGCAACTAGCAGCCGCTTTTTTATTTAGTTGGGGGAGTGGAATAATTGGAAAAAGAGACAATTTGGACAGCTGAAGATGTTTTTAAGATGGTTCGGCATTATATGAATGACGAACATGTTGAGTTGGTAAAGAAAGCTTATAGCTTTGCGGCATATGTTCATCATGATCAGCGCCGCCAGTCTGGTGAACCTTATATTATCCATCCGATTCAAGTAGCGGGAATTTTAGCTGATTTGAAGATGGATCCGGCAACTGTTTGTGCTGGCTTTTTGCATGATGTAGTTGAAGATACCAATGTAACTTTAGGCGATGTCAAAGAACTTTTTGGCAGAGAAGTAGAAGTGATCGTTGACGGAGTTACCAAACTTAGTAAAATCAGGTATAAGTCGCACCGCGAACAATTGGCTGAGAATCATCGCAAACTACTGTTGGCCATGTCAAAAGATTTGCGGGTAATTATCGTTAAATTGGCGGATCGACTGCATAATATGCGGACATTAAATCATTTACGGCCGGATAAGCAACGGCGAATTGCCAATGAAACTTTGGAAATTTATGCTCCGTTGGCAGACCGTTTAGGAATTAGTACAATTAAATGGGAACTGGAAGATGTTTCATTGCGCTACTTGAATCCCCAACAGTACTATCGTATTGTGCATTTGATGAATTCTAAGCGGACAGAACGAGTCGAATATATTGAACATGCAATTGTTGAAATTAAAGCAGCCATAGCTGATCTTGACTTGGATTGCGAAATTTATGGTCGTCCGAAACATATTTATTCGATTTATCGAAAAATGAAGGATCAGCATAAACAATTCAGTCAAATTTATGATTTGCTGGCGGTTAGAGTAATTGTTCATTCAATTAAAGATTGCTACGCTGTTTTAGGGGCAATTCATACCAAATGGAAACCAATGCCCGGTCGGTTTAAAGATTACATCGCCATGCCGAAAGCAAATATGTACCAATCCTTGCATACCACAGTTATTGGACCAAACGGCAAACCATTTGAAGTGCAGATTCGGACTAAAGAAATGCATCGGGTAGCTGAATATGGGGTTGCTGCACATTGGGCCTATAAAGAAGGCAAGACGGATGGCATTAAACAAGATGAAACCGGCAATAAACTGAATTGGTTTAAAGAAATTGTTGAATTGCAGGATGAAAGCGATGATGCGGCTGAATTTATGGAAAGTGTCAAAGGCGATTTATTCGGAGACCGGGTTTATGTATTTACTCCTAAAGGCGATGTTTTGGAATTGCCTAAAGGAGCTGGTCCATTGGATATGGCGTATTCAATTCATACTGAAATCGGCAACCAAACTGTGGGGGCTAAAGTCAATGGCAAAATTGTACCACTGGATTATCAAATCAAAAATGGTGAAATTGTTGATATTTTAACTTCAACCAATTCAGCTGGACCTAGTCGGGATTGGTTAAAATTAGTTCATACTAATAAGGCACGCAATAAAATAAGACGCTTTTTCAAGCAGCGTGATCGGGTTGAAAATATTGAAAAAGGCAAGGAAATTTTAAATACTAATTTAATTGAAATGGGTTATGAGCCCAAAAAAGTTTTACTTGCAGAAAATTTACAGAAAGTTCTGCAGAAAAAGAAATTTTCGGCCGTCGATGATTTGTATGCAGCGTTGGGCTTTGGCGAACTGGCCCCACTAGGTGTAATCAACATTTTAACCGAAAAGATTCGGCAAAAAATTGAGGTCAATCGCAAGCGTGAAGCGGAAAAAGCTTTATTGGAGGATCACCAAGAAATTTCTCATGAACCGGCACCAACTGAAGAAAAAGGCAAGAAAGCAGCTGTAATAATTGCTGGGGTCGACAATTTACTGGTGCGGTTAAGCCATTGCTGCAATCCGATTCCTGGTGACAAAATTGTTGGCTATATCACCAAGGGACGAGGAGTTTCAATTCATCGGCTTGATTGTCCAAATGTTAAACATGCTGAAAAAAATGGCGATCGGCTGATTGAAGTTGCTTGGAATTCGGTTTCTGACAATCAGAGCTATTATAATACCGATTTACAAATTCAAGGCTACAATCGTTCGGGGCTATTAAATGATATATTGCAGGCTTTAAACAACAGCACGCGCCAGTTGAATTCGGTCAATGGCCGGGTCGATCACAATAAGTTGGCAACGATGGATGTGACAGTTGGTATCCGTGATCGTGTTCATTTACAGCGGGTAGTTGATAATATTAAAAAAGTTCCTGATGTTTATGTAGTTAAACGGGTAATTCATTAGAAGGCAGGTTGAATTTATGCGAGTAGTTTTACAACGGGTTAAACGGGCCAGTGTCAGCGTTGACCAGCAGACAGTCGGCAAGATTGATCAGGGATATTTGCTGTTAGTCGGTTTTGCACCAGCAGATGGTCAAAAAGAAATTGATTATTTAGTGCATAAGATCAGTAATTTACGAATCTTTTCCGATGATGAAGGTAAATTGAATTTTGATATTCATCAAATTGGCGGTCAAATTCTGTCGGTTTCGCAGTTTACTTTATACGCGGCTTTGCGTAAAGGAAATCGACCGGGATTTTCCTTAGCGCAGGATCCGGCCGTTGCTAAAATTAATTATCAAAAGTTCAATCAGGCTTTGCGTGCAGAAAAAATTACCGTTGCAGAAGGAATTTTTGGCGCTGATATGCAAGTCTCATTAGTAAATGATGGCCCGGTGACGCTGATTTATGATACAGAGCATATGCTTTAGTTTTAAAATTAATGTTGAATGAAGAAGGTGAGGTAATGCAGTTAATTTCACTTGAACCGACAGCAAAGCGTTTTTGTGCGCAAAGACAAAATATTTTTGTACCGACGACAATTGGTTTAACGGTTCTACGGCAACAATTGGTGATGGATCAACGAACGCCGGTCTATCTTCATTCAGTAATTTTTCATGATCGAACGATTGATCTGGGTGAAAAACTAGGAAAATTACCAATTAGAATTTTATTGCCTGATAATTTGAAACCGCAAGAAAAAATTCCCACCTTACTCTATTTTCATGGAGGACAGTTTGTAACTGGAGGAATAAATTCATATGATAAATTATTGCGAGAGCTGGTCAAACGGGCCCGAGTAGGAATTATTTTTCCGCAGTATGCTTTGGCACCTGAGAAACGGGCTCCATTTCAATTAGAGCAGCTGCAGCAGCTATTTAAGCAACTGCCACAAATTATCGCTACGGAACCGTTGACGCTTAAACGGTTGCTGCTGGCTGGAGATGACACCGGAGCTGCACTGGGATTGGGTTTGGTTTTACGTGAAGCGAGTGCTCAAGCAGCAATTTATAAAATGCTGTTTTTCTGTCCGGTAGTCAATGCAAACTTTGATACGAATTCATATCATCAATTTGCCGGCGGCTATGATTTGACGCGCGAACAGATGAAATTTTGTTGGCAGCAATATTTAACAGCTGAGCAGCTGGCTAAGCACGACAGCAGTTTGCTGCCGCTACAAGCATCGCTAAAAGAACTAAAATCTCTTCCCGAGACATTGATTATTACGGCAGAAGCTGATCCAGTGCGGGATGAAGGCGAAGCAATGGGCCGAAAACTGCGGGATGCCGGGGTAGAGATCGCTCAGATTCGTTTTCAGGGAACAATACATGATTTTACTGTGAAGAACCAGCTTGATCAGTCGAATGCTTGTCGATTGGCGATGAATGTCGCCGTTGATTGGTTAAAAAAGAGGAGATGACTTACAAATATGCAGCCAGTTTTAAAAAACTTTTGTTGGGATTTTGATGGAACTTTATTTGATACTTATCCGGAAATGACCGTCAGTTTTCAAGAAGCTGCCGCCCAGCTTGGTCTGACTTTGGCTTCTGAAGAGGTTTATCGGCATTTACGGCAAACTTCAGTCAGTGAGACCATTGAATTTTTTACGGGACAAGGACCGCAGACAACTTTAATGAAACAAAAATTTCATGCAATTGAGGCTAAAAATTGTTTACAGGCACGCCCGTTTCCTGATGTTAAAGATTTTTGTAGCTCCTTGGCCGCCCAGGGTTGTCGGCAATTTTTACTGACACATCGGAATAAGTTTGCTTGGGAACTTTTACAGCGAGCCGATTTAACGGCATATTTTACGGGCGGGGTAACGGCTGAGATGGGTTTTGCCCGCAAACCGGATCCGCAATCTTTAAATTATCTCTGTCAAAAGTTTGCGCTTGATCCAACAGCTTCCGTTATGATCGGTGATCGACCGCTTGATATAATTGCCGGGCAGCGGGCCGGTTTTCAAGGTTGGCTGTTTGATTCCGATGGGCTGATTCCGACAGGCAGTGAAAATCAGCGCTTTACCAGTTATCGCGAACTGCAATTGGAACTGGCTGGTCGCTGATCTAATTGCCATCAAAGTATTTGCTTAAGCCAGCGACAACATCTTTTGCTACCGTAGTACGATAATGGGCATTGTTGATTTGCTGGAAGTCACGGTCAGTGTTAATATAGCCCATCTCTAATAAAATGGCTGGAAAATCATTATCGCGGATCACTTCAAAATTTCCAAACTCGATACCGCGGTTCTCCAAACTGATATTGTTGAAACGGTGATTGATGGAGCTGGCTAGCCGATAAGATAACTGGCGATGATAATAGTAAGTCGTGACCCCGGAAGCTGAATTTTCAATTGGTGATGAATCAAAGTGGAAACTAATAAAGGCGTCGGCGTGGACTTGGTTGGAGAGTGCCGGTCGTGCTGCCAGACTGACAAAATGATCACTGCTGCGCGTTAGGTAGACTTTAGTTCCGCGCGAGCGCAGCCGGCGAGCAACATCTTTAGCCAGCTTCAACGTATAAGTTTTCTCCATCTTTCCATTACTTGAGAGCGCACCAGAATCTGAACCACCATGTCCCGGATCGAGTACAATAGTGGCATCGCTTAAATGATGGACTTTTTTGGGACCTTGAGGCTGTAGATTCCAGTTAGCTACCCAGCCGAAGTTATTCTGACTGGTGCGGACATAGTACCAATGGTATTTGCTGCGAATAACTGTTAAACGGCTTCCATGTTTTAGCTGTTTAATTTTTTGGTATTCGACTCCGGGACCTTTGCGCAAAGTGGTTTGATTGACGTTAACTTTGACTTGTTTGAAATAAGCGAAAGTCCGACTGATAATAATTCCCATCAGTGCAGCAATAATTAAGATGAGAATTGCTAAATTAGTGAATTTGAATGATGAATGTTGTTTTTTGCTTCTTCTCATAATTAAATTAGACTCCAATAAACTTTTTTTAACCAGTTTATTATACCAAATAAATGTTGCCAGCGTTTAACAACTGTGAATTGAAACTTGATTATTTTGCTGAGCTTGACTTGAAGACAAATATCGGGTATCTTTACTACAGTGTCTAAAAACCGAACGGAAGAAGAGTAGCTTGTTTTCTCAGTCAGCGAAGGGAGTTTTGGTGCGAGTCCCATTGAGTGTTGCAAGTGAAAGACACTTTCGAGGTGTACGGGCGACCGTACCGCTGCTGGGGCGTTATCCAAAAGCATAAATAAAGGTGGTACCGTGCTCTTTAAGCGCCCTTGTCGAAATTCGGCAGGGCTTTTTTTATTTTATTTTTAGGGGGAAACAAACAATGAAGTATCAGCGTCCAAAAGGTACGAATGATATTATTCCGGGCGAGTCGGAAAAGTGGCAGCAAATTGAAGAAACTGCCCGCAAAGTTTTTCAAAAATATCGTTATCAGGAAATCAGAACGCCGATTTTTGAAAATTTTGAAGTTTTTTCACGAACATCGGGAGAAACTTCAGATATTGTTACCAAAGAAATGTATGATTTTTATGATAAAGGTGAGCGCCATATTACATTGCGACCGGAAGGAACGGCCGGAGTTGTACGGGCATATGTTGAAAATAAACTTTATGGGCCAGAAATTCCCCGTCCATTCAAAACTTATTACATGGGCCCAATGTTTCGCTATGAGCGACCACAATCAGGCCGGTTACGGCAATTTCATCAAATTGGAGTTGAAGCTTTCGGTGTTGACAGCCCGGCTTTAGATGTTGAAGTGATTGCCATGGCGATGAATTTGCTGAATGATCTGGGAATCAAGCAAGTAAAATTAACTTTAAATACTTTGGGAGATCAAGCAACGCGGCAAGCTTATCATCAAGCCTTGGTTGATTACTTGACCCCATATGCGGCGGAACTGAGCAAGGATTCACAAACTAGATTGAAGAAAAATCCCTTGCGGGTACTTGACAGCAAAGATCCACATGATCAAGAAATTGTAGCAGCGGCTCCGCAGATCGTTGATTATCTGACACCGGCTGCACAAGAGCATTTTGCTGCTGTGCAGCAATTGCTGACCGATTTAAAGTTGCCATTTGAACTTGATGCGACCATGGTTCGCGGCTTGGATTACTATAATCATACGATTTTTGAAATTATGAGTAATTCAACTGCTTTTGCTGGCAAATGGACGACAGTTTGTGCCGGTGGCCGGTATAACGGCTTAGTTGAACAACTTGGTGGTCCGGAAGTTCCGGGGATCGGTTTCGGCTTAGGTGTTGAGCGGCTGTTATTGATTTTGGCTGCCGAAAAATATCAGCAATGGCAAGCAGCACCGTTGGATGTTTATGTAGTCGGAATTGGTGCGGAAACAAATTCGGCGGCTTTAAAATTGGTCCAAGCAATTCGCCAAGCCGGCTTTACTGCTGATCGGGATTATTTACAGCGCAAGCCTAAAAGCCAGTTCAAAACGGCCAGCCGGTTAAAAGCTAAGTATACTTTGATAATTGGTGAAAGTGAATTGGCTAGTCAGACAGCTAAATTAAAACAGATGGCAACTGGAACGGAAAAAACGGTCAGTTTGACTGATGTTTTCCAAAATTTTGCTAAAATTTGGCAACAATTTGAATAAGAGGGAGTAACAAAAAAATGAAAAGAACAACCTATTGTGGCTTAGTTAATGAGAGCTTTTTGGATCAGCGAGTTTGTCTGCAGGGCTGGGTACAAAAACGGCGTGATCTTGGTAAATTGATTTTTATTGATTTACGCGATCGGACTGGAATTGTGCAGTTGGTTTTCAGTCATGAATTTGATCCAGAAGCCTTGGCAATTGCTGATCAGCTGCGTAGTGAATATGTAATTGAAATTGCCGGCGCGGTGGTTCGTCGTTCGGATGCTGAAATCAATCCTAAGATGAAAACCGGTACGATCGAGGTAGAAGTTCACCAAGTTAAGATCTTAAATAAAGCTAAGACGCCGCCATTTTATATTGAAAATAACATCAATGTAACGGATGATTTGCGTTTGAAGTATCGTTATTTGGATCTACGCCGGCCAGAAATGCAACAGGCGATTATTTTGCGCAGCAAGATCACCCAAGCGGTTCATCGTTATTTAGATGAACAGGATTTCATTAATATTGAAACGCCTTATCTGACCAAATCAACACCTGAAGGCGCGCGTGATTATTTGGTACCTTCACGCGTTTATCCGGGGCATTTCTATGCTTTGCCGCAATCACCGCAGTTATTCAAACAGTTATTAATGGGAGCTGGTTTTGATCGTTATTATCAAATTGCTCGTTGCTTCCGTGATGAAGATCTGCGTGGCGATCGGCAGCCGGAATTTACACAAATTGATTTAGAAACATCATTTTTGACGGCAGAAGACATTCAAAAAATTACTGAAGGCTTGTTGCAGCGTGTAATGAAAGATGTTTTGGGTATTGATATCAAATTCCCGTTACCACGAATTACTTGGGATGAAGCAATGGATCGTTTTGGTTCAGATAAACCGGATACACGCTTTGGAATGGAATTAACAGATATGGCACCAGCCGTTAAGGATGTTGATTTCAAGGTCTTCCAGACAGTCTTGGAAAAAGGCGGTCAGGTTAAAGCAATTGTGGTTCCCGGTGGTGCTGAGAAATATTCACGCAAGGAAATTGATGCAAAACAAGATTATATTAAACGCTTCGGTGCCAAGGGCTTAGCTTGGCTGAAAGTAACGGATGACGGTTTCTCAGGTCCGGTAGCGAAGTTCTTTAAAGATTCAGTTGAAGTGATCAGACAAACGGCTCATGCTAAAACTGGCGATTTAATTTTGTTTGTAGCTGATACACGCAAAGTGGTAGCCGATGCCTTGGGGTATTTACGAATCAGCATTGCACATGAAATGGATATGATCGATAAATCAAAATTCAATTTCTTGTGGGTAGTTGATTGGCCATTATTTGAATATAGTGAAGAATTCCATCGCTATATCGCAGCTCATCATCCATTTACAATGCCGAATGAAGAAGATATTGGCTTGTTGGATACTGATCCGCATCAGGCTCATGCACAAAGCTATGATATTGTTTTAAATGGTTTTGAATTGGGCGGCGGTTCGATTCGTATTCACCAGCGCGATATTCAAGAGAAAATGTTTAAGGCACTTGGATTCACTAAAGAACGTGCAGAAAAACAATTTGGTTTCTTCTTAGATGCTTTGGATTATGGTTTTCCACCACATGGCGGCTTGGCAATTGGTTTGGACCGTTTTGCAATGCTGTTATCCGGCAAAGAAAATATTCGTGAGGTAATTGCCTTTCCGAAGAACTCGAAAGCTTCTGAGCCGTTGACCAATGCACCATCAACTGTTGTTCAAAAACAGTTGGATGAATTAGGCTTGGAGATTCAAGATAACTAAGCATCAGGATTAAAATCTAGAGAAAGTTAATTCTCTGGATTTTTTTTTGCTTGCGCAACTAGAAATTTTAAGTTATCTTTATCAGTGATTAAGAAACGGAGGGTATTAATATGGATAAACAAATTGAAACGGCAATTTTTGCTGGCGGCTGTTTTTGGTGTATGGTACATCCCTTTGATCAACAACCGGGAATTATCAGTGTTGTCTCGGGTTACACGGGTGGTCATGTTCCTAATCCAACTTATGAGCAAGTTTGTTCGCAGACTACAGGTCATACCGAAGCAGTCAAAATTACTTTTGATCCGACAATTATTTCATATGCCCAATTAGTTGAAATTTATTGGCAGCAAACTGATCCAACCGATGAGATGGGGCAGTTTCAAGATCGTGGCGATAGCTATCGGCCAGTAATTTTTACCAATAGTGAGCAGCAAAAGAAAATTGCGCTGGCATCACGGGCTAAATTGGCTGCAAGTGGTCGTTTTACTAAGCCAATTGTAACTAAAATTGAAGCTGCTGGTCCATTTTATCCAGCAGAAGATTATCATCAGGATTTTTATCGCAAAGATCCGACTCGATATGCAGCTGAAACAGGTCAGCGGCACCAGTTTAGTCAGCAGCATTGGCAAGGTTGAGTAATTAAAATTGAAATGGTTTGGGAGGAAGAAAGATGGATGAGCTTCAGCGGATCTGGAAGCGACATCAGTATGTAGCACGGGCTTCAACGGCATTTATTTATGGAATTTTAGTTTCTATCGCAATGAATTTTTTTTGGACACCAGGTAAAATATATTCATCAGGAATTACTGGATTGGCACAGTTATTAACGTCGCTGGGAAATCGGTATCTAGCGCATACTTTTCATCCATCAGTTGCTTTATTGCTGTTTCTTTTGAATTTACCATTGTTTGTCTTAGCTTGGAAACAAATTGGACACCGCTTTACTTTCTTTACAATTTTGGCAGTTGTTTGTTCAAGTATAATGATTAAATCATTATCGGCAGTTACGCTGACTAAAGATCCGATTATTTGTGCGATCTTTGGGGCAGCAATCAATGGTTTCGGAACAGGATTGGCTTTAAAAAATGGAATTTCGACCGGTGGTTTGGATATTTTGGGGTTAACTTTGCGCAAGAGAACTGGCAAAAGTATCGGTACGATCAATTTGTGTTTTAATTTCTTTATTATCTTAGCTGCAGGAGCTGTTTATGGTTGGCCATATGCTTTTTATTCAGCATTGGGAATTTTTATCAATGCTCGTGTTATGGATATGGTTTATACTCGTCAGCAAAAAATGCAGGTTATGATCGTTACGAACAAGCCGCGAAGTGTGATTGATTGTATTCAAAGCCGATTGCCGCGCGGAATTACCATTGTTCATGGTGCAGAAGGTGCTTATCGTCATGATCAAAAAACAATTCTGTTTACGGTTATTTCACGCTATGAGCAATCGGAACTGAAAGCAGCTATGGAAGAGTCTGATCCATATGCCTTTGTCAGTATTGCTGAAAATGTTGAGATCATGGGCCGCTTCTATGAACCAGAACCATAAGTCAAGTGAAAGGTTGATTGTTAAGCAGCATGAAAAATTATGTAATCGGAATGTATGATAAAAGTCAAAATGAAGCCGGTCCAAAGGCTAAACGTGATATTGAAAAATTTTTGGGTGAACTTGATTTTCAGGCAATTGATTTTTATTTTCAAGGAGCTCGCAAAGCTGAGCTGCTAAGTTATAAACAAAGCTGGTGGGATATTCCTCGGCGATTAAAGCATTTACCGGCGGCTAATATTTTTTTTCAATACCCGGCTTTTAATCAGCGGACGAATCAGGCAATCTTAATGAATGCTAAGAAAAACACAGCAGCAAAAGTTTATTTGATTATTCATGATGTAGAATCGTTGCGCGCATTTAGTCATGATCCAGCTTTTATTGCTTGGGAGATTGCTTTTTTTAATCAAAGTGACGGTTTGATTGTTCATAACGCTAAAATGCGGGATTGGCTGCAAAAAAATGGGGTTCACGTGCCAATGGTAGAGCTGCAAATTTTTGATTATGACAATCCGCAGCCAATGATTGAAACAGCCGATTATCAGGGGAGTTTGTGTTACGCCGGTAATTTGGCTAAAGCTGATTTTTTACAGGAATTACACCTGCAGCATCAATTGCACTTATTTGGACCGAATCCGGCGGCTGAGCTAAAACAGCAGGCCGCTTACCATGGTTCATTTACGCCGGAAGAACTGCCGGCTCACTTGCAAGGAAACTTTGGCTTAGTTTGGGATGGCAGCCGTTTAGATCAGACAGCTGGAAAGTTCGGAGCATATTTGAAATATAATGATCCGCATAAGACATCATTATATTTGAGTTCGGGATTGCCAGTAGTTATCGCTCAAGAAGCAGCTTTAGCTGATTTTATTACTTCTCAGGGCTTGGGAATCGCTGTTGCGTCACTGCAGGATCTTGATGCCAAATTAGCCGCTGTCAGCAAGGAAGAATATCAGCAAATGCAATATCAAGTCCAACAAGTTGGAAATAAAATGCGTCGTGGAGCGTATATCAAGACGGCCGTCAAAAAAATGATTAATTGACAGTGAATGGAGAAAACGATGATACCTAAAATAATACATTATTGTTGGTTCGGTTCTAAAGAACTGCCTGCCGAGTATCAGCGATATTTACACAGTTGGCAGGAAAAATGCCCAGATTATCAAATAATTCGCTGGGATGAAAGCAATTATGATATTCAGCAGAATCGTTATATGGCTCAAGCAGCAGCCAAGAAAAAATGGGGTTTTGTTTCTGATTATCTCAGCTTTGATGTTGTTTATCGTTATGGTGGTATTTATCTGGATACTGATGTTGAACTTTTGCGGAATTTTGATGATGTCTTGTCTTGTCAAGCTTTTATGGGTTTTGAGGAAAATGAAAAGGGGTATTCAGTTGCTCCGGGATTGGGCTTTGGTGCTCAAAAAAATAACCCAACAATTTTAAAATTACGTCAGATGTACGACGGAATAGATTTTATTACACCGGAAGGCAAACTCAATACTTTGACGATCCCAGTTTACACAACTGATTTTTTGCTCAAACATGGATTACAGCCTAATAATCAAATGCAAACAACCGCCGGAGTCAAAATCTTCCCGACGGACTATTTTGCGCCAATGGATTTCTTGACCGGTGAAATCAAAACAACGTCCAATTCGCATAGCATTCATCATTATGGTGCTACTTGGCAGAATGCAACGAATCTCCGGCATATTCAAATCATTCGACAGGTTAATCGAAAATTCGGGAAAAAATGGGGGATGCGTTTTAATTGGGTATTACGTGCCAATTGGGCGCTGGCACGCAGAATGCGCGCATTGTTTAAGCATTAAGGAGGTAGCAGGCAAGATGAAAAAAATCAGTATTGTGGTTCCTGTTTATAATGTAGCTGAATTTTTACCAGCCTGCCTTGATAGTCTGGTTCAGCAAACCTTTAGGCTGCAAGACTATGAGGTTATTTTAGTAAATGATGGCAGTACCGATAATTCAGCGCAAATTTGTCAAGATTATGTGAAACGTTATCCGGCGCTGCTGCAGCTACTGACTAAAGAAAATGGTGGTTTGTCGGATGCACGCAATTATGGTTTAGCCCGCTGCCAGGGACAGTATGTTTTATTTATTGATTCTGATGATTATGTTGAAAGAAAAATGTTGGAACGCATGTATGACTTGACTAACCAAGGAACAAAGCGGCTGGTAGAGTGCAACTTTGTTTGGGAATATGCTGATCACCAGCGTTTGGATCAGCGTAGCGGCTATTCATCGCTGCAAGATTATTTAGTTAACGGGCGAGTTGTGGCTTGGAATAAAATGTATCAGCGTGAATGGCTATTGCAGACGAAAGTCGAGTTTCCCAAAGGTAAATTGTATGAGGATCAAAATTTCTTTTTCAAGCTGGTTTTGTTTCTAAAAGATATCAATGAAATAGCAGTTGATACACAAGCGGAAGTTCATTATCGCCAGCGCAGTGATTCGATTTCTTACGCTCAAGCCAGCAAGATTTCGGATATTTTTTGGATTTATCAAGATATTATTGATTATTATCAGCAGCATGATGGTGAACGCTACTATTCCGAAATTCAATATCGTTTTTGCCGTAACTTGCTGGGGAATGTTTTATTGCGAAAAGTTCGACCGTTATCGGACCGGCAGCAAAAAAAGATGCTGGTTGCTCAAGTCTGGCAAAAAATTGACCAATGGTTTCCTGACTGGAAAAAAAATCATTATTTGCGCCAACCTGGAAAAGTAAATTGGTATTTGCGTTTGGTTCGGCCACGTTTAACACAAATATTACTGGCTATTTGATAAGAAGGAGTGATAATTTATGCTGATTGGTTCACATGTTAGTATGAAAAGCCCAGATATGCTTTTAGGCGCTGCAAAAGAGGCGGCCGGCTACCAAGCTGATACATTTATGATTTACACGGGAGCACCGCAAAATACGCGTCGTAAGCCAACAAGTGAGATGAAGATCGCTGCGGGACAAAAATTTATGCAGCAGCATGGGATTACACAACTGGTAGTACACGCACCATACATCATTAACTTAGGCAACACTAAAAAACCGCAAAATTTTGCTTTTGCGGTTGAATTTTTGCGGGCTGAAGTTGCGCGGGCCGAGGCACTGGGAGCTAAGCAAATGACTTTTCATCCCGGAGCCCACGTTGGTGCTGGAGCGTCGGCTGCGATCGCTAATATCATTCGCGGCTTGAATGAGGTCATTACTCCACAGCAGCAGCTGCAAATTGCAATTGAAACCATGGCCGGCAAAGGTACTGAGGTTGGTCGGACCTTTGAAGAGTTAGCCCAGATCATTGACGGCGTAACTTATAATGAAAAGTTATCAGTTACTTTCGATACCTGCCACACCAGTGATGCCGGTTATGATATTAAAAATGATTTCGATGGTGTATTAAATGAGTTTGATCACGTAATTGGTTTGCAGCGGCTGCAAGTACTGCATCTGAATGATTCTAAAAATCCTTGCGGCAGCCATAAAGATCGGCATGAAAACTTGGGCTTTGGGACGATCGGCTTTGCAGCTTTGAATAAAATCGCTCATCATCCGAGTTTGCAGCATATACCTAAAATCATGGAAACACCGTATGTTGGATTGGATAAAAATCACCAATTTCCACCGTATGCTTTTGAAATAAAAATGTTGCAGGAACAAAAATTTGATCCAGCGATGAAAGACCAAGTAATTGCTCAGGCGGGTAAACTCGACTAAGACTGTTTTTAATCGAGTTTGCCTAGCTGTTCGACAATAATTGTAGCAGTTTCTTCGATTGACTTGCTGGCAACATTAATGATCGTACAGCCAAGTTTTTGGTATAAATCTTGCGCATAAGCTAACTCAGCTTCGATATTATCGACGTTGGAATAAGTAGTATCAGGATCCAAGCCATAGGTAATCATCCGTTCACGGCGAATATTGTTTAAAACTTGTGGGTCATTAGTTAGACCGAAAATCTTTTTCCGCGGGACTTGCCAAATTTCTTTAGGCAATTGTGCTTGTGGAACCAGCGGTAAATTGGCAACACGATAATTTTTATTGGCTAGATAAAGCGAAAGCGGAGTTTTAGATGTCCGTGAAACCCCCAGTAAAACGATGTCAGCTTTCAAAAAGCCGCTGGGATCTTTTCCATCGTCATAGGTTACTGCAAATTCAAGGGCGTCGATTCGCTTGAAATAGGTTTGATTCAGTTTATGATTGCGGCCAGGCTGTCCTAACGGCTGGTCACCGCTTTTTTGTTGCATTGCATGAATCAGATTGGACATTCCGTCAAGAATTGTCAGCGAATGCTGCTCGCCAAATTGATTAACATAAGCTGAAAAATCCGGATTGACGAAAGTGTGAACAATCAAAGCGTTATCATTTTCTGCCGCTTGCAAAATCTTTTGCAGTTTTTCTTTGCTGCGGGTTAGCGGAAAACGGCGGTAATTGAATTTTACTCTTGGAAATTGGACAGCGGCAGCAGTAGCTAAACTGTAGCCGGTTTCACCGAGAGAATCGGAAATAATATAAACATTCATGGTAATTGTGTCTGACATTTGATCAGCCCCTTCACTTGATAAATTAATTATAAAAAAATAACTAATTCAGAGCAAGCAGAATTATTTATTGACGGTCTTTGCTACTTTAGGTATAATAGTTAAGAACTGTTAAAAGTTTGTGTATTTATGCAGAATATGACGGTTACATTTAAGCTCGGAGGGAGGGAAACAAAAATGTCAAAGACAATCGTTCGTAAAAACGAATCCCTTGATGACGCTCTTCGTCGCTTCAAACGTTCCGTTTCAAAAACAGGTACTTTACAAGAATACCGTAAACGTGAGTTTTATGAGAAACCTAGCGTGAGACGCAAGAAAAAATCTGAAGCAGCGCGTAAACGAAAAAACAAACGTCGTTTCTAATTCCTAAGGAGGGATAGAACTGATGAGCCTGCTAGATTCCTTGAATAATGACTTGAAGACTGCTTTAAAAGCTCATGATAAAGCGACCCTCAGTACGGTAAGAATGCTGAAGGCAGCTGTAATGAACGAAAAGATTAAAGCGGGTCACGATTTAGATCATTCAGAAGAGATTGCGGTATTGTCACGAGAGCTGAAGCAGCGTAAAGATTCAGCTAAAGAGTTTTCAGCCGCTGGTCGCCAAGATTTGGTACCGGCAGTTGAAACAGAAATTAAGATTGTTGAGCGGTATTTGCCGCAGCAGTTAAGTCAAGATCAGGTTAAAGAGATTGTTGCAACTACTATTAAAGAAATAGGGGCTACTTCTAAAGCTGATTTTGGTAAAGTTATGAAAACAGTCATGCCAAAGCTTAAAGGTCAGGCTGATGGCAAAACAGTGAATACAATTGTAAAATCTTTGTTATCATAGATGACAGTATGGCGGTTTGGAGAAGATAAGTTGCAGATGGCAGCTTATTTTTTTTGCTAATTGAGCAGCCAATGTTTGTAAGGTAATTTTTTATTTTTAGTCATTCAAAAATCATTTAAAATATTTTTGTATCTGTCGATTGGCGATAGCGTTAAAAACATGGGAGGTCGACAGATTGGAACTTTCTTGAATTTATTGAAAGTTTTGCTGATTTGTACTTTAATAGGCGTAGAAGTTTGTTAAATTTAGGGTCATCGACAGAATTATTAGTTTGAAGCATTGATTTAACAGTGTTTTGTCATAGTATGGATTTTATTTAACTTAAGAGGAATGTAAATTTCGTTATCGGCTTTCATCTTCAAATAGTCTTCATGATTTTATTTAACTTAAGAGGAATGTAAATACGGCAAAACCTCAAATGTTAGATTGCACGGTGGAGATTTTATTTAACTTAAGAGGAATGTAAATGAATTTTCTGCTATTGATTTGAACAAATGCAAGGAGGATTTTATTTAACTTAAGAGGAATGTAATGCAGTTTAGGCTAATATTAAATTATTGACATAGAATTTAATGAGGGCACAGTATTTTTTCGTTTGATTGGTTTTAGACACTCCAATCAAATTACAGAATACTGTGCCTTTTTTTATACGTAAAAATGACATTGATTTTTCTTAAAATATATACCAATTTTTATTATTACGCAGCCTTATATTTATTTTAAATATTTTCAAGAAAGCGCTTGACATCTATATGTGATATTGTTTATTATATAAATGTAAGTAAAATTATATAGACGCATTAGTGAATGACATGTAACTTGTAATATAGGCAGGATCAATCGACAATGCACCCAATATAAAATTCGTACTATACGATTTTCTGTATAGCTGGGTTATTTGGTGTAATGTCGAGAGGTTCTGCTTTTTTTGGTACAGATTTAAGGAAGGGATGAATATGTATGGACTATGGTGCAAGCGCAAATGAAATTATTAAGAATGTTGGTAATAAAGGAAATATTGCTAAATTAATTCATTGCTCTACCCGTTTACGTTTTACTCTTGTCAATTATGATAAAGCAAATTTGGATGCTTTAAAAAAAGTTGATGGAGTTTTAGGTGCCGTTATCGCGTCGGGTCAGTGTCAAGTTATCGTTGGAAACGCAGTTGTTGAAATGTTTGATGCCATTAATGCTAAAATTGGTATTATTAATAATGTTAAAAAAGCAGGGGATGCTCCTAAACAAAAATGGTATGAGATATTTCTTGATTTTCTTATTGGAATTTTTCAACCGTTAGTTCCTGCTATTGCTGGAGCTGGTGTTTTAAAATCGTTAATGATTTTATTTTCGTCATTAGGTTGGATAAGTGAAACAAATTCAACCTACCAAATTTTTACATTTATTGGTTCCGCACCACTTTATTTTTTACCATTGTTAGTTGCTATCACTACAGCACAGAAGTTGAATGTAAACGTTTTAGTTTCGGTGTCAATTGCAAGTGTCTTAGTTTATCCTGATTTGATAACTTTATTGACAAAAGGGACAAAATTGTTTGGCTTATCAGTAACAAATATTACTTACTCTTCGCAAGTCTTTCCTACAATTTTAGCAATTCTTTTATACGCGTTTTTAGAAAAATACGTTACTAAGTATTGCCCCAAGCCGGTTCGAATATTTTTGGTTCCGTTGATTTGCATGGCAATCACAGTTCCAGCTACACTTCTTCTTTTAGGCCCTATTGGATACATAATTGGCACATGGATTACTGCCTCCATTCTTTTCTTGTTCAATCATTTAGGATGGGTAGCGACTGGGTTACTTGCGGGTATTTTACCATTAATGGTAGCGACAGGTATGC
Source organism: Liquorilactobacillus ghanensis DSM 18630 (assembly GCF_001435235.1). Taxonomy (GTDB): domain Bacteria; phylum Bacillota; class Bacilli; order Lactobacillales; family Lactobacillaceae; genus Liquorilactobacillus; species Liquorilactobacillus ghanensis. Next base: position 92,441 of record NZ_AZGB01000001.1, on the reverse strand, counting down.
ACAAGGCGTTGATTCCTTATGGTGTTGCTACAATGACTGCAACTGGCAGAGAGTTACTTTACTTGCCGGCTTCATTAGCACACAATCTTTCTGAAGCAGGGACATGTTTTGGGGTTGCAGTTCGTACAAAAAATGAGAAGATGCGGGCAATAGCTATCTCGGCCGCAATTTCAGCTTTGTTTGGCATTACAGAGCCGGCGCTGTATGGGGTTGCATTACAACACAAACGAGCTTTAGGGTCTGTTATGATTTCAAGTGCTATTACCGGTAGTATCGTTGGAATCTTAGGTATCAAAGCATTTGCTTTAGTTGGACCTGGTATAGCAAGTATGACAATGTATGTTGACAAATCAAATGCTAAGAATTTCTTGTTTGCATGGTTATGCCTGGTAATTGCGCTTGTATTATCATTTGTTTTGACGTTGATTTTTTGGAAAGATGATGTAGTTGAATCTGTAGAAAATAATTCTACAGTTGATGATGTTAAATTAGAAGTACCTATTAATGGCACAGTTGTTCCATTAACGGAGGTAAATGATTCAACTTTTTCAAGTGGGGTTTTAGGTGAGGGAATTGCAATCAAACCTAAAGATGGTACATTATTTGCTCCGGCAAAAGCAGAAGTCATAATGACTTACGAAACAGGTCATGCGATTGGTTTGAAGACTCAGGACGGTTCTGAAATTTTAATTCATATTGGTTTAGATACAGTTAAGTTAAATGGTAAATACTTTAACGTCAAGGTTAAAGAACATCAAATGGTTGAGCCTGGTGAAACTTTAATTGAATTTGATTTAGATAAGATCGTTGCAGAGAATTTTGACCCTACAGTTATGATGGTTATTACAAATAAGGGAGTAGCTAACAATATTGAATTGCCTGCGTTGGCTTAATGAAAGAGGTTTAAAAATGGGATTTCGTAAAGATTTTTTATGGGGCGGCGCTGTTGCTGCCAATCAAGTAGAAGGCGGATTTAACGTTGATGGGAAAGGATTATCTGTTGCAGATGTTGCGACTTACAAACCTAACGTGGATGTTAAAGATTATAAAAGAAATGTTCAAGTAACATCAGAAAATATCGCTGAAGCTATTGCAGATAAAACAACAACATTCTATCCAAAACGTCGAGGAATTAATCAATATTATCGTTACAAAGAAGATATTGCTTTGTTTAAGGAATTAGGATTCAAAGTTTATCGATTTTCTATTGCCTGGACACGTATTTTTCCGACGGGTAAAGAAAAATTGCCTAACTCTAAGGGAATAGCTTACTATAAAAAGTTCATCAAAGAATTAAAGGATAATGGCATTGAGCCGCTAGTAACATTATCTCACTATGAAATGCCCCTCGAATTGGCACTTGAATATAATGGATGGGCTGATAAACGCGTTATCAATTTATTTGTTAAATTTTCTAAAGCTTGTTTTGAAAGCTTCCCAGATGTTAAATATTGGCTGACATTTAATGAGATTGACAGTGTAACACGTCACCCATTTACTTCAGCAGGAATTATTGAAGATAAGACCGACAACTTAGAAGAAACTGAGTACCAAGCACTTCATAATCAATTTGTTGCCTCAGCGATGGTTACGAAGTTAGCTCATGAAATTATACCAACTTCTCAAGTTGGATGTATGTTGACAAAATTGACAACATATCCGGCCACGCCTAAACAGGGTGATGTCTTGGCTGCTTTGAACAAGAATCTTATGAACTATTATTGTGCGGATGTTCAATCTAAAGGTGAGTATCCTAAGCTGATTCTGGCCTATTTCAAACGACATAACTTTGACATCAAAATGACGAACGAAGAATTAAAAATTATCAAAGCAAACCCAGTTGACTTTATTTCTTTTAGTTACTATATGTCATTATTAGCTGCTGAAAAGGAAAATGGCTTAGAAATGACAACTGGAAATACAGTGGTTGGTGGGAAAAATCCCTATCTCAAAGCTACTGACTGGGGATGGACTGTTGATCCAGTTGGTTTAAGAATCTCGCTTATCGAACTTTATGATCGTTATCAAAAACCGCTCTTCATCGTTGAAAATGGCATGGGTGCTAAAGATATTCGCGAATCTGATGGAAGTATCCATGATAGTTACAGAATTGAGTATTTCAAGGAACACATAAGCGAAATGAAGAAAGCTGTTGAAAGTGGCGTTGACCTTCTTGGATACACCTCGTGGGCTCCAATTGATCTTGTGAGTGCAAGCACGTCACAGATGTCTAAACGTTATGGATTCATTTATGTTGACCAAGATGATGAAGGAAACGGGACCTTGAATCGTTACAAGAAAGATTCATTTGCTTGGTATCAACATGTAATCGCAACGAACGGTAACGAATTGTAAAATAATGGAGCAGCTCACTAAATTAACAACAGGGGTGCTCCTTTTACCGTAATTATGGAGATGAACACATGGAATATAAAATCAGTAAAGTACTGAATTCAAGTGTTGTTCTTGCCGAAAATGCGGGGAAAAAAGGTGTCATTATCCTAGGTAAGGGTATTGGTTATGGTAAGAAAAAAGGTACTATTATTGATAACAAACAGATTTCTCAAATTTTTCTTCCAGAAACAAATACAGGATTAGAGGACTTATTATCAGAAGTTCCTTCTGAAGTCATTGAAGTGTCATCGCAAATATTGGAAAAGACACGGAAACATTTTCCTGATGTGAACCCTAGTTTATTAGTAAGTTTGATTGACCACATTAATTTTGCTCTGAAAAGAAATGAAGAAGGACTTGTGTTTGAAAATAAGCTCTATTATGATGCCCAAACCTATTATCCCGAAGAATTTGCTTTAGGCAAGGTAGCACTTGAATTAATTAATAAGACATTTAATGTGCAGTTATCTAGGACGGAAGCCGCTAGTATTGCTTTTCATATTGCTGATTCACGTAAAGATGAAGATACTGACTATGACAGTATGAAAATTACTAAACTTACAGATGAAATTGTTAGACTGGTTTCGGTATTGTCTAAAAAGAAACTGAATAATCAGAGTTTAAGCTATCGTCGTATGATAACTCATATTAAATTTTTTGTAGAGCGTTTGATTACCAATGAACAACTAAACGGAAATGACAGAGTAATGTATGAACATGTTCTGGAACAATACCAAGAAGCAACAAGGATTGCAATTAAGATACTGGAATATTTGTATAAGCAATATAAATATAAAGTTACTAGCGAAGAATTGATGTATTTGATTATTCATATTGACCGAAATATGATTGATAAAGGAATTTAATATTATACGGATCTTATTTAACTTCAAATTGAACTGTTTTGACAATCCGTCAGTCTTGATCTTATTTAACTTATGTGGGGATTTAAGAAACAAGGACAGTACTGACATAGAAAATTAATAGATTGAATATATATATTACTGTAAAGTTTATTAGTTCGGTGTTGGAAATATGGGTATTATATGATACAATATTCCCGTAGGAAACTACAATTTTTACGCCTCTAGCAATAAAGACCAGCGAAAGAAGAGAGAGTTTTAATTAACTCGCTCTTTTTTGTCGAGGCTTTTTATTGACACCGTTTACAGTATAAAATAAAATATTAGTTGTAATATATATAGCATAGTTTTTTGAATAAGTCGGTCGGTAAGCTGACTTATTTTTTAGTTTTTTCGTGTGATATATGTGATTCTATCATTCAGATCAGTCAACTACAAAAGAATTATCAAGTACCAGCTAAACCGACACGATCATCAAATGGTAGATCAATGCAAGGTAAAATTTTATTTTCACTATTATTTTTTCAATTAATTGAATTGCTTATTTTAATGAATTAAAGCTGGCAAGCTTTTACAAACAAAGCTTTTATGCTATGATTTAAGCATAATATTGCAGGGTTAAGGAGTCACTCTTTTGACAGATGAACAGATTGTAGAAAAAACATTTCATATTACAGCACAACAAGATGCTGTATCTTTATTAGGTGTCAATGATCAGCACGTTCACTTGCTGGAAACGGCTGAAAATGTCAAGATTCGACCGTTCGGCGATAAAATTCAGCTCAGCGGAACAGCAGAGGCAGTGGAACAAGTCGGCAAAATTTTAAGCGAACTTTCACGATTGCTGCAAGAAGGAATTTTGATTGATAGCTCAGATGTGATCTCAGCGATTAAAATGGCTGATAAAGGAACTTTAAAATATTTTCATGATTTATATACTGAAGTTTTGATTAAAGATCAGAAAAAACGTTCGATTCGCGTAAAAACCAGTGGTCAACGACAATACGTCGCAGCCATCAGAAAAAGTGATCTGGTTTTTGGGATTGGACCAGCAGGAACCGGTAAAACCTTTTTAGCGGCGGTAATGGCGGTTGCAGCTTTAAAGAAGAACCAAGTTGAAAAGATAATTTTGACGCGACCAGCTGTTGAAGCGGGGGAGTCACTCGGCTTTTTACCGGGGGATTTAAAAGAAAAAGTTGATCCATATTTGCGACCGGTTTATGATGCTCTTTATACTATTATGGGTAAAGATCATACAGAGCGTTTATTGGAGCGCGGTACAATTGAGATTGCACCGTTGGCTTATATGCGTGGCCGTACCTTGGAAAATGCGTTTGTTATTTTAGATGAAGCGCAAAATACAACGCGGGCACAAATGAAAATGTTCTTGACGCGGTTGGGTTTTGGCTCAAAAATGGTAGTTAACGGTGATCAGACACAGATTGATTTGCCACGCGGTCACAGTCAAAGCGGCTTGATCGATGCTTGGCATGTTTTGCAGGGATTACCGCGAATTGCTTTTGTTGAATTTATGGCTGCCGATGTTGTCCGGCATCCCGTAGTTGCAGAAATTATTAACGCTTATGCAAAGCAAGCACAAGAAGAGGAGCAGTAGTTTTGGATTTAGAAATTTATGATGATACTAAACAAGCCGCGGCTGAATGGCTGGATTTGATTAAAAAAGTATTGGAATTTGCCGGAGCTTATTTAAAGTTACCGGAAAATACTGAAATGTCGGTCACACTGATGGATAATGAGCACATTCATCAAATCAATAAGCAATATCGTGGTGTTGACAAGCCGACTGATGTTATCAGTTTTGCGATTGAAGAGTCTGGTGATGAAGATCCAATTATTATTCCGGAAGAAGCCGAGTTTACTGAACCGAAGAACTTGGGCGATATTATGGTTTCTGTTGATAAAGTTAAAGAACAAGCAGCTTATTTGCATCACTCTGAAGAAAGAGAACTGGGTTTTTTGGTGCTCCATGGTTTTTTGCATTTAAATGGCTATGATCATATGAAGGCAGAAGACGAAAAGGTGATGTTTGCGCTGCAACGAAAGATTTTGGATGCCTATGGACTTAAAAGATAAAAAGCAAGTACGAAATTGCTGGAAAAATCATAATTTTAAAGAATCGTTACGGCATGCACTGGCTGGTTTGGCTTGCGTTTGGCGGGATGAGCGCAATTTCCGCTTTGATGTGTGGGCAGCAGCCGGGGTAATCATTTTGGGTGCTCTCTTACGGCTGCAGCTGATTGAATGGCTGTGGCTGGGTTGGGCAATTATGAGTGTCTTGGCTAGTGAACTATGGAATACGGTGTTGGAGAATGTAGTTGACCTTGTAACAGATTATCAGCGTCACCCACTAGCTAAAAAAGCTAAGGATATGGCATCAGCTGCTGTTTTGCTGAATGCTATTTTTGCAGCTTTTGTCGGGATAAGTGTATTAGGTGTTAGATTATGGCAATTATTGATGAGATAGAGGAGAAAACATGGATTTAAAGAAGCATTCTGGGTTTGTAGCAATTATCGGCCGGCCAAATGTCGGCAAATCGACATTCTTAAATCGAATTGTTGGTCAAAAGATAGCCATTATGAGCGATAAAGCCCAGACGACCCGCAACAAAATTCAGGGGATTTACACAACCCCTGATAGTCAGGTTGTTTTTATTGATACGCCGGGAATCCATAAACCACAAAGCCGACTGGGAGATTATATGGTTCAGTCGGCTCTGTCAACTTTAAATGAAGTTGATGCAGTTTTATTTATGGTCAATGCTACGCAAAAACGTGGTCGCGGCGATGATTTTATTATTGAGCGTCTAAAACAGGTTAAAAAACCGATTTTTTTAATTGTTAATAAGATCGATCAGGTTCATCCTGACGACTTATTGCCGTTTGTGGCTGATTTTCAGCACACTTTGGATTTTCAAGAAGTTTATCCGATTTCAGCTTTAGAAGGAATCAATTGTGACGAATTGCTGTCAGCAGTTGTTAAGCAGCTGCCAGAGGGCCCACAGTATTATCCAGAAGATCAGGTAACCGATCATCCAGAGCGCTTCATTATCGGCGAATTAGTTCGTGAACAAGTGCTAGCATTAACACGGCAAGAAGTTCCGCATTCAGTCGCCGTCGTGGTTGAACAAATAAATCGCCGAGACGAACAAAAGATCTTGATTCAAGCTTCAATTATTGTGGAGCGTTCATCGCAAAAGGGAATTTTAATCGGTCATGGCGGTCAAATGCTGAAACGAATCGGAACACAGGCACGCAAGCAGATTGAACGGTTGTTGGGAGATCGAGTGTATTTGGAGTTGTGGGTCAAAGTACAGCAGAATTGGCGCGATAAAAAAGTAGATTTGCAAGCTTTAGGCTATCAGCCAGAAGATGATGATTAGTTGCTGGCTGTCCTGAAGGTTTTAGAATGGGCTGCGGGGTGAAATTATGAGTCAGACCAAACAAACCGAATTTGAAGGAATTGTTTTTTTTCGGCGTAATTATCGTGAACGCGATATGCTGGTCAAAATTTTGACTGATCATTTTGGTTTTAAAATGTTCTTTATCCGCGGTGCCCGCAAGCGCGGTTTTCGTTTGAGTGCGGCTATTTTGCCCTTTACGCAGGCGTCTTATGTCGGGGCGGTCAGTGAAGACGGATTATCATTTATTAATGCCGTCAAAGAAAGTACACAATATCGACAGATTCTAAATAACATTGAACTTAATGCCTATGTTTCATATATTTTTGAATTGGCGAATGCGGCTTTTGGGGAATCTAAGCCGTTGGGTGCTTGGTTTAACCAGTTGCAGCAGGCAGCTGTATTGATTGATCAGGGAATTGATCCAGCGATTATTACTAATATTATTGAGATCCGATTATTAACATATTTTGGTGTTCAACCTAATCTCCATGATTGTGTTATCTGCCATCGGACAGATCGGGTATTTGATTTTTCGGAAAGTTATGGTGGTTTGTTGTGCCAGCAGCATTGGTCTGTTGATCCGCATCGACTGCAACTGGATCGGCGAACGATTTATTTTCTACAAGTCTTTTCGCAGCTGAATTTATTTAATATTCACTCTATCAAGGTCAGCCAAGCAACTAAAATCAAATTACGCCGGACACTGAATCGAATTTATGATAATCAGGTCGGATTGAAATTAAAATCACGCCGCTTTTTAGAAGAAATGAAAATTTGGCCGGCTTAACGTTGACAAATAGCGTTGAGTCGGCTATTCTTAACAGCGTGTAAGCTATGATGAAAAAAGGTTATGCAAGTTGATCTCAGCGAGTTGGGGAAAGTGCGAGCCCGATATAACAGCTGTATAATTGGCGTTTTCGGAGCTGCCATTCTTAATTAAGCTGCCGATAGTTTATCGGAAATAGGGTGGAACCGCGGTTGAATGATCGTCCCTATGTAACCGGCAAGGGGGTTGCATAGGCTTTTTTTGTGCCCTGAGCTAAACTTTGAGGAGGAGCAAGATGGAAAAAAAGTTAACAGTTCAAGAAATAATTTTAAAACTGCAGCAGTTCTGGTCTAAGCAAGGCTGTATGCTGATGCAGGCCTATGATACTGAAAAAGGTGCTGGGACAATGAGCCCGTACACCTTTTTACGTTCAGTCGGACCGGAACCATGGAATGCGGCTTATGTTGAGCCTTCACGGCGGCCAGCTGATGGGCGTTATGGCGAAAATCCCAACCGTTTATTTCAGCATCATCAATTTCAGGTTATTATGAAACCTTCTCCAGCCAACATTCAAGATTTATATTTAGATAGTCTGCGGGCGTTGGGGATCGATCCATTAGAACATGATATTCGTTTTGTTGAAGATAACTGGGAGAACCCTTCAATGGGTTGTGCCGGTGTTGGTTGGGAAGTATGGTTGGACGGGATGGAAATCACCCAATTTACCTATTTCCAGCAAGTTGGCGGTTTAGAAGTTCGGCCGGTTGCTTCAGAAGTAACCTATGGCTTGGAGCGGCTGTCATCTTATATTCAGGATGTTAACTCGGTTTTTGATTTGGAATGGTCAGCTGGCGTTCGCTACGGGGACATCTTCAGTGAACCAGAATACGAGCATTCCAAGTACGCATTTGAAACTAGCAATCAGGAAATGTTATTTGAATTATTTGATACTTATGAAAAAGAAGCTAAAAAACAAATTGCCCTCGGTTTGATTCATCCGGCATATGACTATGTTTTAAAATGCAGTCACACCTTCAACCTGCTGGATGCCCGCGGAGCTGTTTCAGTTACCGAACGTGCCGGCTACCTAGCACGGATTCGCAATTTAGCGAAATCAATTGCGAAAGCTTTTGTAGCTGAACGCAAGAAACTTGGATTCCCGTTAATTAAAGATGATCAGGTCCGAGCAAAATTGTTGAAGGAGGACAAGTAAGATGACACATACAATGTTACTTGAAATTGGTTTAGAAGAAATTCCGGCACATGTTGTAACTCCCAGTGTTCAGCAATTAGCACAACGCGTAAAGGAATTTTTCAAGGCTCAGCGACTGGACTTTGGTCAGCTGCAGGTTTATTCAACTCCGCGGCGGTTAGCTGTTAAAGTTTTAGATTTAGCAGATAAACAGCCGGACATTGAAGAAGAAGTCAAGGGACCGGCTAAAAAAATTGCTCAACAAGCAGATGGCAGCTGGTCAAAAGCGGCGGTTGGTTTTACACGCGGCCAAAAAATGACACCGGATGATATTTACTTTAAAGAACTTAAAGGCACAGAATATGTCTATGTTAAGAAATTTATTGCTGGTAAAACAGCGGCAGCAATTTTACCGGAATTAAAGAGTGTTGTTGCAGCTATGAATTTCCCGACTATGATGCGTTGGGGCAGCAATGATTTCAAGTATATTCGCCCGATTCGCTGGATTACAGCTTTATTGGATCAGCAAGTTATTGATTTTAAACTGTTAAACATTACTACTGGTCGCCAGACGCAAGGACATCGCTTTTTAGGCCATGCGATCGAATTAGCAGCTGCAAGTGATTACCCGCAGGCGTTAGAAACAGTTTATGTGATTGCTGATGCGGCTAAACGCAAGGAGCTTATTAAACAGCAGATTGCGCAATTAGCTCAGCAGCATCAGTGGGATATTGTGGTCGAGCCGGATTTATTGGAAGAAGTAAACAATTTAGTAGAATATCCAACAGTTTTTGCCGGCAGTTTTGCTGATAAATATTTAGCAATTCCGGATGAAGTTTTAATCACATCTATGCGTGATCATCAGCGCTTTTTCTATGTTCGCGATCAACAAGGAAAGTTATTGCCGTATTTTGTTTCTGTCCGCAACGGAAATCAGAAATCTTTAAATAACGTCATTGCCGGCAATGAAAAAGTTTTGACAGCTCGTTTAGAAGATGCAGCTTTCTTCTATCAAGAAGACCAAAAATTGTCCATAGCTCAGTATGTGGCTAAATTAGATCACGTAATGTTCCATGATAAGATTGGTACTATGGCAGAAAAAATGCAGCGTGTCGGCTATCTGTCCCATGCGTTGGCTGGCGAAATTGGCTTGAGTGCAACAGAACAAAAGGATCTAAGCCGAGCAGCTGCTATTTACAAGTTTGATTTGGTAACAGGAATGGTTGGCGAGTTTGCCGAATTACAGGGAGTAATGGGTGAAAAATATGCTTTGCTGCAAGGTGAAACTCCGGCTGTCGCAACAGCTATTCGAGAACATTATTTGCCGACCGAAGCTGGTGGCAAGCTGCCAGCAACTAAAGTCGGAGCAATTTTGGCAATTGCCGATAAACTTGACAGCATTACGGATTTCTTTGCAGCCGATATGCTGCCTTCCGGATCAAATGATCCTTATGCACTGCGTCGGCAAGCGGCTGGAATTATTCGAATTTGTCTAGCCTTTGATTGGCCTTTAGCAATTAAACCATTGCTGGAACTAGTGGCAAAAACTGCACAGCAGCAGCCAGCGTTGTATCAAAAAATTCAACCAGCTCATGTCAATGAAGCGGCTGAATTTATGATGGATCGGATGCGCAAGCAATTGGAAACGCAGCAAAATGCATTTGATATCATCAATGCGGTGACTGCGCAACCGCTCAATTCGTTTACAACAATTGCACAGGCAGCTGAAATTTTGGAAACTCATCGGCATGATGCGGACTTCAAACAAACGATCGAAGCGGCTGGCCGGGTATTGCGGTTGACTCGCAAGGCAGATCTGCCGGATAAGCAGCCAGTTCAGCCTGACTTATTTGAAAATCCAACAGAAAAGCAGTTGAATCAAGCTGTAACTGCTGCTAAAACTACTGGTACGCTGGAAGATTTATACCAGCAGCTGCGCAATCTGCGAGCACCGATTGAAGCGTATTTTGACAAGACAATGGTAATGAGTCCTGATCAAAAGCTGCAGCAAAATCGTCTGGCTCAATTACAGCAATTAGCTGGTTTATTCCAGTCGTTTGGCGATTTGACAGCGATTAATGTTAAATAGTTTCGGCGTAACTGTTGAGTGAGTATTGTTTGCTTTCTTCAACATTATGCAGTATCATTTAAAAGAGTGTTTATTAAAGTCGCACGGGTTTTGTGCGGCTTTTGTTAGCCCGATTGAACGGGGGGTCTTAAAAACGTGAAACGAATCCCGGAAGAAACGATTGAACAAATTCGTTCAAATGTCAATATTGTAGAAATTGTCAGTCAATATGTTCAGTTGCATAAATCAGGCAAAAATTATTTTGGCCTGTGTCCTTTTCATGAGGAAAAAACACCTTCATTTTCAGTAACTGATGAAAAACAGATTTTTCATTGCTTTTCGTGTCATCGCGGCGGTAATGTTTTCAAGTTTATTATGGAAATGGAGAAAATCAGTTTTCCTGAAGCAGTGATCAAGGTTGCTGAGCTGGGGGGTATTGCTTTACCAGCATCGATTACCGAAGACGGCTCAGCCACGGATCAAGCAGATACGCAAACCGGACAGTTGCGGCAGATTTATGCATTATCAGCGGATTTATTTCATCATATACTGATAAACACTGCAATTGGCGAACCGGCTTTGAATTATCTGCATCAACGTGGGTTGAGTGACGAAACGATTGAAACTTTTTATTTGGGATTTGCTCCAACACAACAAGTACTGCTGCCGTTTTTAAAAGACCGTAATTTTTCGCGTGAACTGCTGGTGCGTTCCGGTTTATTTTCGGAAGGCAATGACGGCAGTTTGTATCAACGTTTTAAAGAACGGGTGCTTTTTCCGATTCGTGATCCACAAAAAAGAGTAATTGCTTTTTCGGGCCGGTTGTTGACCAAGAATGATCAGTTGCCTAAGTATTTGAATAGTCCAGAAACAGTTTTATTTAACAAACGTAAGGTGCTCTTTAATTTTGATTTAGCCAAAGGAGAGATCCGCCAACAAGGTTTTGCAATTTTATTTGAAGGTTTCATGGATGTTATTTCTGCTTATCAAGCTGGAGTTCATCAAGGCGTTGCCTCAATGGGAACAAGTTTGACCAACGAACAAATTTATCTGTTGGAAAGGACTACGGAACGGCTATGCCTGTGTTATGATGGAGATTCACCCGGTCAAAAAGCGACTGCTCGTGCATTGCAGTTGTTACAGCCGCTCACTAAGTTGGAACTGGGTGTAATTCCAATTCCCGGTCAGCGTGATCCAGATGAGTATATTAATCAGGAAAGTCCGGCCGCTTTTGTTAAATTGGTGGAAAATGGTCAACAGAATCAGATGTCTTTTTGGTTTTCATTTTTGGCGACCGAGCGTAATTTGACCAATGAGAATGATCAGCTGGCATATATTTCTGATGTATTGGAGAAGATTGCCGGAGTTGCTTCACCAGTCGCCCGTGATTTATATCTTGGTCAATTGGCTAAACGATTTTCACTGGATAAAAAAAGTTTGGCGGGCCAATTGCATAGTTTGCTGCAGCAGCAAGCGCGTAAAAATTTTCAGCAGCAGACTCGGCAACCAGTACCGCTTGCGCGTAAAGCAGCACCGGCAGCTAAAAATTATGATCGCGTTGAAAAAGCAGAGCGCTTATTGCTTTATCGTTTGCTGCATAGCTATGATGTTCGTTTAAAACTGCGTGAAACGACCAATTTTGCTTTTGTGCATGACAGCTACCAGACAATTTATTTGCTGGCAGAAGGGTACTTCAAACAGTACTCTGACTATGACCCGGCGCGTTTTTTAGATTTTTTGGCTGATGAGCATTTACGCCAGCTGATGGTCGAATTAGAGGTTGAAAATCACGCAGCTATTGGTTCGGCTGAAGAAGTTGACGATTGTATGCGACTGATTATGCAGTTGTCGCCGTTAGAAGAACAGTTAGCAGCTTTAAAGCAGCAATTAGAAACCGCTCGCCGAATGAACAATCAAAAATTAGTTGAAGAATTAACGATAAAATTTGTAGAATTATTAAAGCAACGACAGCTGAAAAAATCAGCTTCACTTTAAGGAGGCTGCACTATGGCAGAAGAGAAAATGAATAATGAAAATGCTGGATACGTTAAAGCTTTACGACAAACAATTCGTAAGTACAAGCCCCAAAAGCAAATCAGTTATGATGAACTAACCAAGAAGTTGGCGGTACCTTTCGAACTTAACAGTAAACAAATGGATAAGCTGATTCAGCGGGTAGAAGATGCCGGTATTTCAGTTGTTGATGAAAAAGGCGAACCAAGCGAACACAGCTTGAAAGTTGCTTCAAAAGAAGCTGCTAAAGTAACCAAGGATCGTGATGTTAGTGCACCAGTTGGAGTTAAAATTAATGACCCGGTGCGGATGTATTTAAAAGAAATCGGCCGAGTTGATTTACTGACAGCTGATGAAGAAGTTGCTTTAGCTTTGAGAATCGAGAAAAAAGACGAAGCTGCTAAACAACGCTTGGCAGAAGCTAACTTGCGGTTAGTTGTTTCAATTGCTAAACGTTATGTTGGTCGGGGAATGTCATTTTTGGATTTGATTCAAGAAGGCAATATGGGCTTAATGAAAGCTGTTGAAAAATTTGATTACCGTAAAGGTTTCAAATTCTCAACTTATGCTACTTGGTGGATTCGACAAGCGATTACACGGGCGATTGCTGACCAAGCACGGACTATTCGAATTCCGGTTCATATGGTTGAAACGATCAATAAATTGATTCGAATCCAGCGGCAGATGCTGCAGGATTTAGGCCGGGAACCAACACCGGAAGAAATTGGCGCAGAAATGGATATGCCAACGGATAAAGTTCGGGAAATTCTGAAAATCGCTCAAGAACCGGTGTCATTAGAAACGCCGATTGGTGAAGAAGACGACTCACATCTGGGTGATTTTATTGAAGATCATGATGCAACCAGTCCTGCTGACCATGCCGCTTACGAGTTGTTGAAGGAACAGTTGGAAAGTGTCTTGGATACACTGACTGATCGGGAAGAAAATGTTTTGCGGCTGCGTTTTGGTTTAGATGATGGGCGGACGCGGACTTTAGAAGAAGTTGGTAAAGTGTTTGGCGTTACGCGTGAGCGAATTCGTCAGATCGAAGCCAAAGCTTTACGGAAATTGCGGCATCCATCACGTTCTAAGCAATTACGTGATTTTTTGGAATAAAAGATTGCAATTTTATTAAAAAAGTGTATGATAAAGTTAACTTAAAAAAGGAGATGTGGTTTTTGACAGCATTTAAACTTGCAGCTAAAACATGTTGTTGTCGCAGTTCGCGTTTTGTTACGTGGATGCGACTATTTGACATGCAGGCTTCAAGTGGAAACAACTAATAGTTTTTTAACTCTTAGAAGTTTCGAATTGCATTGTTAAAAGTTAAACATCTTCAGCGGACAAGGCGCAAATCAATTTTGATTTACGCCTTTTTTGTTTGCAAAAATTAGGAGGAATGTTAAATGATTTATCATCAAGTAAGTGAACTGATTGGTCAAACCCCATTGTTTGAATTAAATTTGCCGGTTCCCAAGGGTTCGAAGATTTTTGCTAAGTTAGAAATGTTTAATCCCGGTGGCAGTATCAAAGACCGTTTGGGGAAATATTTAATTGAACAAGCTTTTAAAAATCAGCGAATCAATGCCGAATCGACCATTATTGAGCCAACTGCCGGCAACACTGGAATTGGGTTAGCCTTGGCAGCATTAGAGGCTAAATTAAAAACGATTTTGGTTGTTCCAGAAAAATTCAGCCAGGAAAAGCAAATTTTAATGCAAGCCTTGGGAGCACAGCTGGTGCATACGCCTAGTGAAGACGGAATTGTTGGTGCCATCAAGAAAGCTAAGAGTTTGCAGCAGCAAACACCTAACAGTTATGTGCCGATGCAATTTGAAAATCCGGAAAATCCGGCAGCTTACTATCATTCAATTGCGCCCGAGATTTTGACCGAGTTTACGGCAGCACAGCTGCAGCTGGATGGCTTCGCAGCCGGAGCTGGCAGCGGCGGTACTTTTGTTGGGATGGCGCGCTACTTTAAGGAAAAAGTTCCCACGATTCAAACAGCAATCGTGGAACCCGAAGGCTCGATTTTAAATGGTGGTCCCCAGCATTCTCATCGCACAGAGGGTATCGGTGTCGAATTTGTTCCACCGTTTTTAGATAAAAAAGATGTTGATCATATTTTCACGATCAGCGATCAAGCGGCTTTTCACTGGGTCAAACAATTAGCTAAAGATTTTGGTTTGTTGATCGGTAGCTCAAGCGGTGCAGCATTGGCAGCTAGTTTGAAGTTGGCAGAGCAGCTGCCGGCCGGCAGTAATATTGTGACTGTATTTCCAGACAGCAGTGAACGTTATCTTAGCCAGCATATATATGCTGAAAAATAAAAAAGGGGTCGATAATAATGAAATTCAATACTAAATTAATCCATGGTGGTATCAGTCAAGATCAAACAACCGGAGCAGTCAGTGTTCCGATCTACCAGACATCAACTTTTGCTCAGACAGTTTTGGGCGGAGAACCGGCTTATGAGTATTCGCGGACCGGTAATCCAACGCGTTTGGCGGTTGAAAAATTAATTGCTGAATTGGAAAATGGGGTTGCTGGCTATGCGTTTGCATCTGGTTCCGCTGCAATTCATACCGTCTTTTCATTATTTTCGGCTGGTGATCATATTATTGTTGGAAATGATGTGTATGGTGGGACATTCAGATTACTGAATACAGTGCTGAAACGCCAAGGTCTTGATTTTACGGCAGTTGATACCCGTGATTTGAAAGCTGTTGCCGCCGCAGTTACTCCAGCGACTAAAGCCATTTATTTAGAAACACCGACAAACCCGTTGATGCATATTTCTGATATTGCTGCTTTGGCTAAATTAGCTCATAACAATAACTTGTTGACGATTGTTGATAATACCTTTGCTTCACCTTATGTTCAACGTCCGCTTGATTTGGGAGCAGATATTGTTTTGCATAGTGCTTCAAAGTATTTGGGCGGTCATAGTGATTTGATTGCTGGTTTAGTTGTTACCAAAAATCAAGCTGTCGGCGACCAGATCGGGTATTTGCAAAATGCTATTGGTGGAATTTTGGCACCGCAGGACAGTTGGTTATTACAGCGTGGGATAAAAACTTTGGCGGTTCGGATGGAAGCTCATCAAAAAAATACTCAGCAGATTTTTGAGTTTTTGCAGCAGGATCCGCGAATCAGTAAGATTTTTTATCCGGGCGATCCAACTGGTCCCGACTACCAAGTTGCTCAGCGGCAAATGCATGGTTTTGGTGGGATGATTTCTTTTGAGCTGACTGAAAATCTGTCTGTTAAAAAATTTATTGAGAGTTTAAAAATTATCACTTTGGCGGAAAGCTTAGGTTCAGTTGAAAGCCTGATTGAGGTTCCGGCAATTATGACTCATGGCTCAATTCCAGAAAAAATTCGCTTGGCAAATGGCATTTCTAACCGTTTGATCCGTTTGTCAGTCGGAATTGAACAAATAACTGATTTATTAGCAGATCTAAAAGAAGCATTGCAAGCTGCTCAAACAAAGTAATAATATTATACTTTAAAATAACGTCGATAATTTTGGTCCACTACAAATTACTCATAGTAAATTAGCCTCTACTTGTAATTTGTGGTTAGAATTTCAAGATTATCGACTTTTTTGTGTAATGAAATTGGTCTGATTCATGATTAAAAAAGCTATTTTGAGCTTAATCAGCAACTGGAATTTATTTGTTATCCGCCTTTTGGCATTTATCAGTTGGAAAAGGTTTTTTTCAGGTTTCAAGTCAGCTATAATTTATAATAAGGATTTTAAAGGGAGTTGGACAGTTGATATGGATGCCTATCATTTATCACAACGGTTGCAAACGGTGGCCGGATATGTTTTACCAGGAGCGCGGTTAGCCGACATTGGTTCGGATCATGCTTATTTACCGGCAAATTTAGCACTTAACGGGAAAATTGCAACAGCGATTGCTGGAGAGGTGGTCACTGGGCCGTTTGAAAATGCTGTCCAAGAGATTCATGGGCTGCAATTAGAAAAAAAGATTCACGTACGGCAAGCGGATGGATTGGCAGCAATTCATTCTGGGGAAATAATTGATGTGATCACGATCTGTGGCATGGGCGGCAGTTTGATTTGCCAGATATTAGCAGCTGGTTTTGAGCAGTTGGGGAAGCGACCACGCCTGATTTTACAGCCCAATGTCAATGAAGCTGGTGTCCGTAAGTGGTTGGAAATCAATTGCTATCAGATCGTTGCCGAAGAAATTATTGCAGAAGCCGGGCATATTTACGAAATCATCGTAGCTGACCCAACAGCAACGGCAATTGCTTTAAGTGAAAAGGCAAAAATGTTTGGGCCATTACTTTTGCAGGAACGTTCGGCCGTTTTTTTGGAAAAATGGCAACAAGAACAAATAAAATTACAGCACGTTTTGAAACAAATGCAACAAGCACAAACGGAACCTTTGACTAAGGAACGTCTGTTGCAGCAAAAAATTAATATGATCGAGGAGGTATTGCATGACTAAAGTAGCAGCAGTTGTAACACGATTTGAACAATTTGCTCCAAAATTTATTGCAGAAAAAGGTGATCCTGTTGGCTTACAACTAGGCAGCTTGGAAACCGATGTAAAAAAGATGATGGTTACCTTAGATGTACGGCCGGAAATTGTTGCCGAAGCAATTAACAATGATGTTAATTTTATTTTTGCTCATCATCCGGCAATGTTTCATCCAGTTAAGCAATTTGATTTGGCAGTTCCGCAAAATCGCATGTATGCAGAATTGATTAAGCACCAGATCACCGTTTATGGCGCTCATACCAATTTGGATAATGCTAATGGTGGCATGAATGATTGGCTAGCGGCTGCTTTGAATTTGCAGCAGATCAAGCCATTATTACCATCTAAAGAACTACCGCTGCAACAACTGGCGGTTTATGTCCCACAAGCGGCAGCGGCAACAGTGCGGCAGGCTTTAGCAGCTGCCGGAGCGGGAACAATTGGTGATTATCAGGGATGTTCATTTTCAGCCGCTGGAACTGGTCGATTTGTACCAGGTGAAAAAACGCATCCCACGATTGGTCAACCGTTGGAACCAACAGCAACAGCTGAAGAAAAACTTGAAGTGATAATCAAGCCGCAACAGGCAGCCGCAGTGATTAAAGCGCTGCGTGCGGCTCATCCGTATGAAGAACCGGTTTATTACCTGACGCCGATTCATGGTTTAAATGCAAAATATGGAATGGGCAGAGTCGGAACTTTAACCAAGAAACTTACTGTTAAAGAGCTGGCAGCCGTTTGCAAGCAGGTATTTGGTTTAACCGGAGTACGTGTTGTTGCGCAGGATCTGCAGCAGCCACTTAAGCGGGTTGCTGTTTTAGGCGGCAGCGGCGGGCAATTTTATCCGGCAGCTGTAAAAGCTGGAGCAGATGTTTATTTGACCGGTGACTTATCTTATCATACTGCTCATGACATTTTGGCTTCAGGGATGGCTGCAATTGATTTTGGTCATCATGTCGAAAGTATCTGCAAACCGCAACTTGCCAAGCTCTTTACTACTTGGAAACAGGAAAATAATTGGCAATTTCCAATCATTCAATCCCAAATTGCGACCGATCCATTTCAATTTCTATAATTAAATCAGTCTTTAACCTGTAGCAGCAAACTGATATAGGTAAATTAAAGTCAAAGATTGATAATACGAGGAGTGTTTTAATGTCATATCAAAATCTAGTACCGCGTTTTATTAAATATGCTAAACAAACGACCCGTTCCGATGAAAATTCAGCAACGATTCCTTCAACAAAGAGTCAATCGGTATTTGCACACCAATTGGTAGCGGAACTGCAGCAAATCGGTTTGAGTCAAGTGCATATTTCTACCAAAAGTGCTTATGTCTTAGCAACTTTACCGACTAATTTACCGGCAACTGCTGAGGTTCCTAAAATCGGCTTGATTGCCCATATGGATACGGCTGATTTTAATGCTGAGAATGTTCAACCACAAATTCAAAAAAATTATGATGGCAAAGCAACGATTCCATTGGCTAAGAGCGGCTATTATCTTGATCCGGCAGAATTTCCCAATTTGAAGAATTATGCCGGTGAAGATTTGATTACAACCGATGGAACTACCTTGCTGGGGGCTGATGATAAAGCTGGGATAGCTGAAATCATTACAGCTGCAGAATATCTGTTGGCTCATCCGGAAATCAAACATGGTACTATTCAGATTGGAATCGGTCCAGATGAAGAAATCGGCAAAGGGGCGGATAATTTTGATGTTACGGAATTCCCTGCCGACTTTGCTTATACCGTTGACGGTGGACCGCTAGGCGAATTAGAGTACGAGACTTTTAATGCTGCTCAAGCCAAGATAAAATTGATCGGCAAAAATGTTCATCCGGGAACAGCTAAAGATGTCATGGTCAATGCACTACAACTGGCGTTTGACTTTCAGGCACAATTACCGGCAGACGAGGTTCCTGAAAAAACCGCTGGCAGACAGGGATTCTTTCATTTAATTGATTTGAATGGGACAGTTGATCAAGCCGAGATGACCTATATTATTCGCGATCATGACCGGTCTAAATTTGAATCCCGCAAGGAGTTATTGCAGCAGATTGCGGCACGGATGAATGCTGAATATGGCGAAGAGCGAGTAGTTTTAGAAGTGACAGATCAGTATTATAATATGCGTGAAGTAATCGAAAAGGACATGACCTCGGTTAAATTGGCGCAAACAGCCATGGAAAAATTGAAAATCAAACCAATTATTTATCCAGTTCGTGGTGGTACAGATGGCTCAAAGATTTCGTTTATGGGTTTGCCGACACCGAACTTATTTGCTGGTGGCGAGAATATGCATTCGCGTTTCGAGTTCGTTTCAGTTCAAGTGATGGAACGAGCAGTCGATGTAATTTTACAGATTATTAAATCAGCTGTTCACAAAGCTAAATAGTTAACACGAACACACGTTTGTTATATAATATAGGCGTAAGCAAGTTAAGAAAGGCCAGGTGGTTAAACAGCTAGTTAATAGGTGTTGCTATCTGGGCTTTTTGACGTTTAATTAGAAAATAAAGCGAGGTTAAAAAATGCAAGAGGATCAAATGACAACAGCCGTTCAAGAAGCTTTGGCTCAGGCGCAGCAGATTGCACAGGTGCGGCATCATCAAGAAATTGATATTCCACATTTATTTAAATTTTTGGTTCAACCAGGGGAGTTTGGAGCTGAATTATTTCAGCAAGCTGGCTTGGATCTGCCAGCTTTGGAAAGTGAACTTGATCGTCAATTAGATGAGATTTCAATTGTTGAAGGCAGTGTTCAATATGGTCAGACGCTTAGTCAGCCAATGTATCGTTTGCTGCAAGAAGCTGATGAGCTGAGGAAAAAACAAGACGATGAATATATTGCTTTGGATACAATTATTTTGGCATTACTGCGGTTGGAAGCCAATCCACTGGCAATTTATTTAAAAAAGCAGGGTTTGACTTTTAAAAAATTAGCGGAAATTGTTAAAAAATTACGAGGGGGAGAAAGAGTGACTTCTAAGAATCAAGAGACTCAATATAAAGCACTTGAAAAATACGGGATCGATCTGGTAAAACAAGTTCGGGATAATCAAGTTGATCCAATTATCGGTCGAGATGATGAGATTCGGGATGTTATTCGAATTTTATCACGGAAGACTAAAAATAATCCGATTTTGATCGGTGAACCAGGCGTGGGGAAAACAGCAATTGTTGAAGGCTTAGCCCAGCGGATCGTTCGCCGGGATGTCCCTGATAATCTAAAAGACAAAACTATTTTCTCGTTGGATATGGGTTCGCTGATTGCCGGAGCTAAATACCGGGGGGAATTTGAGGAACGGTTGAAGGCTGTTTTAAAAGCCGTTAAAAAAAGTGACGGTAAAATTTTATTGTTTATTGATGAAGTTCATAATATTGTCGGTGCCGGTAAAACTGAAGGCAGCATGGATGCTGGTAATTTGTTGAAACCAATGCTGGCTCGTGGCGAGCTGCATTTGATTGGGGCAACCACACTTGATGAATATCGTGAATCTGTCGAAAAAGATAAAGCATTGGCGCGGCGTTTCCAACGAGTATTGGTTCACGAACCAAGCGTTGAAGATACGATTTCAATTTTGCGTGGTTTAAAAGAACGGTTTGAAATTCATCATGGAGTACGGATTCATGATAATGCTTTGGTAGCGGCAGCAACTTTATCTAATCGTTATATTACTGATCGCTTTTTACCGGATAAAGCGATCGATTTGATCGATGAAGCTTGTGCGACTATTCGTGTTGAAATGAACTCGATGCCGACTGAATTGGATGAAGCCACTCGGCAATTGATGCGGCAAGAAGTTGAAGAAGCAGCTTTGAAAAAAGAAACCGATACGGCTTCAAAAAAACGGTTAAGCGAATTGCAAACTGATTTGGCCGAAATGCGAGAAAAGGTTAATACGCTGAAAATGCGTTGGGAAAATGAAAAAGAAGACATTAAGAAACTCAGCGATAAAAAGGGCGAACTTGATCAGGCACGCCATGAATTAGAAGAAGCGGAAAATAATTATGATTTAGAAAAAGCAGCTAAGTTACAACACGGCACTATTCCACAATTAGAAAAAGAACTTAAAGATTTGGAAGCTGCCAAACGGCCTGATAATTGGCTGGTTGAAGAATCAGTTACTGAAAATGAAATTGCTCAGGTTGTCAGCCGAACGACTGGGATTCCGGTTGCTAAATTGGTTCAAGGCGAACGGCAAAAACTTTTGCAGCTGCCGCAAGCTTTGCACCAGCGGGTCATTGGACAAGACGAAGCAGTTGATGCCGTAGCTAATGCAGTTTTGCGGGCTCGGGCCGGATTACAGGATCCTAATCAGCCACTAGGGACATTTTTATTCCTAGGTCCGACAGGTGTTGGTAAAACAGAACTAGCCAAAGCTTTGGCGGAAAATTTGTTCGATTCGGAAAAACACATGGTTCGCATTGATATGAGCGAGTATATGGAGAAGCAATCTGTTTCGCGGTTAGTCGGAGCAGCACCTGGTTATATCGGCTACGAAGAAGGCGGTCAATTAACAGAAGCGGTTCGGCGCAATCCGTATACGATTGTTTTGCTTGATGAGGTTGAAAAGGCACATCCGGATGTCTTTAATATATTGCTGCAAGTCTTTGATGACGGTCGCTTGACGGATGGACAAGGCCGAACTGTTGACTTTAAAAATACAATTATCATTATGACATCCAATTTGGGTTCAAGTATTTTATTGGACAAGGTTAAAGATGGTGAAATTTCAGCTGAGGTCAAGCAGGAAGTAATGCAATTGGCACAAGCGCATTTTAAGCCGGAATTTTTGAACCGGATTGATGATATCATTATGTTTACACCGTTGAATTTAGCAGCAATTGAAAAAATCGTTGATAAATTTATTCAGCAGCTGTCACACCGCTTGGAAGCACAAGAAATTCAGTTGCAAATTTCTTCATCAGCGCGGAAACACTTGGCTCAGCAAGGCTATGATCCAGCTTATGGCGCTCGGCCGCTGCAGCGGTATATTACCGAGTATGTTGAGACACCACTGGCAAAACAGATCATTAGTGGGAAAGTAATGCCGCATTCAACGGTAACAGTTGATTTAGGTCAACAAGACAATTTGGTCTTTACAGCTGAAGAACACTCGGAAGACGAATAAAAAAGAGCGGAGATAAAACTCCGCTCTTTTTTTTAGGGCATTATTTATCAGTTGTTGGATCTTTGATAAACAAAGTTAACAAGTTGATAGCAATGAGGCCAATGACCATGGCAGTCAAGCCGTCAGCTAAAGGTGAGAAAGTTACACCAGTCAAAGCTGCCCCGATATAACCGATTACTTCACCATAAATGAAGCCCCAAAACAAAATAGTTAATTGCTTTACCATTGTTAACACCTCACAATACAACAGTAGTTTAGCATAAAAAAACAGTTTGTGACACTTTTATTTATTAACAACTATTTTTTTTAAGCTTCGAAAATTGGTATAATTAAAACTGAAAAGAGGTGACACCGATGTTTGGTGCGATCCAAGTTATCAGTTGTTATAGTTTATTACAAAGTCCGCTACGTTTGGAAGAATTAGTTACCGCGGCTAAAGAACGCGGTTACCAAGCACTTGCTTTGACTGATCGCAATGTAATGTATGGCACGGCAGCTTTTTATCAATTATGCCGGCAACAGCAGCTTAAACCGTTGATTGGGATGACCTTAGAATTAGCGGTTGGCAATGAAATCATTTTAATCGCGGAAAATCAGATCGGTTATCAGAATCTGCTGCAGCTTTCGACGCAAAAAAATCAATTATTGGCAGAAAATAAAACTGAATTTCCATTAGAAAAAGTCCAAGCTTTTCTGCAAGGACTGCTGGTAATTACGCCATTAACCAACTCTTTAGTGATTAATTGCTTGCAAAATGGCAAGCAGGCAACCGCGGCTGAATTTGTTGCGGCATTACGTCAGCAGGTTGGTCGATCAAAACTATTTTTGGGAACCAGTCCGCAATTAAGTGCGCCGCTACGCCAAGCGATTAAAACGTTAGCAGATCAGAATCAAGTTGCGCTGACGGCTTTGGAACCGGTCAATTATCTTGATCCGGCTGATGAAGCGTATTTGAAAGTTTTACGGGCTATTCGCCAAGGCAGCCGACTGGAAACTTTTGAATTGCAGGAAAAATCACCAGTTAAAGCTTGGCTGCAGCCAGTTGCCAAAATTACCGCGGCTTATCAAGTAGCTGGGATGACAACTGCTTTGCAGCAAACAGCCGAGATTTGTCGGACCGCCACTTTTAATTTGCAGTTTAGGCAGCCGAAACTACCGCATTATCCTGTCCCTAAGCAGCAAACAGCCGCAAAATATTTGCAGCAATTGTGTTTGCAGGGGTTAAGTCAGCGCGGAATTGATCTAAAAGCAGCTGTTAATGAAAAGTACCGGCAGCGTTTGTCACACGAGTTAGCGGTAATTCAGCGCATGGGCTTTGCTGATTATTTCTTGATCGTTTGGGATGTTACCAATTATGCTCATCGGGCTAAAATTGTTATCGGTCCAGGACGTGGTTCAGCTGCCGGGTCATTGGTTGCCTACGCTCTGGCAATTACCGATGTTGATCCGCTGTACTATGATTTGCTGTTTGAACGTTTTTTGAATGAGGAACGAATCCAAATGCCGGATATTGATCTGGATATTCCTGATAATCGCCGACAAGAGGTGATCGAGTATGTCCAGCAGCGTTATGGCAAAGAACATGTTGCTCAGATTATTACCTTTGGGACATTAGGAGCGCGGCAGGCATTAAGGGATGTTGGACGAGCATTAGGTTTCAGCCAGTTTGAATTAAACTCGTTCAGTCATTTGATTCCACATCAATTGAAAATAACACTGGCTTCTGCTTTTGAGCAGTCACCGCGGTTACGCGATAAAGTAGCAGCTAATGAAAAAAATCAATGGCTGTTTAAAACGGCACGTTACTTGGAAGGCCTGCCACGGCACTTTTCAGTCCACGCTGCCGGTGTTATTTTGAGTGATCAGGATCTAAAGCAGTTGGTGCCATTGCAAGTCGGCAGTGATGGGATGCCACTGACGCAATATTCAAAAGATTACGTTGAACAATTAGGGTTATTAAAGATCGACTTTTTAGGTTTGCGTAATTTGAGTGTGTTAGATCGAGCTTTGCGACTGGTAAAACGTAATTATCAAACTGATTTTGATATTCATCAGATTCCCTTGGATGATCCGCTGACTTTGAAGTTATTTCAAAGAGCGCAAACGGCTGGTGTTTTTCAATTTGAATCGGCAGGAATTCGTAATGTTTTACGACGCTTGCAGCCGCAGTCATTTGAAGATTTGACAGCTGTAAATGCGTTATTCCGACCAGGACCAATGGAAAATATCGATCATTTTATAGCACGAAAACATGGTCAAGAACCAGTTACCTATCCAGCCCAAGCATTAAAACCAATCTTGAGCAAGACTTATGGTATTTTGGTTTATCAGGAACAAGTCATGCAGGTCGCATCTGTTATGGCAGGCTTTTCTTTGGGGCAAGCGGATATTTTACGGCGGGCAATGAGCAAAAAAAAATTAACGCTGATTGACCAATTACGAACGAAATTCTTAGCTGGAGCTCAAGAGCGCGGCTACTCAGCAGCTACAGCCGGTAAAGTATATGATTATATTGAACGGTTTGCCAACTATGGATTTAATCGTTCACACGCAGTCGCCTATACTAAAATGGCGTTTGAATTAGCTTATCTGAAATGTCATTTTCCAGCAGCTTTTATGGCCGCCTTGTTGAATTCAGTAATTGGAGATAATGAAAAGACCAAAGAGTATCTTTTGGAAGCGCGCCAGCTCAAAACAACAGTCCATAGTCCAGATTTGAATTTAAGTCAATTTGGTTTCAGCTTGTACAAACGACAAATCGTTTTTGGTTTAAATTCGATACGGTCGTTACGACGCGATTTTGTTTGGACGATTTTAAAAGAACGGCAGCAAAATGGACGTTTTAAAAGCTTTCAAGACTTTTTACAACGAATGCCAGAAAAGTATTTGAAAACGGATAGTCTGCAAGCCTTAATTTACAGTGGGGCTGGCGATACTTTTGGTCAAACTAGGGCAACACTTTTGCATAATCTGCCTAAAATTTTGGATAATCGTTTGTTGAGCGGAAACAATGTTGAACTTTTAGCCGTATTAGCTCCCAAATTGGAAGAATTTCCAGAGATAACTTTGAATGAGCGTCTAAGTCAAGAAGAAAAATATTTAGGGACTTTTATATCAGCTCATCCAGTAACCAGATATGCCCGTTTAGCCCAATTGGAAAAAACTACGCCGATTGTTCAACTGCAAGCAGAAAAAACTGGGCGAATTCTGTTGTACCTCAAAGAAAGCAAGATCATTCGTACCAAAAAAGGGGAACAGATGGCGTTTTTGACTGGAGAGGATGAAACCGGTCAAATTGAGGTGATTGTTTTTCCAAACATTTATCGGCAAGCGGCAGCTATTTTAGAAAACGATCAGGTTTATCTGATCGCCGGTAAAGTTCAACTGCGCAATCAGCGGCGGCAGTTAGTTGCTGTGCAAGTGAAAGCAGCTGCAAATATGAAAATACCAATGAAAAAAACATTTTTTATCCGTTTAACCAAATCTTTCACTAGCTTGCAAAAACAACAGCTTTGGCAGTTGATGCGCCGTTATCCTGGTAGCAATCCGGTAATTATTTATGAGGCGGCAACCGCTAAAAAACTAGCTTTAACAAAGGACTATTGGTTAGCCGATCGACCTGAATTGATCAAGGCGCTGGTAGACATGGTTGGGAAAGAAAACCTAGTTTTGAAAAATGAAAATGAATGAAAAGATATTGTGATAAACTGAATTTAATTTCTAAATTTACAAGACAAGAGCTGCTAAAAGTGTTAATATAAGCGGTGGAGAATGTGTTGTTCCATTAAATTTACACGGGGTGAAAAAATGAAACGCATAGGTATTTTAACAAGTGGTGGAGATTCATCTGGTATGAATGCTGCAATCCGTGCTATTGCGCGTTCAGCGATGACAGCAGGCCTAGAAGCTTATGGTATTAATTACGGGTTTGCTGGTCTGGTAGCCGGAGATATCCATCAATTAAGCTCAAGTGATATGGATGGAATTATCGCGCGCGGCGGTACCATTTTATATTCTGCTCGTTTCCCGGAATTTGCTGAAGAAAAAGTTCAGCTGCAGGGAATTGAACAGTTGAAAAAATTTGGTATTGATGCTTTGGTAGTTATCGGCGGCGATGGTTCATATCATGGTGCAGAACGTTTGAGTCAGCATGGCTTTAATTCAGTCGGAATTCCCGGGACAATTGATAATGATATTCCTGGAACTGACTTTACGATCGGCTTTGATACAGCAGTTAATACGGCGCTTGATGCTCTTGATCGCATCAATGATACGGCAACTTCGCATCAGCGGGTGTTTGTTGTTGAAGTAATGGGTCGAGGTGCTGGTGATATTGCATTATGGGCTGGAGTTTCCGCCGGCGCAGATGCAATTGTCATTCCAGAACGCGATTATGACATTAAAGCAATTGCCGATAAGATCAAGTTGAACCGTAAAAAAGGCAAAGATCATGCATTGATCGTTTTAGCTGAAGGTGTTATGTCAGCAGCTGATTTTAAGACGAAGCTTGACCAATATGGCAGTTTTGACAGTCGGGCAATTACTTTAGGACACGTTCAACGCGGCGGTCGTCCGACAGCTAAAGACCGGGTGTTGGCTAGCCGTTTTGGCGATTACGCTGTTAAATTACTGCTTGAAGGCAAAGGCAGTTTGGCGATTGGTATTCGCGACAATAAATTAGTAGCAACTGATATCATCGATACTTTGGAAAATCATAAACATATTACTGATGTTTCATTGCAAGATGTTAATAAACGGTTGCGCTTTTAATTTGCCTAGAGTTTTATTAACTTAGATAAAGATTCGACATTAAAAGTCGGCTTTAAAAATTTTCTATAAGGAGAGATTTTATTCATGAAGAAGACCAAGATTGTAAGTACACTTGGACCAGCTAGTTCCGATTTGGACACAATTGTAAAATTAATTGAGGCCGGTGCAAATGTTTTCCGCTTTAACTTTTCCCATGGGGATCACGAAGAACATTTAGGTCGACTGAATTTAGTTCATCAGGCAGAAAAAATTACCGGCAAGACAGTTGGTATTATGTTAGATACCAAAGGTGCTGAAATTCGGACTACTGTTCAAAAAGAAGGTAAGATCCAGTACAAAATCGGTGATGAAGTACGGATTTCGATGGATGCTTCAATTGAAGGTACTCATGATAAGATTGCCGTTACTTACCCTGGATTGCTTGATGATGTTCATGAAGGCGGTCATGTATTATTTGATGATGGCTTGCTTGATATGCAGGTTGAAAAAATTGATCGTGCTAATAAAGAATTGGTCTGCAAGGTTCTTAATGATGGAGTGTTAGGCTCACGTAAGGGTGTTAATGCACCAGGCGTTGCAATCAATTTACCTGGAATTACTGAAAAAGATTCTGATGATATTCGTTTTGGACTTGACCATGAAATCAACTTCATTGCTGCAAGTTTTGTTCGTAAACCGCAGGATGTTTTGGATATTCGCAAGTTACTTGAGGAAAAGAACATGGAACATGTTCAAATCTTCCCTAAGATCGAATCACAAGAAGGTATCGACAACTTTGATGAAATCATCAAAGTATCTGATGGCTTAATGGTTGCTCGTGGCGATATGGGTGTTGAAATTCCACCGGAAAATGTTCCGTTGGTTCAAAAGAGCTTGATTAAGAAATGTAATGCACTTGGCAAGCCAGTTATTACTGCTACCCAAATGCTTGATTCAATGCAGGAACATCCACGTCCAACTCGTGCTGAAGCTTCTGATGTGGCTAATGCTGTCTTTGATGGCACAGATGCAACAATGCTTTCTGGTGAAAGTGCTAACGGTGAATATCCGGTAGAATCTGTTGCAACAATGGCTCGAATTGATATTAAGGCTGAAAATGCTTTGCGCGAACATCGTCATTTTTCAATCAATGACTTTGATCGGACAGACGTTACCGAAGCAGTTGGTCGTGTTGTAGCTGAAACTGCTGATAACTTAGGTATTAAGACAATTGTAGCTGCAACCAAATCTGGTCATACAGCTAAAATGATTTCGAAGTATCGTCCTGATGCTGATATTTTGGCAATTACCTTTGACGACCGTACTCGCCGCGGCTTAACTGTTAACTGGGGTGTTTATCCAGTGATGGCTGAAGCACCTGCTTCAACTGACGAAATGTTCACTTTGGCAACTGAAAAAGCTAAAGAAGAAGGTTTTGCTAAAGAAGGAGATCTGATTTTGATCACTGCTGGTGTACCAGTTGGTGAAAAAGGTACAACTAACTTGATGAAGATTCAATTAATCGGGACTAAGTTAGTTTCAGGTCAAGGTGTTGGTGATGAAACAGTGATCGGCAAAGCTGTTGTTGCTTCCTCTGCAGAAGAAGCTAACAAAAAGGCTGTCGAAGGTGCTGTTTTGGTAACCAAGACAACTGACAAAGATTACTTGCCAGCTATTGAAAAAGCCAGCGCACTGGTTGTTGAAAATGGTGGTTTAACATCACATGCAGCTGTAGTTGGTATTTCAATGGGAATTCCAGTTGTTGTTGGTGCTGAAAAAGCAACTGAATTAATTTCTGACGGTGAAGTTGTAACAATTGATTCTCGTCGTGGAATTGTTTACCGTGGAGCTTCTAACGCACTTTAAAATAAAACTCTGCGTTTGACTTTTAAGTAAATATTAATATGATTTATAAGAGTTGAGATTAGTTATGATCTCAACTCTTTTTTAAAACAAAATTAGCGGAAAATGGTATTTTTAAAGACTTTCGGTTAAAATAGGTAAGAGGTGAAAAAATGGAGAGTTGGATTTTTTTAGGCGTAATTTTAGCAATTGCTTTAATTGCTAAAAATTCGTCATTGGTAATTGCGACAGCAGTTGTACTAATACTGAAAGCTTTGCCTGCTACCGGTAAATTATTAACGTTGGTTGAAAATAAGGGAATTAACTGGGGCGTAATAATTATTTCAATTGCGATTCTTATTCCGATCGCAACTGGAAAAATCGGTTTTGCCGAGTTGATCAGCGTTTTTAAAAGTCCGACCGGGTTGATCGCTTTGGCCTGCGGAGTCTTGGTCGCAGTTTTATCAAGGCAAGGAGTATCGTTACTGGCAACAACACCGCAAGTAACAGTCGCACTGTTATTTGGAACGATTTTGGGAGTAGTTTTTTTAAATGGTGTTGCTGCTGGTCCAGTGATTGCGTCAGGAATCACTTATTGCATTATTTCAATTTTACATATTGGAATTAATTAATTCTAGTTTTATTTAAGTGGAGGAAATTTAATTGAAAGAAGAAATACTAGGCCGCGTGGTTAAAGCTAAGGTAATTGATGAGAACCAGACGGCGTATTTTGTGCAAGCTGCTGCTTTGACTTGCCGGTTAGCTAAGTCAGAAGTTGAAGCCGATTTAAAATTGGGTGATTCTGTCAGCGGCTTTGTTTATGAAAATGAAGAGCATCATTTACAGATGACACTTAAAGTGCCTGCTGTTGGCATTAATCAATATGCCTTCGGTGAAGTAGTCAGTGTCAGACGAGATTTAGGCGTTTTTGTTGATATTGGATTACCGAATAAAGATTTGGCAGTTTCACTGGATGAGTTGCCGGAACAACATAAGCTCTGGCCTAAAGAACATGACCAGCTAATGATTGCTTTAAAGTTAGATCATAAAGATCGGATGTGGGGAACTTTAGCAACAACCGAAGTTTTTCAGCAATTAGCTGTCAAAGCCGAGCAGTCAATGATGAATCAGGATGTTACGGTAACGGCTTATCGGTTGAAATTGGCTGGAACTTTGGTAGTTACTGCTGATTTTAAGTTAGGATTCATTCATCCCAGTGAACGTGATCGTGAGCCACGATTGGGTGAACAATTGAAAGCACGTGTGATCGGTGTTCGTCCAGATGGCATCTTGAATCTATCATTGCGGCCACGGGCCTATGAAGCGATTGGTGACGATGCGGCAATGTTGATAGCGACTTTGGAGCATCAAGGAGGCAGTTTGCCGTTTTGGGATAAAAGTTCGCCGGCTGAAATTAAAAGTTATTTTGGCATCAGTAAAGGCCAATTCAAGCGAGCAATCGGTCATTTGTTAAAAAATGGACTAATTGAGCAGCAAACTGGCAAAATCTTATTAAAATCACCGACTAATAATCAAGGAAAGAAGTGATCGACTTGGCGCTACAGTCAGAAGAGCTCAGCCGAATCGAAAAACAGCTTCATCAAGCAGGCCTGAAACTGACACCGCAAAGACGGGCAACGGTTAAAACATTACTCCGGCTTCATGAAAGTCATCTGTCTGCTGAAGAATTATTTGCAAAAGTTAAAGAAGCAGAACCAGACATTGGATTGGCAACTGTTTACCGGACTTTGGAAGTCTTAGCTGAATTGCGGATTGTTAATCGCGTTAGTTTCGAAGATGGGATTACTCGTTATGATTTACGGACAGAAGATTCTGGACATTTTCACCATCACTTATTATGTCAGGTTTGTGGTCGGGTCGAAGAAATTCACGAAGATCTTTTGTTGGATGTTGAGCAAAAGGTTGAGCAGGATTATGGTTTTAAAGTAGCCGATCATCGATTAACCTTTTTAGGAATTTGTGCTAAGTGTCGAGCTAAGCAGCACCTGCAATAGAGGGTGATTGATTATTGATAATACAATTAAAGATTATCTACATTATTTAAAAGTTGAACGCGGATTGACTGATAATACGATTGCCAGTTATGGCAGTGATTTAAAGCAGTTTAATAAATATTTAACAGCTCAAAAAATTACTGATTATCAATCGATCAAGCGTGAGCAGATTTTAAATTTCTTGCAACTTCAAATGCAACAGTCCAAGACAGCAAGTTCAATTACGCGTACTGTGACCAGTCTGCGCCAATTTTTCCAATATTTAGCTGAAGAAAATATTATTCAAAAAAATCCGATGTTGTTGATTGATTCACCCAAAAAAAGAGAACATCTGCCAGAGGTTTTATCGGTTTCAGAAGTGGAACAGTTACTAAGGGTTCCTGATACCACCAAAGTTTTGGGATTACGTGATCGTGCAATATTAGAAGTAATGTATGCCACTGGCTTGCGGGTCAGTGAATTAGTTCATCTGAAATTAGCCGATCTGCATTTAAGCCTGGGGTTGTTACAGACGCTGGGAAAAGGTCAGAAAGAAAGAATTGTTCCGCTGGGTTCGCAAGCAGTTAAGTGGGTTGAACGTTATCTGGATGAAGCGCGGCCGAAACTATTAGGGCATCAGCGCTCACAGTTTGTTTTCTTGAATAATCATGGTCATGGATTAACTCGCCAAGGGGTTTGGAAAAACCTTAAGCAACAGGTACGAGCAGCTGGCATTCAAAAGGATGTTACTCCGCATACATTGCGGCATTCATTTGCCACCCATATTTTAGAAAATGGAGCCGATCTGCGAGTTGTCCAAGAATTACTAGGACATGCTGATATTTCGACAACGCAAATTTATACTCACCTTTCAAAGAAAAGACTGCAAGGAGTTTATAATCGATACCATCCGCGGGCGTAATTGTCCGCGTGTTTGTTTCTAAGGGCGTTTTATGGTAAAATATCGTGGATTTACGAATCTGCTAGTTGCAGTTGACCATAGGAGGTCTACAATGCTGTATAAGTATAAGAATGATTATCAAAAAATTGCCATGGGATTACTATCATTTATTCCAGATCTGAAAGAATTGTCACATCTGAAAGCTGAATTACAGTGGTACCAAGGAGAAGAGAACCGAGTACTCTTTTTATGGAAAAATCAAAATGGTGATTTTACCGGAGTTATCGGAGTAGAAATTACAGCGGATATTTTAATGGTACGGCATATTGCGGTTTCACCAGCAGAACGCAATGAAGGTATTAGCTTTCAAATGCTAGACGCTTTGGATCAGTCATATCAAAATCGAAAAATGATGGGCAGTATGGAAACGGCTGGTTTAATATCAAAATGGGAACAGCATCATGGTACTTGCTGATCGAAAGTCAAAGCAGCTGACGTTTAAGTTGGCTGCTTTTGAAGGTCCGCTTGATTTGCTGTTGCATTTGATCAAACAAAATGAGATGGATATTTATGATATTCAAATTTCTGCGATTACTTCGCAATATTTGGCTTATTTGCATCAAATGCAGTCACTTTCTCTTGATGTAGCCGGAGAATATTTAGTAATGGCCGCTACGCTGTTAAGCATTAAGAGCCGATTATTGCTGCCTCAGCACGAAGAATTAGAGTCACCGGATGAACCTGAAGAAGATCCGCGACAAGAATTAGTGGAACAGTTGTTGGCTCACCAATGCTATCAGTTGACAGCAAATAAATTACAAGAGTTGGCTGCAAAACGGCGGCGTAGTTATTCTCGCCCACCGGCTGAAGTTCCATTAGCCAGTCAGAAGCTTTTACTGAAAAAGCAATTGAAAATTACTGATCTTGAACGATATTTTGAACAGGTTTTATTAAGACAGCGTCAACGACTGCAGTTAAAGCGGGTCCGCCACGTTCGCCCGGAAAAATTTACAATTGAAACAGAAATTAAACGTTTGAAAAAAAAGGTATCACAACATGTTGGTTGGTTAGCTTTTGATAAATTGTTTGCACCAGATGATTTGATTTTAGAGCAGGTAGTCACTTCATTTTTAGCTTTGCTTGAATTAATTAAACGTGGTCAAATTGAAGTACAACAAGAAACAGATCTGGGACCAATTAAATTGAGAGGAGTGTAGATTCAAATGACGTCAAATTTGGCTAAAATTGAAGCCTTACTCTTCGTTAGCGGTGATCAGGGAATCACTCCGGGTGAGTTGGCGGAATTAACCGGATTGGCTAAGCCGGCTGTTTTTGCCCAATTAGAACAGTTGAAACAAAAGTACCAGGCAGATGATGCTACCAGTTTAAAATTACAAGCGACAGCTGAGCGGATTCGGCTTACAACTAAAAGCTTGTATGCACCATTACTGGAAAATTATTTTGCTGAACCTAATCAAGTTTCATTGTCGCGTGCAGCAATGGAAACCTTGGCAATTATTGCTTACAAGCAACCGGTTACCCGAGCGGATATAGAGGAGATTCGAGGAGTAGGAGCCAATGGCGCTTTAAAACGATTGTTACTGCTGGATTTAATTGCTGAAGCGGGTCGGCTTGAAGTCCCAGGCCGGCCGATTGTTTATGCAACGACTGAGTATTTTCTCGATCGATTTGGTTTGCATTCATTAAAGGACTTGCCACCGTTTCCGCAAGTTGAACAACTGGATTTGCCATTGGATACGACTGATCTGTTGGCACGGTTTAATGATTTAGTTGAGCCATCTGAAGAAAAAAAGGAGAAATAAGTGAAACCTAAACAAAGATTACAAAAAGTAATAGCAGCGGCTGGCGTTGCTTCAAGGAGAACTGCTGAAAAATTGATTTTAGCTGGTAAGGTTAAAGTTAATGGTCAGATCGTTCGCGAGCTGGGGACTAAGGTTGGAAATAACGATGCAGTTCAAGTTAACGGCAAGTTAGTTGAACAAGAAAAGAAAGAGTATTATTTATTTTACAAACCGCGTGGAGTGATTTCAGCGGTCAGCGATAATCATAAGCGAAAAGTAGTAGTTGATTATTTCCCAGATGTCACGGAAAGAATTTATCCGATTGGACGGTTAGATTATGATACTTCAGGCATTTTGTTGCTGACCAATGATGGTGAGTTAGCAAATCAGTTGATGCATCCACGTTTTAAAGTGGCTAAAACTTATTTGGCTAAAGTCAAAGGAGTACCTACTAAAGAACAATTGCGTCAATTGCAGCAAGGTGTCGTGATTGATGGGCGGAAAACGGCGCCCGCAAAGATAAAAAAAGTTGCAATTAAACGTGAGAATTCGTTGTGGCAACTGACGATTCATGAAGGGCGCAACCATCAAGTGAAGAAGATGTTTGCTGCTATTGGCCATCCGGTAAGTAAATTAAAACGTGAGCGTTATGGTTTCCTTGACCTAGATGGGTTGATCTCTGGTCAATACCGGCGATTGACAACTAGCGAGGTTGAGCGCTTGAAAAATTTAATTAAACAATAAGCTTGTGGTTTGTTATTTTTTATGTTACACTTTCTTTATAAAAATAATAGTAGTTTATCTTCAGGGGCAGGGTGCAACTCCCGACCGGCGGTAATAGGCCGCGACCTACAGTGATGTAGTTGAACTGGTGTGATTCCAGTGCCGACAGTATAGTCTGGATAAAGAAGATAGGGCTTATTTGAAAATAAATAAACTCTGTTGGTCGCTTCTGATCAGCAGAGTTTTTTTTCGATAAGTGCCGTGGAGATGGACTCATCAGGAGGTCATTATGATGGTGGTTACTGCTACTAAAAAATATGTTTTGGCAGCTTGTTTGGCAGGTATTTCGTATTTATTGATGTTTTTGGCATTTTCGATAATTCCGATTGTACCTTATATGAAAATTGATTTTTCGGATTTACCAATTTTATTTGGTATGTTTTTATTAGGACCGATTGGTGGAATTGAGATCGCTTTGATTCGATCGGTGTTGTATCTTTTGATTTCCGGTCCGTCAATTGCGCAATTAATTGGAGTTGCGACCAGCTTTTTAGCGACACTGCTTTTTTGCCTGCCAATTTATTATCTTTTGCGGCATGACCAAAGCTTGACCGTAAAACATGTTTTACTAACGATCACGGCTGCGACATTGTCATTGACGATCGTTTTATCTGTAGCTAATTGGTGGGTAATTACGCCACTTTACATGAGCGTTTTAGGAATGAAAATATCTTTGCCATTAAGCAAATTGGTTTTGTTTGGAGTAGTTCCGTTTAATTTAATTAAGGGGATTCTCGTTGGCTCCGTTTTTTGGCTGATTTTTTCCCGAATTCGCTTTTGGTTGCAGGATCATTCTTTATTAAGCAATCGTTAATAAAAACAAAATGTTATTTTAAGATGATATGCGCTGATTAGCAGTCGCAATCATCTTTTTTTGTTTGAAAATCGGTTTAAATAATTTGTGTTAATAACGTATAATTAAATTAGAAACTTTTTTTCAAGAAGGGAAGGGTAACGATGGCCGATCAACGATTATTGTATTTTTTTTCTGCTAAACAGCCTCGCCGACCGGCAGTTATTCGTCAAATTCTAATTAATAAGCGAACAGTTTCTAATTTGTTTTGGGGATTGAATTATCAATTATTATCTTGGCTGGCGGTTGCACCTAAATTGGAAGCGGCTTATTTTAATCAGCAGATTGAACTACTGTTGCAAACAAAAGCTTTACAGCAAACAACTGCTGGATTAGTATTGACAGCTGCTGGATCGCAGCAATGGCAGTTGTATCAAACAAGCGACTTACATTATTGGCGGCAGGCACCGCAGTTGGTCCAGCATTATCAGGTTGGAGCTTGGCAAGCAATGTTGGCCTTGCTGATCCAGGTTTTCTCAGAGATGTCATATCATAATGTTCATTATTATGTTAATGTTACCGATCCACAGTTGCAGTATTGGTTAAAACGCTGGTTGCAGCATAATCCACGCCAACAATTACAAGCACAGTTTGTTCGTACGTTAACAGAGTTCTTGACAACACAAGAGTCACCAGCAGCTAATATTTTTTTGAATATGTATTCGGGGCACCAGATCGCAGGAAGAACATTGCTGCAGCTTCAGCAGCAAACTGGTTGGACAGTGGCTGAATTAAATTGTTTACGCACAGATTTATCATTGCAATTAGCAGAAAAACTGCTGCGAGAAGGTCCAGCTTGGCAAGCTTTAATAGGTCTTTTTCGAAAGAACAGTCTGTTGTCTGCTAGTACAGCAATAACTTATCAAGCTTTTTTAAACCAGTATCCGTTGGCAAAAATTGCTCAAAAGCGGCAGCTTAAACTCAGTACGATTCAGGAACACTTATTAGAAGCAGCTATTTTTGCAACTGATTTTCCTTATTTGAAAATTTTACCAACCAAAATTCAGCAACAGCTGATAACCTTATTTAGGGGACAAACAATACCTGCTGAGTGGAACTATCAAGTAGCTCAGCAACAAGAAATTTCTTTTTTTTATTTTCGTTTGTTTCAAATTCAGCAACTGAAATTAAGACAAGGGAGGCTGAGTATTGCTAACCACAACTGAGCTGACAAGGGGATTAAAACACTATTTTGGTTATGATAAATTTAAGCCAGGTCAAATCGAAACACTGACGGCTTTAGCTCGGCAGCAGTCAACAGTTGCTGTTTTGCCCACTGGTACTGGTAAATCACTGTGCTATCAATTATATGGTTTACTAACTAAACAATTAGTATTGGTAGTTTCTCCGCTGATTTCATTGATGCAAGATCAGGTAAAAGAACTAAAATTTATTGGTGAACATCAAGCCGCTGCCTTAACATCTATGCTATCAGGGCGAGATAAAAGTTTTGTGCTACGTCATTTAAATGAATATCATTTTATTTTTATATCACCAGAAATGGCACTGCAGCCAGACATTATGCAGCGTTTTAAAGCTTTAAAATTGGGATTGTTAGTGATTGATGAAGCGCACTGTATCTCACAATGGGGTCCGGATTTTCGACCTGATTATCTTCAATTGGGAAAATTACGACAAGCACTGGGACAGCCGTTAACCTTAGCTTTGACTGCTACGGCTACTCCACAGATCAAAAAGGATATTTGTCAGCTGCTATTTACTGCTGCTCAACCGCAGCTGGTCCAACAATCAATTGATCGACCAAACATATTTCTAGCAGTTGAATCTACGGCAAATTCTTCCGAAAAAAATGCTGTTTTGTTGCGGTTAGTTCAACAATTAAAAACACCCGGCTTGATTTACTTTACCAGCCGTAAAGCAACTGAGAAGTTTGCCCGCTTGCTTACTGAAAAAACGGGGCTAAGTGCCGCTGCCTATCATGCAGACTTAAATCAGCAGGAACGTTTCGCAGTTCAGCAGCAATTTATGTTAGGAAACTTAGACGTAGTTTGTGCAACTAGCGCGTTTGGAATGGGAATCAATCAAAAAGATGTTCGGTATGTCATTCATTATCATCTGCCGACTGATTTGGAAAGTTATCTGCAAGAAATTGGCCGTGCTGGTCGTGACGGTCAACAAAGTATCGCAATTCTTTTATACTCTCCAGAAGATTTTGAGCGGCAGCGACAGCTGAGCTTTGCCAGTCTGCCGGCTTTAGCCGAATTGAAAAATTATCAAGCTGCGACTCGGCAGCAACGGCAGATATTGACTGAAAATGAGTTAACTTATCAGTTAATTGATTTTTATGCTCATCAAGGATTAAATATCAAACAACAACAGGAAATGTTTGCACAGCGTCATCAGCAAAAAGCCAGTCAACTGCGTACGCTGCAGACTTATTTAACCCTGACGACTTGTCGGCGGAAGTTTTTGTGTCAATACTTTGGCGAAACAACGGAACATTTAAAACATACTGCAGCTTGCTGTCAACCAGTTGGTCAAACCTTTGATTTACGTGATCTAAACTTACAATGTGAACATGTAGAGCGCAAGGCATCTGTTGTCTTGCCAAGTTATCAGCAGCTTTTGAAAAAATTATTTGCTGACCAATCAAATCAATTATGACTTATTTATGTGAGAATGGCATAATTATGGTAAAATAAAGTATCTTTGTTTTGGGAGGGAGTAACGATGAATCGCAAGGATGATGATCAACAATCAAAACCCTGGGATCGTACTTTTGCCGATGGCCGTGATGATAATGGAAATTATTCACGTACTGCCAGTCGAAAAAAGGTTAGAGCAAGTTCGGTGTTAACTACCTCGTTACTGGTAATTTTTATTGCAATTATTATTGGAACGGTCGCACTCTATTTTGTTTCGCAGAATAGTGCTAAGACCAGTAACAGCAGTAATAGTAACAACGTGGGAATTGTAGAATCTTCTAAGAAAAAAAAATTGAGCAGTTCCAGCAGTCAAGCGGCAGCTAAAAAAAGCAGTCACAAAAAATCAACTGCAAAAAGTCAGCAGTCAAGTGCGGCTTCGGCTGTTAGTTCAAGCGTGACGGCAGACACCACTGCTGAAGCTGACGATACTACTGCTGCCAGCAGCTCGACGACCGAGGCCAGTAGCTCATCAGTTGCTAGTTCCAGTTCAGCTGCAGCTTCGTCAGCTTCAACTAGTTCAGCCAGTGGTAAAGCGGAGTATGCTGAGGTTGGTTCCGGACAGGGGATTTATCGAGTTGCTGTTAATAATGGTTTAACAGTTTCCGAATTGTTGCAGTTGAATCCAGGATTAACTGCCAATACGGTTCTGTCGCCTGGACAACAGGTCAGAATTAAGTAGATTATAGCAAGCTAGGAGAGTTTTAGTTATGAAATCTAATTTACAAGTTGCAATTGATGGACCGGCATCCGCTGGTAAGAGCACCGTCGCAAAAAAAGTTGCGCACTTGTTAGACTATGTTTATTGTGATACCGGTGCGATGTATCGAGCGGTTACTTGGGCAGCTTTGCAGCAAAAAGTTCCACTGGATAATGATGCTGCATTGAAGGAATTGTTGACAAACCTAAAGATTGTTTTTAAACCGGCTGATGATGGCCAAAAGGTTTTTGTTGACGGAGAAGATGTTACGGCAGCAATTCGGATGCCTGAAATTAGTAAAAATGTTTCATTGGTAGCAGCTCAAATCAGTGTTCGTGAAGCACTAACCAAAAAACAACAAGAATTAGCTTTAGATGGTGGAATTGTGATGGATGGTCGGGATATCGGGACAACAGTATTGCCCGATGCAGAAGTCAAAATTTTCTTAGTAGCCAGTGTTAAGGAACGAGCTTTAAGACGTTTTCGTGAAGATCAGGCAAAAGGAATCAAGGTTGATTTATCTGAATTAGAAAAAGAAATCGCTTTAAGAGATAAAAAAGATTCGACGCGTTTGATTTCACCACTGGTTCAAGCGAAAGATGCCATTAAGGTGGATACTACAAGTTTAACGATTGAACAAGTAGTAGCCAAGATTATGGAAATTATAAAAAAAAACAACTAAATTGACTCAAAAAAAGTAATTTAACTGGAATTTACGTTTAATTTCAGCTAAAATGGTAATTAGAGTTAGTCGTTAAGGAGGACATGGTCCAATGAGTGAAGCAGATGCAAATAAGGATTTACTGGAAGCACTGAATAGTGTAAACGAAGTTAAAATCGGTGATGTGGTTAAAGGGGAAGTTTTAGCCCTTGATGACAACAAACAAGTGATTGTTGGTCTTGAAGGTACAGGTGTTGAAGGCGTTGTTCCTTTCAAGGAATTAAGCACTAAACCGGGTGAAGACATCGAAGAATCAATTAAGATTGGTGATGTTTTTGATTTAGTTGTTATTTCCAAGATTGGTTCCGATAAAGAAGGCGGCAGTTATTTGCTTTCACAACGTCGATTGGAAGCACGTAAAGTTTGGGACGAAATTGAGAAGAAATTCGAAGCTGGTGAAACAATTACAGCCCCTGTTACACAAGTTGTTAAGGGTGGTTTAGTTGTTGATGCTGGAGTTCGTGGCTTTATCCCAGCTTCAATGATTGAGGATCATTTTGTTGAAGATCTTAATCAGTACAAGGGTCAGACACTTGAATTGAAGATTGTTGAGATTGAACCAAGTGAAAATCGGTTGATTTTGTCTCATAAAGAAATTGTTAAAGCTCAGCGTGAAGCTAAGAAAGCTGAAACAATGGCTAAACTGACTGCTGGTGATGTAGTCGAAGGCAAAGTAGCTCGTTTAACAAGTTTCGGTGCTTTTGTAGACCTTGGTGGTGTTGATGGTTTGGTACACGTTTCAGAAATTGCTTTTGAACGTGTAGATAAACCAAGTGATGTGTTGAAAGTTGGACAAACCGTTAAAGTTAAGGTTTTAGCAGTTGATCCAGAAAAGGAACGTATTTCATTATCAATCAAACAAACTTTACCGCAGCCATGGGATCAGGTAGCTGAAAAGGTAGCTGAAGGTGATGTGATTGAAGGAACTGTTAAGCGCTTGACGAGTTTTGGTGCGTTTGTCGAAGTCTTCCCTGGAGTTGAAGGGTTGGTTCACATTTCACAAATTTCACATAAACATATTGCTACGCCAAATGAAGTTTTGACTTCTGGTGAAAAAATCAAAGTCAAAGTTTTAAGTGTCCGTCCTGAAGAACATCGTTTGGGATTATCAATCAAAGCTTTGGAAGAAAAACCAGCAGCTGGTGTTAGCGAAAATAAGAAACGTCGTCCGGCAGCTAAACCAACAATTTCCAATGCACCTGAAGAAAGTACTGGTTTCACTTTAGGTGATTTAGTTGGTGACGAATTAAAGAAAAACGATAAGTAAGTAAAATTACTAATTAATTTTAGCTGGTGCAAAAGACAGTGTTCTTTTGGACCGGCTTTTTTTGAGAATAAATATTTAAGAGGAGGAGATCAAGTGAGTGATCCGGTTGTGGCAATTGTTGGCCGACCAAATGTTGGCAAATCAACAATTTTTAATCGTATTGCAGGTGAGAGAATCTCAATTGTCGAAGATACTCCCGGAGTAACCCGTGATCGCATCTATGCT
Source organism: Liquorilactobacillus ghanensis DSM 18630 (assembly GCF_001435235.1). GTDB lineage: Bacteria > Bacillota > Bacilli > Lactobacillales > Lactobacillaceae > Liquorilactobacillus > Liquorilactobacillus ghanensis. The sequence continues at coordinate 51,569 of NZ_AZGB01000001.1, read as the reverse complement.
CATAGTGAATGGTTAGGTCAGCGATTTAGTTTAATTGATACTGGCGGAATCGACATTAGTGATGAACCATTTGTTACACAAATTCAAGAACAAGCTGAAATTGCAATTGATGAAGCCGATGTTATTATCTTGATTGTTAGTATTAAAGAGGGAATTACCGATGCAGATGAAAAGGTAGCTCGAATCCTTTATCAAACAGACAAACCGGTAATTGTTGCCGTTAATAAAGTTGATAATCCAGAGCTGCGAGGAGAAATTTATGATTTCTATTCATTAGGCTTGGGAGACCCTCTACCAATTTCTGGTTCTCATGGAATTGGCATAGGTGATCTGCTTGAAAAAGTTTGCCATTATTTTCCTAAAGAAACAGAGCAGACTGATAATGATACTATCAATTTCAGTTTTATTGGTCGACCAAATGTTGGCAAATCATCTTTGGTTAATGCAATTTTGGGAGAAAACCGTGTGATTGTTTCTAATATTGAGGGAACGACCCGCGATGCAGTTGATACCCCATTTGAAACAAAGGCGGGAGATCAATTTACGGTAATTGATACCGCTGGGATTCGTAAACGCGGCAAAGTTTATGAGAACACGGAAAAATATTCGGTTCTGCGCGCATTGCGAGCAATTGATCGTTCCGATGTAGTGTTAGTTGTTTTAGATGCTGGAACTGGGATTCGTGAGCAAGATAAGAAAGTGGCAGGCTATGCTCATGAGGCCGGTCGGGGAATAATAATTGTTGTTAACAAATGGGATTTAGTTAAAAAAGACAGTTATACGATGCAGGGATTTGAAAAAATGATTCGGGAGGAATTTCAATACCTTGATTATGCTCCGATTGTTTTTGTTTCCGCCCAAACTAAACAACGTTTAAACCAGTTACCTCAAGAGATTAAACGGGTTGCTGAAAACCAGCGGCGGCGAATCAGATCGGCAGTTTTAAATGAGGTATTAATGGATGCAATTGCTCGTAATCCAACCCCAACTGAAAATACTAAACGATTAAAAATCTATTATGGAACTCAAGTTGCTGTTAAGCCACCAACTTTTGTTATTTTTGTCAATGATCCTGAGTTAGTTCATTTTTCGTATGAACGCTATTTGCGTAATCGGTTGCGAGAATCCTTTGATTTTAGCGGCACACCGTTGCGTTTAATTGCTCGTAGAAGAAAGTAATTGATGATTATAGTGGAGATTTAATTAAAAAGAATTGTTTCTTATTTTGCGATCTCTTTATGAGATATTTTTAACCATCAATTATGCAAAAAACAGGATGAAAACCTTGTTATATTAGGCTTTATATGCTATCTTATTAACAGAGATGATGATTTGTTAGTCATTGTTTCGCTATTTCTTTTTGAAATGGCCCTTCGCAGCTTGCTGGCTGCGTTATTCTTCTATTGGGAGGTGAAACCATGGCAAACAAAGCACAATTGATCGATACTGTTGCAACTAAAACAGGTTTAACAAAGAAAGATGCAACATCAGCTGTTGATGCTGTTCTTGACACAATTCAAGATCTTTTGAAACAAGGCGAAAAAGTTCAATTAATCGGATTTGGTAACTTTGAGGTACGTGAACGTGCAGCCCGTAAAGGCCGTAACCCGCAGACCGGTAAAGAAATTCAGATTCCAGCAAGCAAAGTACCTGCATTCAAACCAGGCAAGGCTTTAAAGGAAGCTGTTAAATAAGACAGTTTGATACTTACTTGTTCGTCAGAGCCGGGACATATGTTATGTTCCGGCTTTTTTGGATATTGTAGTTTTTTAATAAAAAAGAGGATTTAATATGACACATTCTGAGCAGACGTTGGCATTAATTAAAATTGGAAAGCATACTCAAGCTGAAAAAGAATTTGAGCAAGCCTTAACTAAAGACACACCTGAAAATTTATTTGCATTAGCTGAAAGTCTGTCGGAATTGGGTTTTTCTGATTGGGCCGAACAAGTTTATCAGTTATTACTGAAAAAGTTTCCTGATGAGGATCAGTTAAAAACTAATCTAGCTGAGATTGCGATTAATAATGGCAAGGATGAGCAAGCCCTTGCCTATTTGAGCTCAATAAAAGCAGATTCTCCGGCTTATCTGACAGCTTTATTAGTTGCGGCCGATTTATATCAAACGCAAGGTTTATTTGAAGTTAGTGAACAAAAACTTTTGCAAGCCCATCAAATAGCTCCAACAGAAACGGCTGTTGTCTTCGGGTTAGCAGAATTATATTATAATATGAAAAATTATCGCTCAGCCTTGGCTTATTATCTGGAATTGCTCAAATCAGGTCAAGTGGTTGTTGCTCAAGTAAATTTAGTCCAGCGGATAGGGGCTTGCTACGCTGAAAGTGGTAAGTTTGAACAAGCATTGGGATATTTGGAGCAAATTCATACGGAAGATTTATCGCCGGATAGTTTATTCCAATTGAGTTTTACACAATTTGAATTAAAACATTATGAAGATGCCATTAAGAGTTTTAATAAATTAAAAGCCAGTGCACCAGATTATACGACACTTTATCCGGTTTTAGCAGCCGCATATGAACAAGTCGGCCAATTGAAAGAAGCGCTTTTAACAGCACAAGAAGGTTTGCGAGTTGATCAATATAACAGTAAATTGTATTTACAGGCTAGTCGTATAGCCTTAAAACTGCAACAAGCAAAGTTAGCAGAGAAGTACTTGCGCCAGGCGTTAACCTTTGATGAAGATAATTTGCAACTGATTACGGAATTGAGTAATTTATTGCAACAGCAGAAACGCTTTTCTGAAAATATTACTTTTTTAAAACAAGCTAATCAGGCTTTAAATGATCCGCAATTAATTTGGAATTTGGGTCGGGCTTACGCAGCCGTCGAAAAAGACCAAGCTGCGCTTGAATGCTACCAAGGTATTCAAAAGGATTTTGATGATAATGCTACGTATTGGCAAGAATTGACTTTATTAGCCCGGCGAGCTGGAAACTTGGATCTAGCTAAAAAAGCCGTTAAACATTATTTAACGTTAGTACCAAATGATCTGGAAATGCTCGATTTGCAAGATGAATTAGCAGCAGATTTTTAATACTTGCTGACGGAATCTGAAGAAAAACTCAGTAGGCGATAATAATTAAGCGAGTTTAAATCTAAATGCAAGCGGCGGCAACAGACCTGAGTTGCTAGTTGACGATTTTTTTGAAGAAAATTGCAGATAGCAGCTGTCCGCAGTTTTTGCGGAGATAACGAGAAATCCAGCTGTGTTTGATCACGCTGAAGATACTTATGTAAAGCTGGTAGGGTTAAGTATGGTTCACTATTAGTATGTCGCTGTTTTAAAAAGAGGTCCAGACTGTTATGTCGTTGACTTAATGGTTGGTGAAATTGGTGAAATTCATTCATAAAATGCTGCTCAGTTGCTGTTAATGGCTCACTTTGCCAAATTAAATAAAAGCCCGGCTGTAAAAATTCAGCCGCAGCATAGAAATGGGCTGTCAAGAGTAATGTTAGTCGAGTATAAAATGAAAGTTCTGTATTAGTTAAAAGTTTGGGTAATTGTTCTGACCAAGTTGTGGGAATTGTGTTAGCATGTTTGAGCATAGTTCCTTTTAGGCTAAGGGTTGGCAAAGAACTGATGAGTTTGGCTTGGAATAAAAAAATAAAATATTGATTTAAGTGAGATAAAATTTTGTTGTAAGTCGTGTCCGTAATGGTTGCGGCTTTTTTCATTTGTAGTAAATACTCCTGTAAATCAGCAGCAGTGATCTGTGCAGGTGAAGTGACTTGTGGATTAGACTGCAATGCGTGAAATAAATTGATCAGATCATGGCGATAGCTCAAAATAGTGGTGCTTGCTAGTTGTTGCTGGAATAAATGATTTTCAAAAATTGTTTGGTATGGATACATAGGTTATGCTCCTTTGTTAATAGTACTTTGTTACCTTAACTTATTTTATAACAAAAAAAGCAGCGCTGCAAACTTCGCAGCGCCAACCCAGTAATCAACTATTTCGTCCCGGTTAAATGCTTATTAGTCATAGCAAAATATTTAGCATCGATTTTTATTAGCTGAAATTTCAAATCATTGGTTAATTTTAACTGGTAAAAGGCAATTGCAAAGGTAGCTGCAAAGGCTAAAAATGTTAGTAAATTTAACAGTGGATGGAATTTACTGATGAATGGATAATAGATAATTAAAATTACTGCTATTAAGAAAATAAACCAGAATTTAGCCGCATACTTTTTTGCAGCTTTCTTTTGTTGCAGTAATTGCCGATATAATTCTGCTAAATATTTAGTTTCAACTTTTATTGAATTTTCCGTGTCCGTAAGCCTCACTCTTTTCGATTAAGTATCCTTAGTATAGTATCCAGTTTATAAGAAACATTTAAACCAATGGAAAAAAAGCAGAAAGTTGCTTAAGTTTTTTGTAAAGCTTGAAAAAGTAATAATTATTTTACTTTACTTAGCAAACAAGTGTTCGTATAATTTTCTTGAGGTGAGAATTTAGTGGGTAAAAACAAATTATCACAAAATCGACTGGGGCGAGTCTCAGAACAACAAGCTGAATTTTTTTTAAAGAATTACTATCATGATCGCGGCATGTTAAAATGGCAAGGTTTCTTTTTAAGTGATCATACTACCGCATTGACTAAAAATAAGCAGACTGAAACACCAATTTACCGCAAACAACAATCGTTAACTTCAATTACCAGCTTATTAATTATTAGTTGGCAAAAAAGTCAAGCGTTAAAAATTCAACTTAATCGAATTGATACTGATCAAAATGTTGAAGAGTATCAGGGAGTTGTTCATGGGTTTAACGAAAAATATGTTTTTTTAGGCAATTCACAGGGAATTCTTAAACTTGATATTGCTGAAATTAGAAATTGCTACATTGATTAGTCATTAATTTGAGTAAGACTGTTTTAATTATCATTTAAAAGCAAAAACTTTTAATAAACGCTTGCAATCAAGTTTATTAATCACTAAAATTGCAATTATGTGTTATTACTATTTTCAGGCATGAGGAGGAGAATTTTTGAAGGAAGAAAATAAATTTATTTTGATTGTCGGCCGAACAGCAACCATTTTAGCGGTGTTAATGTATGTTTCTTATATTCCGCAGATTATAAATAATCTGCAAGGAGATTACAGCAATCCAATTCAACCGTTAGTCGCCGCTATAAATTGTACATTTTGGTCAATTTATGCTTATTTTAAAATGGATCGAGATTGGCTAATTTTTTGGGCGAACATCCCAGGAGTTTTCTTTGGTTTGGCGGCGTTTGTTACGGCATTACATGCTTAATAGCAATCCAGCTGGTGTTTTTAAATTAAACTGTGTTATTATCTGAGAAGAAACCAATTAGCAAGGAGTGAAATAGTGACTGAACGAGTAGAAAAGATTAATTTGCTTAATTTTATAATGATCGCATTGGGATCAAGTCTGTATGCTTTTGGATTAGTAATGATCAACATTGCAAACAATTTAGCTGAAGGCGGGATCACTGGGGTTACCTTGATTTTACGCTACTGGTTTCAGATCGATCCAGCAATTTCAACAGTTTTATTGAACATTCCACTGGTTATTATCGGGTATCGCTATTTAGGCAAAACGGCTTTAACTTACACAATTTTTGGAATTGGCAGCTTATCGTTTTTTATTTGGTTGTGGCAGCAAGTACCAGTGACGGTCAATATTGATCATGACTTATTTTTAGCTGGAATTTTGGCCGGCTTGATTGGCGGTTCGGGATCTGGATTAGTTTATCGTTTTGGTGGAACAACTGGCGGGACCGATATTGTAGCCCGAATTTTTGAGCGCAAGCGCGGGGTCGCCATGGGAAAAACTTTACTTAGCATTGATTGTGTAGTTTTGTTGCTATCTTTAAGTTATGTCAGTTTACGGAAAATGATGTACACATTGTTAGCATCATATGTTTTTTCTAAAATTGTTAACTTTACACTTGAAGGAGCATATGCCGCTCGCGGAGTAATCATTATCAGTGGACAACATCGAATGATTGCTGAAGATATCATTAATAACTTAAATCGTGGTGTCAGTTATCTGCAGGCAACAGGTGCTTATTCGAATGAACCGCGGCAAGCAATTTATTGTGTTATCAGTCCAAATGAATTAATGGAGCTTAAACATATTATTGCCCGACACGATGAACATGCTTTTGTTTCAATTTTAAGTGTTAATGAAGTTATTGGTGAGGGCTTTTCATATGACACGGCCAAAAAAAAAATTTTGCATCGTTAATTAATTAAGGATGAATGTCCTCATACTAAAATTAAGCAGAGAAATTATTGATTAGACCTGATCGGGTCTATTTTTTTGGTTAATTAAATCCAGCGTTTATTTTCTTAATTCAAAAAATATTGCTTACTTTGATTTCAATTATTGATAAAAAATAATTCAAATTAGTTTTGCTGGGTTAAGATTTTATTTGATATATTAAGTTTGAAAGTAATCTGTCAAGATGCAAGGCTGCTGACAATCTGTTAGAATAAAGAAAACAGAATGAAAAAAGAGGTTGATTTTTTATGGTAAAGATTCTGGTTGCCGGTTTTAAAGGACGGATGGGAAATACAACAGTAAAGATGGTCTTAGATCATCCAGGTTTTGAATTAGCAGCAGTTTATGATCCGCGTGCCAAAGAAAAAAATATCAATGAAATTGCAGAATTTTCTGATCTTGATGTACCAGTTTATCGGGAATTAACAGCGATTAGTTGCCATGATGTCGATGTTTGGATCGATTTCACTTCCCCAAAAGCAGTTTTTGCTAATGCTAAATTTGCATTGCAAAATAAAATTTCACCGGTTATCGGGACAACTGGATTGCAAGATGAACAGGTTGCAGAATTGAAAAAAGTTGCTCAGCAGACCCAAACAGGTGGTTTAATTGCGCCTAATTTTGGAATTTCGGCCGTTTTATTGATGCAATTTGCTCAACAGGCGGCAAAGTATCTGCCCGATGTTGAAATTATTGAGATGCATCATGATAACAAATTGGATGCTCCTAGTGGAACTGCCCTTAACACCGCTAAATTAATTGCAGAAGTTCGGCAGGAACATTATCAAGGAAATCCAGATGAAACCGAAGCCTTGCCGGGAGCAAGGGGAGCAAATTATCAGGGTATGCGAATCCACAGTGTCCGTTTGCCTGGGTATGTAGCTCATGAACAAGTTTTGTTCGGAGGACCAGGTGAAGCCTTAACAATTCGCCAAGATTCATTTGATCGTAGTTCTTTTATGTCGGGTGTAGCAGTAGCGGTTGAAAAAATAACTGATCAGCATGAATTATTAGTAGGGCTTGAGAATCTACTATGAGAGTTGCTAATTTACCTAAAATATTTCTTCAGGCCAGTCCCGTACTAAAAAAAATTCAGCAGGCTGGTTTTGAGGCTTATTTTGTTGGCGGTTGTGTTCGTGACTTGTTATTAGGCAAAGAGCCGCATGATGTTGATATTGCAACCAGTGCTTATCCGGCAGAAATAAAACAAATTTTCAAACGAACAATTGATACAGGAATCAAACATGGGACGGTTACGGTTTTGAATCAGCATCGGGCTTACGAAATTACAACATTTAGGACGGAAAGCAGTTATCAAGACTTTCGCCGCCCAGATCATGTAACATTTGTGCGCTCGTTAAATAATGACCTTCAACGGCGTGATTTGACAATTAACGCATTAGCGATGGATTTAAATGGGCAAATTATTGATTTATTCAATGGTTTGCAAGATCTTAAACAGGGAATTATTCGAGCAGTCGGCATCCCACATGAGAGATTTCATGAAGATGCACTGCGAATGATGCGGACAGTGCGTTTTGCCAGTCAATTGTCGTTTACTATAGAAACACAGACTTTAAACGCTATCACTGAAAATGCTCCGTTGCTTAAACATATTGCCGTTGAACGGATTCACGAGGAATGGCAGAAACTATTACTGGGTAGTTATCCACAAAAGGGACTAGCCCCGTTGTTGGAGACAAAACTTTATTGTTATTGTCCTAATTTTGCTGAACAAAAAGCTGTTTTAAAACAGTTGGTGAATTTACCACAGCTTAAATTTAATTCAGTTGCTGCCGGTTGGAGTTTGTTTGGTTATTTAGCACAGTTGTCAATTACTGAGATGATTAAGTTATTACGAGCTTGGAAAAGTTCGAATTCCTTAATTAAATCAACAACAGCTGCCATTCAAGCAACAAGGTCGGTAATGGATAACAAGTTAGATCAGTGGCAAATGTATTCATTGGGTTGGTCAGCTTTGCAAGTTGCGTGCGAAAATGTCAATCTTCTAGGTAAGAATTGTTCTCTTACAGCCATGCAGCAGCAATATCAAGCCTTACCGATAAAAAATGTTAAAGAATTAGCTGTTACGGGTGGTAGTTTGATAACCAGTTTGAATTTAAAACCGGGACCGCAAATCGGTGAATTGATTAATAATTTGGAAAAAGCAGTTGTCACCGGGCGTTTGCCTAACACGCCAGAACGCTTGCTGCAGCAAGCACAAAAACTTGTTTTAGAATAAGCGGGAAACAGCTAGTTTAGATGAAAGTGTGACCAAAGTGCAGACATTAAGAGTTGAAAATTTAAGTAAAACATATGGCGAAAAAGAACTATTTACAAAGCTTAATTTCTTAATTAATGAACATGATCGTTTAGGTTTAATTGGAGTTAATGGAACTGGGAAAAGCAGTCTGTTAAACGTCTTAGCAGGACTTGATCAAGCTGATCAAGGTGAATTGATCAAACCAAATGATTATCGAATTGCTTATTTACGCCAGCAACCACAACTAAATCCAACATCTTCGATTATGGAAGCAGTTTTTAGTGGGGCAGCTCCAATTTTTAAGATAACGCAAGAATATGAACGAATAGCGGCGGCATACGGGGAACAGCCTGATAATAAAAAAATTGAGCAAAAATATTTAACGATTGAAGCAAAAATGAATCAATTAGATGCCTGGGACGCCGAAAGTCAAGTCAAAACTATTCTGACGCAACTGCAAATTACTGATTTACAGCGAAAAATTTCTGAATTATCAGGTGGTCAGGTTAAACGTGTAGGATTAGCGCAAGTGCTGATTCAAGACCCGGATTTATTGATCCTAGATGAACCAACTAATCAGCTTGATTTTTCATCAATTAGCTGGTTAGAAGAGTATCTGAACAGTTTTAAAGGCGCTTTATTAGTTGTTACGCATGATCGTTACTTTTTAGATCGTGTAGCCAAAAAAATTATTGAATTGGATCATGGCCAACTCTACAGTTATTTAGGAAACTATCATGATTATGTTCGGCAAAAAGCAACTCGTCTGGAAAATGAGGCTGAGATTCAACATAAGCAAAAACAGCTTTACCAAAAAGAATTGGCGTGGATGCGGCATGGTGCTAAAGCTCGCAGTACTAAACAGCAAGCTCGCATCAATCGGTTTGAAACCCTAAAAGAAAACCTGCCAGCTGATCAGGCTGATGATCAGGTCGATTTGGCATTAGGGCAGCAGCGTTTAGGCAAAAAAGTAATCGAATTAAAAAAAGCTGATTTGCAACTAAGCGGGCAAAAAATAATTGATCAATTCAGTCTGTTAATTCAAGCTGGTCAACGAATTGGAATTACAGGGAAAAATGGAGCTGGTAAATCAAGTTTTTTAAATTTGCTGGCTGGAAGACTACCTTTGGCTGCAGGAGAGCTGATTATTGGTTCAACGGTTAAATTGGGGTACTATCAGCAGCAATTTGAAAAATTACCGCAAGATTTACGAGTAATTGATTATTTGAAAAAAATTGCACAACAAGTTACCGATCAGGCAGGAAATACTTTAAGTATTACGCAATTATTAGAACGTTTTTTATTTCCGCGTTACATGCATGGTATTTTAATCAGAAAATTATCTGGTGGTGAGCAACGACGACTGTATTTGTTGAAAATTTTAATGCAGCAGCCGAATGTTTTGTTGCTGGATGAACCGACTAACGATCTTGATATTCAAACTTTAACCATTTTAGAAGATTATTTAGCTGATTTTCAAGGAACGGTAATCACCGTGTCACATGATCGCTACTTTCTGGATAAAGTTGCTAAGAGATTGTTGATTTTTAATGGAAACGGTCAAATTAAATTATTTGATGGTAAATTGACCGATTATCTGCAACAAAAGCCAAAAGCAAAAAGTCATGTTTCCACTGCAAAAACAACTATCAAGAAGAACAGCTCAACTGAAAAGCAGCCGACAGCCAAGAAAACTAAACTAACATATGCTGAAAAAATTGAATTTAAACAGCTTGAGACTGATATTGATCAGTTGGAACACAAAAAAAGCACTATCAATCAACAGATGACCGAAATAGCTGCCAGTGATTACGGTAAATTGGCCGAATTACAACAACAATTAGATCAGTTAGATCAACAAATCGAGCAAAAGATGACACGCTGGGAAGAATTAAGTCAGTATGCTTAAGTTTACTTACAAAAGGAGAATAAAATGGCAATTGTAGAAACACCTTATCTCAACTTATTGCAAGATATTTTGCAAAAGGGACATGAAAAAAGTGATCGAACTGGAACTGGGACCCGTAGTTTGTTTGGTTATCAAATGCGTTTTAATCTCCAAGAGGGATTCCCATTACTAACAACAAAAAAAGTAGCGTTCGGCTTAATTAAAAGTGAGTTATTGTGGTTTTTACGAGGAGATACCAATATTCGCTTTTTGTTAAAACATAATAATCATATTTGGGACGAATGGGCTTTTAAAAATTGGGTTTCAAGTTCGGCTTATCAAGGACCAGATATGACAGACTTTGGTCAGCGCCGCTTGCAAGATCCCGATTTTAATCAAATTTATTTACAACAAAAAAAGAAATTTTGTAAGCTGATTTTGACAGATTCAACTTTTGCTGAGAAATTCGGTAACTTAGGTGATGTTTATGGTGCTCAGTGGCGTCACTGGCAAACACGCGATGGCCAATTCATTGACCAGATTCAAAATGTTATTGATGGGATCAAAAAAACGCCTGATTCACGTCGCTTAATTGTAACTGCCTGGAATCCAGAAGATGTGCCGCAAAGTGCACTACCTCCTTGTCATACGCTTTTTCAGTTTTATGTAAATCGAGGCAGATTAAGTTGTCAATTGTATCAGCGCAGCGCTGATGCTTTCTTAGGCGTTCCTTTTAATATTGCCAGTTATGCATTACTGACCTCACTGATCGCTCGAGAAACGGGTCTAGTACCTGGAGAATTCGTGCATACACTAGGTGATGCGCATTTGTACTTGAATCATTTGACACAAGCGCAAGAACAGCTAAGCAGAAAACCGCAAGCGGCACCACAGCTATGGTTAAACCCAGCCAAAAAGCACTTAGCTGATTTTGATGTTGCTGATATTAAAGTTATTGACTATCATCCAGCAGCGGCAATTAAAGCTCCAGTTGCTGTTTAAATTTAGAAGGGTGGAATTATGAATGCTGGCTTATATTTGGGCTGAAGACTTAAATCACCAAATCGGTTACCGCGGTCAGCTGCCGTGGCATTTGCCGGCAGATCTGGCACATTTTAAACGAATGACACAGGGGCATCCAATGATCATGGGACGTAAGACCTTTGCCAGCCTACCAGGAGTTCTTCCGGGACGTCCGCACTATGTGTTAACCAGATCAGCGAATTATGCGCAGAGTTATGCTGATGATCAACGAGTTAAAATTTTTCATACTAAGCAAGAGTTGGAAACCTTTATCGGAAACGATCAGCGGCTAAACTTTATCATTGGTGGAGCTAGTCTGTTTGCTAGTTTTGCGAATCAGGTCGACTTGTTGTATGTTACCAAAATTGCGGCAACCTTTGCCGGTGATGTAAAAATGCCACAATTGCCATGGTCGGAGTTTGATTTAGTGTGGGCAAAAAGAGGTAAAATGGATCAGCACAATCTTTATCCTTATCAATTTAAACTGTATTGTCGAAAAAATAGCAAACTACAGTTAAGCAGTTTAGAACCAGCATATAATTCTGCTAAAACCGTTATTTTAAAATAGAGTATTTTTAAAAATAATAAGCTTTTACTAAATTTTCTCATTTTTAAAATTCTAATGTGAATTTAATGACTATTTTTGCTATACTTTACTCATTATAGCCAATTCTAAATATTAGATATTATTCTAACGTAAAATCAATTGATTTTAGAAAGGAATCTTAGATTGAAGATTTTGAAAGCATGGCTGCAGTTTTTAGTAGTTTTGTTGGTTTTAACTTTAATCGTATTTGGTGCTTGGCATTTATTGGACCGAAACGAAAGTGCAACGCCAGCACAAACCAAAACCAGTAAAGCGATTTCCAAAAAGGCAGCTGTGTCAAGTAAAACAAAAAAAATAAAAACACAGCAATTGAAATTAGTAGCATTGGGTGATTCACTAACGCAGGGAGTTGGCGATACTACTAATCAAGGCGGATATGTTAATTTGATTCAGCAAAAACTGAATGCAATCCCTCATGTTAAAACGCAGACTTTTAATTACGGTAAAGCCGGTGATCGCAGTGACCAGATTTTACAACGGCTACAGGATTCGCAAACAATGCAGCAGCAGGTACGGCAGGCAAATGTAATTGTGATGACTGTTGGTGGGAATGATTTGATGCAGGTTTTTGAAAAACAATTTTCAAATTTAACCGATAGTCAATTAGCAACTGCCGTAACCGCTTCACGTAAAGTTTATCAAGACAAAGTTAATCAGTTACTTCAGCAAGTTCGGCAGTATAATTCAAATGCGCCGATTTTTGTTTACTCTGTCTATAATCCCTTTTATGTTTATTTTCCCAAAATTCAACAATTTCAAAAATACACTAAGCTTTGGAATACGACCACAAGTCAAGTTGTCGCACAAACAAAGCAAGCTTATTTTGTAAATATTGATCAACGAATGTCAGCTGGACAATATCATAAGAACACCAAAAAATTGCAGCAATCATCTACCACTGATATTACGACTTTAAACAAGACTAAAGTGGATCAGGTATTTAATGATAAAAAAGAAAAAAACAACTATTTGTCGCCAGCTGATCATTTTCATCCTAATTTAAAGGGATATCATTATATGACAGATCGATTGTATCAAGTTATGCTGCAACATAAAAAAACTTGGCGTAAATCGTAGGGGGTCAAATTTTGCAACGGACAAAGAATTCAGCAGCCAAGGCTGTAAAAAAACATAATTATTGGAAATGGGCTTTTATACTGTTATTGGCCATTGTTTTAGGAAGTGGCTTGTTTGTGATGCAGCAGGTAACTGCTCCTAATCAACAAGCAAGAGAAATAACGCAAAAAACAAGTTCACACCAACAGCATGCGACAATCAATGTTGAGATGAACAAACAGCAACTGAACACTACTATTAATTATTATTTGAAACGGCAACAAAAAAATAAAAAAATTAAATATCAATTTTATGTTGACCAAGCAGCAGTTTTGGTGGGAACTACTAAACTTTTAGGTCAACGAGTTTCGTTTTCACTTTATACCCAGCCGACAGTTACTAGTCAAGGTAATATTTTGTTGCATGCAAAGAGCGTTGCTATTGGCACTTTGAATGCTCCGCCTAAATTTATTCTAAGTTATATTCAAAAAAATTATAACTTGGGAAAATGGGTTACAATTGACAGTAAAAATGAAACTATTCGACTTAACTTGCGTCAAATCAAAGGCTTTCACGGTATCAGTGTGCGGGCACAGAAAATTGATTTGACTCAAAATCAATTTAAGTTTAAAGTTGATGTACCTTTTAAACAATAATTAATTTAGGAGGGGAAAATGTATCGCAAAAGCTTCTATCAGTACTTAATGACTGAACGTAACGACAATAGTTCAACTGCTTTGGCTCAATTCGCCAACAGTGCTTTCTTTGATCAGAGTTTTCCTAAGCAGTCACAAGATTATGATGAAATCTCGAACTATTTAGAATTGAATGCGGGATACTTGCCTTCCATGACCATTTTTGATCAAGCTTGGCAGCAATATTTAGAAAAAATGGAATAAAAATAATTAAGTTTGCGAGGAATTGATTATGTTTAAGCAAAAAAAGACCAAATCGGCAAAACGTTTTGGCTGGTTAGCAATTATTATCAGCAGTTTAACTTGTTTTATAGTCGGAGGAGGAATTGTCTTCTTGTTTATGAATCACCAACTGCAAGAAGCGGAAGCTACTAATCAGTCATTAGGCAAAATTAGCACAGTATACTCGGCTTTATATAATAACTATTATAAAAAAGTCAGCCGAACCAAATTAGTTAATGGTGCTTTGACTGGTATGGTTAATTCATTGGGAGATCCATTTTCAGAGTATATGTCAAAATCAGAGACAGAATCACTCAGCAATACTATTTCCAGCAGTTTTACCGGTATTGGTGCTGAAGTTCAAAAAAGTGGATCGCATATTGAAATAATATCGCCGATTAAGGGAACACCTGCCGAAAAAGCGGGATTGAAAGCTAGGGATATTATTGAAAAAATTAATAATAAATCAATAAACGGCTACTCCTTAAATAAAGCAGTTTCATTGATTCGCGGCAAAAAGGGAACTAATGTCACTTTAACTATTAAACGTGGCAGTGAAACATTCACCAAGACTATAAAACGTGACACTATTCCAGTTAAGACGGTTAATGGTAAAATTGTTAAGGGTCATCCAACAGTTGGTTATGTTCAAGTGTCAACTTTTTCTGAAAATACAGCTAAAGAATTTAAAGCTGAATTGAAGAATCTGCAAAAGAAGGGCGCCAAATCATTTATCATTGATATGCGTGATAATCCAGGTGGTTTAATGGATCAAGCATTGAAGATGTCTTCGATTTTTGTTAAAAACAATAAAGTTTTATTACGAGTTCAGCAACGGACGGGTGCTCAACAAGTTTACCGAGCTGGTAAAAAATTTGATGGTGGATATAAGATTAAGGGTAAGACAGTGGTTTTGATCAATAGTGGCAGTGCCAGTGCGGCAGAAATCTTTTCAGCAGCATTGCATCAATCAGCAGGTGATCAATTGATCGGTACGAAGTCATATGGTAAGGGTACAGTTCAAAATACAATGCCGTTTAACGATCAAACAGAACTTAAGATGACAATTGCTAAGTGGCTGACACCAAATGGTGATTGGATTAATCATAAGGGCTTGCAGCCGACAATTAAGGCAGATTATCCAAGTTACGCATATCAAACGGCAATTGATACTAAAAAAACTTATCAACAAGGGCAAGTTTCCGGTCAAATTAAAAAGTTGCAAATCTTATTAAATGCATTAAATTATAATTCTGGTCAAGCAAATGGTTACTTTAGCGATCAGACAGTCGCAGCTGTTAAGAAATTTCAACAGGCAAATGGTTTGAATGCAACTGGTCAAGCGGATGCACAAACAGTAAACAAGCTGGAAGAAAAAATAGCAGCACAAATTAGTCAACACGATGATGCTTATCAAACAGCAATCAAAGCTTTAAATTAAAGTTAGAAAAAAATGGAACGGTGACGTTCCATTTTTTTGAGTAAATTTCTGCTAAAATAACTTTAGACGGATAATCGATAGCGACTCTAGCAATCCTTTGGAGCGAAGTTAATGAAACTAAAATATAAATTAAAAATAAGTCATTTAAAATATTGGAGTGCCATTATCTTTTGGGCATTGTTAGCGGCAATTGCTGTTAAGTCTTTTTTGCTAGTGCCAATTCAAGTAGCCGGGAACTCAATGGAACCAACATTGCATTCAAAAGAAGAATTATTAATTATCCCACCGGGCAGAATTAAACGTTTTGATGTTGTGATAATTAAAACACCAAATAATGTTACTTATGTTAAACGGGTGATTGGTTTGCCTGGCGATACATTAAAATATCAAAATGATCATTTATATATTAATCATCGGCGCATTGCGGAACCGTTTATTAAAGATCAGGTAGCTGATAAATCAGAAAATTATACTTCTGATTTTACATTAAAAGAATTGACTGGATTAAAAAAAATTCCGCGTAATCAATATTTTGTTTTGGGTGATAATCGTCGAATAAGCAAAGATTCACGGACAATTGGAACAATTGAGGGAAGCTGGATAGTCGGTAAAGCGGTTTTGATTTATTGGCCGCTTAATCGCTGGCAGTGGTTGCATTATTATTGAGAGTACGGAGGAAGTAAATATGAATAAAATTCAATGGTATCCCGGACATATGGCAAAAGCAATCAGACAAATCAAAGAAAATTTGAAAATGGTTGACTTGGTTTTAGAGTTAGCTGATGCTCGTTTGCCAGAGTCATCAAGGAATCCCTTAGTGCAAGAATTACTAGTTAACAAGCCAAAGTTGTTGTTGTTAACTAAGAAAGATTTGGCTGATACATCTGAAACTCAAAAGTGGGTTAATCATTTTCAAGCACAACAACAAGCTGTTTTAGCAGTTAATAGCTTACATGAGCGAACCAGCGTGATTGAAAAAAAGATTCAACAAGTATTAGCTGACAAAACCGCGCGACAAAAACAACGCGGAATCAAGCAGCAGCGACTACGTGTGATGTGTTTGGGGATTCCCAATGTTGGCAAATCTACTCTATTAAATCAGCTGGTTGGGAAAAAAGCTGCCCAAACTGGTAATCGACCGGGAGTTACAAAGGCACAACAATGGCTTAAAGTAGGCAAAACACTAGATTTACTGGATACACCGGGGATTTTGTGGCCTAAATTTGAAGATCCTTTGGTTGGTCAAAAGCTGGCACTTACCGGCGCGATTAAAGATACTTTGTTTGCGGCGGATGATATTGCGTTGTTCGCACTGGAATTTTTTAAAAATAAACATCCCCAGCAGCTACTTGAACGTTATCATTTGACCGCAGCAGATCTACAACTTGAATTGCCGGATCTATTGTTGTTGATTACCAAGAAAATCGGTATGCGTGATGATTACGAACGCGCAAGTCAGCGAATTATTTTTGATTGTCGCCAAGGAAAACTTGGTCGCTATACATTGGACCAAGTACCAATATCTGCTAAAAAGTCGGCTGAAAAAAATGAAAAATGAGCTAACGATTAAAGATATTAAAAAAATATTAAATGGCCAGCCAGTTGAGCAACAATTGGAGCGGTTCAAAAATGATCCTCGTAAAGGAGTTCAACATTTACTCCAACAATTTTATCAAAAACAGCTTCGTCAGAAAGAAAAACAACAAGCTTTCGCATTACGATTTAAATATGAGAAATCTTTTTGGGACGCTGGTAAGTTGGTGGCTGGGATCGACGAAGTAGGTCGCGGTCCTTTAGCTGGTCCGGTAGTTGCAGCAGCGGTAATTTTACCGCAAGATTTTGCAATCTACCAGGTCAATGATTCAAAACAACTAAGCCGTAAATTACGTGAGGAATTGTATCCACAAATTTTACTGCAGGCTCAAGCTGTCGGAATTGGTGTAGCAGATAATCGTTTGATTGACAAGATCAATATCTATCAAGCAACACGAGTAGCAATGAAAAAAGCGGTTAATTCACTTAATTTAATGCCTCAGCAATTAATTATTGATGCAATGCAAATTGATTCTGATATTCCACAATTAAAACTAATCAAGGGTGATGCTCAGAGCAATAGTGTGGCAGCTGCCAGCATAGTTGCTAAGGTATGGCGTGATCATTTAATGGAATTTTACGATCATTTATATCCAGGTTATGACTTTGCAGCTAATGCTGGTTATGGGACAAAAGCCCATCTTGCTGGGTTAAAAGCCCGGGGTGTTACCCCCATTCACCGCCTGACATTTACGCCGGTAACAAATTCTTTTGAACATTAGTTTACTTTTGCGTAGTTTAATTATGTAGGAGGAAATTAACTGTTATTAAAAACGTAAGAAAAAAATTATCTTTCTTTTTTGAATGCGGGTATTTATCGCCGGTTCAGGTTTTATATAGCAATAAATCACTAATGAAGCAACAAGAGTTACTTTTAAGAATGCGGCTTTGTACAGCAATTTTACCAGCGACTTTAAAACGGATGGCAATGTTGCTGCAACAAAAAACGCAGATAAATAAAAAACAAATTTTTGAAGTCCTGCAGCAGCCAGGTACCCATCCCGAACAATTATGGCGACAACTATTTACGGATGAAATTGACCGTCTGCTGCGGCTTAACTTGCAAAATGGTTCAATTATCACAATTTTAGATGCTGCTTATCCAAGTCAATTACGGGAGATTTATGACCCACCGGCAGTCCTTTTTTATCGTGGAAATTGGGACTTGACACATTGCTCACATCTTTTAGGAGTTGTCGGGTCAAGAAAGCATTCAGCGTATGCACCGTTAGCAATAAAAAAATTACTGACACCGCTTTTAGCGCGTGGATTAATAACAGTTAGTGGACTGGCTGCCGGAGTCGATCAATTAGCTCATAGTAGCAGTCTGGCGGTTGCTAAACCAACAATTGCTGTGATTGGTAATGGCTTAAATATTTTTTATCCAAAAACTAATCAAAATTTGCAACAGCGAATCGAACAAAATGGTTTAGTTATTAGTGAATACGGAATCAATGAGCGACCATTACGCTACCATTTTCCTGCTCGTAATCGAATTATAGCTGGGTTGGTTCCTACCTTGCTAGTAGTGGAAGCGCGGCATCACAGTGGCAGTTTGATTACAGCCAATTCAGCTTTGCAAGAAAATCGTAATGTTTTGGCAGTTCCGGGTCCAATTAATTCTTTATTTTCTCAAGGAACTAATGAACTGATTGCAGCCGGTGCTAAGCCCGTTTTACAACCAGATGATATCTGGGAAGAATTTCTTTGAACTTGACAAAACACGGTAATGTAGCATAACATGATTAGCGATTTTGAAATTACGAAAAAGGAGTCTGGTTATGCCGACGGTTCAGAAAAAAACGAAGAGTAAAACAACTAAAAAAAGAAAAAAGAAACTCGTAATCGTTGAGTCACCTTCAAAGGCAAAAACAATTGAAAAATATTTAGGCTCGACTTATAAAGTAATGGCCAGTTTAGGGCATATTCGTGATCTTCCCAAAAGTACTATGGGAATTGATATGGAAAATAATTATGAACCGCATTATATTTCAATTCGCGGTAAAGGCGATATCATTAAGCAGTTGCGAAAAGAAGCTAAGAAAGCCAGCAAAGTTTATTTAGCAGCCGATCCTGATCGCGAAGGAGAGGCAATTGCATGGCATTTGTCTTATTTGTTGGGATTAAATCCTGAAGACAATAATCGTGTGGTATTTAATGAAATTACTAAAGATGCAGTAAAGAACGCCTTCAAACATCCGCGTTCAATTAATATGGATTTGGTTGATGCACAGCAAGCGCGAAGAGTTTTGGATCGCTTGGTCGGGTATTCAATTAGTCCATTATTATGGTCAAAAATTAAAAAAGGTTTAAGTGCCGGTCGGGTACAATCGATTGCTTTAAATTTGATCATCAAACGAGAACAAGAGATTCGCAACTTTAAACCCGAAGAGTATTGGACAATTGATGCTAAATTCAAAAGCGGCCAGCAACAGTTTGCAGCTAGTTATTTAGGAATTGACAGCAAGAAAAAGCCGCTTAAGAATAATGATGATGTTCAAAATATTTTACAGCGGATTGATTCCAAAAAGCCGTTTGTTATTAAGAAAGTTGATAAGAAAGAACGTCAACGATTCCCAGCTTTACCATTTACAACTAGTACGATGCAGCAAGCAGCTAACAATATTTTAAAGTTCCGTACGCAAAAAACAATGATGGTCGCACAACAGCTGTATGAAGGAATTAATTTAGGAAAGGGCGGTTCAGTTGGTTTAATTACTTACATGCGAACTGATTCAACCCGCGTTTCTAATATAGCGGTTCATGAAACGTCACAGTTTATTCATGAAAAATATGGTAGTGAATACGCAGCAGTTAAACCACGAAAAGGTAAGTTAGCTGAAGGAGCACAAGATGCGCATGAAGCTATCCGGCCTTCTTCAACAATGCGGACTCCAGAGTCAATTAAGGAATATCTAAACAAAGATCAATTTAAATTATATTCTTTAATTTGGTCACGCTTTGTTGCTAGTCAAATGACCCCAGCTGTTTTTGACACCATGACGGTTGATTTAGAACAAAATCAAGTAACATATCGGGCTCGCGGCTCAAAGATGAAGTTTCTCGGGTTTATGCTGGTTTATAAAGAAGCTAAGCATAAAGATAATACTTTACCGGATTTACAGGTTAATAAAACAGTTAAGTTAGTTTCTAATCAGCCGGATCAGCATTTTACGTTGCCACCAGCTCGTTATACCGAAGCAGCTTTAATTAAAACCTTGGAAGAAAACGGTGTTGGCCGTCCTTCAACATACGCACCAACTTTGGGAACGATTCAGAAACGTTACTATGTTAAAATGGCAGCGCGCAAATTTGAGCCAACTGAATTGGGTGAAATTGTCAATTCGATGATGGAAAAATGTTTTCCAGATATATTAAATGTTGATTTTACAGCTAATCTCGAAGATCAACTAGATGAAATTGAAGAAGGCAAACAAAAGTGGATTGAAGTTATTGATCAATTTTATCAACCATTTGCCAAAGAAGTCACATCAGCTGAAGATAAAATGGCTAAGGTTAAAATCAAGGATGAACCAGCTGGGATTAATTGCGATATTTGTGGAGCACCACTGGTAATCAAATTAGGCCGTTTCGGTAAATTTTACGCTTGCAGCCGTTTCCCAGATTGCCATAATACTAAACCAATTATTAAAAAAATCGGAGTAACTTGTCCTAAATGTCATAAAGGAGAAGTTGTGGAACGCAAATCGAAAAAGAATCGTGTTTTTTATGGCTGTTCTCGCTACCCTGATTGTGATTTTGTTTCTTGGGATAAACCAGTTGGACGAACTTGCCCTAAATGCCAACATTATTTGGTCGAAAAGAAGGGTAAAAACAGTAAAAAAATTAAGTGCAGCAACTGTGATTATGTCGAGGTACAAGATTAGGTTTAAATTAACGGCTGTTGATCTTAGCAGCCGCTTTTTTGCTAGGGATTAAACAAGCTATTCGGCAAAAAAGTTTTAAATGGAAGCATATGTTACAATAGTTACAATGACTTGGAATTTATTTTAAGACTTGGATGTTCGGCAGACGGGAGTTGATTAAAATTACACCCGATTTAATTAAAGAATTTCAGCAGTATTTACGAGTTGAGCGACAATACTCACCGGAAACTTTAAAAGCTTATACTGAGGATTTAAAATTGTTTGAGAATTTTTTAAATGAAAATGGTGGGATCAGTTCTTTAAAAGCTGTTAAAAGACTTGATGTTCATGTTTTTATGAGTTATTTATATGATCAAGCTTATCAATCAGCTTCAATTGCACGAATTATTTCAAGTTTGCGTTCGTTCTATCGCTTTTTGCAGAAAAATGGTCAGATTGACGATAACCCATTTTCCTATGTACAATTAAAACGACACCCACGAGCATTGCCGCGCTTTTTCTATGAGGATGAGATGAAGGCACTGTTTGAAGCAGTTGCTGGAGATAAACCAATGGACTTACGCGATCGGGCATTATTGGAAACGCTCTATGCAACGGGAATGCGTGTCAGTGAGTGTACAGGTTTAACACTTAAAGATGTTGATTTTGGATTGAAGGCAATGTTACTGCACGGAAAAGGTGGCAAGGATCGATATGTTCCCTTTGGCAAGTATTGTCAAAAAGCGCTTAAAAGTTATTTAAATCAGGTTCGTTTGCCGGTCATGGAAAAGTATCATACCGAACATGATTTTGTTTTTATTAATCACTATGGAGCACCACTGACGGCGGCCGGAGTGACTTATATCTTACAAAAAATTGTTAAGCGTAGTAGTTTGACAACTTCAATTCATCCCCATGAGCTGCGGCATACATTTGCAACCCATTTGTTAAATCGGGGAGCAGATTTACGAGCAGTTCAAGAGCTTCTGGGACATAGCAGTTTATCAACGACCCAAATCTATACTCATGTTACAAAGGAACATTTGCGACGAGATTATCAAAAATATTTTCCGAGATCTTAACTATAAATTCAGACTAATCAAATGATATTCAGGAGGACAATATGAGTAAAATTTCATTTCATGCAACAACAATTTGTGCTGTACGTCATCAAGGTCATACTGCTATGGCTGGCGATGGTCAAGTTACGATGGGTGAAAAAGTTATTATGAAAGGAACTGCCCGTAAAGTACGGCGCATTTATCATAATCAAGTTGTTGTTGGTTTTGCTGGCAGTGTGGCTGATGCTTTTAATCTTGAAGAAAGATTTGAAAAAAAGCTGGAAGAATACAGCGGTAATCTCCAGCGAGCAGCAGTTGAGTTGGCACAGGAATGGCGCAGTGATCAAGCATTGCAAAAACTGGAAGCTTTACTAATTGTGATGGATAAAAAAGATTTATTGTTGGTATCAGGCAGCGGAGAGGTAATTACCCCAGATGATGATATTTTAGCAATTGGTTCTGGTGGAAACTTTGCACTGGCTGCCGCTAAAGCGTTGAAACAACATGCGACAGAAATGTCAGCCTTGGAAATTGCTAAAAGTGCCATCAATATTGCTGGTGATATTGATATTTTTACAAATCATCACATTATCGGCGAAGAACTATAACTTAATTATGAAAGGATAGCGAAAATGAACCCAATAGATAAAACTCCTAAACAGATCGTTAAAGAACTGAATAACTATGTTATCGGTCAAAATGATGCCAAGAAGGCAATTGCTGTCGCTTTAAGGAATCGTTACCGTCGTTTACAATTAGATGCTGAAATGCAGGCGGAAATAACACCTAAGAATGTTTTGATGATTGGACCAACCGGTGTCGGCAAAACAGAAATTGCACGCCGCTTGGCCAAGATTGTTGCAGCACCTTTTATTAAAGTAGAAGCTACTAAGTTCACCGAAGTTGGTTATGTTGGCCGTGATGTTGAATCAATGATTCGCGATCTGGTCGAAGTAGCTTACAAAATGGAAAAAGAAGCAGAATATCAGCATGTACACTCACAAGCTGTTCAAGAAGCAGACAAACAACTGATTAAATTATTGGTACCAGCAGAGAAAAAACAAAAGCAAGCCGAATCACAACAAAACTTTATGCAAATGTTGCGTAATTTACAAGCTGGTAATTTTGATAATTTAATGCCTAATCAAGCACAAGAAGAAAATATTACAGATGAAGTTCGCGACCAAAGGTTATCTGTCAGCGAACAATTAAAAAAAGGCTTATTAGAAAATCGTTCGGTAACTATTCCGGTTGAAGATTCTAGCCGTAGCTTTCAAAATCAAGCAGGAATGCTAGGACAAATGGGAATTGACCTCGGCGATGCCTTGTCTGCTTTGACACCAACTAAGAAGGTCATGCGGACTATGGCAGTTTCTCAAGCTAGAGAAGTATTGGCACGACAAGCAGCTGAGAAATTGATCGATAGCGCTGAAGTTGCTGATCGGGCGATTAAAAGAGCCGAAGATACCGGGATTGTCTTTATTGATGAGATCGATAAAGTAACTTCTAAAAGTAAGACTAATAGTGGCGAGGTTTCTCGTGAAGGTGTGCAGCGGGATATTTTACCAATTGTTGAGGGTTCACAGGTTCAGACAAAGTATGGTTTATTAAATACTGATCATATTTTATTTATCGCATCGGGTGCTTTCCATGAGAGCAAACCAAGTGATTTAATTGCCGAATTGCAAGGTCGCTTTCCAATTAGAGTTGAATTGGACGATTTAAGTACTGAAGATTTTGTTAAAATTTTAACAGAACCTAGCAATGCATTGATTAAACAATATATGGCATTAATTGGAACTGATAACATAAAAGTAACTTTCACGATTGAAGCAATTCATCGAATCGCAGAAATTGCTTATCAAGTTAACCATGAGAATGAAAATATTGGCGCTCGACGGCTGCATACGATTTTAGAAAAACTACTAGAAGACTTGCTTTATGAAGGTCCTGATATGCAGATGGGTGATATTACAATTACTGAAGCTTACGTTGAACAAAAAATCGGTAACATTGCTAAAAACAAAGATCTCAGTCAGTATATTCTTTAGAATTGAAAGGAAGTCCGACCATTAATGGAATTGTGTTTAGAAAATGATCAAGTTAAAGCGGTTTTTTCTCGTCATGGTGCTGAACTCCAAAGTTTATTCAATAAAGCTACACAAACTGAATATTTATGGCAGGCAGATGCAAAATTTTGGGGACGTCATGCGCCAGTTCTATTCCCCTTTGTTGGACGTCTAAAAGATGATCAGTATCAATATGCCAATAAGACTTACGCTATGCATCAGCATGGTTTTGCTCGTGATCGTGATTTTGAGGTACGTGAACAACAACCGGATCATTTAATTTTTGAACTTAATTCTTCCGCAGCAACGAAACAGATTTATCCGTTTGATTTTAAATTGCAGATAAGTTATCGTTTGCGTGCTGCCTCGTTAGAAATAGCTTATCAAGTTCAAAATTTGACTGATAGTGAAATGTATTTTTCAATTGGTGGTCATCCAGCTTTTAATATTCCTTTGCAAAAGGATGAAGCATTTGATGATTATCTTGTAGAATTCCAACCAGTCGGAAATTATTTAAAAATTCCTTTAACTGGTAATTATACTGATAATGCAGCGGCTCAAGAAGACCGAATGGCTGGATTGCGTTTGACGCGGGCAGCATTTAAAAATGATGCTTTAATTTACCAATTACAGCGGCCGGTTTTGCTTGAATTGACTACGACTGCTCATCAACATGGAGTACGCTTGGATTTGCCTGACACTGAATATTTGGGTATCTGGTCACCATATCCAGCGGCTGCACCATTTGTGTGCTTGGAGCCTTGGTGGGGCTTAGCAGATGATATAAAGGCAACTGGTGAGCTGCAACAAAAACGTGGGATTCATAAATTAGCACAGCAACAATTATTCAAGGCAGGCTATACCATCAGCATTTTTTAATCAGACTAATAAAAACGACTGGATGCAGTACTTCTTAAGTACTAAATCCGGTCGTTTTAAACTATAAAGGGAAAGTAATGCTAAATCTTATTTTTTTGGATGATGATGCCAATAATATAGACCAAATGGAACGAGATTTTCATTTCCTTCACGAATCCGTTTTAAATTGCCCTTGTGCCGATAAAAAACAAATATAGTTAAAACCAAAGCGATAGTTGTTAAGATACTATCATGGAAAAAAAGTGATAGGATGGTTATTAAGGTCATTCCAACCATGCTGGCAATACTGACCATGCTTGATAAGTAAAGAGTTATCAAAAAAATAGCCCAGGCAACTAAGAAGAAACCTGGATTATAGGCTAATAGAATTCCAGCACTGGTTGCAACCGCTTTACCGCCCTTAAAATGTGCAAAAAGTGGAAAAACATGACCGAGGACTGCTGCACAGCCAATAATCAAGACATTAATTGACACATGAAATAGATAAGGTTGACATGCAGCTAAAGTACCCTTTAACATATCCAACAGTAGGACGATCAATCCAGCTTTTTTACCTAAGACTCGGAAAGTGTTGGTTGTCCCCATATTACCACTGCCATATTGGCGAATGTCCTTACCGTAAAAAAGTTTTCCAATCCAGACACCTGAGGGAATCGATCCAAGCAAATAGGCAATAACCAGCATTTCAAAAATTTTTAAGTTCAATTTGTATCCTCCTTGTAACTGGCTAATACTCATTTTAGCACGTATCAAACTATCCTCAAAATAGATTTTACGTAGATGATAAATAAATAATTGTAGCTGTGAAAATCTTAATTTTCATTTTGAATTCAGTAGCTGACCAGAGATTACTTTACATTTTGAGATTCAATAAGGTATGATAACTAGGTTAGCATTATTTCGTAAGTATAAATTTTAAACAGAAAGGAATTACATTCATGGGTAATGTCAGCTATAACGATGATTCGATTCAAGTGCTGAAGGGACTAGAAGCTGTTCGTAAGCGTCCTGGAATGTACATTGGATCGACCGACAGTAAAGGATTGCATCATTTAGTCTATGAAATTGTCGATAATGCAGTTGATGAGGCCTTGGGTGGCTTTGGCAAAGAAATCAAAGTAATTTTGCATCGTGACGGAAGTGTTTCGGTAATTGATCATGGACGTGGTCTTCCAACCGGTATGCATGCTTTAGGAATTCCAACAGTTGAAGTGATTTTCACTGTTTTACATGCAGGTGGTAAATTTGGTCAGGGCGGCTATAAAACTTCTGGCGGTTTACATGGAGTAGGCGCGAGTGTTGTTAATGCCTTATCCAGTTGGTTGACTGTTAAAACTGTTCGTGACGGAATTGCCTATCAGGAAGAATTTACAAATGGCGGTAAACCAAAGGGAACGCTCCGCAAGTTAGGGAAAACAAAAGAAAAAAACGGGACAGAAGTTACCTTTAAACCAGATCCAACTATTTTTTCAACAACGCATTATCATTATGATGTGCTAGCTGAACGTTTGCGCGAGTCAGCTTTTTTATTGAAAGGCGTAAAAATAATTTTAGACGATGAACGCAATAACCAGCAGGAAGAATTTATGTTTGCTGATGGAATTAAGGAGTTTGTTGCCTATTTAAACGAAGATAAAGACACTTTAGGTCCAGTCATGTATTTTGAAGGTACCCGGCAAAATATTGAAGTTGAGGTTGCTGCCCAGTACAATGATGGCTATTCGGAAAATGTTTTGTCATTTGTTAATAACGTTCGAACCAAGGATGGTGGAACGCATGAAGTTGGTATGCGTTCCGCTTGGACCAAAGCTTTTAATGACTATGCTCGCCAAGTCGGATTGCTGAAGGAGAAAGATAAGAACTTAGAAGGCTCAGACGTCCGTGAAGGGTTGGCGGCAGTTATTTCAATTCGTGTTCCGGAAGACTTATTACAGTTTGAAGGTCAAACCAAAGAAAAATTAGGAACTCCTGAAGCACGAGCGATTGTTGATGGAATTGTCAGTGAACAATTAGGCTTTTTCTTATTAGAAAACGGTGAATTTGCTCAAGACCTGGTTCGAAAGGCGCTTAAGGCACGTGAGGCTCGGCAAGCAGCTCGAAAAGCTCGCGACGAGTCACGTAATGGCAAGAAAAAGCATCATAAAGAACGGTTGCTTTCTGGTAAATTAACGCCAGCTCAGTCTAAAAACGCTAAACGAAATGAATTGTTTTTAGTTGAGGGTGATTCTGCTGGTGGTTCAGCCAAGCAAGGTCGAGATCGTAAATTTCAAGCGATTTTGCCGTTGCGTGGGAAGGTTTTAAATACAGAAAAAGCAAAATTACCAGAAATTTTAAAAAATGAAGAGATCAGTACAATGATCTATACAATTGGTGCAGGTGTTGGTGTTGACTTTAATTTGCCTGATGCAAATTATGATAAAGTTATTATTATGACTGATGCAGATACCGATGGTGCCCATATTCAAATTTTATTATTAACCTTCTTTTTCAAATACATGCGGCCGTTAATTGAAGCTGGAAAGGTCTATATTGCTTTGCCGCCACTGTACAAATTGCAGAAGAAAGTTAAAAAGAAATTATTGATTAAATACGCTTGGACTGATGAAGAATTGCAGTATGCAATTAAAGATATGAAACAAGGTTACACACTGCAAAGATTTAAAGGTTTGGGTGAAATGAATGCCGACCAATTATGGGAAACTACTATGAATCCAGAAACACGGACCTTAGTAAGAGTGAAAATTGATGATAATGCTGTAGCTGAAAAAAGAGTAACTACGCTGATGGGAGATAAAGTTGAACCCCGCCGTCGCTGGATTGAAAAAAACGTTGAATTTACACTTGAAGAAGACGGTAGTTTATTAGATACAGCAGTTGTCGAAGATGCACATGGGATTAAGCCAAACTCAGTTGATGAAGGAGGCCAAGATCAACAATGAAAGAAACGACAAGTGACCATAATGTTCAGGAACTCTCATTAGAATCCGTTATGGGAGAACGTTTTGGCCGTTACTCTAAGTATATTATTCAAGAACGTGCTCTGCCGGATATTCGCGATGGGCTTAAACCGGTCCAACGCCGTATTTTGTATGCAATGAATCAAGATGGTAATACGTATGACAAAGCATTTCGTAAATCGGCTAAATCAGTTGGAAACGTGATGGGAAATTTTCATCCCCATGGAGACAGTTCAATTTACGAGGCAATGGTTAGACTTAGCCAGAATTGGAAAGTTCGTGAACCATTAGTCGAAATGCACGGCAATAATGGTTCAATGGATGGAGATCCACCAGCTGCCATGCGTTACACAGAAGCACGCTTAAGCAAAATTTCTGGTGAAATGCTGCGTGATATTCAAAAAAAGACAGTCGATTTTGTCCCTAATTTTGATGATACTGAAGAAGAACCAACTGTTTTGCCTGCACGCTTCCCCAATTTATTAATTAACGGCGCAACGGGGATCTCCGCAGGTTACGCAACTGAAATTCCGCCGCATAATCTTCACGAAACAATTCAGGCGGTTATTTATTTACTGAACCATCCAGCAGCTGAATTAGCTGAATTAATGAAATTTGTTAAGGGTCCCGATTTTCCGACTGGTGGAATCGTTCAGGGTAAGGACGGAATTTTAAAAGCTTATCAAACCGGGCGCGGCCGAGTAATTGTACGAGCAAAAACTGAAACGGAAGAATTAAAAGGCGGTCGTTCGCAAATTCTTGTTAAAGAAATTCCGTACGAAGTTAATAAAGCTGTGCTTGTCAAACGGATTGATGAGATCCGGTTGTTAAAAAAGGTTGAAGGAATTGCTGAAGTACGTGATGAAAGTGATCGGCAGGGACTTCAAATAGCAATTGAATTAAAACGTAATGCTAATGCGCAAGGAATCCTAAATTATTTATTCAAAAATACTGACTTGCAAATTTCCTATCATTTTAACATGGTAGCGATTAACAATATGCGTCCAGAATTAGTTGGTTTGAAGACTATTTTGGAAGCTTATGTTAAATATCAGCGTGAAGTAGTAACGCGGCGGACACAATTTGATTTAGAAAAGGCTCAAGAACGGCAGCACATTGTTGCCGGCTTGATTAAAGCTCTTTCAATCCTTGACCAAGTTATCAAAACCATTCGTGGCAGCCAAAACAAACAAGACGCTAAAAAGAATTTAGTAGCTGAGTATGATTTTACTGAGAAACAAGCCGAAGCGATTGTTTCATTGCAATTGTATCGGTTAACAAATACTGATGTAACGGCTTTACAACAAGAAGCAGCCGAATTGGCTACTAAAATTAAACAGTATAAATTAATTTTAAGTGATGCTAATGAACTGGATCGGGTAATCAAGAGTGAATTAACAGCAATCGATCATCAATATGCAACTCCGCGCAAAACAAAGATTGAAGCTGAAGTCCAACAATTGAAAATAGAAACCGAAGTTATGGTTGCTCCTGAAGACGTGGTGGTTTTAGTAAGTCAAGCGGGATATTTAAAGCGCAGTTCGTTGCGTTCGTTTGGAGCGTCGGCTGAAACTGACAATGGTTTAAAACCCGATGATCAAATAATTTTACAGACCACAGCTAATACACTGGATCATTTACTGATTTTTACAGATCAGGGAAACTTGATTTATCGACCAGTTCATGAGATTCCGGATATTAAATGGAAAGATACCGGGCAGCATTTATCACAAACGGTTGGGTTAGCTGCCGATGAGAAAATTCTACAAGCTTTCGTGTTTAAGGATTTAAAGCAACCGGGAAATTTTGTTTTAGCTACTAGTCAAGGTGCTATTAAGCAAACAGCTTTAAGTGCCTTACAGCCGGGACGAACTTATCGAACAAGAGCAGCTGTTGCTATTAAATTAAAAAATGCAGCTGATCGGTTAATTAAAGTGGCTTATATCATGCCTAAAGCTGCCGAACAACTAGATGTAGTTGCTTGTTCTTGGGGTGGCTATGGATTACGTTATCAACTGGCAGATGTTCCAGTTAGTGGGCCACGCGCAGCTGGGGTCAAAGCTATGGACTTACGTGATGATCATTTAACAGCTGTTTTATTGGTTAAAGCTGAGAATACGATTGGATTACT
Organism: Liquorilactobacillus ghanensis DSM 18630; assembly: GCF_001435235.1. Taxonomy (GTDB): domain Bacteria; phylum Bacillota; class Bacilli; order Lactobacillales; family Lactobacillaceae; genus Liquorilactobacillus; species Liquorilactobacillus ghanensis. Next base: position 21,549 of record NZ_AZGB01000001.1, on the reverse strand, counting down.
AACTCAGCGTGGGGCCTTTAAACGGATGAAAGTTAGTGAAATTCCGGAAACTTCGCGTGCTCGGCGTGGAGTAAAAATATTACGAGATTTAAAACGCAAACCACATCGAATTGTATTTGCAGCTGATCTTAGTCAAAGTGAAAACTGGCAGATTATGACTACAAAACAACAAAAAATTGTTTTGCAAACTGCCGACCATCCGTTAGCAGATCGGTATTCTAACGGTTCATTCGTAGTAGATGTTGAAACTCAAGGTGAAATCAAACAAGTTAGACTAATACCGCTAACAGCAGATGCAGCAGATAAAGATTAATTTGTAACAGCATCGTTAGGAATGGATTTGCTTGTTTTGCAAGTAAAAAATAAAACCACAGCATTTGAATTGATAACAGCAGTGTTTCTCCAAGAATTAGCTTTTGGAGGACACTGTATTTTTGTTCAATGTGTTGTGGTTTATTTGGAATCTTTAATTAAACAAGTCTGAATTAAAAAAATTAGGTATTATGCAAATTGATAGCAGATTTATTTGAACAGTTAAACGCTCATTTATGATTTTTAGCGGCTAATTTTTTTACTAACTGTGATTCAGGAGTGACAAATAGTGTTTTTTGGCCTTCATAAATAACAAAACCAGGTCGAGCTCCATTTGGTTTTCGAATTTTTTTAACTGTTACGTAATCCACGGGAACAGTTGCTGATTGCCGAGATTTTGAAAAATAAGCTGCCAAATTCGCTGCTTCAAGCAAGGTTTGCTGGCTAGGATTGGGATCGTGAATAATAACATGTGATCCCGGAACGTTTTTTGCATGTAGCCAAATATCATTTTTGCTGGCAGTTTTCAATGTTAGACGATCGTTTTGTAAATTATTTTTTCCAACTGAAATTTTAGTTTGATCAGAACTATAAAAAACAGCAGGACGACTGGCTGATTGCCGTGGTTTATTTTTCTTTAAATTTTTTTGCTGCTGCAAATATCCTTGCTGCTGTAATTCTAATTTAATTTCCGGTAAATCTTCTGGGGCGGCCAACTCAATTTCTGATTGAATTTCTTCCAAATAAGCAACTTCTTCTTGGGCTTTAGCTAATTGTTCATTTACAAAAGTTACAGCTGTTTTTAATTTTTGGTATTTTTTAAAATACTTTTGAGCATTCTTAGATGGAGTCAAATTCGGCGATAAGGTAATTTGCAGCGGTTTTTGGTTATCGTAATAGTTTTCTAATTCGATACTAGTCATCCCACGTTTTACTTGATTTAAGTAGGTGGTTAGTAATTCGCCTTTGATCCGGTACTGGTCAGCGTGTTTACTGGCATTTAGTGTTTGCTGCAATTTTTTGATCTTCTTTTTATTTTTATGCAGATTATTTTGTACTATATTGATTAGCTGACTAGCGAGTTGTTGTACACGATCTCGATTAGCTTTTTGCTGATAGTAACTGTCTAAAATTTCACTAAGAGTAGCAGCTTGCTGAATAGTACTTGACGCTGAAAAAGGCAAGTACGTAAAAAATGGTTGCCGTGCATTTTCTGGCTTAACAATACAAGGAGTAGGCTGCTTAACTCGTTGTAATGTCTGTTGCCAGCTTTGAGTCACTGACTGGTCACTACGGTGAAGCTGATCAGCAAAATAAAGTGCGTGTTCTTTAGCAAAGCCTTGATAAGTCTGTTGCAATTGTTTGGCCAACACTTCACGATTGGGATAACGAACAACTAATTGTTGATATTGGTTATTGCTTGTGACAAACGGATCTAATTTATTTTGCTGCGGTGGCTGCACATAGTTTGCACCAGGCAATAAAGTACGATAACGATTTTGTAAGGGACCAATATGTTTAATTGTATCGATAATTTGCTGTTGTTTTTGATCAATTAATATAATATTGCTATAACGACCCATAATTTCGATACTTAACTGAATTGGCAATTCATCGCCTAATTCATTGCGGGTTGCAAAATTCAAATATAAAACACGATCGTTTGCTAATTGTTCAATTTTTAATAATTTAGCTCCTTCTAAATGTTTTCGCAATGACATTGTAAAATTTGTCGGAACTGCGGGATTTTTAAAAGGAATTTGCGTAATTTGAATACGTGCATAACTTGGATGGGCTGACAATAAGAGCGGGAAATTATGACGTTGAGCTCGAATAGTCAGGATTACTTCATTAGGGTACGGTTGTGAAATTTTGCCAACACGTCCATTGGCAAGCAGCTGGTTTAATTCAAACGTCATTGCGCGGGTAAAAAGACCATCGAAAGACAAAATTGTCAACTCACTTTCATTTAATAATTAGTTATTTATATTGTACAGTTTCTTTAAGAAAAGGGCAAAATTCACTAGAATACTCAAGTAGTAAAATTAATAAGTTGCTATTTGAAAAAATTTATTTCATAATGAAAATATAAATGCATTATGCAATTTATTATTTTGCTGTATAGAAATGGGGGACTGATTAATGCGGTCTTGTCTTGAAAGTTTATTAGCAGTTCAAAAACGGTATCATTCAATTTTAGAAAAAATTGTATCTGAACATAATTTAACGATAGCTGAATGGCAATTGTTACTGAAGGTAATTGATGGCAACCAAACGCAAGAAAAACTCGCAAAACTGACAAATTTGAATGTTTCAACTTTAAGTCGACAATTAAGCCGACTAGTTGCCAAAAAATTTATCAGTCGGTTTGCTGGAACAGAGGATAATCAGCGCGGAGGACGAAGAAAATATAATTATATTGAAACTAATCAGGGCAAGGCAGTCGTTAAGCAACTACAAGCAGATTTGAAAAAATTTGCTGATAATTTATTTCAACACTGGTCAGTTGACGAGCAAAATATGTTACAAATTTTGTTAAATCGGCTCGATCGAAGCATGGAGAGACTCTAGTATAAGGCTATTAGTGGTTGAAACAATAATTTTATGATATCCTTAGACGAGTATTAATTTTTAAAAGTGGGTGTAATTTTATGAAAATTGCTGTTGTCACTGACAGTACAGCGTATTTAACCAAACAGCAAATTGCTGAAAATAACATTCATGTGATTCCAATTCCGGTAATTCTTGATAATCAAGTTTATCAAGAAGGTATTGATATTGATTCACGTGAGTTTTATCAAAAATTAAAGAATTCTTCAACATTTCCCAGTACTTCACAACCTTCAATTGGCGAATTGATTGATTTTTATGAAAATCTTGGTAACCAAGGTTATGAAGCAGTCATCAGTATTCATCTAGCTAGTACAATTTCTGGATTTGTTCAAACACTTGAAACAGTTGCTAAGGAGGTTAAAAATACTAAAGTTATACCATTTGACTCCCAGATTACTGTTATGTTGATGGGAAACATGGTAATTGCAGCGACAAGGATGGTTAAAGCAGGATTAAATCCAGATCAAATTATTGATAAGCTAGAAGATTTACGAGCTACAACGAATGAATATTTTATTGTTGATGATTTGCAGAATTTAGTTCGTGGTGGACGATTATCTAATGCATCAGCATTTATCGGCAGTATGCTAAAGATTAAACCCTTATTGACGTTTGATCGCAAATCTCACAAAATTGTTGCTTTTGAAAAAGTTCGTTCTATGAAAAAAGCTATCCATCGAGTTGAAGAACTTTTTAAAATAGATCAAAAAGAAGTTGACTATCCTTTACGTTTAATTGTTATTCATGCCAATGATGAACCAGCTGCTGAAAAGTGGCGCGATTCACTAAGCAAAGAGTACCCACAATATCAAGTGGATTTGAGTTATTTCGGTCCAGTAATTGGAACACATTTGGGTGAAAAAGCTTTGGCCTTGGCTTGGATGAAAGATATTGATAAACTTGATTAAATTATTTGCAATTATTGATTATTAAATTATTAATTATTTTAAAAGGCTGAGAGTTTATTCTCAGCCTTTATTTATTTTTATCGAGGGGAGTAAGATTATCAAATGAGCAAGCTTACAATAAAACAACCAGAATTAGGTTTAAAGGCTAGCACAGCTAAAAGTCAGTTAAGTGACCGACTCAAATATCAACCAGCTGTTTTTGAATTTTTTACAGATGAAAATGATTTTACTGCAGACGGCCTAAAGCGTTTAGCAGCAGCAATTGAATTAGTCAAAGCAACGGCTACCAATAAAATTGTATTGCATCATCCAATGCGATTTAAGGGAGAATATACGGAATTAGCCGCACCTAAAGCAGTATTTCCGGAGCTAGTTAAATTCATTGATCAAAGCACCAATGATTTGCTGCAATTAGCCTTTGATCAAAAAATACAAGTTTTAGTTCATGGATCGTACTCGCGTCATACACAGCGGATGATTGATTTATATCCTTCATTTGAATTTGCTGAAGCTGCAGTTTTCAAAAAATTGGATTATTTTGCTCATTTAGGTCAACAACGAATAATGTTTGAAAATTCCCTGTCGCCGATATTTTATTTTGGTGATGAAAAGATGGATCAATTTATTCTGGATCGAAATTATCGTCTGGCATTTGATACCAGCCATTGTTTTATAAAAGTTAATGGCAGCAATCAGCAGCTAGTCGCTTCATTGAAGAGACTGGAACCGCAAATCGTTCATTATCATTTAGTAGATTCAATGGGCTTAAAACATGACAGCTTGCCATTGGGAAAAGGTAAAATCAATTGGCGGCAGGTATTACCAGCTTTAAATCCGCAGGCTACTAATATTTATGAAATTAACTTGAAAAATCAGGATGATTGCCAAGAACAATTGGCTAGTCATCGTTATTTAAGTAAAATTTATCAAAAATTAATTAATTCATAGTTTCGTTTCTTGAAGTTTTCTAAAGATGAGTTCAATCAGTAGTAGTGACGGCGTTTTCTAGTATATAATTTCATTGCTGATTAAATTATAAAGTTTTGATTGATTAAAATAATATAATTTATTGATGAATAATCATCAATGTAAATAAAATGAAAATTTTTAAAGTCGTTTATAATTTATGATAAGGAAAGGCTGATGAACTGATTGAACAGATTTTTTAACATCACAACTGGAGCAATTGGGGTGTTCTATGTAATTAATGATACACGCTACCGTTTAATGGTAAGCTTATACCGCCATCAAGGTTACTCACCGGATAAGGTTGAACGATTGGCAAATAGTTCAGACATATTCTCCTTAATCATTATCTTAGCAATCCTGATAACTATTTTTGGAGTAATGGCGATTGTTAGCAATATGATTTTATTTAGTCAGAAATACTTTTTTTTGAAGATTTTGTTAAATATAACAACTATGTTAATGCCGTTTATCTACGTGAATAATATTTGGTTTATTTTTTACGAAGCATTCTTTTGTTTGATATTTGTTATTTATTTGATAAGCTTGAAAAAGATGGATATTAGTCTAAAAAAAAATAACTTTCGTGGTAAAGTTGCAAATTCATCTGATAAAAACAATATTTCTGGTTATAATAAATAATAGTAGTTATAAAATATTTACAGATGAGGTGTAAAGTTGCAAACGGTGAAAAACATTTTTAGCTGGGTACTCCCAATTTTAATTGGCCTGCTAATTGCTTTAATTGTCCGTCAATTTCTTTTTGGTTTTGTTAAAGTTGATGGGACATCAATGTATCCGACTCTTCAAAATAACGAGCGGGTAATGCTTTTAAAACAGGCCAAGATCCGTCATAACACAGTAATTGTGTTTAATGCTGATGGAGTTGATCATAATTCACCTGGGGTTACAAAAAGCACAAAGTACGTTAAGCGAGTTATTGGCATGCCAGGAGATAAGGTTGAGTATGAAAATAATGGAACTGTTTTAATTAATGGCAAAAAGTTATCTCAGGCTTATATTACGAAGGCTCAGCGAACATCTGGAACATTAGATCTGTATTCAGGATATAAAGAAGCTAGTGGTGTGGTACTTGGTACAGGTAAAACATTCACAGTTCCTAAGGAAAGCTATTTTGTTTTGGGAGATAATCGAAAAGTATCAAACGATAGTCGCTATTATGGATTTGTTCCAAGAAGTAAAATTGATGGTGTTGTCAAAGTTCCGTTTTGGAATAGCAAAGAAAACTTAGTCAATTCATTCAATTAAATATAAATGACAGTTAAAAATCAGTAATTGCTTTGTAAATTACTGATTTTTTTGTTTTTAAATAAAGTAGATTGGATTTTCTTTTTAAACACTACTTTCGATAATATATATTATGTAAACTAGAATGAAATTTAAATTTATTAAGCACCGTCAAGTACGGATTTTAACTCAAGCCCCCTCTCATGTTTATTCAGCATTAAAATTGCTGTTAAAACAACGTTTTTAACGCATAAAGAAGGTGAAAATAAATTTGAAAAAGAGAATAAAAACCAGAAAAATCGAAAAAAAATCAGTAAAGAAATAGCCATCAGAATTTATAACAAGCAAAAATAATTCGATTTGCTAACTAAATTATGACGACTAATTTTTTATTCTATAGTAAAAATTAGCATTTTAATCAATTATTCAATGATTTTTTTGGACTTTACACGTAAAGCTTGCTATGATTTTGCTAATTAGTTTTGGTAGAATTTGCTTTAAAATCAGTGTTTATTAGATCTTTTAGAGTATCTTAAATATCGTTTATAACCAAACATTTGATCAATTTTATGCAATTTTTGGACTAAAAGTATCCCTAAGTTAAGAAAAAAATCTCGTATTGTTTGAATTGTACTCAGCTGAATTGGTGGATGTGCGTTGAATTTTATTAATTACGAAAAAATTGATGAAATTAAATTCGTTGTAGTTATAAATATAAAAAGTTAAATATATTTGTCCTATACGATTTTTAAACAGGCTTATAAATTAATTTAAGATTTTACAAACTATTTTCTGGATCGTAGAGCAGATAGATATTTTTTTGTTTCACCCTTTTTTCTCAGTTTTTGATCCAGCCACCCTCTTTTCTTTAGCACTCATTTCAGCCACACGTGCAGTTCTCCCAGCGATATTTATGGCGGTACCGTAAACTAGCTTCAGAAACGCCATGATAAACAAATGACTACCCTTTTTCTTTAAAAATTTGGAGAGCAAAATTGGTTATATAATTTTGTTTAATTGAATTTTGTAGATACACTCGATTATTATATCAATTACCTCGTGGAAATTTATTTGTATCTTCTTATAAAAAAAGCATCTGATTAATAGATTTGTCTATAGATAAAAATTATTGATATAAAGCTATTTTTCTAGTAGATTTTCTATACTCGCTTGGATTCTTTTGAACAATTTTTTTAAACTGCTTTATAAAATAAGTGTCATAAGAAAAACCTGTAGAATAAGCTATTTCATTCAAGCTAAGCCCGGTATGAGTCAATAACTCTTTCGATATTTTTATTCTATACAATAATAAATACTTCATTGCAGTGCAACCATATTTTTTTTTGAATTCTTTATTTAAGGATTCTCTATTTAAAAAAGAATGAGTTATCAAATCATTCAAGGTTATTTTTTTTGTGTAATTTGAATGAATATAGTTCAGTGCTTCATTGAAGGGTGTGTTTTTGCTTGCTTTTTCTAATTCATCTACCATTGATAATAACTCAATTAAATATTTTTTTATACGGCAAACCCAAAACTCGTCACTTTGAACTGCAATTTCACTTCCAGCAACAAAAAAGTCTTCGAGAATCTTTGGATAAATTTGGTCATTAAGTTGATAAAGGCCTGTTTTTGTTGAACACTTATTTCTTTCAAAAAGATTCATACCAGCTTTAATACTTGGGTTCTTCGAAGGTAAATATTTTTTTTCAGAAACCCTTAGTGTACGTAAAAAATCTGCATCAAACTTTATAGTTGGAGCAATCACATTTTGCTGCTTGATTGTAGTTAGTTGATCATGACTTGTAAGACACAATAGACAAGGTGCCTTAATTTTTAGAGAAATTCCATTTAACATTCCGTAGAAAAACCCGGAAGTAATCAATGTAAGTGTGTAAACATTTCTATACGGAAGATCTTCTAAGGAACTATTAGCGATAAAATCAATATTAACAATTCTGTCTTTAAAACGATCCTTTTGTGGCATTATCCACCTCTCCTACAAATAGTATAGTTAATATCTTCATATAACTCATTATATCACGCAAAAATATGAACTATACTTTTGGTGTAGTCAGTTAATATTTAAATATATTTGGAGGTAGTTAATATGACTGTTAAAGTAGCTATAAATGGTTTTGGAAGAATTGGTAGATTGGCTTTTCGGAGAATACAAGAGGTCGAAGGAATTGAAGTTACTGCAATTAATGATTTAACCGATGTTAAAATGTTAGCAAATTTATTAAAATTCGATACAACTCAAGGAAAATTTAACGGTAGTGTTTATGAAAAAGAGAATAAATTGGTTGTTAATGATCAAGTAGTTGATATTTTTTCAAATCCAGATCCTTCAAAATTACCATGGGGAAAATTAGGAATTGATATTGTTCTTGAATGTACAGGCTTTTTCACTTCTAAAGAAAAAGCAAAATCTCATATTGAAGCAGGAGCTAAAAAAGTTCTGATTTCTGCATTTGCTGGAAATAATGTTCCGACCATTGTATTCAATACTAATCACGACATACTAAATGGTGACGAAAATATTATTTCTGGTGCTTCTTGTACAACGAATTCTCTGGCACCTATGGCTCAAGTTTTGAATAATAATTTCGGTATCATCGAAGGCCTTATGACAACCATTCATGCCTATACAGGAGATCAAATGACTCTTGACGGCCCTCACCGTAAAGGTGATTATCGTCGAGCTCGTGCAGCTGCCGAAAATATTGTTCCTACTTCAACAGGAGCAGCAAAAGCAATCGGTCAGGTTATTCCAGAATTAAGTGGGAAATTAGATGGTGTATCTCAAAGGGTACCCGTTAAAGCAGGGTCACTTACAGAACTATATACAGTTCTTGAAAAGAATACATCTGTAGAAGAGGTTAATCATGCTATGCAGCTGGCAGCTAATGAATCTTTTGGATATAATACAGATCCAATAGTTTCTACGGATGTTATTGGAATGACTTATGGTTCATTATTCGATGAAACACAAACTAGAATTATGGAAGTAAACGGTAAACAACTAGTTAAAACCGTTGCATGGTACGATAATGAAATGTCGTATACTTCTCAATTAGTTAGAACACTCAAATATTTTGCTCAAGTATAAGATAAATACAGTATAATGAAAAAAACCAGAACATTAATCCTAGTGTTTTGGTTTTTTTGCTTTTAATACCCTACTTCTCAAATGATATTAAAAAATTGAATTGTCTGTTTTTGGTAACTTATATACACGATAAATGTTATATGTTTTATTTTTCTCACTAGCTAAAGAATCCAACACATTCTTTTCTTTAACTGACATATAAAACGATTGGTTTGAATCAGTGGTTGTTTTAACATCAATATAAGTTATCATTTTGCCATTTTTTAGCAAAATATCATAACCTGCAGCATCATTTCCCTTTTAAATTGTATAGCGAACTTTACAGGCGAAAATTATTTTTATTTAATTTCCTCCAAATCCACTCATACCAGCAAACACCATGGCTATTCCACCACCAGTTGAGGTATAGTGATAATTTCCTTTAAAAATTTCTAAATATATCTTTTTGGCAGTCGGCGACAATGCAGATTTTATTGCCAAAGGAGTTAAATCAGACTGTAGATCATTTAAAATTTTTGGGAAATATTGTTTTTTTAGTAATGCTTGAGCAGCTGTTTGCAAAATTGGCGTTTGCGGACTATTTGGAGCTTCAGTTAATGCTTTTTGTATATCGGCATATAATTTACTTTCTTCAACATTTTTTTTAGGCTGTTCTTTTTTTGAAAAAAAGCTCATATCTTTAACACCACCTTTCTTTTAGCACCAGCATTAACGGTCTTTGGCTTTAACTGTCACCTAATGCCCCCCTTCCCAGCCATATACAGCTACCACCGTAAGCAACCTGAAAAGAAGATTTAGTAAATTGATTTTCCTATACTGATATATATCCATTAGTAACATAATAACAATATTGGTTTACAAGCATTCCACGTGAATTTGAGTGAAACTTGGAATGCAGTGCTTGCTTAAAAATTAGTCGACTATTCTTTGGGCTACTTGAGCTTGTTGAGCAATCAGACTACTATTACTTGGAATATTCAACATCATTTTGCCATTTGTATATACTGGATTTATTTTTTTAGCTTAATCACAATGAAATTGATTATAGCAAAAACTACTGTAATTCCAATTGAATCAATAGCGTAATCAAGAAATGAGTATGTTCCAGTTTTTACAAAATCATAAAAACCAATAACTACAAATTTGTAAAATACAATAGATGCAAAAACAATTTGAATATTCTGCATAAATTTTTTCATAGGATATCCCGCTTAATCATAATATATTTTGAATTTAGATTATATAAATCTTTTAACATCATTAATCAATATTTCATACTTAAGAGTTTGTACTGAAATAGGATTTGATGATTCTGTTAAATCAACGGTTATGTTTACCAAGTCGAACAGTCAGTTTTGTTAAATTGTTAATGCAAGTGAACCCCGTCCAGCAGATTTAACTCCACCAAATATGTATATATTGCAATGCAAAATGAAAAAATAATATTATATATCATATTTTACAAAAGTTATCTAATTATCGCAAGCTTATTTTTGATAAGCGATGGGACTTTGGCAGCATTATTCTTGTCCTTTCAAATTTTGAGTAACAAAAAAGCAACTCTGGACTTTAGAGTTGCAAATACATCCTATATTATTGATTGGATTATTTTTTTGAATTAAGTACTTCCTTTGCAGTGTTTATGGCATTGAGTACTTTTGGGAACCCAACGTATGGAATACATTGAACAAAAATTTCAATAATTTCATTGGGAGTTAACCCAACATTTAAAGCACCATTAATATGAACTATTAATTGATTATGTGTATCCCCTTGTGTTACTAGACTGCTTAGGGTAATCATTTCTCGCTGCTTTAGGTTTAAGGTCTTTCTTTCGTAAATGTCACCAAAAGCAAATTCAATAATAAACTGTCCAGTTTCTGGAGAAATATCTTTTAGTGAATTAATAACCTTTTTGCCAGCAGTACCATCAATTTTTTCGAGGTTTCTAAGTCCTTTAGTGTAACGTATATTATCCATTAGTAAATTCTCCTTTGATTTGATAGTATAAATATAAACTATCAAGTTAACTTTATAGCAAGGAGAAATCATGTATAAAATTCAGCAATTTTCTAAATTAACGGGTCTTTCAATTCCAACTTTGAGATATTACGAAAATTTGGGGATTCTCAAACCAGCCAGATCAAAAAATAATTATCGTGAATTTACTGATTCTGATTTAAATTGGATGATGTTTATATTAAGACTAAAGCAAACTGGGATGCCTTTAGAGAACATTTGCAGATATTCCTTTTTAAGAGAACAAGGAGATCAAACAATTGAAGAACGGATCAAGCTTCTTGACGAACAAGAAAGATTATTGAATAAAGAGTTTTTGAAATTACAAAAGCAATTAGAATTTCTAAAAGAAAAGAAGGAAACTTACAATGATATGTTAGCTAAAAGAGACAATAGGATTAACTAATATTTTCAAATTTTGAGTAATAAAAAGCAACTCTGTTATGGAGTTGCAAAATTATTTCTTGTTGGTAACTTGTTAAAATTTATATAGAGAGGTTAAGGCGAGTGTCCATTGCGGACGCTTTACAACTGACGTTTGGTTTCAGTACATTTACCGTTACTTTAATTGCATTGGTTGTTGAGTTGATTAAAAATCAGCGAAAAAAAATAACCGCCCATAATTTTTACCAGTTAGCGGCTCTACAGGATAAGCTCTGCTAGTAATAGACACCATTAAGTATGATTTAGACAAACTCTATCTTAAGTTTCTTTCCAGTAGCAGCTGCGATTTGTTGTAAAGTTGATAGAGTTGGACTCATGTTTCCATTTTCAATTCTAGCAATAGTTGATTGTGGCCGATGAGCTAATTCAGCTAATTCCCGTTGAGATAATCCTAGTGTTTGTCGCAAATTATATAGAGCTACAGCAGCATCTAATTCACGCCCCGCCTTATCGTATTCTTCTTTAAATTCAGGGTCATTAAGTCGGCTTTTAATGTAAAAATCAAGTTTAGTTGTTCTCATGTTTATCCAACTCCTTTAGATAGTCTTCTTTGATTCGTTTTGCATGCTCAATTTCGCGTTGAGGTGTTTTTTGTGTCTATCCGTTGGTAATTAAATAATTTTCTTCCACAACATGAAAATAAAGCGCTCGCTGTATATTACTTGAAACCTTAGACCTGATTTCATAAAGGTTATTATCTAGCTTTTTAATTCACTGCATTTTTATAGCTGTTTGTAATCCTAAGTCCTCAATTTTATAAATTAATCTTAGTAACCTAGCCCCATCTTCTAAAATTGCTAAGTCATCACTCCCTAATCCCCTGGACCATCGCGTTTCGCATTCAGCTGTTGGCCATGTGTAGGTTGTTGATAAAATTAATTTTCATTAACTTTTATAATGGATTTGAGCTTCAATCATAAAAAACATCAACATTTTTTTATGTTATCTAGTATTCGTACATGCTGATCATTAAAAATTTGAGATAATTAATCAAATGGGAAAAATCTCAGTTCTAACGTTTCAGAATTGTTAGCAATTAGTTTTCCTGAAAGCAACTGCTGTACTTTAAAAAAGATACAAATTGATTTAGCTTGATCACCATTTGGATATTTTTGTTTTCCACTACTATTAACTCCTAAAAGTTTTGATACAGTCACACTTAACCCAGTTTCTTCTTTGAATTCCCTAATACAAGCTTTTAAGGCAGTTTCATAATATTCAATTGCCACCAATCAACCCCCATTTATTAAAATCATAACGTTTTTGTAAAAGAACTTCTCCCTTGTTTTGGTTTGTGCCCGATTAATTTTCTAATATATTTAATGTGTCTTTTATCAATTGAGTTCCTCTAATCTAAAAGTTTATAATTCAAAGTTATTAATGTATTGTTCTTTAAAGGGTAAGTCATTTTTAATAGCTTTTTCAAAAGTTGGAGAATTATTATATGAAATTCTTTTTAATCGTGGATAAACATCCCCTTCATCTCCAACTTCTAGCAAGAGGTATTCTGCACGGCATTCTTTGTATAAATGAGTAGGTTTATCAAAAGGCAATCCGATTGACCCGATATTCAGAACTAATCGTTCATCTGCAAGTGAATAATCGTAATTGGCAACCTGTTGATTTAAACAGTTTAAATCAACATAACGCATAGTCGGGTGATGAATATGTGCATATATTGCAATATCGATATTTTTTCGCTTTCCGGTAAATAATTCAGCTAGATTTTTACTGCTAGATCTAATTGAAAGAGAATCCCCTTGATTATCATATGGAAGGTTATGTGAAAGACCGATTTTTACGTCATTAATTGTTTTTTCAGTGCTTATCGGGTATTGCTCTATCTCTTGACAGATTTTATCAGGATCTTTTAAATGATTTATAATATATCGTTCAATAGTTTTGATGTTAGTCGGTACTTTTGAGTTCTGATGAAGTGAGTTAATAAAAAAATCTTCCCAATTGCCACGAATTAGAACACTTGGGTTAATTTCTTTCAATTTATTCCAAAGTTCTTCAACATCTGGTCCGGGGCCAAAAAGATCGCCTAAAAACCAATAATCAGTTGCACCACATTTTTTAGCATCATCAAAAAATGCATTCAAAGCACTTAAATTACCATGAACATCCGAAAAAATGGCTATTTTTTCCATTTTAGCATCTACTTTCTGCTAACGTTATAGTCTATTATTACCATTTATTGAAAAAAAGAATCATTAAACAATTGATGAATAATAATACTTAAACTTTAGCACCAGAATCATTTCTTGTATATAATCTTTCGCTTGGTAATATTTTCAAAAGTTTTTAAATCAACCCTTGCTGGGATTTGAACTTCAATTAATTCGGCTTGTTTCTCCGATAAGGGACTTTTGCAACAATTCAAAAACAAATACTAGTTTTCCTTCAAAGATTAATTTATCGAAAGTTGTGGAGATTGGAATAACATATTTTAAAGGGATATCTAATACCTTACTTTCAAATTTTGTGTAACAAAAAGGCAACTCTCAATGTAGAGTTGCGAATTATTTTATAAAATTGCTTTACTAAAAATAAGTTGTGGCCCTTTTTTCCCAGTATAAGTTTTTGGTTCTTTTTTGAAGCCGGCTTTTTCATAAAGCTTCTGAGCGGCTACGTTTCTCTTATTTACTCCCAAAGTGATTTCTTGGATGTTAGGATAATTTGTTTGAATATATCTAGGTAATGATCTTAAAGCTGCGAGAGCATATCCCTTTCGCAAAAAACGTTCATTGGTTGAAAAGCTTCTTAACAATAAGCTATTTATATTATTAGTATATTTAAATTTATCATCTCCATAATCTAATATGAAGAATGTACAAATTTCGTTTAATTCATTAACCAATAATACTGGATGATAATTTATATTTTCTTGAGAGATCTTGATAGCATTTTGTGGCAGTCCAGTAAAGACAAGATTTTTTACTTGATAAGTTTCTATCTGCTCTTTAAATTTGTCATTATATGCAATTAATTTCAATGGTTACCTCCGACTCACTTTTTTAAAACATTTCTTCCAAATAATTAAGCTAATTCATTAGCCGTTATCTTCTTTTTTGTTAGTGTAAGTAATCAACCTTCAAGCTAGGCTAAGGGATAATCACATATTTTTGTAAATTTCATCAATAAAACCAGATTTATACTCTATATATTTCGAAATATTGTCTGGATATAATTTAGCGCCCTTGCTTTTTATTTTGCAGTATTCCCTTCTTTCAATTTCATGGGCTGAGAGATAGTTTCTTAAAAAGATATGCTTTTTTAGTGCTTCAGAAAAAAACAGGACAGACATACAAATGATGACGGAAAAGTTTAGATTTACTTTCATCATAACAAAATGCAAAACGATCAGGAATCCCCAAATCACCTTCACATGTATATCCTAACTTTGAAAGTTTCCTTTTAATCAAATCAAAGTTAGAATAATCTTTAATTACAACATCAATATCTAAAATTGGTTTGGCACAGAGACCAACAACTGCTGTGCTTCCGACATGTTCAATATCCAAAACAAATCCATCCAATTTTGCTACTAAGATATTTTTTATTTTATTGAAATTAAATAACCATTTTGGATCATAATTCTCAATTTCTATATGTTTTGTATGCATCTCAAGATGTTCTCCTTCTTCTAATAATTTTACATATCTGACAAGTGATACTTTTTCAATTCGATTGGTGGTTCGGTCGCAATTGTTTTTACAAAGTCCCTATCATGGTCAATCAATAGCATGGTTGGCTGGACTCTTAAAATTAATGCTTGAATCTGTTGCCTAGTAATTACATCCAAATAATTTAAGGGTTCGTCCCAAATGTAAAAATTGGCAGGTTCACACAATGATCTGGCTAACGAAATTTTTCGTTTTTGTCCCATACTAAGCTCTGACAAATCTTCAGTGAAAGTCGAACGTTCAAACCCTAGCTTTCTTAACATATTCAGAAACATTGGTAATTCAACATTATATTGCATTGCATATGCTTCAAGCAGTCCTGAAATGTTTTCAAATTCTTGTGTTAAGTATGACACTTTAATTTCTTTACTAAAAGACAAGCTTCCACGAGCAATTAATTGTTTCTCTCCCAGAATTGCTTTAATCAATGTGGTCTTTCCCAATCCGTTTGGTCCTTCTAAAACCAAGCGCTGACCTTTGGTTAGGTCGAACGTAATGGGCTCATTTAGAATTGTCTGATTCCGCTGTACCTGAAAATCGTTCAGTATTAAAACATGATGCTGATAAGACTGTTTGTAATTCAATGTTAAAGGTGATACATCATCAATATTTTTCAATAATAACTTCTTTTCATCAATTGTAGCTTCCATTCGTTGAAGTGTTGATTTGGATCTTTTCATCACTTTAGCTGCCTTGTGACTCAAAAAGCCCTTATCAAGGTTAACATTGCTTTGACCCCGATAAGCTTTTTTTGATTTCTTTTTCTCGGCATTATCTGCCCAATGCTTAGCTTGATTAGCAGTGGTACTCAACCGTTTAATTTCATTTTGAAGATGAGTATTTTTATTCTTCTCAGTCTGATTTTCACGATCAAATTCACGCTGCCAGGTGTCATAATTACCATTGAACAATTGAATTTTTGCTCGATCGATGGATAACACATGATCGATAATTTGATCAATAAAATGATGATCATGACTAACGACAATAAATCCCCGCTTCGATTTTAAATAGTTGGCAACAACTTGACGACCGGTAATATCTAAATGATTAGTTGGTTCATCAATTAATTGAAAAGTTTCCTTATCGGCAAAAAGTGTTGCCAGTAATACCTTGGTTTGCTCGCCAGGGCTTAAAGTTGAAAATGTCCTAGTTAATAGATTATCAGCTAATCCCAAACGATCCATTTCCAGCTGAATTTTCCAAACTTCAGAATTATTTAATCCCAAAACATCCATTAAAACATCTACAACGCTTTTTGTTGGATTGCTAACTCGTTGAGGAAAGTAGTTAAAATGTAGATTAGATTGAATTTTGCCATAATAATGATACTTTCCCAATAATAAGTTTAGGAAAGTCGTCTTACCACGACCGTTTCGACCAATTAATCCTAATTTCCAGCTTTCGTCAATATTGAGACTAAACTGGTTAAAAATATTATTGACCATATCGTCATATCGAAATGACAGGTTCTTGATTTGAATAGTTCCCATAAATTAACACACTCCCTAAAAATGACGGCGTATGTCTGTTCAATTGTACAAAAAAGCCGTTGCGATAATCTGCAAGCGGCTTTTTGTACCTATTCAAGTCATGAATTAGTAATTAAATACTTAATTACCTAAATAATCCAGACATTGACCTTTATTACAAATCGCACAGACTTACCCCCTGTATAAAACAGTTGATTTTAATTCTGATTAACGATTTGCAAATTTCAATGTCTTGTCACATTCCTTTTTAATATAATTTGTTAAATTGTACTTTAATTTGTTTATCAAGTCAACGGTTAAACCCGTTAGTCGGATTAATTAAGAACCTCTTGGTAATTTAAAAGAAACCACAGCTCCTAAGTTATAAAGATACGCACGCTAGTTTGGTACGTTGTTAATATACTAAATCTCAACAAAGAAAAGGAATAAAAAAAGTTAATTTGAATTATTTTCCCAGTCATTAAGACGCAACAGCAGCGGTAATAGACTCTTAGCCTTGTCGGTTAAATAATATTCAGAATGAAATGGAGCCTTTTCTCCTGTAATTTTTTTAGAAATATAACCATCAGCTAACAAAGCATCAAGAGAACGGACCAACATAATATTAGTAATTCCGTTTGTATTTTTTCTTAATTGATTAAATCCAATTCCTTCATTTTTATGAATTATCCAGAGAATGTTTAACCGCCATTTTCCAGAGAAAGTATCCATAATTTTGGTAATTCCACATGACCATTGATTTGTTGATTGCATAGTTACAACCCCTAAGTTACAAAAATGTGCGTACTGGTTTGTCTTGTTGCTGTTAATTATACTAATCTTAACAACAAAGAAAAAGAGGTAAAATAATGAATTTTTTAAAAAGTCTAGATTCGCGCAGATCAATTCGTCATTTTGATGCTACTGCTTTGATTAGTAATGATGAAATTATGGAAATATTGAATCATGCTGCAAATGCTCCATCAGGAAATAATGCACAGCCTTGGAAGGTAGTTGTAATTAAAAATAAAAAACTGTTACAAAAACTACAAGCTTTTTCATTTAATCAAACACAAGTGGGACGAGCCGCAGCTGTTTTCTTAATTTTAGGAGATAAGAAGAACTATAATGTTGATCAATTAATTCAAAAACATCTTAAATACAAAATTATTAATGAGTCGCAAGTCAGTGATAAGAGAAATAGAATTCAAACATATTATTCTTTCCATCCAGAAGATAAAGAAGAAATTGGTCTTAGATTAGATATCGGATTATTTAGTATGAATCTAATGCATGTACTTAGATCATTTGGATATGACTCTGTTCCGATGAGAGGAGTTCAATTTGAAAAAATAATGCAACTTTTAGAACTTCCGACTGACTGGTCGCCTATCTTATTATTACCAGTAGGAAAAGCTACGACAAAAGGACATGAACATGTGCGTGAAAAAGCTGAAAACTTTACTACTATTATAAATTAATATAGTAAAAAATTAAAAACATATTTACAGGAGACCCATCATCTAAAGGTGACTCTTGTAAAATGCATTAAAAAAGTTCAAATGATACCTTTTGGGTAGTTCTGCACTATGACCGTGAATTATAAAAGACTTTGGATGTACACGTATGACTGCTTAATTATTTTAAGGGCATATGTAGTATCTTTTTTTCGAATTTTTAGCAATAAAAAAGCAACTCCACATAAGAGTTGCAAGTAAGTTTATTGATTTGAGTAATTTTCAGTATTTAAAAATTCTATTATCTGTTTAATTAACTCTGGTGCTAATGGTTTATCCGGTTGCTGATAACTGGCTAAGTTGGCTTTATTATCTGACTTAGGAATATTTTTTTAAACATGATTCATATGCGGGATGATTGCCAATTTGGCTGTTGGAACAGCCCGCTTTAACAGTTGTGCATCGGCTACGGAAATTTGTAAATCCTCATTTCCTTGGATTAATAATATTGGCAATGTTAGCTTAGTCAATTCCACAGCTGGATCAAGTTTTAGAATTGATTGTAAGTACGGCTGGACACTGGGGCGAAACAGTGCCTGCAGTTCAACGGGAACTTGTGGAACCAGCTCTCCGTTTTTCAGGGAGTCCAAAATTTTCAGACTTTTTTGTAACCATTCTGGTTGCCCCGCCAATTGTTGAGTTAACTGATCTTGTAAAATATTTGCTAAATTGCGACCAGGAGTTGCCAATAAAATTAATCCATCAGCTTTAAATTGCTGGCAGGCTTCAATTGCGATCAATCCGCCTTCACTATGTCCAAGGATAAAAATTTGGCTAAACTTAGCAGAGTCACGTAAATGTTTTGCCCAAGCGAGAGTATCAGTTACAAAAGTTTGTAATCTAAGTTGTTTTTCCGACACTACAGCAGCTTGACTTTTACCAACTCCCCTTTTATCAAAACGTAAACTAGCAACATTGTGTTCGGCTAATTGCTCAGCCAGTTGTTTTAAATTATTAGTTTTCCCAGATAAATGATTGTTACCATCACGATCTGTTGGACCTGAACCGGCAATAATTAAAACTATTGCCGGTTTTTTTGAATTATCTGGCACCCGTATAGTACCTGATAATGACCCACTTGAGTTTTCAATTTTAATTTCTTTTTCCATAGGCTGGTTTCCTCATTATAATTCAATGTTGTTATCAATAATTATTTGCCAATACCAATTGATATCGATTTAATAATTTATTATTGTATCAAATCGTTATAAAAATCAAAGATTTCGTATATAATCATTTGTTCATGGATTTCTTTGATTATTTTTTTTCGAAGCACCCGCCTATTGCTTATTTAGTGTTGTATAATTCTAATCAATTAACGAGGTGATTAAATGGTAAAAATTACACTTTTCGAAAAAAGTGATTCTGAAGAATTGTTGAAATATATTAATAAAGTTTCTTTGCAAACTAATAATTTAGGCATAGATCATCAAGAGATTCCTTCCATTTTTAATTTGGAAAAAATTAATCTTCTTAATGATAATTTAGAAGCAAGTGTTTCATTTGTTGCAAAGGACGACAAATCAACGAAAATTGTTGGGTTAGCACAGGTTTCTAGAAAACTAAGAATTAGATACAGAAATCAGGCAGAACTAGCTATTTCTGTTGATAAAAAGTATTGGAATCAGCATATCGGTAGTAAATTAATTGAAACCTGTCTTGATCAAGCTACTAATAAATGGCAAATTGACGGTATTTATTTAAAGGTACTTTCTGACAACTCAAGAGCTATAAATCTATATCAAAAATACGGATTTAAAACAATTGGTAATTTACCAATTTTATTGACTATTGATGGACATAATAAACCTGGTAAATTGATGTTTAAAAATCTGCAAAAATAAAATTACTTGATGTTATTTTTTGATTTGGAGATTTATTAGACCTAGTTTTTTCTTTTTTCAAAGATGAATGTTGTACACAATAATAACCAGACAAACGGTGTTGCAACTTGATATGGTTTGATAAATGCAGTTGTCGTTTTTTGCTTAACAATAGTAGAAATCTCTTGTTGATAGTTCTTAACTTGTAAATTTATTTTATTGACTTTATTTTTCACAATATTTGCAATTTGAAATTGAATTTTCTTTTTAGTAGCGAGTGGCAGTTGAGATCCATTATGATTTTCTAAGTATTGATGAGTCTTATTTTTAATAATGTTAGATTGCGTTTTATAGTTAATTACTGGCTCACTACTTAGCTTAGAATTTTCTGTAACAAATAAATTTCGATGAGTTGTTCTTAATATTTTATTTTTAATAATTTGACTGCTGTCTATCTTCTTTACTTTAATTTGTGCTGTTGACCAAACTTGATTTTGAGCTATTTTTAAATTTGATGAAAACGAAGAAACAAACACAGCAACAGCTAATACAGTACCAATTTGTCTAAATACTCCCGTTACACTTTGCGAAGCCGTAAGTAATTCGCCAGTAAAATCGCCTGCACTTAGAACCGTAAGCGGCCCGATAATAGTTCCATAACCAGTACCAATTAAAATGCAGGAAATTGCAAACTGCCAATAAATATCAGGGTTCATAATCGAAAGCCCAGTATAGCCCAAAGCCAAAAGTACAATCCCACTTGCAATTAAAGTTCTACTGCTTATTTTATTTAATAAAAAACTACT
The DNA here is from genome assembly GCF_001435235.1 of Liquorilactobacillus ghanensis DSM 18630. GTDB lineage: Bacteria > Bacillota > Bacilli > Lactobacillales > Lactobacillaceae > Liquorilactobacillus > Liquorilactobacillus ghanensis. The sequence goes on along the minus strand of NZ_AZGB01000001.1, from coordinate 620 downwards.
GACTGGAGAAAATAAAAATAGCATTACTGAAGCTGGAGTAATCATTAATGCAGCTTCTAGTTCTGTATGCCCCTGAACATTGGTAAAAAAGCTTGGCATTAGAACCATCATACCGACAAAAAACATTCCTGAAAGAACTGTTACAATTACTGATCCGGTAAAATCACGATATTTAAATAACTCTAGTCGAATCATCGGATCTGGAGCAATCGACTCGCGCCAAATAAACAATCCGAATGACAGAATAAAAATAAGTAGCAGATAAATAACCCGACTACTTGTCCAGCCCCAATCACTCCCCTTAACAAGTGCTAGAACCAATGAGAGCAAAGTAATAACTGCTAAAAACATTCCTAGTAAATCTAGCTTGGCATGCACTGTAGGTTCATTTTTCAGTGGCAATAAAATAACACATAAGCCTATTGCTATTAAAATTAATGGTACATTAATATAAAAAATTCCTTGCCAGCCAAAAAATTGTGTCACCAAACCACCAATTGTGGGACCAAAAGCTGCAGCCAATCCTTGAGTGGTTCCTAAGACAGCAATGGCTTGGTTTCTTTTGTAAGCACCTAATAATCGACCGTCTATAAAAGAGTATATTTCAGCGGTAAAATTAC
>NZ_AZGB01000020.1 GCF_001435235.1 Liquorilactobacillus ghanensis DSM 18630 | reverse complement strand
ACTTATTTCTTCGCTTTGATTTCCAGTTTGCTCTGGATCGGTAAAAGAATTATCAAGCAAGGATAATTGGCCTGGGTTTTCCATTTTTTCAGAATGCCGACCATATAACTTGTTTGTTAAATATGCAACTTGTTCATTAAGCTGTTTAATTTCTTTCATTAGCTCTCTATTTTGCCGAAGTGTTTCTTGTAAAAGCTCTTCAGTCTTAGACATCGCGGATCACCACCATTCCTCATGTAATGATTTGAGTTTATCATTTATTGCCGTTGATAACTAGTATATTTTGGTGGTTTTGTTTGTCGAATCGATGATTCGACAGCCCAACCAGAAAGTAGACGTTCTAATTGTTTGG
>NZ_AZGB01000019.1 GCF_001435235.1 Liquorilactobacillus ghanensis DSM 18630 | reverse complement strand
ATTTGGTAGAATTTCTACTAGAGAGGATCGTGTCTTATGAGCAAAAGGAAGAAATATTCTGTCGAATTCAAGAAGATGATCGTTCAGCTGTATGAAAGCGGGACATCAGTCACTGATCTTACCAGCGAATATGGGATTGCCAGTGCCACCATTTATAAATGGAATGATTTGTACAAGAAAGATGATGATACCGGAGCCTCCAAGGCCGAATTGTTAGAAATGCAGGCAAGAATTGCCAAGCTGGAAAGTGAGAACGATATCCTAAAAAAAGCCTTAACCATATTCGCAAAAAAGTAAGCATCAAAGATTGGCAGTCAGC
>NZ_AZGB01000018.1:383167-396479 GCF_001435235.1 Liquorilactobacillus ghanensis DSM 18630 | reverse complement strand
TCGAAACTTTGTTCAGTTTTCAAAGGTCTACTGCTTTAATAACACAACTTTTAAATTATATAACATAAATCATAATCAGTCAAGAACTAATTTGAAATATTTATTTTTTAAAAGCTTAGTTGCTCAACAGCAACGTATTTAATATTACCTTTGACTGAATAATAAGTCAAGACTAAATTCAACAAAAACTCACAGCCTCTATGTATCACTTGAGCAATAATCAAACACTACATCAAAAAAAACAAATTTTATTAGTAATGTACCCGCTGTCACGATAATCTATGCCAAAATAAAAATCATTTCATCGTAAAAACCCAACAAAAAAAGGATTTCCTTTTTTTGGAAATCCTTTAAAAATATCCTTCACTACTTGTGATGGTGCTTTTTGACCCAGTTATCTTTGCTTACTTTCAGTCCTCGCATAATAATCTGAAAAAAAGTCAACGAGTGAAACATTTTATTTGGTCCCAGATGGTCACGAATAGATCGCAAAACTTCTTTAGGGTGCCGCGAAGAAAACATATAACGACCATTTTTCTTAGTATTAATTGCGTATCTGGGAATCCATCTTCCCTTTAGTACTGAAGCAGCTTCTACGTAATCAATTTCCTCCCAAGGAATTTGAATGTATTTGCTTTTATCTCGTGAATTATAAAATTCAAAAGCCCGATCGCCAATCATTACTTTACCGTAATCACTCAATCCCAGAAAAGAAGTTGAATCCATTACCAGTTCAACTTTCGTATTAAGCGATTGTACCATTTTCAGTCCTCCTTTACCGCAAACATTACTATTGGTAATTATAAATCAAAATTGAAAATTACTGTAATGTATTGATTATTAAGAAAAAGGTCCATGATAAGCTTTATCACAGACCTAATTACTTACTATAACTTGCACAGCAAAATTTCATTACATCTCAAGCAAGTTTATTTTTAAAGCAAACCAATAACATGCCCTACAATACCAACTACGAAAAGTCCTAAAATAATGACAATCGGTGAAACTTTCTTCTTTAAAAGCCACATGCATAAGAAGGTCAACAGTAAACCTGCTAAGCCCGGAATCAATGAATCTAAATTATTTTGCAATGTTGTAACTTTAGTTGGACTAAGTGCTAAACCGTTTTGATATTGTGTAAACGCTTTTTGCAGTCCAGAATGAGTCATTGAAATCTTATCCCAGTCAATATACGCGCCTTTACTTAATTTAACTTGTGAAACAACCGGCGTAAATTTAATTGATACCCAGCGCTCAACTAAGGCGGCTAAAACAAACATCCCCATCATAGATGCTAAACTGGTAACATCATGAAGTAGTCCACCTGATAAATCGTCTGTAATCTTTGAACCTGCTCGATAGCCAAATTCCTGCGTATACCACATAAATGCCCAACGAATAATATTCCATAAAACAAAGAACAAGATTGGTCCGACAATATTACCACTAATTGCTAGTGAAGCACCTAAGGCACCCAAAATCGGTCGTACCGTGTACCAAAATACTGGATCACCAACACCAGCCAATGGTCCCATCATACCAACTTTAACACCTTGAATAGCAACATCATCTACTGGAGCACCATTAGCACGGTCTTCTTCCAATGCCAACGTAACACCAATAACTGGTGACGCTAAGTACGGATGAGTATTAAAAAATTCCATATGGCGTTTCAAAGCTGCCGCGCGATCTTCTTTTTTAGGATAAAGTTTTTTAAGAGCTGGAATCAAAGCATAGCACCAGCCACCGTTTTGCATACGTTCATAGTTCCAAGAACCCTGAATGAAGGTAGAACGCCAAGCAACGGACAAACGATCCTTTTTAGTCAGTTGAATTTTCTTCTCTGCCATTTTTATTCCTCCTTCATTAAATTAGTAATCATTCAAAATGTCATCTAACGGATCGCCGCCATTACCACCGTTACCACCATTACCACCGTTGCCGCCGCCATTAGCAGCTTTTTTCGACAAGTTTTGGTAAATAAAGGCTAATGCAAGACCCAGAGCACCAATTGCAATTAAAGTCAAATCTGTAACTGTTGCTACTACAAAACCAATTGCAAAGAATGGCCAAACTTCGCGGCTTGCCATCATGTTGATAACCATTGCATACCCAACAGCAACAACCATACCACCACCAATGGTCATACCATCGGTTAGCCATGAAGGCATTGCTTCCATAACGTTTTTAACAGTTGTAGCTGGAATAAACATCATAGCTGCTGCAGGGATTGCAATCCGCAAACCTTGCATACAAATCGCTACTACCTGCCAAAAATCAATCTTACGAGTATCTCCTTCTGCAGCTGCGGCATCCATGAGATGAACAATCGGTACAGCTAATGTCCGGGCAATCATCGTTAAGAACAAACCGGCAACCGCCAATGGAATCGCCATCGCAACTGACGTTCCAACACCCTTAGCACCTTGACCGCCTAAAACCAAAATAATAGCAGAAGCTACAGCAGCTAAAGCAGCATCAGGAGCAACCGCAGCGCCGATATTTGCCCAACCTAAAGCAATCATTTGCAACTGTCCCCCTAAAATAACACACGGAATCAGTTGACCGGTTACTAAACCAATTAAAGTACATGCTACTAGTGGTTGATGAAATTCAAATTCATCCAGAATACCTTCCATCCCTGCAAAGAATGCAACGATGACAACTAGAATAATCGATATAGCAGACATGATAATCCTCCTTTTTCTTCAGTTAAATCTATCTGATAACTACAATTAATCTTTAACTGCAGCTAATTCAGATTTGGCTTTTTTAATTAATTCATCCATATTACCATGTGAATCATTTGGAACCTTTCGAACATCAAATTTAATGCCCTTTTCTGCCAGTTTTTCAAATGTTTCCACATCTTCAGGTCCCATAGACAATACTTTATTAACAACAACTTTCCCGACCGAATGCGCCATCGAACCGATATTTAATTCTTTAATATCAACGCCGCCTTCGATTACCCGCAAAGCATCTTCAGGATTCTCAAATAACAGCAATGCTTTAGTATTGCCAAAACGTGGATCTTTAGCAACTTCAATTAATTTTTTAATCGGAATAACATTTGCTTTGACATCTGGCGGAGCTGCCTGCTCGATCAGCTTTTTACGCAGCTCGTCTTTGGCAACATTATCTGAAACCACAATGATTCGATTCGGCTGAGTCGTCTTTGTCCAAGCCGTAGCAACTTGTCCATGCAGTAAACGTGAATCAATCCGTGCCAAAACATATTTGATCTTACCATCACCAACAACCGTTCCCGGTGCCAATCGGCCACGCGGCCCTTGAGCTGCTTTAGCAACTGCTTTGGTCTTGGGCTGCAATTCTTCTGGTTTGACCTTTACCCCATCTTTAGCTGTGGCAATAATATGTGAAGCAATCTCGTGGGCTGAATTCATTGATAATCTTGAGGCATAAGCTTCAATTACCATTGGCAAATTCATTCCAGCTACAATTGCCCACTTATCCTTGTGTGCTTCCAATAAATTATTGGCCTGGTTAAACGGTGTTCCGCCCCAGAGGTCAATTAAAAATAAAACCTGATCTTGATCATCAAACGATGCAATTGCTTTTTCCATCTTAGCTCTGACATCATCTGGACCCTCGTTAGGCATCAGCGTAACAGCTGCAACGTTTTCCTGCTCGCCGAAGATCATTGACCCGGATTGGTGAATGCCTTCAGCAAAGCCGCCGTGACTTGCTAGGATAATTCCTACCATGTTTAATACCTCCTAAAATTTATTCCCTCAAAAGGTTAAGGGTTGCAAAGTGTCGCGCATTCTTTGATCGCCAAAAAATGCCTGTCGTTGGAACTCTCACCACCTTTCACATCAAATCAGCTTTTTATCTTTCAGATACTTCCACAAATCTTTGGAATTATCTCCTGAAACTTTGCGAACATCTAATTGAATTCCATGTTGATGCATCCATTTAAATGCCAAGACATCTTCCTGATTAACGGCAATCGTATCGGTTACCATTACCCGGCTGCTATCAAAACTCAATGCACCAATATTGACTTTGGATACTTTGAGTCCTCCGGCAATTAAACGTTGAGCATCACGCGGCCGTTCAACTAAAATCAAAACCCGAAAGAAATCAAAACGCGGATCACAATAGATACTAAGCATTTTAGCCACCGGCATAACATTGACCTTAATTCCCGGTGGTGCTGCTTGAAACATCAAAGTTCGCCGAATAGCATTATGAGCTGCTTCATCTGAAACAACCAAAATCCGACTAACTTTAGTTACCTTTGCCCAATTGGTTGTGACCTGACCATGCAATAAACGACTATCGATTCGTAACAACCGAATATCCATCGGCATTCATATCACCAAATCCTAAATTACTGATTTTGCAAAAAGCAGTTAAAATTCACAACTACCAGTTTTGCATTACTGATTTGCTCCACCTGACAACACTACACTATCTTATAAGCAAATAACATGCCAACTTTTGTGTATCGTTTTCAAGAGCGCTAGAACAGCAATCCTTATTGTAAAATTAAAAAAGATACACTATCTTAAAGATAGTGTATCTTTAGTGTATCATTATTTTTGTATTTCTGTATCGATCAATTGATAAATATAATACGTTTCGGCAGCCGTTAAACTCAAATTGAGAGTTTCTCGTAAAATATCGTTAGCCTGCGTGATTATTTGGAAAAGCTGATTATTCTGTAATTTTGCTATTTGTTTTTGCTCCACGTGCATTTGTGAATGTGTTAAGCAGCGTTCAATTGCGCCAGCCAAATGCATAATCAAACTAAGCTTAAATGAATTTTTCAAAGTCAATTGTTGTCGGCGTTCAACAAAATCACAATAACTATCCAAAACCTTGATGATCTTAGCCGGATTGATAAACGTGAAATACTGGCCCAGGTACTTTTCAGCCAATTGTTCAGCTACCTGTGGTGAATCTTCCAACATCATTAGAGCTGATTGATCCTCACCGCTTAGTTGATCGATCATATTAATGAAAGCCTCACTCCCACCTTGAAGCAGACTTTCGAGCGAAATAAACGGTGCAGCAATATCAGGTTTAGTTACCCCTGTCGTCGCAATAATCTGATATTCCTGCTGAATCTGTTTAAGCCGTTCCTTCATATTAACGATTGAAATTGGGATTACACTAACATCCTCAATCAAATTATCAATTAGAAGTTTATCCAGCATATTCTTAATCTTTTGAGCTGTTCCCTGACCGGTCGAACAAATTGCTACAATTGCTTTATGCCGCTGATCTGTAGCGGTTTCATTTGCCGTTTCGGTAACTGATGGTTTATTCTCATAACCGCTAGGGGTTCGCGAATAACCATCAAACTCCTGCAATTCATGCGACACCGTCTGCAAATCACTGTCAATTAAAGCTGTCTTACGAGCTGCCTCTAAAACCATTGCCGTTGTTACCATATCGATTGTTTTAACCTGGATATTAGTCATGTCCGTCAATTTTTCGCTAAAAGTACTCAAAGAACCCATGTCGACCAATAATAAAACGCCATTACCCTGATCCACTTTTTTAACTTGCTGCGCAATTCCCAATAAAGCACTTTTAGGGCTCATCTCCAGTGGCATATCAAAAGCAGCGATGTTATTAACAGATAATAATTGCGAAACTACTTGTGACATGGAAGTTGCCGTACTTTTTCCATGAGCTGCAACAACGATCCCAACTTTTCCAGTTTTAGGTGCTAATTGTAAAGAAGCCAATAAAACCGCTAAATAGTAAACTTCAGATTCAGGAATTGGTATATGGTAATGTTTGCCAATTAACTCCTTGACTTGACCTGCCATTTTTAATTCCGCCGGATAATCATGCACCAAAGAGATTAAGTTAGCTGAAACTTCTCGCAATGGTTTACCGGCTTGGACACGTTTAATAAATGAACTTATATGCAAGCTCATCGCATATATAAAGTTTTCCCGAACCGGATACTGCTGCTGTCGTAGGAAATGCTGAATTTGTTTGGTCAAATCAATAATTTCCTGATCAACAATTTCATTAAGCCGATCCTCAGCTTTATTAAACTGACCTTGATGATAAAAGGATTTTAAATGAAGATTAATGTCAGTCATAATAAAATTATTAATCGTTGCTTGATCTAACCCCTCATCTTTTAGCAAAGCCGCTTTATCACCGATAACTTCATATAAATTATAGGGTAATTCATAACTATCAATTTGTGGAACATCACGTTGTGCATCTGGTTTGATCAGCATCGTTGGCTCTAGTAAACGCGTCAGCTTGCCTAATTCTTCCCGATTGCCAGCTAAATTGGATAAACCGTCTTTTATATTCGTTGGCAATTGTTCAAATTTCAAAATAATCTCATTTTCATCTTGGATACTATTTAAGAATCCTTGGGCACAAACTAATTGAATATTCGACTTAAGTTGGCCAACATTACCATAAGTTACGCTCCCTAACAAAGCTTGAACAACATCCTCATTCAAACGAATGTTTTTGTGAATACGATTAGCCTCCAACGTCAGTAATTGTTCTAATAATTGCAGTTTTTCCTTTGGTGTCCGCTGATTAAACGGTGGTAATTGGATTAAAATTGGAATTCGGCGGACAAAAGTTTGAAGTAAAGCGCTTTCTGGATTTTCCGTTGTAGCACAAATCAACCGAACATCAGCGTGGTGTGTCTTGGCAGTTTCACCTAAGCGATTATAAGTACCATGATCCATAAAATAAAAAATCATTTCTTGGCCTTCTGGCGGCAGCCGATGAACCTCATCTAAAAATAGAATCCCCCCGGCAGCTTGCTCGATCAAACCAGGTTTATCTTCATCGGCACCAGTAAATGCCCCCTTAACATATCCAAATAAATGCGACATCAAGAGCTGCGGATTATGTGCGTAATCCGCACAATTGAAAGTAGCAAATTCCTGATCCTTAATTAATCCCTCAGCTCGCGCAAAACGATACATCGTGTTGGCAAAGTATGTTTTTCCTGAACCGGTTGGCCCAATAATTAAAGTATTCAATCCATGGGGCGGATAAAGCAATGCTGCTTTAGCTTGTTCAACTTGGCTTTTCAAACTTGCATGGCTACCAACCATCTTATCGAAAACATTCCGATTATCATACTCAGTCGTCGGAAATGAATTGATTTTGGCTTGGCCAGCAAACCCAATTGTTGGTGCCTGTTCAAGCTGAGGATGATCGGCCATTGTCGTATTAGCAACTGCTTTTGTTGCTGTCACCGGTAAATAATGAACTGGTCGACCTTTAAGTTTGTAAACCAGCTGTTGTCGTACCAGATTATTTAGTTCCTTGCTGACGTTTGATCGTAAAATATCAAGTGCCTGAGCAATTTCGTTGGTCGTCAAACCAGTTGAAGCTGTCCCAGAGTGTGATTGCAGATACTGCAGGATTTTTTCCCGCCGAGTCATATTTGATTCACCTTCTCCTTAAGAACTTGTGTATCACAAGTGTATCATAGAAGTGATTGCAGCGGATAAATTATAACCCAGAACAAACTTTTCTGGCCTGATTTTCCTACGCTATCTTCATCAAGCTTAAGTTACCAGCGATTATTCTTCAATCTTAATATATAAAGCGTACACAATTTAGTTTTTAATTGCGCTTTTGGTCAATTTCTGTTGCTATCTTTTCAGCCCTCTTTAAAATATCTGTTTTTGCTCTACAAATTGTTTGCTAAATTGCCAAAATTGTTCTTCATCTTACAAAGTCCCATAAACTATTTGAACAATAATTAATCATTCTTAATTTTAGCCGATAACCTATGTTAAAGTGTATAATTACTATAATTACTGTTATTGCTGGAGGAGACCATGGATGAAATTTTTGAATCGCACATCAATAATTTAATAACCTCATTTTCTTTTGAGTTGCAACCAATTATTAATGCTTCTAACTTCAAAATAACTGACTATGAGTTTTTACTGCGTTCTAAAAAGTCTAATCAATTTCCATTAAATGAATTTAATTTGATTACCCAAAATGATACAAATAATACTATTTATATGCAGTGGTTAAAAAAAGTTTTAGCTCAAGAGCTGCTTAAAAAACCTGCTAAAATTATTTCAGTTAATCTTGATCCGCAACAATTGATTTATCCCAGCACTCATGTTTTTTTAAGCGAAATGGCGAAGTACCACTCGCAATTAACTATTGAAATTACTGAACAAAAACCACTTACTACTAAACAAAGGCCTTATTTTAGTAACCAATTGTGTCAATTGGAACAACTTGGTTATAAATTAGCCTTTGATGATATTGGCAGTGGACAAAATACTTTGGAATTACTTTTGCACGAGTTGGAACACTTCAAAAGAGTCAAACTTTCTATTCTAAAATTTCAAAAACTGAATACCAAATTATTAGCTGAATTGCTAACTTTCTTCCACATGCTGGCTCAACACGAACAGCTAGAATTAGTCGTCGAGGGGATCGATTGTATGGAAAAAGCTGAGTTAGCTTTAAACCATGGAATCTGTTTGCAACAGGGATTTTGGTGGCGTGATTTAATCAATAATCAGCAACTTAATCAATTACACAATCTGGGCAAATAATCTGTGCTCGTCCGTTATTTTTAGCTAGATAAACAGCAGCATCTGCGTTTCGAATTGCTTCATGAATATTGGCTTTTTGATCCGTATTGGCAACACCGCCAGAAAAAGAAACCTTTACTTGTTGCCCGGTGGTAGTGGAATAACCCTTAGCTGTTAATAGTTCCTCAAACTCCCAGATTTGGGTATAGGCCTCTTCAATCGAAACATCTTTTAGAACCAAACAAAATTCTTCACCGCCGAACCTGAAAATTTTAACTGCTGTTGGATACTTGTCTAGAAAAAAGTGTTTGAGTTTAGCAGTAAATGTTTCCAGTAAGTGATTCCCTTCTAAATGTCCAAATCTATCATTAATACCCTTGAAATTATCTAAATCCAGCATCAGAATCGTATATACTGCACTGGTATCCGTAGAGATCTTAATTATATAATTTGAAAAAGCTCGGTAATTTAATAAGTTGGTTAAATTATCATGATTTGTTTCGTACTGAAGTTTTTTTATCAACGATTCTTTCCGTTGTAATGCAGTCACATAAAGACAGACACTCACTGTAATTAAAATAGAACCAATTAAAATTGGCAAAGAAACCTTTACTAGTTGATTGTTGATCACTAAATTCCACTTATACTGGTTTTCAATCGGCGTAATGATGTTGACCATCAGCATTGAAATTATATATTTAGAAAAAACATCCAGATTAGTCAGCAACTGCATTAGTTCACAAAACACTAAAGATCCGATTGCTTCTGCAATCAGAACCAGCAATACTTTCGATGACAGCATCTTATCAACTGATAGTGACAAGGCTAGCGCAATCGGCACTAACAGAAAAATAAAGTATCCATGATTCCTGCCATCTAGAAAAAAAGATGTAACTGGTACCGTATATTGAAAGCAAATAAGCTGAAAACATTTTAAAGAAAAAGTTGCAACAACAAAATTAAAGACCAAAAAAAATATCACCACTATCGCATATCGAAAAACATCATGTTTAATACTGGCTTCATATAACTTTGAAAAATGAAATTTGCAAAATAAAAAACAAATATTCATAATCGGTATAATAAAGCTTAACGTAAACGCCTCATTCATTACTTTCTCCTAAATATAACTCAAACAAATCAACTATTGTTCTTAAAACAGCTTAACTTCAATATTAAGTTTAACTCATGCTCCTAATTCAACAATATTGATAGCTATATATATGGAATTAAACAATTTATTACCAACTCATCCCTAATTATTTAACTAAATTTAGGCCGTTCAAAAATCTTGTTTTAAATTATAACCTTATTATAACGAAAAAACAATTAAAATTCACTATTTTATAAAAACTTGCTATGGCCATCAGGATAAATTAGTAAGTTAATCAATATCAGTATCTTTTCTTATTTCAATTCTCAAAAATATTAAATTATTTACAATTGGTATTATTTTCACAAATATGGTGTTTTCTGGTCCATCTACCAATTATGTCTAATTCACCAAATGCAAAAAGCACTAAACCAGCAGCAGTCAAAACTATTCCTAGGTAAAACCCCTGCGGAATAAATTTTAGTTGAATCCGATTGATTCCTTTTTTCAAAGGCAATGCCACGAAAAGGCCATCCGTTGTCTGAACCTTAACAGTATGCTGATTAATTTTAGCATGCCACCCCGGATCAAACGGAATCGATGTATACAGCCACCGATGCGTTGTTTTGACTGTTCCTTTAACTTGATTTTTTTGATATTTTAATTTAACTGTTCGTGCTTTCATCCTATCAGTCGCTTGACGATACTTATGCGTGCTTAAAAAAACTACTTTCGGCAACTCAAAAGTCAGCTGATGACTGCCGTAAATTTTAGTTGTAAATGTAATTGTCCGTGCATGCGAATAGTAACCTAAATCAAAAAACTGACCTGACATATTCAAATCGACCTGCCGAAGCAAGTTACGCTGCGGAACATTTAAAACAACATTACAACTATTTCCTTGTCCAGCAAGCAAAGATAAATCAAAGTAAGCTTGACGACCAGCTGGAATTTTTACTTTCCAAGTTAAGGTTTGCAGTGCATTATCACTACTAGTATTTAAATAAAAATGGTGTTTGTCTTTAGTTACCTGTGAGTTGCTTACCAATGTCAGCTGAGGTGTAGTGGAAGTAAAATACTTAGTATTGGCAGGTAAACTGCTAACTGCATTTAACAACTGACTCTGGTTTTTTAGAACGTTGTCGGTCAAATGCAATCGCTGCAAATTAGCATCCGTTAAAATAGCTACTCCCGGAGCAAGTTTATTTTGATACACATGAAAGTTTTCTCCAGCTGATGTGCGGTAAGAGAAACCATACTTGTTGATCGAACCACGCGCTAAATTTAATTTGATAGCCATTAGACTATCCATTATCAAAGTATTATTCGCATATGCAAAGTTCAAATTATTTCCACCTGATTTGAAACCCAAGTGATTCATTTGGGCTTCAAATGGCCGGTTGCGTATTGAGGAAAATAAGTCGGCTGTACTATAACCATAATTTAAGCCATCATTTTGTGATCCTTCATCCAAATTGGCTGCACGTAAAGGGGTAGCTGATTGACGATATGGTTTTAAATCAGCTGTTATTTCTGAATAATTTTGTGTATATAATTTACGATCAGGATAATGCCATTCATTGCTCGTGCCATGAAGCAAACTAAAAGCATTAAACGTCAGCTCACAAATTACCAATAACCCTAGCAAAATCCTCTTGCCCAATTCATAGTTTCCAGAAGGACGGCTTAATAAAAATGAATAAATGATTACTAAAGCTAGCGTAATAATAAAATTAGTATTTCCAGCATAATGATAATGTCCAAAACTGCCTAAATAACCTAAAACCGTAATTATGACCCAAGCTGACCCTACTTTGATTAAACGTGGATCAGTTTTTACTTTTTCCCAAGCCTTGCCAGCTAAAAGAAAAATCAAAAAAGACCATAAAAAACTGTAGCGGTACAAAAACATAGATGGGAAATGCCAACCTTGCCACAATAAATTAAAAATTTGTAAATAGAACCCTAATGCAATGCTAGCTAACAATAAAACATAGCTGATTTTCTCTCGTAAACTAATGTCAGCTCTTACAAAGAAATAAATCGCTAATAACAACGGCAAAATCCCAACATAAACAAATGGTACCGTTCCGAATTTAGTCGTATCGTAGACTCCGACCATATTTTTAATTATTAAATCCCAAAGACCAGCATTATCTGTAAAAAAGCCAGTAAGCTTTGATAACGGTTCGTGCGTCCGACGTAAAAAACTGATTACTGGTAAAAGCAGCCAGCTTGCTGTTAAAAGTGAACAAATCACTGTCCAAAAATAGTTACCTGCGTTTTTCCAAGTAATTTTTCGTTGTGCCCAAGAAATCAATAGATAATACAGTAAAGAAAAAATACCAACCATATAAGCTAAATAAAAATTAGTAAGGAATAATAAAACATAAGCCGCAAATAACAATCTTCTACGCTGAGTAGCAATCAAATCATTAACACCAGCTATAACCAGGGGCAAAATATATAAAGTATCCAGCCACATTGGTTGTTCAGCATACGCTACCCCAAACGCAAGCAGACTATAACATAAAGCCAAAATGTGCTGCTGCCAATCAGCCAAATTGAACGTCCGCTTGGCAAACCAATACCCGCTTAATCCCATTAAGCCGAATTTTAATAATGTCAATAAATAGACAGCATCAACCATCTGGGCTTTCCCAAAAAAATAGACTAAAAAAGTCAATGGTCCACCCAAATAGTAGCTATATAAGCCTAAATAATTCAAACCAAAAGCTGCATTCCAATTATAAAAAAAATTCGCTTTTCCATGAAGCACATCGTGGAAACTATCATAAAAATTAATTGTTTGCGTAAAAGAATCACTTGCTAGAATACTGCGTGGACTACCCCAATAAATGCCATTTAAATAATAGGCTACTGCTAATAAAAAAATTGGCAGTATGAAGGCAAGTAAATATCTGCTAACTTTTAAACACTTATTTAATTTCATTTTTATCTTCCTCTAGTATGTAAGAAGAAAAATGACGGCACTTTACATACAAAGTTCCGCCTTTTTCTTATATTCAAAATAGTAATTTATCAGTTAATTTGTTTTTTATTAACAAATATTAAACCGCCAATCGCAATCACGATTGCCAAAATTCCAGCAACTATCGCCCACGTATCTTGAACCTGCCCGGTTTGTGGCAATGATGATCGTGAACTAGTATTAGCATTTTTTTGAGACGAATCTCCTGTAGTCGTGGTCGTTCCATACCCTAGATTTCCCTGCTTACTGCTTGTTGTTGAATGCCTTGCAAAACTACTCGTTGTTCCTCCAGTTGCTGGTGTCGTGGTACTGCCAGTTGTCGTCGTCCCACTTGTTACTGGCACTGTGGTACTCGTTGTTTCATCGGTTGTTGGTGTTGTAGTGCTACCACCCGTCGTCGTTGTTCCACTTGTTACTGGCACTGTGGTACTCGTTGTTCCTTCGGTTGTTGACGTTGTAGTGCTACCCGTCGTCGTTGTTCCACTCGTTACTGGCACCGTAGTACTCGTTGTTCCCCCGGTCGTTGACGTTGTAGTACTCCCAGTCGTCGTTGTTCCACTCGTTACCGGCACCGTAGTACTCGTTGTTCCTTCGGTTGTTGACGTTGTAGTGCTACCCGTCGTCGTTGTTCCACTCGTTACTGGCACCGTAGTACTCGTTGTTCCCCCGGTCGTTGGTGTCGTGGTACTACCA
>NZ_AZGB01000018.1:335713-383157 GCF_001435235.1 Liquorilactobacillus ghanensis DSM 18630 | reverse complement strand
GGCACCGTAGTACTCGTTGTTCCCCCGGTCGTTGGTGTCGTGGTACTACCAGTCGTGGTCGTTCCACTTGTTACCGGTGTTGTGGTACTCGTTGTTTCATCGGTTGTTGGTGTTGTAGTACTGCCAGTTGTCGTTGTTTCCCCAGTCGTTGGTGTCGTAGTACCTGTTGTGCTATTGGTTGTTGTTGTTGTAGATTCCGTCGTACTTGGTTGCAAATCCCAACGATGAGTTTCAGCAGCAACCACCACCTTTTTACCAACAATGTTACCATCAAGATTTTGATTAATATTTAAATCAGCATTAGGTGCCAGTACACTGCCTTGAAATGGCGCATTAAAATTAATTTCTTGATTTGTTTGCGTATTTTCAAAGTTCCATAAAATATGGGCATCACTAAAATTCTCTGTTTCTTCATTATCTCTTTCAGTACCATCGGTGTATTTCAAAACAATTTTAGAATTTACACTATAAGCTTGTCCGGCTGTTGCTACATTAAAAACAATCATCGGTCCATCACTGGCAGGATCAATTCCTTCAATCGTTAATGGGGTATTTCCTGACAAAACATCGCTATTCAAATTAATAATAATTTGATTTTGGGCATTAGGTTTTAAACCGGCAATATTTATTATTCGATTATTTGAATCGGCAAAATCTGATTGCTGATAACTTTTAACTGGAAGCTGCTCAGCTAAACTCTGAGAATTAGCATTCAGCTCGGCAAACACTTCATTAAAATCAATATATTGCTCAGTATCACTGTCTTGATAAACTTCATCCAATTTCAAATGATCCATTTTAGTTCCATTAACAGTTAAAGCATTGCCGTTATCAGTTGTTGCCAAAGCTACATTCTTGCCAAAAATAACTTTATTGGTTCGATCACCATTGTCTGCAACAAAAGAGCTTGAGCTAATCGATGTAACATTTTGAATATAACTGACATCTTGTTTAACTAAGTTCTGATGAATATCAGTTCCAAAATTAACATTACCAATCAAATTTTCAACGGCAATATTTCCATCCGTATGTGCATTTAATTCTGCTTCTTGAGCAAAAATATGAAAAACTGAAGCAACTCCGAGTGGATTATCTACCGTTCCAGGGAAGTCCTGTTCAACCGAACCGCCTACTGGAAATGAACCAGTCTCATTCTCATTAGTGTCAGCTTGAGCTAAAGAAGTTTTGCTATAAAATAGTGTTCCCAAAAAAATAGCAAAAACTAAAATCCAAAGCCCACCTTTTCTTCTCGACACTTTGTTTCCCCCTCCGTTTACAATCAAAAAATAATAGTTGCAAAAATATAATTAATTCGTTTCATAGAATCTATTATAAGGTTCACTTATCAATTGTTTAATTGCATTTTCTTGCAATTAATAGCAAAATATTGCAAATATTATTTAATTTGTATAAAAAAAAGCACTTTCTTTGTTAAAGTTTACCGGGTAAGTAGTTTCACTATTTGATCAGGGAAGGAGCCCCTATACTCATCATTCAACAATTACCCTAGCTCGGAGGAAACTAAAAATGAAACTTGATAGTAATCTTACCCTTTTAGCTCAAATTGCTTCAGTGGATATTTTTCTTTATTCTAAAAACAATGTTGAATCAACAGCTAGTGAAAAAGTTTCTGATCTAAAAAGATTCATTACTGAAGCACTTAACAGTAAAATTAAAGTCAATGAATTATTAATCATCAATAAAAATAACTTTTACATTACCAGTTTCATGATTCAAGATACTAAAATTTTAATTGTCCCACATTTAAACACTACCAATGCCTTTGATACCACAAATTTAATTGGCTTTGGTCAAAAAATAAGCGAAACTGCTTCACTTATTTATCAATTATTAACTCAAAGCCCTGCACCAACTTGGAACTACCATTTTAAAAATATTTATGCACCACAAACATTAAATTTCTTTTCTAAACAGCAAATCGAAAAACTCGTTTGCAACGAACAAGAGATTTTAATTGCTATTTCGGAACTAAATGAAACAAGGTTTAAAAGAGCTTTAAAAAGACCGACTTACAGTAGTTATATGGGAGCTATCTTTGAGAAAAACAATTACGAGCGCGGAATGAAAGATGTGTTAATCCACTTTATTACGCTATTATTTTACGTCTGCTTACAAAAAAATGAGTTAGCCCTCAATCTAGCCCTAAAAGTTCAAGATGATCTTTTAGGAAAAATCGAATTTCGTACTTCTTTCAAACCATTTGCCAGCACTTTACATCAACTAGCTATGGAATGTTTTGTCACTCTCAAAAATGTCAGGCACATTACCAATTTACCCTTGGCAGAAAAATGTGTGTTGTATATTAAAAGCAATATTTATAAAAAAATTTCGTTAGTAGATATCGCCCAGTATGTTGGTTATTCACCCAGCACAGTTAGTCATACATTCAAAAAAGAATTCAAAGTAAGCATTCGAACTTATATTAATTCGCAAAAAATTACCACTGCTAAGCATATGCTGGCAACTAAAGTTTTACGTCCAAGTGAAATTTCTAATTTATTATCATTTAGTAATCCCAGCTACTTTAACCATGTATTTAAAAAGGAAGTCGGTGTCACTCCTTCTGTATATCGCAAACAAATTATTCAGGCTAACCGCTTGCAGCATGTAAAATAATATAAAAAAAGCTGAGATTCATATTCGAATTCAGCTTCTTAATCAGTTTTATCATTTTGAACTTATATCTATAATTTCTCTCAGTTTAGCAATAGTTAAGAGAACACTTCCAGTTCTAACATGCTATGTTATCTACACGTCATATGCTTGTTCTTGGACGGCAGCAGCTATGAATCCCTTAACTGATGTAATACTATCATCATATTCTGCCACGCCGATTTTTAATTGAATATCATATTTATTAAATTGTGGATGTTTCGCAAGCTGTTCTTCCACATTTTTTTTAATGCGTTCAGTAGCTATGTTGGCGCCATCTTTTTCCGAGAATAATAATATTGCCCAGCGCGGCTTGTTAGCTTGACCGGAAATATTATAAATAATATCATTTTCCCGCAAACTAGCTACCAAAATTTTCGAAACTTCTTTAATCAGTTTGACTTTTTTCTCTGCCGAAATCATATTCAAGAGTTGATCATCATAACGAACAGTGATGATCCCCGTAGAAACTGGAATTGAAAATCGCTTATGAGTTCCAATGAAAATTTCTGCATCTTGCTGGTAAGCATTCATCGTCCGCAGATTGGTTAACTCATCAAAAACAATATCCTCACTTAGTTGCAACTGCATATGCTGATTCTCTGCCTGAATTTTTCTTTGGCGATCCGTCATTCCATAAGTTACCAAAGATAGCAGCAACGGCATAAATAACCAAAACATCATCAAAAAACTAACTTCTTGTCCTTTAACTAAATTAACATACAACATATAACTGCCTTGAATGAAGATAAATATCAAATTACCAAGCAATCCCGGGAGTAAACCCATAAAATAACTGATTATAAGCAACAACAAACTAATTCCCAAATAAAAAACATTTATCATTAAAAAATGATGAGCCGTCCCCATATAAATTGCTACAATTGAAAAAGCCGCCAACATCAACAAAAAATATACATCTGCAATTAAAGTATTATTTTTCTTCATCATTTTGCTGACCCTTTCCATTTGGCTTTTTATTCTTCAACAATAACAAAACGATTGCTGCAATCAAAATAGCAGCAATAAATATTGTCATCGCAAGATAGATATACAATTTGCTATTTTTTTGAACATTTTGTTTTAATGACAGTTTTTTATTAAGCACGGCCTGCTTTTTAAAGCGATAACTGTAAATATTGTTATTCTGGTCAACAACTATTGCATCCCCGTTATGCTGCATAATATTCTTGGAAAAATTTATCTGCGTTGTTGCCGTGTAAACATCTTGTGTGTGGGCAGCTGTTACAACCAGTAATCCCAAATTCTTATTGTAAGGCGAGCGCAATAATTGATCAGTTCCAATATTTTCACCGTATTTTTTCTCAATACTTAATTTTTCATTTGATACAAAGCCCTTGAACTTTTTATTAAATTTAAAGTACATTGAGCTATTTAATTCTTTAATAAAATGATTGCTTTGCGGAGTTCCAAAAACAATTAAATTTTTATTTTGCAAGACCTTCGTTGACGGTTTTTTAGTATAAAACTCAACTGAACCAGTGTTACTTTCAGCATAAGCACCGATTAAATTAAAAATATTAGTAATTGTCTGAAAGTCATAATTAGTTAGTTTTTTAGGCCGGACGACTACGATATGATTATAAGTTCGATTTCGAATAAACAAGTTAGGATAATTTGAAAAGAGCAGATCATTTTTTTCTTGTGAATTTATATTTGCTTTCGAATCAGATTCAATATAAGCCCATGGAGTTTCCGAGTTATCACTAACGGCCGTACTTCGCGGAGCCAAATCTAGTGCCACTCGCACGACCAGACTAGTTCCCAACTTCAGGTTAGCTGGCAGCGTCACCGTAAAATTATCGTTATCAGCTTTGGCAAGTTGCAGCCTATGACTTCCAACAACTTTTTTATTAATATATATCGTTGCCAATGAGTTCTTAAAATTTAAATTTTTTGAGTATCTCAAATGCAAGTTGACCTTGCTGCCTACAGAATTAGTCCGACTGCTTGGCAAACCTATAAAGAACTCAGCTTCTTGATGACCAGCACCGGTTAGTTTTTGTCCCTTGGTAGTTAACTTTGCCGTTCCATTGTAATTAAGGGTTGATGAATAGGTTGCGGTCGTATCGTCAATCTTTTCGGTTGGTGTTTGCGTTTCTTCCATTAATTCTGAATTAGCCGCAAACCTAGCCGCTTTTTGCAATAATTTGATTTTTTGGGAAGTAATAACTAAAACATGTTTATTTTTCTGATAAAACAATTTTAAAAATCCGTTATTGCGAACATCATTTGCACTAATTTGTCGTTGATACTTTGGCGGCAAATTTTTATATAAGGCAACAATAATTTTGTATTTTGCCTTCTTTGACCTACTATTTTCAAATGAAGTTAATGGTAATTGATCTGTATCTGTAGATAGTGTCCGGGTCTGTCCAGTAAGCGCATATGTTGCAGCGGTTAATTCTCCGTTGCTGGCATTTTTGGGGATAGCAATGACTGACTGTCCCCATGAAATTGTATCCGCCCCAGAAAAATGATTATAAAACGAATTTATTTTAAATTCCGGCGGTTTTAAATAATATTGAAAATTAACATTTGAACCCTTGTACAAGGTCAGCCAATTAGCCGGTGTTTGCGCCAGCGTTGAGCTTGTTTTGGATTGGTTAATAACTTGTCCATAAATCTGCAAGTTATTGGAACCACTGATTAAATTAGTAGGTATATCAATTTGTTTAGTCTGCATTCCACTTTTGATAACCGGACGAAAAGAATAAAACTTAATTCCATTTACTGAAATAGTAATATCTGACTTTTGATCAGCTGCCAACTGTGAAACTTCATAGTTCAAATTCAAAGTAGCCGTCTTTAGATCCCAGTAATCAATCTTGGTAAAATACATATTCGCTGTCACTGATTTGCCAGATAGAGTAGTTGTATTATTTTGAAACGGCTGAGTATAGCTCTTCATATCATCAGCCTTGGCATTCATTAGTGTCATAAATAACGAAATTGCTAAACTTCCAGCTACTATTCCTAAAAATCTAATTATTTTTTTCATTTATTTATACCTCGTTGTTTTATACCAACCTGTTTTCTTATGCGATACTTTTTCCCATATGTATACTATTAATCCATAACACGCCACTAACAACCACATTTGACTATATACAACATACATCAAAACGATCACCATCAAATTACTAAATGTCATCTCTCCTTTTTCAGTGGTGATCGTAATAAAGGTACTGACAACAAATAAAATCATGGCAAAAAGCCAAAGCAGATTACTGAAACCGGAAATATCAATATGCACTAGCCCGGAAACAGATAAAATGAAGGTCGTGTCCGAAATCAGCAAGGAAACCATTAACAGAAAATAGATCGCTAAAAAATAGAGCAAATCAAATCGAATCGGGCGTCCCTCTTTGATAAATAAGAATTTCAAATTTTTTAATATAACATAAATATTTCCCTTGACCCACCTTGTCCGCTGGTGAAACCATACATCAAAGGTTTGTGGTTCTTGCTCCCAAGTAACTGCTTTCGGCTGAAAATTAATATGATAATTCATCCGGTAAACGCGAAAACTGACTTCTGTATCTTCTGCCAAAGCTTTCACATCCCAACCACCAATTTTTTCAATTAAATCTCTGCGAATAACATAGTTGGTTCCAGGAATCGTACATAAATTAAACAGCACTTTTCTACCTGATTGTGAAAGCCACTGAAAAGACAGTGTTTCAACATTTATAAATCTTGTCAGCCATGAAGCATTTTTATTTCTTGTTCTGAATTTACCAATTACCGCCCCCGCTTGGCTGTCGGCAACCAGTTCCGAAACTAAAATTTTTAATGCAGATTTTTCTGGTGTATTGTCGGCATCATATACAGCAATCACACTTCCTTTGGCTGCTTTAAGTCCGATATTTAGTGCGTTTGATTTCCCTTTGCCTCCATTAACTTTATCAGTATTAATAACCTTTAAAAGGCGGTTGGGATTTCCCTGCTGAATTTTTTGTAACAATTCTGCTGAGTTATCCGAGCTGTTATCATTAATAACAATAATTTCATACTTATCAGTTGGATAATCAAATCTCAGTAGCGCTTCGACCGTCTTAACAATAACGATCCCTTCATTGTGTGCCGGAACCAAGATAGATACAAACGGCAGCTTACTTGGCAAAGATGCCTGATGACCGCGTAAATAACCAATATAACCAGCAAATACCAAAATAATATTAATCAGTAAAACCAGCCAGATTGAAATTACACTAATAATTAAAAGTGTGTCCACTACATACATACAGCCTATTTCCTCCTAAACTTGTCTAAGTAGATTTGCCAGCCTTTGATCAGTAAAATTACTAATCCAATCAGTGACACGATGACGACAACCAAAAGTACCTTGCTTCCAGAACGGAAAATATTGTTGATTCTTTGAATCAATGAAATATTTGAACTTGGTTTTTTAGACTTTTTATGCTTGTTATTATTACTTTCCAATATCTCTCGTTGCCGGCCGTTAACATAATAATTACCGAATTGATAAGTTAACGTTTTATTGCCCATTTTCATTTTTTTAAGTGATGGGTCAGCCGAAAAATCATACCAAGTTAAATCAATTTTACTTATATCTTTTTCAACTCTGGTTAACCTGGCAAGCGTCCTAGGTAGATTTACGTTTAATGCTGTTGGGACTGCAAACTCCATATTCTCAGCTGTTAACAATGAATGTGTTGCCTTAACTTTCTCAAAACTAGCCAAAGAAGCTACATAATACGCTTTATGATAGGTTGCAGCACTGCTGCTGGCAGCAATTGTCGGATAAACCTTTGGATTGGGCAATAATAAAATTTCATCTGCCCGTTTCAATCCACTTTTACTCAAAACAGCATCATGATTCCAAAAATTTGGAGCCGCAATTCCCATCGGATATATTTGTTTGCTGTACAACAGTCGCAAATCTTTTGTAATTGTCGTTGTTAAGGACTCATTGGTAACGGCACCTGTTAGATAACTTCCCAGCAAATAAGGCATTCTTAAATAAATCAGACCGTTATGATTTTCAGCATATTTTAAAACATTAATATAATCAGCAAAGGCCTTTTGATTGGTATTTTGCGTTGTAATAGTGGCACTGATTGCATAATGAATTCCTTTCTTATCTAAAACTTGGATTAAATGTTTTAGATAATCTAAATGAGCAAGTGGTGTCACTTTGGTAATTAATAACAATGGTTGATAATTTTTTTCTTGTTGGTTAGTTAGCAACTTGGTTAATAATTGCTGCTCATAGATCAGACCTAGGCCAGTTGTCTTCCAGAATGGTAAATAGGCATTATTATTGTTGATGACCCCAAAGGGAATTATTTTAGCGTGTTCATTACTTTGAAGCTCCAACTGCCCAAAAGTTAAGTAGTTTCCCTTGATGTTATTAAGAATTTCCATCGAGTCTGTATAAGGCAGTTGTTCTCTCACTTCGTCATTTTTGAACATCAATTGCTGCCGCACCAACTTACCAACATTTGCTTGCAACCCTTGTGCTTCATCCGCTTGTAAGTTCTGACCAATATGTATTTTATTTCCTTGAAAGTTTCTCCGATCGGCCACAAATGCCTGATTGCTAAAATTAACATAATTCCAATTAATTAACGTAATAACTGCTTTATAACCGCCATTTTCCAAAGTTCCTTGGCGATAATTATTGATTGTAGTGGTAGTGGTTTTCATTCCTAAGGCCGTCAGCATCCGTTGCAGCGAATCAATTGTTTTTTCTCCGTTATAGTAAGTGTTCTTGCTATCATAAACGACCAGAACCTTATTAACAGAATTGCCCGCTTTGGACAGATTTGCAGCTTTTGCCGGGAAAACCTGCAGTAGTAAAGAAAAAATCAGCACCAAAAACAGCAAATTCAGCTGACACATTCTAGTTGTTTTCACTTGGTTCATTAAGCTGCTCCTTTCCAGATTGCAAAGGATGCCAGAAAGAATGGTGTAAAACATCCGCAAAAATTTCTAAAATTATCAAATCCAAGGTTAACGGAACCATGATCAAGTGTTTTGCTAAATCAGCGTCACCATCACCAACGATACTGATGACAAACGTTCCCAATATCATAGTTACAAAAGCCAGCATTTTAAAACATTTCAGAATTGATTCAGTTTCATTGTTTTTGAACCCTAAAAAGCCGATTATCAAATATAGCACCGTTAAAATCAGACAAAGCAAAATATAAAAAGCAATCCGTTTTGGGAAAAAGGCCCCCATAATAAGAGTAAATAGCGTAAAATAATGAGTTTGCTGATACGGATGCGTTCCGGGTGCTTTTTGATAGTCACCAACCGCCCGTACCTGAATCAAATAACCATCTTTAGCCGCAATATCCAGCATTCGCTGAAATTCATTTGGATGGACCAAATAGAATTTCAAAACCCAGCCAAAATCAAATTTTTCTAAAAAATCCTTTTCAACAACAGCCGAGGTTTGTGATGCCTCTGAGTAAGTCTGACCATATATTTCTCCTTTCAGCAAACCAAATTGCCGGCTAATTCCTCCTCTTTCCAAATCAGATCCCGGATCTTTTTCTTTAAGCAGCACCCCACGCGACATAGTTTGATACTTATTGATTTGACTAAAATCACTGGTAATCAGATCGTAAGTTGCAAACCCGGCTGCCAGCAAAAGAGCAATAGAAAACAGCAAGAGATATTTATGCTTTTTCTGTTTAAAAACAAAAAACAAGCCGCAGGTTAATAAACTTAAACTTAATGCCAACGGTGCGTTTTGCTGTTTAACAGTAATTAAAATTAAACTGGCAACCAAATAAACTGCAAAGACTGCTAATTTATGATTACAATTTTTCCCCAACAAAATTATTGCAGCACCCAAATACAACATGGTAATAATCATTACCGGTTCAGCAAAAAAACTATTAAAATATAACGACCAAGATGAATCAGCAAAAATAAAGACAATTAACCCAGCAATTAAATAATTAGTTTTTTTCTTAGTTCCATAAGTCAAAGCCGTGGTTAAAAAATATATGCCGCCCAAATAAAATATGTAGTACAACATCCCTATAAAACGAATATCAAAAATTTTCTTGCTGTAAAAAAGCTGATTTATAAAAATCGCCAGCTTTATAAAAATTCCCTGTGAGGAAAACAACATTGCCTGATGTTCGTTATAATATTGCATAATGCCATAATGCGGCTGTAAATATTTAAGGTAGGTGTAATGACTGGATATTGGATATATTCCATTAAAATAGATTGCTCGAGCAAAATCGCCATTATCCGCATAGCCATTAATCGGGGGAATAAACATTAAGTAACCAATAATCAATCCAGCCACCAATGTTGCTAAAAATTGTGGGGTCATAAAAAATTTCTTTAGTGCCACTATTTTCTTTGAATCCATTTTAAAATTCATTACTAGGTTACCCCTTAATAACTAAAATCGCGGTTTCTAATGTTTCCTAATGCTAACAATGACAATAGTTCATTAAATGAATAAACTTGCTTGGTTTTCGCATCACCAAAACTGCCAAAAATCGGTGATCCGGAATCATTAACTTGCAAAGTCAGCAGTTTTTTAACGGCTTCTTGATACAATTCTTTATTCGCAACAGTTTTTCCGATAATTGCTGCCAAAGCATAATCACTTGCTGAACTGTTTTTTTCTACCGCAACTCCCTGATAATTGTAAACATTATACAGTTGCTTAGATTTAACCTTTTTCAGCAACCAATTCTGACTAGCCGCTGGTAATTTACCAACCGCTGCCAAATGTTCCATCGTCAGCAAACTTTGTGCCGTAACGATCTGCTTAGTATGGTATTTCCTGGTTTTCAAGTTATAAACCTGTTGATACAACGGAACCTTTTTACTAATAAATCCAGCCGTTACCAATTTCAGTGCCTTTTTATATAATGCTGGATCAAATTTTTGTAAAAGTGGTAGATCTTGATAGGACAGTGTCACATTTTTTGACTGCTTTTTAGTGCGAATGCTATAGTAATCCGTTAAATACGGACCGCGTTTAACCTTTTTTTTCAGTTTTATAAAAAGCTGTTGGGCCTCATGTTGATAATAATTAGTCTGATGAACTTTGTCGTAAACTAACAGCGATTTAATAATTCGCAAATCATCAATTGTCGCATTAACTTGATATTTTTTTCGATTGTTAGTATCTATTCTGTAAACAAAGACCCCGTCATGATAAAAATTTTTTTTGGTAGTATTATAAAATTTTTTGAATTGTGCTTGATTGCCGGTAGTAGCCAAATCCAGCAAGTATAATCCAGCCGACTCACTTAAATATTGATGACCTGAAGCCGTATTTTTTTGAAGTGTTTCTTTGTTTAAATAGTTGGTATATATCCCTATGCTGCCTAACATTTTGTGATCAACAAATTCTTTTGCCTGCTTATAAGCCAGATTTTTTTTCTCGGAAAAATTTGAATTGTTATCTGCCTGAGTTTCAGTTAAATTTGTGAAAATCAGCAATATGCCTAAACAAAAGAGCAAGCCTCTTAATACTTTTTTCATTTCATTTTCTCCCCTGCCGGATTACTTTAACTATCAGCCTGATCTGGACAAACAATTTGCGCCCGTCCATTACTTTTAGCCAGATAAACTGCTGCATCAGCTTTCCTGATTGCTTCATGAATATTAGTTTCTTGATCAGTGCTGGCTACCCCACCTGAAAAGGAGATCGCGACTTGCTGTCCGTCGGTCGTTAAGTAATTTTCATCAGTTAATGATCTTTCAAATTTCCAAATCAGTTTATAAGCCGTTTCTTCTGGAACATTTTTAAAAACAAGGCAAAATTCTTCACCTCCAAATCGAAAAACACTGGCTTGAGTTGCTAATTTATCGCCAAAAAAGTTGTTAAGTTTAATTGAGAATTTTTTCAACAAACGATTTCCTTCTAGGTGACCGAATTTATCATTGACCCGTTTAAAATTATCTAAATCAATCATTATAATCGTATAAACCGAACTCTTATCAGCAACGATCTGCGTTACATAATTCGAAAATGTCCGATAATTCAATAAAGTTGTTAATTCATCATGACTTGCTTCATACTTTAATTTTTGTATCTCAGCCTCTCTTTTTTGCATGGCTTTCACATAAGCATAAACAAATAGCGTAATTAGTATTGATCCAACTAACAGCGGCAAAAAAGTGTTAGCCAATTGTTTAGTAGAAATCAAATTTCGACTGTATTCACTTCCAATTGGTATAATAATATTAATAAAAATCATTGCAATTACGTATTTTGTAAATAGTTTAAGTCTAGGCAGCAATTGAATTAATTCACAAAACAACAATACTCCGATAAATCCTAGTAAAATGGTTCCAAACAATTTAACTGAGAACATTCTATTGGCAATTAATGCAACCAACATTGCGATCACTGCTAATCCAAAAACAAAATAACCGCGTTTTCTCCCATCAACAAAAAAAATCGTAATCGGAACAGCATATTGAAAATAAACAAAGTACAAGCTATTCAAAGAATAGATCGTCATAACAAACGCAAAAACTAAAAAACAAACTGTTAAAATCCCATATTTTAAAAATTTGCTGCCAATCTTATCTCCATACAGTCTAAAGAAATTAAATTCGAAAAATAAAAAACAAGTATCCATAATCGGCATTATAAAACTTAAAGCAACTATCTCGTTCATTTTTTTCTCCTAGATAGCTTAAAGCTCATTTCTGCCTGCAGAAAAAGCTTTATACAAGGCCAAGCAAATATGTTCACTATAAATAACAATCAAGCCAAGGTAACAAGTAATGTAGCTATTGCAACTAAATATTTTCCATTAAATTAAACAACGATCAGATAAAAGTTGCTTATTTTGTTAATTTAACTCTAATTAGGAACACCAACTTAATTCGCTGAGTTTTTTAAAAATCATCCAAAAAATATATCGTGTTATATTTTTTGCAAAATTAAGTTATGACTTTTTTTAAATCATTTTTAAATTATAATCTTATCCCGCCTAAAACTCAATCAATAATCACTGACTATAAAGAAGCTGGTTACTATATTTTTGAATATTTATAAAATAATAAACCAACGTATTATTAAAAACTTGATTAACAAACTGCAGTAATAATTTGATGATTTTCATTTATTTCTATTGAATTAAATTAAAATCTATTCGTTTAATCAGCTTGATTACCGTTATAGATCACAATATATAATTTTATAAATGTGCATTTTATGACGCACTATATAATTTATTATTATTAATTAGGCTTAAAAAAATGCAAAAAAAATGGTATCTGCCTTCCACGCAGATACCTCGCCGTATAATAGAAACTTAAGTTTAACATGTACCTAAAAGTTTGTCAATAATCTCAGCAATTAGGCTGGCAGCCAATAAATTTTACAATACCGGTTACTATTAGTATGATAAATATGAGTTGATTTAATCACGTATTCGGAAAGGAAGGATCAACTTTGAAAATTGGATTCATTGGAACAGGAGTCATGGGATCTGCCATTGCCAGTCATTTAATCAGTGCTGGTAACCAGCTAGCGGTTTATAATCGAACCAAAAGCAAAACCGACAGCTTAGTAAAACAAGGAGCCATTTGGTATGACTCTCCAGCTGAAGTAGCAGCTGTCAGTGAATTAGTTTTTACAATGGTCGGCTTCCCTAGCGATGTTGAAGCTGTCTACTTCGGTGAAAAAGGAATTTTCAAACAGCTCAAACCTGATTCGATCGTTGTTGATATGACCACCAGCAAACCGTCATTAGCTGTTAAAATCAGCAAATATGCAGCTGAGCATCATTTTCACGCACTCGATGCACCTGTTTCCGGTGGTGATATTGGTGCCAAGAATGCCAGTCTAACTATTATGGTTGGCGGTGAAGAAAAAATCTACCAGCAATTAGTACCGATCTTCAAAATTATTGGCAAAACAACAACTTATTTTGGATCAGCTGGGGCCGGACAACATGCTAAAATGGCTAATCAAATTATGATTGCCGGAACAATGACCGGTTTAACTGAAATGTTATTATATACTCAAAAAGCCGGTTTAGATGAACAAAAAGTTTTAGCTGCCTTATCTGGAGGCGGAGCTGATAATTGGAGCATGGAAAATTATGTACCACGCATCTTGCGCAATGATTATACTCCTGGCTTCTTTGCTCGTCATTTTTTGAAAGATTTACGAATCGCTCTTGCTGAAGCTGACAAAATGGGATTGGACTTACGCGCAACAGAAAATGCCAAACGATTATATGAAATTATGGTTGATGTTAAAGGCTTAGGCAATCAAGGAACCCAAGGATTAATTAACATCTATGATAAGTGAATATTTGCTCCACCAGATCAATTTAAAAAAGCTTTGAATGGGGAATGTCCCATCCAAAGCTTTTTTATGTTCCTAATGATATAAATCAAATCGACCTTTAGCAAATACTTCTTTCAAACCACCTGTAGCCAACAATGCTTTGTCCATAATTGCTTTTTTAACAAAAGATGCTGGGTAGCCTTTAATTTCTTTGGTGCCAACCATTCCGAATGCATGCGTATTGCCGATCGAAGCCACTGAACCTTGTGATTGAAAAGTGAATTTTTCACCCTTAGAACCATTCAGTTGAGCCAAAAGGTTTTTAGCTGCATGATTTCCCATTTTTAAAGCAATTTGGGCTGTCGTCGGATAAGGACGTTGGTTTTCATCATTCATTACGGCTGAAACATCACCAATAATATAAACATTTGGATAATCTGGATCAGTCAAATCAGGAGCAACCATAACCCGACCGCGACGTTGTTTGAATTTAGAAGTTTCCATTACTTCGCTGCCACTGACACCTGTTGTCCAAATAATGGTTTTAGCTGTCAATTCCTTAGTCGCACCCGTTTCTTTATCATCCTGATAAACTACGGTGTCTGGTTTGATTTCCTTGATCGGTTTACCCGTCAAGAAATTGATGCCCCAGTCTTTCAAGTAGGAGATACCATAATCTGCTAATTTTTCACTAAACATTGGCAATAATCGCGTTACCGCCTCAACACAGTAATATTTCAATTCTTCTGGTTGCACACCGGCAATTGCTGCCAAATGATGACGTGCGTCAGCTAACGCACCCAACAATTCGATTCCGGTAAAGCCTGCTCCACAAACTACAATCTTTAAATCATCTGGATTCTTAGTCTGCTGATAATCACGCAATTGTGCAACAATATGCTGATAAACTTTTTCAGCTGTTTCGACATCAACCATTTGCAAAGCATATTCTTCCACCCCAGGAATTCCAAATGATTCGGAACGAAAACCTAAGGCAACTACCAAGTAATCATAATGCAGGGTCTTCCCACCTACTAATGTTACCTCACGCTGTTCTCGATCAATTTTATCAACTGTTGCTTGAACAAAGGTCGTTATCGCTGGATTGACCACATCACTGATTTCATAAATGATTTTTTCTTTCGGTTGCGTTCCAGCAGCCACCTCATGCAAATCTGTAGCTTCATAATGATAACTATTTCGGTCGATCAATGTAATATGAAAGTCGCCTTTTTCTGCTTGTAATCGGTGCAACGCTCTTAGACCAGCGTATCCAGCACCTAAAATTACGATTTCCTTCATTTTTCAACATCTCCTCTATAAATTTTAAACAAATGGCATGTAAATTAAAAATGAAATTGCCTGGCTAGCAGCACCAATCGCTAGAATTTTAATGGCACAGCTGAAAGTTTCCTTTTTGACTTGTTTTTGCCAGAAAAGGCGAACTTGTTTAATAATAACCGGTAAAGCCAATAAAGATAATAAAACCGTCCATGGAGCAATCCCAACGAATACTGCTGCGATCAAACCAATAATTGCTGCCACATTCATTATACCAAAAAAATGTAGTGCACGTTCTTTTTTAAGGTAATGAACTAAAGTATACCGATGATTACTTTCATCTTCAGCCAAATCACAAATATTATTAGCCAGCATTAAATTCGAAATCCACAAAGTATCTGGCAATGAAATTAATAATACTTTACCTAGACTTATCCAGTTCCACGTGAAAATTTGATAAGTATTAATATAAACACAAATCAACGTGATCATAAAGCCCATTACCGGTCCAGAAAACAATTCTCCTAATGGTAAACTTGATAAAGGCTTAGGTCCGGATGAATAAAAGATTCCAACAAAATAACAAATAAATCCCATCAGCAGCAATGGCCAACCGACAACAACCGAGATCCCCAAACCAATAAGTGCCGACACAGCGATCATGCTGCACATTAACCAGAACACCAATCGAATCGATAAGTGTTCACGGCCGATTATGTTGGTTTTTTGTTGATAATTATCAGTATCAATTGCATGATGATAATCATTATAATTATCCATGATATCAACCGACATATTAAAGATGAACATAGCGATAAAAAATAATATCAGTAACCCCGGATGAATTGAACGATAATTATACCAGCTATAACAAGCTCCAAGGACAAAAGGCAGGATACTTGCTGTTTTAGCTTTTATTTCAACCAACTCTAAAAAAACACGCAGCGACATTCAATGTTCCTCCAATTCTTATTTTCTCCCGCTTTACTGAAAAATGTGGTTTAATATTACTTAGAAGTAATATCTTGCACAAAATCAATTGCAAGTACAGGAAAGGATTTAATCAATGTTAGACTTATGGAAGCGTTACCCGCAGGTCGATAAACAACTCAACGATGTCAACTCTTTAATCAAAAAATTAATGGTTTCAGATAATTCTGCAATCCAGTCTTTACTGGATGACTGTGCTCGCCAGCAAGGAAAAATGCTGCGGCCAGGCCTATTTTTACTCTTTTCACAATTAGCCCAAAATTCTACTGCTAAAACTGACAGACTAATCAAAATTGCTGCTTCTTTGGAAATTCTTCATCAGGCAACACTAATTCATGACGATATTATTGATGATTCTCCTTTGCGGCGCGGAACAATTACACTACAAGCCAAATATGGCAAAGACACTGCTGTTTATGCTGGTGATCTGTTATTTACCGTCTTTTTTCAGCTATTAATTGAAACAATGAATGGTACTCATTATCTGAAAATCAATGCTGATACCATGCAGCGCTTGCTACAAGGAGAATTAAGCCAGATGGCCGCTCGCTTTCAGCAACAGCCAGTAGCTGCCTACTTAGACAACATTCGTGGAAAAACAGCGGCTTTATTCCGACTTGCTTGTCTAGAAGGAGCTTATTTTGGTGGCAGTGATCCAACAACAACCAAATTAGCCGGTGAAATCGGTGAAAATATCGGAATGGCATTTCAAATTTTTGATGACATCCTTGATTATTCTTCAAGTACCGGCGTATTAAAAAAACCAGTACTTGAGGATGTCGCTCAAGGTGTCTATACCTTGCCGCTGTTGTTAGCTTACCAGACAGCTCCGACCGAGTTTAAAGAATTGCTTGCTAAGAAACAGCAAATTACCAAAGGTGAAGTGCGACAAATTGCTCATTTAGTCAAAAAGCACCACGGAACTGAACAGGCTAAGCTATTGGCTAAAGACTATACACAAAAAGCTACTGCTAAAATAGCTCAACTGCCAGTTACTCCGGTTAGTCAAAAAATTGCCCAATTAGCTCAAAAATTATTACAACGAACTTTTTAAATATTAAAACTATTTAGGAGAACTTTGGTGAAATCAGAGTTTTTTTATTACGCTAATTTTAGCAAGCACTCCTCTGGTACTACTAATATTCTAAATCTTATAATAAAAAATTTCTAATATTTGAAATTTAACTCAATTTATTTATGCGGCCAAATTCCGCGATCCACTGCCAATAACTGCTGATAATGCTGATTATGAGCAGCCAATTTTTCTGGTGATCCACTCAATTGCAATTGACCGTCTTCAATAAAAATAATTTGATCCATTAAAGACAAACCTTGCAGATGATGGGTAATCCAAATTAAAGTCTTATCATGCAATTGTTGGTTAAAGGTTTCAATTAAAGCCTGTTCAGTAATCGGATCCAGACTAACAGTTGGTTCATCCAAGATAACAATTGGTACTTGTTGCAACAAAATTCGTGCCAATGCTAACCGATGACGTTCACCACCGGAGAAACGCAAACCAGCCTCATCAACTTCTGTTTCTAATTGCTGGGGTAAACTGCTAACCAATTCCTTTAGACCGACTCGTTCAATAACATCCCATAACTGCTGATCAGTTGCATTTTCATCCGCCAAACGCAAATTATTGCTTAAAGTCGTATGAAAAAGATACGGCGCTTGATGCAGCACACCGATATACCGGCTGATTTGATCTGCTAATTTCCAAGTAGGCTGGCCGTTAAGCGTGACACTGCCACCTGTCGGCTTCAGATCACCTCGCAATAAATGCGCCAATGTCGTTTTACCAGAACCGCTGCGGCCAAGAATTGCGAGCTTTTCCCCCGGTTTAATGGTCAGATTCAGCTGCTGAAGCGCAGGAGTTGCAGCTTGCGGATAAGTAAAATGCAACCGCTCAATTTTTAAAGTATACGGTCCCTGCAAAACCTGGTTTGTTTCACCAGCAGTTGCGGCCGCAATGGCTGGCAGTTGATTTAACCGTTTTAATGAATCTTGGTAGATGTTAGTTTCTTCAGCTGCTTGGCTTAATGGTGCAAACGCATCAACTAAAGGAAAGAGTGACAACACAAAGGCTGCGATCCAATTGGCAGCCCCACCATGACTCCCCGGAAAACGAAAACTACTCCAAACCAGCAACATGATGGCAATGATTCCGAAAACAACTTGTACCATGAAGTCTCGTCGACGATCAAATTGCTGCAACTGCGATTTAACTTCAGCTAATCGCTGTTCATGCTGTTGATGGGTCGTCAGATAATCAGTTGTTCGCTGGCTGAAGATCCAATCCGAAACCCCTAAAATATTATCAGTCAACTCAGTGTATAACTGTGTCCGCAATTGTTTCCGTTGCTCTTGCCGGGCGGCAGTTGCCAATAAAGACCACAATGGAAAAGCAAAAATAATAATTCCAAAAAATAGCAGCATCACTAATCCAAACCACCAAGAAAACCAGCCCAGAGCAAGAATAATAAATACATATATTAACCATGCAATAACAGTTGGGAAAACCGTTCGCAGATATAAGTTTTGTAAATGCGCAATATCATCTGACAGCAATCCTAATACATCACCTGTTTGATGCTGATTTTTAAAAAAGACAGCATCTTGTTCCAGCGTTTGATACAACTTCAAACGTAACCGCGAGGTCAAACGCAGAACCCAGTTATGACTGGTTAAACGTTCTAAGTAACGAAAAACCGGTCGGCCAATACCAAAAGCCCGCGTTAAAACGATCGGAACATAAACCAATAGGATATTTTCCGGCAAAGCTGCTGAACGACTGATCAAGTAGCCCGAATTAAACATCAACGCTGAAGCACAAAAAAAGGTGGCAAAACCTAGAATCAACGCTAAAATTAATGACCGCCGATATTTTTTTAAAAAGGGACGAACCCAACTATCTTGTTTAAAAAGCTTAAATAACTGCATTCAGACACTCCTTAATGACCGACTCAATTGTGAAAATGCACCTTGGTTTTGTTGTAATTGAGCTAAAGTACCCTGTTCAACAACTTGACCATGGTCCAAGACGACAATTTGGTCCATTTCTTGCATCCAGTGCAATCGGTGGGTAGCAAAAAATACCAAATGATTTTCCATTAATGGCAGCATTCGCTCTTTTAATTCAACTTCTGTTTCAATATCTAAATGAGCTGTCGGTTCATCAAACAATAGAATCCGCCGCTGCTGATCCAAGAAAGCTCGAGCTAATGCAATTCTCTGCGCTTGCCCACCACTCAAGCCACGGGCGCCCTCACCGATCTGGGTTTCAAGTCCTTGTGGTAATTCACTTGCCAAGCGTTCTAAACCAACAACCTTGACTGCTTCTTCAACTGCCGCTGCTGATGCTTGCGGTTGATAAAAAGTAATATTTTCGCGTAAAGTTGCGCGAAAGATATACGGATTTTGCGGAATATAAATTAATTGCCGCTGCCAAGCCGGTTGATTAAATGATGCCACCGTCTGATCAGCAATTTTAATTTGCGCTTGATCCGGATTCAAAAATCCACCCAATAGATTAATCAAGGTTGATTTACCTGAACCGCTTAACCCAATAATTCCAATTTTTTGAAAACCAGTTGCGGTCAAAGCCAGCTGCTTTAAAGTCGGTTTTTGTTTGGAGTAGGCAAAGTCAAGCTGCTTAATGGTTAAGTGACTATCAGCTTGCCATGTTGGCAATTCAACTACTTTGACTGGCGGTTTTTCAACTGCCAAGATCCGTTCGATAGCAGTCAAAGCATTTTTCCCATTTAAGGTTGCATGGTAATCATTTGAAAAATCGCGAATCGGCAAAAAATATTCCGGACTTAAAATTAAAATTGTTAGTGCTGGGAATAATAAAATTGCCCCATTAATTAATCTGATCCCCAAAATCACCGCAACAACAGCAATCGATAAAGTTGTAAAAAAATCTAAAGCAAATGTTGATAAGATGGCAACCCGCAGCGTACTCATTGTTGCTTTGCGAAATCGTTCGCTAGTTTTAAAAATACTCCGAGCATAACGCCGACTAAGCCCCAAATAACGCAGCGTGTCAATTCCGCGCAAAGAATCAACAAAATGGTTCGACAGCAGTTGATACGTATGATATTGATGATCAGCTTTAGCTTGAGCTGCATAACCCAAGACTATCATAAAAACAATGATCAACGGGTAAATTACCAGCAAGAATGCTCCCGATTTCCAATCAAACAACCAAATTGCGGCTAACAATACCCACGGAACAACTGTCATCGTTGCCACCTTAGCTAAAATCAACTGCAAATAGTTTTCAACTTGATCAATACCTTCTAAAGCCATTGTAGTTACATTTCCGGTCCCCTGATCTTGAACGATCTGCGGGCCCTGCTCAAAAACCTTAGCGAGCAATTTTTGGCGTAATCGTTGTGCTTGCTGTTGCGCATAATGATCTAAAATCCTCGTACGTACTAACAAACAAAAATGCCGCAATAAATAACAGCCGACAAACGCTAAAATCCAACTCCACTGTTCTGCTAGCGGTCGGCCTTCCCATAAATCAGTAATTGCTTTGGCTAAAAAACAAGCCTGCCCCAAAATCGAAGCGGCTTGCACGAATGCCAATCCAAACAGGATCGTTAATATACGCCGAATGCCAGGAAAAGACATTAGTTTTTTATCAATCATACTTAATACCCAGTCTCTGATTCAGGACGATGACTAATCCGTTTGTGGAAAATATAGTACGTCCAACCAATATAAGCTAAAACAAACGGCAAGAAAACACAAACTACAATTGTCATAACTTTTAGTGTATATGGGCTTGAAGAAGCTGTTGAAATCAGCAAATCATACTTAGAACTTAAAGAACTGATCATTACTCGTGGAAATAGTCCATTGAACAATAATCCAACTAAGGCAATAAAGGTCAAACCACTAGCTAAAAAAGCTGCCATTTCTTTTCCTTTTGTTACTGCCACATGAGCAGCCACTGTTAACAATACGATCAAAACAACCCAAATCAAAGTTGCGGCAAAATGCAGTTTGAAGAAATCAGTTTGCAAATACAATAAAATTGCAAAAACTACCAATCCGGCATACAAAACCCAGTAAAGTTTTTTAGCCTGCATTTTCGCCCGTTCGCGAACCGGACCAGTTGTTTTTAAGGCAATGTAATTCAAGCCGTGCAAATAACTCATTAAAACAACTGCAACTCCACCAACAATTGAAAATAAATTAATATAATCAGTAAAGGTTGCTGACATATTTCCTTTAGCATCCAATGGCATTCCTTGGATCATACTGATAAACATAACGCCAAAGAAAAACGGAACCAAAAAACTGCCAAGAACCAAAGTTGCTCCCCAAAGGCCCTGTTTATTTTCTGGAGACTTAGCCTTAAATTCAAAAGAAACTCCGCGAATAATCAACCCAACTAAAATAATAAACAAAATTAAATAGTAACCACTAAAAAGTGCTGAGTACCAGAATGGGAAAGAAGCAAACATCGCTCCACCAGCTGTAATCAACCAGACTTCATTCCCATCCCAAACCGGACCAATTGTTGCGATCAATTGATTTTTTTCTTGATCATTGCGCGCCAGACCCTTGGTGGCCATTCCAACGCCATAATCGAAACCTTCTAAGAAAAAGAATCCCGCAAATAAAACACCAATTAATAAAAACCAGATAAACTGTAGTGGACTCATCGTTCAAACGCCTCCTTATCAAATGGATCAACTTGGTCGGCTCGGTGATCATCAGCTGCAATTTGTTCTTCATAAAATGGTCCTTTTTTCAATTCGGAACGTACCAGCGAAATCATAGTTGCAGCAATAAAGGCAAATAACAAGAAATAAACAATATTAGTTGTCAGCAGCGAGCCGACGGAAACATTTGGTGAAACACTTTGCTTAATTGTAAATAGTCCATAGACTGTCCATGGGTAACGTCCTAACTCAGTTACCAACCAGCCGGCTGTATTAGCCAGAAATGGGGTAAAAGTGCATAATCCCAGAACCCACAGCATCCACTTCTTTTTATACAAAGTCGGTTTCTTTTTCCGTGTGAAAAATAATCCCAACGCTGAAACCAATAACATTAAACCGCCAAATCCGGCCATAATCCGAAAACTCCAAAATAGTGCATTAACCGGCGGATAATAATTATTTTCTTTACCATATTTGTTTTCTAAATGCTTGTTAACTTCATTCATTCCTTCAACCGCACCCGAAGGACGTCCATAAGCCAAAATACTTAACATATCGGGAATATCCAAGCTGAAATCATTTTTATGTTCTTTTTCATTAGACCAATCAATAATAGACCAAGCCGCTGGACTTTTAGTTGTATTATAAACTCCTTCAGTAGCAGCAAACTTCATCGGTTGTTCATTGATTAAATATTTCATCTGCTGATCGCCGGCAAAGATCACCAACACAGCACCAATTAAACTTAACAACAAACCCAATCGTAATGATTTTTTGTAAAACGCGGTTTCCTTTGCTTTTTGGTGCAATAAACGAAAGGCTGACAAACCGGCAATAATGATCCCACCAGTTACAACTGTTCCAGCAATAACATGTCCGAATTCAAACCAAACTTGTGGATTTTTTAAAAGAGCTGAGAAACTAGTCATGACGGCATGACCATTTTTAATGGTATAACCCGTTGGATGCTGCATAAAACTATTAGCTGTTAAAATCCATAGAGCTGAAATCATTGAAGCAAAAGTTACCAGCCAGATTAAAACAACATGGGCTTTAGGGCTAAAGCGATCCCAAGTAAACATCCATAAGCCTAGGAATGTTGATTCCATAAAGAAAGCCAACAATGCCTCAATTGCTAATGGTGCCCCAAAAATATCTCCCATAAATCTTGAATAATCAGACCAGTTCATACCAAACTGAAATTCTTGAATAATACCAGTAACTACTCCAACAGCAAAACTCAATAAGAAAATATTTCCCCAGAATTTAGTCATTCGAAGATATTCTTTCTTTTTGGTAATAACATAGGTCGTTTCCATAATGGCAACAGCAAGAGCGGTTCCAATCGAAAATGGCACAAAGAAAAAATGGAAAACCGTTGTCATTGCAAACTGAAAGCGTGCCAATGAAACGATACTCATTCAGATCTCC
Organism: Liquorilactobacillus ghanensis DSM 18630; assembly: GCF_001435235.1. Taxonomy (GTDB): domain Bacteria; phylum Bacillota; class Bacilli; order Lactobacillales; family Lactobacillaceae; genus Liquorilactobacillus; species Liquorilactobacillus ghanensis. Next base: position 359,814 of record NZ_AZGB01000018.1, on the reverse strand, counting down.
TCCTTTATAATTACTTGATTGCGAAAGTGAAAGCTTTCCCAAAATTAAAAAATTTCTATTTTACACTTCAAATATACTCCATCCAGCTGGAAATTCCAACCAAATTCCTGCATAAATCTTGTGAAAAATATAATTTTTGTTAGCTAAAAGCAGTTTTGAAGATTTTTAAAAAAGACTATCTATAAGCTGAAAAGCAAGTCTTTACTAAATTAAATTATCATTCAATAATTTAGTCTTTTCTTTCAGGTTTCAATTCAAAACGAATAAAACGAATTTTTATTCACAAGCGTTCAATAAATGCCTTTATTATTTACTGAATCAAACTATCTGCTGGCGAAAGCTTTTTCAGCCATCAGCCGCAAACTACAAAAACTTCCTTTCCACAATAGTTCAGCTGATAAGCTATTGTTTAGAAAGGAAGTTCTTTGTTAAGGATCTTTTGTTGCTTTTCATAAATAAGATCTGTAATTCAGTTAAAAATGATTATGCTAAAAACGATAATGCAAACTCATCGTCTCGCTAAAACTACTTTTCAGCAACGCCCGAAATTATGCTTTAGCTTTAGCAGGGTTTTGCTTTTTCGCAACTTTTTCTCCTTTAACCATCTGATCGTTGTATCCCCAGAACCAAGTTACCAAGAAACTGACAACGATGGCTGCCAAACTTGATAATAAGAAAGCATAGAAACTATTTAAGTCCCCAGGATTTTTCGGATTAAAGAACGATGAAAAACCAATCAAAGAACCGGTAAAGCCAAACATATTACCTTGCATCAGTCCTGTTATAAAACCACTAACGGCTGAACCAATCAAGCCAGATACAAAAACACGCCGGTAACGCAGGTTGACTCCGTAAATCGCTGGTTCAGTAACTCCACAAAAAGCTGAAATTGCTGCGGCAAAACCTAATTCTTTCAACTGTGACTTGCGTGATTTGATTGCCACTGCCAAGACTGCAGCACCTTGAGAAACCATTGTACCTGAAATAATTGCATTCAGTGCACTTTCTCCACTGCCTGAAATCTGTTGAGCCACCAAAGGAACAACGCCCCAGTGCAACCCAAAAATAACCAAAACTTGGTAAAAAGCACCAATTACCAAACCGCCAAGCCAACCAGAAGCTTGGACTAACCAATTAATAAAGTCAGCAATACCATTAGCAGCTCCTTGAATTACCGGTCCTGTTATCAATAAAGTAATCGCACTGACTACCAAAATTGTTAGCAGCGGATTAAAAATCATTTGCAAATAACTTGGTAAAACTTGTTTTAGCCAGTTGCCAAACTTCTTAGCCAACCAAGCCGCCAAAATCATTGGAAAAATTGAATACGTATAATTTAAAAATTGAAATTGAAAACCACCGATCGAAAACATGGTTTTAAATGCTTTCCCCCAAGTAACAATTTGCGGATAAGTCAAAACTCCACCGATTACCGCGGTAACGATCGGATCACCACCTAAGTAACGAGCTGCGGCAAACCCAACCATAATTGGTAGGAAGAAAAATGCTGAATCAGCCATTGCACTGATCGTCAGGTAAAGTGTGCTTTTAGCATCTAATAATGCCCCTAATTGCGGTAAAGTTAATAATGCCAAGATTCCTTTAATAATACCAGAAGCAGCAATTACACCGATCACCGGTGTCATCGATCCAGTAATTACGCCGATCAATTTATTAATTCCACTAACAAATCGGTTTCCGCCTTGTTCAGGTGTCGCCGTCGCTGCCGTTTCACCAGCAGCACCATTATCTAATTTTTTGGCAAATTCTGGGCCCAGCTCCTGTACAACCGCGTCATAAACATTGGTTACTTCATTGCCGATCACAACTTGATACTGTCCAGAAGCTTTAATAACATCGATTACTCCGTCAGTCTGCTTTAATACGGAATCTTTAGCTATACTTTCATCTTTTAAATAAAAACGCAGTCGTGTAATACAATGAATCAGGTTATTAATATTACTTGGACCGCCGACGTCTTTAATGATTGTTTTAGCCAAAGCCGTATAGTCTTTTTTTGCCATAATCGCTCACTCCTTATCTTGTTTGATCTCAGCTGCTAACTCTCCTGCTGCAACTGTTTGTCTGTCAGTTACCTCAACTCCAATTTTGTGATCAACCGCATTCGTAATTACTAAAATTACAGTTGTTTTTAAATGTTGCTGTTTGATCGCCGCAAGATCCATCTCAACCAGCCTTTGCTTCTCTTTGATTTTTTGACCCAGCTTAACTAGCACGTTAAATGGTTTTCCTTGCAAATTAACCGTATCGATCCCCAAATGCAACAACACATCCAGCCCATCAGCCGTCTTAATCCCAATTGCATGCTTTGTTTCAGCAATCATTGAAATTTTCCCCGCGACTGGCGCACTTATCTGACCATCACTGGGTTCAATCCCCAAGCCAGGGCCCATTTTTTCTCCAGCAAAAACCGGATCAGCAACTTGAGCTAATTTGATTATTTGGCCATTAACCGGTGATGATAAGCGGGTCGTTACCGCCACCGCATGTTTCTTTTTTGCAAAACTAAACAAATTAATCACTCCTTCCAACATCAATAAATCGCTTTCATCTATCCAGCCATTATCTTATAACTTGTATATACATCTGTCAATAAAATTGTGTTTTTTCTTTTTAAAACAAGCTATATAATTAATTCTTGTTTGTCTATACATAGATGCTATAATAGATTTAGAAAACGATTACTAAAGGATGTGTGTGGCATGGCTGCGCTTAACAAGCAAAATTTAATTGCTCAAGATATTGCTTCAAAGATCAAGCATAAAATTTATCAAACTAATACCTATTTACCCAGTGAACATCAATTATGTGATTTGTATGGAACATCTCGGGAAACAATCCGCAAAGCTCTCGATCAGCTGAATGAATTGGGATTGATTCAAAAAATCAAAGGTCGCGGCTCATTGGTGCTCGATATTCAACGCTATACTTTCCCAATTTCCGGCATTACTAGTTTTAAAGAATTAAATGCCACTTTAGGTATGCACGCTGTCACCAAGATACTGCATTTAAAGAAGACCACGATCCCGCCATGCGAAATCAGTAAATCAGCTGTTAAAAGCCAGCCAGGATTTTTTGTCGAACGGTTGCGGCTGATTGCCGATACGCCAGCAGTTTTAGACCGCGACTATTTACTGACCCCACCCGTTACCAAATTACCCAAAACGGCCGCAGCTGATTCAATTTATGATTACTTGGAAAATGATTTAGGGTTGAATATTTCTTATGCAACTAAGGAAATCACGGTTGAAAAACCTGATGACACTGTTCGTCAAGCACTTGATTTGCCAAGTGATGGTTTAGTGGTGGCCGTACGCAGTCATAGTTATTTAGCCGATACTACTCTGTTCCAAATTACTGCTTCATTTCATCGACCGGATAAATTCAAATTTATTGATTTTGCCCGCAGGAAACGGGTCCTGTCATCAGATAAACCATTGGGAGGTAATACTAGTGGAAAGTGAACTAGGGAAAAAAATTATTTATCAAATTTATCCGCGGTCTTTTTACGATAGCGATCACGATGGAATCGGGGATTTACGGGGAATCATTGCCAAAGTTCCTTATCTAAAAAAATTGCATATCGATATGATTTGGTTTAATCCTTTTTTTGTGTCACCACAAAAAGATAATGGTTATGATATCGCTGATTATTATCAAATCGATTCTCGCTTCGGTACAATGGCTGATTTTGAAGAATTAGTTGCCGAACTTCACAAAAATAAAATTGATGTCATGCTTGATATGGTCTTCAATCATTGTTCAACTCGGCATCCCTGGTTTCAAAAAGCTTTGGCGGGAGATAAGTATTATCAACGATTTTTCTATCTCCGCTCAGCCAAACCCGATGGAAGTCTACCGACTAATTGGCAATCAAAGTTTGGCGGCCCAGCATGGAGCCGATTCGGTCATACTGATAAATACTATCTGCATTTATATGCCCCAGCACAAGCAGATTTAGACTGGCATAATCCAGCTGTTCGGCAAGAAGCAGCTAAAATCGTTAATTTTTGGCGAAAAAAGGGAGTTAAAGGATTCCGATTCGATGTCTTTAATGTTACCGGAAAAGCTGAGCAACTCGTTGATTCGACTGATCGCAATACTGAAAAGCAGCTGTACACCGACACGCCTGTTGTTCATCGTTATTTAAGAGAATTAAATCACAACAGCTTTGGACAGGACCCAACTATTGTTACCGTGGGCGAAATGTCATCAACCACTGTTGAGAATTCAATCAAATATACTCAGCCAAAAAATCACGAATTATCAATGATTTTCACTTTTCATCATTTAAAGGTTGATTATCGCCAAGGAAATAAATGGGATAGCGTTCCTTTTGATTTCCTACAGCTTAAAAAATTATTATTTGAATGGCAAACAGCACTTGATCAAGCTCAAGGCTGGAATGCTTTATTTTGGAATAATCATGATCAACCTCGGGCCTTAAACCGTTTTGGTGATCCGATTCATTATCGAGAAAAATCAGCCGAAGTTTTAGCGACTGCCATTCAGCTATTACGAGGAACTCCTTTTATTTACCAAGGAGAAGAAATCGGAATGACTGATCCGAATTATCAGCAAATTACTGATTATGAAGACATCGAAACTATCAATGCTTATCATGAGCTGCTGGCTGCCGGTCGGACCCCAACTCAGGCCTTTAACGCTGTCAAACAAAAGTCACGTGATAATAGTCGAACTCCAATGCAATGGACTGATGATAAATTTGCCGGTTTTTCAACCGTAAAGCCATGGTTGTTGCCAACCAATCAAGCGACTATCAATGTTGCTGACGAACTTAAGAACGGAGAAATTTTCACTTATTATCAGCGGTTATTTAAATTACGCAAAACTGAAAAACTTGTCTATCAAGGACACATCAAACCGCTCTGGCAAGATCATCCACAAGTTATGGGATACTTGCGTTATTTGGATCAGCAGCAACTGCTAGTCATCACAAATTTTTATGGTCAAGCGACCACGATTAATTTACCGGCGGCTTTTGCTGCGGCTAAATCCCAAATTTTGCTCAGCAACTATCAACGCCAGCAGCTGCCTACTAATAAGCTAACGCTGGCACCATTTGAGGCGCTAGTATTAAAATTAAATTCTTCCTCATTTTTTTAGTTTATTTTAATGTTAGATGACTTATAATAGTCATATATCCAAGGCAAGCGAAAGGGGAAGATTTTAATGTCTTATCGTGCTGTAAATCCGTATGATGGGAAAGTGATTAAAGAATTTACACCAAGTACTGATGCTGAGGTGGAACAAGCTTTATCTGCCGCAGAAACTTTTTATCAACAGGCCAAGAAACAATCATTTGAACAACGGGCGGCTCAACTTGCAAAACTTGCGGCTGAGTTTACTAAAAATTGCGATTACTATGCTCGTTTTATTACAACCAACATGGGAAAATTGATTGCCGATGCTCGAGCTGAAGTTAACAAAACAGCCGCATTTGCCCAATACTATGTTGATTACGGGGCGGCTGCATTAGAAAATCAAGATTATTCAGTGATCGCCAAACAACCGGCACATCTTGAATTCAGTTCAATCGGTGCCATTGTTGCTGTTGAACCGTGGAATTTTCCTTACACTCAGGTGATGCGGGTTTTTGCTCCCAACTTTATTCTAGGTAATCCGGTTATTTTAAAACATGCCAGCATTGTACCCGAATGTGCTCAAGCGTTTGAAACAGCCTGCCAAGCTGCTGATATACCAACCGGTGCATTCAAAAATCTTTTTGCTTCTTATGATCAAGTCAATACTATGATCAGTGATCCGCGCGTTCAGGGTGTCGCTTTAACCGGTTCAGAAAAAGCTGGTGCAAAAATTGCCGCTGCAGCCGGTCAAAATATTAAAAAATCAACTATGGAACTTGGTGGAACTGATGTCTGTGTTGTTTTGGATGATGCTGATTTAGCTAAAGCAGTTGTCGGAGCCGCAAAGGGCCGCCTAAATAATTCAGGACAAGTCTGCACTGCAGCTAAACGCTACCTTGTTCAAGATGGTATTTATGATAAGTTTTTGGCGGCGCTTAAACAAGAATTCGCCAAATATCAACCCGGTGATCCATTAGATGAAAAAACAACTCTTGCTCCTTTATCTTCAAAATCAGCGCAAGAACATCTTCAAAAACAAGTAAAAGATGTTTTAGCTGGTGGTGCTGAGGTACTGTGGGGAAACCCCGAACCAATCAGCGGACCGGGAGCGTTCTTTAACCCACTGATTATCACTGGCATGCAATTTGATAATCCAATGTACGATCAGGAACTATTTGGCCCAGTTGCCCAGATTTACCGCGTTACTGACGAAGCTGATATCTTAAAAATCGCTAACCACTCAAATTATGGTCTAGGTGGTGCTATTTATTCCGAAGATTTGACTGCTGCTCGGCAATTAGCGGCTAAAATTGAAACAGGACAAGTAGCAATTAACCAACCTTTGGCTTCAATACCGGAACTTCCCTTTGGTGGAATCAAACACTCCGGCTATGGCCGCGAACTTAGTGATCTTGGAATTCGTGAATTTGCCAATATTAAAACCGTTCTCGGTTAATTTAAATCAATTATATTTTTTAGATTGTCAAACCATTTTTGGTTTGACTTTTTTTATTAAACAAAGCTAATTACTCATTGACGCTGTGTCAATGGCATGGTACACTAAGCAAAAATAAATTGACGCTGCGTCAACGAAAAGGGGAAAGTATTCGTGGTTCTGACTAATCTTACCAAAATAACAACCGCTAAACTTCAGCGAATTCAAGCAGCTTTATTGGACGAATTTTCCAAGTATCCGCTCAGTACGGCCCAAGTTGCCCGTATTGCCAAACATGCAGGCATTTCCCGCAGTGCTTTTTATACTTATTTTGAAAACTTGACTGATGCATATCAATATTTATACCATCAAGCCTTGGCAGATATTCATCAACCATTGCCGGTTGCCAGCCTAACAAGTGATTATCAACCACAAGTTTACTTACAAACCGTAACTGAGTTTACTGAAAAAACTGTTAACTGCCGCTATTACAATTTAATCAAAATGCATTTACTCTATAATGAAGCTTTTTTACCTAAAGCAACACCACCTGCATTGACTTTAGATTCACGTCATTGGGCAGCTATGACTTTAGTTCACGCGACTATTCAAGATATTTTATTGCAACCCACTAAACGTCAAGATTACTTGCGGCGACTTGAACTCGCACTTAATAAATTTAACTGATTTCATTTAATCTGACAGAAAAGAGACGACCGAATGTTCCTAGCATTGAAAGAAATAAAACACGAAAAATTACGCTATGGCTTAATTATTGGAATGATCATGCTGATCAGTTACCTAGTTTTCGTATTAACCGGATTATCACAAGGACTAGCACAGCAAAATACTGCGGCTATCAAATCTTGGAATGCTAAACAAATTGTTTTGAATAAAAATGCTAATGTTAATCTGACACAGTCATTGATTACCCAAAAAGCCAGTCAACAGCTCAAACTTACAGCAACCGAAGCCTATGTTGGTCAAGCTTCAGTTGTCGCCAAAAAAAGCGGTTTGGCTAAAGAATCAGCTCAATTTATTGGATTGGAATCTAATCAATTTATTGCCCAACACTTACAGCTAACCAGTGGCCACTGGGCTAAAAATCAGCAACAATTGGTCGTTAATCAATCATTCAAAACTGCCGGTTATAAATTAGGTGATCATTTAAAGTTAAATTCTAGTAAAACTAACTACCAAATAGTTGGCTTTACCAAAAATGCGACTTTAAGCATTGCTCCGGTAATTTATGGACAGCTCGCGACATGGCAACAGCTCAAAAATCTAAATAATTCTTTTAAAACTAGTGCGATCGTCTCGCAAAAAGCTAATTATCAAACAAGTGCTAGTGACTTAAAAGCTTATCCCATTAAAACTTTTATTAATAAATTACCTGGTTATTCAGCTCAAAATTTGACTTTTACATTTATGATTGCCTTTCTAATGGTCATTTCATTAATTGTAATTGCTGTCTTCTTATACATTCTAACTATTCAAAAGATTCAAAACTATGCCGTTTTGCGTGCTCAAGGCGTACCAGCTCAATTTTTAATTCGCGCAACCTTGGCACAAGCTTTTTTACTGGTCTTAGTGGGAATTATTATTGCCGCTGGTCTAACCGTCCTTACCTCACTTATCATTCCAGCTGGAACTCCAATGACCTTTAATTTACCACTACTGAGCGGAATTGCTGGTGGGCTGATTCTTATGGCTTTGTTTGGTGCATTAATCCCTATTTGGACTATTACTAAAATTGATCCGATTACTGCAATTGGAGGTTAGGCAGATGGCATCACAAAATTTACTTGAAATGCAACAGATCAATAAAGTTTTTGGCAGTGGTTTAAGTAAAGTCCACGTTTTACATGATATAAACTTTTCGGCCGCTGCTGGTCACTTAAATCTGATTTTAGGTCCTTCCGGGTCTGGAAAAAGCACCTTTTTAACAATTGCCGGTGGTTTGCAGGCACCGACCAACGGACAAGTAATAATTGCTGGACAATCATTAGCTGCTTTATCTGCTAAGCAGCGCGATAATTTGCGTTTAAAACAAATTGGTTTTGTTTTACAATCTTACAACTTATTACCTTATCTCAACGTTAGCGATCAATTTTCATTAGTTGATCGAATTAAACCGAATAATAATTTGTCGGCAGCTAAATTAAAAAAACTACTCAAAGAACTAGATATTGCTGAATTAATTGCTAAATATCCGGCTGAATTATCAGGTGGGCAAAACCAGCGGGTAGCGATTGCCCGGGCACTTTACCCTAATCCTGCAATTATTTTAGCTGATGAACCAACAGCTGCACTTGATAGCCAACGCGTTGAACAAGTTGGGCAATTATTTGCAAATTTAGCTCACAACGAAAAAAAGGCCGTTATCATCGTTACCCACGATCTACGGCTTAAAAAATTTGCGGACCAAATTAATGAAATCAGTGATGGTCACCTGCAACAAACGATTGTTAACGATTAGAGTTGCAAGCTTTTATTATCAAAAAAGTTTCCACAAATTTTCAGACAATAATTATATCTGAAAATCCGTAAAAACTTAAATAATGATTTAATTATTTGTTTTTCTACTATAGAGTATGGTTAATCTCTAGTTCTTACTATCAATAGCTGCCGGAGCAGCATTTACTGATGTTTTGGTTTTGGTCTTGTTTCGCCAATACGATGATAAAACCGAACCAGAAATATTATGCCAAATACTAAAAATAGTTGATGGAATTGCGGCTGCCGGGGCAAAATATTTCATTGCCAAAGTAGCACCCAAACTTGAATCTTGCATACCAACTTCAAAAGTAATTGCTTTACGCTGCGGATCACGTAAACGAATTATTCTTGAAAAGAGGTAACCCAAACCATATCCAGAAAGATTATGCAATATTACCACCGGAATAACCAAAGCGGTTGCCGAAGTAAATAAATTAGCATGATTGGCGGCAATAACTGCCCCAATGATCAACAAGATCGCAACTTGCGAAACTAAGGGCAAAGCTTTGGTAACTTTTTCAATTTTCCGACCAAAAATTGAATGGATTACTACACCTAAAATTATCGGTAACAATACAATTTCAAGTGTACTAACAAAAAGAGCTGTTGTAGGGATTGCAACATATTTACCAGCAAAAAGCAACAATAAACCTGGTAACGCGAGCGGTGCCAACAAGGTTGACAAAGTTTCAATGGAAACATCCAAAGCCACATCACCACCAGCCAAATAAGCCATTACACTTGATGATGTCCCGCTTGGACAAGAGCCAACCAAAATGACTCCTGCTGCAGTTGCTCCTTTTAATTGAAAGATTAGGCATAACACCCATGCTAATGTTGGCATAATTACATAATGAGCCACTGTCCCAGCTAAAACCGGAACTGGCCGCCTGAAAATCCGCTCAAAATCTTCTAATCGTAAAGTCAGTCCCATACCGAACAAAATAATCCCCAATAAATAGGAAGTGTTCGGAACCACCCATAAACTCGTTTGTGGCAAAAAATAATTAAACGCCGCCCACAAAACAACTAGTACCGTAAACCAACGACCAATCCAACGACCAAACTGTTCAACTTTATCCATTCTCTTTCGCTTCTTTCTCATCGATTACTTTTGGTCACGACTTGCAATTTTTGATTGTTCAGTTGCTGCACCAAACAATTCATTAGCTCCTTTCATAATTCCACCTGTATTGGCTGAAGTTACCAGATATTGGTAACGAGCTAAATAACCAAAACGGACTTTAGGTGAAAATGGTTTGAGATATTTACGTCGCTGATCGAGTTCTGTTTGACTCACAGCGACATCTAATGTCCGTTTTTCAAGATCAATTGTGATCTGATCTCCATTTCTAATTAGAGCAATTTCACCGCCAGCTGCTGCTTCTGGTGAAACATGACCAACACAAATTCCATGAGTCGCCCCAGAAAAACGCCCATCAGTAATCAAAGCTACTGTTCGTCCTAATCCCCGTCCGATAATATCAGAAGTAGGATTTAACATCTCGGGCATCCCTGGTCCACCTTTAGGACCTTCATAACGAATTACTACTACATCACCAGCTTTAACTGTCCCATCATCAATTCCAGCTACAGCTGCATCATGGGAATCAAAACAAACAGCCTTGCCAACAAAACGTTTGATGTCTGGATCTACTCCTGCAACTTTAATTACAGAACCATCTCGGGCAATATTTCCATATAAAATTGAAAGTCCACCCTGCTCAGAATAAGGATTGCTCAAAGGACGAATTACTTGGGGATTCAAAGTATGAGCTCCAGCAACATTTTCTCTGATTGTTTTCCCAGTAACAGTTAATCGATCTGGGTGTAAAATTCCACCCTTTTCGATTAGCTCATTCATAATGGCCGGAATTCCGCCCGCTTGATGAACGTCTTCCATTGTCCATGATGATGATGGTACAATTTTTGCCAAATGCGGTGTTTTTTTAGCAATTTCATTAATCCGTTCTTCACTGTAATCAATTCCCGCTTCATGGGCAATTGCCAAACCATGTAAAACTGTATTAGTTGACCCGCCCATTGCCATATCCAATGCAAAACAATCATCAAATGCTTCTTTGGTCATGATGTCGTGCGGACGAATATTATGTTTGACATTGTACATTACCTGGCGAGCTGCCTGGCGTACTAATTCACGACGCTCTGGAGAAACTGCTAAAACTGTTCCATTATACGGTAAGGCCATTCCTAAAGCTTCCATTAAAGAATTCATCGAATTTGCTGTATACATTCCGGCACAAGACCCACAGCCTGGACAAGCATTACGCTCTAATTCAAGAAAATCTTCCTTACTAAGCTTGCCATCTTTAAAAGCACCTACTGCTTCAAAAACTGTTGATAAAGTAGCCGCTTTCCCCTTGGGATCAATTCCTGCTTTCATTGGTCCACCCGAAACAAAAACAGAAGGAACATTAGTCCGAGCTGCTGCCATCAGCATTCCTGGTGTGATTTTGTCACAATTCGGGATAAATAATACCCCATCAAACCAATGCGCATTAATTACAGTTTCAGCTGAATCCGCAATTAAATCGCGGCTTGGCAATGAATAGCGCATACCAATATGCCCCATAGCAATGCCATCATCAACCCCAATAGTATTAAACTCAAATGGTACACCACCAGCTTTACGAATTTCATCTTTGGCAACCTCGGCTAATTCTCGTAGATGAACATGCCCTGGAATAATCTCAATGTAAGAATTACAAATCGCAATAAACGGCTTCTTCATGTCTGCCGGATTTTTTACTTTACCGGTTGCATACAACAAGCTGCGTCCAGGTGCTCGATCAACCCCTTCAGTAATCGTATCGCTGCGTTTCTTTAGTTCATCACCATTAATTGAAAAATTTAAAGTGTCACTCATTAGACTTGCTTCCCTTCTTTTTCTGTGCAATTGCTTCAATTTCCACCAATGCCCCAGCTGGTAATGCTTGAACTCCAACCGCTGAACGCGCAGGCAAACATTGTTGATCAACAAAAAATTGACTGTATATTTGGTTAACTAATTGAAAATCCTCAATATTTGTCATAAAAACCGTCACTTTTACTACGTCCGCTGGGGTTGTCCCAGTTGCAGTCAAAACTGCTTTTAAATTATGCAATGCCTGTTTTGCTTGCTGATCAACTTCTTTTGCTAATTGATTAGTTTTTGGATCAAGTCCGATTTGTCCTGAACAATAAACCATTTTTCCACAGACAACTGCTTGCGAATATGGTCCCAACGCTTGTGGCGCCTGCTTGGTAGCTACTGCTTTTTTCATTTAAATCACTCCTCTGATTTATTTGGGATAGATAATTACTCGCTGTGAATCCTCAATTATTCTAATTGGTGCCGCGTAAAAATTGGTCAACATTGATGCCGTTAACAATCTTTGGCGACTGCCAGCAGCATAAATTTCCCCTTTTTTCAACAGCAACAAGTTAGTGAAACATGGCAATAATTCCTCTGTATAATGAGATACTAATAACAATGCTGGATGATTTGGTAATTGTGAAATTGTGGCAATTTTATTCAGTAATCGTTCTCGAGCAAACAAATCCAACCCATTACACGGTTCATCCAAGATTAACAATTTAGGTTTTGCCATTAAAGCCCGGGCAATTAGTACTAATTGCCGTTCTCCTTGAGAAAGTACTCGATACGTTTTGCCCAACAGTTTTTTACCACCTAATCGAATCAGTAATTCGCAAGCACTTTGCAAATCCAATGACGTATACTTTTCGTAAAGACCGATACTGGCAAATTTACCTGATAAAACAATTTGTTCAACTAAATCTCCCGGATGAAGCCAATCCTGTAACGCGTTGCTGACCCAGCCAATACTACGGCGCAACTGCGGAATATTGGTTTGACCAAAAAGATGATCTAAAACGGTTAATTTACCGCTTGTTGGCCAAATATCCCCGTGAATCATTTTTAACAATGTCGTTTTCCCGGCCCCGTTCAAACCTAAAATAGCCCAATTTTCTCGTTTTTTAACTTGCCAATTGATGTTATTTAAAATCGTTCTTGTTCCTCGTTGGAACGAGACATGATCAAAATTGAGCACTTGGTCCATTTGTTTGCCCTCCTTTCATCTCAAACAAGCATTTCATATAAAGTCTGATTTTCTTTTAAGTTGATATAATGCGGGTCAAACTTCTGCAATCGCTGTTGCAGTCCGGCTGCATTCTTTCGATTGCCTAAGCGAATTCCGATCAGTACCGGTCCTTTCCCACGATTAACCTTTTTTGTGTATTCAAATTTTGTAATATCGTCATCTGGGGATAAAACTTGATTAACAAACTCTTTTAATGCCCCTGGACGTTGTGGAAAATTAACTACGAAATACAATTGCTTGCCTTCATAAATTAATGAACGCTCTTTAATTTCCTGCATTCGGCCGATGTCATTATTACCACCACTAATCATACAAACAACCGTTTTACCAACTAATTCAGTGCGAAAATTATCAAGCGCGGAAACACTCAATGCTCCAGCTGGTTCAGCAACAATTGCAGCCTTACTATAAAGTTCTAAAAGTGTGGTGCAAACATGGCCTTCAGGAACAGTTGTCAAATGATCAACATACCGGTGTGCATTCAAATATGTTAATTCACCAACTGTTTTAACAGCTGCACCATCAACAAATTTATCCATTGTTGGCAAAGTTGACGGGTGCCCAACTTTAAAGGCGGCTTTCATCGATGCCGCTCCAGTCGGTTCAACTCCAATAACTTGTGTCAATGGACTAACGGCCTTAGTGTATGCAGCTAATCCGCTAATCAGTCCTCCACCACCAACAGCACTAAAAAGATAATTAATTGGTAGTTTTTGCTGTTGGGCATCAGCAAAAATTTCAACTGCCGCCGTTCCTTGTCCTGCCATTATTCGTAAATCATTAAATGGAGCAATAAATGTCAGTCCATATTACTGACAATATGTTTGCGCAGCTTGAGCGGAAGTATCAAAAGTATCTCCCACCAATTTGATCGTTACCTGTTCTTGACCGAAAAAACGAACTTGAGAAATCTTTTGTTTAGGTGTCGTTGTCGGCATGAAAATAGTAGCTGGAATATTCAATTGATGGCAAGTCCACGCAACACCTTGAGCATGGTTGCCGGCACTGGCACAAACTATCCCTTTTTTCCTGACCGTTGGCGGTGTTTGATCAATTGCATAATAAGCACCACGTAATTTAAATGAACGAACAATTTGTAAATCCTCCCGTTTTAAATAAACTCGGCATTGATACTTTTGTGAAAGATAAGCACTATATTGCAGTGGTGTATGCGCAACAATTGGTTTCAAAACAGTAGCAGCAGCTGCAACATTTTCTTTGGTTAAATATTTATTTTTAGTTAGCACATCCATTAATTTCACATCCTTTGCATTAAAAATACTGTATGTATCAGTCAATCAGTGACTGTTTATCTCTGATTGACTGTTGCTGCTAGAATTAATCACTATATTTATCTTCATTTTTAACAAATGGCATTCTTGCTCGTAATTCTTCACCAACTTGCTGCAATTGTGATTTTTCCATCTCAGCTCGATAGGCATAAAGCTTTTTGAAACCATTGCGGAAATCAGCCATGAATTCTTTAGCAAAAGTTCCATCTTGGATTTCACGCAAATTTTGTTTCATCGCCGCTCTTGATTCAGCATTAACTACCTTAGGTCCGCGAGTATATGAACCGTATTCCGATGTATTTGAACAATCGTTATACATTTTCGCAAAACCGCCTTCGTAGATTAAATCACAAATCAACTTCATTTCATGATCTACTTCAAAATATGCTAATTCTGGTGAATAACCAGCCTCAACCAAAACTTCAAAACCAGTCTCGATCAAAGAAGTTATTCCGCCCATCAAGACATTCTGTTCACCAAATAAATCTTCTTCGGTTTCTTCTTTAAAGGTCGTTTTCAATAAACCGGCACGAGCAGCGCCGTTGCCTTTAGCAAATTCCTTAGCCAAATCTTCAGCATGACCGGAAGCATCTTGATAAGTAGCATAAAGTGCTGGAACTCCGGAACCTTCTACATATGTCCGCCGACATAAATTACCTGGTCCTTTTGGTGCCATCATTACAACATCAACACCAGCTGGAGGAACAATTTCTTTAAAATGGATATTAAATCCATGTGAAAAACCTAAAACATTACCAGCTTCCAAGTACGGTGCAACTTGTTCTTTGTAAACGTCGGGCATGATCTCATCTGGTGTCAGCAGTTGTACCCAATCTGCTTTTTTAGCAGCTTCAGCAACTGAATAAACCTGGAAACCATCTTTTTTTGCTTTATCAAATGATTTTCCGGGACGAACACCAACAATTACATCAAAGCCCGAATCTCGCAGATTATTAGCTTGAGCATGGCCTTGTGACCCATAACCGATAAAAGCTAGTTTCTTTCCCTGTAAAAAATTGGTTGTAACATCCTTGTCATATAGCATATCTACGCTCATTTATAATTCCTCCTGTTTTTTTACTATTTATTTGGTTTTAAAACTTTAATCTTGAACTTTAATTGTGTAAAATAAAATTGAGATTGGTTTTCAATTGCATTTACTCGATAGCGATCAAGTTTTTTTGCGTTGATTACCTTTCATGACGTTTCTAACTTACTTTTGATGTAACTGATTTTTAATCAGCTGCCATTTTACTAAAAATTGTCCATTAACTTATTTGATCTTCAACATCTGATGATTAGGGGTTCCCGGTGCTACCATCGGAGTTACCTCCTCTAATTGGGGGATTTGTGCTTCTGCCAAAACACAATTTTGCCGGGAAAAAACATCTGCCAATGTTGTTTTCCAATTGGATGGATCAAGTTTTAAGTTTTTAATTCCATATGCTTGGGCAATTGTAAGAAAATCTGGCTGTTCGTCAAAAATTGTTTGGGAACGTCTTTTTTGATAAAACATATCTTGCCACTGGCGTACCATGCCAAGTGCCTGATTATTTAAAAGAATAATCTTTAAATCTAAGTTATACTGCTTAATTACAGCTAATTCTTCAATGGTCATCTGCAAACCACCATCACCAACAAACAGAACCACTTCTTTTTGTGGATTAGCTAATTTAGCTCCTATCGCTGCTGGTAACCCAAAACCCATTGTTCCCAATCCACCACTGGTAATTAATTGTCGCGGATGTCTATAAGGATAGTATTGCGCTGCCCACATTTGATGCTGACCAACATCTGTGACTACCAGTGCTTCCCCTTGAGTCAATCTGCCAATTTCCTCAATCACTGCTTGGGGTTTAATGACTCCAGCTTCCATTTGGTAATGATACGGATAGGTTTGCTGCCATACTTGCAATTGCTGCTGCCAATCAGTAATTGCAGGTAACGAAAAATCTGCTGCTAAAAGTTGCTTAAATACTTGTTTAGCATCGGCCACCGCTGCTAAATCAACTGGTACAATTTTATTTAATTCATGTGGATCGATATCAATCTGAGCAATCCAAGCTTTTGGTGCAAATTCAGTTGGCTTCGTTACTAAACGATCATCAAATCTTGAGCCAACATTCAATAAAAAATCACATTCAGTCAGCGCTTGATTAGCTGCATATGTTCCATGCATCCCACCCATCCCTAAAAAAAACGGATAATTTGTGGGAATGACACCCAAACCCAATAGACTAGTTACAACTGGTAAATGATATTTTGCAACAAATTGGCGTGTTTCTTTAGCTGCTTGGGCAGCTGCAACGCCACCGCCAAGTAATAATAAGGGCTTTTTAGCTCTTTTTAATGCTTGAATCAAAGTCGTCAATGGCTTATTTGCCAAACTAGGTGAAACAGCAGTCGCGGTACTTAACAATGATGACTCTGCAGTCGCCTGCATCACATTTTTCGGCAAATCAACTACGACTGGACCCTTGCGACCACTATTAGCCAAATCAAACGCCAATTGAACTATACGTGTCAATTCAGCAACATGCTTTACCTGAAAACTTTTTTTCGTAAGCGGCTGTGTTATCGAAACAATATCAGCTTCTTGAAAGGCATTTGTACCTAAGGCAGCCGTTCCTACTTGTCCGGTAAAAACCACTAAAGGAACTGAGTCACTTTTAGCATCTGCAATACCAGTAATAGTATTTGTTGCCCCTGGCCCAGAAGTCACAAACACTACTCCTGTTTTCCCGGTACTTTTAGCAAATCCTTCAGCTGCGTGCACTGCTGCTTGTTCATGTCTAACTAAAATATTGTGAAATGAATTGCGATAAATCGAATCATAAAGCGGTAAAACCGCTCCACCGGGATATCCAAAAACCAGCTCAACCTTTTGTTTAGCCAATTCTTCTAAAAGTAAATCTGCCCCCGTTTTTTTAGCTGATCGAACCGTTACGTCAGTTTTTAGCTGTCCTAACACTTGCTCACCTCCTCAGAAATAATTTTTTAGCACTATTTTAACAAGCATCACCTCCTTAATTAATTTTAAGAAAATAAAAAGCACCCATCTGATAACGATGGATGCTGTCTAGAATCCACCGTTTGTCCTCGCGGTGGATTTTCGCCCTTTAGGATAACTCAAATTACCCTAGGCATCAAATCACACTCGCGCATGTTAATGACTAGGATAATAATGCTGTGTACTAAAGGACTTTTTATTAACAATTTTCGCTTCATGTGACTTGACCTCCCTTTTTAAAATAATCTTTCATAATTTTTGTGAAATCTGCAAGCAGAACAATAAACCCGATCCGGCGTTAAAGAACCACAATTTAAACAAACATCGACCGACAAATTTTGTTTACTGTTACTGACGATAAACTTAGCTCCACAATTTGTACAAAATTTACCTAATGGAACCTTTTTACCGCAATGATGACAAACAACCATTTCGTACATTAACTTCAAGAACATCCCTCCAAACACTAACATCCAGTGCAATCGACATGTTTCACATCAGTTAAGACAACCATGATTATAACTATTCCAAGCTAATAATTAAAATCGAATTAGAGTAATTTCATTTCACAGGTGCTATATTACTAGAAACTTTTTGAACTGTCAACACTTTTTTTGAAAAATAAATTCGCCAAAAGTCCCTCTATTGAAGCAATTTTATTTTTAGCAATCAATAAATACAGAAATATTTATTAAATAAAAAAAGGTTTGACAAGCTTATGGATTCATTGTATATTAACCAACAATTAAAAAAAGCAAAGAAGGAATACCAATGTCAAACAATGCAGTTAATATTTTTAATATTATTATTATCAGCGCAATGATTATTAGTTAATCTGGGCTGCATTGTTTGCTGCCCGAAAAAACGGGCAGCGTTGGTCGAACCAAGAGCTGTCTAGGCTCTTGGTTTTTTTCTTTGCTAAAAAAATAAAGGGAGATGCTAAGTTCAAAAAATCAGGAAAGAATAAATATCGGGTCTAATCTAATTCTCAGGGGGAGTTTTTAATGAATAATGTTATAGAATCTAACAAACTATCAAGTAACAATAGTGAACTAGTTCGTGATTCAGTCCGAACAGTTATCTTTGCTTCAATGATTGGAACAGCTATTGAATTTTTTGACTTTTACGCCTACGGAACTGCTGCAGCTGCTTATTTTCCAAAAGTCTTTTTCCCGGAAGTAACTCCAACCATTGCCACCTTACTCAGTCTATTAACTTTTGGGGTCGCATTTGTTGCTCGACCATTAGGATCATTTGTTTTTGGACATTTTGGTGATAAAATTGGTCGCAAAAAAACATTAGTTGTTTCGTTATTACTGATGGGATTAGCAACTTTTTTAATTGGCGTTTTACCCAGTTATCATGCTCTTGGCTTAGCAGCAGTTGTTCTATTATGCACTTGTCGTTTTATTCAAGGAATTGGTTTAGGCGGCGAGTGGTCTGGAGCTGCCTTAGTAGCAACTGAAAATGCTCCGGAAGATCGGCGGGCACTTTATGGGGCTTTTCCCGAATTAGGTGCACCATTAGGCTTTTTCTTAAGTAATGGTTTATTTTTTGTCCTTGAATCTTGGCTCACTCCAGCTCAAATGATTGCTTTTGGTTGGCGTGTACCATTCCTTGCCTCAGCTTTTTTAGTTGTCGTTGGTTTATGGGTTAGAGCCAGAATGCAAGAAACTCCGCTTTTCAGATTGGCACAAGCTAAACAACAAGTTACTAAATCACCATTGCTAACTGTTTTTAAAACTAGCTGGCGACAAATAATTCAAGGAACTTTGATCGTTGCTGTAACCTACACATTATTCTATACTTTAGCAACTTGGTCTTTAACTTATGCAACTACTAACCTAGGTTTCTCAAATCGTGAGTACTTGTTTCTATTGATGGGAGCAATCATCGTTTTTGCTGTCCTAATCGTTTTTGCTTCAAAATTAGCCGACAAATTCGGTAGACGCCGAGTTTTACTAACATCTTCTGCAGCTTTAGTTGTCTTCTCGTTAATGTTCCCATACTTACTACAAGGTCAGCGTAATTTTCTAGGTGCTGCAGCTTTTCTAGTAATCGGTTTTACATTAATGGGGGTCGCTTTTGGGCCAGTTGGAGCTGTTTTGCCGGAATTGTTTAAAACTGAAGTTCGCTATTCGGGAGCTGGTATCTCATATAATTTAGCAGCTATTCTAGGAGCAGCTTTTGCTCCAACAATTGCTACTTGGTTAGCAAATACTTGGGGAATCAAATCTGTTGGCCTTTATCTGGCTGTCATGGCTATTGCTTGTTTTGTCGCATTATTAACTGTTCGTGAAACTAAGAATGTTGATTTTACTAAATAGTTTTTCCCATGCTTTAATCTTTGAAATTTAAAAAACATTATCCCGTTAAAGCAAGTTAATTTTAATTTGAGCATATGGTTTTATAAATAGCCTCTAATATCTATTATAATTCAGATATTAGAGGCTATTTATAAATTAAAAACAACTTTCAAAACTTATTTTTTTAATTTCATAACATCCATTCCTTTAGTTAGTGGATATTTTCGATCCAAATAGGGTTCTAGCCAGATATTACGTACAAATTTGATAACAGTAAATCCGATTATCCAGCCTAATCCCCAAACAACAGTCTCTAGTGTTTGGGAAAAACCATTTTGCTGCTCAATAAAATTGCCTAAAACTAACATTAGTATAATAAAAGTAAATATTGTCAATCTTTTAAAAAGTGATTGAACGTTTTCTCTATTCCTTGATTGTTGAATCTGCTCATTTGTTATATTCATAATATCTTCCCTTTTTTCTTTTTCGTCTATCTGTTCAAATAAATCACTGATCGGCACATTAAATGCATTAGCAACTATATTTAAAGTCTTAATACTTGTATCTTTTCCCACTTCCAATCGTTGAATAGTGCGTACACTTAAATTGCATTTATCAGCTAATTGTTCTTGTGTTAATCCTTGCTTCCGACGTATTTTAGCAACCAAACTTTTATTCATGAATTTATAATAGCATTTTTATTTATAAGTACCACGACATGAACCCGACTCTTTCCTGACAGTGTCACCAAACAGCTAAAAACCAATGATTGATTAGGAATTATTTACAACAAATTATCTGATCAAACAAAAAGTTTACTTCTGAAGAGTAGACAAAACACATTCGTTCACACAAATAAAAAAGCTGGCAAGGCAAATATATCACCTTAAACCAGACACGATTTATTTATCAGTACTATTTGTAGCAGTATACTACTAGTGTTTTTTTAGTTATTACATTTTAATTTAGTCGGGTTTTAGTATAAATAATTCGAGACATTATAGCGTGTGTGTCTCTTAATTATTTTTCCCGGGAAATTGCACATACTCTAGTTTTCTATTTTACAAAAGATTTAAAGATGAGTTTTATCACCTATGCAACATCTAATTTAATAATACTTTAGCCTTTGTATATTAAAAACCACCAACACCACAGTTTGATTCATAAATTTGAGCGATATGATTTCTACATTTAGTCAATTGCTAGATCTTTTTATAATTAAATTAATCAACAGAAACTTTTTGTAGCTTTTTATCATAATGATTTAAACACAAAACATCTAGTAAAAGTAATGGCAAAAAGATCAAGCATATAGTTTTCCACTCGTTGGCAACCATATTTCCATTTATGTTAGGTTGAATATCTATCAAGGAATGTATAATTATTGGAATTACGATACCGTTGAATGCAACACGCATTGCTGCAAATGAAAAACCTAATGAAAAGGCTATTAAGGATTGCTGTAAAGTAGCATTGAAATCCTGACCAGAAGAAAGATTAAGCAAATGCAGTAAAGAGAATATCACACTACTGATAAACGAAGTTAAAAGCAAATGATGTTTAGTACTTGGCAAATAACTCAACGCTAAATTAAAGAGTAAGCCGCGACAGTAAAATTCTTCGAATAGTCCAATTGATATACCTAGTAACAACATAATTAATGCATTAAAAATTTTATATCCTAATACTATATGAATGTTATTTATAGCTCCTGATAAAGCAACAATAACTAGGGTGTAAATTAAGCAGGGAAGGATATAAAGTCTGCTTCTGAGAGTTAAAAAAGTTGTTTGGGATAGTTTAGTTCCACCTTTACCAATGGTAATAATGATAAGCAACACCAACAAAGCATAGATAATAATACTAAAAATGTTATATAGATAAGAAGATGTGGATACGACTGTAGAAAGTATAGAATTTAAAAAAAGAAACAAAAAAAGAATAATAATCGACATGTTGAGTTTATTAAAAAAATTCTTTTTGAAAAAATGCATTATTTTCTCCTGAATTGAAGTTTACTATTAATTGATGATAAAAATGAAAACTATGCTAGAAATTATTTTATTCTAGTAAGGATTATATCGTTAACTATAAATAACGACTGATTTGATAATTTACTAAAATGGAGTGCCAGTAATTTAGTTATAACAAAAAATTTTAATCGAATTTATCAAGAATTTGGACAAATCTGGAACATACTAGAATCATTGTTTGACTAAAAAATTTTGTTTTATGCAAATTTTTGATACTCTTAGTTTTATCTATATTTGAGAAATTATCTAAAAATTTAAACTTAAGTACCTCCTTAATCTGTACTAAATTTGTTGTATCATAAGCATTTTAAATATATACGAGAAATAGTTTTCGTCTACTTGAAAATATAATAACTTTTTTCAAAAAACAAGCTACAATTTTAAGCGTTTAATGTCTTAGCTTTGTAGCCTAAGTATTTTTACCGTCTTTGTTAACTTTTTCAGGCAAATTCAAACGTGGTACCTACTAATTAACTTTTAAACAAGAACACACCTATACATAGAGATCCTCATCATTTAAATTGATTTAATCTCTAATTTTTCAAACCGCACAGCAGATGGATTTTTTGTTTCACATGTAACATGCAAGCAAACTCAGCTAAGTCTAAAGACAATATAAAAAAATTAGCTATTCTGTAAAATAGCTAACCTAATCATTTAAAGCATACCAATTTTAATTGTAAATCGAATAATTACTTATCAGTACCACTTGCAGAAGAACCTTTTTTATTTTCTGAATTAATTTTTGATTTAACTTCTGGGTTTTGCTTAGCAAAATCAATCCCTTAACTACTTTTGATCTTTTGTGTAAACTTTGCCTTATTTCATTGAATTTTTTTACTTGGTCGTTGATGAATTGCCTTTTGACTTTTGCCCCTTCTTTTACTTTTTAAGCTGAGAGCAAAGTTGGCAATTCCGACTTGATCTAATTTACTTAAATGGCCAATTTCTTTAAATTTCAAACCAGCTTTTGGGAAACTATAAAGATTGCCAAGATCAACCCATGAAGGTCGATTTAATCCGGCTGATTGCCAATCTTTAATCGGATAATATTGTTGTTTGATATAAGTTGATTTATTTTGATACTTACTAGTTATTTTAAAAGCTTCGATTGTTTGCGCTGATAGTTTACGAATTAATACTGGTCGAGTCTTGCCACCCTTAGTTTCTACAAAACTAACATACATACTAATTAGATCATTAGTCTTCATCTGGATCATTGAGCCAATCGGTGACTTCTTTAGCATCTTTAAATTTAGTTACCGGTATATCTTCGGTAGCTTTTAAAAAACGTAGATTAGCTCTTTCTTCTTCAGTTAAAGCCGCCTTAAAAGGTAATGCCCCATTAGCCACGATTCGCTTGTAAAACATGTTAATAGCTGTCGTTGGGTTTAAACCTAATTCATTTAAAACTGCTTCGGTACTGTCGGCCAAGTCTTTATCTATCTGAACTTGAATTCTTTTCTTTTCTTTAACTGCCATGATTGCTCGCCTCTCTTTCATTAACTACTCACATTATACTACTGTTTGAGTAGTAAACAAATTAGTATGATTCTCTAGCGGTTGAAATAATAAATCTCAATATGTTTAGGAAAGTAATAGGGACATGGATAGGATTTATAGTTTCTAAGGTTACCCCTTTGTCTAGGAATCACCACCACCCTAGCTTCTATACTGAATCTATTATATAGGAAAAAGATCAAGGTCAAATGTTTCTCTAGTTAATTCACGTTCATCATTTAGAGAACGTAAAATAGTTTGTGTAAATGAATAAAAATCCTATTGAAAAGGGAATCCCTTCCCCGTATGATTAAATCGTCAAACCAAAACGGAGGAATTCCCCATGGAACAGTTTACCAAAGATTTAACCAAAACTCTATTATCAAATGGCGATGTTAAAGAACTTTTTCGCCAACAACTTGAAACAGCTATTAATCAAATCTTACAAGCTGAGTTAACTTGGAGCTAGTATAAAACTTGAGACAATTTTTGTGAGAGTGTAAAATTATTTCTTAATTAAGAAGGGATGGTTTCATAATGGCAAAACGCTATCCTGCCGAATTCAAGCAAAATATTATTGATTTATATCAGCACAAAATTAAATCGGCATCAGAATTAGCTAAGGAATATGGTGTTGGTTATTCTACTATTTTAAAATGGGTCTCTGGCAGTCAAAAGTCGCCTGTTAACGGCTTAACTGCTGACGAAGCCAAGGCTCAATCCAAGCGAATTAAACGTTTGGAAGAGAAAAACCTGATTCTAAAAAAAGCGCTGGG
>NZ_AZGB01000018.1:174828-335703 GCF_001435235.1 Liquorilactobacillus ghanensis DSM 18630 | reverse complement strand
GTTGGCAAAAGATTGATCTATCCATTGATCAAACAAGAAAGCGATGTTGGAAACCATACTATTTCGATGATGTGCCAAGTATTATCTGTCAGCCGCCCCGACTATTACCGTTGGTTACACAAGCGGGAGCGTGAAACCAAAGATTTAAAGGAACGAATCAGTCGTATTTGGCTGACTAGTGAAAAGCGCTATGGCGCTGGTAAGATTCTTAGAAAAATCCTACAAGAACTAGTTCCGCTGAATCGAACTTGTAGTATAAAGCGGCTTCAGCGATTAATGAAACAGTTGGGTATTCGATCCATTACACGCAAAAAATGGCGGCCAGTTACCATTAAGGAAGCGACAATGCAGGAGCCTGTTTCGGGTGGTTCATCTAAAGGAAAGTGGGAATATATGTATACTTATGGTCCATATGCTTTCTTTAAAAACACTGCCACAGGTAATTGGAAAACTGTACAAATTATTTCTACTACTAAGTATACGATTAATGTTATTATTAACGGGTATGAACAGACATTTGAGCGATATTTAAAAGGTGAATATGCTGCTGGATAACGCAGTTAAGATAGAGAGATGATATAGTTGTTTAAATCAGACAAGCAAAAATATTTATTGGACTTCTTAGAAAAACACCCAAACTTGAATAAGACTGAACAACGGCTTATTGTGGACACCTCAGAAAATCTCAGTAATTCTAAGGTTGTGCAGGAACGTGAAATAGTAAAACTTACAAATTCTTTAAAAACATTATCCTTAAAAGGTCATCTATCAGATGATGGCCGGATTTTATTAAAAAAGTTAAATAAGGGTGGTTGGATTGGAGGACTAATTTACAATATGAATCTTTTTGGAAATTAGTACCCTTGTTCCTATTTCTCTTCTAAAAAAAATACTCATATATAAAGAAGTTTCCAAAACATGTTGCTTTGGAAACTTCTTTTGTATTATGCTCTTATCAAGATAAGAAAAGAGGAATTTGAATGAACGCCTTACCTAATAAATTACGCGAAGCTCGACAAGCTAACGGTTTTTCTCAAAATGAAATTGCAACTATTTTACATATTTCAAGGCAATCTATTTCAAAGTGGGAAAATGGCCGTGGATATCCAGATTTGGATAATTTAATTGCATTAAGTGACCTTTACAAAATTTCAATTGATGAACTACTAAGAGAGAACGAACAATTACAAAATAAAATTGAAAAAAATAATATTGAAATTAAAGAAAAGCAGCAAAAATTAAACTCGATAAATACAAAGCTCTATCAGAATAAAGACGAAGGTCTTTTATTGTTTATCGTTACCGTTATTTCTGCACTTATTCCTTTATTAGGATTAATCGTTCCAATTTATATATTATGGCGTAACAACAAGTATAATAGTCTTTATAAGACCATTATTACAGCTTCGATTTTGGTTATTATGATTAGTGCATATAATATTTATGCTTTTTCTGTAGAAAACTGGTTTATACCATCTCAAACAACAGTTGTTAAAGTCAAATAACAGTTACAATTATTTTGTGATTGTAATACTTAATTCTAAGTCCATATCTACTAGCAACGTAGCTTTACCAACTTGAAAAATTGTATAGTTGCGTCGGCCAGCTTTGAAATTATTGAGTAAAGTATCTTGAACCTTTTTGAGAACATTTAAATCTTTGATTGGTAAGACAACTTGTTAGTTATAGACCCTGAGGTACTTGTATAGGAATTTGCGTTAGGGTTTCAATGTTTTTTAGCTAGCACCCCCATACTGAACACAAAGGGACCATTACCGTGTTTGACTATAATAACTACTTACCAAAAAAGTGTGTTTTAATAAAATTTCCAACCAAAATAATAAGAGCCAACACTAGTGTAGCTTTAAAATCTGTTACAAATCTAAATATTAAAAATAAAATCAATCCGGCCACTAAACACAAACATAAAATCTTAATAATATTTTCCATATATCTCATTTTACACTAAGATACCAACGGCTGTAGTAATAATTGTTGCCGCCGTATTTGCAATTCCCTTAGGAACACCACATGACTGTAATCCTTTAGAAATTGTACTTTCCAAAGCAGCTCCAGTTGCAACACCAATAGTGTTATTCCAAATACTCATGAACTTAGCCTGACTAACTTTTTTACCAATTAGTTTTGTAACTTTCTTGTATAAAATCTTGGGTAACGTCTTAGTAACATATACTTTCCCATATTTGGCAATTAGCCGTGCCATTAACCCTAATGCCGCTCTAGATTGAAAACGTGGCGTTGTTGTCTCAATTGTAGGCGCACTTTGCAATAATTCAGATTTCAATTCTTCCAGAAGCTGAGTTGAATAGATATTAACCACATCTTCTTGTTCGGTAGTTAAATTATTCATGTCATATGTACCAACAATATTACCCAATTGATCTGAATTCATACTTTGATAATCAACTTTTGTAACAGATGAAGTTCCTGTTGTATCCGCAAAAGCAGATGCAACAGGAACAGCAGTACTACTTAAAGTTATAGTTGTTAATGCCAATGTAACTAACTGAATAGATTTTTTCATAAGAACCCCCGTGCCTAGAAATATATTTATCAATCTCATTCATCGATATTTATATAATCTCAAAAGTTTAGGAAACAAAAAAGAAACCACACATTTACGTAAACAATTAGTTTCCTCTGTATTAATGTTGTGTCTATAAAATTACCTAGCAAGCTATCCAAAACAAAATTCTTGACACTCCCTTGAATTTGAATGTAAACATATCTAAACCACACAGATTACCAATTTTAATTACAATTCAAATAATTTATTTATCAATATCATTGGCACAACAATCTTTTTTTCAGTATAAAAATATAGTATAATTAATAATAGTAATTACAGCTAAGGAGTTGGTTTCCTGTGAATCAAACTGATATTGACCGTGAAAAAGCCAAAAATAACATCAAAAAATTGCTGCAACAACTAGATCAAACATCGGCACGTCCAGCTGAATTGTTAGATATTATCGATGTCTTACTGCAAGTTTATTCTAAATTAGATCAAACGAAAGAACCTGCTGTTTTAATCAATCATTTAATCAATTATCTTCGAAGTACTGCCTTAAAAGGAAAATTGCATTTTCCACCAGCTGAAGAAAAAATAATCATTGAGTTGGAAATTTTGGGGCAAAAAGCCGGAATAAATGGTAATTATTTAGGTGGATATAACGATAAATCACAGTTTTACAATATTTTTGAACAAGTTCCTTATCGGAAATAAAAAAACGATTTGATACTGCTAACATTTCAGTATCAAATCGCTTTTTTATTTATAAAAATTATTTAACTGCTGCTTGTTCACACGCAGTTACTAACTGTTCAGCTGTTTGACTGCCAAAAATGACTGGTTGATCCGCAATCATTGTCGCTGGAACACTCATGATATGCTTTTCTTGTCGCAACTGTGGAAATAGCTGCAGATCCAACATTTCAGCAGAAATATTTGGGTTGATTACTGCCATATGCTGACAAGCAGCCACTACATCAGGACAAAAATGACAAGTTAATGCTACCCCAATTTTAATCTTCAGCGCTGGCAAAGCTTTAATTCTTGCAATTAAAGCTGGATCCATCTCTTGACCAGGACCAGCCAAATTATAGATTGCCAAAACTAAAGAATTTAATTCATGCCCTGTTGGTACACCGGCAAAGCTAATTCCTGTCGGTTGCAGTTGTTGATCTAACAATTCTAATCTTGGTAAAAATGTTTCATCACTTGCAGCTGGCTGAATTTGATAATCAAAATGTTGATCCAACTCGCAAAATTCTTTAACAAAACTTTGAAGTTCTTGACTCTTTTGACTATCATCACTCAAAACCTGCAATGTAACCTTTTTAGTTAGTCGGGCAAAAATCGATTTTAATTGCTGTTGCAGTTTGGCTGCAAACCATTTTCCTTGATGAGCAATCGGTGTTGCCGTTGCTTCAGCTAATTTGGTTGTTTGCCCAACTGGTTGAGCAGCTGGCTTATCCCGACGTTCAACTGGAATCTGCAACCGCTGTTTGAGAGCTGTCACATAGTGCTCAGCGCTAGTTGCTGCGACCGCACCATCACTAGCAGCTGTTACAATTTGCCGCAGTGGCTTTACTACTATATCTCCCGCTGCAAAGACACCTGGCAAATTAGTTTCTAAAGCGGAGTTAACTTTTAAATAACCACGTTTATCATGATCCAATTCAGCTGTCAATCCAGCTGTTGCTGGCTGTGTGCCAACATAGATAAAGATTCCGAAAGTCTGTTCATTTGGATCAGGCTGGTACGAAAACTCTTTTCCAGTTTGATTATTTTTAAAAACAGCTGTTTCCAGATAATCTTTCCCAGTGACACGCACAATTTCAGTATTAAACTTGACGTCAACCTTAGGATTATTCAAAGCCCGCGCTGCAGTTAACGGTGCGCAAGTAAATGCCGCTTCACGAGAGATAACTGTTACATGTTTCGCATAACGAGTTAAATAATCCGCTTCTTCTGCCGCTGCATAGCCGCCACCAATTACAAAAATCTGCATACCGGTAAATAACTCTCCATCACAAGTTGAACAAAAAGCTATTCCATGGCCACGAAATTGTTTTTCTCCCGGAAAATTTAATTCCCGTGGTTTAGCACCAGCAGCAATAATGACGCTGCGTGCATAATAATCATATTGACCATGCAGAACTTTTGTATCACCTTTCAACTCATAACCAGTAATTTGATCATGGACAATTTGTACTCCAAAATCAGCCGCTTGTTGCTGCATTTGATTCATTAGTGCAGTTCCATCAATCTTTTCAACTGCCGGATAGTTCCAAACTACTGAAGTTGTTGTTACTTGTCCACCAACTTGGTCAGCCTCGATTACTAAAGTATCCATCGTTGCTCGTCCAGCATAAATTGCCGCACTTAATCCGGCAGGACCAGCACCAATGATTACCGTATCATAAATTTTTTTATCTGCCATTGTCAGGCCCTCTTAAATTTTGCCGACTAAATCTAGACTTGGTGTGATTGTGTCATCACCCGGATGCCAGTGAGCTGGGCAAACCTTATCGCCGTGTTCTTCAACAAATTGAGCAGCCTGCAATGTCCGTAAAATTTCACCAGCATCACGGCCGATTCCCATGTCGTTAATAGTATATGATTTAATTTGGCCTTGTGGGTCTACAATAAAGACTCCGCGAAAAGCTTGACCAGCTTCTTCATCTAAAACACCAAAGAAACGAGCTAGTTTTCCGGCTGGGTCAGCCAACATCGGGTACTGAACTTTGCCAATCGTATCGGTTGCTTCTGCCCAAGCTTTGTGCACAAATTCTGTATCTTCGGAAACTGAATAAACCTCTGCGCCAGCTTGTTTGAACTCCGTATAATGATCCTGCAGATCACCTAATTCTGTTGGACAAACAAATGAAAAATCTGCTGGGTAAAAGAAGAAAACTGACCATTTGCCTAAAACATCCTGTAAAGAAACAGAGTGAGTCTTACCTTGTTGATAAGCATTAACCTTGAAGTCGGTCAACTTTTGATTGATAAAGTTCATAAAAGCACCCTTCCTTTGTAGTAATTTAGAATTTTTCTAATTCCATCACCTATTATAGAATTAATTGTGCACAATGTAAATAGCTAGCGCAAACTTATTGAAAAAATTATTTTACGCTAATGACTCTTGGTGGATTGTTTATGATTAATTCATCTGTATCAGTAATTGGTAACTCACATTAAATGTTTTTTTGTTTTATATTTAACAAGTTTAATACACCACCATTTAATTTTTCTTAGTCCTTTTGATCCCTTCCACAAGCCTTCCAGCAGGTATTATTACTGCTTAAAATCACAATTAATTGAAAAAATTTAATTTTATCATTGACAAACAATGATAGATAGATTAATATACAGACAACAAATAATTAAATTCCGGTTAAAAGCAATGACAAGGACAGTAATCTATATCAAATGTCAGGGAGCTGCTGGTTAGTGAAAAGCAGTCAGGAGATATCAGATGAACATCACCTTAGAGCTGTGAGCTGAATTTCTTAAGCTTAACTGTTTCCCTTCATTATCGGGGTGGTCAATTGATAGTAATAGTAGTTGACTAACTAAGATAAGACTAGCTTGTTTGATTATAGCCAGTCTAATAAAGGTGGTACCGCGTTATTACAACGCCCTTTAACAGCAGCAAATGTTGTTAAAGGGCGTTTTTTTAATTAGAATTTAAAATCCGTTTATAAGTGAGGTGGGGGATCGTGCATGATTCCAGTCAGATTAAAAATACCGATGATAGCCAGATTCAGATTATGAAGTCAATTATTAGTCAACCAAAACAACTGTCAGGTGCAGTTCTCTCACGTGTGGGCAACTGAACTGCCAAACATAAAAAAACGGAGGAATCAATTATGACTCAAACACAAACTGCAACAACTAAATTAACTGCTAATGAAGAAAAATTCGCTCAGGCATTGTATCAAGCTTATACTACCCAAAAGCCGCTAACTGAAAAAGATTGGCAAGCGACTGTTACCGATGATGCAGCTGCTTATAATGTCCAAGCACGCTTAACTGAATTAAAAAATGAAACGGTCGGTGGTTATAAAGTTTCTCTAACCAGTGAACAGACTCAGAAAATGTTTGCTTCTGATTCACCACTTTACGGAGCTCAAGTAAAAAGTCATTTTCTGGCATCACCAGTTAAACGCAGCTTAAAAACCTTAATGGAACCATTAGTAGAAGTTGAGCTTGAATTTAGAGCTAAAGAGGATCTCCACCCCAACGATTCATTGGATGATCTAATGAAGAAAACTACCGTTGCTGCTGGAATGGAAGTTCCCGACTCACGTTTTTCTAACTGGTTTCCCAAGCTTTCAAAATACATGGTTATGTCAGATGCAGCAGTTGGTGGGTTAGTTCTATATGGTAAAGAATTTGCTACAAATGATGTCTTTAAAGATGTTGCAGCGGCAGCAACTGTTAAATGTCAATTATTCCATAATGACAAAAAAGTTACCGAGGGGCTTTCTTCAGAGGTACTCGGCAACCCATTAAAATCCTTGCATTGGCTAGTTGCCAAATTAGCCGAACAAGGAAAAGTTTTTAAAGCTGGACAAATGGTTTCTTCTGGAACTTTTGTTTTACCACCTAAATTAACTGTTGGTAAATGGTCAGCCCGGTTTGATCATGGTTTGGGAAATGTTGATTTTGAAGTTACTGATTAATTAATACTAAGCAGCTGAGGGCCGAATGCTTATTCAGTCCTCAGTTTTTTTGCGTTTAATCGGTGGTCGTTTTTTTGAGTATAAACTAAAATTAATTAAAGAATTCATTAAAACAGCTGATTTTACTTAATAAAATTGTTTAAACCTCTTAATTGCTGTATGATTAATCAGTAAAACTGATTTTTGAATAAGGAGAATTTTTCATGTTTGATATTATCAAAGCAATTATTCTGGGAATTGTTGAAGGAATTACTGAATTTTTGCCAATTAGTTCAACTGGGCATCTGGTTTTGGTTGATGAATTCATTAAACTGCAGCAATCAAAACAATTTATCGATATGTTTAATGTTGTTATCCAGCTAGGTGCAATCATGGCTGTTGTTATCATCTACTTCCACAAGTTGAATCCGTGGTCTCCGAAAAAAAGCCGTTTGGAAAAAAAGAACACTTGGACTCTTTGGAAAAAAGTTATCATTGCTGTTATTCCATCCGTAATTGTCGGTTTACCGCTCAATGATTGGATGGATGAACATTTAATGAATTGGCAAGTAGTTTCAGCGGCATTGATTATTTATGGTGTTTTATTTATCATCATTGAAAATCATAATAAGAATACTGCTCCTCACTACGCTGATTTGAATACTTTGCCTTATTCAACAGCCATTGCGATCGGGATTTGCCAAGTCCTTTCATTAGTTCCAGGAACTTCTCGTTCAGGCTCAACCATTTTAGGTGCGATCACAATTGGAACTTCACGGTATGTTGCCACAGAATTTTCATTCTTCTTAGCAATTCCCACCATGTTTGGAGCCTCGATTTTAAAACTGCTTAAGTACTTTATGCACGGTGGTAGTTTAGCTGGTTTACCCGGCGTTGTTTTATTAGTCGGTGTGGTTGTTTCATTTGTTGTGGCTTACATAGCAATTCGTTTCTTACTGAATTACATTAAGAAAAACGACTTTAAAGTATTCGGCTGGTATCGTATTATCTTAGGAATTATTGTAATTGGCTATTTTACGCTGGTACATTAACCAAACTTAAACTAAACATTTAATAACTCTATTAACTCCTAAAGTTAGATTTTCAATCTAATTCTTAGGGGTTTTTGTTAATTTCAGAAAATTGATAGCACTTATCTCAGAGATTCAGCAATTTCTTCAGCAATCTGCTGACTTCGTGTTATTCCTTTATTTAACGCTGTAAAAAGGGGTGCTCCTGCTTGTAAGCTGTTAACAATTGCCTCAGTGACCCCACCTTTTGTTGCCATCTTTAAAAGATACTCTTGCTTTTCGGATGCAGAAGAAAACACTGGCAAAACTGTTTTCGACCATAAATAGACATCTCGAAACCAAGGATACTGTTGCGTCAATTTGGTAATTGCATACTGTATTTCTTTTTCATCAGTATATGTTAGCAGCAGTCCTGGCAAACAAACACCTGCTGTGAATGCATTTAAGTCACTTTCATGTGTTACCTTAAAAAGTCTCAAACCTATCATCCCTGTTAATATTTGCTCAGCCAAATGATCATTAGGGTACAGCATAGCAATTCCTTTTCCCTTCACGATAGTGTCTGGTCCGCTGACCATCATCCGCATAATAGTTCTGTTGAATATCTTTTTTAAAGTTCCAGTTGACAAGCCTGCCACACAAGAAATAATCTTCAATTTCTTTGGCACAGTCAGTTTACTTAAATCAATCACATCTTGGGGACGTACCGTAATAAAAACAAAATCTGCTTCACTAAATAATCGTTTATTATCTAAAATACAATTAGCTAGTCCCTTTTTTACAAGCTGCTTGTACGTGGCCGGATTACCATGATAAGAAACATAAATATTATTTTTATTGAACCCATGCATGAGCAATGACGTTGCAATCGCTTGGCCTAAATGACCACAGCCTACTATGCCGATCTTGGTATTATTTAGTTCAGTTAAAGCAGATAAATTCATTTTTTTGGCCTCTTTTTTATTTGAATTCATATCCAACGAATTTTATAGCTATATACTATCATTTGTGTGAACCATTTAACAAAAAAAGAGCTGCAGCTTTAGAAATTGCAGCTCAAAAACATTCAAAAGCCGAAATTTATTTTTAAATTAAGGATTTAACTCCTAAAATAGCCAGGAAAACACCAATAGCTGGTTTTAAATAATCTGTAATCTTTGTTTTTGCTAGAACAATGGCTAGACGTGGTGCAATCATCGCGCCAATTAAAGCACCGATCATTAACGGTAATCCTGCTTGCCAATCAACTTGACCACCAGCAATATGAAACAAGGCCCCCACCGTAGACATGAAAACCAGGACATACGTTGAGGTCGCAGTTGCATTAAAAGCTTTTAAACCCAATAAGAAAAGGCCCGCAATAATAACCGCACCGCCACTCATACCAGCGACACCAACCATCAAACCGCCTAAAATTCCATAAAGTCCCGCTTTCAACCGAGAATGCTTTGTCGCGCTAGGATGTTTATCGGTCGAATGTAATGAACGAATATATTGAACAAGCATATTAATCCCCAGAACGATCAATATGATTCCTATAATCCATTTATATATCCAATCAGGAATATAGCTTGAACATAACGACCCAATAATGACCGCCGGAATTGCCGTCAATAACATCTGATTTCCAATTTTAAAATCTATCTGTCCTTGTCGATAATAACTCCAGGCTCCCATAAAAAGACAAGGCAAAACGGTAACCAATGATGTAGAAGCTGCTGATGATGCTTTCAAACCAAACACTCCGGTTAAAATTCCCAAATAAATTGCCGCACCACCACCGCCAAATAAAATTACAAAGGTACCAATAATTAAACCAATGATTCCAAGCCAAATAATATTCATAAAATCAACCTTTCTCTGTATAATAAGTATTAGAAACAATGAAATTCATAACTACACAATGTAATTATAAACTTCATAGTGTAATAATAAAACACAAAAAATGGAGATAAATTATGAAACATCAGATATTAACCAAAGAAATCATCATAAAAACCAGTATTGAAATAATTGAAAAAGACGAAAAACTTACTTTTACGACTATCGCCAAAAAAATAGGAATTCGTTCACAGTCTTTGTATACTTATTTTGAGAACATAAATGAATTGAAATATGCAATTGTAGCCTGGGGAATTCAAACCATAAAAAAACAAATACAAGATCAATTATTTGGACAATCTGGAATAGAGGCTATCATTAACTTTTCAAAAGAACTTAGGCATATTGCCTTGCAGCATAGCAAACTAAGTCAATTTATCTTATTGTCCACACGACCGACAGATTATCCCGCTGCAAATGATGCATTTAAACAACTGCGAAACCTACTCTATAAATTACTAGAAAGCACCTTTCAAAATGAATCTGTTCGAATTATGGTCAGCCGTTGTCTCCGTGATTTAATTATTGGAGATATTATTAATATTGGAACTGGCTGGTTTACTGATGAAACAATTCCACCAGAGGAAAGTTTTGACAAATTCATCCAGCAAAACTTAGCTGCATTCCAAGAAATGGATCAAAAATCAAAAAATTAAAGTCGCTGATAACGATATGTTCATTGTACCGTTCTATTAATGAACTTAGTCGCTTTGCATCATTCATGGGCTCCAACTTAATTGTCGGAGTTCATTTTTTATTTAGAACTTGTTGGCTCTTTTTTGATAAACAACACACAATGACACATCAGCAGTAATAAAAATATAGTTATAACCAACTTCTTCCTTACTTAAAATTATCAAGCAAAATTAAACGGTAAGCCCCTAGTAAAATACTAAGAACTTACCGTCCAGAAAGCTGTTTAATTTTAAAAACCGATAACCAAGTTTATTACAAGTTACATCGATGGTTATTGTAATTAAGAAGTTTACTTATTTATAAATGTCAGTCATATCAATCCGTTCTTATAACCGAACTTCACAAGAATGAGCTACCTGATCTGCTACCATCCGGCCTTCATGGATTCCCCAGATAACCAAACTTGGACCACGGCGAGCATCCCCAGCTACAAAAACACTTTCCTCGTTAGTTGAGTAATCGTCATTAATCTGAGTAATTCCAAAGGCATCCATAACACTCTTTTGTGGTCCGGTAAAGCCCATAGCCAACAATACCAAATCAACCGGCTGATCTTGTTCTGTTCCAGCAACTGGCTTAAACAAGCGTGCTTTACTAGTGGTCATTTGTGTTACCCGACCATCCTTACCGCTAAAACCAACTGCAGTTGTTTCATAGGCAGTCAACTTATCACCAAACAAGGTTTGCGCCTCTTGCTGGCCATAACCCGTTTTAGCAACCATCGGCCACTGTGGCCAAGGATTGCTGGCTAAGCGCTGTTTAGGTGGCTGTCGAGTAATTTCCAGCTGATGAATCTCCGCAGCTCCCTGACGAACTGCTGTGGCGATACAATCATTACCAGTATCTCCGCCACCGATTACTACTACTTTTTTCCCAGCCAGCAATTTAGTTGCTTTCGTTCCATTTTGTAAAACTTCTTTGGTCGCTTGTGTTAGAAAATCAACAGCTTGCATGACCCCTTTTAATTCACGGCCGGGAACTGCTAAATCTCTAGCGGACCGAGCCCCAACAGTTAAAATAATCCGTTGATACTGAGCTTTAAGTTCAGCGGCTGTAATATCTACGCCAACTTCGGTATTGACAATAAATTTGATTCCGACAGCTTCCATTGCTGCAATCCGCCGGGAAACAATTTCTTTTGGCAATTTCATATTAGGAATACCATACATCGTTAACCCACCAGGACGATCATCCCGTTCATAAACAGTAACATCAAAACCAAATTTATTTAATTGCCAAGCAGCTGATAAACCAGCCGGTCCACTGCCAATTACGGCAATTTTTATACCATTTCGATGCTGTGGCATGCCACTGTCAATTACCCAGTCAAATTTAAAACCCTGTTCAATGATAAAACGTTCGTTATCTTTAATCGTAATTCCCTGTCCATTCAAAGCCTCATTACAAGCCACTTCACATGGTGCAGGACAAACCCGACCGGTAAATTCCGGTAAAGGGTTAGTTTTAGTTAATCGTTCAAAAGCCCTTTTATC
Source organism: Liquorilactobacillus ghanensis DSM 18630 (assembly GCF_001435235.1). Taxonomy (GTDB): domain Bacteria; phylum Bacillota; class Bacilli; order Lactobacillales; family Lactobacillaceae; genus Liquorilactobacillus; species Liquorilactobacillus ghanensis. Next base: position 323,411 of record NZ_AZGB01000018.1, on the reverse strand, counting down.
TTCCTGACGATAGACCAGATCATTCCACTCAGGAATTAAATTGTCATTCGGACAGCCGCTGACGGCCTTGCCACCAGCATAGAAAAAGCCGGCATGGCAATGTGGAACCCCACAATTCATACAGCGAGCGGCTTGTTTACGCCGTTCTTCATCGCTCAGCGGCAGCTGCATTTCAGCAAAGTCTTTGATGCGTTCTTTCACATCACGGTAAGGGTTGGTTTCTCGCGGATATTTCATAAATCCAAATGGATCAGCCATAATGATTTCCTCCTTTACTTCATGAGTGTTGGTTGAGCTCCGACAACAACATCAAATGCTTTTTGCTGCAGCTGTGCAGCTGACAAATTTTGGTCGGCATATTGTGCCATAATTTCATTAATTTGCCGATACTCTTTTGGATAAACTTTAACAAAATGCTGCCGTTCCGTCTGCCAATTAGCTAATAAATACTTGGCTTTCAATGAACCGGTGTATTTATAATGCTGCTTAATCAAATTTAATAGCTGCTGTTCATCAGTCGCTTGCTCTAACTTGAATAACTCAATCATCTCAAAGTTACACTGCTGTGAAAAATTATCTGCTGGATCATAAACATAAGCTAATCCGCCAGACATCCCGGCTCCAAAATTGCGTCCAGTCGAGCCTAAGATTACAGCAACTCCATTGGTCATATATTCACAGCCATGATCACCAATTCCTTCAACCACTACCTTAGCTCCAGAATTACGGACACAGAAACGTTCGCCTGCTCGACCATTAAAGTATGCTTCACCACCAGTTGCTCCAAAACACGCAACATTGCCGACAATTGGTGCATTGCTGTATAGCTGCTTAGCATCTTCTGGAGCGCGAACGATTAATCGACCACCACTGAGTCCTTTACCAACGTAATCATTAGCCTCGCCAATTAATTCTAACTCCAAGCCTTGTGCCGCAAACGCTCCAAAACTTTGGCCGGCAACTCCGGTATATTGATATTTCAATCTGCCAGCTGGTAATCCAGTATTGCCAAATCGCTGAGCGATCCAACCGCTCATACGTGCTCCCACTGTCCGCATTCGATTATTGATTGGACTTTTGATAACGATTTGCCGCCGCCCAGTAATGGCTGTTTGCGCAAATGCATTTAACTCCGGCCATTGATCAGTCGGTGCAAATGGATCGGTGGTTTTCCGCTGAATCCCAATTGAAGTTCCTAAAATTCTTGAGAAATCAAGCGATTTTGCTTTGCCTTTCGCAATGAAACGCGGCTGCAGGTTTTCAGTATGACCAACTAATTCATCGATTGTTCGGTAGCCAAGCTTGGCCATTTCTTCTCGCAGATCTTCAGCCAAAAAACGCATGCAGTTTTTAACATGTTCCGGTTTGCCGACAAAGAATTTTCGCAATCCCGGATTTTGGGTTGCAATTCCTGTTGGGCAAGTATTTTTGCTGCAGACTCGCATCATAATACAGCCAATAGCAACTAATACCAATGAAGCAAAACTGAATTCTTCAGCCCCCAACATAATCGCAATTGCAATATCACGACCCGTCATCAACTTACCATCAGTTTCCAAAGTGGTCCGCTGCCGCAAATTATTTAATGCTAAAGTTTGATGAGCTTCTGCTAATCCCATCTCCCATGGAAGTCCGGCATCACGCACCGAATTCCGTGGTGCCGCTCCAGTACCGCCGTCATAACCACTGATGATAACCTTATCTGCCCCGGATTTAACTACTCCGGTCGCAATCGTCCCAACACCGGTACTTGAAACTAGTTTGACTGTAATTTTCGCAAATGGATTAACCTGTTTCAAATCATGAATCAGTTGTTTTAGATCTTCAATCGAGTAAATATCATGATGCGGTGGCGGTGAAATCAATCTGACTCCGGGTACTGACCCACGAATCTCCGCTACCCAAGGGAAGTTCTTATTACCAGGCAGTTGTCCGCCTTCACCCGGTTTAGCTCCTTGTGCCATTTTGATTTGCAGTTCTTCTGCACTCATCAAATATTCAGTATTAACGCCAAATCTTGCCGAAGCAACTTGTTTAATTTTGCTGTTTAAATTTCGACCATCTGCTTGAACTTTGAAACGTCGCCGATTTTCGCCGCCTTCACCACTATTGCTTTTAGCTCCCAATTCGTTCATTGCCTGTGCTATGCATTCATGTGCTTCTTGCGATAAAGAACCAAAGCTCATGGCCCCGGATTTAAAACGTTTAACGATTTGACTAACTGGTTCAACTTCACTCAAAGGTACAGTTGAATGAGTTTTCTTAATTCTCCATAAAGCTCGCAGGGTCGTTGGTGTCTGTTCTTCTTCTTGTCGCATTTCTTTAACATACTCTTGGTACAGTTGATAATCTCCACTACGAACAGCCTGCTGAAATTTATACATTGTCAGCGGATTATACAAATGATGTTCGCCGTCACGCCGATATTTGAAACTGCCACCAGATGGCAACGGTTCAACAGCTTTCATTCCAAAAGCTCGCTGATAGCGGGTTAAGTATTCTGCTTCGATCTGATCAAGCGTCAACCCGCCGATCCGACTTTCAGTACCGGTAAAATATTCATCAACAACCGCTTGCGATAGACCAATGGCTTCAAACAATTGTGCTCCCTGATAACCAACGATCGTCGATATTCCCATCCGGCTCATAATTTTAATAATACCTTTTTCTGCTGCTTGCCGATAATTTTCCAAATGATCTGCCAAACCATAAGCACTTAAAGTTGCATATGCTCCATAAGGATGAATTGCTGAAGCACCATAACCGAGTAAAGTAGCAAAATGATGAATTTCGCAAGCTTCACCAGTATCAACTATAATTGAAGCTAATTCTCGTTTGCTTTTCCGCACTAAGTAGTTATTCAAACCGGCAACTGCTAATAAAACCGGTATAATCAACTGATCGCGGGTTGCTCCCCGGTCAGTCAAGATAATCAAATTAGCTCCTTGATCAATTTGATTTTCAGCAGCTTTAAACATATCATCCAGTGCTTGTTCCAAACGGTTGGTCCGTAAAACATGCTCATAGCAAAGTGATATTTCAGCAGCCTTAAAACCAAATTTATCATTTAAGTGTCGTAATTTCTCATATGCTGCTGAGGTCAACAAGGGTGATTCCAATTTAATTTTTTTGGCATTTTTTTCTGCGTCGGCAGTGATATCACCGTCAGCCCCTAAAAACATTTCTTTTCCAATAACCAGCTTTTCGCGGATCGCATCAATCGGCGGATTGGTTACTTGGGCAAATTGCTGTTTAAAATAAGTAAACAATGATTGCGGTTGTTGACTAAGAACTGACAATGGTGAATCATATCCCATAGAAATAACCGGTTCTTCACCATTTTTTGCCATTGGGATCAACGCATCCTGAATAATATCCTCTGTATAGCCGTGCCGCCGCCAGAGAGTTTTTAAAGCATTATCGGACAAATTTTCATCAACATCTGCTTCTGGTAAATCAGCTAATGTTAACTGTTCATCCTTAAGCCATTTTTCATACGGATGTTGATTGGCAAAATGTTCTTTGATTTCCGCTGTACGATAAAAGCGGCCCCGTTTTGTATCAACTAAAATCATATCTGCTGGGCCTAAAATTCCTTTATCGAGAATATCAGCTGGCGCTGCATCATAAACACCTGATTCAGAAGCAACAATCAGGAAATTTCCCTTAACCAGCTGATAACGAGAAGGACGCAACCCATTACGATCCAATGCTGCACCAACTTGAACTCCATCAGTAAAACATAAAGCAGCTGGACCATCCCAAGGGGCGATAAAACTAGCATTATATTCGTCAAACGCCCGTTGCTGGCTGCTCAAATGTGTACCTTGTCCCCAAGCTTCTGGCAGCATCATTAATAAGATCTGAGGAATACTACGACCATGCCGGTACAAATATTCCATACAATTTTCTAGTTTTGCCGAATCAGAATCGTCTTCATTATAAATTTCAATATTGTGACTCGCCATCCAATTTTCAGTCCGTTTTAAGGTATTGATCTCCCCATTATGAGCCAAAAATCTAAATGGCTGCGCTCTTTCCCAACTAGGAAAAGTATTAGTCGAAAAACGTGAATGAATCAAAGCAATTGATGCACTCATCGTTGGCTGATGAAGATCTGGATAGAATTCGCCTACTTGATAAGCGTGCAACATTCCCTTGTAGCATAAAGTTCGACTGGATAAACTGACAATCGCAAATTCTTCCGCAGAAAATGTCTTTTCCAAATGCCGCCGCAATTGATAAAGCAAATCTTCAAACGGACGACCTGCTGCAACATCAGCTGGTTTACGAATAATAACCTGAGCAAATCCCGGCATTGCTCGTTGTGCTGTCGGTCCGCAACTTTCATAAACATAAGGTACATCCCGAACTGCTAAAACTCGAAAACCTGCTCCGGTAATTTCAGCCGTAACTGATTGCAGCATTGCCTGCTTTTCATTCTTACCTTGAGGTAAAAATAGCATTCCGACTGCATAATCACCGGCAGCTGGTAATTCAAAATCATTTTGCTGAGCATATTCTCTAAAAAACGGATCGGGTAATGAAAGCAAAATTCCAGCTCCATCACCGGTGTCAGGTTCTGCTCCAGTGCCCCCACGATGATTCATCCGCCGCAGCATAACCAAAGCCCGTTCAACCAGTTCATGACTAGCCTTGCCATCAATTTGGGTAATAAACCCCATCCCACAGGCATCATGTTCAAAAGACGGACTATACATAGTCTGCATTTTCGTTTTCATTGTTATTCCTCCACCTTTTTTACCAATAAATGTCACAAGAACTCATTATTCCGAACTTTCTAAATAAAAATTGTTTTAAAATAGTCTAATGTTCTTTTAATTTTAGTGACCTATTCAGAAAATAACAAGCTCGACCTGCCAATTCTTTGGAAATTAAACATTTTTACTGTTAAAAGTTTGTTATCGAATGTAATTTTTTTGTTAATAAAAATCCTAACTGACATTTTACTTCATTTCTTGTCAAGTTCCTAAAAAAACAACTACGAGTAATCCAAAATAAAGAGTGATGGCTATCTTTATCGAATAACCATCACTCCGAATCGCTTGATTAAATTCTCAAAACTCCACCAATCTCATTTGCCTTTAATGTAATTCTGACCATCAGCTGCCGGCGCAACCGCCTTGCCTAAAAATAAGACCAAAACAATCACTGTAATTACATATGGTGCTATTTCAAACCAAACAGAATTTACATGTGCTAAAACTGGAATGTAACCACCAATAATTGGCAGGCTTTGTGCTAACCCAAAGAAAATTGCCGCTGCAGTTGCTCCCAGCGGATTCCATTTGCCAAAAATCATTGCTGCCAGTGACATAAACCCTTGACCGGAAATTGTACTAGCTGAAAAGTTCAAAGTAATTGACTGTGCCATTACAGCTCCACCAATTCCACCTAAGAAACCAGAAAGCAAAACCCCAAGATACCGATAGGCCGCAACATTGATTCCCAGTGTATCAGCTGCCGTAGGATTTTCTCCAACTGAGCGTAATCGTAACCCGATATTTGTTCGATAAAGAAAATACCAGCTGCCAATTCCGACAATAATTGCTACATAGGCTGCCAATGACGTATGAGTAAAGAACATTTTTCCAAGTAAGGGGATGCGTGAAATTCCTGGAAAGGTAAAAGTGCCCATACTTTGATCTATAACCGGTGTCTGACCTTTTCCGGAATAAAAAATTCGTGTTAAAAACACACACAGTGCCGGTGCCATCATATTTAATACTGTCCCGCTAATAATATGATCAGCCCGAAAATTAATTGTTGCAACGGCATGTAAAGCTGAAAAAACCAATCCAAAAACAGCTCCAATTATCAACGATAGCCATGGGGTAGCTGCTCCAAAAAGGTTAGCAAAGCTAAGATTGAAAACTGTACTGCTAAATGCTCCAACAATCATCATTCCCTCAAGTCCGACATTGACAACTCCGCTATGTTCAGAAAATGCACCGCCTAATGCCGTAAAAATCAAAGGGGCAGCATAAATCAGTGTAGTTGAAAAAACTGTCATTAATATAGTGGCTAAACTCATCTGGATTTTACCCCCTTCACTGAAAAGTTATTTTTTTTACGACGTTTAGCTAAAATCAATTCAAAAACATATTTAATGCCAACAAAGAAAATAATTGCCGCAATTACAATATCAACGATTTCACTTGGAGTATTTGAATAAACGGAGATGCTCAATCCGCCAATCTGTAACGCTGAAAAAAGCAGTGCCGCAAAAACAATTCCAATTGGATTTTCAGCTGCCAACAATGCCACCGCCATTCCATTAAATCCGACTGATGGCAAATTATTTGAAACTGATATGTTTTGGAAATTTCCTAAACCGTCAATCGCACCGCCCAATCCCGCTAATAATCCCGAAATCAACATAGCTGTAATAATCGTCTTCTTAACATTGATCCCAGCATATCTCGAAGCAGCTTCATTTAAACCCACCGCTCGAATTTCAAAACCGGAACGTGTTTTATTAAAATACAGCCAAACTATAATCACGACTACTAAAGCAATAAAAAAGCCCCAATTAAAGGTTGAATTATTTGTAATTGATTTCAAAAAAGGTGTGTTTAAGTTGGCTTTCGCAACTATATTGGGAGATGAATCACTGCCTTTTTTGGCTAACCATGCTTTGACTGCATAATTAACAAAATATAATGAAATATAATTCAGCATAATTGTTGTAATAACTTCACTTGTGCCAAAATATGCTCGTAAAACTCCAGCGATCATTGACCAGACTCCACCAAAAATTGCCCCCATCAGCAAAGACCCACTAATTAGCAAAAATGTTGGTAAATGCGGAAACAACAGGGCAAATACAATTCCACCAAACCAACCAAACAGGTATTGTCCTGGTCCACCAATGTTAAAAAAGCCAGCCTTACTGGCGACGGCAAAACCTAGAGCCGTTAAGATTAACGAAATCATATTTCTCAAAGTTTCGCCAATTGAATAAATATCACCGAAGGACCCATTAAATAAATTTGCATAATTTTGCAGCGGATTATAGCCGAATAATAACATCACAATCGCTCCGACTAAGAAGCCGGCGGCAACTGACAGCAGTGGAATCGTTAATCCTTTAAATGTCCTTAATTTCAACGTTATCTCCCTCCGCTTTTTGAAGCAGTTGGTACTTTACCTGCCATTAATAAACCAAGTTCTTCACTCGTTGTTGTTGCTGGATCGATTTCACCAACAATTTGACCGGCATGCATCACTACTACCCGATCAGATAATTTTAATATCTCATCCAACTCAAAACTTACCAGTAAAACTCCATGACCAAGATTTCGTTGCTCGGTGATTTTTTCATGAATATATTCGATCGCACCAATATCAATTCCGCGAGTCGGATTAGCCGCGATCAACAATTCAGGAGCTGCTGAAATTTCTCGTGCTACAATCACCTTTTGTTGATTTCCTCCTGAAAGATCTGCCACCGGCGCTTTTTCTGTTTGCGTTCGAATATCAAAATCTTTGATTAACTGTCGACCACGTTGATTGATCATTCGATAATTCAACCAACCATATTTGCTGGCTGGTCTTCGATAATAGTTTTTCAGCATTAAATTTTCGGCCGTTGTTAACGGTAGAATCAGGCCAACCTGCTGTCGATCTTCTGGAATACAGCCAATCCCTAACTGACTAATTTGACGCGCATTTTTATGCTGCAATTGATGACCATTTAAGACAACTTGACCTGTTTTGATCTTGGTTAAGCCTGTTAAAGCTGCAATTAATTCGCTTTGCCCATTGCCATCAACTCCGGCAACGCCAACTATTTCTCCTTGATGAACGGTTAGACTTAAATTCTCTACTTTCTTTTGTCCATGAATCTCAACTGTTAAATCCTTAACCTCAAGGATTCTTTTGGTTTGATCGGTCTCCTTTTTAGCAACCGTAAATTTAACTTGGTGGCCAACCATCATTTCCGCCAATGAAGTTTCCGCCGTTTCATTTACTTGAACAGTCGCGACTACTTTTCCCATCCGTATCACCACACAACGATCAGCAACTTCTTTAATTTCCTTTAATTTATGGGTAATAAAAATTACTGATTTTCCTTCAGCCGCAAGGGCTCTAAAAATTTTAATCAACTGTTCAATTTCTTGTGGAGTTAACGCCGCTGTTGGCTCATCAAATATAAAAACATTCGCTTTCCGATACAAAGCTTTCATGATTTCTACCCGCTGCTGCATTCCGACCGTAATATCCTTAACTTTAGCCTGTAAATCAATTTCTAAGTGATATTTTTGGGCTAAAATTTTTATTTCCTGAGCAGCCTTGCGGTAATTAATTTTTAAACCTTGGGTTGGTTCATCACCTAAAATTATATTTTCTAAAACCGAAAAAGCCGGAATCAGCATAAAATGCTGATGCACCATTCCAATTCCCAATCTCTTAGCCGCTCGTGGTCCTGCTAGTTTAACTGCTTGACCACTAATCATTATTTGACCAGCAGTCGGCTCTAATAATCCGGAAAGCATCCCCATTAGAGTTGATTTACCAGCCCCATTTTCGCCTAGCAAGGCTAGAATTTCTCCGCGCTTCACCTGAAGTGAAATGTCATTATTCGCTTTATAATTACCAAATTGTTTAGTAATATGCCGCATTTCCACTATATAGGGCTCCATTGTGTCCTCCTTTAAATATCAGGGTAATAAAATGGTGAAGCATTGGCTTAACCAACTCTCCACCACTGATTATTTATTGCAATCTATTCTGATTTAGCTTGCTTATTTAGGACTAACTTTAATCGTCCCATTTTCAATTTTTTGCTGATAACTTTGAACAGCTTTCCAAGCTTTAGTCGACATATTATCGTTCACCAAACCAACACCATTATCTTTTAAATCATAAGTTACAGTTTTACCACCGGGAAACTTGCCCTTCATCGCTTGATTGGATAAATCTTTTACTGCCGTACCAACTTTTTTCACAGCCGAAGCTAAAGTAACATTGCCACCTTTATAAGCACCATCGGCTTTTTGGTCCTGATCAACACCGATCACCCAAACTTTTTTACCGCTTTTAGCTGCATTTTTAGCTGCGGTGAAGACACCGGCACCGGTTCCGCCAGCTGCATGATAAACAACGTCTTCATTGTTATTAAACATCGCCGTTGCTAACGATTGGCCAACATCCGCTTTAGTAAATGAACCAGCATATTTAACATCTACTTTAATATTAGGATTAACAGCTTTCACTCCCTGTTTAAACCCGGCTTCAAAAGTCTTAATAACATCACTTTGCATTCCACCAACAAATCCGACTTTATTGGTTTTAGTCGTTTCTGCTGCTGCTACTCCAGCTAAGAAAGAGGACTGCTCTGTTTTAAAAGTAACCGACGCAACATTCTTTCGTCCGGAAACTACAGAATCGATAATTGCAAAATTTGTTTTAGGATTCTGCTTAGCTGCTGAACTAATCGCATTATCCAGTTTGTAACCTATTCCAAAAATAGTCGCATACTTCGCTTTTATCAGTTTATTGATATTAGGCTGAAAATCAGCATCGTCACTTGATTGGGCATAGTTATAACCATTGACACCTTTTTTCAGATCATGACTTTTTCCCCAACTTTCTAAACCTTCCCAAGCTGATTGATTGAATGATTTATCATCAATTCCACCACCATCAGTTACTAATGCAGCTGAATGCTTTGTTCCTTGACTTGAAGCCTGACTACCACAACCAACTAAAATTGTCCCTAAAGCTAAAGTCGCTGCAATTACGGCCATTACTTTTTTCTTCACCTAAAAATCCCCCAGATCCTTTAATTTAATTATGTTTTTCAGTATACACATTCCCTTTGAATTAATCAATACATTTTTTTAATAATTTATTTTTTTGTTCGTATTTAGAAGAAAATAGTTGTTTAATATAATCTTTAAAAGAAATTATCACAGTTTTGACGAATATTATTGTTTAAAGTATACTGATTTATTAATGGGAGATTAAGCAAAATTTAGGAGGATTTTATGAATAAACGTGTCTATTTTAGTCATGATGGCGGCGTGGATGATTTAGTTTCATTATTTTTATTACTACAAATGAATGTCAATTTACTTGGTGTCAGCGTTGTTGATGCTGATAGCTATGTTGCTCCTGCGACAGAAGCTAGTCGGAAAATTGTTGATCGTTTTGGTCATGACAAAAATTTAACTATTTCAGTTTCTACAGCCCGCGGTGTCCATCCCTTTCCCAAGGAATGGCGATTAACCACTTTTCAACAAAATGCATTACCAATACTAAACGAATCAGGCACTATTCGGACTCCAATTGCCACACAACCGGCTCATCTTGATTTACTACAACATTTACAAACTGCTGCTGAACCGGTTACTTTATTATTTACTGGTCCATTAACTGACTTAGCCCGTGTATTAGAAATGGAACCGCAGATTTCTGCTAAGATTGAAAAATTGATTTGGATGGGTGGAACGTTTTTGGAAAATGGAAATGTGGCAGAACCGGACTCAGATGGAACTCAAGAATGGAACGCCTTTTGGGATCCAGCAGCCGTGGCAACTGTTTTTGCCAGCCCAATCAAGATCGATTTAGTAAGTTTAGAAAGTACTAACAATGTCCCGCTGACAGCAGCTATTCGTCAACACTGGGCGACTTATCGACGTTTTAGCGGTTTTGACTTTTTAGGTAATAGCTACGCTTTAGTCCCTGAGCTTCGCCAGTTTGCAACCAACTCGACTTATTATCTTTGGGATGTGCTAACAACCTGTTATTTTTATCAACCTGATTTGGTAAAAACCAAAAAAGTTCTTTGCAAAGTTAACACAACTGCTCCAAGCGATGGCCGACTTTACCAAGATGCCAACGGCCGAGAAGTTACTCTTGCTTATGACGTTAACTCAACTAAATTTTTTAAATTGCTGGATTATTTGGCAGCTAAAGCTGAATAAAACGATTTTGATTCAAGTTTCATATTTTTTAATTTCAGGAGTATAATGCTAGTTAGACAATTAATTTTGTTTTTCTTTTTACTTTATCCAGTGAAAGGTGAATCTCATGACAAAATCCACGGACATTCAACTGCCATCACTGCCGGAATTAGAAAAAAGTGTGCAGCTTTTTAAAGCCTTCGGTGATCAAACTCGTTATAAAATTCTTTTTTTGCTTGCAGAAAAAAGTCTGCCAGTTAACGAAATAGCTGAAGCTATTGGCATCTCCCAGTCAGCAATTTCACATCAATTAAAATTATTACGGCAGACTGGTCTTGTTTGCGGAATTCGAGATGGTCAAAAAATTAATTATCAGCTTTCCGATCGCCACGTGTTTACAATCTTTGAACAAGTTCGTGAACACGTTCGTGAAAAAAATGATGATTGAATCGGATTTAACTGATTTTATTTTTACAATACTAATATTCCTGGTACTAATTAACCCCCTTATTTGTCAGCTAACAAACAAGGGGGATTTTTTATTATTAAATTTATTTTCTATTTGACAATCTTGCCAGTTTTTTCACTTCATAAGCTAACTGTTTCTCGCTTTGAAAAATCATTTCAATGATTATTTTTTCCAATACATCAGTTTCTTGATACATACCTTTATCAATCCAAGCTAAAATTACTCCAATAATACCGTTAGAAACGTAAGAATAATAATAATCAAATTGATTATCCGTCAAATAAGTAATTTTTTGTTTCAGAGTAGGACGAATAGCTTCACGATAGCTTTTAAAAACATTTTCGAGAAAAGATTGTCCATACTCATGATTCATGGTTGCTTTAACTAAATTAACATCATTTTGCTTCAACACTTCAAAAATTGCTGGCAATAAATTTCTTTCGCCCTTTTCAAAACGTTGTTTAACTAATGCGATTGTTTGCTGAAAAAGTTCAATCCGTAATTGGTCAAGCAAATCGGAAACACTTTGATAATAGCGATAAAATGTTCCACGCGTTATTTGAGCAATTCGACAAATATCTGTAACTTTAATCTGTTCTACCTTTTCTTGATCCTTCAATAGCTCTAAAAAAGTTTGTTTAATCAATTTTTTGGTACAAACAGATCGATAATTTCTTTTCCTGCCAGCCAAAACTTTCTCTCCTAAAATCATTTTCTATTCAAGACAGCAACATACGGTTGCGAAGAAAATTATATTGTCAAACAACTGTTTCACATGAAACTTAACTAATTGTCTTCAACTGTACTTTCTGCAATTTTTTCACCAATTTGCTTTATCAAACCAACATCATGCCGATACTCATCAGCTGACATATCTACTAAAGAAAAGCACGAAGTCATCTTTTGTTTAATTTCACATTTTTTCACACGTGCCTTGCGACTTAAACAAATATATACTTTGCGAGCATCTTCTTTAGACCGTTTCCTATCCACCCACCCTTCTTTCTCCATCCTTCTCAATAAAGGCGTCAAAGTTCCATTATCCAAATTCAGTTTCTTACCTAATTCTTTAATCATCATCGGTTCATTATTTTCCCACAAGGCCAATAATGTAATATATTGTGGGTAGGTCAAACCATATTCTTTTAAAGACTCAACATAAAACTTATTATAAATTTTTTGAGTAGTGTAAATTGCAAAACACAATTCATCATCAAGTTTATCTGGTTTATGTTCTAATCCCATTATCATTCCTACTTTCTTTTTCCAACGTAAAAAATAGTATTTTTAATATTATATCATGTTAAAAATATAACAAAATTCTAACTACACAACTTTTCATTATTAAATACTTTCATTGATGCCAAACTGCACTTTACTATTAAGTTTTATTAGCTTTATCAATTTTTTATTTGTATTTATTATTTATTATCTAATTATATTATATCATCGAATCCTAAAATAGCTGTAAATTGACATTCGCTCATATAATTCAATTTGTTCACTAATTTTACTAGCTAATTCTTTTATTAGTTAACAATTTTTCCAACTCTTCAAGCCTACATTATTTAGTTGGCAGACGCAATTAAATCTGTATTTCCTAATGAAAAAGTTTTATTTTAAGCATTTGCTTATTCATACTGCTTCAATCGTTTTTTTCAAAACAATTTGTAGTAGAATAAACTTGTGGAATTAAAACTCTTCAAAAGTGAGGTTTTTTGATGGATAGCTTAATTGATACTTATGAATTGTCCAATAAGGTAAAGATCCCCGTTATTGGTTTTGGAACTTGGCAAACCCCTGCTGGTGAAGTTGCCAAAATAGCAGTTAAATCAGCATTAACTTCCGGTTATCGACACATCGATACTGCTGAAATGTATGGGAATGAGCAAAGCGTTGGAGCTGCTATCAAAGAAAGTGGCATTGCTCGTCAAAGAATCTTTTTGACCAGCAAATTAAACAATCATGCTCATAGCTATCAAGCTGCAACAGCAGCAATCGATCAATCACTCAAAGATCTTCAGGTGAGTTATCTTGATCTCTTTTTAATTCACTGGCCTAATCCAAAGTCAGCCAGAGACAATGACTGGCAAAAACATTTACAAGATACTTGGAGAGCATTGGAAGATGCATACCAAGCAGGTAAAATCAAAGCAATTGGTGTTTCTAATTTTCGTATTCGGCACTTAAAAATTCTTGCAGAAACACAACAAATCCAACCAATGGTCAATCAAATTCGTGTTTGTCCTGGCGATGTTGATCAAGAAACCATTAATTATTGTCGCCAAAACAATATTTTAATTGAGGCATATAGTCCTTTGGGTACTGGTAAAATCTTCAGTAATTCAACTTTAAAAGCCATCGCTGCCAAAAATCAGCGGACAGTTGCCCAAGTTTGCCTGCGTTGGTCATTACAGCATCATTTTTTACCCCTACCTAAATCAATTCATGAAAATCGAATTGAAGAAAATACTCAGCTGTTTGATTTTGAATTGTCCCCTGCTGACATGCAGACGATTGATCAATTAGATGGGATCGTTGGTTATGCGCCAAATCCAGATTCTGTTGATTTTTAACTTTTTTATTTTTGCAACAAACAGTTTCTAAACAGCCTTTTGCGCTGTTTTATTTTTTAAAATCATATTTCCACAATTTCCAATTATTTTTATTTCAAATCACAGTTAAGAAAGAGGTTTGCTAATGCATTCAACAGTAGATGAGACTCTAATAAAAAATGATTTATACCAAGCAGTTAATGGTGACTGGCTTAAAACAGCTAAAATTCCAGCTGACAAACCGTTAACAGGCGGTTTTGCTGATCTGGCTGACAATATTGAAAAAATCTTGATGAAAGATTTTGCTGAAATGAGCCCTGATAAACAGACAAATCAGCCATTAGCTGAATTTTTAAAATTTTATCACCTAGCGGCTGACTTTCAACAGCGAGATGCTGCTGGCTTTGAACCCGTCAGAAATTATGCTGAAAGAATTTTAGAAATCAAAGACTTAGATGATTGGGCTCACCAATTAGGAGATCTAGTTATTAATGGCTACCCTAATCCAGTGCCGGTATTTGTTGAACCCGATATGAAGGATACCTCTCATTATGCACTAATGGCTGATGTTCCAAATCTAATTTTACCTGACAAAACTTATTACACTCAAGATGACACTTCATCAGCAACTGCATTATTAAAAATTTACACTTCTATGCTGGAAGAAATTTTAACTAAAATCGGGTATCAGACTGATTTTGTTCAAAAAATTATTAAAGATACTTTAGCGTTTGATCGATTATTGGTACCGCACGTTAAAGACAGTACTGAATTAGCTGACTATGTTAAATCATATAATAAATACAGTCTAGCTGATTTTACTGCTACTAGTTCTCATTTTTCTTTAAGTCACTACTTAAAAGAACTACTTGGAACCCTTCCTGATCAAGTAATTGTCAGCGAACCTAAATATTATGCTGCATTAGATACTATCGTAAACGATGAAAATTTTGAAATTATGCGTAGTTGGTTATTTGCTAAAACTGTTTTAGGGTGCACTGGTTTGCTGTCTAATGAATTACGCATCCTTGGCGGAAAATACTCACGTGCTATTTCCGGCAGTAAAGAACCAATGAATCAACAAAAAAGTGCTTTTTATTTGGCCACTGGTCAATTTAATCAAGTCGTTGGATTGTATTATGCCCATAAGTACTTTGGTGCAAAAGCCAAGGCTGATGTTACCAATATGGTTGAGAAGATGATTGCTGTCTATAAAAAAAGACTAGCCAACAATACTTGGTTAAGTACGGCTACTCGTCAAAAAGCAATCTTAAAACTTGATAAACTTGGGATTCAAGTTGGATATCCTGAAAAGTTAGATAAATTATACAAAAAATTTAAAGTAACTGGAAATTCTTTAATTGAAAATGCTTTAGCATTTGAAAAAATTGCCAATCTTGATCACTACAGTAAATGGGGACAGACAGTTGATCGAACTCGTTGGGAAATGAGTGCTCATACAGTTAACGCTTACTACAATCCGTCATATAATATCATTGTCTTTCCTGCTGCTATTTTGCAGGCACCATTTTATAGTTTAAAACAGTCTTCAAGTGAAAATTATGGTGGTATAGGAGCGGTAATTGCTCACGAAATATCACATGCCTTTGATAATAATGGTGCTCACTTTGACGAATTAGGTAATTTGCATAATTGGTGGACAAAAGAAGATTTGAAACATTTCGAAAAACTCGCTCAACAGATGATTGATGAATTCGATGGATTAACAACCCCTGCTGGAAAAGTTAATGGCAAATTAGTCGTGTCTGAAAATATTGCTGATGCTGGTGGTTTAAGCTGTGCTTTAGAAGCTGCCAAAAATGAACCAGATGCCGATCTAAAAGCATTCTTTATTAATTGGGCTCGCATTTGGTGTGTAAAATCATCCCTTGAACGTCAAAAGTTATTATTAAATATTGATGTTCATGCTCCAAATGAGTTACGTGCAAATATTCAACCGAAAAATTTGACCGATTTCTACCAAGTATTTAATATTCAACCAGCTGATCAAATGTATCTTGCTCCCGAAAAACGAGTTAACATTTGGTAATCATAACCTTGTCCTAATCACAGTGCTAACTTATTAAAAAACCCCATCTCTTAGAAGAGATGAGGTCATTGAGATTTTTTAAATTAATTTACGGGATTGAACAAAGCACCACGCTTGTTCAATCCCGTTTTTCATTATGAATAACGATAGCCCATAAATTCTCTTTCTTCATTAATACAAATTCTCATAACCAAGTTCAGGTTTAATTTGCATTAGTTAGCAAAAGTTAACAATTTTGGGCTGGTTTTCTTATTCAAAATTATTTTTTCTTACTTTTAATTGCACGACGTTTAGCTTTTTTAAGTGCCCTTTCTCGCTGCTTTTGAGCTTGTTGTTTTTCTGCTCGCTGCTGATTAATCTTAAACGGATTATTGAACAATAATGTCTGTCCAACGGAAAAGGCATTGGCAATAACCCAATAAAGTGATAAAGCTGATGGCAAATTAACCGCACTAATCAAAATAACAACCGGCATCCCTAAAGTCATGATCGTACTCATCCCATTTTGTTCTGGTTGAGACATCATGCTAAGCTTAGAAGTTGCATACGTGAAAATTGCTGCTAAGATCGGCAAAATAAAATATGGATCTTTATCTCCAAGGTGCATCCAGAAAAATGACCCTGTTTTCAAAACTGGTGAACGGTAGATTGCTTGCCACAAAGCAAATAAAATCGGCATCTGAACTACCAATGGCAAACATCCAGCAACTGGGTTAGCACCTGCTTCAGCATATAACTTTTGTTGCTCTTGCCGTAATTTGTTTTGCGTATCCATATCTTTCGCCGAATATTTCGCTTGCAATGCTTTTAATTGCGGCTGCAATTCCGTCATTTTCCGCATACTTTTTGTTTGGTAGAAAATTAACGGCAGCAAAATAACTCGAATAACTATAGTAAAAGAAACAATTCCCCAACCATAATTATTTCCGAAAAGATGACTTAAAAATTCAATTGCCCGAATAAAATTCCAGACAATATAATGTTCCCAAATTCCTGTGCTGTGTGCCGTTACTGCGGATCGACCACAGCCTGACAATAAAAAGACCAACACTATAGAACTTAGAAACAGCAAAAAACGTTTGGTTTTCTTCATAGCCTGCCCTCACTCTGCACGACTGCTTTGACATACCATTAACCGAGCTAAGTGCAATACATGCAACAGATTTTTTTTGACAACTTTCATTGAAAGACCAGCTGCTGCTGGACGAGCTATCACAATAAAGTCGCAATCTTGTTTCAATTCAGGTTTCAGTTCAGTTAGGCTTTGACGAATTCGCCGCTTAACCCAATTTCGAGCTACAGCATTCCCAATCTTTTTCCCGACAGAAATACCAACTCGAAAATGTAATTGACCTGGTTTTTCAAGGACATAAAGTACGAATTGGCGATTAGCGTATGATTTACCTTGTTTAAAAACCTTTTGAAACTCAGCTTCACTTTTAACACGGTATGATTTTCGCATAATTCATCTCCAAATACCGGTTTAGCGCCTAAAATAAAAGACCACTGACGGTCAGTGGTCTATGCAGACAATACTTTTCTGCCTTTACGGCGTCGACGTGCTAAAACATTACGACCGTTACTTGTACTCATACGTTTACGGAATCCATGTACTCTTTGACGATGACGCTTCTTAGGCTGGTAAGTTCTCTTCATAAAGAATTCCACCTCCTTAATTAACTTAAATATACTCAACAATAATAAACATTATTTTAATAAAAAAAAATCAATTGTCAAGCCACACAATACTTGTTCATGATAGCATAGTTTTCTGCAACTTTAAAGATATTTTTTGATTTACAGATCAAAACTTATCCACAGAAAGCTAATTTTCTATTAGTTAAGCTGTGAATTACACTTAACCACCTAAATACATATCCACAGCCTTAATAACCACATTTTCACAAATCCACAGGCTGTGTTTTAGTTTTCCACAGCCAGCTAAATCACTGTGGAAAACTCCTATATATCCTATAGTATCAAGACTCAAAGTAAACAGTGTGTGTGTGGATAACTTAAAATTATTCCGTAATTTTTAATTTTACACTCCTTGTGGAAAACTGGCTTAACACCATGTGAATTCTCTGAATTCTTTTATACACAGCTGTGGAAAACTAAAATATATCATGCTAAAATAGATAAGTGATCGTTTACGAAAAGGGGGGAAATTATGTGCCGGATCTTGAAACATTATGGCAATACATTTGTGATGAATTTAAGGGGAAATTATCTTCAATCAGTTTTAATACTTGGTTAAAAGCCGCAAAACCGATTTCTTTTAAACAAAAAACACTTGTAATTGAAGTACCGACAGCCTTACATAAAGATTATTGGAAAGCTAATTTAAGTGCGCAAGTAGTAGCAATGATAAAAAACAGTATTAATCAAGAAATAACTGTAATTGTAAAGCTACCAACTGACCCTGATCCACTTCAAAAAGCTGCTCCAATAAGCAAAAATGAAGCTGCCTATCGGCAAGAACAAGCCAAACCAACATTTATGCGTGAAACAAAACTAAATGATAAATACACATTTGAAACATTTGTGATTGGGAAAGGAAACCAAATGGCACATGCAGCAGCATTGGTTGTTGCAGAAGAACCAGGTGCACTTTACAATCCATTATTTTTCTTTGGCGGTGTAGGACTGGGAAAAACTCATCTGATGCATGCGATTGGACATCAAATGTTGACCAACAACCCACAGGCCAAAGTAAAATACGTAACTAGTGAAGCTTTTGCCAATGACTTTATCAATTCCATTCAAACCAAAAGACAAGAAGAGTTTCGCCAGGAATATCGGAGTGTTGATTTGCTGTTAGTCGATGATATTCAATTTTTCGCTGATAAAGAAGGAACCCAAGAAGAATTCTTTCACACTTTTAATGCCCTTTATGACGATAAGAAACAAATTGTACTATCTTCAGATCGATTACCAAACGAAATCCCTAAATTGCAAAAAAGACTGGTATCACGCTTTAAATGGGGATTATCAGTTGATATTACGCCACCTGATTTAGAAACTCGAATTGCGATCTTACGGAACAAAGCTGACGCTGACCAACTTGCAATTCCCGATGATACCTTAAGTTATATTGCAGGCCAAATTGATTCCAATATTCGTGAATTAGAAGGAGCTCTCGTCCGTGTCCAAGCATACGCATCATTGACACACTTACCAATTACAACCAGTTTAGCTGCTGATGCTTTAAAGAATCTGAAATTAAATGGAAAATCCAATGAAATCTCAATTGCGGTCATCCAAGATCACGTTGCCAAGTATTTCCATATTTCATTAAGTGATTTAAAAGGGAAAAAACGAGTTAAAAATATCGTAATTCCTCGCCAAATTGCAATGTACTTGGCTCGTGAACTTACTGATGCTTCTTTACCTAAAATTGGTCAAGAGTTTGGCGGAAAAGACCATACAACAGTAATTCATGCCCATGAAAAAATTTCGGATACGTTAACAACAGATAACGATTTGCAACGTGCCGTAGCAGATTTAAAAGCAGAATTAAAAAAATAGCCTGTGGATTACTGTGAATAACTCAACTAGTTTATCCACAGGTTATTAACAGGTGGATAACTTAGATTAGACACTCAATTTAATGTTATCCACAGAATTAACAGGCCCTACTACTAGTACTATAAAATCTATTATTAATTAATATTATTTAGGAGGATCCTTTATGAAATTTGCTATCAAAAGAACAGCCTTTTTACAACAGCTAAATAATGTCCAACGAGCAATTTCAACTAAAACAACAATTCCCATTTTAACTGGCTTAAAATTAGAACTAACAGCTGATAAATTAACATTAACAGGAAGCGACGCTGATATTTCAATTCAAACAGTTATATCAATTGAAGATGAAAATGCTCAATTAGAAATTTCACAACCGGGATCAGTTGTATTACCAGCTCGATTTTTTAGTGAGATCATAAAAAAATTGCCAACAGATAACTTCTCGCTTGAGGTTAACGAAAATTTGCAAACAACAATTCTTTCAGGTCCGGCATCTTTTACAGTTAATGGATTAGATGCCGTTGAATATCCTCATTTACCAGAAGTTGAAAGTTCACAACAATTAACTTTACCAGCAGATCTTTTCAAAAAAGTTATTAACCAAACTACAATAGCTGCTTCTGATCAGGAAAGCCGTCCAATCCTAACGGGAGTTCATCTAATGATTGATCAGCAGCAATTAACAGCTGTTGCAACTGATAGTCACCGTCTAAGCCAACGGAAAATTCCATTGGAAAATGAAACAGCAGCATATGATATCATTGTACCCAGTCGATCTTTAACAGAATTGGCACGGATGTTACCTGATAGTACAGCTAAAATTGAGCTGCGAATTTCTGAGAATCAAATTCTCTGTTCTTTTTCACAAACAGTTTTTTATTCCAGGCTGCTTGAAGGAAACTATCCTGATACAACACAATTAATTCCGCAGACCTCAGAAACGGAATTGGAAGTCAATGCAGTTGAATTTTTAGCTGCTATTGAACGTGCCTCGTTATTGTCACATGAAGGAAATTATAATATTGTTAAATTGAGTTTAGACCCAGAACGACAAACTGCTCAAATTTTTGGAAATACACCAGAAATTGGGAATGTTGAAGAGAAACTTAAATTTCAAAATTTAACAGGAAAGAATTTAGAAATTTCATTTAATCCTGATTATATGAAAGATGCATTGCGTTCGTTTGGACAATCAACTGTTAAAATTGATTTTACACAGCCATTACGTTCGTTTACTTTAGTTCCAAGTGAAAATCAAACGGATTTTGTTCAATTAATTACGCCAGTTAGAACCTATTAATAAATATGCATAAGTAATACTAGTGGAGATTGAAGTGTATTTGAACTTCAATCTTTTTTTATAATTAAGCATTTGTTTCGGATATTGCTTTAAAAAGTAATCGTCTTTTTTTATATGCCATATTTTTACACTCTAAGCAATTTTATCTATTACAGATTAAAAGATATTAGCGATACTAAACATCGCTTAAATCGCTTATAGTGGCGATTCAAATTGTCATTAACCGTCAAAAAGGTTATAATTATTCTAAGTGCTAAAAGGTGGGTGAAGCAGATATGAAACGGCTTATACAATTAAAATCAACATATATGACTTTGGGACAACTCCTAAAACATATTGATGTGATTAGTTCGGGTGGCCAAGCTAAATGGTTTTTGCAAAATAATGATGTTTTAGTTAACGGGCAATCTGAAAACAGAAGAGGAAGAAAGTTATACGCTGGTGATCAAGTTGAACTTCCGAATAACGAAATTTGGCATTTAAGTTCAACAGCAGAGAATAGCTGATGTATTTAAGGGAATTAGCTTTAAATGATTTTCGCAATTATTCAAAAACAAAATTAACTTTTTCGCCAGTAACAAACATTTTGATTGGGAAAAATGCCCAAGGAAAAACAAATTTATTGGAAGCAATTTACGTTTTGGCAATGACCCGAAGCCACCGCACAAATAATGACCATGAATTAGTTCGATTTGAAGCAGATACAGCCCAGATTAAAGGAACGCTAATTAATCGTTTAGGGAAAACTAAGTTAGAAATTGATTTAAACCGCAAAGGCAAAAAAGCACGAATAAATCAATTAGAACAGGCAAAGCTTTCGCAATATATTGGGAAAATGAATGTGATTTTGTTTGCACCAGAAGATTTAGCGTTAGTTAAAGGGTCGCCAGCTGTCCGTCGCCGGTTCATCGATATGGAATTTGGTCAAATTGATGCACATTATTTATATAATTTAACTCAGTATAAAAGTGTCTTAAAACAAAGAAATCGTTACTTGAAACAATTGCAGCAAAAAAAGGCAACAGATTTACTATTACTCGATGTATTTTCTGACCAATTAGCGGCTTTTGGAGCAGAAATTATCGTCCGTCGGGTAGCTTTTCTTGCAAATTTAAGCAAATTTGCAGCTCAATTACAGTTGAAAATTACACAGCGACAAGAAAAACTGCAATTGAAATATGATTCAACTGTTGAACTTGAAGGACAAGAACGGCTTAAAACAGATCAAGTCTATCAAAAACTTAAACAGCAGTATAAACTTCAGCAAAAAAAAGAGATCTTTCAAGGAACTACTCTTATCGGTCCCCACCGAGATGATTTAATTTTTTTGATCAACCAAAAGAATGTTCAACTTTATGGATCTCAAGGACAGCAAAGAACAACTGCTTTGGCAGTTAAATTAGCTGAAGTTGATTTGATGCGGCAAGAAACAGGTGAGTATCCGATTCTATTGCTGGATGATGTTTTGTCGGAATTAGATGGGGCACGACAGACCAATTTGATTAAAGCTATTCAAAATCGGGTACAAACATTTTTGACGACACCGAGTTTAAATGATGTTGCGCAAAAATTAATCAAGAATCCTAAAATTTTTATTATTAACCAAGGAAAAATTAGTGAACCAACCCCGAAGGAGGAAAATAAAGAGTGACAGATAAAGAAAAGAAAGAACTTGCTAAAGAAGAACAAGCGAAAGAATATAATGCTAGTCAAATTCAGGTCCTTGAAGGCCTCGAAGCAGTTCGAAAACGTCCGGGAATGTATATCGGTTCAACTAGTTCACAAGGACTGCACCATTTAGTGTGGGAAATAATTGATAATGGGATCGATGAAGCGTTAGCTGGGTTTGCCGATGAAATCAATGTGATCGTCGAAAAAGATAATAGCATTACCGTTAAAGACAACGGTCGCGGAATACCGGTTGATATTCAGCCAAAAACTGGTCGGCCAGCTTTGGAGACTGTTTTTACGGTCTTACATGCTGGCGGAAAATTTGGCGGCGGTGGCTATAAAGTTTCCGGTGGTTTGCATGGCGTTGGAGCTTCCGTTGTAAATGCTTTAGCAACAACTTTAGCTGTTAAAGTAAAAAGAAATGGAAAAATCTACGCGATGGATTTTCACCGCGGAAAAGTTGCTCATGAAATGAAAATTATTGGTAGCTGCGGCGAACACGAACACGGAACTAGCGTCCATTTTGTACCAGATCCCGATATTTTTACAGAAACAACGGTTTATGATATTAATATTTTGACAACTAGAATTCGTGAGTTAGCTTTTCTAAATAAGGGTTTGCGGATCACAATCAGTGATCAACGACCTGAAAAACCGACACATAAGGAATTTCACTATGAAGGCGGAATTCGTCATTATGTTGAATTTTTAAATAAGAAAAAAGAAGTACTATTTGATGAACCGATTTATCTTGAAGGCCAGCAAAAAGGAATTACTGTTGAAGTTGCTTTACAGTATACTAATGATTTCCATTCTAATTTATTAACATTTGCCAACAATATTCACACATATGAAGGCGGAACACATGAAGCCGGTTTTAAAACTGCATTAACACGTGTGATCAATGATTATGCTCGTAAAAATAAATTGATGAAGGAAAATGAAGATAACCTTTCTGGTGAAGATGTTCGTGAAGGAATGACTGCAGTAATCAGCATTAAGCATCCTGACCCGCAATTTGAAGGTCAAACGAAAACAAAATTAGGGAATTCAGATGCTCGAACAGTTACTGATCGACTTTTTTCAGAACATTTTTCTAAATTTATGTTAGAAAACCCGGCAGTGGCACGCAAAATTGTTGAAAAAGGATTGCTGGCTTCTAAAGCACGGGTCGCTGCCAAACGTGCACGCGAAGTTACTCGGAAAAAGAATGGTCTTGAAATTAGTAATTTACCAGGGAAGTTAGCTGATAATACTAGTAAAGATCCGGCAGTTTCAGAACTTTTTATTGTCGAAGGTGATTCAGCTGGCGGATCGGCTAAACAAGGCCGTTCGAGACTGACTCAAGCTATCCTGCCGATTAGAGGAAAAATTTTAAATGTTGAAAAAGCGACACTTGATCGGATTTTAGCAAACGAGGAGATTCGTTCACTTTTCACAGCTCTAGGAACAGGTTTTGGAAATGATTTTGATATCGAAAAAGCTAACTACCATAAATTGATAATTATGACAGATGCCGATGTTGATGGTGCACATATTCGTACGTTGCTGTTGACTTTGTTTTATCGATTTATGCGACCGATGATTGATCATGGATATGTTTTTATTGCTCAGCCGCCTTTGTATCAAGTTCGTCAAGGAAAAATGATTAGATATATCGATACAGATGAGGAATTAGATCAAGTTGTTGGACAGCTTCCGCCAACACCGAAACCAATTATTCAACGCTACAAAGGTCTAGGAGAAATGGATGCAGAGCAATTATGGGAAACAACAATGGATCCTGAACATCGTCGCTTACTACAGGTCGAATTATCTGATGCTGAGGAGGCAAACCAGGTTTTTGAAATGTTAATGGGAGATAAGGTTGAACCGCGGCGTGAATTCATTGAGGAAAATGCTACTTTTGTCGAAAATCTTGATGTTTAATATTTCCTGGGAAATATTAAGACAGATAGGCTATTAAAAAAGGGGAGGTCAAAAATTTGGTAGATTTGCCAGATCGCGTTAAACAGGCTGATTTGTCTGGAATTATGCGTAAATCTTTCTTGGACTATGCAATGAGCGTAATTGTTGCACGTGCATTACCAGATGTCAGGGATGGTTTAAAGCCGGTTCATCGGCGAATTCTTTATGGAATGAATGAGTTGGGAGTTACACCAGATAAGCCATATAAAAAATCAGCTAGAATTGTTGGAGATGTTATGGGAAAGTTTCATCCACATGGGGATTCGGCAATTTATGAATCAATGGTTCGAATGGCACAAGATTTTAGTTATCGCTATATGTTAGTCGATGGTCACGGAAACTTCGGCTCAGTTGATGGTGATGGTGCAGCTGCAATGCGATACACGGAAGCACGTATGAGTAAAATTGCAATGGAAATGTTGCGGGATATTAATAAAGATACGATTGATTTCATTCCAAACTACGATGGCTCGGAAAGGGAACCAGTAGTATTACCGGCACGTTTTCCAAATTTATTAGTCAATGGTGCAACTGGAATTGCCGTTGGAATGACGACTAATATTCCACCGCATAATCTGGCTGAAGTTATTTCAGGATTGCATATCCTAATGAAAAATCCAGATGCAACTACGGCTGATCTGATGGACGCAATCAAGGGACCTGATTTTCCAACTGGTGGAATTGTTATGGGTAAATCAGGTATTAGAAAAGCTTATGAAACAGGTAAGGGTACAGTTATTTTAAGAGCCAAGGTTGAAATTGAAACCCAAAAAAACGGACGCGAACAAATTATTGTTAATGAACTTCCGTATATGGTTAACAAGGCCAAACTAATTACACGTATTGCTGATCTAGCTCGAGAAAAGAAAATCGATGGTATTACTGATATTCACGATGAATCTGATCGTGAAGGTATGCGGATTACGATTGATGTTCGTCGCGATACCAGTGCATCAGTGATTTTGAATAATCTGTATAAATTAACTTTAATGCAGACAACTTTTAATTTTAATATGCTGGCGATTGTTAATGGCACTCCTAGAATTTTAAATTTAAAACAGATTTTGGTTTATTATCTCAAACATCAAGAAACAGTTATTCGACGCCGGACTGAATTTGAATTGAAGAAAGCTCAAGCTCGGGCTCATATCTTAGAAGGATTGCGAATTGCGCTGGACCATATTGATGAAATCATTAACATTATTCGCAAATCTCAAAGTGGTGAAATTGCTAAGAATAAATTAATTGATAATTATGCGTTGTCAGACAAACAAGCCCAAGCTATCTTGGATATGCGTTTAGTTCGTTTAACGGGACTTGAACGTGAAAAAATTGAAGATGAATATCAGAAACTATTAGAAGCCATTGCTGATTATCAAGATATTTTAGCTCACACTGAGCGTATCGATCAAATTATTTATGAAGAATTAATGGAGATCCAGTCTAAATTCGGTGATCAACGGCGAACAGAGCTGATGGTCGGTGAAGTTTTGAGTATCGAAGACGAAGATTTGATTGAAGAAGAAAACGTTATGATCGTCTTAACTCATAATGGCTATATTAAACGGTTGCCAACTAGCGAATTTAAAACTCAGCATCGTGGCGGTCGCGGAATTCAAGGTATGGGAGTCCATGCTGATGATTTTATTGAGCATTTAATTAGTACCTCTACACATGATGAATTGTTGTTCTTTACAAATCTAGGAAAAGTCTATCGCATGAAGGGTTACGAAATTCCAGAGTATAGCCGGACAGCTAAAGGAATTCCGGTGATTAATTTATTGGGGATTGATGCTAAAGAAAAAGTCCAAACGATTATCAATGTTTCCCGGGAAATAAAACAAAGCCATAGCCAACATCAGAGCTATCTATTCTTTACAACAAAATATGGCACAGTTAAACGGACTGTGGTAGATGAATTTAGTAACATTCGTAAAAATGGTCTTAAAGCAATTACATTGAGGGACGATGATGAGTTAATCAGTGTTTTGATTACAAATAATCAACGAAATTTAATTATCGGAACCCACCAAGGTTATGCAGTCAGTTTTGCTGAAGAAAATGTTCGTCCGATGGGAAGGACTGCCAGCGGGGTGCGCGGTATTCGATTACGAGATAATGATTATGTCGTTGGAGCAGGAATTCTTGCGCCTGATAGCAAGGTCTTTGTGGTGAGTGAAAAAGGTTACGGCAAACAAACGCCAGCATCGGAGTATCCAATTAAAGGTCGTGGTGGCAAAGGAATTAAGACAGCTAATGTGACTGCTAAAAATGGATCATTAATCGGTTTAACAACTGTTCAGGGTGATGAAGATATTATGCTGATTACCGATAAAGGTGTAATGATCAGATTTAACATTCAAAGTGTTTCAACAACTGGACGAGCGACCCTAGGTGTGCATTTGATTAAAGTGGCTGAAGATACAAGTGTGGCGACGATGGCTAAGGTGGCTATTGAAGAAATAGATGAGACTGAAGTTAAGTCCGAAGATGATGACTAAAGAGAAAAAAATGATTTTTTACGTATTTAATATTAGCTGAACAAAATCAAGAACTGAGCCTTGCAATTTGAAGCAAGTAATGTTAAAATTTAAGCTTGTTAGTATCTAACTAGAAATAGTTTGGATTACTTTCCTTGTTCTTAATTTTAAGAACCATAAGTCCATAAGGAGGTGTAAACAGTCATGAAATATGAAATTACTTATATTATCAGTCCAGCTCTTGATGAAGCTGCAAAGTCAGCATTAGTCGATCGTTTCGATAAAGTTTTGAAAGATAACGGGACTGAAGTAATTGATTCAAAAGACTGGTCTAAACGTCGTTTCGCATATGAAATCGGTGGCTTTACAGAAGGTATTTACCATGTTGTAAATGTTAAAGCTGATGATGCAAGCGGAATTGATGAATTTGATCGTCTGGCTAAGTTCAGTGATGGCATTTTGCGTCATATGATTGTTAAACGTGAAGCTTAATAATATTTAAATTCCGAAGGGGGAACTGAACTTTGATCAATCGAGCAGTGTTAGTTGGTCGTTTAACACGTGACCCAGAATTGAGATATACGTCAAGTGGGGTCGCGGTTGCTAGTTTTACGGTTGCTGTTAATCGTCAATTTACTAATCAGCAGGGAGATCGTGAAGCTGATTTTATTGGTTGTGTGATTTGGCGGAAAGCAGCTGAGAATTTTGTTAATTTTACCCATAAAGGTTCATTAGTAGGGGTGGATGGCAGAATTCAAACCAGATCTTACGATAATCAGCAGGGAGTTAGAGTCTATGTAACGGAAATTGTTGTTGATAATTTCTCTTTGTTAGAATCAAAATCGCAATCTGAGCAATATCGACAACAGCATCCTAATGATCAGGGTTCTAATACCTCACAAAATGTTAATCCAGCAAACAATAATTTTGCTGGTTCAACTAATAATAGTACTCCAAATCCGAATCCGAATAATAAGCAAGGTAGCAATGCTGACCCTGCAAAGAATGCTGATCCTTTTGCTGATAGCGGGCAACAGATCGACATTTCAGATGATGATTTACCATTTTAAACAAAGGAGGTTTGTGAAGTGGTACAACAACGTAGAGGCGGACGTCGCCGTCGTAAAGTTGATTTTATTGCAGCTAACCATATTGAATATATCGATTACAAAGATACCGATTTATTAAAACGTTTTGTTTCTGAAAGAGGAAAAATTCTTCCTCGTCGTGTAACTGGAACAAGTGCCAAAAACCAGCGTCGTTTAACAATTGCAATTAAACGTGCTCGGATTATGGGGCTTTTACCATTTGTTACTGAAGATTAATAGTTAGTTAATGAGACTGACCAATACTGATAAAAATCAGTGCTGGTCGGTTTTTTTGTGTAAAGCTAATTTAGTAAAGTCCAGTTGTTTGTGATAAAATTGTATTCAAATGATTTAATGAATTCTTAGCAAGATACTTTATTGTATAGGAGAAATGAATGTGGGGAAAAAGGTCATGAAAAAAATTTTTTCAAGCAACTTCTGGCATTTACCCAGTTTTATGAAGAATAGTCAGTTAAGATTGATTGCGGTTTTTTTATTGGGATTAGCAATTATCTGTGAAATAATGGCATTTTTAATTAGTCCAATTTTAGGAGCAATACTGCTTGTTTTAGTTTTTTTGACTGTTGGAGCTGTTTTTTTGACACTCAAGGAACTCACAGAAGATACTAATGAGTATATCTCGGATCTATCTTACCGAATTAAACGTGGTGAACAAGAAGCGCTGATTAAGATGCCGATTGGAATGCTATTTTTTAATGATCAAGATGAGATTGAGTGGATTAATCCATATTTGCAAAAGTATTTCGGCAAACGCGAGGTATTAGGCAAAACCTTAAAATCAGTCGATGAGCAGTTAGCAGCTTTAATTGAAAAGAATTTCGATGAAAAAAAACCGATAGAAGTTGTTTGGGGACAAAAAAGTTTCCAATTATTGATTCAAAAAGAGATTCATGCGGTTTATCTAATGGATATTTCGGAGTATTCACGAATTAAAAAGCATGATTTAGAAACGGATGTTGTTTTAGGCCAGATTTTTTTGGATAATTACGATGAAATTACTCAATCGATGACTGATAAAACAATCTCAAATTTGAATAATTACGTTACTAATGAGTTAACCAATTGGGCACGCAAATATGAAATGTTTTTAAAGCGGATTGATAATGATCATTTCTTGGTAATTGCCTATACTAAGGTTTTGCAACAACTGGAAACAGAAAAATTCAAAATATTGGATCGGATTCGGGAAAGAACATCTAAACAAAATTTCCCGCTAACATTAAGTATCGGTTTGGCGTATGGGGATGATGATTTATCTTTGTTAGCTCAGACGGCACAAAGCAATTTAGATCTAGCCTTAGGCCGAGGCGGAGACCAAGTAGTTGTCAAAGCTCCAGACGAACAAGCTCGATTCTATGGTGGTAAGACTAATCCAATGGAGAAACGAACGCGAGTTAGAGCTAGAATGATTGCTCAAGCTCTACAGGAATTGGTTTATCAAGCTGATCAAGTATTTGTTATGGGCCATCAGAGACCTGATATGGACTCTATTGGGGCTTGCCTGGGTATCCGGAGAATTGCTAAAATGAACCAAAAGGAATGTTGGATTGTTTTAGATCAAACAAATTTACATTCAGATGTTGTTCGCTTAATGAAAGAATTAGCACAGTATCCAGAAATTAAGGGACGGATGATTACTCCTGAGGAAGCATTAGCGAAGGCGACACCGCAAAGTTTGTTGTTAATGGTGGATCACTCCAAGCCATCTATTTCGGCTAGTTCAGAGCTGTATCAGAAATTAGCTAACCGGGTGATGGTAATTGATCATCATCGGCGGGGGGAAGAGTTTCCAGAGAATCCAGTATTAGTTTATATTGAACCTTATGCTTCTTCAACTTGCGAACTGATTACAGAGATGTTTGAGTATCAGTCACGTGACAGTGAACCAATCAATAAAATTGAAGCAACTGCAATGTTGACAGGGATTATTATTGATACTAAATCATTTTCACTTAGAACTGGGACGAGGACTTTTGATGCGGCTAGTTATTTGCGCTCAGTTGGAGCTGACTTAACAATGACGCACCATTTTATGAAAGAAAATGTTGATAGTTTCATGCAGCGAAATCATTTAATTGATCGAGTTGAATTTATTGGTTCGCAGTTAGCTTTGTCTACAGGGGAAGCTGATCGGAGTTATGATCCGGTTACGGCAGCGCAGGCAGCTGACGAATTACTGAATGTCAGTGGAATTGAGGCTTCTTTTGTAATAACTAAACGTCAAGATGATAAAGTCGGAATTTCAGCGCGCAGTAATGGAACGAAAAATGTTCAGGTTGTAATGGAAGAAATGGGTGGCGGCGGGCATTTATCTAATGCGGCTACTCAATTGGAAGATACAACAGTTGAAGAAGCCAAACAGCAGTTATTAGAGGTTTTGCAACAAACTAAAGATTAAAAAAACATCAAGGAGGATTAAGTGATGAGAGTTATTTTTTTACAAGATGTTAGAGGAAAAGGTTTGCGAGGAGAAATTAAAAATTTACCAGATGGCTTTGCTAACTTTTTGATTAAAGCTAATAAAGTTAAGCCGGCAACTGCCCAAGCAATGAGTCAGCTCAATGGACAAAAACGGGCAGAAGAGAAAAAAGATGCTGCTTTACTAGCAGAATCAGAAAAATTAAAAGCGCAATTGGAATCCGGCAAAATGGTAGTGGAATTACAGGCGAAAGCAGGAACCGATGGTCGCTTGTTCGGTTCAATTACCAGTAAACAAGTTGCACAGGCATTAGAAAAACAGTATGGCTTGAAAATTGATAAACGTAAAATGGAAATGAATGAACCAATTCGTTCATTAGGGTACGTTAACATCCCAACTAAATTACATCCCAAAGTGGTTGCTAAAATTAGAGTGCACATTGCTGAAAAATAATTTTTAATAGATATGGAAAGGTGAAATTATGGCTGGAAATCTGTTGACAGATCGGCTACCGCCACAAAATATTGAAGCGGAACAGGCTGTTTTAGGGTCTGTTTTTTTAAGCGCAGCTGCGTTAGTAGATGCGATGGAGTATGTTCAGTCAGCTGATTTTTATCGTCGGGCACATCAGATAATTTTCCAAACAATGGTTGATTTAAATAATCAAGATGAAGCTATCGATGTGGTTACAGTTAATAATCGATTAACTGAACAAAATCAATTAGAGGATGTTGGCGGCGTTAGTTATATTGCCGAGTTAGCTGATGCAGTTCCAACTGCGGCTAATGTCGGTTACTATGCAAAAATAGTTCAAGAAAAGGCATTGATGCGAAAATTGATTACAACTGCAACCAATATTGTTTCGCAAGCCTATGATCAAGATGATGATGTAACCAGTCTTTTAGATAATGCTGAAAGACAAATCATGGATGTTTCGGAACAAAGAAACAGTAATGGTTTTCGACCGATTCGTGATGTTTTAAATAGTGCAATCGAAGAAGTTAATCGTCTTTATCAGAAAAAAGAAGAGATAACTGGTTTGCCAACCGGTTATCAAGATTTGGATAAGATGACTGCTGGTTTGCAACCAGATAATTTAATTATTTTGGCTGCTCGGCCTGCTGTTGGGAAAACTGCTTTTGCTTTGAATATTGCTCAAAATGTTGGAACTAAGACTGATAAGGCGGTCGCAATTTTTTCTTTGGAAATGAGTGCCGAGTCGTTGGTTAACCGAATGCTGTGTGCTGAAGGCAGTGTTAATGCTAATCATTTGCGAACAGGACAATTAAATGCTGAGGAATGGAATAATTTAATCGTAGCAATGGGATCTTTGTCACAAACGGAGATCTTCATTGATGATACACCGGGCATTAAAATGTCAGAAATCAGAGCTAAAAGTCGACGATTGGCAAAAGAAAATGGAAATTTAGGCTTAATTGTGGTTGATTACCTGCAACTAATTGAGGGTAGTAATAAAGAAAATCGGCAGCAAGAGGTTTCAGAAATTTCACGGCAACTAAAAAAGTTGGCAAAAGAACTTTCTGTTCCAGTAATTGCTTTATCGCAGTTATCGCGTGGAGTTGAACAGCGCCAAGACAAACGACCAGTTTTATCTGATATTCGTGAATCAGGTTCAATTGAACAAGATGCTGATATAGTAGCTTTTTTATACCGGGATGATTATTATGAACGAGATGATGATAACCAACAGCAATCAGACTCAGATGATGAGACACAAGATGTCGGAGAAGTTGAAGTCATTATTGAGAAAAACCGTTCAGGTCCGCGAGGCACGGTAAAACTATTATTTGTAAAGTCATATAACAAGTTTTCTTCAATTGCATATGTACCAGAACAACAGTAATTTAAGCGTTAGCGACTTAGTTATAATTTTTAAAATTTAACTATAGTTCGCTATTTTTTTACTTAACTTTAAAATGTGAGAATTAATATTCGGGATTTTCTTGAAATAATAGAGATTCATTGTTACAATTATCGAGGTTAGTGAATAAAAGGTATTTATAAAAAACAATGAGGTGAAGCCAGATGTCATCAGTAGTAGTTGTTGGTAGTCAATGGGGCGATGAAGGAAAAGGCAAAATAACTGACTTTTTAAGTCGGAATGCCGAAGTAATTGCTCGTTACCAAGGTGGAGATAACGCAGGTCATACGATTGTTTTTAATGGTGAAACATTTAAATTAAGATTAATTCCTTCGGGCATTTTTTATAGTGATAAAACCAGTGTGATTGGCAATGGAGTAGTACTTAATCCAAAGTCATTGGTTGAAGAATTGAGTTATCTTAATGAACGTGGAGTATCAACGGATAATTTACGAATTTCAGACCGTGCTCATGTTATTTTGCCTTACCATATTTTATTCGATGGTTTGCAGGAAAAAGCTAAAAAAGAGAATAAAATTGGAACAACTAATAAGGGAATTGGTCCAGCCTATATGGATAAGGCTGCAAGAATTGGAATTCGCATTGCTGATTTACTAGATAAAGAAGTCTTTGAAGAAAAATTGCGTCGAAATTTAGCTGAAAAAAATCAAGAATTAACAAAATTTTATGAGCATGATCCGCTTAATTTTGATGATATTTTCGAACCATATTATGAATATGGACAGCAGTTTAAAAAGTATGTAACTGATACGTCAGTGGTTTTAAACGATGCTTTAGACAGCGGCAAAAGGGTGCTTTTTGAGGGTGCTCAAGGAGTGATGCTGGATATTGATCAGGGAACTTATCCCTTTGTGACTTCATCAAATCCAGTGGCCGGTGGAGTAACTATTGGTAGTGGTGTAGGTCCTTCAAAGATTGATAAAGTTGTTGGAGCTTGCAAGGCTTACACTTCAAGAGTTGGTGATGGACCTTTCCCAACCGAGTTAGAAAATGCTACTGGCGATTTTATTCGTGAGGCAGGGCATGAGTATGGTACGGTTACTCACCGACCACGCCGAATTGGCTGGTTTGACAGTGTTGTTTTACGGCATTCAAAACGAGTTTCTGGATTAACCAATCTCTGCTTGAACTGCGTTGATGTTTTAACTGGACTAGATGAAATCAAGATTTGTACGGCTTATGATCTAAATGGGGAACGAATTTATCATTATCCGGCTAGTTTAAAGCAATTGAGTCAGTGCAAACCTATTTATGAAACACTTCCAGGTTGGAAAGAAGATATTACGCATTGTAAAAAACTGGAAGATTTACCGCAAAATGCGCGTAACTATATTCATCGAATTCAAGAACTGGTTGGAGTTAAGATTTCAACTTTCTCAGTTGGTCCGGATCGTAATCAAACCAATGTTTTAGATAATATTTGGGCTAAAATTTAGTGAAATCGAGTTAAATAAAGACAGGAGTAAAGAGGAAACGAGACTTTTACTCCTGTTTTTTAGTTGGAAAAATCAGATTTGTAATAAAAAAGATTTAATCGCTAAAATGACTACTGCTAGTTAATCTGGACCTGTTTTAAAAATAATTTAGCAATAATTAAAGGTCGTTTTTTGAAAGGCCACGGTATAAAATAGCAAATAGAGTGAATTGACTCTCAGTTAAATTAAAGGAGAGATTTTTAATGGCTTTTTCGAAAACAACTAAACAAGCGGTGGAGATGGTAATGAAGCAGCGGTCTTGTTCATATGAAGAAGCTGTTGCCTTTTTAATTAAAGTTCTTGAGAAACAAAAATTAACAGATTAATTCAGAACAATTGAAGCTGTTAATTCTTTGTTGGCTAATAATTGTTGTTGCCGCAATTGGTGTCGTTGTTGGTAAGCATTGCAGACGGTTTGTTCTTCTTGGCTAACTGGTATTAATGTTGGGAAGGCTACAAGTTGTGGGGTAACAAAAGTTAAAAAAGCTGTTGCTGCTAAAAACTTTTTACCAAAAGTATCTTGATTGCCAATGATTTTGGCAAAAACTTCAATTGAACGTTTTCCAGCTCCACTAACATAAGATGTTATTTTAAAAGAGTCATGCAATTTAAGTGGGGCAATGAAGTTGAATTGATCAACAGCCGCTGTAACAGTTAATTGGTGAGCAAAATGGGCAGCAGAGATCGATGTTGTGCCATCAAGTAATTCTAATAAACGGCCGCCATAGACGGTACCATGTTCATTTAAATCGCCATTTATAATACGGTGCTCAGTAATTGCTAAAGTTTCTTGACATTTCATTGTGACTGACAGAATGATGCACTCCTTTTAAGTTGATTACTTATTATTTTGATACTTTTACATCTTTTGTGCAAGCAGCTTATTGGCTTGAAAATGTTCCACGTGAAACAGATTGGAAAATATTCTGTTATACTTAGTTGACAGATAAATTATAAAGTGTTAATCTTTCATTAATTTAATATGTGAACGTTGAAGACTGCATAAGTAGTTATTTTATCTGGGTGTCAGGAAGTTGGTGGTTGCTGCGAACCAATCAGGGTATGATAATGAAATACCGCAGTTGAGTTTTTGATAACGGGTGACACCGTTAATTGTCAAAAGAGTGAAAACTATTGATAGAAATAGTTTTAATTTGGGTGGTACCACGGATAATCGTCCCGATTGCGTTTAATGCAATCGGGATTTTTTTATATTTAAAGGAGTTTTTACTATGAGAAAAGTTGGGGGACTTCCGCGATATTGTATGTTTAATAATTATTTAGTCTAGAAAACAAACAATAGAGAGGAAAGCTAAAATGAAAAAACAGATGAAAATTAAGGGAATTGAGGCAGCAATCGTCCTAGCGATAGTTTTACTTATTATGGGAACAGGGGTTATTGTTTTTGGACTTTCGCCACAGGTACCAGTAATGCTGGCAATGAGTTTTGTAATTTTATGGTCACGCGTTCGTGGATTTGACTGGTTAAATGTTAACGCTGGAATTAGAGATGGTATTGAAAAGGGAATTGTACCGATTTTTATATTTATTTTGATTGGAGCAATGATCAGTACTTGGATTGCAGCTGGGACAATTCCTACCTTAATGGTTATTGGATTTAAATTAATCAGTGTGCGTTGGTTTTTACCTTCAGTATTTATTGTTTGCACATTGGTTGGGAGTGCAGTCGGAAGTGCGTTTACGGTAGCTTCAACAGTTGGAATTGCTTTTATGGGGATGGGAATTACTATGAATCTTAATCCAGCAATGGTAGCTGGAGCAATAATTGCTGGAGCAATTTGGGGTGATAAACTTTCACCTCTTTCTGAAACAAATAATTTAGCAGCGGCAGTAGTTGATACAGATTTATTTCAACATATTAAAGATCTTTTATGGACAATGGGGCCAGCCGGAATTGTTAGCTTGATATTATTTACCTTGATTGGTCATGACAATGCCCAGACAAGTCTGACAAAGATAAATCAAACAGTTCATGTTTTGCAAACTAATTTTAATATATCTTTTTGGGTCTTGCTGCCAATAATTTTGGTATTTGTTTGTGCAGGATTTAAAATGCCGGCAATTCCAACGATGTTATTAAATATTTTTATTACCAGTGGGATAATTTTTGTTCAGCAACCTAAATTAGGAATTACCAAGTTGGCAACAATTATTACTAATGGATATGTTGCTCAAACAGCTAACAAGTCGGTTAATATATTATTATCTCGTGGTGGAATTGTCAGCATGATGCCAACTGTTGCCTTGATTGTTTTGACACTTTCATTAGGTGGTTTATTGGTTAAATTTGGATTGATTACTGCTTTAATGGAACCGCTCAGTAAGCATTTAAATAGTCATCTTAAATTAATTATCGCAGGATTAGCGGCGTGTTTGGGGATAAATATTTTTGTTGGTGAGCAATTTTTATCTATTATCTTACCAGGCAGAGCATTTAAATCGGCTTTTAATCAAGGGGGATTAGCAAATGATGCATTAGGCAGAGTTTTAGAAGAAGGGGGAACAGTTATTAACTACTTAGTTCCTTGGGGAGTTGGTGGTGTTTTTCTAACAAATACTTTAGGAGTAGCTACCATTAATTATTTGCCATTTGTTTTCTTCAGCTTGCTTTGCCCGGTGTTTTCAATTATCAGTGCCTTAACTGGAATTGGATTATTAACCAAAGAAAAAAATCGGAAACTTAATAAAGTAGTAAAATCGAATGTATAAAATTAAATAAGCTTTTAAAAAAGATAGTTATGAACTTGTAGTGATCCTCCTCCAAAAAAAGTTAGACTAAAAATCTAATTGGAGAATTGCCAGATTAAGTACTATCTTTTTTAGTTACTTAAATTAATGTTTCATGTGAAACATTAATTTGAAAATAATTTAGAATATTAAAAAAGCATGGTATCAAATACCATGCTTTACTTAGCTGCTCAGGCAGGGTTCGAACCTGCGACCTCTTGATTAACAGTCAATTATTCTACCACTGAACTACTGAGCAATTAAATTATCAACATATATAATTAAATCATATCCTTAGCATTTTGTAAATACTTTTTTTGAAATTTAATCAAAAGGTTCAGTAATAGTTAATTGATTGTTTCAAATTCAAAAAGAAACTAGTAACTAATCAAATTCTTCGTACTCATTTGGATCTTGGTTGTTAATTCTTCCAGTTGGCTTATTTAAAGCGTTGATTGATTTGATTTCGGATGTGGTTAACTTGAAATCAAAAGTATCAAGATTTTGTCGTTGATGTACCAAACTGCTGGATTTAGGAATTGGGACAATTCCACGTAATTGATGCCAGCGGAGAATTATTTGAGCAGGTGATTTTTTATATTTATTTGCTAAGTCAATAATAACTTTTTCTTTCAAAGATTGATTACCACGACCTAATGGGCTCCATGCTTCTGTGACAATATTGCGTTTCTTATTCTCTAAGAGCATTTTTTCCTGTACCCAATAAGGATGAATTTCAATTTGATTAACGGCTGGGGTAACTCCCGTTTCAGTAATTAATCGATCCAAGTGTTCTGGTTCAAAATTTGATACGCCAATTGAACGAATCAATCCCATTTTTTGAGCGATAATCATTGCTTTCCATGCTTCAAGATAAAGCCCACGTTTAGGAAGTGGCCAGTGAATTAAATAAAGATCAAAATAATTGAGCCCCATCCGGCATAATGATTCTTGAATGCTCATCAAAGTATCATCAAAATGGTGATACCTTCCAGGAAGCTTAGTGGTAACAAAGAAATTGGCACGCGGGATACCTGATCGGCGAATAGCTTCACCCACGATTCCTTCACTATTATAATTGGTTGAAGTATCAAGCAAACGATAGCCATCTTGGATTGCTGAAAGAACTTGATCAATTCCTTGACCGCCACGGATTTGATATGTTCCTAACCCAATAGCTGGTAAAAAATGACCATCATTAAGTTCAACGTTGGGAATACTCATATAAATACCTCCTAAATCAAAAATGTAATTTAAGCGTATGCTAAAAAAGGACTTTTGTTAAATAAAGTGACTTGATAAAAATAAACAATATGAATGTAGCTGAGTGATTAAATAATTAAATTAAACAATAAAACCGAAAAAATAAAAGCAATGAGTTACATTAACAGATGTGACAATGCTCAGAGAGTAAGTTTAACTACATGAAAAATAAAGTGTACTAAATATTTTTGCAGAAAGCTATGGCTTAACGGTTGATTGATTAGCAATAATTTGACACATTGAAGTTGTAAAAAGTGAGTTAAACAGTGTTAGACACCTCAATCCGTTGCAGATTGGATAAGCTACACAAATTAGTATATTATAAAATAACCAGTCCATAATTGGATTGGTTATTTTTGCACTAAAAAACTGCTCTCGATTGAGTAACAGCCACCGCCGCCAGAAGATTATTTGTGGTTCTCTCTGTGGTTCTCTTTTTTTATTATTTATTAGAAATAGACGAACATATATAAAAACAAAACCAGCAATAAAAGCGATTGTAGCGCTTATTATTACTGGTTAGTAAACCTCTGATGGGTGGCCAGGGGATCGAACCCTGGACCCACGGATTAAGAGTCCGTTGCTCTGCCAGCTGAGCTAGCCACCCAATTCATTTATCAACAAGAAATATACTATCATAAATGAACCGAGTTTAGCAATAGCAAATCCAAAAAAAATGAAAAAAACTATTTAATTGCTGAAATGAGCAGCTAATAAAACTTTTTTTAACAAGAAATACAGCAGCGGAACACAAATGGCAGTTGAAATTGAGTTAATGACGGTTGCTGGTAAACTCAAAAAAGAGGCAACAATAGCAGTTTTAAAACTAGTTCCAACCATTAACGCTTCAATAATGGAGGTGCAATATGAGGTGAAAATTTTTGTTGCACCGGCAGCAATTGCAATAATAATAATTTGTTTTCGATGATCTTGATAATCAAAGAAGCGAAAGAGCAATTCGATTACAATGGCTACGACTAAAACCTCCAACATGGTCAACCATGATGTTGCCGCGTATCCGTTTAAGATATCGAATCCTCCAAGTCCAATTACACCAGCTAAAGTACCATTACGAAAACCAAGAAATAAAACAGCTAGAGCGGCTAAAGTGTTGCCAAAATGAATAAAAGGACGACCGACCATTGCCGGAATAGGAATTCTTAAAATAAAAATACCGATATAAATAATAGCTGCAAACAGACCAGTTAAAATAACACTTCTTAACGAATTCGGATGATCCCTCATAAAAGAAGCCCCCTAGAAAGTATTTAATTGTTTTAATAATAAGGGTAAACCATCGGAATAATCAAGCCCTAATCGAGAATCAATTTTAGGAAAAACCAATTCGCGTTGTTTAAGGTTGTCAGCAACAAAGTTCATTGCAATCTGAGCAGCTTTTTTTAGAGGAACTTTTTTTAAAACAGCAGCTGTTATGGCACTTGCAAAAAGATCACCAGTACCAAAATAATTTCCCGGTAATTTGGGTGTAGTTAATTGCCAGATTTCCCGGGAAATACCTTCACTGCCCAAAACAGCAATTTTTTGTTGAGATAAGTTTACTCCGGTGATCAGAATTGCGGAATGTTTGAATTTTTTTTGCAGATCCATCATTAATTGTTGAGCGTAGCCAATAGTTACAGTTCCAGAACTTAAAGGTCGCTGTAATAATAACTCTGCTTCGGTTAGATTAGGTGTCAGCAAGGCAGCATATTTAGCTAATTGGCAAACTTGAGCTGGATAGTCCTGATTAAAGCCCTGATAAAGCTTCCCATGATCACCCATTACAGGATCAAGTAGAATAGCTGATTCAGCTGTCAAAACTTGTTTGAGTTGATTTAAAATCACTGAGATAGCAGATTGTCCTAAGTAGCCCAAGTAAACATTGGAAAAAGTAAGTGGAATTGTTGACCAATGATTGATAATCTTTGTTAATTCAGAGCTTAGATCTAAAAAAGTGTTTTCACCAAAGCCCCCGGTGTGAGTTGATAGCAAAGCAGTTGGCAAAACGGTTGGTTGATACCCGGCAGCGCCTAGAATTGGAAGAGCACTACTTAATGAAACTTGACCAGCACATGAAAGGTCTTGAATTATTAATAATTTTTGGAGCAAAAAAATCACCACCCGACATTGAAGTATTTAAAAATCATTATAGCATGTAAAAATAAGCGGAAAGTGCCGTTTTGCTTTGATTTAGAGATAGGTTATAATATAGAAGGCGAACTTTGTAATTAAAGCAGGTATTTTAAAAAGTGCGATCTGTGATTTAATGCAAACAAGGCTTGAGTATAAAAATGAGATGGTTTCCCCTTGTGAAAAAAAAGAAGGGAGTTTGGACAGTTGAAAAAAATTTTAGTGGTTGATGATGAAAAACCGATTTCAGATATTGTCAAATTTAACTTAACTAAAGAGGGATTTGACGTTTATACAGCTTATGATGGGCAAGAAGCTTTGGATCAAGTTGAAGAAGTTAAACCTGACTTGATTTTATTAGATATTATGTTGCCAAAAGTGGACGGTCTTGAAGTAGCTCGAGAAGTTAGAAAAAAGTATGATATGCCAATTATTATGGTAACGGCTAAAGATGCTGAAATTGATAAAGTTTTAGGGCTAGAATTGGGGGCTGATGATTACGTAACTAAGCCGTTTTCTAATCGTGAATTAGTTGCTCGCGTTAAAGCGAATTTGCGACGCCAATCAACCGTAGCAGCCAATGCCAAGCAGGAAGAGGAAGAAAATAAGAACAGTGATATTACAATTGGTGATTTAACAATTCATCCCGAAGCTTATATGGTTTCTAAGCGTGATCAAAAGATAGAATTAACTCACCGTGAATTTGAATTACTTTATTATTTAGCCAAACATATTGGTCAAGTCATGACTAGAGAGCATTTATTACAGACGGTGTGGGGATATGATTATTTTGGTGATGTACGAACAGTTGATGTAACAGTTCGACGTTTGCGAGAAAAAATTGAAGATAATCCCAGCCGTCCTGTTTGGTTGGTTACGCGACGCGGTGTTGGTTACTATTTGCGCAATCCCGACGCGGAATAAATTTCCTCAGAGTTAATTGTTATGGAGCTTTCATGAATAAAAAAATACATTTTCTTCAATCAATTCATTTTAAAATAGCTTTAGTTTTTGCCTTGTTGTTATTGATAACTTTTCAAATCGTTGGGGCTTATTTTTTGCAACAGTTAAAAAGAGATGATTTGAAAACATTTAAGCAGCAAATTGAATTATCCAGTTATGTTGATAATTCTTTAATTGACAATTTGACTAAATCTTCCATTGGAGAAGCGGATGGCCGAATTCGCGATTTGTTGGAAGATATTAATAATGCTAATATTACTGAGGTTCAAGTCGTTGATACCAAGGGAACGATTCGTGGTGATAGCGATGTGAATAATCAGAACTTAGTAGGGCAAAAAACGACTGATGCTGATATTAAACAAGTTTTATATAATGCTAAAACGTATACTAAATTAACTTATGATCGCTCGGATAATAAACGTTATTATATTTCAATTACGCCGTTATTTAGTGCGGGTGGCAACAATAACACGTTAGTTGGGGCAGTCTATTTACGCGCGAGTTTAGAACCCGTCTATGCATCCCTCAACCGAGTAACCGCTATTTTTGTTACTGCATCTCTGATTGCAACCGGTTTAGGGTTGTTTTTAGCTATTTTGATTTCGAGTGCGATTACTAAACCGATTGATGACATGAAAAAACAAACTGCTCGAATTGCACGCGGCGATTACTCTGGTCAAGTCAAAGTTTATGGTCGTGATGAGCTGGGACAATTAGCGCAAGCAGTTAATAATTTATCGGTAAGAGTTGAAGAGGCTCAAGAAGCTTCAGAAGCTGAACGTCGTCGATTAGACAGTGTTTTGTCGCACATGTCCGATGGAGTTATCGCAACTGATCGGCGTGGAAATGTCATTATCATGAATGAAACTGCTTCAGAAGATTTGGATATTGATGCTAATACCGCCGAAGGTCAGTCTATTTTGGATATTTTAAAGATCCGCGGCCAATATACTTTGCGTGACTTGTTAGAAAATCAAGATCAAATTATTGTTGATTTGTCTGATGAACATCATGATCAAATTTTAAACGCCTACTTTTCTTTAATTCAGCGAGAGTCTGGCTTTATTAGTGGATTGGTATGTGTATTGCATGATGTTACCGAACAGCAGCGAATTGATCGTGAACGGCGTGAGTTTGTTTCAAACGTCTCACATGAGTTGCGGACGCCTTTAACGAGTATGCGTAGTTATATTGAAGCTTTAAATGATGGTGCTTGGAAAGATGAAAAGGTAGCGCCCGGATTTTTGAAAGTTACTCAAGATGAGACAGACCGCATGATTCGAATGGTTAATGATCTTTTGAGTTTGTCACGAATGGATTCAGGGACAGCTAAATTAGATTTGGAATTAGTTAATCTGAATGAACTTTATAATTACATTCTTGATCGGTTTGATATGATGCTGAAAAATGAACCAGATAATGGTAAAAAGAATAAGCGTTATAGCATTAAGCGGGATTTTACCCGGCGCGAGTTATGGGTTGAAATCGATACCGATAAATTTATTCAGGTAATTGATAACATTATGAACAATGCGATTAAATATTCGCCAGATGGTGGGATTATTACCTGCAGATTGTTGGAAACACACAGTCATGTAATTTTGAGTATTTCTGATCAAGGACTGGGAATTCCGAAAAAAGATATCGCACATATCTTTGATCGTTTCTTCCGGGTAGATAAGGCTCGTTCGCGAGCTCAAGGAGGAACCGGTTTAGGATTGGCAATCTCGAAAGAAGTAATTGAAATGCATGGCGGCAGGATTTGGGTCGACAGTATTGAAAATAAGGGTTCGACTTTTTATATTTCGTTGCCATATCAAGAGTACGAGGAGGATTTGTGGGATGAAGCTTAGAAATGTTTTGCTGCATAGCGGACTAACTATTACGGTTATTATCAGCATCTTCTTTACGGCAATTATTTGGCTTAATCCGGCAACTTTTCAGCGTAATTCAAAAGCAACAACGGCAACTGGAGATACATTTCAAAACAATGATCACAAAAAGATTGGTGATGTTTTTCTACCAACACAAACCGTATTAAATGAAAATGACGGTCTTTATCAATTATCTAGCAGTCGGATTGATTTAGTACAACTTTTTCGGCAGCAATTGGTTAAACAAAAAGTACAACGGATATCGCGACATGATTATCGAAGCTTGACGGATTATCAATCGCTTTTAAAACAAAGTAATGCGGTGGTTTTTAATTATGGGTCACCCATTACTGTAAAAATCTTTAATCAGGCTTTTAAACAAAAGATAAACAAATACCAGAATTTAAAATATAATCGAATTTTGGTCCCATTAAATAATAAGAAAGTAATTTATTTAATGAATGATGCTGACAAAAATGTTTTCAAAGTGACATTTAATAAATTGTCTTGGCATAAGCTGGAAAAGCAGTTGAAAAATAATGATATTCAACATTTGCCGGTTGATTATGAATTAGAGGGTAATCAGTATCGGTTAGCGTACAGACAGGCAATAACATTACCAAGCTATAGTTATTTAATCAATAAGGTTAATGCCAGTTCGTTAGTTCCAGAGTTATTAAATTCAGATGGTCAGTCAACGATAACCACTAAAGTTCAAAAAAATCAGACAATTTATTCGGATGGCGGTGATAATCGGATGGTGATCAGTAATCAGACCGGAAAAGTTACATTTTCTAGTTATTCTGATTTGAATTACTATACCGGACCGGCTGAATCGGCGCGAAAGCATGTAGAAAATTTAAGTTATAATGAATTGCTAAAACAAAGCTTTATGCGAATCAATTCAATTGGCAGTTCGCTAGATGATGTTCGTTTTGCCGGGTATGATTTAACTAATCAAACAGCTATTTTTCATAGTTATGTTGCTGGTTTTCCAATCATAAGTGATAATAATTATGGTGGTTTTAAAATTCAGATTTTAAATTCTGGTGCTCAGCAGTATAATTTTTCGATTTATAGTTTACAAGTGATGGTTCCATCTAGCGGCAAGGAAGTTACATTACCTTCCACATCACAAGTTTATCAGTCTTTGTTGCAGGAGGGATATTCCGCTGCGAAAATCAAAGGAATTAAAATTGGCTATCGCTGGCAGGTCAATCGTTCCTCAAAGCTGGTTGTTGATTTACTTCCGAGTTATTTTGTTAATATTAATGGGCAGTGGAGCAATTACCAGAATCTGCTGGGAAATTCTGCAACAGCTAAAACGCGTTAGGAGGAAAGTAGCATGAATTTTAAAAAGATCGAATTGATCTTCTTTATAGCCTTTATTATGCTTGATATATTCTTGTTTACCTCCTATATGCAAAAAGACGATTGGGTTGAATCAACGGTCAATACTTTTTCAAGTAACACGACGGATTCAATTATGAAAAGCATTAAAAATGATCAGATAACTTATGGTAATTTGTCAGTAAAAAAAAGTAGTGGCTATTATTTAGCAAGTCCAATTAAAGATAATTTACGAAATGAAGCAACTAGATTGCGAGATGTGCTCTGGACATATGATAATCAACGATTGACGGTATCATTTGATAATAGTGTGAAGTTGAAAAATCCTAAAGAACCGCAAACAACTTTGAACTCGCTAATTAAGGATAAAGCAAAAGTGCTGCATGGTGAGGACTATGTTTACAGTAAAGCACTTTCAACCAAAAGCATGGTAATATATACGCAAAAAATCGGGAAATTACCGGTATATTCACCTAATGGGCAAATTCGCTTTAATTTGCGGAATGGTTATATAACAGGGTACAGTC
Organism: Liquorilactobacillus ghanensis DSM 18630; assembly: GCF_001435235.1. Lineage (GTDB taxonomy): Bacteria > Bacillota > Bacilli > Lactobacillales > Lactobacillaceae > Liquorilactobacillus > Liquorilactobacillus ghanensis. The sequence goes on along the minus strand of NZ_AZGB01000018.1, from coordinate 278,698 downwards.
AAAGCTATTTATTAAATGTCCAAGTTCTTAAAGAAAAAAAGCCAGTTATTAGCCAAAAAAGAGCTTTAATTTGGTTATACCAGTACAACAAACTTGTTAATAATAGTACAGTTAAATGGGTGCATTTAGCTTATACTCGCTTATTAACGGTTAACGGAAGTGTAATTTATATTCCTACTTGGGTATTGGCGGTTGAAAGTAATTCTTCCGGCAGTGTTCAATATCGACGGATCAATGCTTTTACCGGTGCGTTCATGGAACAAAATCAATAACTAAGTTGGAAACAACAAAAGGAAAGCAGAAAGGTCGTTGCTAGATTTGACAGGTAAGCAAACAGATAATTTAAAAGTCAGTGTTTTAGCAAGCAGCAGTAGTGGTAATGTCACTTATATTGAAACACCCCAACGTCATTTATTAGTTGATGCAGGCCTGAGTGGGAAAAAAATCGCTAATTTAATGAAATCAATTAATCGAGATTTGAATGATGTTGATGATTTATTAGTTACTCATGAACATAGTGATCATTGTCGCGGAGTAGGGGTGTTGGCTCGGAGATATCATTTAAATGTTTATGCTAACCAGCCAACCTGGCAAGCTATGGCTAAAAAAATTGGCAAAGTTCCAGCTGACCAATGCCATATTTTTGAGATGGGTTCAACCAAGACTTTAGGTGATCTTGATGTTGAAAGTTTTGGTGTTTCACATGATGCGGCAGCTGCACAATTTTATCATTTGCATTACAATGGTCACTCTTTTGTTGTTCTAACTGATACCGGTTATGTTTCAAATCGGGTTGAAGGAGTGATCAAAGATGCTGATGGATATTTGATAGAGTGCAATCATGATCCTGAAATGCTGCAGATGGGTGCATATCCTTGGTCATTGAAACGACGAATTTTAAGTGATACTGGTCATCTTTCAAATGAAGATGGAGCTGAGACGATGATTGATGTTTTGGGCAATCGGACTAAAAAAATCTATTTAGGACATCTGAGTCAGGATAATAACATTAAAGAATTGGCACATTTAACAGTTGCTTCAATTATGAAGCAACATGATTTAGCAGTTGACCATGATTTTCAATTATTTGATACGGATCCTGAAAAAGCAACCAAATTAACAGTTATTTAAAATTAGTTAAACTCCCTTAAAACAAAAATAGGCTTTATTTCATGATTTTTTCAAAATTTATCGGTAAAATGAATATATCAAGATTGAAATTGAGAGAAGGGGGGAAGGTCAGGTTTAAGTCGGGCCTGACCATGACTCATGAACGATAATAAACAAGCTGATGATGAGGTGAAGACGGTTAAAAAAGCCCAAAAATCGCGATTCGGCTATGGAAAAATCTTTTTGGTTGCATTAATTGGTGGTATCTTAGGCGGTGGTATCGTAATTGGCGGATACCAATATTATCAGAATAATTCAGCAACAGTTGAAAACTCTAAAGGATCAACCAAGGTCAGCAATTTAAAAGTAAATGTTAGTACACAATCAACAAAGGCTTTTAATAAAATAAAAAATGCCGTTGTTTCAGTTGAAGCTTACTCTGAGAGCAGTAGCAACGATGCACTGGAAGGGGTATTTGGATCAAACCCAAGCAGCGGATCGACCGAAAGTGAAGGTTCAGGAGTAATTTATAAAAAAACTGGGAATACAGCGTTTGTGGTAACTAATAACCATGTGATTTCTGGGGCTGATAAAGTTGAAATTTTGTTGAATAGTGGTAAAAAGCTAAGAGCAACAGTAGTTGGCCATGATTCGATCACTGATTTAGCAGTTTTAAAGATTAATGACCAGTATGTTAAACAAGTTGCTTCATTTGGCAACTCCGATAATATTCAAGTTGGTCAAACTGCTTTAGCAATTGGTTCGCCACTAGGTTCGACGTATGCGACTTCGTTGACACAAGGAATTATTTCAGCTAAGAAACGGACAATTGATACAACCGATAGTTCCGGGATGACGACCGGGCAAACAACAGTTATTCAAACTGATGCAGCAATTAATCCTGGTAACTCTGGCGGTCCGTTGATTAATTTGGAAGGTCAAGTAATCGGAATCAACTCAATGAAGCTAGCTTCCACTGATTCAAGCAGCAGTACTTCTTCATCAACATCGGTTGAAGGGATGGGCTTTGCTATCCCGAGCAATGAAGTTGTTAATATTATCAATCAATTAGTGAAAAATGGCAAAATTAGCCGACCAGCATTAGGCATTTCATTGGTTGATTTGAGTTATGTATCTTCTTCAGATCAAAAATCAGTCTTAAAATTACCGAAGAATATAACCAATGGGGTCGTAGTTTTGAAGGTTTCAAGTAACTCACCTGCTAAAAGTGCCGGCTTGCAAAAGTATGATGTAATTACTTCACTGGGTGGAAAGAAAGTTAAGGGTCTAGCCAGTTTACGAGAAGCATTATATGAGCACAAAGTGGGTGATACAGTTCAGATACAGTATTACCATGATGGATCGTTAAAGACAGCTAGTGTTAAATTGAATTTGGAAGCAACTGATAAAAACACAACAACGTCATCAGATTCAGGAAATTAAAAATAAATAATTCAAAGATAAGCCTTGGTTGAAAATATTCAGTCAAGGCTTTTTTGAAGTCAATTAATATTTACTATCATAATTTAAGTTACAGAATGGTGTAAGCTCAGAGTTGTTGTTCTTTGATTTAGTTATATGGTACGATATAACAGTGCTTAAAATTCCATTAAGAAATTAAGCAGATTGTTAAGGAATTAATTAGAAGGGAATCTTTTGATGAAAAAGGGATTTACAGCCGTAGTTTTATCGTTGATGAGTATTTTTTTTCTGACACTGGGTTTAACAAACTCAGTTAAAGCCGCTAAAGTTTATCAAATTGGAACAGATGTGACTTATCCGCCATTTGAGTTTGCTAATGATCAAAATAAATATGTCGGAATTGATATTGATTTGATGAATGCAGTTGCTAAAGAAGAAGGCTTCAAGGTTAATATTAAACCAATTGGTTTTAATGCAGCGGTTCAATCTTTGGAATCTGGTCAAATTGATGGGGTCATGGCTGGAATGGCAATTACGCCGGTTCGGCAGCAGACTTTTGATTTTTCTAAACCGTATTACAAAACAGGGGTAATTATTGCGGTTGCTAAAAACAGTAAAATTAAAAGTTTCAAACAGTTGCGTGGGAAAAAAGTTGCCTTAAAAACGGGGACAGCAGCCGCAGCATATGCTCAATCAATTCAGTCTAAGTATGGTTTCAAAACGGTTACCTTTGATGATTCTGATACAATGTACAATGATGTAGTCAATGGAAATTCAGTCGCCTGTTTTGAAGATTATCCGGTAATGCAATATGCAATAAAAACTGGTTTGAAGTTAAAAATTGCAACTAAACCAGCCCAATCCGGCTATTACGGTTTTGCAGTAATGAAGGGTAAGAATCAAGTCTTATTACAAAAGTTTGATCGTGGATTGGTTAAATTAAAGAAAAATGGTACATATCAAAAAATTGTTAATAAGTACCTTGATACAGCGGCAACTAAAAAGGAACGTAAAGATAATTCTTCAGCTAAAGCAGCCAACCATACTTTTTGGGGATTGTTGCAGCAAAATCGTGGAGCTTTGTTCAAAGGCTTAGCCAAGACAGTTCAGTTGACGGTGCTGGGAATTATCTGTGCAACTATTTTTGGAGTTCTACTGGGGTTGTTGGGAGTAGTTCCGCATAAAACTGCTCAAGGAATTGCTGCTACGATCATTTACATTTTTCGCGGACTGCCGTTACTGGTTTTAGCGCTCTTTATTTATAACGGGTTACCAAGTTTGACTGGTGTGAAAATCTCTGCTTTTAATGCAGGAATTATTACTTTAATGTTGAATGAAGGGGCATATACCGCTGCTTTTGTTAAAGGTGGTATTGAAGCGGTCGATCCAGGGCAAATGGAAGCAGCTCGCAGCTTGGGCTTGCCGTTTAGTAAAGCAATGCGGCGGATTATATTACCACAAGGTATTAAAATTATGATCCCATCCTTTATTAATCAATTTATTATTACATTGAAAGATACTTCAATTTTGTCGATTATTGGGATTTTAGAATTGACGCAAACCGGTAAAATCATCATTGCTCGTAACTTGGAAGGTTTTCGTATTTGGACGATCATTGCGGTAATTTATCTGTTATTAATTACTTTGCTGACATTATTATCTAAAATGGTGGAACGACGAATTAAGGGTTAAGCTAGAAAATAAAAAAATCGAAAATTAAATCTTTAAGTGGAAACTCCTTCTTGGGAAAACAAACAATTAATTCAAGCTTGTTTTCGCAGAGAGGAGTTTTTAGCTTGTTTTAAAATTGAGCCCTGTGGACAAACTGTGATTAAGTTATAATTAACATGTTGAAAACTGAAGAGGTGACTACGAAAATAAGTTTTCATAGGATTTAAAAGTTATCCACAGACAGTGCTTTTACCTGTTATTAACTTTAAATTACACAATATTAATAAGCAATAAAAGCCGCTATTATAGTGTTTGTGCCATGGAAATAGTTAAGCTAGGACTTGTTGATAACTGTGGATAACTGATTTGGTATTGACAAAATCAGAATAAATAAATGTTGTGACGAAAACTTGTTCGTAACAAGATGTTGATTCAGTAATTGTGGATATGTGGATAACTCGGTGGATAAAGTGTGAAAAGGTGGTAAGTTATGAACATCAAATTAATTGTAGTTGGTAAATTGAAAGAAAAATATTTAAAACAGGGGATTTCAGAATATGCTAAACGAATGAGTAAATTTTGTAAATTCAAAATTATTGAGGTTGCTGATGAAAAGGCTCCAGAAAAATTAAGTTCAGCCCAAATGGAACAAGTAAAAGAAACCGAAGGAACGCGAATTTTGTCTAAAATTAAAGAAAAAGAGTTTGTCTTTGCTTTGGCTATCTTAGGTCAAGAACGAACTTCGGAAGAATTTGCTAGTGAGATTGAAAAATTAACAACCTATGGACATAGTGATTTAACATTTGTGATCGGTGGTTCTTTAGGCCTGAGTCCAAGCGTCTTGCAACGGGCTGATACCCAAATTTCTTTTGGGCGTTTCACCTTGCCGCATCAGTTAATGCGTTTAGTCTTGACGGAGCAAATTTATCGAGCATTTATGATTAATTCAGGCAGTCCTTACCATAAGTGATGCAGTTTTGTGAAATTGAGATTGGAGAAAATTGAAGATGCAAGCATTGATTAATTTCAACCAGTTTGTGGTTGCTATACTTGGCTCAGCTATTGGCGCAATTTTTAGTATTGTTGGACCGTTGGTTATTTATGCGTGTTAAGGAAAATCGAGAACGACGGCTTGAAGTGAAGCGGTTAGAGCCATGTATTGTGATTGATCATTCAGACGTCATAAGCATTTCTGATGATTATAAAGTGACTGATCCTAAAATTGAGGTATCTTTGTTCAACACTGGAAAAGGTTCAATCCTTACAATAGAACTAGAAATTGGATTCTCATAAAAATTGTTGGATATTCTTGATGTGCCAAATCCAAATGACGAACTCATAAAGTTGAATGATTTAGGGGGCGAGTCATGGATGAGAAAGTCGATAACATTAGAGCCTATTCCTGCTTTAGTTTCAGGCGAGTCAACTGTGATGACTATTCCAGGGTTGTTTTTGAAAACAATTGCAGGACGGTTAGTGAGAAAAAAATATAGAGAACCTAAATAATTTGATCGAACAAAAAAGATTAAATTTAGATGTCGGAATTAGTCTTCGTGATTCTTTGACGAATCAAAGAAGATACGCCGCAGAATCACAAGTACAACTAATGGTGATACATCCAAAAGGCAGTGGTATCCGAATTGATTGTAGCTTGGGGAGTTGATTCATTAGCTAGAGGTGGTTAGTCGATGTAGGCTGTGCTCAGTTATAATGGATATGAAGACGCTTATTCTTGAGAATCGAGAAATTTAGCGATGCACCAGTTAAAGTAATGGTCCTGATATATAGAAGTAAGACCTAGCACAGAAGTTTTACCCCATTAAATCATGTTTTTCGAAGTCAGCCCAAAACTCCAAGTACCGTTGTTTGGGGTTTTATTCTCGAGTTAGATGAGGATAGTTGGCTCTTAATTGGACCATATGCATGGAGTGATGTACGGATGTACGATACTGAAACAGGTGAAAATTACGAACCGATGATTTTGAACATGCCTAAGGGATATACATTTAAGAAACGATATCGCGCGTTTAAGAGAAATCAATGAATCAGATAGTTTTGGGCACCTCTAGCAACAGCAATTATCGTTGCAATATTTACGGCTTTGACGGATGCTTAGAATTTGAATTTTTCAGTGATGTTATGAATAGTGAAATACAGTCAATCCAGTACCATAATTTAGGTACTAATTATCTGAGGTTAGCATGTTGGCGTCTTTAGTTGATATGCGAGAAAATCATATAATCTGATCATAAACGTTATTTCAAATTAGGGGGTATGTGAATGAAAACAGTTACGGATTCTGATATTTTAAATTTGAGTATGATGACTGACTATTCAAGCGTACATGAAATTTTTAATGAGTATCAAGCAAATCGGATGAACTTTGAGAACAACGAACTTGAGATAAAATTTCTTTATGAATGTGGAAGTGCATTCCAAGAAGAACGACATCTCGTTCGACAAGTAATTCACCCCATGACTGATGATGACTACTTATCTGAATATTGCTACTTGTTGTTGCAACATAAGTTTGAACTGTTAAATAAGCAAAAACAAGCTGAAATAATTAATGTTTACCTAAGGAGCGTTACGAATCTAGGTGCAAATTATGCTGATGCATTTCGAACATCTTCAGCCATTCAAATGTTCACCAAAGCCTTGAAGCACGACGACCATTTTGATGTTGCCATTAGTGGACTATTGTTTGCTATTGACCGACATTATACAATGTTTGACTATCATGGTCATGCTGAGTTGTTTAATTATATGTTTCAGTTAGTACAACAGTTTGACACCAATCGTGCAAAGAAAGTAGCTGCGGCCGAGCTTGGTTCTTACTTTGAGGGCTTGAAAGAACATTTTGAAAATCTAAAAGAGTCTTTTATGAAACAATCGTGGTATGATCCATATGCAAAATTTGAATTGATGAGTAAAAATAATTCGTTTAAATATTGGAGCTGTCGAAATACTTTATTCTTAAACAATCTTAATGACCTAGGAGCTTTTCGCCAGGCAAGCTTTGACATTGATCTATCCAACCTTCTTTCCAAAGAATTTCTAGAATCTACTGTGGGAGGATGGCTTAATTCGTTAATTGTAAGCTATCAACGATCACGTAAGCAGGTATTTATTTTAAAGCAGTCACGTAAGGCTGATATCGAGGGTGTACAACGCGAATTTATTTGGTTATATGGTTTTTTCGATAAAGCCGCATATATTATTAACAAATACTTTAAATTAGGTATAAAAGATGAAAAAGTAAATTTTTATTCTATTTGGAATTCCGAAAGAATTCAACAAATTCCTAACACTTTCCTTCATGATCTTTTTTGGCTACAGAAAGAGGAAAAGAATCATCGGTACAATGGACTGATATCGCCCGATGCGATAAAGATGGATCTAGTAAGAAACATAATTGAGCATAGGCATATAGTGAGTACGACAGAAAATGGTGAAATTTCGTATACAAAACTAATTGGTGTTTCTATTCATTTATTGCTAGTTATCCGACATATGCTGATGAGTTTGGTAGGTACTATATACGTCGAAGAACAAAGTTCCGATATTCCAGAAAAGAAACGTTTGATAAAAATGAGTGAATTTGATCTATATTGATTTCTAGGTTCATTATTTTGAATTCAGAGGTAATATGTTAGAACTAGTTATTCTCGTATTGAGATTTATCAACCATTTTCAACTTTCTACCTGAATGGCGCATTATGATATGATACTTTGAACATGGTATGTGTGATAGTTTGATAAAGAGTATGTAGCAAACCGCCATATCGATTGATACGCAAGCCCTTACCATAAATAAGAATTCAGAGTCGACTTGCAGCGACGGTTGCTGTAAAATTTATGCCATAATTAATAAATTGAAGAGTAGAATTAGATTTGATTTTGGTGTTTAGAAGGTGCAGCAATGAAGTTAAACAATAAATTTGCTTTTTTAGCTAATTGGCGTGAAAGTTGTTGGCAGAGTTTGCGGTTAAGTGCCCCGCTGCTGTTGCTGGGATTATTTTTTGAGTGTTTGAATAATAGTTTTTTTCAACCAAGCAGTTTTTTTTATCAAATCTTTAATTTTAGCCATTGGCACTGGGTAATTGAATTTGGTGTGGTGACAACGGCTTTAAGTCAGATTTGTTTCAGTGCATTTTTGCTGCTGCTTTGCATGGCAACAGCAGCTTTTCATATTCAACGCTGCAGAACAGCTAATCAAACAGAAAGGCTGCAGAGTGCTTTAGCTGCCCTGTTGTTGTTGTTGACGATTAGTTATTCCCACCGAATTTTTTCAATCGGAGCCGGCTTGAATTGGTTAGGCGGACAAGCAACCTTTTTAGAGGCTATTTTAGTTGGCTTGCTGGGAGCAGCAACTTATTATGGATTACAGCGCTTATTTGTCCGAAAAAATTGGACATTGCAGCTTTGGCAAATTACGTTAGCTTCTTTATTTGAAGGAGGAGTGATTCGTGAAATAAACTATTTTCTGCAGTGTAATCATTGGTTTTTAAGTAATATTTTAAGTTATCTTAATCTTAGCAACTACCAATTGCCAGGAGTAATTGTTGCTAGTTGGCAATCCATTTTAAATACATTGCAATTATGGATTGGGGCTGTTAGTCCGGGAAATTTAACCGCTGATTTTAATGACGATGCAGCTAATAGTATAAATTTAGCGGCTGCACTGACTAAGAATAGTTTAAAAGATTTGCCACAACCGTTAAATGTCCACAGCTTGCTGGGTTCGTATGCTCTATTAGGTGGCAGTGGACAATTATTGGCCTTGCTGCTGGTGTTACTGCTGGTTGGAAAACAACAACAAAAAAGAGCCGCTGAACTTAATCTTTTTCCAGTATTTTTTAATTTAAATGGTGGCCTTTTAGCGGAATTGCCTTTGATCTTTAACTGGCGTTTACTAGGCCCATTACTGTTGGCACCATTAGTCAGTATTTGGCTGGCTGCGGCGGCGATAGCCCTTAATATCCTGCCGCCAGCAGTGTATTTGGTTCCTAATGGTACCCCAGCAATTTTAGGTGCTTTTTTAGGGACAAATGGCAGTTGGCGGGTTTTGATATTTACAATTTTATTGCTGCTCATTAGCATGCTGATTTACTATCCCTTTGTTAAGTCAAGTATGTGTTGTAAAACAAATAAGGGGGCGGCAAATCTTGCTTAAAAAGCAAAATTTAATTTGGGTGATTGGTTTAATTTTAATTACCATGATCTTAGCGCTGCCAGCGGCTGGCTGGATGAAAAAAGAAGTTAAATCAGATCGAGCTGCACATCGTTCAGCGCTTGATCCGATTATTATGGTGCCGGGTTCAAGCGCGACGCAGAACCGTTTTGATAGTTTAGTGAAAATTATTAATCATGACTCAGTTCATTCGCATAGTTTAATTAAAGTAACAGTCGAGCGAAATAATAAGTTGCGAATCAGTGGGAAATTATTAAGTCATGATCATCGACCATTTATGGTTATTGCTTTTGCTGATAATGCAGATGGTTATCAGCCAGTACAGCGGCAGGCAGCTTGGATGAATTTGGCAGTTAATCAACTTGAAAAAATTTATGGCTTTAATCGTTTTTCTGGAATTGGTCATTCAAATGGTGGACTAATATGGACTTTATATTTAGAAAAGTATTTTGATCAAAATCGTTTTTCGATTGATCGATTAATGACGATTGGAACTCCGTATAATTTTAAAGAACGTAATTTAAACAAGAAAACAAATATTTTAAAAGAATTAATAAACGGCAGAAAAAAAATACCCAAACATTTGATCGTTTATTCAATTAATGGCAGCATTAACTACTCAACAGATGGTCTGGTTGCCGCGGAGAGTGTTGCCGCGGGTAAATATGTTTTTCAGGGACAGGTAGCACATTATACCAGAATAACGGTAACCGGAGATAATACAGAACATTCTGATTTACCGCAAAATCGGCAAATTATCAAATTAATTGAACAAAATGTACTACGCACGCAAAAACCGCAATTAGAGCGAAAGTAACGACAGACGATAAACATTAAGGAGGTAGGAATGAAAATAGTTATTTCTCCGGCCAAGAAAATGGTGACCGATGATGAATTTGATTGTTCTAGTCAACCGCCTTTCTTAGCTGAAAGTCAGCGATTATTAGATTGGTTGCAATCGCTGAGTTATCAAGAAATTAAGAGTGTTTGGCGTTGCAGCGACAAATTAGCGCAGCTTAATTATCGAAATTTAATGTCACTTGAATTAAATCAGCCGCCGTTAACACCGGCAATCATGAGCTATAATGGAATACAATTTCAAGCAATGGGACCGCAGCTGTTTACTGCAGCGGCTTTGGAGCGCAGCCGGCATGACCTATATATTCTTTCGGGTTTTTATGGCATCTTACGGGCATTGGATGGAATAAAACCTTATCGTTTGGAAATGCAGGCTAAAATTAAGCTGGACGAATACCGGAACTTGTATGATTTCTGGGGTGATAAATTATATCGGGAACTTTTCAGGTCACATGATATGGTAATTAATTTGGCATCGAAAGAATATGCTAAAGCCGTCGAGAAATACTTGCAGCCAACCGACAAATGGGTGACATGTTTATTCAAAGAGTACCGTGACGGGAAATTACGTCAATTTGCAACTGCTGCGAAACGTGCCCGAGGGAATATGGTGCGATTTATTGTTGAAAATAAAATTAATCAAGTAGCAGATTTGAAAAAATTTTCAGTTGAAGGTTATTGCTTTTCAGCAGAATTATCAACGTTGACAGAATTAGTATTTGTTAAAAATAAACTATAAAGGAGACCTCAGTAGTGAAAATTCCTGTTACTACCGGCTATTTGCCATTTGGTAAATACCGGACTTTTTATCGTATCAGTGGTTTTAAAACTAATCAAGCTCCATTATTACTGTTGCACGGTGGTCCGGGGTCAACACATCAGTATTTTGAACACTTAGATGAATTGGCAGTTAAAAGTCAGCGACAATTGATTATGTATGATCAGTTAGGCTGTGGTCGTTCATCCCGTCCGGATCAGCATCCAGATCTTTATCAGGCAGCAACATGGGTTGCGGAGTTAATTAACTTACGGCAAAAATTAGGCTTGGCGCAAGTGCATTTGCTGGGACAGTCTTGGGGCGGAATGTTGGCAATTATGTACTTATGTGACCATGCTCCAACTGGAATTAAAAGTGTAATCTTATCCAGCACGCTATCAAATGCTGATTTATGGCAAAAAGAATTACATCGTCTACTTAAATTTATGCCACAAAACGAACAACAAATTATTCGCCAAGCAGAAGAACAGCAAGATTTTACTAGTGAAGCTTATCTACGAGCCAATCAACATTTTATGGAGTTGCACTGTCAGTCGGCAACCAAAACTGCAACAAACTTTGGTCAGCAAGCTTATTTGACAGCTTGGGGTCCTAACGAATATCACCCTAGTGGTAATTTAAGGAATTATAATTACACTGCTAAATTAGTTGAGCTCAAACTACCGGTTTTAATTATTAGTGGAACGGATGATTTGTGTACCCCATTAATTGCTAAAACAATGTTTGATCAATTACCACAAGCACGTTGGGAATTATTTGCTGGTTGTCGTCATCTGCCATTTATAGAGAGCCCTAGGAAATATCAGCAATTATTAAGCGAGTGGCTGCAGCAGCATGATTTTTAGAATTAAAGATGGGTACAATAGTTCAGCGAGTTATCAATGCTGTATTTACATTTTTAATAAATTAATTGTTGTAATTGGATTTGAGTTAAAACTTATAATGACAGGAAATGCTGGAGAAATCATGACATCATGCTGATACAGTTGAGAAATTCAGAATATAGATTACAGACGTGATGTTGCTTGCTTATTATAAGCATGTCATAATTAAAGTAGTAATTTATATGAAAGGAAGTCAAAACATGGTGCAGCATGAAAGGGCAACCGAAACATTAGTTAATAAATTAATTAAAGAAATACAAGCAAATAAAATTGGAGACGCAACAAATAAATTGCCTTCAGAACCAGAATTAATGGCTCAATATAATGTTACACGCTATACGCTTCGACAGGCGCTTGCTAAATTAAGTAACATGGGTTATCTATATCAAGCGCATGGAATCGGAACTTTCGTAAGACCACGACTAGATAATTCAATTATTTCTATTCAAAATTCTGCTGGATTAACTACTAAAGTATCTCGACAAGGCAAACGACTGACGACAGAGCATGCAAACATTAAAACAACTACTGTTCAAGAGGCAGAGTTCTTGCCATCAGCAAGCCGGCTTGATCCACAAGAATCGCTGTGGGCAGTACAACGTCTTCGATACCTTGATGGTAAACCATTTATTTTTGAGCGCTCGTATTATTTAAAAGATATTGTTGGTGATATGCCCGAGTCAGCCTTGTATGGCTCATTATTCGATTTCATAGAGAAAAATGATGCATTAAAGCCCGGATTTCAAGATGAAGCAATTGCTGCCGAAGCAATGAATAGTGCTATGAGTACTTTCTTTAAATTACCAATTGGCTCGCCAGTTCTATGTGTGTATGATGATTCGTATTTGAACAACGGGAAACTTTTTGCATTCTCTAAAATAAGTTATGACTCTCATTTGATGAAGTTATTTATGTTTAAGAAGATATAGGCACGATGATTTGATGAGCTAAATTTTATAATACAACATATATTTTTCAACGGGTTGTTTCGTCAAATTCTACTGTAATAACATAATTCCCTCCTTTAGATTTATATTTTAATTTGCATGCTAATTTTCATTAATACGCATCTGATTTTGATACCTACATTTTAAAGCAACGCTGAGTTTAGCTTTTTCAATAGACAGATTTTTATTTCGCAAACTAGATTAAACTGGGTATTAGAAAACGATATAAAAATAGACGGCTATGCCGTCTTGGATAAACTAGGCTAAGTTGTCACCATTTGAAGCAATGACTTGTTGAAACCATTTGAAAGAATCTTTTTTCATTCGATGCAAGCTACCTTCCCCGGCATCATTTTTATCAACATAGATTAAACCGTAACGTTTATCCATTTGACCAGTTCCAGCAGATACCAAATCGATAATTCCCCAAGGAGTATAACCCATCAACCGTACCCCATCAATTTTAACAGCTAACGCCATTTGTTTAATATGATCACGTAGATAAGTAATCCTATAAGGATCATGAATTTGACCAGCCTCCACTGTATCAAATGCACCAAGCCCGTTTTCAACGATGAATAGCGGTAAATCGTAGCGGTCTGTGAGCCAGTTTAACGCATAACGTAAGCCAATAGGATCAATGATCCAGCCCCAATCCGATGTAGGCAATGTTGGATTAGGGATGCTAGTGTCAGCATCTTGGGCCATAAAATCTACCGTTTCATTTTTGGAAGCTTGTACAACATGTGAAGCATAATAGGAAAAGCCAATGTAATCAACAGTTCCAGCACGTAAGATGTCTTGATCTGCTAGGGTTATATCTAGGTTATACTGTTGACGTTCAAAGTACTTAAGCAACCATGCCGGATATTTCCCTTTACATTGAACATCAGCATACCAATAGTTAGCTTGCATAGCTCGTTCAGATTTCATCATGTCATGTGGATCAGGACTTGCTGGATAAGCTGGTCCCATCGCTAACATGGCTCCAATTTGGAAATCTGGATTAATCTTGTGGCCAATTTGCACTACTAAGGCGCTAGCAACCATTTCATAGTGGCTTGCTTGATACATACTGCGTCGAATATCTTCACCAGATTGTTTGAGAATACCGGAGTTGGTAAAAAGTGACCAGTCATTCATCATACCGGATTGATTGTTAATTTCATTGAAGGTCATCCAATATTTAACTTTATTGCGATAACGTTTAAATACTACGGTAGCAAATTTGACAAAAAAATCGATTAGTTTTCGATTACGCCAACCGCCGTATTCGGTAACCAAGTGATAAGGCATTTCAAAGTGAGATAAAGTGATGACAGGTTCAATCCCATACTTTAGTAACTCATCGAATAAATTATCATAGAATTGTAATCCCATCTCATTAGGTTGATCTTCATCGCCATTGGGGAAAATACGAGTCCAAGCAATACTGGTGCGAAAACACTTTAATCCCATTTCCGCAAACAGTTTTACATCTTCTTTGTAATGGTGATAGAAGTCGATTGCTTCATGATTAGGATAGTTTTCGCCAGCTTTTATGCCGTTAGTGATTTGACGTGGCTTATTATTATCGCCAGCAGTCATGACATCGGCGATACTGATGCCTTTGCCACCATCTTGCCACCCACCTTCAAATTGATGAGCAGCTACAGCACCACCCCAAAGAAATCCCTTAGGAAATGTACTCATTTATTTATTACCTCCATTAATATTTTGAGTTAGATGAATCTTTTTTTGTTCATTGTAAAAAAGTTTATTGTCATAATGCTTGATGAATGGTAACCAGATTACAAATGCGACAATTACACAGACAATTGCTAATATTATGGTACGCCAGTCACCACCTGAGCCAATGAAACTGGATAATCCAATAGGCGTTGACCAAGCGACTTGCGCAATTGGCGGATTTACCATGTGCAATTTGGTTGCAAAGTACGCAATGGACATAGATGCCATTGGTGCTAGGAAGAACGGAATTGCAGTGTAAGAATTATATACTACAGGTGTTCCAAATAAAATTGGTTCATTGATATTAAATAACGCTGGGACTAGGGATGTTTTACCTAAATTACTAAGCTGTGCGGATCGTGCAAAAAAAGTTATATAAATTACCATGCCCAATGTTGCTCCAGAACCGCCAACAATAACGAAAGTGTTGTTGAACTCGCCAGCAAAGGGTAAATGTGCACCATTTTGATTAGCTGCTAAATTTACCAGCATAATCGGCGTTAGAAGTGATGTTACAATACTTGCACCATGAATACCAACAATCCATAAGACATGGACAATGAAATATACAATCAATAAGAACACCCAAGTATTTGTTAGGTTGGTCACAAGTTTAAATGGAATCGCAATAGATCTATATATATCAGTGTTGACTGCTA
This sequence comes from Liquorilactobacillus ghanensis DSM 18630, assembly GCF_001435235.1. Taxonomy (GTDB): domain Bacteria; phylum Bacillota; class Bacilli; order Lactobacillales; family Lactobacillaceae; genus Liquorilactobacillus; species Liquorilactobacillus ghanensis. The sequence continues at coordinate 263,444 of NZ_AZGB01000018.1, read as the reverse complement.
TCAAGAAGCCATTAATTGTAACGACAACCAAAGCAATTAAAATAGTTGGGATTAAAAAAGCAATTGAATTTGATACACCAATTGGTACCATTTTAGGCAATCTTATTTTCCACTGATGTTTTACGCAATAAGTGTAGATTTTAACTGCAATAATTGCCATGACGATGGCGGTGAAGATTCCTGTAGCACCAAATCGAGTGATACCATTGCTGATGCGCCATCCATCAATGACAGTAGATGTATGGAGTAATGACATAACTCCTGACTTGAATACTAGTTCTGGTACACTGATGACGAAAGCCATCAGCGAAAGTAGTGCCCCATTCAATGGAACTAGATCAATTTTCTCTTCTTGTGCTTGAATTCGGGTGTATTCATATCCGAATGCTAAACAGAAGTATACTGCAACGATCCCCATGGTTGCAGTATTAATCAACTGGTATAAGTTAGCTACTTTATTCAATGATACTGACCAGAGTCCTGCTAAAAACGGAAAGCTTCGAGGAATAGCACTAATGAATATAAATATTGAGCCTGTGATAATGAAAGGCATAGATATCGTTCCAGCTGCTGTAATGCCCCTTACAATACGAAATTGTGAGAACTTTGTCATAGGTTCGGTTAATTGATTATTCAAAAATTGAAATATTTTGTTACTGCCGCTATTCATAGTTAGTCCTCTTTTCGGTTAATTCAAAACATTCTTCAGGTCAGTGAATCAACTAGCGCACTTTAAAGAAATAATATCTCATAATTATTTAAAAATTTGAATGGATTTCAAATTTTACTTCACCGATTCTTTATTTTGCTGAATTGTTGTCAAGACGTTGATATACGGAAACAAGTTCTCCAGCTAAATCACGGAAGGTAATAGCATTCATCACGTGATCTTGACCATGAACCATCAACAAGGATACTTGAGTATGTTGTCCTTGTGCTTCTGTTGTTAATAAATCAGTTTGTGCATTGTGCGCTTTGGCCAAAAAACTATCTGCTTCTTTTAATTTGGCTTGTGCCTGATCAAAAGCACCTTTTTTAGCTGCTTGAATTGCTTCGAAAGAGGAACTTTTAGCATTACCTCCATCCATAATTAGTTGCATTATGACTAATTGCTCTTCATCACTCATGACTAACCTTCTTTTTTAATTAATGTCAAAGCAAACTTCAATACTGCATCTCCGCGCATCATACCGTAATCTTGCATGTCGATTACTGCAACTGGGATAGAAAATTCTTTTTTAAATTTTTCCTCCAGAAATCGCACTTGTGGTCCTAGCAATAAGACTTCTGGATTTTCACTAGCTGCTTTATTAGCGGCATCTGCTGTAGATGTGGCAAAGATCGTTGCCTCGATTCCTTCAGATTTAGCAGCGGCGAGCATTTTCTGAACCAACATACTTGTTGACATACCTGCTGAGCAAACTAACATAATTTTATGTGCCATATTAACAATCTCCTTATTTTTAAACTCATCCGAATGACTTTCAACCGGATAAGCACAGTATATCACTAGCTAGATATATTTGTAAACGTATTCTTTTTATGTTTTTGTAAAAGCATTTTATTGTGTTGGTTTGTAAGTATTTATGATAATTTAATTGCAAAAATAAAATGGCTTAGAAATGTAAGCCATTAACATATATAAATTATGAAATTATTAATTGATGATGGTATAAGATTCTATTTATGGATAAGTTAATTAGCGTTGCAAAACAAATATTCTTCGTGCCATATAATCAAGTAAAAAGTTCATTGGATAGCTGCCAGCTTCAACATTAGTTTTTGAAGAGATTGGAAGGACTTCATCAAATACTCCAGTGTAAATATTACTACCAGGCATTTGTGTGACTAAAATTAAATGTGCATTTGATTGTACAATATGGCTGTACACTGTTGGCAATTTAGCAAAGAATGTTCCAAAGGAACTGAATACTATTGCAGTTGAATGTGATGTCAGATGTTTTGCTAGTTCAAGCTGAACATCAGGAGTTTCCCCTAGACGGACAATAATACCACAACTTAGCAAAGTAGATTGGAATATTCGCAACTCATCAATCATGATGTCATAACCAAATAGAATTACATCATCTGTCTGAAGAATGCGGTGTAACAGCATATCAATAGCCTCAAAGGGAAGAGTATTAACAGTGTCTTTGATTGATGTAATAATTCCATCAGCAAAAAGACGATAGAATTCATCAGGATGAGAACTAAGTTCCTTTAGACTCTGCTTAGTCATTCGATAAGTTACATATGGTTCTGAAATCGTCATTTCAGTAGCGATGCTATTTTTCATATCATCAAAAGAATGATAACCGAAATTACGGGCAAAACGGCTTACTGAAGCTGTTGAAACGTAACAACGTTGAGCTAATTCAATGATCGTCATATGTTGTAAAGTATGATAATGATTAAAAATAAAATGTATTAATTTGGTTTGGACATTCTCTTCTGTCTGATGATTTAGGTATTTAATCATGTTATGCGCTGACATTGCAATCACCTCAGTTCAATAATATCATATTTTCATGAATGTGAAAATAGCGCTATCAAATTGTAATACCGGTATGTTAGTTGAAAATCATATTGCTATGTAAGCGTTATACTAGTTTTATCAAATGAAAGGAGGAATTAAATTGACATTTGGTGAAAAGCTCCAAGCTGGCCTTGAAAAAACTTTGTCTCCAATTGCAGCAAAATTAGGTAGTAACAAGGTACTACGTAGCTTGTCTAACGGCATGATTATGACTTTACCATTAACATTAGGTGCGTCTTTATTCATGATAATTGCAAACTTCCCGGTTCCGGCATTCACAACATGGCTGACCAATATTGGTGTAGCGGCACAACTTAATGCAATTGCTGGTGGTACATTGAATATCTTGGCATTGTTTGTTTCTTTTACTGTTGCATACAGCTATACGAAAGAATTAGGAGGAAAGCCTGAAATTGGAGGTATGTTCTCCCTAGCAAGTTTCTTAATTGTTGCCCCTCAAACTATTGGTGAGGGGAAAAAAGCAATTACTGGATTTGCAGGTAGTTATCTCGGAAGTCAGGGTATTTTTGTTGGTATTATAATGGGTCTCATTGTGGCATTGTTATACGTCAAACTTAGCAATGTAAAGAAATTGACTCTAAAATTACCAGAATCAGTACCACCAATGATTGCTAATTCTTTTGCCCCATTAATGGTAGGAATTTTGATTTTTTTGGTAGATTTTCTTATTCGATTAGCTTTTGAGTTTACCAGTTGGGGAAATATTTTCGATTTTATTAATAAAGTAGTTGCTGCCCCTATTAGATCGGTTGGTGGTTCTGTCCCAGCTTTCATTCTGGTATATATGTTAGCCAACCTATTTTTCTGGTTTGGGCTACATCCAGCTCCTATTCAAGCAGTTATGGGGACTATTTCAACTTCGATGTTGTTAAGTATGGTTGCTCAAAGCCAGGCACATGAAACATTACAGTATCTTACTAATTACGTTGTTTTTGATTTTGTTAACAATGATGCAACTGGTAGTACGCTTAGCTTATTAGCAGCGTTATTAATCTTTGGCCGTTCTAAACGATATCGCTCATTTTCAAAGATTGCATTAATTCCTAATCTTTTTGGTATTAATGAACCGGTGGTCTTTGGATTACCTATTATGTTCAATGCAATTTTAGTAATTCCATTTGTTTTTAGCACATTATTTTCTGGTTTTATTGCTTGGATTGCAGTTAAAATCGGGTTTATCACAACGTTACATGCAACTGTTGCGATGAGCATGCCATGGACGATGCCAAAGTTTGTAATCAGCTTCTTCGTTTATGGGTGGCAAGGAATGGTTTTACGGATTCTGATTTTTGTTATTTTGATTTTTATATATTTGCCATTCGTTAAAATTATGGACAACAAAGAATTGCAAACAGAAGTACAGGTTAAGGAATAAATAATTTAGGGGTGAAGGATAAATGACATTATGTAAAGTTTCAAATAATGATGGTCCAGAACTAGTGTATGATTCTGAAAGTAGTCTTAATATTATTCAAAAAGACGGCTTGAACTTTAAAGATAATGACCGTACAGGTATATTAAAACCTTTTGAAGATTGGCGATTAACTCCATTGGAACGTGCTAAGGACTTGGCGGAACGGTTGAGTATTGAAGACATTGCTGGTTTGATGTTGTTTACATCTCATTTAGCAATTCCCGCAGTGGGGGATCGCAAGTCTAAATATAATGGTAAAGTATATGAAGAAAGCGGTAGCGCGCCAGATGCATTGAGTGATTTGCAAAAAAAATATTTCTTGGAAAGTCGAATAAAACACACGTTAGTTACTTCTGTGGAGTCACCGGAAATTGCTGCAAAGTGGAATAATCGTGTGCAAGCTTTGTCTGAAGGGATGCCTTGGTCATTACCAGTAGTCAATGCAACTGATCCACGCCATGGTTATAATTCAGATACTGAATTTAATGAGGGCAGTGGGGGAGTAGCTTCTCAATGGCCAGAATCAATTGGGCTTGGTGCTACATTTGATCCTGAAATACTTCATCAATTCGGTGAGATTGCTTCTATAGAGGATCGAGCGATGGGAATTTCTATGTATCTTGGGCCACAAGTAGACATGGCAACTGAACCCCGCTGGATGCGCTTAGAGGGGACTTTTGGTGAAAGTGCAAAATTATCTTCCGCACTTGCAAGTGCATTAGTATGTGGACTTCAGATTACGCGTAAGAAAAATGATTGGGGTAATGAAAGCATCAGCACTACGACCAAGCATTGGCCTGGAGGCGGTGTAATTGAAGGAGGACGAGATGCACATTTTGGATACGGAAAATATGGTGTATATCCTGGTGGTCATCAGCAGTATCAACTGAAGCCATTTGAATCAGTAATTGATGCTAAGAAACGTGACGTAGAACGTACTGCGGGAATCATGCCATACTATTCAATTTCAACGGATTTCGCTCCAGGACAAAGTGAAAATGTTGGAAATGCATACAGTCACTATTTAATCACAGATCTTTTGCGACATCAATATAATTATGATGGTGTTGTTCGAACAGATTGGTGTATTACGTCTGAGGAACCGACCGATATTGAAAACGTTCTATCTGGTGATCAGTGCTGGGGAGTGGAGGATGGTTTTACAGTCGGTGAACGTCATTTAAAATTATTGCTGGCGGGCGTTGATCAATTTGGCGGTAATAAGGATCCTAAACCAATTTTGTGGGCATACAAAGAAATGGGAAAATTGATGGGTAAACCTTGGGCTGAACGTCGTTTCCGTTTGTCTGCCCAACGAATTCTCAAAAATATGTTTCAATTAGGCCTGTTTGAGAACCCATATACAGAGCCAGAGATTGCTGCTAACGTTGTCGGACGTCATGATTTTGTTGCTGCTGGATTGGATGCACAAAAGAAGTCAATTGTGATGCTTAAAAATCATAGTGTTCTACCATTGACTTTAAAAACCAAAGTTTATATTCCCAAACGTCAATATCCTGCAACTCATGGATGGTATTTAGACCCAATAGCAGGGTATGTTAAGGAACCCTTCAATCTAACAATTGCGAAGCAGCATTTTGAACTTGTTACTGATCCTAATGATGCTGATGTTGCGTTGGTTAAAATTAAATCACCAGAACGGGATTTAAAAAAATATAATGGATATGACCCTGAGCGTGCTAATGCAGGTGAGACGGGATATGTTCCAATTACATTGCAGTATCGACCGTATAAGGCAAAATATGCGCGTAAAGTGTCTATAGCTGGTGATGCAAGGCCTGGCAAGGTACGCAACCGTACTTATAAGGATAAGACCGTAACAACATTAAATGAAAGTGATTTAGATTTAGTGATCAAGACGAAACAGCAAATGGGTAAAAAGCCAGTGATTGTTTCTGTAACAGCACAAAATCCTTTTGTTCTATCGGAAATTGAACCATATGCCGATGCTATTGTCTTAGACTTTGGGGTAAGTGATCGTGCGCTCTTTGACGTCTTAGATGGTACATTTGAGCCATCAGGATTACTTCCTGTTCAGATGCCAGCTGATATGAAAACTGTTGAGACTCAGAAAGAAGATACGCCATTTGATCTTGTGCCATTTACGGATAATGATGGTAATACCTATGATTTTGGATATGGTTTGAATTATTCAGGTATTATTCATGATTGGCGGACCAAAAAATTTACCAAGGATGTTTTTTGATTTTTATTGATGAACAAACAAGTTTATACGGGATTAGAAGTTAACCTACTTCTAATTCTGTTTTTTTACTATTCAGGTAATGTCAGTAAATTTGTGTAAAAATGATTTGTCTATTCTCTATAAAATTAAATCTTTTTAGTTAGGAAGTAACTCTATAATGTTTTAAATAGTTGGGAGAATTGCGAATGGAAAAGCCAAAAAAGCTAATAATTCATTTTCAATAGATTTTTTACTTTTGTGCAAATTATTTCATACTTTCTATTACTTGTATTATGTTCGTACATATAATTAAATTATGTTTTTTAAATATTTATTTGATTTAAAAATCCAGACCATTTTGTTTCTTTAACAGTATATTTGAAATGCAACTTAGTAATTGTTGACATTTTGAACAGCACCTCCTATATTAAATATGTACTTACATATTTAATATAGGAGGTGCTGTTTTATGGATTTTTCATTAGAGCAATTAGCAAAGTTTATCGATCATACTAATTTAAAGCCTTATGCTACATTTAAAGATATTGAAACTTTATGCGATGAAGCAAAAAAATATCATTTTAAGATGGTCGCAGTTAATCAATTTCAAACAAAATTTTGTCACGAATTATTAAAGGATACAGATATTCATGTTGGAGCTGCAATTAGTTTTCCTTTTGGTCAAACAACTATTGAATCAAAGATATTTGATGTAAGAGATGCTATAGGTAACGGAGCAGATGAAATTGATTATGTTATAAATATTACTGCACTAAAATGTAAAGACTATAATTATATAAAGAATGAGATGCAACAAATTGTTTCTATATGCAATGAAAAGCATGTTATTTCAAAGGTAATTTTTGAAAATTGTTATTTAACTGATAATGAAAAAATATTATTGTCTAAGATTGCTAAACAAGTTAAGCCTGATTTCATTAAAACTTCAACTGGGTTTGGATCAGGAGGAGCGATTGTTCACGATGTAAAGTTAATGAAGGATGTAGTAGGAGTTGATGTAAAAGTTAAAGCAGCGGGAGGAATTAGATCAACTAAAGATTTTATTTCAATGATAGAAGCTGGGGCAGATAGAATAGGTTGTAGTGCAGGAGTTTCAATAATAGAGAAATTTAAAAACCAGTTTAAACAAGACAATATAAAACGTTTAAAAATAGATAAAAAGTATTAGAATATATAGAAATGTTTTTTGAGTTGTCAAAAAGTGCAACAATCATAGAATTAGCTTATTAGCGATAATTTAGCCGTCTTTGATGTACCCAAATAGTCCATGGTGTTTTTAAATTAATATTGTTTCTAGTCACTTTTCGATTAAAATTCCGTTCAATCAGGGGGAGTTCTCGTAACTGTAAAACAACACAACACATCGTACTAAGAAAATAATTTCTTAAGCCAACAAGATTGGTACCTAGTGCTTATAGTTAGTTATTGTTAGTTAATAGAAATATAGTCAGACCTATTGGTTTATTGAATCGTGGGAAAAAGGGGATTTTATAGGGTTGAAATCTAATAAACCTAAATATCAGTATGTTTTAGAAGAAATATTTAAAAAAATACAAAATGAACAATATTCAGTTGGGGAATTAATTCCTAAAGAAATAGACCTATCTAAGCAATTTAAAGTTAGCAGAGCTACAATAAGGCAAGCTATTCAAATACTAGTGAATAAAGGATATCTTGAGAGGAAGAAAAGACGTGGAACAATAGTACGACAAAAAAAGATAGAACAAGATTTTACTCATATTATTGAAAGTTACAGTAAAGAGATGTCTTTTAAAGGGCTTGTTCCGCAAACCAAAGTTCTTTTTTTTAAAGAAACACGAGCTGATAAAAATGTAGCTCTTCAATTAAAAATTAAACAAAGTGATTTTGTGTATAAATTAATTCGTTTAAGATATGCAAATGAGCAACCAATTGTATTAGTAGAAAGCTTCATTCCAGAGAAAATTTTTCCTGAATTAATAAATTATGATCTAGAAAACATGTCATTATATGATTTAATGGAAAAAAACAAGTTAAAAGTTCGATATGTAAAAAGAACCCTTGAAATTATGAAAGCAGATGAAACAGTCTCAGAATTACTAAATGTTTCCAAGAATGATCCTATTTTTTTATTCCACACAGTAGGTCATATTGATAATGAGATACCCATTGAATATTCTATAGCTAAATATAGAGGAGATATTAATTCCTTCAAAATTGAAATAAGAAAATAATTTTAGTGATAAATAATCAAATGTTGTTCAAAGTAAAGGTGAAATTTACAGTTATTGCTATAACTACGCATAAAATTATGACGCTCAAAAGTACTTGTTTGATGATTAGCTACAGTGCCATGTTATCAAGCCAGTCTTCTTTCGGAACACCATTCATAAAGTGAAAAGCCTCTATCAAACATTCAAATAAGGTATCTTGTTTTTGATCAAGTATTAATTTAATAAATTTTCTTTTTGAATATGGTAATACATAGAAAAAATGCTGAATGTATGTTTCACGTTATTTTTGTTATACATTAGCACTTTTTCTTTCCAATCAACTTGGGGACTAAGATCAATTGTACGCTCGATATGTGTTGTAGCTTTCTTGATTTCTTTTTCCTTGTATTGTCTGCAGTAGGTTTTAACAATTGTATATTTTCCTTGAAATCCTTTTCCACAAATGAAATTAAAAATAGCTCTGACTGAACATCCTGCTTGATATTTGACTTTAATTAAATCTCTGAAACCATCAAGTTTACTTTTCCTGCTTTTTCTTGTTCTTCTCTTTACTATTCCACTCAACGCTCGTTGATAAGCTGTTTTAACAGTTCGAGGATCAACTTCAAGCTGCCTTGTGACTCCACTATAATTAAGTTTTATTTCATCAACCACGAATTTTTTCATCCTTTCAAAAATATCTCAATGTATGATTTTATACTCACTCCTTAACTTAAACATTAGGATAAATATAAAAAATACAGAAAATTCAGCAATTTTATTCCCCCGATTTCCTACATTTTATAACTGCCCGTTACACCCAGCTTATCGTTGTCCTATTTGTCATCGAAAAAAGCTGCGTAATGGTTTTAAAATGATTAAATTTTATTGAGTATGCTTGCCAATATTGTTTTGGATGACATCAAGTCAGAAATAATTGTTCAAAGTAATATAGGATTTTTAGTGGTAAACATCATTAGAGGTAAGACAAGTTTATATTTAGAAAACCTTTTTCAGCTAGACAGGTGGACACACGCTTAGCGAAATTGTATTAGATGTGAATCACATCAAAATATCAATTAGTCTAGAAGAATGCTACTTTTTCACAAGATATGCAGAGTATTCAAGGTCGCATGTAGCATAGTTTACAACGTAATCAAAAAGATTGAGGAAGCCATAATCACGCTGTAAAGAAACTAAGAATTTGGGAATTTTGATGTCTTAGTGTTTTTTTGAAGATTAATTATGAACAAAGGGCTAGATTGAGAAATATTGTCTTGAATTTTTGCGATATTCATTGGGGGATACTTGATATACCCTACAAAAAGCATTATAGAAGTTTCGATAAGTGATAAAACCACTTGATTGAGCGATAGAATCAACACTTTGATCACTATTGACAAGTTTACTGACCGCATCATTAAGTCGTATTGAAGTAACAAAATCATGAAAGTTCATATTGAAGTTTTGTTTAAAGATGCGTGAGAAATAACTATCAGAGTAGTTAAACTCCTGCGCAACGCGATGTAGGGAAAGCTGTTCGCTCACATGATTATTAATAAAGTGCGTGACTTGATTCATCAATTGAAGTGAACTCGAATGATGACTGTTCGATTTTGTGAAAGTATAAACAGCGTTAAGTGATAATATATTAGATATTACCGTTAATATAAGTGCTTCCTCTTCTACTTTATCTACTAATGGCCATTCATGGCATTTATTTTCATAAATATCAGCTAGTCTAATTAGTGAATTACGTACTACCGTAAAATCGTCTCGATGGTCTTTGACTGTATTAACATTAAATCTAAAATTTAGGTTAAATTGATTCTCTGTCAGTTCCTGAAGGAATGTTAGAGGTAACTGAACAACGAGTACATGATTGGCTATAGGGCTTTGAGTTGAATGAACAGTATTCGGGTTGATAATTAATAAATCTCCCTTGGACATACGATAATGCTTTCCTTCAATCCAAACGTCTAGTTGGCCACTCTGGCAGTTGATTAACTCAGTGCTTTGATGCCAGTGTTGTGGAATTAAACGGCTTAAATCACGTGCACGGAAAGTAAATACATTAAATGGTAACGCAACAGTTTTTTTAATTAGTTCATGTTCAAGTTTCATTTTGCCACTCCTATATCAAAATAATACATATATGACGTCATCTAAAAGCATTGTTGCATAGATGAAACCGTTTTACAATTACATTGCAATCATTGAGATGTATTTAATAAATATTGGGAGGATAACCATGAAAGACAAGGTAAAGAACTTTTTTAATAAAATTTCACCAGTACTTAATAGAATTGGATCAAACAAATATTTACAGACAATAACTGCTGCTATGATGGCTACATTGGGACCAACTATTCTTGGATCATTCGCTATTTTGCTAGGTGTTTGGGCAGGAAACGAGAAATGGACGAAAATTGCAACTATTGCTAATAATATTGGTAATGTCACAATTAATTTGCTAGCACTTTATATTGTATTTCTGATTGCAAAAAATTTAGTGCCACACTTTTTAGAGAATGATGATGGGAATGCGGCTGGTATTATTGCCATGATGAGTTTCTTCATTTTGACGCCAATGGGCCAAATCAAGGATGGTAATAACTTAATCAATGCATTACCAACAACTTGGCTTGCATCACAAGGTGTATTTTCAGCTATGATTGTTGGTGTTCTGGTTGCACGGTTATATGTATTCATTAAACAGCATGGTTGGACAATAAAGATGCCGGCAGGCGTGCCACCAATGGTTTCAGATGCGTTTGCCACTCTAATTCCAGCACTTGTTTGTGGTATTATTTCTGGATTAATCAGTTTTGGATTTCTGTTTACAGATTGGGGAAGTTTTCATCAGATGATTTATTCTTTGATTCAAGTCCCATTACGCGGTTTGGGTGGGTCTCTTGGAGCAATGATTCTCATTAGTCTTCTTCAGCAAATTATATGGTTTTTTGGCATTCATGGCAGTAACGTAGTAATGCCAATTGTTACCCCAATTTGGCTATCAATGGATATGCAGAATCTAGCTGCATTACAAGCGGGGAAACCTTTGCCTAACATTATTGGTTTAGCCTTTTTTCAGATTATTACTTGGAGTGGAACGGCATTAGGTCTTGTCTTGCTAATGTTAATTGCAAGGTCAAAACGTTATCGAGACTTGGGCCGATTAGCAATTGTGCCTGCTTTATTTGGAGTTACAGAACCGATTATTTTTGGTACACCATTGGTCCTTAACTTTGATTTAGCGGTTCCATTTATTACCAACAACACTATTGCGTTAATTATAGGTTACATTGTAACGCGAATTGGATGGGTAGCAAGATTCCCTGGTGTCCAGCAAGTATTTGGTTTACCAATAGGTTTTCACGCGGCAGTTGAAGGTAAAGTGTCTATCATTGTTCTGCAGTTAATTATTCAACTTATTATCTCCCCGTTACTTTGGTATCCTTGGCTTCGACATGCTGACAACAAGGCTCTTAAGTTAGAGAAAGACATGGGTTGATTAATAAATATATTAGGAGATGATGAGAAGTTGAAAAAAACTAAACTTAAGGAATTACTGAATTCACTTACGCTCGAAGAAAAAATTGGACAATTAATCCAATTGTCAGGGGAATTTTACAATGCATCAGATATATCGCTAGGACCGCAGCATAAGCTGGGGATAACTCAACGTATGGTAGATCTCTCGGGTTCAGTTTTAAATGTTACAGGTGCTAAAGAAATTCATCGGTTGCAGCAAAAACATTTAGCGAAGAAGGGACACGCAATCCCATTACTGTTTATGTCTGATATCGTATACGGCTACAAGACTGTCTACCCAATTCCGCTTGGGATGGGTGCAACTTGGAATCCTGCTCTTGTTAAAAAGGCATATGAGAACGCTGCCGAGGAGGCATATGCCGGTGGTCAACAGGTGGCTTTTGCACCGATGGTTGATCTTGTACATGATGCAAGGTGGGGTCGAGTTTTGGAGTCTACGGGAGAAGACCCGTATTTAAACTCTTGTTTTGCTAATGCTATGGTAAGTGGATTTCAAAGTGGTCTTGAAGATGGCAAGGGGATTGTTTCTTGTGTCAAACATTTTGCAGCTTATGGTGCTGTAGAAGGCGGCCGTGAGTATAATTCTGCAGATATGTCTATAAGTAACTTATTTCAAAATTATTTACCATCATATAAAGCTGCCATTCAAGCCGGAGCCAAAATGGTAATGACATCACTCACAACTCTAAATGGTGTGCCAGCAACGGCTGATAAATGGCTATTAAATAATATATTGCGTAAAAGTTGGGGATTTGATGGTGTAGTAATAAGTGATTATGCCTCCATCTATGAACTAACTCAGCATGGATTTGCATTGAATGACCAAGATGCTGCGTACAAGGCGCTTGATGCAGGTGTTGACATTGACATGAAATCGCCTTGTTATGCCAATGGGTTGAAGCCGTTATTAGAAGATGGCCGGCTTAGTGAGTCCAAGATAGATGAAGCGACATGGCGGGTTCTATCGTTGAAGAATGATTTGGGCCTGTTTGAAGATCCATTTCGTGGGTCTTCAGAAGAATTAGAAAATCAAGATTTGCTGACATCTTCAAAGAGAAAACTTGCAAGAGAACTTGGTCGAGAATCCATGGTCCTTCTCAAGAATGATAATAAAGTTTTGCCCCTTAAGGCTCATAGTAATCGAAAAATTGCCTTAATTGGGCCTTACGCTGATGAACAGAGCATGTTGGGGCTATGGGCAATTCATGGTGATACTAAGAATACAGTAACTTTTAAAGCCGGTATCAGTGAGTATGTAGATACCGATAATCTTGTAGTTGAAAAAGGAACTGATATTATTCGTGATAAAGACTTTTTCATCCACTCAGGTAGAGATGAAGACAGAGTGGAATGTGTTATTTCAGATGCTGCAACTGAAAAGTTGAATCATGATAGAGCCATTGCAGCTGCAGCGGACGCTGATGTTATCATTTTCGCAGGGGGAGAGCATACACTTCAAAGTGGTGAAGCAGGCTCTAGGACCAAGCTGCGACTTCCTGACAACCAGCAAGAGTTACTCAATGAACTAGCTACATTGGGAAAGCCTATCATCTCCGTTATTATTAGTGGCAGACCGCTAGTTTTGACTGATATAATTGCTGATTCTGATGCGGTGATTGAAGCTTGGTTTCCTGGCATTGAGGGCGGTCATGCGTTGGCTGATATCGTTTTTGGAACATATAACCCTTCCGGTCGATTGTCTATGAGTATGCCTTATGTTGAGAGTCAAGCACCTATCTACTACAATCACCTTAGCACTGGACGCCCACAGAAAACCTCTCAGCATGTCGGAAGATTTGTTTCTAGATATACTGACGCACCAACGGGTCCATTATTTTCGTTTGGATATGGTCTATCGTATGGTTCGGTTATCTATCATAAGCCAAAGATTGACAAGACCAGCATCAAGGAAGGCGAATCAGTTACGTTAAGTGTTGCAGTGGAAAATTCGTCTAAGATTGACAGAACTGAAACAGTTCAACTGTATTTTCATGATGAAGCAGCATCAGTCGTTCAACCTGTCAAACGATTAATTAACTTTAAACGTGAAATAGTACCAGCTGGGAAAACAATCAATGTTGTTTTTGAAGTTAAGCCCAAGATGCTTGGATTCTATAATCAGTTAGGCGAATATATTGTTGAACCCGGGAAATTTGAATTAATGGTTGGACAAAACTCGAACGAGACACAAACAGTTAAATTTTATTTAGAGGACTAGTTTAAATGGTGTTAAAGGCTTAGAGGATCGCTAATTTAATGAACCACGGCAGCTACCACGACTGGAAATAGCTATGCTTCTCAAGATCATTTGCGAGCGTTCAATAACAGACTGGTTTATAAACAAAAAATAGATCCAATACTGGTGAATGAATTATTTGATTTGCAATTTAGATTGGTATACCTTGTATGCTTAAACTATCTGTTTCTCGGAATAGATAGTTTTTTGATGCAACAATGTTAATTCAAGTCTACGTATTTTAGACTGAACAATATTAATATTTCTATCAATACCAAATATTATAGAACCCATTCTGGCAATCTATCTCACGCTGAGATCAGATTTGCCATTTTTTTGTTGCAATAATATACAAGTTTCTCTATAAATATAATATTTTTGCAAGATAGGTAATTTAAAAACCACTTTCTTATGCTTACTGTTTTGTTAATATCAATGCTTGAGTGGTCATACTTTTCTGCTTAGATGATCCATGTATAAATCACTATTATCGTAAAATATTAGGTTCTGGATTGATTCTCTTCTGAGGTTTCTTAAATTTATTCACTTATTAATCATGCTTTTTTCAATAAATAATTAAAAAAAAGTAATAAATTTATAAGAAAATAACGATAGTAAAAGTAAAGTAAGTATTTACTGATAAAAAAATTACTAAGTTTAAGTTGAATTTTTATAATTTTAGGACTTAGTTGGTAAATATCTTTTCGAAGTTTATGAAAAAAGTTGTTCTGGAGGAAAATAAGATTGGGGACAAAGAAGAAACATCCGTACCTATATGAAGTGGATTTGATGCGCTGCATTTTTATTTTTGGAGTTTTGGCAAATCACACAACATCAGTTTTTATTGCAAATATGACGGATAGCTATCCGCGATTGATTCTTTTAGCAACGCATTTGATGCTTCATTTTACCCGGATGGGATTTATGTTCATTACTGGTTTAGTACTTTTTTTGCAGCACTACAATAATTTAGACATGAAGTTATTTAAATTTTGGAAGAAAAGATATAAGGGCTCAGGTATTCCCTACTTATTTTGGAATGGGTTTTTCTTATTTTTTACGGCTTGGATGACCGGAGAAAAATTAGGCTGGGGAAATTGGTTTAGTAATTGGATTTGGGCTGTAATTCATGGCGATCATTTTTATATGTACTACATTTTAGTTACCTTTCAGCTTTATTTACTGTTTCCTATGATGTTATGGCTATTTAGAAAATTCAAAAATTATCATGTACTTATTTTGGTTATTAGTGCTTTGATCCAATTGTTTTTCTTAATTTGGGCGAAGTATATTTATCCAATCCAAAATCATGATAATTGGCCGTATTTGTTTCGTTATTATGGAAACTTTGTTTTTTCATATCAATTCTATTTTATTGCCGGAGCTTTCACATCTATTCATTATCAAAAAATTAAACACATCTTTACTACACATCGGCGAATAATTTACTCAATAACAGGGTTGTTGGCCTTAGGGACTTTAGGACTTTATTACATTAATGAACGAATTTTAAAACTCAGTGAGCATTATACCGAATTAATTCATCAACCGTATTTGATGATTTACGCGTCAATGATGATCTGCAGCGTCTTATGTATTAGTTGGGCATACGATCAACATCGGCTGGAACCTAGATGGAGCTGGTTTGAACAATTAGTGTCTATTTCATCAAAACTTTCATTTGGTGTTTATTTAACGCAAACGGTGGCTTTAACTTTTTTGCTTAAGTTTCTGGGATCCCTAAAAGGAGAGCTGTCTAATTGGTTGTTACTACTTGGATTGCCCCTAGGCTATATCGCTGTTTTAGGAGGAGCATGGCTGATTTCTTATTTTTGTTACAAGGTTCCGCCATTTGGAATATTGATTGGTCGCCCTCAAAAAATTTTTAGAAAGAAGTAATTTAAAATGACTAGATTAACTGATGAATTGACAAAGCATATGGAAAAGAATCGAAAGCGAAAATTTGTTAAAGATGAACGATTGAATAAATGGTTTGATGGATCAGAATTGACAGCTGATATACAAAAATTGAAAAAAATATTTTCAGCTGCCGGTTTAGGTCGAGGCGATGTTGTTTTTATGTGTTTGGACAATTCGGCGGTGTATTTGCCAATCAATCAAGCACTTTGGCAACTTGGTGTAGTTGCTCATCCAGTCTCGGCGACAACTTCGACAGTAGAATTAGTAAAAGATTATCGTGAAAATAATTACTTAGCGATGATTTTTGAACCACAGACTGCTACCGCATTTATGAAATTTTCTGAGTTAGCTCGACAAGACGTTAAATTAAATACTTTTGAGGACTTGGTTATTTTTAACAAAAAGAATTTGGTCAATAATAACAAGGTAAAAACACCCCTTGAAAGTTCGTATGGTTGGATCTTAAATACCTCAGGCACAACCGGTAAACCCAAGAAAGTTGGGTTGACTCATGAAATGATGTGGCGAGCAGCTCAATATGATTTGATCAGTCACCGTTTAACCAGTAAAGATACTGTTCTAATTGTAATGCCCATGTTTCATATCAATGCGCAAGAATTGATAGTTATTTCAACTTTGCTAACAGATGGGAAACTAGTAATTGCTCCTAAATTTAGTGCTCATAAATTCTGGCCACAAATTTTAGATAATAACGTCACTTGGTCCTCAGTTGTTCCAACAATCGTAACTATTCTATTAAAAAATGAAACTGCTAATGCAGCTTTTTCACCAAATCATAAATTGCGATTTATTCGTTGTGCTTCTGCAATTTTATCAATTAATCGCCAAAAAGAATTTACAGAACGCTATGGGGTACCAATATTAGAAGGCTATGGAATGACAGAATCATGCAGTCAATGTACGTTAAATCCATTAGATCATATTAAGTTGGGCTCAGTTGGTAAACCATTTCATACTGATGTTGCCATCATGCAAGAAAATGAATTTACAACCGAACCGGATATCCATGGCGAAATTGCCGTTCGTGGGGATCATGTAATTACGGATTATTTAGATCATCATCCCGAGTCATTTAAGGCTGGTTGGCTAAAGACAGGAGATTTAGGTTACTTTGATCAGGATGGCTATCTTTGGTTAGATGGTCGTCAAAAAGATATTATCAATCATGGTGGCGAAAAAGTCAGTCCAGCGGTAGTTGAAATGGTGATTAGTGAGTTGGATTTTGTTAAAGATGTGGCAGTTGTTCCAATCCCGAATCCCGTTTATGGGGAAAATGTTGCAGCAGCAATTATTGATGAAAGCACAGATCTGAAGATACAAGCTGAACATAAAAGTAAAATCCTGGAATATACTGAAACACATTTAGCTAAATATCGACGTCCAACAGAGATTTTTTTTGTTAAAGATTTCCCCCGGAATGCCACCGGTAAAATTCTACGTTCGCAACTAGCAGATAGTTTAATTAATTTACAGTAAGAAGGTGCACAATGACACACACACTAAGAAAAACACTGCTCTTTATACTTTTGTTTTTTTGGATATTAATAACAGTTTATGGTTGGTTCCAAATTCGCGAAGAAAGCAATCCGACTTTAAAGACAGTAACAATTGGTTTTCAAGCCGGAGATGAATTTGATATCGCTAAAAGCCGTGGTAAATTTGCTACCAAAATGGAAAAAAAAGGTTACAAAGTTAAATTTAAGGAATTTCAAAATGGTGCAGCAATGATGCAGGCTTTGGCAACGGGGAATATTGACTATGCTCGAGTGGGAGATACCCCACCGGTTTCAGCTTTGGCTGCAGGTACTAAATTAACATATGTAGCTGCAGGCGGTACAAAGGAAAAAGGTAGCGGTATTGTGGTCAAAAAAAATTCTGGTATTAATTCAATGGCAGATTTAAAAGGCAAAAGAGTTGCTTACACTAAAGGTACTAGTTCCCAATATATGGTTTTGCGTGCTTTAAAAACTGCTGGATTAGGAATTAATGATATCAAATGGGTCAATTTGGATCAAGACGCTGCGGCAGTCGCGTATTCCAAGAATAAAGTTGATGCTTGGGCAAACTGGGATCCAACAGTTGCTCAGGTTGAGATAACAGAAAATTCTAAGTTGTTAGTTAATGGTCAGCAAGCCGGAGCGGTTAATCGCAGTTTTATTGTTTCTCCAAGTAAATTTGCTAAGAACCATCAGTCACTTAGTAAGTTGGTAATTAAGTATGGTGAACAAGATATGCATTGGGCTAATACCCATCATAAACAAGTTATTAAACTGATGACGAAGGAACTAAAACTGTCTAAAAAGGTTGTTACTCTAGAAATCGAACGCCGCACCTTTGGAATTTATAAAATGAATGATAAATATGTTAAAGAAGAACAAGAAATTGCGGATATGTTTTATCAATCGGGTGTTTTAAATAAACAAGCTACAGTTGCTAAACACGTGGATTATCTGAAATAAAACTTTTAGATAAGAGAGGAGGCAGGATCAAGTGTCGAAGCTAACTTCAAAGATTTCAGAATTATTATTAGACCAACCAAACAAAAAGCTGATTAAAGATTTAACCAGAAATGTATGGTTGACTCGTTTTCAAGTTGAGCAGGCTGTTCAACAATTGTTAAATTTCTTTCATGAGAAAAAGTTACAGCCAGAAGATAAAATCTTGCTTAGTTGTTCAAATAGCATTCTTTACCCGTTAGTAGTGTTGGCAGCAAATCAATATGGTCTGGTAGTTCACCCTGCTGCACCAACGTTGACCATAACTGAATTTAACGACCTATTAACGGATACTGATTTTAAATTAGTATTTCCAGCTGAAATTCAAGTTCCTTGGCTGCATAAAAAGCAGGCTTGGAGAAAAAATGAACTTACATTGTTGGATTTAGATGCAACGGTTGTTTTTAATAAAACATCAGCGTTAGCAAAATCATTTAATGATTCTGCTGCACCTACGGACAATACTCCGTCAATTTTAATGTATACCTCGGGTACAACTGGAACACCCAAAAAGGTAATTTTAAATCATGCTAATCTTTTAGCTGCTGCACAATATGTTATTAAAGGTCAAAGCTTAACGGAAAATGATTGCACTTTAATTGTGTTGCCGCTATTTCATATAAATGCGCTAATAATCGTGATGCTGTCAACCATATTAAGCGGGGGTAAATTAATTATACCTGCCAAATTTAGCGCAAGTCATTTTTGGCAGCAAATCAAACAAGAAAAGGTTACATGGGTTTCTGTTTCACCCAGTGTAATTTCAATCTTGTTGATCAATCAGCAGGCTCAGAAAAATTTTTCACCAATTCGATCTTTAAGATTTTTAAGAAGCGCATCAGCGCCGTTGAGTGCCAAGACGCAACGACGATTTGAAGATAGGTATCAGGTACCAATTATCCAAGGATATGGGATGACAGAGGCAGCTGGGCAAATTTGCGTAAACCCGCTTGATCATCCGAAATATGGATCAGTTGGTAAACCGGTAGGAACTCAGGTCAGTGTGTTATTTGATGGAAAGCTAACTTTAAGGCCGCATGTGACAGGTGAAGTTGTCTTAAAAGGGAAAAATGTAATTTCCATGTATGTTGGTCGTAATTCAGCACAAGATTTTATTGCCGGTTGGTTAAAAACAGGAGATACTGGCTATTTTGATGAAGAAGGTTATCTTTTTTTAACGGGAAGAACTAAGGATTTGATTAATTACGGTGGACATAAGATTAGCCCAATTAAAGTTGAAACAGTTTTATTGCAGGCAGATTTTGTTATAGAAGTGGCAGTAGTTGGGATCCCAGATCAGATATTTGGTGAGAAAATTGTTGCTGCGATCGTTTTAAAAAAAGGAATTGTCCAACAAGTAGCACGAGAAAAATTAACTAGAATAATTAGAACGAATTTAGCTGAGTTTGAAAGGCCCAAACAGCTTATTTTTATACCAAAGATTCCAAGAAATAGAATTGGAAAGATCTTACGGATTCAGTTGCAACGGGAATTAAGTAGCTAGGGAGGTTATCCATTATGGATAATACAATAATATTAAAAAAAATAAACTTTTCATTTCGAAAAATTATTCCATGGATTATTCCAATAGTAATTATTTTGTTTTGGCAATTAATTGTCAGTGTCGGCTGGGTGTCAGCAACGATTTTGCCTTCACCTTGGGATGTTTTAAAAGATGGGGCCGAATTAACGGTTAGTGGTGAATTGCCTAAGAATATGGGTATTAGTTTGTATCGAGCGACTGTCGGATTTGTGATCGGTGGAAGTATCGGTTTTGTTTTGGGGTTCATCAATGGTTTATCTAAAATTGCTCGGCTAGCTTTTGACAGCACGGTACAGATGTTACGCAACATTCCACATTTAGCCTTGATTCCATTGGTAATTTTATTGATGGGAATTGGTGAACCGGCTAAGATTTTTTTAGTAGCAATTGGTTGTATGTTTCCAATATACATTAACACCTACCATGGAATTATCTCGGTAGATCAGAAAATTATTGAGATGGGGCATGCATACGGCTTGAAGCAGTCGGCAATGATTCGCAAAATAGTTTTTCCGGCAGCACTGCCGACAATTCTAATGGGATTTCGGTATGCCCTTGGTGTAATGTGGACGACTTTAATTGTGGCGGAAACAATTTCTTCAAG
This sequence comes from Liquorilactobacillus ghanensis DSM 18630, assembly GCF_001435235.1. Lineage (GTDB taxonomy): Bacteria > Bacillota > Bacilli > Lactobacillales > Lactobacillaceae > Liquorilactobacillus > Liquorilactobacillus ghanensis. The sequence goes on along the minus strand of NZ_AZGB01000018.1, from coordinate 242,680 downwards.
TTCAGGAATCGGTTATATGGCAACTAATGCAGAACAATTTATGGATATGAAAACGATTATCTTATGTATTTTGATTTATGCTTTACTAGGAAAATTATCAGATTATATTGCCAAGAATTTTGAAATTATTTTTTTAGAGTGGCGCGGATAGGAGGAAAAGCGAATGAAAAAAGAAATTTTAATAACTATTCGTGGTGTTAATAAATCTTATGTAAAGCATATTGTTTTGCGTGAAATTGATCTTGATGTGTATCGTCACGAGTTTTTAGCATTTGTTGGGAAAAGCGGAGGAGGAAAGAGTACACTATTACGTTTAATTGCCGGACTTGAACAGCCAAATGCCGGAAAAATCAAACAAGGTGGGCATTTGATAAATAAAATTAATGACCAAGCACGGATGATGTTTCAAGAAGATCGACTATTGCCTTGGATGTCAGTTCAAGATAATGTTACTTTTGCCAGTAAAAAGCCTGATGATCAGAAAGAAGCTAAAAAATTATTATCTTTAGTTGGCTTGACAGAATATGCTAATGCTTTTCCAACTAAGCTTTCTGGTGGTCAAAAACAGCGACTAGCTTTGGCCAGAGCTTTGTTTTCACACCCAGATCTGTTGTTACTGGATGAACCACTTGGAGCACTAGATGCACTGACGCGACGTAATATGCAGGATCTGATAATGAAAATTTGCCAGCAAAGAAAAATTACCACCATTTTAGTTACACATGATATTAATGAAGCTGTAAGGATGGCCAATCGAATTGCCTTGATAAAGGATCAGCTAATCAAAGAGATTTTTGACAATCCATACAGGGGAATTGATACGAACGAAGCCAAAGAGAAAAGAGCTCTAATTTCTGATGAAATATTAAATAAAATTTTAAATTAGCGATTACAATATAAATAATACTTATAATGATGACTTAAGATAGTTTGTGTAAATAAAAATTATGTTGAAAGAAGGATAATTCTCTCACCCGATTGGATTATCAAGTTAAATTCAAGTAAAAAATTTCTTCCAAACCTTATTAGCAAATGATAAAAACGTTGCGTATTATTTTGAAAAGCTGAATTCATTAATTAACATTGATATGCTTGAAATAAAGCCCCCAAAAAATTTAAATTTTTTGGGGGCTTTTTTGAACACATACAAAGGTCATTGCTTAATAGCTTAAGCAAAAATGAAATCTTTAAGCAGTTGATAAAGCAATTCTATTTCATAATCTTGAATTTTAATATTGAACTTTTGCTCAACTGGTTGGAGTATTCCTTTTGAAAGAGAGATAAATTCTTTTTCTCTTGGGCTTAGTGACATATCTTTTAATGAAGTTGTCGAACTTGTCGAACTCGTTAGCATCCGTTCAACCATCAGCGATAAGTGCATATACAGGTTAAGTTTTAATTTGGGTTCAAACCGTACATTATAAAAATCTTCGTAATGCGATACGATCGTTTGGCTTTCTTGGATAACAATGTCTGGATTTAAAATCTTCAAACGATCACGAATACCCTCGATTGATAAGAATTTTAACATTTTTTCAATTAATGAATTGCTGGATTGCAGGCTTTCTCCGGCATGAAGTAAAATTCTTTGTAATTTCAACGAAACTTGTTTATCGAAAATATTGTAAACATTTATAATATTAATTCCCATATCATCATCAATATTTGTGGTTGTTAAGATTAATTGTGTTTTAGAGAAAAATTGCCGATTGTTATTTTTTAGTAGGACATATAGGTGCTTATAATCAAAAGTAATTACTTCTAGCGAAGGGGAAAGAGTTGTTTCGATCAGTTTCTTTATCTCTTTTGAAAGTCCCACTCCAGAAATGCATGAAACAATAATATTTTTTTTATTTGATAATCCTTCATAATATTGTGCATCAGTTGTTGAGCCATATTTTTGACTGTTTTCAGCAATTGATTCGAACATTTCATTTTGTTGAATGCGAAGACCGATATCAAGAGCCATTGCAGTTGTAATGTTATTTACAACTAAAAGCTTTTGATCAGATACTTTCTTGATTTCTCTAAATATTTGTCTCAGAGAGCCCATATCAAATAAGATAATATTTCCCTTAGTAGATGGTCCCTGATCTACTAAGTATTTTTGAACATAGGAGCTTATTTTATCAGCAGAAATATCGATCGGCATATTAAAAGCTTCAAAAATATAATTACCACAGAGTGTATTAATAACTTGTTGAATGCTTGATGCAGTAGATTCTCCATGTGCTAATAAAATTGCATTATAATGTATAGATTCTATTTTTTCTACATGTTGTGCCATAAGTACAAAAAAGGGGATGTAGTAATAAGGATCTTTTACATATTTAGGGTATATCTTGTTAATGAATTGCTTATATAAATAATAACTTCTAGGATAACGACTTTTAGTTTCAAACTGAATTGAAGACTTTGTTTTAATAGTAACTGAATTATCATTACACATATTTGCCAGTATAAATGCAAGTGCAACATAACGCCAAAATTCAGTTTCTTTTTGGAAGGTAATCCCGTATCTATGAGTTATATTTTTTTTAACACTTAACTGGATCGTTTGTATAAGTGAATTTAATAAAGATTCATCAGTCCCGATTTTAATTTGATTAAGGACTTTAAGCACAAGAAAATTTTGTTCAACTATAGTTTCTCCATTAGTAAGTGATTCAATAACTTTGTTAAGCAAATCGTTAATGGCAGGGCTTAATTGAAGCGCTTTAGTGATTAAAGCAGCTACTTCTTTTTGCAATGATTGTTGATTTGGCGTTATGCGAATGGTATTTTGATTAGCTAGTTTGCTAAGAATTAACTGCTTATCTTGAGGAGCATTAGCATATTTTTCTGCACATAATAGCTGAATGTGGTTGTTAAGCTCAGTAATGCTATTGATCGTAAGGTTGGCTAACTTGATTATAAAATGGAAAGATGTTAAAAACTGTCTGTTTAATTTATTGGCTTGATTTTGCAGAAACAAACAACTAAAAGCTATTCTTTCCGCAAATGGTCGTTTATTAAACGGATTTAAATTAATTTTAACAATAGCGTATTTAAAATTCTCATATTCAGTATCAACGGATTGGTTAGTTGTAGAAAAAATAAAACGAGTATTTAATTCTTCTTGATTAATAGCATAGTTAAGAAGATAACGTTGTGTTTCATGATTAAGGACTTGTAAATTTTTAACATACAAATATCCATTTATATTTTTTTGGGATACAGAAAAATATTCATTAAATGTTTTTTTGTTTTGAAGTAATGTATTAATTTTATTTTTGTATTCTGCACAATCAATTATTTTAAAGAGTGAGTTTTCAGAGAATATTTTCCTGCGAATGGCTTCGCGATAAATAGTATGGGCAAATAACAATTTTCCGGTACCACGAGAACCACTAATAAGAATAGGCAGTCCATTAGTTGGATAAATGATTGCTTCTATAGCGTGCTTGATATCTTTTTTTAAGCTGCCATGGTAACCAATTAATTTGTCAAAAGCAGTTTCTTCGCATTTAACTTGCCAATATACTGGACGACTACCGGTTTTTAATAATTTACCTTGTTTTTCCAGCTTTGATAAATAACTACTTGTTACGCCCCGAGTTAGACCTACAGCATTAGCTGCTTGAGCAGTTGTAATGCGTTCATCAGAAAATTGTTGAGAAATTATCGTATAAACCCTTTCAAGTGCCTTCAATATAATCCACCCCTTAAGCACTATTATTAATAATTAAGCACAACATTCAAGTGACTTTTTGTTGTTATATGCTTAATATAATCATTGTAAGCATTTTCTTTATTTAAGTCTAGACAAATAATGAGAAATGATTTTACAAATTTTTAATAAAGAGAAGGGAAAACAGCTTTCAAATTATACTTTTGCAGTGAGAGGGAATTCAAATGAAATATTTATTATTAGTTAGTCACGGTGATTTTTCAAGTGGATTGAAACAAACGCTAAGCATGTTCTCAGGGGATGTTATTAATTCAGTGATTGCAGTGGGATTAAAGCCTAATGAAGGCAGTCCACTTTTAAAAAGTCGCGTAGAATCAATTATTAGCAAACTGCCAAATAGTTCAGAGTTTGTTGTTTTGGCTGATATTATTGGCGGCAGTCCACTTACTACTGTTTGTGACGTCTTGAATGATCACGGGAAATTAAACGATAGCTTGATAATGGGTGGTATGAATTTTTCAATGGCATTAACTGCAGTAATGTCGAAGGATTCGATGAAAAATGATGAATTGAAGGCAAAAATATTAGCAGAGGCTAAACAAGCAATTAAGGTTTTAGACATAGTCAAAACATCAGAAACATCTGATGATGATATTTAAAGGAGAGTGTGGATAATGTCGATTTCTTTTGTAAGAATTGATGATCGTATGATTCATGGACTAATTACAGTTCGTTGGGGTAAAGAATATCCTTGTGATGGGATCATTGCAGTGAATGATAAAGCTGCTAATAATAATATTTTATCTGAAGCATATAAAGCTGCTTCAGACAAAAAAACATTTGTTTGGACATTAGATCATTTCGAAAAGGTAAAGGATAGAGTCTTAAGTTCTAAAACAAGATACTTTTTGATTACTAAAAATCCACAGGATATGAAAAAAATTCTGGTTGATATGGACTTTAAACCAAGTGATATAAAAACTATTATTGTGGGTCCAGGTAATGATCGAGAAAATACCATAAAACTTGGAGATAATCAGTCCTTTAATCAAGAAGAGGGCGCTGCTTTTGAAGCAATTGAAAATAAGGGATATAAAGTAGAATTCGCATTGTTACCAGATCAACACTTAGGAGATTGGGGTAAATTCAAATCGAAGTTTGGTTATTAAAATAAAGGGGTACAATCATGACGATTAGTTGGATTCAAGCGGCAATTTTAGGATTGTTTGCATGTTTATGTTCTAATTCTTGTATGGCTGGTCAAGCAGTAGGTAATTATACCATTGGTCGTCCTTTGGTAGGTGGTCTTGTTTGTGGGATTGTTTTAGGTAACCTCAAATTAGGGATTGCTTGTGGTGTAGCTATGCAGTTAGTTTACATTGCGCTTGTTACTCCAGGCGGAACAGTTTCAGCTGATGTGCGGGCGATTTCTTATATCGGTATCCCATTAGCTATGGTTGCTATTACATCGCAAGGATTGAATCCACTGGCAGGAAGTGCTGCAAACCTTGCAAAATCAATCGGGACGTTAGTTGGAACTGTTGGTACGGTTCTTTACTACGCAGTTGCAACTATGAACTTGGTTTGGCAGTCATTTGGATGGAAAGATGTTCATAAGGGGAAGCTTGATAAGTTAACAGCTGTTAATTTTGGTTGGCCATGGATTTCTCACGCAATATTCTCATTTTTGCCAACAATGATTCTTACTTACTACGGTGCAACAGCTGTAACAGCTTTGCGAAACGCTTTACCAATGGATGGAATAGCTATGAAGACGCTATTCACAGTTGGAGGTATGTTGCCTTGTGTCGGAATTGCAATTTTGCTTCGTCAGATAGTTAATCATGCAGCTGACTTTATCCCGTTTTTCGTTGGCTTTACATTAGCAGCTTCATTACATTTGAACTTGGTTTCGGTCACCGTTGTTTCACTCTTGTTCGCGGTTATTATGTATGAAGTTGAAATGTCTAAGGGTTCACAGGGACCACAAGGACCTCAGGGAAAGAGTGGTCCTGTTCCTGAAGCAGCAGGCACTGATAGTGAAGAGGAGGACATTTAACCATGGAAAATACGAATAATTTAAAAAAACTTGATAAAAAAACATTAACAAATTCTTTTCATCGTTGGTTTTGGGGAGCGTTAACCTGTTTTTCACAAGAACATATGCAGACATTCGGTTATATGGCTTCTATGTTACCGATTCTGAGAAAATTATATCCGGAGCATAAGGATCAGGTTAAAGCAATTAAAGCATATACAGCATTTTTCAACACTAATCCAATGCTGGGTTCGGTCATCGTTGGTATTACTGCTAGTATGGAACAAGCGAGAGCAAATGGTAAGGAAATTGATGGGGAAACCATTAATGATATGCGTGCTGGTCTTATGGGACCAATTGCCGGAATTGGTGACTCACTAATTGATGGAACACTTATCCCTATTCTTTTAGGAATATCTCTTGGGATGTCAACCGGCGGCTCGCCATTAGGAGCAATTTTCTATATTGTTGCATGGATTCTCATTGCTTATTTTGGACAACGTTTCTTGTATTTTCGTGGATATAAATTTGGAGATCAAGCTGTTAGTTTCTTAGTTGGAAAACAAGGTGCAGCTGTACGGCGGGCAATAAGTATTGTTGGAAGTATGGTTGTTGGTGGTGTCTTGGCTTCTTGGGTAAATGTTACGACTTCACTTAAATTATATGGATCAAACGGTAAAGTATTTCTAAACCTTCAAGATAAATTAAACAGTATCTTCCCCGGATTATTAACGGTCGTTGTAACTTTGTTTTGTTGGTGGTTAATGACAAAACGCCATGTATCAGCTATTTGGACCATGTTAATTCTCGTTGTTATTTCATTCATTGGTGTCTTGGTCGGTTTCTTCAATCCTGGTCTTTCTTATTGAGGTACAGCAGATAAAAAAGGAGAAGGTAGATATGACAATTCAAGAAATGGAAAAAGGATATAAAGAAGAAATCACCTATCAGAAGCGTATGCTTAAAAACTTAGGATATTGGTTTCAACTTAATGCTATTATCAGTGGCATTGGTATTGTCTTAATTTACTTTTTTAATCACCATAATTTATGGCTCAATATATTGGGAATTGCTTTATTTATAATAGGTGCCTTAGGGATGTTGATGTTTGGATATGCAGGATGGAAGGGACAACAGAATATCCATGCAATAGTTAATGATTTTGATCAGAAAATTAATTATTTTCGTAAGAATTATCCTAAAAAACAAGTTCATTAGTAAATACTGATTTTCAGAATCTTGATTTTACCGCAATTTATTATGAGGGATGCTTACGATAACACCAAATATTAACACACTAAAAGCAATCATTGGTTTCAAGAAATTTTAAGTAACAAATGGTTGTTAGGCTTTAATTATAAAAAAGCAAAGTAAGTAGTGAAAAATAATTATAACCAAAGTTTTACTTGGTAGCATTATTTTCCAATAAGACTTTAGCTGGATTTTTAGCAATCTTCATGGAGAATCTCTTCGTCTTTGATAATCATACAGGGGGAAGAGATTCTTTTTTAATTTAGTTTTTATTTATTTCTATTAATTATGAAAGAGGTGGTTATAGTGGAATTTATGTTAGATACTGTCAATTTACCGTTAATTGAAAAGTATAGTAAAATAATTAAGCTTAGTGGGGTAACTTCTAATCCATCTATTATCAAAAGAGAGGGAAAAATAGATTTTTTCAATCATTTACGTAAAATCAGAAAAATAATTGGTCAAACTGCTAAATTACATGTTCAAGTAACCGGAAGATCAACCGCTGATATGATTACTGATGCACATCGGATTCTTGCAGAAATTGACAACGATGTTTATATCAAAGTTCCAACTAATGAAGCGGGTTTAGCGGCAATAAAGCAATTAAAAAATGAAGGAATTCATATTACCGCAACGGCTATTTATTCAGAGTTGCAAGGCTTTTTAGCAGTAGCAGCCGGTGCAGACTATTTAGCTCCGTATTATAATCGAATGTTAAATATGAATATTGATGCGGCCTATGTTATACGGGCTCTAAACCATGAAATAAGCCAAGAGCGGTCTGCAACAAAAATTTTGGCTGCTAGTTTTCATAATTGTCAACAAGTTAATGAAGCAATTGAAAGTGGTGCCGACGCGGTTACAATTGGACCGGATATATTAAAAACAGCACTTACTAATCCTGCTATAAATGCTGCAATAAAAGATTTTACTGATGACTGGGAATCCATTTATGGTAAAGATTCAATAATAACTAAATTATAAAACATTGCAATCAAGAAAGTAATAGCTGAAATATAACAGTGGCCCCCAAAAGCTAGACTAAAATCTAATTTCTGGGGGCTGCTTTATTATTGATGTTTTTTATTTTGGCACAGAACTATTAAAACGATGTTTAATATGCAACGATATAATTCTTGTTATTTCGGTAGTAAATAGGAGAAGTTTTTGTAAAAGCTTTAAAGGTTTTAGTGAAATAGCTTTGATTACAAAAACCTAACTTGTAACTAATTTCACTTACAGATAAAGAAGTATTGCAAAGTAAAAATTTTGATTCTTCGATCTTCTTTTGCTGTATAAAATTTTTCAAGTTAATATTAACTTCTTTTTTAAAAAGGGCGGATAGATAAGGGTAGGATACACCAATATAGTCAGAAATTTCTTTTACGGTTATTTTATCGTATATATGATGTTCAATATATTCATTCGCCAGCTTGATAATATGTGAGGTGTTGACTTTTTTATTCTCTCTAAAGTAAAGAGTGTATGATTTAAGCATTTTTTTAATAAAGGAGTCTAACTGACTATTTGCGTAAAGTTCGTCAACTTCATTAATCAATTTGTCAGATAGGTCGTAGGAATCTTTAATGGAGTAACCGTTAAAGATAGCAGATCTGGTTATTAATGTAATAAAACATACTAATTTATATTTATTGGATTGCAGACTGTTGGCAGACAGGACAGATTTTGAAGATCCGGATAATTGTCTAATTAAAGAATAGGCGGATTTGGAATCTTCATTTTTTAAGAAGCGGATAATAAGTTGTTCAACATAAGTGTTATTACTAATATCTACTTGGATGTCTTTGTCTGAAGAACTTAATTTGCTTTCTTTATGATATAACGGAATTTGATTTTCTTCTAGAATTTTAGTAATCAGCGTTATGGTTTTTTGAACATTTTGAATATTTTTATGCGTAATTTGCTTAAAGGTAAGCGGCACAATGAGTAATATTTTTATTTTATTACCACGATAAGCATGACAATAAAAAAACATAGTGTATGATTTATGGCTTTGATAATGAATATATTCATTAGAATAATTAATTAGATTTAGTGACTTTTTTGAACGAGATAAGTAGCTATTATTAAAATCGTGCGTGTAAATACACGTGCGATTTTTATATATTATGCAAGGATAATGTATTAATTGAGTTAATAATTGTTTGCTTAAATTGTCCATAATAGTATCCCCTTTAAAAAATGATAAAAATCGTAAATAAATAACATCTTTCTTTGCTCCCCTATTATATCCTTTATTTGTAAGCGAATACAAATATATGCAAGGATTGAGGAGAAAAATATGAATACAGAAGCTACTTTGAAGAAAATGACTTTAAGAGAAAAAGCAGAATTAGTATCAGGCTATGCACTTTGGTTTATTAAAGGTGTTGATAGATTAAATGTTCCTTCCATAATGATGTCAGATGGCCCTTCAGGTTTGAGAAAGCAAGATGATCCGACAAAAGTTGAAGAGTCGGTTAAAGCAGTGAATTTCCCTGCATCAGCTCTTACAGCATGTTCCTTTGATGAGGATAAATTATATAAATTAGGGGAAAATTTGGGTAGTGCAGCTAGAAAAGAAGATGTAAATATCCTTTTAGGACCAGGAGTGAATATTAAAAGAACACCATTAAATGGTCGTAATTTTGAATATTTTTCTGAAGATCCGTTATTGGCTGGCAAATTAGGTTCAGCTTATGTCAAAGGAGTACAAAGTCAAGGTGTAGGGGTAAGTTTAAAGCATTTTGCGGGTAATAATCGAGAATTAACTAGATTTACATCTACGTCTAATATTGACGATCGCGCTTTACGGGAAGTGTATTTAAAACCTTTTGAGTATGTAGTAAAAAATGCAAACCCGACAACTATAATGTGTTCTTATAATGCGTTAAATGGTGTTTTAAATTCACAAAACAAAACATTATTAACAGACATTTTAAGAGAAGAATGGGGTTACAAGGGTGTTGTAATGTCTGATTGGGGTGCAACCGATGATCATATTGAAGCCCTTAAAGCAGGATTGAACCTGGAAATGCCTGGTAAAGGAGAACTGTCAGTAACTGAGGTAGTAGATGCAGTTCGTAACGATCGGTTAGAAGAATCTATCTTAGACAACTCGGTATATAGAATATTGGAACTGATTGATAAATGTAAGTTTGCTGAAAAAAATAATCATGAAGTAAAAAGTCTGACAGAACAACATGAATTTGCTTGTGATTTAGCAGCTAATAGTATGGTTTTATTGAAGAATGACCATGATGTTTTACCTATTAAAAGCAATGACAATATTTTAGTAGTTGGTGAGTTAGCCATCAATCCCCATTATCAAGGTGGAGGAAGTTCACACGTTAATTTGTACTCCTTAATAACTCCGCTAGATGGTATTAAAGATCATCATGGTATGGTTGGTTTTTCAAAAGGATACGAAGAAAACGGAAAGAATAATCAACAATTAATCAAAGATGCAGTTAATGAAGCGAAAAATTACTCTAAAGTTGTCGTTTTTGCTGGAACTACAAATAGTTCTGAATCTGAAGGCTTCGATCGAGAAAATATCTCATTACCAGATTATCAAAATGACTTAATCTGCAAATTAGCTGAAGCAAATAAAAACATAGTCGTAGTACTTCAAAACGGCTCGGTCGTAGAGATGCCATGGATTAGTAAGGTTGCTGGCGTTTTGGAAACTTATTTAGCTGGTGAAGCAGTGGGCGAGGCGACATGGAGTGTTTTGAGCGGAGCAGTGAACCCTAGCGGCAAACTGTCTGAAACATTTCCAATTTCGTTAAAAGATACATCGGCTTATGGAACATTTGGAACTTCTAAGGTAGAAGAAAACTACCATGAAAGTATTTTTGTGGGGTATAAGTATTTTGATATAAAGGATAAAAAGGTACTGTTTCCTTTTGGATACGGGCTCAGTTACACCAAATTTGCATATTCAGATATTTCTTTAGCGGATCTGGATGGAGAGCTGCAAGTTAAATTTGTTTTGAAAAATGTAGGTGCATGCGCAGGAAGCGAAGTCCCACAAATATATATTAGTAACTTAACATCAGATTTTGAAATGCCCAAGAAGGTATTAGCCGGCTTTACCAAAGTATATTTGAATAGCGGTGAATCTAAAGAAGTAGTTATTAATATCAAAAAAGCGGAGTTTACGTATTTCAATCCGATTAAGCAGTCTTGGTGTTTTGATAACGGTGAATATTTAATTCAATTAGGGGAATCTTCAAGAGAAATGCATTTTTGCGAAAAAATAAAATTGGAATGGAATACCGATCCAGTTGCTTTGATCAACAGAGATTCTTATTTAGATGATGTTATTGAAAACGAAAAACTATTTAGTTTATTTAAGCAAAGCAAATTATATGCGGGACTGTATCAACCAGTTAAAGACAATAATGATGCTACCTTAAAAATGATGCGTTACACACCATTGAGATCGGTATTAATGTTAGGTTCTTACAAAACCAGTTCAGTAGTAGATGAATTTGTAAACGATGCTAATGCTTTAGGCAAATGATAATGATTTATAAATCTGGATTACAAGGAGAAAAGTAATTATGAATGAGAATACTGATAAAAATGTTACACCGTTCAAAAACTTATCTTGGGCATTATTTATTGGTAGCACATGTATGTGGACTGCCTTTATGACGACAGTTATGCAGTTGACTCTAAAGATGGTAAGTGTTGATCCAAGTGGATATACTAAGTCTTATGGGTTAGTTACCAGTATAGGGGCATTGATTTCTTTGATAGCTAATCCCTTAGGTGGATTTATTGGTGATCGAACTCGGGCAAAATTTGGTAAAAGAAGAACATGGATTTTAATCGGTTCTATACTGGGATCAATTTTAATAGTGCTGATGGGTGTATCTACTCAAATATGGCAAGTAGCGACAATATTTGTTCTTTTACAATTAGTTTATAACTTCGTCGTAGCTGCATTTACTGCTCTGATACCCGATCAATGTCCTGAAGAAAAAAGAGGAACATTATCCGGGATTAATGGTATGACACTGGTAGCAGGTGTGATGATCGGAAATGTGTTTGTCCACTTTGTTTGGAATCACAGTCAGTTAGGATTCTATATTATTTTAGCCGCAATTGGTATTATTGGTGCGCTTATCAGTGTTTATCTTTTAAAAGACAATCCAGCAGAAGTTAGAAAAGATAGTTCCGAGGCTGAAATAAAAGATAGAGGACAAATTTATCCCAGTTTTAAAAAATATCCTAGTTTCACTTGGGCATTATTAGTCAAATTCTTTTATGCTTTAGGTACAGGCGGAGCTAGTTACATTACCATAATGTTGATTAATAAAATGCATCTTTCGAGTGCTTACGTTGCCAGTGTTTTTTCAATAGTTACTATGGTAGCTACTGTATTGAGTGCTTTAACCAGTTATGCGGGCGGAATATTGTCTGATAAGTTCAAAAAGCAAAAAATATTTATGTATGTTGCAGCCTTAATTGCGATGTTGGGAACACTTATGTACGCATTTTCTAATAACATCACAATGGTTATTGTAGCAATTATTATAACTAACATGGCAGGTGGAATCTTTAATGCAGTTGATTCAGCCTTGGTAACTCGGGTACTTCCTCCAGATGGAGATAATGGTAAAAACTTTGGCATAATGAATGTTGCAAATAGTCTGCCGCAAACAATTGTACCAGCGATTGCGCCGATGTTATTACAACTAGGGACCAAAACAGCTATGGGACAATGGCCATTCTTTTATGTTGTTTTGGCAATTGGGGTTAGTCTCAGCTTGATTTGCTTAAAACCAATTCCAGACATTGGAAAAGAGTCCTAGATTCCTGATTAATAATTAAGCAAAAGCGCATATTATTAACAATGTGAGTTAGTAAAGATGAACTTTTGGTAAGCTCCCCTTTCTCAGTAATAAAAGAAAGTCCTGATATGATATTTCAGGGCTTTTTTTAGTTTCTCGAACTAATAGATAAATTCGTTTTTCAAAGGATTTCCAAGTTTCATAAATATTTACACTAATTCGGCAGTATTTCCCAGGAAATGCTTGATGACGGTCAAATAATTCTTGATTTACGCTTAGCAATTATTGATTAAAGGAAACCACTTGAATCTGGTGGTCATTGACGGCTAATTTAGTTAGGCTGCCATTGGCTGGTCGCTGGGTAACATCAAATTTTCCTGCACCAAATCTTTCAACCAGACTCAGTAATGTATTACCATGGCTGACTAATAGAACCTTACTTCCATCATGAATCGTTTTAGTTTGTTTAATCAGTTCCAGACCTTGGTCCATTCGTTTCCAATATTCTTGATTATTTTCGGCATGATGAAACGGGTCAGCTGCTTTGAGAAAATCTTTGGCCTGACCGATTGAGTATTTTTCAACAATTGCTTTGAAGGTTGCAACACCATGTGGAGCACCAGCAACATACCAAGCTTGATTCATATCGGTACCTTCAAAGTAACCATAAAATTCTTCTCGAAAGAATGGAGAAACAGTCGGTTTTTTCAATTTCGCAAACCGATTATGATTTAAAATTTCAACGGCTGTTTGTTCAGCTCGGGGCAGATCACTGCAAAAGGCTGCATCAAACTTGATGTTTTTCAATTTTTCTCCAACATCACGTGCGTTTTGCCAGCCCTTTTCGGTCAAGGGGGAATTGCTCCAGCCTTGAAGTTTGTTGTAAATATTGTAGTATGTCTGACCATGGCGAATTAAGTATAATGTAAATTGACTCATTTTGCGGCCTCCTCTTATTTTTGCCTTAAGTATACCAGCAAAAAGGGGTTTGAAAACATTTTAACAGCAATTAAGTTAGCGCTATCAAAAAATGTTGCAGCTGTCCTTGATGAAAATCGGCAGCTACTAAAATAGACTACCCAAAATTAATTTTTTGAGCAGTCTATTTTGCTTTTTAGTCAATAGTTATCGTTGCTTTTTAAGTTCATGTTTACGTAATAACGGCAACAGCAAGCCAACCCCAAATAAAATAAAGACCGTGATGAAGTTTAGCAGCAGTTGATGATTAAATGCCTTAGTCCCAAAAGCAGCTTCTTGGGGAATAAACCCTAAAGTTGCGCAGACAAAGGTAAAGGCTAGGCACCAGCCGCCAACTAACAGTGCACCGGTTCGATTGCGGATAAAAATATAATCCGAATGAAAATCCTTTTGGCGCCAGCGAATAGCCAAAAATGAAAAGAAGACCCAGCAGGTTTTATATGGTGAAACGATCCCGTTGATGTTCAACAACCAATTATAAATGGTGTTAATATTGGGAAGTGTGCCGGTTAATAACAGTAAAAACAAACTAAGTCCAGTGGTCATTAAATATGAATTGATCGGACGACCTTGTTTATTTTTCTTAGTTAGCCAACTAGGCATAAATTTATCAGCAACATCACCAGCGAAAACACGACTAGAAGCATCCAATAAAACGGCTAATTGAGCCATCATGAAGATAGCTTGAACGACAGCAAATAAGTACATCAAGATTTTACCGAGCCCTAATTCTTGTCCAAGCAAAGAAAAGGCATAGTAAGGTCCATTCATTTTAAAATCATGCGGAATATGGTTAGCGTTAAAGAAGACCGCTAAAGATAAAGTTCCAAAAATAGTTAAGAAGGCGGTCATAATTGCTAATAACCACATTGCTTTGGGAAATTCATGTTTAGGGTCGCGCATTTGAACAATATATGGTGCGGCTAATTCAGCACCGGACATAGCAAAAATCAATAAACCGGTCGTTGAAAAATATTTAAGACTGAAATGTGGTAAAAAAGCATGAAAATTAAACGGTTGTGTTGCAATTTTGGCTCCATGCAACAGGGCATAACCGGCCAGTAAAACGAACAGAACTGACATGATAAACATTGCACCACCACCGATTAAAGATAAAACTTCAAGCGAATTTTTAATCAGGTTTTCAAGCAGAATAAATAATAAAATAATAATAAAAGTTAGCATACCAAATTCAAAAGTTGACATCTTTTGACCCAACGTATTATTTCCAAGGATCATCCAACTAAATGAGACGATGACGGAATTAGAAACATCGACAATATAAGGTACACTTTGAATCCAATACATCCAAGAAGTCCAATAGCCCAGCGTATCGTTGCTACCGCGTCGGACCCATGACGCTAAGCCACCGCTTTGATTATCAAAAGTTAAACTAAGCTGGCTGACGATCAATTCATAAGGGATAACATAAGCAAATAGTAAAAAAATCCATGAAATAACAACAGAAAGACCTTGATTTTGAAATGGATAAAAAATGTTTTCAAAACTAATAATTGTTACAAAATCTAATAAGGCAATAACCGGCCAGCTCATATAGTGCTTTTTTGGCTGTAAAAGATTATCAGGCATAAAAAAATTCCTCCAAAAATAAATGATTTAATTGAATTAAGACTAAATCAAATTATTCGGCGGCTTATGTAAATTTTTAGCGATAATTAAGTCCACTTGTATCAATCCTTACACGTTATATAATGAAGTCAAAAATAATTTTGACATCTAATTTTAAATTGTAGTCTATAAAGATGAAATAATACAGAATTTTTTTGAAAAGCAATGAAAGAAAGGAATTCCTAAATGAAATATTTGAAAATTGCCGCTGAAAAAAAGCTGTGGCCGCTGCTGCCATCAGAATGGGAAAAAGTGACCTTGGAATCGCAACCAGCAGCTGCGGAATTAGCTGCAATTGTGGCAGCTGCGGGCGATTTGCAGCAACTGCAACAAATAGAAAGATTCAAACGGCAAGCACAATTGCCACTACCGATTATTAAAATCAACCGTGACCAATCACCAGAACAAGCACGTTCTTTAATTCGCCAACAAGCCGATCAATATGTAAAGCAGATGGTTCCGGCTTTTTTAAGTGATTTGGTTGATTTTGCTGATCAAAGACCGATCAGTTTTACTACTCCGGGACATCACAATGGTAAGTTTTATGCTAAACATCCAGCGGGAGTAGTTTTTGATCGTTTTTTTGGTAAAAATCTCTTATTTGCGGATACTAGTGATACAGTGGCTCAATTGGGTGATACGATGACGCACGATGGGGCTCCTTTAACTGCTGAACAGCAAGCAGCACGGGCCTATCATGCAGATAAAGTTTATTTTTGTACGAATGGTACCACAAGTGCAAATTCAATTTGTGTCAGTGCGCTGTTAAATCCGGGTGATGTGGTTTTATTTGATCGTAATAATCATAAATCACTTTATAATAGTGCATTATTAATGAATGGCGCCGTACCGGTTTATTTGCCGGCAGATCGCAATGCATTAGGCTTGATCGGTGAAACTGACCCGGCTGCTTTTTCAGAAAAAAATTTGCGACAAGAAGTTGCCAAGAAATCTCCCCTGAAAGCTAAGGCTAAACGACCATTTCGCGTAGCCATTTTACAACTGGAAACTTATGATGGAGTTTTTTATCAGGCAGATTGGATTTTGAAAAAAATTGGTCACTTATGTGATTATATTTTATTTGACTGTGCCTGGGGCGGTTATGAACAATTCTCCTCTTTATTAGCCGACCTTTCGCCATTAAATCGAGATTATCGACCACAAGATCCGGGAATCTTAGTAACCCAATCGATCCATAAACAGCAAGCGGGAATGGGGCAAGTCTCACAAATTTTAAAAAAAGATAGTCATTTAAGGGGCCAGAAACGTTATGTAGATCATAAGCATTTCAATCATGCGTATTTAAAATATGTAACATCGAGTTATTCATATCCGTTGTATGCTTCTTTGACAGTTAATGCTGCAATGGCGGCTAGTTCAGCGAACCGGCAATGGTGGCAGCAATTATTAGTTCGCGGGATCAAGTGGCGTAAAGAACTATTAAAACGTTCACGCTTATTTCATCCTTGGGTGCCAGCCCAAGTCGATGGTCGTCCCTGGGAGGAAATTCCGACTTCTGAATTAGCCAGCCAGATAAGTTATTGGAAACTTGATCCAGTCGATAGGTGGCATGGATTTCAGTCCGTAACAGCTAGTCAGGTGCGGTTGGATCCATTTAAATTAACGATTACCACACCAGGGATTGATTATCAGCATGCTGTATATCAAAAACAAGGAATTCCTGGAGCAGTAGTTGCGGAATTTTTAATGGAAAATGGAATTATTCGTGGGAAAGATGATTTGAATTCACTATTATTTTTGCTAACACCAGGAGATGATGAACCGCAATTTCAGCAATTATTGGAAAAATTGCTGGTATTTGAACAGCTGTATTTTAAAAATGCTGATGTAACTAAAGCTTTGCCACAATTATATCAAGCCAATCAAGCGCGCTATAGAGGCTATGGGTTACAACAATTATGCCAAGAGATGCACGAATATTATCGTGCTCATCAAACATTTAAATTACAACAGCAGTTATTTCAAGCGGCTGCTTTCGAACCTAATTATGTGATGTCACCACAAGCAGCTGAACAACAATTCAAACGTAATCATGGTAGGCTTTGTCTGTTAAGTCAGGCGGCAGGAAAGATTGCTCTGGAAGGTGCGCTGCCTTATCCTCCTGGTGTTTTTGTAGTAGCACCGGGTGAACGGTGGCAGCCGGCTGCACAGCAGTATTTTGAAGTTTTGTTGGGTGCTGCTGCAAAGTTTCCAGGATTTGAACCTGAAATTCAGGGAGTGTATTATCAATTGAATGATCCAGCGGCAGCTAAGGTGTATGTACTGGATGAATCGGAAAGTAGGAATTGATGAAAGCTAAATTGGGTGGAGTTTTTTATGGAGCTTTTTTGGGAATATTAGTTAATTGGCTATTTCCACCGAGGATCAGGAGTCAAAAATCAAAAACATCAAAATAATTTATGAAACAGGAATTGGGAAAGCTATCAAAATTGACAGTTTTCCCAATTTTTTTATTCCAAAATTTGATTATTAGTTTCAGGGCCAAAGAAGAAAACGATTAGTCCGGCAATTATCGCAAAAGCACTGATTAAAATAAAAATCATATTTGCGTTTGAGACACTTAACAGCCAAGAAACGACTAATGGCATGCCGACGGTAATTAATTTAGAGATACCATTGGCAATTCCCGATCCACGAAAACGATATTTGGTCGTGAATAGCTCAGAAACATAAACACCGACAACCGAAGCCATTAAAATATAAAAGCAAGATGTTAATAAAAAGCCGATAAACATAACCATTGGGGCACTATTTTGATGTGAGTAAATCATGCCTAAGGCTGCCGCAGCAATAAAAGCCGTGACGATTGTTGGTTTTCGACCAATTCGATCAACTAGCTGAGACCCCAAGAATGCGCCAACTGGAGCACCAAGCATCATAACAGTGGTGAAGCCTAACGAAGAAACAATATTAATACCTTGTTTAACTAACAAAGTTGGTACCCAAGAAGTAAAGGTATATTGGCAGACAATGGCGGCTGAAACTGCGAAAATAGCCACGAATAAATTACGACCAAAGTGAGCATTAATGTCCTGAGCGGCTTGTTCAGCATTTTGTTCGTTGGGCAACGGAGCTTTAGCAATTCCAGCGGCGGTCATTTCAGTTTCTAATTTGGTAATTACCGTTTGAGCAGCTTGATATTTTTGGTGGGTAATACTCCAACGCGGTGATTCCGGCAAGTTTCGGCGAAAGTACCATAAAATTAAAGCAGCTGCACCAGAAAGTACGAACATGATCCGCCAAGAAAAGCGGGGAATCAGCAGCGTGCATAACAGCATCGTAATGGGAGCACCACAGTTGGCAATGAATGACGTTAAGGCACACCAGCGACCACGACTTTTAATCGGTGCAAATTCATTGATCATTGAAAATCCAGTAACGATTTCAGTACCTAACCCGATACTAGCAATTAAACGGCAGACAATTAAGAAATACATATTTGGTGCAAAAGCTCCAATCAGAGTGAAAGACCCGAAAACTAATAAATTTAACTGATAAGCTTTTTTGCGTCCGAAAAAATCACCAATTAAACCAGCAAAAACTGATCCAAGGAATAAACCGAAAAATCCGACTGACAGAAAAATCGAATTAAATTTTAAGTTTGACCAACCGGTTTTAAGTAAATAACTGCTGACCCCACTAGCCAAATAAACATCAATTGCATCAAGAAACATTCCGGCTGAGACTAAGATGAAAATTTTATAAAAGGTTTTAGTTGGCTGAATTTGGTCCATTCGGGTCTTTAATTGCCGCGCTTGAGCTGAATAGGTACTTTTTTGAATATTAGCTGATTCTTCCATAAATTAATTTTCCCCCTCTAAATTAGTTAAAAGTCGGAATATTTTGTTCAAAATCATTAATTTCTTGAGCATGCTGCAGCGTCAAATCGATATCATCGATCCCTTGAATAAATTTGTTTTTCCAAGTGGCATCGATTTTAAAGAAATAAGTTTGATCTGGGCAACTGACTTTTTGCTGCGGCAAATCAACGGTAATTACTTGATCTGGAGCTAATTTAGCTAAATGTTGTCGGGCGGCTTGAGGTAGGATAATGGGCAACAATCCATTTTTAGTGCAATTCATAAAGAAAATGTCACTGTAACTACCGGCAATAATTATTTTGAATCCCCAGTCTTTCAATGCCCAAGCAGCGTGCTCGCGTGAAGATCCACAGCCAAAATTATCGCCACTGATCAAAATAGTTGCTTGCTGTCGTTCAGGTGCATTTAAGATAAAGTCAGGATTAGGCGTACCATCATCCAAGTAACGCCAATCATGAAAAAGATGTTTACCGTAACCAATCTTCAAAATATTTTTTAAAAACTGTTTGGGAATAATTTGATCGGTATCAATGTTATTGTTCATTAATGGGATAGTGGTTCCTTGATGAATTGTAATTGCATCCATATTAAATTGCCTCCTTTTGGCGAATATCAATGAAATGACCATAAATAGCAGCAGCTGCGACCATTGCGGGGCTGGCTAAATGTGTGCGGGCATCTTTTCCCTGCCGTCCCTCGAAATTACGGTTGGTGGTTGAGGCACAGTGAATGCCAGCTGGAACCTTGTCGGGATTCATTGCTAAACAAGCAGAGCAACCGGGATCACGCCATTCGCAACCAGCGTCTTTGAAAATCTTATCTAACCCAAGTTTTTCAGCTGCATTTTTGACGGCTCGTGAACCAGGGACGATCCATGCAGTAACATTAGGAGCAATCTTTTTACCCTTTAAAACTTTAGCAGCTTCTTTTATATCAGCTAAGCGACCATTAGTACACGAACCGATAAAGATCCATTGAATCGGGATTTCAGTAGCTTTGCTGGCTGGGCTTAAATCCATGTAATTGTAAGCTCGTTGAATGTTCATATCGGTAATTTCCGGCAATTTTCCGGTCACTGGGACAGCCATAGCCGGATTTGTTCCCCATGAAACATATGGTGCTAATTGACTAACATCAAAGTCGATCACACGATCGTAATCACTAACATCATCGGTATAAAATTGTTGCCAATATTCAATTGCTTTTGCCATATTTTGCGGAGCATATTTCCGGCCGCGCAGATAATCAAAAGTAATTTGATCTGGGCGCATCATCCCCATTTTTGCTCCACCTTCAATTGCCATGTTACAAATGGTCATTCGATTTTCCATTGATAACTGCTGTAAAGTATCTCCAAAGAACTCAACTGCATAACCAGTACCGAAATCCACGCCATTTTGTGCAATTAAAGCCATAATGATATCTTTAGCAGCAACACCTGGTTGTAGTTGTCCATGCAGGTGAATCCCCATGGTTTTAGGTTTGAGCTGCCAAATGGTCTGGGTAGCCAAAACATGTTCAACTTCAGAAGTTCCAATTCCAAAAGCAATTGAACCAAAAGCACCATGAGTCGCGGTATGTGAGTCACCGCAAACTACAACTTGACCAGGCTGAGTCAATCCAAGCTGTGGCCCGATAACATGAACGATACCTTGATCAGCATTGCCCATATCAGCCAAGCGAATCCCAAATTCCTGACAGTTTTGCTGCAAAGTTTCAATTTGTTTGCGGGAAATTTGATCTTGAATGTTGAAAATATCTTTAGTTGGAACATTATGATCCATGGTTGCAAATGTCTTATCTGGTCGCCGGACTTGACGATGATTGATTCTTAAGCCCTCAAAAGCTTGCGGTGAGGTAACTTCGTGAACTAAGTGCAAATCAACATAAATTAATTGTGGCTGGCCAGCAGGACCGCTGATAACGTGTTTTTCCCAAAGTTTGTCAAATAATGTTTTCCCCATTTTTTATTCATCCTTTCAAATTCTTGATAATTTGTTCAGTTACTACCTGAGTAGAGGCCGTACCGCCCAAATCAGGCGGTAAAACTTTGGCAGCAATTGTTTTTTGAACTGCCTGAGCTATTTGATCAGCTAGCTGATTTTCTTGAAAAGATTCGCGCAGCATCATTTCAATACTTTGAATCATAGAAATTGGATCAGCAACTCCTTTTCCGGCAATATCAGGAGCTGAACCATGAATTGGTTCATAAAGGCTAGGACCAGTACTTCCAGAACTCATTGATGGAATTGTTCCCAGTGATCCTGTTAAAACGGAAGCCTCATCGCTTAAAATGTCACCAAATAGATTAGCAGTAATAATTACGTCGAAGAAGGTAGGCTGTGAAATGATTTTCATTGCGGCAGCGTCCACATAACAGTAATCCAAAGTAACAGTCGGATAATCACGGCTGACTTTTTCAGCAACTTGCCGCCAAAGTTTGGAGGTTGCTAGGACGTTAGCTTTATCGACGATCGTAACGTGTTGTTTTCGATGTTGGCTCATCTGGAAACCTACACGAATAATTCGTTCGATTTCTTCGGCGGTGTATGTCGAAGTATCTAGTGCTGCATCAGCGGTTTGGCTTCGTGGTTGACCAAAATAAATACCACTGGTCAACTCACGGACGATTACAAAATCAGTTCCAGCAATTACTTCTGGTTTGATGGGGGATCGTTGAGCTAAAATTGGATTAATTTTAGTTGGCCGGATGTTAGCAAATAAACCAAGTTTGTTTCTGATTTCTAATAGACCGGCTTCAGGACGCTTAGGAGCCTGATCCCATTTTGGTCCACCGATGGCACTTAATAAAATAGCATCAGCTGCTTGGCAACCTTGAATGGTTGTTTCAGGTAGCGGAGTACCAGTTTGATCGATCGCCGCTCCGCCAAAAGGATAATCAATTATTTGATATGAAAAATCACTTTCTTTAGTTGCGGCTGTAAGTACAGCTAAACCGGCTTTCATGATTTCGGGTCCAATATAATCACCACGTAAAACAGCAATTTTTTTAATACTCATAGTCAGCTTCCTTTCCGTTTATGGATACTTGATTAGAAATGATTAAAAACGATTTAGGCAAAAAGAAAAGCGCCTCATTCATTCAGAATGAGACGCTTAATGCTTACTCGAGCCCCACTCCTATAACTGCAAATAGGACTCGACTAAAATGTCAGAGTCCTCAGCTATAGTAGTAGGGCAAATACAATTGTAAAGTTTTTAGTTGTATTGACTACCATTTGAAGAACTCCCTTCGTCTTTGTTTAAAAATAATTTAACGCATTTTTAATCTTATGTCAACATTTAATTAATAAAAATTCTAAAAAACAAGAAATAAGTTTTTTAAATAAACTCAAAGAAAAATGTTTAATTTTATTGATATTAGACGATATAAAAACTGAATCAAGAATAAAAATAATAGGAGATAATGATGGAAACAATTTCATTTTCTGATGCAGATTCGATCAAACAATACGCATTAAGCCATTCTGATCAAGACTTAATCCTTTTTGGTAAGAATCAGTTAGTTGCTCAGGCAATTAAATTCATGCCTGAAAATGTTGTGCTTTGTTCTAGTGAAAGTTTAGTAACGGCAACTCAAGTTAGTCAAACGGGTTTTTCGGGATTGACCTTTGCGAGTCAGTACGCGCAACTGGTACCGATTAGCGAGCCGCCAATTTTGTCATTAACACGTTTACAGCAGGCTTATCATCGGGTCGAAACAAAACCTAATGCATTTTTATTTTTATTGTGTGATGGTTACCGAGCACATGAAGAGATGATACTAACGACTTTTTATTTTTTGAATCATCGATTTAAAATGATTGGTGGCAGTGCCGGGGACATCCAGCAGGGTAAAACATTGCTTTCATTGGGAACTCGACGGTTGACTAATTTAGCGATCTTTTTTGATCTGCCAGCTGAAGTTTCTCTTATCAAAGAAAATCTGTATTTACCGACCGGCAAGCGGATGCTGGTCACAAAAGCTGATCCGTTAAAACGGGTAGTTTATACGTTTAATGGTCGACCAGCAGCTGAAGAATATGCAAGTCAGTTGGGAATCAGTGTCGCTAAACTAGCCGACACTTTTATCAAGCATCCGTTAGGGAAAAAACTGGATAATGAGATTTACATCAATTCACCACAAAAGATTAATGCTGATCATTCGATGAGTTTCTATGCCCAAATTATTCCAAATACTTTTTTAGAAGTACTGGCTCCAGGAAACATTGAACAAATTTTAGCCCATACCCGACAGCAAATTGACCATGCCCAATTAATTTTTTCAATTCATTGTACTTTGCGTAATCAATATTTATTGCAAACGCAACAATGGCCGAAAGTTTTAAAATCACTAAATCAATCAGCAACGCAACAGTTAGGGTTTATCAGCAATGGTGAACAATTTAATTGGCAGCACTTTAATCAAACGATGGTTTTATTAGCAATTAAAGAAAAAAGGAAATGAGTGATGGAAAATGTTATTTCATACAAATCGAAAACAAATTACCAAAGCGGTGACGCAAGCTACTGAGCAGGTATCCAGTCCTAAAGACCCGGATACTTCAGAATTACTGGCAGTTCAAGCATTGGCTGGGCAAACACAGCAACAATTTAAAGAGTTGTTGGAAAAAGAAGGTGTCACGTCATTAGGCTTGAATGACCTTTCAAAAGGAAATCAGCAAACTGTCACAGAAATTGAAAATGTCTCTCAACAGGTTGTTCAAATTTCAAAAGGAAATGATCATTTAGAACAACAGATTGCTAACATGTCTGATCAACTTGATTTAACAGGGATAACGGTTGAATCTTCACAGCAAAATTTTAAACAGACTTTGGAACATTTTAATCAACTAACCAATATTTTGCTGGGATTTTCAACCATTATTACTAAACTAGGGACAGAATTTAATCAAATTGAAGCTAAAGTTAAAAATATTAATGAGATAGCTGAAAGTACATCGTTGTTAGCTTTAAATGCCTCAATTGAAGCTAGCAAGGCTAGTGAAGCAGGACGAGGATTTGCGGTAGTAGCTCGTGAAACCACGTCGCTTTCTCAAGAAACGCAATCATTTTCTAAAGAAATTTTGAATGGAATGGAACAGTTAGCTGAATTGGTTCGAGGTTTGGAGAAGCAGGTTACTCAAGGTAAAACCAGTGTCGATCAAGCCAATGAAATGGTCAATCGCTCTAACCAAGATATGGGGACGATCAGTGATGCTAAAAACAAACTGAGTCAAAAGATGAGTAGTGTTGCTGAAATTCAACAACAAAATGGGAAAGCACTTCAAAGTGCGACTAAAAGTGTTTCAGAAATTGTTACGCGAGCACAGACAGAAAATCAAAAATTAAACGAATTAGTTGAAAATATTGATCGGAAAGCCAGCCATTATAAAACAATTACGAATCATTTAGAACAATTGAATCTATTAACTGAGAAAGAAAAAAGGGAAACCGACTAAAATCTAATTTTTAAAACATTTTTTATCGTTTTATATTTACAAAAGCTAAATTTAGGTATACCTTAAAACTGTAGAAAGTTTTGAGGTTATTCAACTTAGCTACAGAAAGGAAAGCCTGTGATTGATTTCAATTGTTAATTCTTTAACGCTGATGATTCTGATAGTATTACTGGCAATTTTCATCGGAACAGTAATCGAATTAATTGCGTTTAAAGAAAAAGTTTCTGAGTTGTTGAAGAAAAGACATGCGAATGTTCGTCGAGCAGACCACCGTTTCTTTTAGCTATGTGGTTAATAGCTAATCTAAAAAGGATCATCAGCACTTTGTTGACTGACGGTCCTTTTTAGATTATATTAAACTATTTTAAAAAACTTCACGATCGGCAGGTTTAGATTTTAGCTCATCAAAATTATATGCAGCCAATTCAGTCAGTCCTTGGTGACTGGCATCAAAATAAGCTGTTAGGCTCTGAGCAATCATTAAATTCAATTTTTTCTGAGGATCAAATTGAACGACCGCAATTGGTATACGTGCCTGAAAAGCCGTGCCGATTTCAAACATAGTTCCTGAATCACCTTCATTATCGCCTTCTTCTAATTTGTAATCAAGAATGGCTACCAAAATATCAGCACGTTGAATTTGACGAATATCAGAAGCAAAAACATATTGCTGCCAAGCACGACTGCCGAAAGGCTCTTCTTCAAATTGGTGTTCTTGCGGAAGAAAAACATTTTGTGAATCGATCGTTGGATTAATTTGCAGCTTTTGTTTGACTAGCTGGATTCGCTGCTGCTGCTGGTCACTAAAGAATGGGGCGGCTAGATAAACTTTATTCAAGATAAAAAACCTCACTTTGTAAAATACTTAGGATTGGATAGTGCTAACGTTATAATACTATATTTTGGTTTAAGAGTGCTTTATTTTTAACCAACCATCTAGTAAGATGGTAGTTAGTCTGTAAAAGCAAATTAAAGATACGAAAGGGTGGAGCAATCATTTTGATTACATTATCTGGAATTATCGGCTCCGGTAAATCGAGTTTAACAGGAATTTTGGCTAAAGAATTAGGAACGAAGGCTTTTTTTGAACCAGTCGAAGATAATCCGGTATTACCGCTTTTCTATAAAGGAAATGAGATTGCGGCACAAAAACGTGCGGCGGGTGATGAAGAAGCCACTAATCCCTATGCTTATCTGTTACAAACATATTTTTTGAATCGTCGTTTTAAAATGATCAAAGAGGCGATGCAAGATGACAATAACATCCTTGATCGATCGATTTATGAAGATGAACTTTTTATGAAAATGAATACAGACTTGGGAAATGCAACTCAAGTCGAGTATCGCATCTACAAAAGTTTATTAAATAATATGATGGAAGAATTGCCATATGCGGCAAAAAAGAAATCACCGGATCTGATGATTACTATTAAGGTTTCCTACGAAACAATGATCAGCCGAATTAATAAACGCGGCCGTGAGTATGAATTAGTTAAAAATGACCCATCATTGGTAAGTTATTACCATCGCTTACTAGGTTATTATGATGAGTGGATGAAATCTTATCAGATCTCGCCACTGTTGGTTATTGATGGTGATCGTTACGACTTTGTTGGTAGTCCGACCGACCGGATTCAAGTTTTGGAGATGGTAGAAAGAAAGTTGCAAACTTTAGGCAAACTTTCGGTTGAACGGACGACGCAAATGCTGGCACGTCATCAACAGTTATTGAAGCAATAGTAAGCACAAGGACAACGATCAGTGATAGATGGTTGTGCTGGGTAATTAAGAACGATTTATTCATAATTATTACAAATTGGAAAAGTGGGGATGATCAATGATTATCTTCACTTTTTAATTATTTCCTGGGTTATTTTTTATTGGTTGGGTATTTATGGATTAATCAATAAAGGAGATTTGTCAGCTAGTTTTGAAACTATTATACTTAAGTAACCAGAATGGGGTGAATTGATGAAACTTTTTAAGAAACAGCAGCTCAATGAACGACAAAAAATCAACCGAACCATTGGAGCAACACTGATTTATTTTTTGATTTTTCAAATCAGTGCTTTAGTAATGATGGTGGTTTTAAAAAAATATGCTGGTTTTTCAAATGGATTGCTTCATCGGAGTGGTCTTCCTTATTTAGTGGCGATCGCCTTAGGATTTTTGTTTGTCATGATCATATCTTCAAAAAAAGATTGGCGGCAGTACGTGCAGCCCGGTCAGCAAAAGATGAAATTAAAAATATTTATTAGCTTATTATTGGTATTGATGACTGGTCAAATCGTGGCCAGCCTTTTAGGCCAGCTGTTAGAAGTGATTTTTCGACTTTTCGGTTTGAGTGTATTGCAGCAATTGGAAACGGCAACTCAGCATAGTCAAAGCTGGTCAATGCTGTTATATGCAGCGTTACTGGGACCGCTGATGGAGGAACTGGTTTTTCGAGGAGTGGTACTGCGCAGGTTTAGTCAAGTAAATTATCGGTTAGCAATCATTGCTTCAGCATATTTATTTGGGTTATACCATACCAACTTTGTCCAAAGCCCATTTGCTTTTCTAATTGGTTTGGTTTTAGGTTATACGGCCTTGACTTATGGTATTTTTTGGTCATTAGCATTGCATATTTTTAATAATTTTATTTTAGGTGATTTTATGTATTTTATCCTGCAATCTTTGCCGCCTTTAGTTGCTTCTGAAATCAGTGGAGCTATTTTAATGTTAGGTGGAATAGCCGGCTTAGTCGTTTTATTGTATTTTCGTCCCCAAATCCAAAGGTGGATGGATTTGCATCAAATGCCTTCGCCAGTTTTGCGGAACTTTTTTACTAATAAGTTGTTAATTACAGTGACGCTGGCCGTTGTTGTTTTGGCCAGCTTGAGTTTGAGCACAGTTTAGCCGACTTATTTAAAATTAGGACTATACTGATTATAATTGTAACTGAATCCGTTAGCATAAGCTTATAATATATTATAAGTTAGGGGGTGAAAATAAATTGAGTCCAGTGTCGAAATTAAAATATTATTACGTTTAAACCAGTCTGAATTTATCTAAGAGATAAGAAAAGATTTATTCAAAGCAATGACCGATGCCAGTATCCTTAATTGAGGCTGCCGATGTATAAAATTTAAAAACAGCAATTTAATGCTGCATCACGTTAAAAATTACGATGTCAGTGTTCACAGATGTTGATAATTAATATGCCGAGCATGTATTTTCTGTTGAGCATTAGCGAGATGGTTGATTTAGGTCAGAAGTGCGGTTGGTAAATAAAGGTAAAAGGACAGGTGGAGCAAATGGAAATAAAATATCAACGAATTCTAGTAGCTGTTGACGGATCCGCTGGAGCAGAAGCTGCTTTAAAAAAGGCAGTTAAAGTTGCTCAACGTCAGCAGGCACATTTAGATATCTTACAAGTGTTGAATTTAAACTCTTTATCTTACGATGGAAATGGTCTGTCTTTAGATGGAAAGAAAGTCTATCAAGTTGAACAGGTTAATGAAAGCTATTTGCAAAATTTAAAGCAGAAATTGATTGATGAAAAACAGCTACCAGCAGCTGAAATTACTACTCATTTGCGGTTTGGCAATCCCAAGACAGTGATCGTCAATGATTTTCAGCCAGAATATCAGAATGATTTGATTATTGTGGGTGCAACCGGCAAGAACTTTATTGAGCGATTGATTGTTGGTTCAGTGGCATCTTATGTCATTCGAGCAGCCCGATGTGATGTTTTGTTAGCACATTAAAATAGAAAAGACATTAAGAGCGATAGGTGGTCAACCATCGCTCTTAATGCTGAATATAACTAACGGCCAAATAATTACTGTTCAATTGGCTCAATCAACGATTTATGGATTTTGCTTAAATGCCGCTCTAGTTATTCAGCGGTTAAAATTTTAAGTCAAATAAAATCCTGTCTTTCGTACCCACCAGATCGAGAGCAGGTTATTGATATAGCAATTATTACTGGTTTAAGTTATATCTATCCCTAATATTAAAGCCCGTACTTTGACTGATATTAAACAATTTTCATTTTTCTGATTACTTGCGAAATCAATTAGACGATTTCCAGATGCAGTTGGTTATCTTTGATTAAGCCAGCTTTTTTCATCATACCGTAAGCCGTTAAAGAAATTACAGCTGGTAAGACAACTCCGGTGAACATATAGATTGCAAAGGGTCCCCACCCTTGAGCAGCATATGCCAACGGGGCAATGAGTGAATTCAAACCTAAGCCAGCCAGTTTATAAGTAGAACGGAAACTAAACAAAATTGTCGCTACTGGAGCACAAACAATTGCTGAGAGTAATGAAGGAACCAGCAATAATGGGTTAACCAGCAAATTTGGAAATTGAACTTTAGGTGTCATTATTCCTTGTGCGATGTTAGCTCCTAAATTATTTTGCCGGAAAGACATTACGGTGAAAGCCACGAATTGTGATGTTGTTCCAATTAAAGCGGCAGCTGAAGAAATCGGATCAAGCGTTAAAGCAATTGCCAAAGCAGCTGATGAAGCTGGTGTCATTAAGAATAAGGCCCAAACGAGTGAAACGGAGATCGAGCCGACTAATGGGTTGATCTGCATTGTTTTGGCAATAAAAGCACTCACATTCAACAGCAAAGGTGTCGTAACAGCTGCTAAGCCTAATCCGGCAATTCCACCGACCAGAGTAGCTCCCAAAGGAACCAGCATCATATCTAATGGTGTTTTACCAGTTAGATATTTTCCAACTAAAGCGGCGATCAACCCAGCTAAAACCGCACTGACCGGCTGACCAGTGGCAAAAACGGCACTTCCAGCTGTTTGCATCAATGATGATCCGGTAGCGGTCGTCCCATTAACTGCGGCAGCAGTAAAATGAACGGCATTTGCACCAACAGTTGAAGCAATCATAGAACTGAAAATAACTAATGAATTAGTTTCCAGTTGTGAGGCAATTGCAACTCCTAGTGCCGGAGCCAGTAGATCGTTAGCCATTGTCCCAACTTGATAAAGTGCATTCCAGTGGACAAAAGAAGCAAGTGTCTGCAATAATAATCCAATTCCCAGTGTTACCAAAATAGCATTTGCGATAGCTGCACAGATACGATAAGTATATTCTTTAACGGTTGTGGTGTGAGCAGTAGCTGTATTTTCCATTAAACGAATC
This sequence comes from Liquorilactobacillus ghanensis DSM 18630, assembly GCF_001435235.1. GTDB lineage: Bacteria > Bacillota > Bacilli > Lactobacillales > Lactobacillaceae > Liquorilactobacillus > Liquorilactobacillus ghanensis. The sequence goes on along the minus strand of NZ_AZGB01000018.1, from coordinate 212,850 downwards.
CCCCTTGTTAAGTTAACAGAATTAAATTGATTTATTTGATTTAATTAAGCTGATCCCCTATTACCAGTTGATTAAGTCAGAATAATTACGGCATAAAAATTGATTAAGCAAGTAATTGGAAAATGATCCCTCCTTTAAAACGATTATTAAATTGAAATGCTAAGTGAGAGAATAATTAAAAAGCACCCATCGTTTTAACTTAAAACGATGGGTGCTGCTAAATAGAAAAAACCATCGCTCCAAGTTTTTGCTTAGCGCGATGGTTTTCAATGTCAATGCAGTTTAACTAGCCGAGACATTGAGTAGCACATCGCGCGTGCTAATAATGACTAGGCTCACTAGATATTGAACTGCGTTAGTATTGTTATTGTTCAAATACATTCGAGATACAGGCGACATGCTGCTCAACCTCCTTTAATAAAATTCAACTTGATAATCGTTACTCATTATTATAGCTACCAAAATTAAAATTGCAAGCTTTTTTTAATAAAAATCACATTTTAGTGAAAAATTTTCAAAAAAAGTTTTGTTTACATACCTTTACGATAGAACAAAGCTGGTTTTCAGTAGGAATCAGTTTGTGAATGGAAACTAAACTGAAAATCAACTAGTTGCCCATTTAAACTAAATCTTCGTATTTGATCAATTGGAATTTTGACTGATGACTTCCGGGAATGGACTGATTTTGGTCAGTTGACAATTGATAGAATTGCCAGTATATTAAAGACAATCATTCTTATCTTAACCGATGAAGTAGTCAAAGTGCTTTATCCATGCTATTGTTTTTCAGCATGGAGTGGCGCTTTTTTTATTGTCTAAAGTTGGATTTTCAGGAGGATAGAATATTCATGAAAATGGTTACGGAATTTGATACGATTGCAGCTATCTCAACACCGCCTGGTGAGGGAGCTATTTCGATTGTCCGTTTAAGCGGCGATCAAGCTGTTGCGGTTGTTCAAAAAATTTTTGCGGGGCGCGATCTGACGAAAGTGGCTAGCCATACCATCAATTATGGTCATATTATTGACCCAGCAACTAAACAAGAAGTTGATGAAGTTATGGTTTCGGTGATGCGAGCGCCTAAGACATTTACTAGAGAAGATATTATTGAAATCAATTGTCATGGTGGAATTGTACCCACTAATAAAATTTTGCAGTTAGTTTTAAGCAATGGGGCTCGTTTGGCTGAGCCAGGTGAATTTACTAAGCGGGCGTTTTTACATGGGCGGATCGATCTATCCCAAGCAGAAGCCGTGATGGACTTGATTCGTGCGAAAACGGATCGTTCAATGAAAGTAGCGTTAAATCAGTTAGATGGAAACCTAGGGCATTTAATTAAGCATTTGCGCCAAGATATTTTGGATGTATTAGCTCAAGTTGAGGTCAATATTGATTATCCTGAATATGATGATGTAGAGACCCTGACAACTAAAATGCTGCAAGAAAAAGCAATTGAAGTCAAACAGCGAATCAAACAGTTGTTAACGACTGCTCAGCAGGGGAAGATTTTGCGAGAAGGACTAGCAACGGCAATTATTGGTCGGCCGAACGTCGGCAAATCTAGTCTGTTAAATCATCTTTTGCATGAAGATAAAGCGATTGTTACCGATGTTGCCGGCACGACCCGTGATGTAATTGAAGAGTACGTTAATGTTCGCGGAGTGCCATTAAAGCTGATCGATACAGCAGGTATTCGACAAACGGAAGATAAAGTTGAAAAAATTGGTGTTGAACGCTCTAAAAAAGCAATTGAGCAAGCTGATTTGGTAATGGTTATTTTAAACAATAGTGAACCATTAACTAAAGAGGATCGGCAATTACTGGAATTAACTGCAGCTAAAAAAAGACTGATTATTTTAAACAAAGCTGATTTGCCAAGTAAGCTGGAACTTAAACAGGTTCAGCAGCTAGTTAGTCAGCAGACAAAAATTCTGCAGGCGTCGGTCTTAAAAAATCAGGGACTTGATCAGCTTGAACAAGCAATTGCTGATTTGTTTTTTGGAGGAATCGAAAATAGTCAGACAACCATCATGGTAACTAATGCACGGCACATTGCTTTGTTGCGACAGGCTGAAGCGGCTTTGGATGATGTTTTACGTGGTATTAAACAAGGGATGCCAGTTGATTTAGTTCAGATTGACATGACAAACTGTTGGGATTTATTAGGTGAGATAACTGGTGACAGCTATCAAGATGAATTATTAGATCAATTATTCAGTCAATTTTGTTTGGGTAAATAGCTTTAAATCAGAATAGGAAAATTTAGGAGAATTAAGAATGGAAGTCAAAGAATATCAAGGGAAAGATTATGATGTAATTGTTGTCGGAGCTGGTCATGCCGGCTGTGAAGCCGCTCTGGCAGCTGCCCGGATGGGTAATGAAACATTACTAATTACGATTAATTTGGAAATGGTTGCTTTTATGCCTTGCAATCCGTCAATTGGTGGGCCGGCTAAAGGGATCGTGGTTCGCGAAGTTGATGCTTTAGGTGGTGAAATGGGCCGAAACATTGACAAGACGTACGTTCAAATGCGGATGCTAAATACTGGGAAAGGCCCAGCTGTTCGTGCTTTGCGGGCTCAAGCTGACAAACGAATGTATTCAATTGAAATGAAGCATACCTTGGAACGGCAGGCACATTTGACTTTGCGGCAGGCAATTGTTGATAATTTGATTGTTGAAGATCAGGTAGTTAAAGGTGTGATTACTAATACTGGAGCTCGTTACAAAGCTAAAAGTGTGGTGTTGACTACCGGAACTGCAGCTCGTGGTAAGATTATTATTGGTGAATTGATGTATTCTTCGGGCCCCAATAATACACAACCGGCAAAGAAGCTGTCAGGTAATTTAGAAAAACTTGGTTTTGAACTGAAACGTTTCAAGACTGGAACCCCACCACGAGTTGACGGCAATACAATTGACTATGACCAAACACAAGAACAACCGGGTGATCAAAAGCCAAATCATTTCAGTTTTGAAAGTAAAGATGCTGATTATTTGCCGTCAGATCAGCAACTGCCTTGCTGGTTGACTTACACTAATGAGAAAACACATCAGATTATTCGTGATAATTTAGATCGAGCTCCGATGTTTTCAGGTGTAATTGAAGGGGTTGGTCCGCGTTATTGCCCATCAATTGAAGACAAGATCGTCCGTTTCGCCGATAAACCACGGCACCAGATTTTCATTGAACCGGAAGGTCGGGAAACAGATGAGTATTATCTCCAAGGACTATCAACGTCATTACCAGAAGAAATTCAACAGGAAATGACTCATTCAGTTCAAGGATTAGAACATGCTCAATTGATGCGTCCGGGCTATGCAATCGAATATGATATCGTTTCTCCATATCAGTTGCGCCCAACGCTAGAAACGAAGTTGGTTAAAGGGCTGTATACTGCTGGACAAACCAACGGGACTTCGGGCTATGAAGAAGCAGCCGGACAAGGCATGTTGGCCGGTATTAATGCTGGACTGCACGCTTTAGGAAAAAAAGAAGTGATTTTAAAACGCAGTGATGCTTATATTGGAGTAATGGTTGATGATTTGGTAACTAAAGGAACAAATGAACCATATCGTTTATTAACTTCAAGAGCTGAATATCGGCTGATTTTGCGGCATGATAATGCTGATCTGCGGTTGACTGAATTAGGGCATCAAATCGGGTTGATTTCAGAAGAACGCTATCAGCAATTTTTAGCTAAAAAGGCAGCGATCACCGCTGAAAAGCAACGTTTGCAAGAAATACGAATCAAACCTAACCAGCAAGTGAATGATTTCTTAGCTGAAAAGGGTGTTGCACCATTAAAAGATGGTGTGATGGCAAGTGAATTTTTGCGGCGTCCAGAAGTAACTTATGCTGATTTGCAGCGATTTATCCCAGCACCATCCCAGCCACTTGATCAAAGAGTTATTGAACAAGTTGAGATTCAATTTAAGTATGCCGGATATATTAAAAAAGAATATCATAAGGTAGAAAAGCTTAAAAAGATGGAAGCTAAGAAAATTCCTGATCGAATTGACTATGATGCGATTGAAGGACTGGCAACTGAGGCTCGGCAGAAATTGCAGAAAATTCAACCAGAGACTTTAGCTCAGGCCAGCCGCATCAGTGGGGTTAATCCGGCAGATCTATCGATTTTAGCTGTTTATATTGAACAAGGAAAAATTGCTAAAGTTAAATAAATTTTAAGTTTGCTAGTTTGATGAAGTCCAGTGGAATGACCGCTGGATTTTTTTTTATATAATAAGCCGATTAAAGCCGAATCTAAATAGTGATTGTTAATTTAATCACAATGACAAGAAAAATAATAAGATTTTTCTAACTTTGGGTAACTTTTTAGGAAGTAATAATAAGGTTGCTGGCAAAAATAGATTGTTAACAACCTAACAATCTTTTAAAACGGTTTTATTAGCGTTAGAATAGTAATGTAAGCGGTTATAGTGATTGAATTCAAATGATATTTCACAAGTACTTTATATGTTATATTGGTACTATGGTTTTGACTTTTAGATGTTAAGCAATTTAAGGAGGTTGGGCAAATGTCTCAAAACATTATTGATTTTAGCCAACTGGATAAACTAGCTAAAGAGTTTAAGACAGTTAAAGTTTTAAATGAAGACGGTAAAATTATTAACAAAGATTGGGAACCAGATCTAAGTGATGATCAGTTAAAAGAGCTGTTTCATCAGATGGTTTGGTCACGAACATTAGATGAACGTTCGACAAAATTAAATCGCCAAGGGCGGCTGGGCTTTTATGCACCTACAGCCGGTGAAGAAGCCAGTCAGATCGCTTCAAATTTTGCGTTGGATAAAGCCGATTTCCTCTTACCGGCTTATCGTGATGTCCCACAATTGGTACGACACGGATTACCTTTGTATAAAGCTTTTCTTTGGTCAAGAGGACATGTTGATGGCAATAAATATCCAGCTGATTTGGCAGCTTTACCACCACAAATTATTATTGGGGCACAGTATGTCCAAGCAGCTGGAGTTGCTTTGGGAATTAAATTAAAAGACCAGCGCCAAGTAGCTTATACTTATACTGGTGATGGTGGTACATCCCAAGGTGATTTCTATGAAGGAATTAATTTTGCTGGTGCCTTTAAAGCCCCAGCCATTTTCATTGTTCAAAATAATGGCTTTGCGATTTCAGTACCGCGTAACAAGCAGACTGCAGCACCAACACTGGCTCAAAAGGCTGTTGCTGCAGGAATTCCGGGAGTTCAAGTTGACGGCATGGATGCTTTGGCAGTTTATAAAGTAACTAAGGAAGCACGTGACTATGCTGTTGCTGGCAACGGACCAGTTTTAATTGAAACTTTGACTTATCGTTATGGACCACATACGCTTTCTGGTGATGATCCTAAACGTTATCGGACTAAGGAAACGGATGATTTATGGCATCAAAGGGATCCGTTAGTTAGAATGCGTAAGTACTTAACAGCTAAGGGACTTTGGACACAAGCAGAAGAAGACAGTTGGATCGAAGAAACACGTAATGAAATTAATGAAGCAATTAATAAAGTTGAGAATATGCCAAAACAAAAAATTAGTGAATATTTGCAAAATACTTTTGTAGATTCACCGGTAGAAATTCAACAAGAAATTGAACGTTATACGGCAAAGGAGGCTGATTGATCATGACAAAAACTACGTTGATTAAAGCAATCACGGCAGCAATGGATGAAGAATTGGCTCGCGATGAGAAAGTGCTTGTTTTTGGTGAAGATGTTGGCAAAAATGGTGGAGTTTTCCGGGCAACAGATGGTTTACAAAAAACTCACGGCGCTCAGCGGGTATTTGATACACCATTGGCAGAATCGGGAATTATTGGATTGAGTACTGGTTTGGCATTGAAAGGTTTTCGACCGGTACCGGAAATCCAATTCTTTGGTTTTGTCTATGAAGCAATGGATGAGATCGCTGGCCAGTTGGCACGAATTAGATTTCGTTTGGGAGGCACCCGTAAGATGCCGATCACGATTCGCGCTCCATTTGGCGGCGGGGTGCATACACCGGAATTGCACGCTGATAGCTTAGAGGGATTGATTGCTCAGGTTCCAGGTCTGCGAGTAGTAATCCCAAGTAATCCGTATGATGCAAAGGGATTGCTGATTTCGGCAATCCGGTCAGATGATCCGGTCTTTTTCTTGGAACATATGAAATTATATCGTTCAATTAAGGCAGAAGTTCCAGATGAAGCTTATACAATTCCGTTAGATCAAGCGGCAATTGCTCGTGAAGGTCAGGATGTATCATTGATTAGTTATGGTGCAATGGTTCAAGAATGTTTAAAAGCAAGCGATGAACTGGCTAAAGCCGGAATTTCTGCTGAAGTCGTTGACTTACGAACGATCTCACCGTTAGATGAAAAGACAATTTTAGCTTCTGTTGAAAAAACCAGTCGGGCAATTGTTGTTCAAGAAGCGCCAAAACAAGCTGGAATCGGTGCGCAGGTAGCAGCATTGATTGCTGAAAAAGGTATTTTATATTTAAATGCCCCAATTGGCCGAATTACGGCACCAAATACGCCATATCCATTTAGTGAGGCGGAAAGTGATTGGCTACCAAACAAAAATGACATTATCGCTAAAGCTAAAGAAATTATGGCATACTAGGAGGCAGATCAGATGAGCACATATCAATTCAAATTACCAGATATTGGTGAAGGAATTTCAGAAGGAACGATTGCTAAATGGTACGTTAAACCAGGCGATCAGTTAAAAGAAGATGATGACTTATTAGAAATTGAAAATGATAAATCAGTCGAAGAAATTCCGGCACCGGTTTCGGGAACAATTAAGCAGATTTTAGTAGATGAAGGCGAAACAGCAGAAGTCGGACAAGTTTTAGTTGAATTTGAAGTGGCCGGAGAAGTACCAGCAGCGGCAGCAACTACGGCAACAGCACCAGAAACGGAAACCAGCACAGCTTCAACAGCAGCCGCAAAACCAGAAACTGAGCCAGCGGTTACTAAACCAACTTTGCAACCTCGTGATACTAGTTTACCGGTATTAGCTATGCCAGCAGTGAGAGCTTATGCACGTGAAAAGGCAGTTGATCTAACAAAATTGAGTGGCACTGGCAATCATGGGCAGATTACCAAAGCTGATGTTGATCAATTCTTGCAAAATGGTGTTGTCCAAGCAGATCAAGCAGCTGATACGACCCAAGCAGCGGCACCATCATTACCGCCGACTAGTGAAGCTTGGCCGGAAACTCGTGAAAAAATGTCAGGAATTCGAAAGGCTACTGCTAAAGCAATGATTCGCAGTAAACAGCAAATTCCACATGTAACGGTCTTTGATGAAGCAATTGTCGATAAACTGTGGGATCATCGAAAGAAGTACAAGCAATTAGCAGCCGATAAGGGAGTTCATCTGACTTTCTTAGCTTATGTCGTAAAAGCTTTAAGTTTGGTTATGAAAGAATATCCAATTTTTAATTCACAAGTTGATATGGATAGTCAAGAGATTGTTCATCGTGAATATATTAATGTGGGTGTAGCAACTGATACTGATCGTGGATTGTTTGTGCCTAATATTAAGCATGCTGATCAGTTGAGCCTGTTTGATATTGCACGCGAAATCAGTGCAAATACTCAGAAAGCTAAAGATGGCAAATTAGGCAGTGAGGACATGAAACATACAGGGATGTCGATCACTAATATTGGTTCAATTGGTGGTGGTTTCTTTACACCGGTAATCAATTGGCCAGAAGTCGCAATTCTTGGCTTGGGTCGAATCACTAAAGAGCCGGTTGCAGTTGCTGATCAAGTACAGTTGGCTTATGTCATGAAACTGTCATTGTCATTTGATCATCGAGTAATTGATGGTGCAACTGCTCAACGGGCTATGAATCGTTTCAAGGAATTATTGTCGGATCCAGAGTTATTATTAATGGAAGGGTGAGCAGAAAATGGTTGTAGGAGATTTCGCAATTGATTTAGATACAGTCGTAATTGGCGCCGGCCCTGGTGGATATGTAGCAGCTATTCGGGCGGCAGAAAAAGGTCAAAAAGTTACAGTAATTGAACGTGAATTTATTGGTGGCGTTTGTTTGAATGTCGGCTGTATTCCATCAAAAGCTTTGATTGAAGCTGCTCATCGTTATCAAAAAGCTATGAATTCGGCGGAAATGGGATTACGAATTACCGCCGCAACACTTGATTTTAAACAGACTCAGACTTGGAAACAAGAAAGTGTAGTTAATAAGTTAACTGGTGGAGTGGCCAGCCTTTTTAAAAAGCATAAAATTGATGTTATCTGGGGCAGTGCTTTTTTGAAAGATGATCATAGCTTACGAGTGATTAAAGACGATTCAGCTCAGACTTACACTTTTAATAACTTGATTTTGGCAACTGGCAGTCATCCCATTGAAATTCCAAATTTCAAATTTGAAAAACGAGTTTTAGACTCGACCGGAGCCTTGAGTTTACAAGAAGTTCCCAAAGATTTAATCGTGGTCGGTGGCGGATATATCGGCTGCGAATTGGCTTCTGTTTATGCTAATTTGGGAGCCCACGTTTCAATTTTAGAAGGTACTGACCGAATTCTGGCGAATTATGAACGTGATTTGGTTTCAGTTGTTGAACATCATTTCAGTAAACAAAAAGTTGATATTTATACTAAAGCAATGGCAAGAAAAGCAGAACAAACAGCTGATGGGGTCAAGATTACCTTTGAAGTTGCTGGTGAAGAAAAGCAGTTGCAAGCTGATTATTGCATTGTTTGTGTTGGTCGCCGGGCTAATACAGCAGATATGGGTTTAGAACATGTTGGAATTGATATTGATCAACGAGGGCTGATCAAAGTTGATGCTCAAGGAAGAACCAGCGTAAATAACATTTATGCAATTGGCGATATTGTTCCGGGAGCAGCATTGGCTCATAAAGCAAGCTATGAAGGCAAGGTCGCAGCTGAAGCAATTTCAGGTTCGAAGGCAGTAATTGATTATCGCGCTATGCCGGCAGTTTGCTATACTGATAGCGAAATTGCGACAACAGGTCTGACAATGGCTGAAGCTAAAGAACAGGGCCTGCAACCAGAAAAAGCTCAATTCCCGTTTGCTGCTAACGGCCGGGCAATTTCTATGAACAGTACTGATGGGTTTATTCGTTTAGTGTTTGAGAAAGATAGTCATCAGCTGTTAGGCGCGCAAATTGTTGGACCAAATGCTAGTGATTTGATTACCGAATTGACATTAGCGGTAGAAACCGGCACGACGGTTGAAGATATTGCTTTGACCATTCATCCGCATCCAAGTATTAGCGAAGCGGTCATGGATGCTGCTGATGTTGGTTTGAAATTACCAATCAATATTTAAAAAAAACTGGTAAGAGGGCGTGATAAAGTGCAGTATTTGGCAATGCGTAGTTATGATATTCGACAAAATTTGGCGACTGAACAGTATTTGATGAACAATGATAAAATCAAGCTACCGATGGTTTTGTTTTACATTGAAAAACCATGTGTGATTGTTGGTCGAAACCAAAACACAATTGAAGAAATCGATCAAAAATATTGTCGCGAACATCAAGTAACTGTTACGCGACGGTTATCAGGTGGAGGTGCAATGTACCAAGACTTGGGCAATTTGTGTTTTAGTTTTATTGTTGATGCTAATAGTCATCAATTTGGTGATTTTAAAACGATGGTGGCACCAATCGTTAATGCACTGCATGAGATGGGAGTCACTGGAGCTGAGGTTACCGGCCGAAATGACATTGTGGTCGATGGTAAGAAATTTTCAGGAAATGCGATGTATACTCGTGGGGGAAAAACCTTTTCTCATGGAACTTTGATGCTTGATGTTGATACCGCTGAAGTTGCGAAGGCTTTGCAGGTTCCACAAGATAAAATCGAATCTAAGGGTATTAAATCAGTTCGAAGCCGAGTAACAAATTTGCGGCCATATTTAGCGGAGGAGTATCGAGGAATAACAACGGAAGAATTTCGTGATTTGCTGATTATGAAATTACTGGGAGTTGATAATTTAACGGCTGCCAAGAAGCAAGAGTACCAATTGACTTCAGCGGATGAACAGCAAATTGCTGCACTACAGCAGCAATATTACAATAACTGGGATTGGGTCTATGGGCAATCACCTAAATTTACAGTTCAAAAGCGGCGGCATTTTGATAGCGGAACGATTGATGCCCGAATTTTGGTCGAAAAGGGTCATATAAAGACTATCAGATTTTTTGGCGATTTCTTTGGAACAAACGATGTTCATGAACTAGAAATTAAATTACAGGGAATTGCGTATAATGAAGCTGAGATTGCCCGGATATTAAATGAAGCTGATTTAAACAGTTATTTCCAAGGAATCCCACGGCAAAAGGTTATTGAGTTACTGGCAGATTAAAAAAATGCAGTGAAGTGCAGACTTTGCTGCATTTTTTATGTAAAGGGAGGACGTTAAAAAAGATGCACTGGCAAATAGCTTGGTATCACCAAATTAACGATTTCAGTTCTTTACCGGTAACATTACCAGAATTGACTGAAATTATCCAAGTGACTAGCAACTTAAATGGTGGGGAACTACGGATAACATTAACCAATCAGTTTGGCCGACAGCCTTTGATTTTTGATCGAATCGAGGTTGGCCTTGATCCATTGTTTCATGTGAAACAGCCATTGATTTTTCACAACAGTCAAGTATTTAAAATCCCAGTCGGACAAATAATTAGTAGTGATCCTTGTCAATTACCGGTTCATTCAGGACAAAAATTGTATTTTCGAATCAGCAGCAGTTTCAAGCAAACATATTGCGATTTTGCAAGTACCTACAATACCGAATTAACTAATACCAGCTTAGTTCGTCGCTGTGATCATTTGCCGACACTCAGAACAACTTTTAATGCTCGCCGTGGTTGGTTTAGTTTAGCACAAGTCGACATTTTAAGCGGCACAAGTGCTAAAATAATTGAATTTACTGGTGATTCTTTGACTGAAATGGGGTTGATTTCAGATAGTCTGACCAAGATGCTGTATGCTAAATATCCAAAACAATTAACGATTTTAAATTCGGGTATTTCCGGCAACCGATTAATATGGGATGCACCACAAGATCAACCGTTATATCAAACTTTTGGCCCAAGTCTGCAGACAAGATTGCCAAAACTTTTACACCAGCATCATCCAGCAGTGGTAATTTGTTTTGCTGGTGGAAATGACTTAATGTTGCCATTAATTAGCCAACAAGCGTTAAGTCAACAAGTAATGGCACCACAATTTATGGCTCATGTTGAGCAGTTGTATAAGTTAGTTGAAGTTAATAACAGTCAGCTGATCTTCAGTGATTTATTGCCATTTAAACTAAGTCATGGTCAGGTTCACCATTCAATGGCATATGATCAAGCTTTAGCGACTAGGCAAAAAATCAACTGGCACTTAGCTCAGCACACAGGAATTTTTGCCAGCACAGCTACAGCAGTGGTTGATAAAAACCAATTAGTTGCTACTTATGATTTGGGTGACCATCTTCATCTCAACAAAACGGGAGGGCAATTGTTGGCTCAGCAACTATTACCAGTAGTTGAAAAAATTATTGCCGTAGATCAATAATTGCTAGCAGCCGCCGGCAGGTATATACTTAACAACAGAAAATCTGAGAGGACGAGTAGTAAGAATGATTGATTTGCATGAATTTTTGGATAAAATGAATCCTAATCAAAAAATAAACTATGATAAAATTTTGCAAAAAATGATTAAAAATTGGCAGATTAATAATCAGCGACCTAAAATAATGCTGCATAGCTGCTGTGCACCGTGTAGTACGTATACCTTGGAATATCTAACAAAATATGCAGATGTAACGATCTATTATGCTAATTCAAATATTCATCCGCGAGCAGAATACCAACGGCGCGAATATGTTCAACAAAAGTTTATTCATGATTTTAATCAACGAACGGGAAACCAAGTTAAATTCATTGCCGCACCTTATCAGCCGCAAGCATATTTTGAAAATGTTCGCGGTCTAGAAAAAGAACCCGAAGGCGGTAAACGCTGTCGGGCTTGTTTTACTTATCGGCTTGATTTGGTAGCTGCTAAGGCAGTTGAACTGGGTTTTGATTATTTTGGCAGTACTTTAACCATTAGTCCACATAAAAACTCTCAGGTAATTAATAGTGTCGGAATCGAAGTTCAAAATTTCTATGCTACACAATATTTGCCTAGTGACTTTAAAAAAAATAACGGTTATCATCGTTCGGTTGAAATGTGTCATGAATATGATGTTTATCGTCAATGCTACTGTGGTTGTATTTTTGCTGCCAAAGCGCAAGGAATTAATTTACCACAAATTAGACAAGAAGCTTTGAAATTTATGGCAGGTAAAGATGGAGCACGAGAATTTCCGGAAATCAGATTTGTTTATCATGACCAAGAAGTATTAGAATAAGCTATTTTCTTTGAAAGAACTAGTAATTGTTGTCATTCTTACATTAAAATATAAATTTTAGCAGTTTAAATCTTTAGCTTGAATTAGTTATTCAGTTCAGCAAGGTTTAAGCTGATTTTTGTTTGAGATAATATTTAAAGGTCAATGCCATGATAAAGAGTAGTCCAAATGTAAATAAAATAGACCAGTGAACACCTTGAGTAAGTGATGCAGGAATGTCAGCCAAGACGACCATTAAAGTTGTCGAAACTGAGCCGGCGACTTGCCGTAAAGCATTATTCAAAGCAGTGGCGTGACTGATATTTGCCGGAGCAATATCAACAAAAGCTTCCGACATGGCTGGTGAAAATACACAAGAATTACCAATCATTCGGATCATGTATGCTATAACGATCAACCAGATGGGGGTAGTTTTAGTCATAAACAATAACGGAATGGCTGCCAGTACCATTAAACTGATACCGCATAAAATTAAGCGTTTGGCACCGTGAGCATCATAGTAGCGACCTGCCCAAGCAGCAAAAACAGCATTAGCTAATGCACCGGGAAGTAAAATTAATCCGGCTTGCATACTATTAAGGCCCACTACTTTTTCGACAAAAATCGGGATAATTTGCTCAGTACCAATTAAAACCATAAATGCCAGCATGCCGACTAGCGTCATTAATGAAAATGAAGGCAATTTAGCTATTTCAATTCGCAATAAAGGCTGTTTTAATTGCAATTGGCGTTTCCCGAAAATATAAAGTAAACCAGAGCCGATTAATAAAGCAGCTAATCCAATTAAAAATCCTTGTTCAAATAAGGTTAAACTGGCTAAGGCTGAACTTGAGCCGATTAATAGCAAAAAGACGGACACCATATCAATTTTTAAGGGCTTAGGTTGAGAGAAATTAGGAAAAGTAATTAAACCGACTATCCATAAAATAATAAATAGTGGCAGAACTAAAATAAACAAATAATGCCAATTGAAGAAATCAAGGATTAAACCAGAAATCGTTGGTCCCAACGCAGGACCAGAAGCAACTACTAAACCGGACATTCCTAAGATGGTGCCGCGTTTATCCGGAGGGAAGATAACAACTAACGTAGTCATTTGAAATGACATGATAATTCCGCCAGCAACAGCCTGTAGAATTCGAGCCATTAGTAAGATTGCAAATGAATGAGCAATACTTCCCAAAAAGGTTCCAATAATAAATAAGCCAGTAGTTGATAAAAATAATTGCCGGTTAGTAAACTTCTCATATAAGTTAGACGAAAGCGGAGTGATGATTCCGATAATTAAAATGTAGCCAGTTGTCAGCCACTGAGCTTGAGTCAAGGGAACATGCATCTCTTGCTGAATGACGGGCAGAGCGGTTACCATCATTGTTTGACTGGTAAGGGATAAAAAAGAGGCGACTAATAAAACAGCAGTTACCACTGCTCGTTTTTGTTGACTAAGTTGTTTGATCATTGAGTGAACCTGCTTCCTAAAATTAACGTATCACTACTCATTTTACGTAGTTAAACTGAAAAATTCAAGCAAAGAACTAGCAAATCCTGAACAACTATCAAAAAAAGTAACTTATCATTCAGGCTGATAAAAAAATATTTTTCCGTTAGAGGTATAAAAAGCTGTTATAATAAGGATGATTAATTAGATAGTCTAAAAGTTTTCTTAAGCGGATTGCCATATAATTCGTGAAAAGCTATACTGAAAACTAATTTAACGTAATAATGGAGGTAGCTCTAATGAAAGCAATTCTAACTACAATCGGGAAAGACCAAGTTGGAATCATTGCCGGTGTGAGTCAGTTTTTAGCGAAAAAAGAAATTAATATTTTGGATGTTTCTCAAACAATTATGGATGGATATTTTACAATGATGATGATGGTTGAAATCCAGGGATCTCAGACCGATTTTACCGATCTAGCTCAAAAGTTAGCTGATCTGGGTAAAACGTTGGGGGTTGAAATCAAGATCAGACGTGAAGAAATTTATCATGCGATGCATCAATTGTAAGAGGAGCCGTTAGATGGAAACAAATAAAATTTTAGAAACAATTCATATGATTTCCGATGAGAAATTAGATATTCGGACGATTACAATGGGAATTTCTCTGCTTGATTGTATTGATAGTGATAGCGATCGGGCATGCGAACGGATTTATCAGAAAATCACTACCAAAGCGGCTAACTTGGTTAAAGTTGGTGAACAAATTGAAGCTGAATATGGGATACCGATTATTAATAAACGAATCTCGGTAACTCCAATTGCATTAATTGCGGCAGCTAGTTCAGATCAAAACTACTTTAAATATGCCCAAACATTAGATCGGGCTGCCAAGGCAGTTGGTGTTAATTTTATTGGTGGCTTTTCAGCATTGGTTCAAAAGGGATACCAAAGTGGTGATCGACGTCTGATCGCTTCATTGCCACAGGTGCTGGCTGAAACTGATCTAGTTTGTTCATCGGTCAATGTTGGTTCAACACGCAGTGGAATTAACATGGATGCGGTTGCTGAAATGGGTCGAATCGTTAAAGCTGCTGCTGAACGTTCGACAACGGCAAACACAAAATTGGTGGTTTTTTGTAATGCAGTTGAAGATAATCCGTTTATGGCTGGAGCCTTTCATGGAGTTGGAGAAGGTGACGCGGTCGTCAGTGTCGGTGTTAGTGGACCCGGTGTGGTTAAACATGCGCTGGAAAAAGTTAAAGGTGAGTCTTTAAATGTGGTGGCTGAAACTATTAAAAAAACAGCATTTAAAGTCACAAGAATGGGTCAATTAGTTGGGACGATCGCTTCAAAACGTCTGGGAGTTCCTTTTGGAATCGTTGATTTATCCTTAGCACCAACTCCGGCAGTTGGTGATTCAGTAGCTCAAATATTAGAAGAAATTGGTTTAGCTAAGGTCGGCACTCATGGTACTACTGCTGCTTTGGCTTTATTGAACGATGCAGTCAAAAAAGGTGGAATTATGGCATGCAGTCGAGTCGGTGGTCTATCTGGTGCTTTTATTCCGGTATCAGAAGATGCTGGAATGATTTCAGCAGTTGAAGCCGGTTCGTTAAATATCGAAAAACTGGAAGCAATGACAGCCGTTTGTTCAGTCGGATTGGATATGATCCCGATTCCAGGAGATACACCAGCTGAAACAATTGCGGCAATGATTGCTGATGAAGCGGCTATTGGAATGATTAATAATAAGACGACAGCGGTCAGAGTTTTACCGGTTAAAGGCAAAAAAGTTGGTGAAATGGTTGAATTTGGCGGTTTGATGGGTTATGCACCTGTTATGGCAGTTAATCCAGCTTCTTCAGCAACGATGATCAACCGTGGTGGTTCAATTCCGGCCCCAATTCATAGTTTTAAAAATTAGAATTGATTAAAGTTCAACTAGATGGTTGTAAATCTTTTATGTTAAACTAACAGAGCGTGGAACAGAGGAAAATTGTTCTAAGCTCTGTTTTTTGATTTGAAATTACAGTTTTTGACTTTTGCTGACTGATTATGAAGTGTTTTTTGACAGCTTTAATTCCTTATTTTCTTGATTGGCTATAAATATTCGGGTAAAATATGAGATAGTATGAAACCACAGGTCAGAAAACGCCAAATTAATTCATTTATTTGCAAAAACATGACTATTTTTGACTGATTATGATTGATTTTTAGATAACAGCATGATAAGATACTTAAGGAGGCTTTTGTAAGTGCTTGCAGAGGAACGACGCCAAATGATTTTAACAGCTTTAAAGGAAAAAAATATTTTAAAGTTGCAGGAAATTTGCGAATTAACTAATTGCTCTGAGTCTTCAGCTCGGAGGGATTTACAATTATTAGAACAGCAGGGTACTTTACTGCGGGTTCATGGGGGAGCGAAGGTTAAACATTCACTTCAACAAGAACCGGATATGACTGGTAAATCACTGGAAAATATCCAGCAGAAAAAGTTAATCGCTAAACAAGCAGCTGAATTGGTGAAAAAGGAAGATGTAATCTATCTGGATGCTGGAACGTCAACACTGGCGATGATCCAATATTTAAAGGCTGATTATCATTTAACGGTTGTTACCAACGGGGTAGTACATGCCTCTACGCTGGCAGATCGAAATATTCGAACTATTTTGATCGGTGGTGAGTTGAAAAATACTACTAAGGCAATTGTAGGGGTACAAACTGTTAGAGAGTTGCTTAAATATCGTTTTGATAAAGTATTTTTAGGAATGAACGGTATTCATATAAAATGTGGATTTACAACTCCTGATCCGGATGAAGCTGCAGTTAAAACAACAGCTAGTCTGCAAGGAAATCAAACTTATGTTTTGGCAGATGATTCAAAATTTTCACAGGTTTCTTTTGTTAAGGTGGCAGATTTAGCAGAAGCTACAATTATTACGAATAAATTGCCGCGGTCAGTTTTCAGCGAATACAGCAAGCAAACAAATATTCAGGAGGTTTCACTATGATTTACACGGTAACGGTCAATCCTTCAATTGATTATATCGTACAATTACCAGAATTAACGCTGGGTGAAGTTAATCGGATGTCTTACGATACTAAACTTCCCGGAGGTAAAGGAATCAATGTTTCGCGCATTCTGAAAGAACTGGGTCATAAAAATGTGGCTTTAGGTTTTGTCGGCGGATTTACCGGTGAGTTTGTAGAAAAGGCGTTGAAAGAAAAGGCGTTGACGACTAATTTTACTCACGTAGCAGCTGATACACGGATCAATGTTAAGATCAAGGCGCAAAATGAAACCGAGATCAATGGTCAAGGACCGCAATTAACTGATACAGAAATAGCTGAGTTTAAACAGCAGTTTGATCACTTAACAGCGGAAGATGTTGTTATTCTTTCTGGTAGCTTGGTTCCTAGTTTGACGACTGATTTTTATTTTGAATTAATTAAAATTATTCGCGAACATGGGGCAGGGTTTGTAATCGATACAACCGGTGAAAGCTTATTGCGGACGCTCAAGGAACATCCGCTAGTTGTTAAACCTAATCATCATGAATTAGCTGAATTGTTCAATGTTAAGTTAGATGGTTTAGCTGATATTGTAAAATATGGTCGCAAATTATTAGTAATGGGAGCAAAACATGTTTTGATTTCAATGGCTGGGGATGGTGGACTCTTGATCACTCCAGACGAGGTCTATTTCAGTCCGGCTCCCAAAGGCAAGGTTATTAATTCGGTTGGTGCCGGTGACTCAATGATCGGCGGTTTTGTTGGAACTTTTGCAGCAACTCATGATCCAGTTGAAAGTTTCCGCTATGGGTTAGCTTGCGGCAGTGCTACTGCCTTTTCGGAAGATTTAGCTGATCGTGCCAAAATTAATGAGATTTTGCCGCAGATCAAAATAAAAAAGTTTAAAGATTAAAGGAAGTGTTTTCAATGGATATTCGTGAATTGTTGTTAAAAGATGCAATGATTATGGACATGAAAGCTTCAACTAAAAAAGAAGCAATCGATGAAATGGTTCACCAGTATCATCAAGCTGGTGTAATTGATGATGAAGAACTCTATAAAAAAGATATTATAGCTCGAGAAGCACAATCAACTACAGGAATTGGTGATGGAATTGCTATGCCGCACGCTAAAGATAAGGCGGTAAAGCGAGCAACTGTAATGTTTGCTAAAAGTGCTAAGGGAATCGATTATGATGCTTTGGATGGGAATCCGGTTCATCTGTTCTTCATGATTGCCGCTCCAGAAGGCGCAAATAATACTCATTTACAGGCTTTAGCAGCTCTTTCAAGTTTATTGATTGATCCTAAATTGGTGGCAGCTTTGAAGAAAGCACAAACACCAGATGAAGTTCATCAATTATTTGCTGATGCCCAAGCGCAAAAAGAGGCCAAAGAAAAGGCAGATGCTGCCAAAAAGGCAAAGCAGACAACTGTTAAAGTTGATAATAAACCATATGTAGTTGCTGTTACGGCTTGCCCGACAGGAATTGCACATACCTATATGGCTGAAGAGTCGTTGAAAAAAACAGCCGAAGCAATGGGTGTTGATATCAAAGTTGAAACTAACGGTTCAGAAGGAGTTAAACATCAATTAACGGCTGATGAAATTAAACGAGCAGTTGGTGTTATTGTTGCAGCTGATAAAAAAGTTGAAATGACTCGTTTTGATGGCAAACCATTAGTTAACCGTCCGGTAGTTGATGGAATTAAAAAAGCTGAGCAGTTAATTAATGAAGCAGTTAAGGGTAATGCTCCGGTTTATCATGCAGCTGCAGGTGAAAGTACCACTGAAGATACTAGTGCGAATGGTAGTGCTTGGGGAGAAATTTACAAAGATTTAATGAACGGTATTTCGCATATGCTGCCATTTGTTGTCGGCGGTGGTATTTTAATGGCCTTATCTTTTGTTATTGAGCAATATTTTGGTGGTGCAAAATCATTACCGTTTATTTTCTTGAACAATGCTGGTAACTTAGCTTTTGCTTTCATGATTCCGGTTTTAGCAGGTTACATTGCTGAATCGATTGGTGATCGTCCGGCGTTGATGCCTGGGTTTGTTGGTGGCTTTATGGCGACCGTATATAGCGGATCTTTTGGCGGTGTTTATGTTGCTAATGTAATGACGGGGGCTAAAAGTTCAGCTGGATTTCTTGGCGGGATTGCTGCCGGCTTTATTGCAGGTTATTTAACGATCTTCTTGAAGAAGATTTTTGCAAAGCTGCCAAAATCATTGGAAGGCATGAAACCAATGCTTCTTTATCCGATTTTTGGTTTACTGTTGGTTGCTTTGATTATGTTCTTCATTGTTAACCCAATTTTCTCAGTTATTAATACATGGGTAACTATTTTCTTGAACCATATGGGAACAGGCAATGCTGTCTTATTAGGTGTAATTCTTGGCGGTATGATGTCGATTGATATGGGTGGTCCTTTCAACAAAGCAGCGTACGTATTTGCTGTTGCTGCCTTTACTTCAACTAAAAACGGTGATTTGATGGCGGCTGTTATGGCAGGTGGTATGGTACCACCGTTTGCGACTGCGATCGCAACTGCTTTCTGGCCGAAGAAATTTACGGATGATGAACGTAAGGCTGGGATTACTAACTGGGTATTAGGTTTCTCATTCATTACTGAAGGCGCAATTCCGTTTGCAACTGCTGACCCATTACATGTTATAGTTTCATGTATTTTAGGTTCAGCTGTTGCTGGTGGTTTAACTCAGTGGTGGCATGTAAGCGTTCCAGCACCGCATGGTGGCTTATGGGTAACTCCATTAGCAACTAATCCATTTGGTTACATTATTGCAGTTGTAATTGGTGCAATAATTGCTGGTGTTATACTTGGTTTCTGGCGTCCTGAAAAATCTAGAGTAAAATAAATTAATTTTATAAAAAAAGCACTTGGAACTTTTCAGTAAATTCCAGGTGTTTTTTTTGAAACAAAGAAACTAAAAAATTACCAAGTATTTTTAATCGATAAAGTGCTCCGGAAAGTTGGACACTAAATCAACCTTGGAAAATTACTATGCCCAGATTTGATTTAGAATTTTGTACTAAAATAGTTGCTGAGTATTTGCAGGAAAGAGTTTATTATCATTAGTTAAAAAATCTGGCGTTGGCAATTGAACTATAGATCACTAAAATTCTACGTAGTATGTATTATTATGCCAAAAGTCATTCCAGACGTGTATTTGAGGATGATCAGTTTCTATAACAAACATCGTATTAAAACAAAACTGAACGGAAAGTCCTCAGTAAAGTACCAGGAACTCACCATTTAGAAAACAGTTTAAATATAGTTGTCCAACTTTAAGGGCTCACATCACGACTTTGGAGCAGAACTGGTAATATTTTTTGGTGGGTGCTTGGTTTGTTTTTATCTTGGTATATTTGTTTGTAGCTCTAAAAAATCGATATTGAGTAGAAATTCTAGTAAAAGTAGTTTTATTTTTGCTAGAATTTTTGGGTATTACACTACCATTGACAGTATATTATCAACTTGTAAAGTGCTAATTTTATACTGAACTGAATCATCCGCCATTTTTAATACCGGCTAATCAGAATCAGTATGCATTGTTTGCACGTAAATAATGATTGTGCTCATAATGCTACTTGATTAATTACAAACCCCAACATCAAAAAGACTTACGATCAAAACAGCAAACGTTGTTTTTGATCGTAAGTCTTTTTTTAGGATATTAATAAATTTAAAATGAATTCTCAGTTGGATTTAACTCTAATGGCCGGGTATTAACGCTTGTTGAAAAGACGATTTGTGTCTTAGTTTCACCAAAGCGTTGAATATCATTAATGAAATTATCTAATGCTTTCGTAGTTTTAAAATAGCAAGTGATAATTTGAGAATAACTGCCGGTTACACAATCACAAGAAATAACATTACCAACTGATTTGATATAAGGATAGAAAGCATCTTTGTCTTTGGGTGATAGTCGCAAGCTGACATAAGCTTTGATTGGATAACCTAAAACTTTATAATCAATTTGTGTTTGATAGTTAGTGATAATTCCCCGTTCTTCTAAGTGAGTCAAGCGGGTTGAAACTGCTGGAGCAGAAATGAAACAAATATCAGCCAGTTTTTTTAATGAGATTCGAGCGTCTTTTTGCAAAGTAGAAACAATTTTTAAATCAATTTCGTCCATTAAGAGTCCCTCCAAGCATTTCTATGTAATATAATATAACATAAACGATTAATAATAGCACTTCTCCGACTTAAAAAATTTGCTTCTAAATTAATGATCGAATAGGACGTCAACAATTGCTGACTTCATTTTTGTTGGTGCGATAGACTGTCTATCTTTAACAGTGGCTGTCAGCAACTGTTTAATCGCTGGCGGATAAGGCAACTTGATTAATTTTTGCAGTTCTGCCAAGGCTTGTTGTCCATCAGCTAAAGGAATAGTGGTCAGCGCTGACCAAACGGCCTGTGGGAACTTGTAAGGACTGGCAGTGGCAATGATTACTGTTGGCGTATCGTGCAGCCATTCCTGTGCTACATAAGAAGCGACAGCAGTGTGTGGATCTAAAGTTGTGCCATCAACTGCAAAAACACGTTTAATTTCAGCAGCTGTTTGATTTTCGTCCGCAAATCCAGCGGCAAAGTCAGTCAATTTTGTTTTCATTGCAGCAGATATTTGATAATTGCCCGTATGCTGTAACTGTTCCATTAATGAACGGGTCGTTTGCGGATTTCGATCACTCAAATAATATAACAAGCGTTCCAAATTGCTGGAAACCAGAATATCCATTGAAGGTGATGAAGTCACATAAAATGGTCTTTGCTTGTCATAAGTGCCACTGTTGAAAAAGTCAGTTAATACATGATTTTTATTTGAAGCACAGATCAACTTTTTAATCGGTAATCCCATTTTCTTTGCATAGTAACCAGCTAAAATATCACCAAAATTACCAGTTGGAACACTAAAATTAATAGCTTGACCAGCTGTTATTTTGCCAGCATTCAATAATTGACCATAAGCATAAAAATAATAAACTATTTGCGGCAGTAAACGGCCGATATTGATAGAATTAGCTGATGAAAAACGATAGTTATGCTGTGCCAGATAATCTTTAAATTCTTGATCATTGAAAATGTTTTTAACATTGGTTTGTGCTTGATCAAAATTGCCGGCAATTCCAAAGACAGAAGTATTTTGCCCCTTTTGAGTCAGCATTTGTTTTTCTTGAATCGGACTAACGCCGTCTTTAGGATAAAAAACAATGATTTTTGTTTGCGGAACATCAGCGAAACCTTCCATAGCAGCTTTACCGGTATCTCCTGAAGTCGCAGTTAAAATTACAATTTCTGCTTTTAATTTGTTTTTGCGGGCAGCAACCGTCATTAGATGTGGCAACAGTTGCAAGGCAAGGTCTTTAAAGGCAATGGTTGGGCCATGGAATAATTCCAAATAAAAAGCATTGGCATGTTCAGTTAAAGGAGCAATAGTCGAAGTGTCAAAGTTGCTTCCGTAAGCCGCAGTTAAACAAGTTTGTAATTCTTGGTCAGAAAAATCAGGCAAATAAGGTTTTAAAATTTTGAATGCTAATTCTTGGTAAGACAGTTTAGCCAGTTCAGTTAAAGGTGTCTTAATAGCAGGAATTTCAGTTGGTACATACAAACCGCCATCAGGACTTAATCCTTGTAAAATTGCCTGAGAAGCAGTAACTTTTTTCGCATTGAGATCACGTGTACTTTGGTAACGGATTTCCATAGCAAATAATATCTCCTTATTATTTTTTAATTTTCATCTTATTAGGAAGAATACCATAAATTAATGTTAAAACCAATTATCACTTATGATTCGAAAAAAACAGTTTAGTAAAAGTTAATTAAATTTTAGATTGAGTGTAAAAAAATAATAAAGATATGATAGAATAATAACAATTAAAAATAATTTATAATTTACACTTGGAGGAAACTATGCGGGGCATAAAAATTGGAGTTCTTGGATTAGGGACGGTCGGTAGTGGGGTTGTCCGCTTATTACGGGACCATCAAGCAAAAATTTCCAGTATTACCGGCTGTCAATTGGAAATAAAAACAATTGTTGTTCACAATTTGAATAAACAGCGGAACGTTGATTTAACAGGAATCGAATTAACTGATCAATTTACAAAAATTTTAAATGATCCAGAAATTAAGATCGTCGTTGAGGTAATGGGGACGGTTGAAACAGCTAAAAACTATGTTGAGCAGCTGTTGCAAGCCGGTAAACATATTATCACGGCTAATAAAGATTTGATTGCTACCTATGGCGCGGAGTTAGCTGAACTTGCGCGAGCTAATGGCTGTGATTTGTTTTATGAAGCCAGTGTAGCTGGGGGTATCCCAATCTTACGGACAATTGTCAACTCCTTTGCCGCGGATCGAATTGTTGAAGTTAAAGGGATCGTCAACGGAACAACTAATTATATTTTAACGCAGATGAGTCAGCAACAGGTGTCATTTTCTGCTGCGTTGAAAGCAGCACAGGATCTAGGTTTTGCTGAACCAGACCCAACGAATGATGTCGAGGGAATCGATGCGGCATATAAAATGGTGATCTTGACACAATTTGCTTTTGGAATGAACATTTCAATGAAGCAATTAAAAATTAGCGGGATCAGTGATGTTAAATTAGCTGATATTCAGCAAGCTAAAGAACTAGGTTATAATATCAAATTATTAGGGATTGCTAAATTGATCGATGATCGGGTCGATGTTTCAGTTGGACCAGTATTGGTGCCTAAGGATCAACCTTTGGCAGCAGTGCAAAATGAGAATAATGCTGTTTTAGTTACCGGTGCCGCAGTGGGCGAAACTATGTTTTATGGCCCTGGAGCAGGAGAATTACCAACAGCTAATAGTGTTTTAAGCGATATTATTGCGGTCGCGAAAGATATCGTTTTGGAAACTACCGGCAGCCGTTTTAATGATTTTCAGCGTGATTTGAAACAAGCACGCCCGGCAGATGTTTGCTACTCATACTATTTTTCATTAAAGGTTAAGGATCAGCCAGGCCAAATGCTGAAAATTACACAAGCGATGAGTGAAGCACAAGCAAGTTTTCATTTGATTATTCAAAGCGAATTGGATAATGAACACGCGCGAATCGTGATGACAACGCATCAGATGTCAGAAGCACAACGTAATCAAGTTGTAGCGGCTTTTAGCACCTTAAAGGATGTTGAAGTTATTGCGGCTTACAAAGTTTTGCCGGAATAAAGGTGGGTAAATATGAGTTTTGAAATAATTGTACCGGCTACCAGTGCAAATCTTGGCCCCGGCTTTGATTCGATCGGGATTGCAGTTTCCAGATATTTGAAAGTTAAGGTGGAAGCATCTACAGCTTCTTGGCAGGTTGAACACCAATTAGGAAAAGATGTGCCAACTGATGAACGCAATTTGATTGTTAAGACAGCTTTGCAAATAGCTCCGGCAATTCAACCACATCACTTGATCGTTGATTCAGAAATTCCATTAGCACGTGGTTTAGGCAGCAGTTCATCGGCAATTATTGCTGGGATCGAGTTGGCTGATCATTTGGCTGAGTTGAATTTAAGCCAGCTGGAAAAATTACAATTAGCGACTAAAATTGAAGGTCATCCAGATAATGTGGCCCCAGCAATTTTGGGGGATTTAACAGTTTCAACCTACACTGCTGATCAACAAGTTTTTAGTATCAAAGGGCATTTTCCTGAAATGGCGTTAATGGCTTTTGTGCCACCAACAGAGCTGTTGACAACCGCCAGTCGGTCGGTACTGCCGGCAAAATTGAATTTTAGTACAGCTGTCAAAGCCAGCAGCATTGGCAATACTTTAGTAGCTGCATTATTTGCTGGCGATCTTAAACAAGCTGGTCAATTGATGGAACAAGATCAATTTCATGAACAGTACCGAGCTCATTTAGTTCCGCATTTGGCAAAATTAAGGACATTAGGACATCAGGCTGGAGCGATCGCTACCTATTTAAGTGGTGCCGGACCGACAACTATGACGGTGATTGATTTAAAATCTTGTCAGCGGTTTGCAGATTTAGTAGCAGCTAGTGGTTTGTCAGGTGAATTGCTGCAGTTGAAAGTAGAACGTCAAGGTGTAGTTATACGATAATCAATTTAAATAGTATAAATAAGATTTGAAAGAAACGAAGCTGATCTGTTGATGAGGTTCGTTTTTATTTGAAATGAGAAGACAAAATTGGTTAAATAATTGTGCCAATCTGAGCGATAATTGCTAAATAAAAAGAATGGTATTATAATACACCTTATGTACGGCCATCATAATTAATTTTAAAGGGTGGTAATCTTTTCAAGAGTTCTTTTTACAGGAGAAAAAAATGAATCAAGGAGACAGGACTGCAGGCAAAATGGTCTATTTATTTGTTAAAAGAGCGATTGATATTGTTATTGCACTGCTTGCTCTTACTTGCATGATTCCATTGTTTTTGGTATTACTGTTGATTTATAGATTTGGAGAGAACCGGGGTCCACTCTTTTACAAACAGGAACGTGTCGGCAAAAATAGACGAAAATTTTTAATTTATAAATTCAGATCAATGGTGATTGGCGCAGAAGAAAAACTTCGTCAAAATCCAGAATTGTATCAGAAATATGTTGAAAACAGCTACAAATTACCACCGGAAATCGACCCACGAATTACCAGGTTAGGCAAATTTTTGCGTAAAACATCAATCGATGAGTTACCTCAGTTCATTAATATTTTAAAGGGTGAAATGACTTTAATTGGTCCACGACCGATTATTGAAGAAGAATTGCAGGAGTATGGTGATCAAGTCGATAAGTTTTTGTCGGTGACTCCGGGAGCAATGGGATATTGGCAGGCTTCGGGTCGGAGCAATATTAATTACCCGGAACGGTGCGATTATGAATTATATTATGTTGATCATGCATCGTTCTTATTTGACACAAAGATCTTGTTAAAAAACATTATGAGTATCTTTAAAGGTGAAGGTGCTTATTAGATAAAGGAAAGTGGGTTTGACCTTGAAAGCTGAGGTTTATATTGTTAGCCATAAATTAGTCAAAACACCGCAGGACCAGATGTATGTGCCATTGCAGGTAGGACCGGCATCTGAGAATTTTCCGGGATTTGTCCGTGATAATACTGGAGATAATATTGCTGCCAAAAATCCCAATTATTGTGAATTGACAGCTCAGTATTGGGCATGGAAGAATAGAACTGCTGATGTTAAAGGTTTAGTACATTATCGGCGTTATTTTTCTAACGGCAGACGCAACTTTTTTAAATCATATGAAGGTAAATTTGCTGATATTATGACTTCAGCGACACTTGAAAAACTGTTAGATCAAGCACCGCTGATTTTGCCGCGTAAAAGGAATTATTATATTGAAACGTCATGGTCACATTATGAGCATGTACATCATATTGAGGGTTTAAAGGTAGCTCGTCAGGTAATTGCTGAGAAGTGTCCTGAATACTTGCCAGCTTTTGATAAGATGGTGCAGCGCAAGGCAGTTCATATGTTTAATATGTTGATTGCGCGGGCTGATTTGTTCGATAGTTACACAGAGTGGCTATTTCAGATTTTACCTGAAATTGAAAAACGAGTTGATATTACTGAGTATACTGATTATGAAAAACGAATCTATGGTTTTGTTGGTGAGATATTGCTGGATGTCTGGGTGGAAAAAAACCAGATTAAATATGTTGAAGTTCCGGTAATGTTTATGGGTAATCAGCATTGGGTAAAAAAGATCGCTAGTTTTATTTATCGTAAAATTAAGGGTGTTAGTGACTAAATATTTGATATTATTAAATTATATCCTTTACCCTTTAATTCTTAAAAACAAACGGCAAGTTTTAGTTGACTTAAAGTGAAGACAAGTTGTGTAGTTGTACAGCTAAGAGTAAGGTGGCGAAGGCAAGTTGATTGCTTTCGCCATTTATGTTGAAGTTACTTAAAAATGCAACTTAGTGTATTGTTATAGGGAAGGTTACGTAAAAATTAAGTTCTTGATTGGAAGATTAGGGTGTAATCTATGCATGATCAAAAAAATATAAGAAAATTGCAGCAAATTGAGTTAAATCTAGCAAAAAAAATTATTTCGATATGTGAAGAAAATCAAATTAAATATATTATGCTTGGCGGAACAATGCTGGGTGCGATTCGTCACCATGGGTTCATTCCGTGGGATGATGATATTGATTTTGGGATGTCCCGCAATGACTATGATAAATTTTGTCAGATAGTACTGGAATTAAATGATGATAACCTTAAGTTACTGGATTTTCGATTTAATAATAATCATGATTATCCGGCGAAGGTTATTGATCAAAGTATTGAATTGGTTAACAATAATGTTGCCAGCAAAGAAACGATTTATCCATGGATCGATATATTTCCTTTAGATGGGATGCCGGCCAATAAAGTTTTACGCAAACTGCATGGAACAAGGTTGATGATGGATCGCGCGTTGTTGAAGTTGTCACAATTATCTAATGGAGTTGCTCTTAATAATCCGTATCGAACTTCTCTTGAAAAATTGATAATTAAAATTGGTCTTTTGGTTCGCTCAGATAAATTTCTTAAGGAACAAAAAATGATGCAGGTTTTAGATCGAGATCTGCGTAAGTATAGCTATAGTAACTGTCCATTTGCGGTCAACTTTATGGGGGCCTATAAATTAAATGAAATGTTTCCACGGAAGATTTATGATCAATTAAAAAGCTATTCATTTGAAGATACTCAATTTATGGGAACTGTTTTTTATGATGAGTACTTAAAACAACTCTATGGTAACTATATGCAGCCACCAAAAGAAAACGATCGTGACAAGCATAATGTTGGTATGAAGCAGTCTTAATGTTGTGATTATAGGAGAAACTAATGAAAAATGTTATTATGTCTTCAATTGTTAATAAAAACAATAAAGATGCCGGACCTAAGGCCAAAAATGATATTGAAAAAATTTTAGTTGCTGAAGGGTTCCAACCGTTGAATTTGGAACTTTCTCGGAATAAATTTAAAAAACTATTGTATGCTTTGGTTGGTTTGAATAAGGTCTTTAAGGGCAAAGAAATTGATAATTTGGTTTTTCAGTATCCAATTTATTCAATTTTTTTAACGCAACGTTTTATTCATGCTATTAGAAAATATACGCATGCTAAAATTTATTTTATTATTCATGATATTGAAAGTTTACGAGCTTACAAAGGAAACCAGAATTATCAAAAAAAAGAGCTGGCTATTTTCAATAGTACCGATGGGATGATAGTTCATAATGAAGCAATGCATCGGTGGTTGACGGAACAAGGAGTAACTGTTCCAATGGAAGAACTGGGGATTTTTGATTACCTTAATCCGATTCCGGAACAAAATCAACCTTCATATGATTATTCGGTTTGTTTTGCAGGTAATCTGAAAAGTGCTGGTTTCTTACAAAAATTAAAATTAAAACAAGGCCGACTTGATGTTTTTGGACCTAACCAAGCAGATGAATATCCAGCAAATGTAAATTATCAGGGACTTTATCCAGCAGACCAACTGCCTAAATATCTAAAAACTAGTTTTGGATTAGTTTGGAATGGTGATTTATTAACCAAGTGTGATGGTGATTTTGGTGAATACATGCAGTATAACATGCCGCATAAAACGTCATTGTATTTAAGTAGCGGAATTCCCGTCATTGTGTGGAAAAAAGCAGCAGCAGCAAAATTTATTGAGGATAATCAGGTCGGGATAGCAGTTGATGATTTAAATGATCTTGAACAATTGTTGACAAAGATTGATCACCAGCAGTATGAGACATTCAAGCAAAATTCGTTGGAAATTAGTAAATTATTGAGAAATGGTTCATTTGTAAAAAAGGCAATTCATAATTTAATGCAACAAACAGCTGATTAATGAATAGGAGTTACTAACGTTCAATGAGGTCTGAAAAATGAATAACCAAACAATAATAGTTTTAGGAAGCTTTAACTCGAATAATGGAATTACAACTTTTGTAAAAAGAAATTATCGGCAATTAGCGGCTGCTGGTTGGAATTTTCGCTTTATTAATATTGCCAATGCTAAACCGGCACGTGAATTAGAAAAAATAGGAAATTATACAGAAATCACTCAATTAAAGCGTGGACCGTTACAGCATTTTAGCGAGTTAAAACAAGCGTTAAAATCAAATTTAAAATATAGTAAAACTATTCACCTGCATTTAGATTCACTGCATAATTTCTTGCCGATTATTTTGGCCAAAAGGGTCGGCTATAAAAGGATTATTATTCATGCTCATTCGGATCAAAGAGGTCAATATGGTAAACTAAAATCATTGGCGCACCGGCTGGGAATGAAGGTAGCTGCCCATGAAGGCACCGATTTTATTGCATGTTCACAGTATGCTGCCGATTTTTTCTATTCAAAAAAAATCCAAACACAACCTAATTTTAGATTTATATATAATGGAATTCTGTTAGAAAATTATCAGTACATAAGCTCAGCCGCACAAAATTTCAGAGAAAAACATGCTATTCCTGAGAGTTCAATTATAATTGGGCATTGTGGACGTTTTTCAAGACAAAAAAATCATCAATTTTTGTTGGCTGCCTATCAGCAATTTCATAAGCAGTATCCAGACTCTTTTTTAGTTTTGATTGGGAATGGTGAGAAATTTGAAGAAATAAAAGAAAAAGTGGCAGCATATCATTTAAACAATAATGTTATTTTTACTGGATATACTAATGATGTAGCGGTGTTACAAAATGCGTTTGACATCTTTGCATTCCCATCTTTATACGAAGGTCTCTCACTGTCATTGCTTGAAAATTTAGCCAACGGTACCCAAGCTATTGTTTCCAAAAATCAATCTCCAGAATTATTTGAAATGGAGAATGTGCACCCACTAAAAATAACTCCAGTTTCGGCGACTCAAGTTTGGGCAGCTGAAATGGAAAAACTAAGTAAAATAAAACAAAACAAGCAACTTGAAAGTTTGCGTGCAATTGATTACCTAAGGAAGAAAGGCTTTACCTTAGAGAAAACAACCGAAGAATTAGCTGATCTATATAGTGGCAAACTAAGGGGGAAAAAATGAAGATTGCAATCTTAATGTCAACTTATAATGGACAAGAATATTTGCCAATGCAACTTGATTCGCTTCAACAGCAGACGTATGAAAATTGGGATTTATATATTCGTGATGATGGATCAACTGATGCAACTTTGAAAATTATTAAGCAATATCAAGAAAACGATAGGCGGATTCACTTGTATCAAGGTGCAGCAGGAAAGAATCTGGGAGTAGTTGGTTCTTTTTTTGAGCTTTTTAGAAATGTTCAGGCCGATTTTTATATGTTTTGCGATCAAGATGATGTTTGGTTGCCAACAAAAATAGCAACTACCTTGGCTGCTATGCTAGAATTAAGAAAGCAAAATGATTCTGGAGTCCCTCTTTTAGTACATACGAACAAACTAATCGTGGATCAACAATTAAATTTGTTGCATAAACCGTCATTTGAAAAACGACCACATGATTTAATTTCGATCGTTTTCTTTAATAATGTAACAGGTTGTACCGTAATGGTTGATAATAACCTCAAAAAATATGCTTGTCGCGCAGATCTAAAAGATGTTTTTCTTCATGATCATTGGGTAGCCTTAGTAGCAGCACTTCTGGGCAAGATTGCCTTTGTTGAAGAACCATTGATTAAATATCGCCAACATGGTAATAATCAATACGGTGGTCAAGATTTTTTTGCGGTTTTAAAATCTAGTAAGTTGAATAAGAAAATAGCAAGTCTTAAGCGTAAATGGTCTGATAAAAGCTGGCCGACTAAATCGCTTCCGGTAAGACAAATTAATCAATTATACAAATTGTTTTTTGCTGAAGCCAGTGCTCAGCAAAAGCAGCCATTAAAAGCTGTATATCAAGCATTGAACGGCTCTAAGCTGGAACGGCAGCGATTTATAAAGAAAGATTTGCCACACCAAGGTACGACAAGTCGGCGTATCTTATCAGATTTATTTTTTGTGTTAGGTGGAAAAGGAATTTAAACGATAGATTATTTATGAGGTGAAAAAATGACAAATTATTTAGTAGTAGGAGCTGGCTTATTCGGAGCGACTTTTGCCTATGAAGCAGCTAAACGTGGTCATCAAGTCAAGGTGATCGAAAAAAGAAATCATATTGCTGGTAATATTTATACTAAAGAAGTAGCTGGAATTCAGGTTCATCAGTATGGAGCGCATATTTTTCATACTACCAATAAAAAGATTTGGGATTATGTTCATCAGTTTGCGGATTTTAACCGGTATACAAATACGCCAATTGCTAACTATCATGGTGAGATCTATAATTTACCATTTAATATGAATACATTCAACAAACTTTGGGGAGTGGTGACTCCTGAACAGGCTTTAGCTAAAATTGATGAACAGCGGGCAGTTTTGCATGGAAAAAAACCGGAAAACTTGGAAGAACAAGCAATTTCGCTGGTGGGGACAGATATTTATCAAAAACTCATCAAAGGTTATACCGAAAAGCAGTGGGGGCGTTCGGCTAAAGAATTGCCAGCATTTATTATTCGGCGGCTGCCAGTTCGCTTAACCTATGATAACAACTACTTTAATGACCCATATCAGGGGATTCCGATCGGCGGGTATACGCAGATCGTTGAAAAGATGTTGGCAAATGACGCCATTACAGTTGAAACTGAGACTGATTTCTTTGAACATCAGGAAGAATATCTGAAAAATTATGATAAAGTAGTCTTTACCGGAATGATCGATCAGTACTTTGATTACTGCTATGGGGAATTGGAGTATCGCAGTTTGCAATTTGAAACTGAAGAGCTTGATCAAGATAATTTCCAGGGAAATGCAGTGGTTAATTATACGGATGCCAAGACACCATTTACCCGGATCATCGAACATAAGCATTTTGAGTTTGGCAAGGGTGACAAACATAAAACGATTATTACCCGGGAATATCCTAAGACTTGGCATCGTGGCGATGAACCATATTATCCAGTTAATAATTCAGCCAACAATGCACTGTATAAAAAATATAAAGAATTGGCCGATACTAAGGCTGGTAATGTGATCTTCGGCGGCCGTCTAGGACAATATCGTTATTACAACATGGATCAGGTAATTGGTGCAGCTTTAGTAACGGTGGAAAAGGAATTGGACTAAGCACTGACGTGAACAGATTTTCTGATTAAGGTGGAATTATCGAATGGAGAAACTTTTAAAAAAAAATAAGTTTGCAGAAAAGCTAAGAACTAATTACAATTGGCCGCAGATTGCGGAAGTAGTTTATTTGGTAGCTTTGGCTGCATACCTGATTAGTAATTTTATTGGTGGAACAATGTTTAGTGTTTACGTTTCTAAGTCGCTATTAGCCAATATTGCTGAATTAGCCAGTGCAGTTGTAGCTATAAAAATTTTTGTGGTCGATCATTGGAATTGGGAAAAAGCTTTGATTATTCTTTTATTTGGATTGCTTTTTTGGGGAGTTTATCAGCGATCTATGGATCCAAGCTTTTTTTACTATTTTGTGTTTGTGATCGGTGCCAAAAATGTATCTTTTAAAAAGATTTTAAAGCTATTTTTGTACTTGGAAGTATGCATGATTATCATTACATTAATTGCAGCCGCAGCGGGTTGGATAACTAGTATAACTATTGGCCGTCGTGATGAAGCGACTGTTCGTTTAGCTTTGGGGATGATTTATCCAACAGATTTTGCTGCTCGAACATTTTATTTGTTGGTAACTTTTGCTTTATATCGCAATTTTAAGTTTAATTTACCAGAATACATTGGGGCTGTGGCTTTAACATTTACGATGTATTTTTTGACGGATACACGAATTGACTTTATTTTAATGTTGTTATTAATTATTTTAATAGCTGCTAAAAAGCAAGTATTTCGTTTTTTGGCCTTTTTTAATCGACGAATATTGACTGGTTTGATATTTATTTTTATTATGCTGAATGTTGTCCTGGCCTATCTCTATTCCCCTACTAATCCAATTCTACGGATAGCAAACAAATTGTTATCTGGTCGATTGACATATGGGCATGAAGCTTTTAAACGCTTTAATGTAACTTTATTTGGTCAGGTTGTGCCGCAAGTTGGTAATGGTGGAATTCATCATGGAGCATTTGATTACTTCTTTATTGATGTTTCGTTTATTCGGGTCTTAATGATGTTGGGAGTATTTTGCTTTATAGTTTTAATGTACTTTATCTGGTATTTATTAAAACGTTATGATCAATTGCAATTATATTCATTTACGGTAGCGTTGCTATTAGTAATTTTAAGTTCAGTGATCGACCAGCATTTATTGGAATTATCATTTAATATTATCTTCCTGAGTGCTTTTGCTAATTTAAGTTATTGGCAACACTCAAATTCCGCTAAGCTTAAAGAATAATAAGCTGAACTGATTTAAGGCAAAAAAACTCCGAACTTTTAAAAGTCCGGAGAGATTCATTTACCATAGGGGGAGTAAATGAAAATTGTTTAATATCAGGTTACACTTCGTTATTTTAAACGGTAATTGTTAATTTTGTGTGAAGAATAACTTAAGATTTTATAAAGAGGCAGTTACTACGATTGATTGCTGGAGGTAAAAGTGGGCCAATTAGGTAATTTGAAACAGATAACAATTCGGTGCGCTCTTAATTTGAAAAAGTTAAGAACGTTTTTTTCGGTATGGTTGAAAAAACATTCCATAAAGCCAGTCAACAATTGTTACTCAGTTATGAGGTTTGATTATGGATATCAAAAACAACCAACTGTTTCATATCAATTTAGTTTGAACAATAAAAAAGTTGAAAAGCCGCCTGGAAGGAATTTGATTTACCGCAATTAAAAATAAAGCTTGAGGTGGAAAAAGTGGAAAATTTTTCAACAGATAAGGCAAAACATTATATTAGCTGGCCGGTATTGGCATTAATGTGTTTTGTAACAGTCATTGGTTTTGATGACTTAATTTATAATTTTAAAAATCAAGGAATGGGTGTTATTACTTCTTGGGTCTTGATGCTCTTTTTGTATGTAATTCCTTATTCATTAATGGTAGGACAATTAGGCTCGATTTTTAATCATGAAGGTGGCGGATTAAGTTCTTGGATTCGCGGAACCAATGGAGAATTTCTGGGATATTTTACGGCTTGGACATATTGGGCGGCATCGATTCCCTATGTGGTTGATACTGCTAATTCAGTAGTTGTCGGGATCGGTTGGGCTGTTACCGGCAATAGTAAGTTTCAAGATACGATTTCTAATAGTCAATTTGCTTTATGGACATTGCTAACATTTGTTGTTTTCATTTTGGTCCAATCACGTTTTAAACGTTCGCTTGAGCTGTTAAGCATGGTTGGTGGAATTGCAATGTTTGGTATGACCGTTTTGTTTGTAATTATGTCTATTTCTTCGCTGGCACTTGGCGGTCACATTGCAACTCAACCCATGAATTTAGGTGCGATCGTGCCTAAGTTTGATTTAAAGTATCTGACAACGGTTGGGCTGCTGATCTATGCTGTTAATGGTTGCGAGCTGATTGCTCCATTTGTTACCAAGATGAAACGCCCACAAACCGAGTTTCCTAAATCTATGCTGATGTTGGTTGGCATGACGGCTTTCTTGACGATTTTTGGATCATTTTCATTAGGAATATTCTTTAATGCTCACCATTTGCCGAATGATTTGAAAATGAATGGTTCTTACTATGCCTTCCAAGCGCTGGGACAGCAATATCACGTGGGCAACTTATTCATGTATTTGTTCGCTTGGACTGAAGTCTTTTATTTAGTAGCGTTATTAGCTGTTTTGCTTGATGCAATGACACGGATGTTGATCTCTGATACTGGGGAGCGCTACATGCCGAAGTTCTTGCGGAAAACTAATGCAGCGGGATTGCCAGTTAATGGTTACTTGCTGACATGCGTTTTATCAGGTTTTATTTTGTTACTGGGAATTTTTCTGCCAGATATGAATGATATTTTTAATTGGTTGTTGAATTTAAACGGAATTATTTCTCCTGGAGTAACTTGCTGGATCTTTTATGCTTTCATGCGAGTGCGAAAAAATTCGGCTAAATATCCTTCAAGCTATATCTTTATTAAAAACGATAAATTGGCTTGGTTAGTTGGCTTTTGGGCTTTAGCAGTGACAGCAATCGCTACTGTTTTTGGAATTGCTCCGCAAGATGTGGCCGAGTTTAGCACAACTTGGTGGTATGAATTGATCATTAATATTGTGGCGATAATTGTTCTAATTGGTTTAGGAGCAATTTTGCCATTGATTACCAGACGTGAAAATAAATATGGTCAAGCCTTTAGTCGTGGTCAATGGTCTGTAATGCTTATTTTGTTGATTGTTGCAGTTGTTGGCGGAGTTTATCTTGGCGGGACACAATTACCTAATCGTGGTCTTTGGATTGCAGTCGAAGCAATTTTAGCTTTGTTCATAATCTGGCTTGTAGGTCGAAAACACGGTACAGTCAAACATTGAGAGTCTTTTAATTTAATATTATTGAGGAGTCCGGACAAATAATAACTTTGACGGGCTCTTTTTGTAACTAAATTTTATTTTTAATGACGATTTGAAAAAAATGAATCAGCGGCTAACAGATTAATTAGCCATATTTGATTGCAACAGCGTAATTATTTAATATAGTTTCTTATTTTATTTATTAATTTAATAAATTGAAATAATTTCTGCTCAGGGGTATTTTTAAAGATTGATATTTAGATGCAAGTGTTGTTTTAAAGTAACTTGAGTCTTTTTTGTTTTGAATTAAAAATAAAAAGGGTAATAAAATAGATTAAATTTTGATTGATTAAAACAAAAGTAAACCATATAATAATGTTTGGAAATTATTATTTCAGGTGCAATTTAGGGATAGTGCGCTGGAAAAGGGGAAAAATGGGGAAGAATTGTAAGAAAGATAATAAGTATAAGTTAGCTAAAGTTGGCAAATATGTTGGTTCGATTTTATTTGCAACGGTGGTTACATTAGGTTTGACGACTCAAATTCAAGAAATTCATGCGGATGCTACAACCAAGACAGTTAGTCAGTCCTCAAGTACTGTTTCCAGCAGCACTTCAACAAGCAGTGCCGCAACGAGCAGCAGTGTAGTTAATTCAAGTTCAAGTAATAACGTAACAACAGCGAAAAGTATAAGCAGCAGTGACAACAGTACAGCAAAAACTGCTGCAGTTCAAACAAAACAAAATACAGACACTAAATCAGCTGCCGCAAGCAGCGATGCCGAAAGTGTGGCAGTAACCGCTGCAACGCAAACAAAACAACAAACGAATGCCAAAGCGGCAAAAACCGCCGCAAGCGTAACGCTAAGTGCCCAAAGTTCATCAACGGCTGATTCGGCAACATCTAAGGCTGAGCAGTCACAAGCTACTTCGAGTTCTGCTGCTTCAAGTTCAAGCGCAGCTACTAATGCTGATGCTAACACAGATTCAGAAACGAATGACATGTTTAATTTTAATGATGTAAATTATATTTTGCACGGAGGAGTAACGGTCAAGGGAGTTAATAAAACGGCTTTGAATGAAGCCATGAAAAATGCTTACTCTAAATATAACCAAGCTTATAATGATACCTCTGAAGAAGATTATTATGATGGAATTGATAATTTAATAACAATTCTAAGTAAATCGGCTGTTTTAAATCGGACATTAGGTATTTCTCAAGGAGAAGCAGATGCAATGACTGCCGAATTGCAACAAGCTGTCAATAACCTGCATCTTAAGAAGCGAAAACTGGATTTTTCAAAATTTGATAAAATTAATTCTAAAATAGATAGCCTTTATCAAGATGGAAATATTGTATATTTATATTCTAATTCCAGTGTTGAACCTGAAAGTGCAGTAATTAAATATTCTGATGACAGTTTTCGAAATTTAATGTATGTTTCTGGCAATGTTAGTAATGAATACGAGGACTATAATTCACAAAGTGATATTGATAGTGCAGTTTCAAAGCTTACCAGTGCATTTAACAGTTTGGTTACAATAAATGAGCCTGTTTCGATGGCAACTATTACAAATGCGGAGAAAACATATAATGATTTATTCAGTGATAAAGTAGAATCAGAGTTGTATGATGCTGGGAGTATTCTAGTTGATAAAGATCAAACTTCTGAAGCAGATATAAATAATTACATTTCAGCTGAAGATGCTTATCATAAAGTAGATCCTGGGTATGGTCATGAAGGTGAGTCTGATTATGAAGGACCTGTTACATTTTCAAAAGAAAAAATCTTAGCCGCAGTCAACCAAATTGTAGCTGCCACTAAAAAATTAAAAACGCCAAACACAACTAATGTGCAAAATTTATTTGAGCAAGCGCAAGATATACAGGATACTACAACGACACTTTATGAAGATACCTATAAAGATTTCATTGCGCTGGAACAGGCTGCTGGAACGGCTGTCGATTTTGTTGGCATTGATGATATGATTCAGGTTTGGGATCATTATTATTTTGATTTCCATGGCTTTAACGGTGGTGGTGGTGTAGATGAATTGCCATATGGTAATTCTGGAGTAACTTCACAATCTTACATTAATACAGTAGCTGCTAACTTACAAAAAGCTCTTACGAACTATCAGCAAGCAGTAGCAAATCATAACAAGCCGGCAAATAATACTGTAAATAATCAGACTAATAAGAACAACCAGCCAGCTACAAATAATCAGACTAATAAGAACAACCAGCCAGCTACAAATAACCAGGCTAATAAGAATAACCAGCCAGCTACGAATAACCAGACTAACAAAAATAATCAATCGACTACTAATAATCAGGCTAACAAAAATAATCAGCCAGCTACAAATAACCAAACTAATAAAAATGGTCAAGTTAAAGAAAATGGTCACTGGTATTTGTATAAAAATGGTGTTAAACAAACAGGTATGCAGACGATTCCCGACCAGCATAAGACAGTCTACTATAGTTCCAATGGTCAGATGCAATATGGCCAACAAAAGATTAATGGTCACTGGTACTTATTTGACAAAGCAACTGGTGCAATGAAGACTGGCTTACAAGCAATTCCGGAACAGCACAAGACAGTTTACTATAATTCAAATGGTCAGATGCAGTATGGTCAACAAAAGATTAATGGTCACTGGTACTTATTTGACAAAGCAACTGGC
>NZ_AZGB01000018.1:173725-174818 GCF_001435235.1 Liquorilactobacillus ghanensis DSM 18630 | reverse complement strand
AAGCAATTCCGGACCAACACAAGACAGTCTACTACAGTCCCAATGGTCAAATGCAACATGGCCAGCAAAAAGTTAACGGTCACTGGTACTTATTTGATAAGGCAACTGGTGCGATGAAGACTGGCATGCAGCCAATCACAGACCAGCACAAGACAGTCTACTACAGTCCCAATGGTCAAATGCAATATGGCCAGCAAAAAGTTAACGGTCACTGGTACTTATTTGACAAAGCAACCGGGGCGATGAAGACCGGCTTACAAGCAATTCCGGACCAACACAAGACAGTCTACTACAGTCCCAATGGTCAAATGCAATATGGCCAACAAAAAGTTAACGGTCACTGGTACTTATTTGATAAAGCAACCGGGGCAATGAAGACTGGTATGCAGACAATTCCGGACCAACACAAGACAGTCTACTACAGTCCCAATGGTCAAATGCAATATGGTCAACAAAAAGTTAATGGTCACTGGTACTTATTTGACAAAGCAACCGGTGCAATGAAGACTGGCTTACAAGCAATTCCAGACCAGCACAAAACTGTTTACTACAGTCCCAATGGTCAAATGCAGTATGGTCAGCAAAAAGTTAATGGTAAAGTATACAATTTTGATAAAACAACTGGCGCAATGAAAAATGCTACTTCAAGTCCTAAGGCTAAGACTGGTCAGGTTAACGAAAATGGTCATTGGTACTTATATAAAAATGGGGTTAAACAAACTGGCTTACAAACGATTCCAGATCAGCATAAGACAGTTTACTATAATTCCAACGGTCAAATGCAGTATGGACAGCAAAAGATCAATGGTCACTGGTACTTATTTGACAAAGCAACCGGAGCAATGAAGACTGGCTTACAAGCAATTCCAGACCAGCACAAAACCGTCTACTACAGTCCTAATGGTCAGATGCAGTATGGTCAGCAAAAGATTAACGGTCACTGGTACTTATTTGACAAAGCAACCGGAGCAATGAAGACCGGTATGCAGACAATTCCGGACCAGCACAAAACTGTTTATTACAATGGACAAGGTCAAATGGTCTACGGTACCCAGAAAATCAATGGGAAAACTTATCATTTTAACCAAGTAAC
>NZ_AZGB01000018.1:42366-173633 GCF_001435235.1 Liquorilactobacillus ghanensis DSM 18630 | reverse complement strand
CCTTTAGCTCAAGTACCTGGAGTTACTAATCATGAACCTAATACAACAATTAAAGCTGCAGCGATTTCTAATTCGCAAGTTGCATTACAATATGGTACATTAAAAGTTGCAATGAAAGGTCCTACCGGTCATGTGTACCCTGCTGGTACTCAAGTAGTACGTCATTCATCAACAGATACTAATTTTGAAACTGATTTCTTTTTGGCAATGGTTTCAACTGGTCCATCACCTATTGGCGGTATGCAGCCTGTTGCTGCTGGTGAAATTAACCCGCAATATGTTACAATTACAAACACAGTCGTAGAAACAGTGCCTGCAGATGGAACAGTTATTTTAAATAATATTACTGAAGCTGATTACAATAATGGCGGAGCAATTACTCCTGCTACTCAGGCTCAAGTTGATAAAACAGCTTTAAATGCTGCTATTTCTAAAGCCCAAGGAATCATTTCAGCAGGTACATCACAGTACACTGACACATCTGTTAATACTATGAAAACTGCAATGGCAAATGCACAATCTATTGCCGCAAACAATGATGCTACTCAGCAACAAGTTGACTCAGCAACAAGTACATTAACTAATGCTATTAATGGTTTACAAGATAATCCAAGTAATCAAAATGGGCAAACTAATGAGAATACACCAGCTAACAAGAATGGCCAAGTTAACGAAAATGGTCACTGGTATCTGTATAAAAATGGTGTTAAACAAACAGGCATGCAGACGATTCCGGAGCAGCATAAGACAGTTTACTATAACTCAAATGGTCAAATGCAGTATGGTCAACAAAAGATCAATGGTCACTGGTACTTATTTGACAAAGCAACTGGCGCGATGAAGACTGGCATGCAGACGATTCCGGAGCAGCATAAGACAGTTTACTATAACTCAAATGGTCAAATGCAGTATGGTCAACAAAAGATCAATGGTCACTGGTACTTATTTGACAAAGCAACTGGCGCGATGAAGACTGGCATGCAGACGATTCCCGACCAACATAAAACAGTCTACTATAATTCCAATGGTCAAATGCAGTATGGTCAGCAAAAGATCAACGGTCACTGGTACTTATTTGACAAAGCAACCGGAGCAATGAAGACTGGTATGCAGACGATTCCGGAGCAGCATAAGACAGTTTACTATAATTCAAATGGTCAAATGCAGTATGGTCAGCAAAAGATCAATGGTCACTGGTACTTATTTGACAAAGCAACCGGAGCAATGAAGACTGGTATGCAGACGATCCCGGAGCAGCATAAGACAGTTTACTATAATTCCAATGGTCAAATGCAGTATGGTCAGCAAAAGATCAACGGTCACTGGTACTTATTTGACAAAGCAACCGGAGCAATGAAGACTGGCATGCAGACAATTCCCGACCAGCATAAGACAGTTTACTATAATTCCAATGGTCAAATGCAGTACGGTCAACAAAAGATCAACGGTCACTGGTACTTATTTGACAAAGGAACTGGCGCAATGAAGACTGGTTTACAGACTATCCCAGAACAACACAAAACTGTTTATTACAATGGCCAAGGTCAAATGGTCTATGGTACCCAGAAAATCAACGGGAAAACTTATCATTTTAACCAAGTAACTGGTGCTGAACAATAAAAAATAGAACTAACTAAAAAGGGGTTAACCATTAATTTGGTTAGCTCCTTTTTGGTGACTAATTCTTTTTAAATTTGAAATTATATTTAGTTATTAATCAACATCGGGCTTTTCTGAGAGCGTAATAACACCAACAGCGTTTAGACCAGTATGAGTCATGATGATCGGACTGGTTAATTCGGCTAAATAATTAGCTTTGCTAGCCGCCGGTAAAATAATATTTTTAAGGCGTTCCAAAAACGCAGGATCTGTACCAACATTTGATAGTGCGAGATCTTGAATCGGATTATTTTGATGTCGCTCAGCAAGGCCTTCACAGAATTTAACGAAAGTTTTGCGACTGCGCCCTTTAACGACAACATCCAGGCTGTTTTCATTCAACTGAACAATTACCTTTAAATTGATTAACTTAGTAATAGCTCCGGCAAACCGACTTAAACGACCACCTTTAACCAAACAATCGAGGTTATCGATCAAAACATTAATTCGTGTTCTTTGATGGATTTCTTGGCAATGCTGTTGAATCTCAGCAGCTGTTTTCCCAGCTTGGGCATCTTGAGCTGCTGCCAAAACTTGAAAAGCCAAACCACGATCGGTTGATTTGCTGTTAATAACGGTAACTTTAGTATCGCTCATCTTTGCTGCTGTCTGAGCAGTTGCAAACGTGCCGCTTAAGACATCTGATAAGACAATAGCTACTACTTCACTGCCATCGGCGCCTAAACGATCATAGGCCTCAACAAAGCGGCCTAACGGAGGTTGACTGGTTTTAGGATATTTGCCAATTCGCAAATTATCAATCAATTCAGGTCGTGAAATATTTTCCCCATCGACAAAACTTTGACCGTCAATTTCAACTGAAAGTGGAACAATTTCAATGTGGTATTGTTTGATCTCCGCGGGGGTCAATTGCACTGAAGAATCAGTTAAAATTTTAATAGATGTTGTCATTAACTCACTCCTTATATCTGCATTTCCAGATAGCTTATTTAGTTTTATTATACTATTAATAGTTTTGCAGTCAATTATATGTAAACTTCAAATCTAGATAAATATCAACCACTCTAGCATCATTATAACAAGAAAGCATGCGGATATAAAAAAAGCTGCAGATAAAATCAAAATTTTATCTACAGCTAATGATTACAGAAACTGGGGGAGTTTCTATAATATGACTAGTGCCAAGATTCCACTTGGGGGGGAAGAATCTTAGCGAAAAAACAAAGGGAAAGAAATGAAAAGTTTTATCAGGTTACAAGTATTACTTTACTGAATAAATGTGAATAAAGTGTGATGTTAAACTTGGAATTTCTTAAAATTTGTCAAGAAATATTTAAACTCTAGTTAATGCTGCCATTTTGGCCGTAAAGTTGGGATCAGCCATAAAATCAATAATAAATTAATCGTTAATGACAAGGCAGTGAAACCAAAAACACCATTGTAACCAAAACGGTTTGAAACAACACCGCCTAACAATGAACCAAGCATACTGCCGAGAGCTTGGAATGATTGATTCCAGCTGAAAATACTGCCAGTTAAGTTTTGTGGAGTACCCTTGGCTAATAATGTTTGAACAGTCGGGAAAAGGGCACCGTCAGAGATTCCGATCATAAAGCGTAAAACGCCCAGCAGCCAAACGCTGGCAACTAATCCTTGAGGAATATACATTACGATCGCAAACAAAAATCCAAATAATAAAACCTTGCCCGGTCCGTGTTGATCTCCCCAAGCACCTAGACGTGGAGCAGAAATTAGAGTTGAGATTCCCGGCAAGGCAGCAATGACTCCGGCAGCAATGGTAATTGGTCCGCTGCCATGCATTAATTCTTTAACATATAAGCTGATAATGGGGGTAATTGAGTTGTTACCCATTTGAATGATCATCGTTGAAAAAAGCAAAACAATAATAGTTCGTGGATCAGCAACTTGGCGCAATAATGATTGCTGCTGGCGAGTTTTGACAGTGACAGGTTCTGGCTTGAAATCCTCATGAACGCCGAACCAGCTTAGGAAAAAGACGATCAGCAATAGACCGCCAGTTAAGACAAAGGTCATGCGAATCGAGAAAACCTGAGCTAATACACCACCGATGATCGGTCCAATCAAGTTTCCCGAAACGTAACCGGTCGTTAAAATGCCCAAAGCAGTGCCACTTTTGGCTTTGGGGGTCTCTGTGGCGATCAGTGCGGTTGCATTAGGAATATAACCAGCGCATAGACCTTGCAGAAACCGCAGTAAAATTAATGTCCAGACTTGATGGACAAAGCCACAGGCACCGATTACAATAGCTAGTCCTAATGAAGAACGCAGCAACATTAGTTTACGACCATGCCGGTCAGCTAGCTTGCCCCACAGCGGTGAAACGACTGCGACTACAAAAAAAGTAACAGCATAAGTAAGACCGCTGTATAGTGATAGGGTGCTTTTATCAAAATTACCCAACTGTTCAACGTAAAGTGATAAAAAAGGTGCTATTTCACTGAAACCAACGCCTGCTACAAAGCAGCCTAACCATAAGACGGCTAGATTTCGCTGCCATTCCGGTAGTTTTTTCAAGTTGAGTTTTACCGGCAAGAAAACCATCTCCAATCAATCAGATAATATTATTATATGCTTCAAATTGCCGGGCAACCAAATTTTTGTTTAAAAAAAGACACCAGTAACCAAAAATCAAATTACTGCTGAAATTATAATCAACAGAACGTTTTTAGGATCACTGGTGTAAGTGCATTTAATTTATAAAGTTAAACTTTAGAACAAGCCACCCTTGGCATTATTGAAGTCTGGATGATCGCTTGTTACGATTAATTTTTCATTAACGAAAGCTTTCAAACCGATACTGCTCATTTCACGGCCGTAACCAGAACGTTTGATGCCACCAAATGGTAATTCTGGCAAGGTGTACAATGGGCTGTTAACGAAGACCATGCCGGTTTCGATTTGTTCAGCAACTTTTTTACCATGTTCTGCGGTACCACTGAACACAATGCCACCCAAACCGTAATGCGAATCATTAGCTAATTCGATGGCAGCTTCTTCAGAACTTACCCGATAAACTTGTGCAACTGGACCGAACATTTCCTGATAGAAAGCCGGATTGTCTTTGGCAATGTCAGTCAAGATAGTTGGCTGGAAGAATTGTCCTGGTAAGTCGATCGGCTGATTGCCAAAGTAAACTTTAGCACCAGCAGCTACAGCATCATCAACTTGCTTTTGCAAAGTTTGTTTTGCTTTAGCTGAGGATAATGGTGCCAAGGTTGTCTTTTCATCCAAAGGATCGCCAGGTTTTAACTTGTCAAATTCTGCCGCCATACGTTTTAAGAATTCATCATATAGACTATCTGCAACAATGAAGCGTTTGGAAGAGGTGCAGACCTGTCCAGCATTATAGGCACGTGCTCGAGCGGCAGTCTTAATAACTTGGTCAAGATCAGCATCAGCCAAAACAACGAAAGCATCGCTGCCGCCTAATTCCATTGAGGATTTTTTCAGATATTTGCCGGCTGCTTGGGCAACGGAACTGCCACCGCGTTCTGAACCGGTTAAGGCAACGCCCTGAATCCGTGGATCAGCGATCACTTGATCAACTTGATCATGGCTTAAAAATAAATTTGTTAAACTGCCGTCAGGTGCTCCGGCTTCTTTAACGATTTTTTCAAATTCAACAGCTGAAGTTGGGGTGTTGGAAGAATGCTTTAAAACCATTGGGTTGCCAACCATAAAGTTTGGTGCAAAAACCCGCATTATTTGGTAATAAGGAAAGTTCCAAGGTTCAACCATCATTAAAACACCAACAGCTTCTTTAACGACTTGAGCATCGCCTGCTGAAGTTTTAATAACAGTCGGCTGTAAGCCAGCTTCACTATGATCAGCAAAGTAATCTGCGATCAAAGCGCATAGTTCAACTTCACCACGTGCTTCACCGATTAGTTTACCCATTTCTACAGTCAGCACTTTAGCCAATTCTTCACTTTTTTGCCGCATTAAATCAGCAATTTCGTGCAGTTTAGCCTGCCGTGAGCTGACAGGTTCTTTTTTCCATTGATGATAGAGGTTATCACCTAAAGCCAAAGCGTTTGAAATTTCAGCGTCGGTGGCGTTAGGATATTCCTTGATTAGTTCATTATTGTATGGATTGATTGTTTTGTATGCCATAAAAAAAGTTCCTCCTTATAAACTGGTCC
Source organism: Liquorilactobacillus ghanensis DSM 18630 (assembly GCF_001435235.1). Taxonomy (GTDB): domain Bacteria; phylum Bacillota; class Bacilli; order Lactobacillales; family Lactobacillaceae; genus Liquorilactobacillus; species Liquorilactobacillus ghanensis. The sequence goes on along the minus strand of NZ_AZGB01000018.1, from coordinate 167,829 downwards.
GTACAGAGTAATTAATTGGTACGTACTTATTATATATCCACAACTTTTTCAATTGCAATTGATTAGTTTTAATTTAATAAAACAATATGGAAGTTTTAACAAAAGGAAGCGATCTCATGGATGAAAAATGGTTAACTCAATTGCCGATCAAAGAAATAACATCTTGTCAGCGTGTGGGTGGTGGTGATGTTAATCAGGCTTATCATTTGAAAACTAAGATTAAAGATTATTTTTTATTAGTTCAACCTCAGCAACCTCAGAGTTTTTACCAAGGAGAAATAGCTGGTTTGCAGGATTTTCAGCGAGCAGGAATTCTGGCGCCGCGAGTGGTGGCTAGTGGTCGTATTCAAGGGGATGCTTATTTGTTGCTGAATTATCTAGCAACGCAGCGTACCGGTAACCAGCAGCAGTTAGGTGCTTTAGTAGCTAAGCTGCATCAGACTGCCAGTCCTAATGGTAAATTCGGCTATGATTATCCATACGCTGGCACAAGCATTGCTTTTGATAATGCTTGGACAGCTGATTGGGTCGATCTTTTCGTTAAGCGGCGGTTAGATAAGCTCGCACAACAGCTTAAACAAGATCGAATGTGGGGAAAGCATGAAAGTCAACTTTATACAGCGGCACGATCGATAATTATCGCCGCTTTGACAGCTCATTCTAGTCAACCGGTTTTATTGCATGGTGATCTGTGGGCTGGAAATTTTGTCTTTTTGACAGATGGTCGACCGGCTTTAATTGATCCGGCAGCTTTGTATGGTGACCGAGAATTTGATCTGGGAATAACAACTGTTTTTGGCGGCTTTACAGCTGATTTTTATTCCGGCTATCAACAAGTCTTGCCATTGGATCAAGGCTACCAGCAGCGATTAAGTTTTTATCAGTTATATTATTTAATGGTTCATTTAAATAAATTTGGCAGCAGTTATGCAGCCAGCGTTCAGCATTTATTGGAGAAGATTACTTCTAATAAGTAATTAGGTATACAAATATAAGGAGATCGATGAAACTATCTTTAGATTTTCATCGATCTTTTTTTTATGTGTTGCAAAATACTAATTGCAGTGGCATATATGCAGCATTTTATTAAAAATGAATATTTGATTTAGCAATAAAATAAAATTCTTAAATTTCAAGATAAGTATTTATAAAATAAGGGTAATATGTTAAACTTCTATCAAATGGAAGGAAGATGGTTATATTATAAAGAAACTTCAAATGTAAAGATGATGTTGTTTGATTCTTAGATTTTTTGTCGGTTAATTAAGCTTTATGTCGGATGTGTAGAATGATAAATAAAATTAGTCATAAAATTAATTCAATAATTAGTTAACAATATGTGAGTAACAAATGAATCTTTTTGCGAAGAAACGAAAGGGTAAAATAATGATAGGAATTTTTGAACTGTATTATCCAATATTAATGTCATTTATTTGGATATTTGGCTCAATCTATTTAACAGTGAGGAAAAAAAAGCAGGTTGAAGTGGCAGATCCTGCCAGCGAACCGACTGTTGATATTTTTATGGCTTGTCATAACGAAGAAGATTTGCTTTATCAATCAGTTAAATCACTTAGCAATCAAAATTACCAAAATTATCGAATTGTATTAATTGATGATGGAAGCGACGATAAGACATTTGAACAGATGGAATTAGCCAAACACGATTTTGATAGTCAAATTGAATTGATTAAGTTAAACGTCAATGGAGGAAAGTCCCATGCGCTAAATACAGCTTTGAACACCAGTCAAGCAGAGTTTGTCTTATGTGTTGATGCGGATTCAATTCTGAATGAAAATACGTTAGCACTGATGGTTCGCGAATTGGCAACTAAACCGGATTTAGCTGCTGCCACCGGACGACCAATGGTACTTAATAAAAATAAATTGATAGCTAAATTACAATTTATTGAATATTTTTTAAATATTGATTTTATCAAGCGTGCTCAATATTACTTTGGTGGTTTGATTCTTACAGTATCAGGCGTCTTAACCCTCTATCGATCTGAAACTCTAAAAAAAGTCGGTGGGTGGAATGAACAGGCGCTAACGGAAGATATAGATGTTACTTGGAAATTTTATGACTTAGGATTTAATTGCGGTTATGTACCTGAGGCGCTGTGTTACATTCGCGTTCCTGAAACAGTTAAAGGTTTTCTCAGACAGCGTATTCGCTGGGCTCGCGGAGGATTAGAAGTTTGGCATGATCATATTTTTAAATTACCGTCTTTATCATTTGGCAGAAGATGGTTGTTGTTGGATATGACATTAAGCTACCTTTGGATTTTTTTAGTATCTTTATCATTGTTGAGTTTAGCCATTAATTATCAATTCCTCGATAATTTAAATTTACGACTGGATACTTTTTGCGCTTATTATGTTGTAACGATATTATTCTACATTACAGCTAATTTGATGAATAAACACAGTGTAGCAAAGCAGCACTGGAAATTATTGGGAATAGTTCCAATTTATTTCTTCTTTTATTGGTTAAATAATATTATTTCGACAGTTGCTGCATTTTACCATTTATTTGATCGGAGGGAACAAGTTTCATGGAGAAGTTCAGACCGGGGAAGATTGCAATAAGATTCATTGGATATGCTATTTTGGCAATCATACCGATAATGTTGTTTACGTTACTTATTTTATTTTTAATGCATATACACAATGAGCGTCTTGTTGATCAGTATATAATTTTTAATTGTAATTGGGGCAACTTGATGCAAACAATTAAGGGGACAGGATTAATTATTCTTATTGTTAATATTTTAGCTATCATGAATAAAAAAATGATTGGGCGAGAAATCCATGAAAAACATTAAAAACGGTTGGCATATAGTTTATATACTGATTTTTGTTGTAGCGGTGTTATGCAGTATCAAATTGGCATATTCGCAAAAGGTTATTGACAACGAAAGTAAAAGTGAGCTCTCCACGAGAAGTTTTCCGAAAAATCAGGAAAAACGTAATGGAATCCAAATTCTTTGCTATCACCGGATAGTTAAGGATAATTCGTTGACAAATGTCACTAAGAAGTTGTCTAATAACGATCAAATCCATGAGTATAGTGTAACTTTACCGACTTTTAAGCACCAAATTAGAACTTTAAAGCAACATCATGCCAGAATTATTTCAATGAAAACAGCAGAAATGATGATGAAGTCAGGCAAAAAATTTAAGCATCAATATGTAGTAATTACATTTGATGATTGTGATCAGACTATTTTTGAAAATGCAGTTCCTTTTTTAGAACAGCAAGGAATTCCATATACAATGTTTATTGTTACAGGTCAAGTTGGCAATTACAATCGTGGAAATCAAATGGAAGATTGGTCTAAGATTCAGTCACTAAACAAAAAGTCTAAATTAGTTACTTTTGGTTTTCATAGTAATAATTTTCACTATCTTGTTGACAACAAACCAGCTTTAACGCTGCCAGAAAACTATCAAGCATTTAAGAAAGATCTCCATGAGTCACAAGAGAAATTTCAAAACAAACTGCATATAAAATCTAATTTATATGCTTATCCTTATGGGAAAGCAACTGATCGAATTCAAGATTATTTGCAAAAACATGGTTATGTTACATTTTCGTTAAATATGGGGATCATTGATAATGATCGAGATACGAAGAAAGGGGCGCTTCCCAGAATTATGGTTACTAATAAATCCTGGAAACAAGGGGTTCTAAAATGGCTAAGGTAAGATCATTAAAAACTATTAAAGTTATAATGTTGTTGATCGTATGCTTACTGACCGGATACTTGTTCTATCATTTAAATAAACTAATTGGTTTTATGGGTGATGATTTTCTCTACCATTTTCAGTACAATGGCGAATGGCCATCTGCAAATTCTAGCAGTATTAACAACCTTTGGGACCTTTTGGTATCTGTCGTAGTTCATACACAGACTTGGAATGGCCGGTTTGTCGGTGACTTTTTCATTCAAGCAGTAATGCAGTTTCCTAAAATAGTTTTTAATATTATTAACAGCCTGGTTTTTGTATTAGTAGGGGTCTTAATAAATTTATTTACTGTAAGGAAATTCAGTGAAATCCGGTTATCATCTTTGTTGTTGACATATTTATTGATAGGATTGTTGGTACCTGATTTTGGGCATACAATGTTTTGGATGTCTGGTGCATGCAATTATCTCTGGATGACACCTATCTACTTGGCTTTTTTGTTGCCATTTCGTTGGAATGTGGAAGATAGTCAAGTTAAGTCACCGCATTTCTTTACAGCAGTGATGATTTTATTAGGAATCTTATCCGGTGCTTCTAATGAAAACATCGGTCCAGTTATTGTTATTTTAGTTTATATCAGTTATCTTTCGGATGACTTAGGAAATCGGCAGAGTTATAAATATTGGAGCTTCTTAGCAACTGTTTTGGGAATGGTGATCATGCTGCTGAACAATAGTGGAGAAGCTTTGAACCAAAAAGGTCATGCGTTTCAAATTCTGAATGTTTTGGGGACAACAATTAACTATAGCAGATATTTATTAATACTGATGATAGTCGCGTTTGCTGGCAGCTATTATATTGTGCGGAAAAAACGACTTTCTTTCGTAAGTGATGATCTGTTATTGTCTGGACTCATTTCTTTTGGGGCTGCTGGGGTATCAGTAGTAGCATTATTTCTCTCACCACAGTTGCCAGGTAGAACTTGGTATGGAGCTACGATCTTTGGTATAGCTGGTATTATAATGCTATTAGAATTTTTACGAAACTATCTGCCTAAACTGACTATGACGGCAGTTATTGGGTTAAATTTAGTTTGTTTAATAATAACAATTCCAGGATATTTAAGATTAACAGATGAATTCTTGGGAGCTTCTGATAGTTTTAGGACAGAAACTGAAATTATAGAGGCCCATCCTAACAAATTTGCCAAGGTTCCAGGAATTAGAGGCATAAAAACCGGGTATAATCCATACTTGGGGACTGCCTATCTAGAAAGTGGCGGTCAACCAAATGAACATTGGGAAAATGAATGGATGGCAAAATATTATCACAGTAAAGGAATTATTTTAGATTTAACAGTCCCAGTTAAACAATTTAAGAGAGATTCATTAGATAAACTTGCTGAATCTTTTATTAAAACTCGTTGGGCATCTGTAGGTACTTTTAATAATCAATAAGTTAGATCTGATCCAATTAAACACGCACATGTTTAATTGGATTATTTTAGTTCATAATAAATAATAAAAACTGTGTCAAGAATTGATTTGACACAGTTTTGTGTTGGCTAAACAAATAAGTTGGAATAATTATAAATCTTCAACAACCATGTAAGTCATATCAAGCGGTCCATGAACTCCCACTACCAGCACCATTTCAATATCACCGGAGTTGGATGGTCCTGTGATTAGATTAATGTTGGAAGTTGTTAATTCACCACTCTTGATTTTCTGTTCATAATAAAGCATTGCTTGCCGACTGCGTGGAACGATTCGACTTTTTGGAATAATACTTAGATAATGAGTCGGCAAAAAATGAAATGCACGACCTTGACCGGGAACGGTTGCAACAGCGATGGTTCCGGATTCAGCCAACAGAAAATCAGCAAAACCGATAGCACCATCAGCATTTTGAGCTCGTTGAACATTAGTTTGCCGATCAGCTCTAGGTTCCCAATAAGCGGTATGTTCGGTTGAACGTTGATTCTGCCAGTCAGCCAAACTGAATTTTTGCCAAAGGTCAGTTGTTGGCAAAATCAAATGCTGAATATTTTTGTGTTGCAGATAATCGTTAATTGCAGCAGCTAGATTTTCTTTAGCAGTAGTTCGAAAATCAACGTGAACTTCTTCACTGCTGTGTCGAGCAATCGCCAGCAGTTGATCTTGAGTTTTGCCAGAAAGTGTTGATTCCGGCAAATTGTTCAATGGCTTAAATGGGTGATTAGCTAATTGATGACGCGGGCGTTTAGCATGAGTAGCAATATTATTTAAAAAAGCTTCTCGGTTTGCCTTATCCATTATCATGCTCCTCCTTTGCTTGAGCTTGTTTAGCGGCTTGATGTTTTTTATACCAACTGCGGAAATTCTCTGAACCTTTGGCAGGTCGCGGCAATGAACGAACATCAGTCCAGCCCTTAGCTAAACTGGGAGCCCATTCAATATGACCATAATGGAAGAAATTGTCAACGGAGGTCTTACTCTTTTTAGCTAAAGGTGCTGATCCAAGGTAACCGCCTTTCAAAGCAATATTAAAGACGATCGGAGTTGCAGTTGCTACTCCGGCACCTTTCATTAATACGTTGTTAAAGCTGTGATCGATCTTCATCTTGTCCATCATGACTTCGCGATGTTTGATCAGGAGCTTATGCAATGGAATTTTTACTGGGCAAGTATCAGTGCAGGCAGCATTTAAGCTGCAGGCAAATGGTAAATCTTTAAATTTCTCATATCCTCCCAGAATTGGAGATAAAACTGCTCCGATCGGTCCGGGATAGATCGAGCCATAACCATGCCCGCCAATATGCCGATAAACCGGACAAACGTTCAAACATGAACCACAACGGATACATTGTAATGCTGGTTCAAAATCGGTTCCCAAAGCTTTCGAGCGACCATTATCTAAGATAACAACATAAAAATCTTTAGGACCATCGCTTTCATCAGCAGTTTGTGGTCCGGCAAAGGTACAGTAGCTGGTAAGTTTTTGACCAACCGCGCTGCGTGAAAGCATATTATCCATTACTTCGGCTTCTTTGAGACTGGGAACGATCCGCTCCATGCCCATTACCACGACTTGAGTGTCAGGGATGGCCATCGTCAGATCAGCATTACCTTCATTAGTAACCAAGTTGATCATACCCTGATCAGCAATCGCAAAATTACAGCCGGTAATACCCAAATCAGCTTCCAAGAAGGAGCGACGCAGATAATGGCGAGCAAATTTAGCCATTTCACCTGGCTCGTTGCTGCCTTTATAACCAAGTTTTTGGAAAATTTTTCGAATTTGATCACGATTTTTGTGCAAAGTTGGAAAAACAATATGGGTCGGTTCATCCCAATTATCTTCTTCAAGAATAAATTCAGCCAAGTCGGTCTCTAAGACTGAAGTATCTGGTAGCTTCAGCAGTTCTTTATCCAAATTGATTTCGGTGGTAACCATTGATTTTGATTTAACGATCTTATGGGCTTGTTTTTGCTGAGCAATTTTTTTGATGTATGCAACGGCGTCTTTATCAGTTTGAGCAAAGAAAACATGACCACCGCGTTTTTCAACATTATCGCTGAATTCTTCCAGATAATCTGGTAAATATTTGATCACATGCTGTCGGATTTGTTCGCCTAGATTGCGCCAATCCTCCCAATGACCAAGTTCTTTACGTGAAGCTGGCCGTTTTTCCCACTGGGCGTCTTGCGCTTTAGCGACAGATTTTTGCATGAATTTATCAGCTTCTGATTCTTTGATTCTGGTTAAAAATGGTTCATTGCTGGTTGAAAGTGTTGCCATTTTGCTGCCTCCTTAGACATTTACTGGCTGATCAGCGAAACGGATTCGAGCTGGGTCAACATTGTGATTTAATACTTCAGCAATATGCATGATCTTGATTTTTTCGTTTCGACGACTAAAGCGGCCGGCGATATTCATCAAGCAGGAGGGGTCAGCACTGATGAGGACTGAGGCTTTGGTGCTAAGGATATCGTTGACTTTTTCATCGACCATCTGCCGCGAAATTTGTGGTTCCTTAACGGAAAAGGTTCCCCCGAAACCACAGCAGTTTTCAGCGCGCGGCAATGGAACTACTTGCAGATCTTTGACATTGGACAGTAGTTCGTAAGGAGCTTGCCGTTCACGTAATAAACGAGTCATATGACAGGAACGATGATAAGTGGCAACGGCATCTAGTTGAGCGCCGGCATCGCGGACACCTAGTATTCGATAGAGAAACTGCGAGAATTCATAGGTCTTATCGGCCATGGCCGCAGCTTTATCAGCATATTGCGGGTCATCTTTAAGCAAGTTTTTATATTCGCGCAGCATAGCAACACAGGAACCAGCGGGCCCAACGATATAGTCAGCATCGGAACTCATTAAAGCATCAACTTCATTGTGGAATACTTTTTGAGTTTCTTTGTGATAGCCGCTATTATATGTAGGCTGACCACAGCAGATTTGTTTGGATGGGAAACTGGTTTCACAGCCGAATCTTTCGAGCACCTCGACCATCGCTTGACCAATGTTAGGAAACATCAGATCAACGATACAAGTCGAAAAAATTGCAACTTTCATTGCAGACACCTCCAGTTAAATGGCTGTCCGCTGTGATAACGGGCAGTGTTTTTATATAGTTCTTAGAAAAGAATATTTCAAATTTATTATAGCGCAATTTTACATAAATTAGAACGTTTAAAACTTATTATGAATAATCAAAATATTTACTGATTGAACTGTTAAGAGCACAAAAAAACTGAAAATGATCGATTTGATCACTTTCAGTTGAGATAGGATATATAATTTTTAATCGTTTAAAGGCGCTTGATCAAGGAAAGCGCTAATCATCCAAATAATTTTATCCAAATCACTTTTATAACCATTTAGAATATCTTGTGTCGGGAAATCTTTTTCTTCATCAGTGATTTCGATACCTTGTTGATATTGATCACGAAGATATTTGAACTGTTCAAGCAAGCGCTTCATTAATTCGGGTAGTTTGTATTGCCCCCAAGTTATTTCTTCATCAGGAAGCTTAGTGTGTTCAATAAACTCATGGGTTGTTGCCAGTGGTGAACCACCCAAAGCAATAATTCGTTCAGCGATAGTATCCAATTGATCTGCCAATTGATCTTTATAGTCATCCATCAACGGATGCAAACGAAAGAATTCAGAGCCGCGCATGTACCAATGTGTTTGTTGAACATTAACTTGCAACTGACTTAAATCAGCCACCAGCTGGTTTAGGTGTTGTAAAGTAGCAGGGAAATCGTACTTTTCTTTTATCATTTAATTAGACCTCCTTCTTCATTAATTGTACGTGACCACAACTTTTTCTTCAATTAAAGCGCTTCTTTACATCGCAATAATTAGCAAAATAAATAATTTAAGGACATAATAAAGTAACAACAAAACCGGCAACTCACAATTATTGTGAACTGCCGGTTTTAGTTAGAGAGTGCGAATGTTAATGTTAATTAAGCTAATTTGTTAATGAATTCAGCAAAAGTCTGCATTGCGCCGCCTAAAAACTTCAGTGTACCTTCATTAGTAATTTTTAGATCGTCGTCTAAGATATTTGTGACATTACCGATATACAACTCAGGCTGCTGAATTGTTGGCATATTCAAGAAGACCAGGGACTGACGTAAATGATGGTTAGCACCGAATGCGCTGATAGCACCTGGTGAAACACTCAAGATAATAGCTGGTTTCTTGTCCCAAACACTTGCACCATAAGGACGTGAACCAACATCCAAAGCATTTTTTAATACGCCAGGAACAGAACGGTTGTATTCAGGTGTAGCAAAGATTACAGCATCGACAGTTTTCATTTCATTACGAAAATCAGTCCAGTTCTGCGGTGCGCGGTTTTCATCATCCAAATCTTGGTTATAAAGATTTAATTTGCTGATGTCGATTGGCTTAACTTCAAAGCCTGCTGGTAATTGAGCTGCCATCTGTTCTGCCACTGCTCGTGTAAATGATTTTTTTCTAAGACTGCCAACGATTAATCCAATTGTTTTTGTCATTAAAATGTCACTCCTTATTTTTTGTAAGTCAACTTCTATATTTCTACTATAACACTTGTTACAAAAAAAGCAACAATTTTGTTCAAAAAAACTCTGCAGTCCTTGGGGGAGTGGCTGCAGAGAAAAAGGGAGTAGAGAAAGATATGAATTAAGTCTTGGCTTATTTTTATTTTTCAAGACTATGTTTATACTATAAGCGGACTTTTTGAAGAAATTGTGAATAAAGCTTTATGGTTGAATGACTTTTTGTAAAAATAACTATAAGTTGGATATTTTGACAAGAAACGTTTGTTTCAAGTATATTTTACCTATTAAAAATAAGTTGAGGGACGAAAAATGACAAAACAAAAATTTGATCCAGCAAAAATTGATTTTGGTTTAGATTCTTTTGGTGATATTCCGTTATCGGCATCTGGACAATTACTGTCACAAGCAGCTGCAATTCGACAAGTAGTTGCTGAAGGTGTTTTAGCTGATGAATTGGGATTAAAGGTAATCGCTTTAGGTGAGCATCATCGTGCGGATTATGCAATTTCCAGTCCGGATGTGGTTTTGGCGGCGTTAGCAGCGCGGACCAAACAGATTACTTTGGCTTCAGGGGTCACCGTTTTAAGTTCGGATGATCCGGTGCGAGTATATGAACGATTTGCTACGTTAGCAGCATTATCAAACAGCCGTGCGGAAGTAGTGCTAGGCCGTGGTTCATTTTTAGAATCTTTCCCGTTATATGGTTATGACTTGCGTGACTATGATTTATTATTTGAGGACAAATTAAGTTTATTCGCAGAGTTGCTGAAAGAACGACCAGTAACTTGGAGCGGCAAAACTCGTTCATCTCTGAAACAAATGGATGTTTTTCCTAAAACGGAACAAGCTCTGCCGGTGCGAATAGCAGTGGGTGGTACACCGGCATCAGTTGTGCGAACTGCCAAGTATGGGTTTCCGCTAACGTTGGCGATTATCGGTGGGCGCGCGGAACGCTTTTTGCCGTATGTTCAGCTTTATCAACGTGCTGCTGACCAGTATCAACAGCCAATTCAACCTTTAGCAGTCCATTCTCATGGTTTAATTGCTGCTACGGACGATGAGGCTAAAGAATTGGCTTGGAAATATTTGCGCGAAAGTTTTGTCAAGGTAGGTCAAGAACGCGGTTGGGCTCCGATGGGTCAAGAACAATTTAATTTTGAGATTAATGAAGGTTCATTTTATGTAGGTTCACCGGAAACAGTTGCTCAGCGTTTAGCACGGACGATTAAACAACTTGGTGTCAGCCGGTTTGAATTAGCATACGGAGCTGGCGGTTTACCAGCTGCTCAGCGGATGAAATTGATTGAATTATACGCTCAGCAAGTGGTACCAAGAGTTCGTGAACTATTGGCAGAGGAGGAATAAAATGAAAATTGGGATTATCGGTGCCGGTAAACTAGGAACAGTTTTAGGTCAATTAGCCCAAAAAGCAGGTTATCAAGTTTTGATTTCCGGTTCAGGAGCTCCCAGCAAAATTGAATTGATTATTTCGGTGCTATTGCCGCAAGCTAAAGCTTTAACAACAGCAGCAGTTGCTCAACAAGCAAATTTGATAATTTTAGCTTTGCCACTTCATCAGTATCAAACATTGCAACCGGCAGATTTTGCCGGCAAGATCGTCATTGATGCAACTAATTATTGGGAACCGACTGACGGCCCAGCGACTGAATTACTGCTGCCGGGTATTTCCAGTAGTGAAATGATTCAACAACAGCTAAAAGATAGCCAAGTAATCAAGGCACTTAATCATATTGGTTATCATGACCTTGCTGATCAGGCTTTGCCAGCGGGAAGTGATAATCGTAAGGCAGTTGCCCTTGCTGGTGATCACGTGGCGGCTAAACAACAGGTAGCAGAAATTGTTAATGATTTTGGCTTTGATCCGGTTGATATTGGTCAACTGGCAGCTGGCAGCTTGCTTGAACCCGGCAGTCCGGTGTTTGGTGCCAGTGTTGCCCGAGAACAGCTGCAACAACTAATCCAAGATTATGCGGCGCTTAAAAAAATTGATAACAGTAAAAATGCTTAAATTGAAAAATTGTTAGGTGATGATTTTTTTGAAGCTTGTTATTAGATTCGAACAGAATTTTATTTTGAACAATATATACTAACTAAAAATATGAATTTTGAATACAAACTTATCCATAGACAGAACAAGACTGGGCAAAATTAATTTTGTCACAGTCTTTTTTTTCTAATTTTTAATCGCTGCTTGGTTTACTTTTTCATTTTACAAGAATATAATAATTACTAAATTATAATTATTCTAAACTAAGAGGGGGACGAACATGCAGCAAAAAAAATCTTTGGCTCAAAAGGTCAACGTCATGCGTGCTGCAGTTATGGGTGCAAATGACGGCATCTTGTCAGTTGCAGGAATTGTTATTGGAGTTGCCGGAGCTAACGCTAGCAGTTATGGTGTTTTCATTTCTGGTCTTGCCGGTATGCTGGCTGGAACTGTTTCAATGGCAATGGGAGAATATGTTTCTGTTAATACACAAAAAGATGCTCAAAAAAAAGCAGTTATTGAACAAAAATCCGCATTAAGTTTGGATTATCAAGGTGAATTTAATTACGTTAAACAGCGTTATCTTAAACAAGGAATCAAAGAAGAATTGGCTGAAAAAGCTACTCGAGAAATGATGGAACATGACCCGCTGGTAACAACCGTTCGGGAACATTATGGATTTAATCCACAGGAATTTACTAACCCGTATGCGGCTGCTTTAGCCTCAATGATTGCTTTTCCTTTAGGATCGATTTTACCGTTAGTAGCAATTTTGGTTTTTTCTTCAGAAACTAGAATTGCAGCAACTTTTCTAGCTGTGGTCTTGGCCTTGGTGATTACCGGCTACGGAGCAGCGGTTTTAGGAGGCTCAAATCCTAAGCGTGGGATACTGCGCAATGTTTTGTCAGGAATGTTGACAATGCTGGTTACGTACGGCATTGGTACATTAATTGGAAGGTGATAGTTATGGAATCGATACAAAAGACAGTTATTCCATTTATAATGAAAAAAAGATCGAAAGCAACTATGGAAGAAAAACTGAACACTTTACGTGCCGGTGTACTAGGATCAAATGATGGGATTTTAACGGTTGTTGGGGTTTTATTCAGTGTAGCAGTTGCAACTCCGAATCAGTTTACAATTTTCATTGCTGGAGTGGCTGATTTGTTGGCATGTGCATTTTCAATGGCCTCTGGCGAATACGCGTCAGTCAGCACACAAAAGGATACCGAAAAAGCGGCTGTCGCAACTGAACGGCAGCTACTAAAAACCGACTTCGAGCAAGAATTAGCAACTGTAGCAGCTTATTATGAAGGTAAAGGAGTTACTAAGGAAACAGCTGCTGAAATTGCCGCTGATCTAATGAGTAAGAAGCCACTGGAAACGATAATTAATGTTAAATATGGTTTACGGCTGAATAAGTACATGAACCCATGGAGTGCCGCTTTTTCATCATTATTTTCAGCAGCGATCGGTGGAATCTTTCCTTTAGCAGCTATGACCTTGGCACCAGTTGCCTTTCAATGGCCAGCAACAATTTTGGCAGTTTGCTTGTCAGTAGCCTTGACGGGTTATCTGAGTGCCAGATTAGGTAATGGATTGATCAAAGTAGCAATTTGTCGCAATTTGCTTGTGGGAATTGTCACGATGATTATTCACTATAGCGTAGGGATTTTGCTGTAATTTTATTTAGCGTTAGTTGACATACTTACAAAATATCTGTAAAATAGCCGCTATATTGTATAATGCTATTTGAAGGAGTGTTTTGGAAAGTGAGTCAATCATTTTTAGATTTATTAAAAAAGCGTCGGTCGATTTATAGCTTAGGCCGGAATGTTACGCAAAAGAAAGCTGAATTGACAGCAGTTATTGAAGAAGCTGTTCGTCAATCACCAACTGCCTTTAATAATCAGTCAACTCGGGCAATTATTTTATACGGAACAGCTTCAGAAAAAGTTTGGGATATTGTGGCTGACCGTTTGAAAAGTGAAGTGCCAGATGAAGCAGCTTATGCTAAAACTAAAGCTAAGATTGCTACTTTTAAAGCCGGTTTTGGGACAGTTTTATTGTTTACTGATCACCCGACGGTCAAAGCACATGAAGATAAATTTACATTATATGCTGATAACTTCCAAGATTGGTCAGAACAAGGTATTGGTGGAGCTCAACAGAATATTTGGTTGGCTTTGACAGCAGCCGGTTTGGGAGCTAGCCTGCAGCATTATAATCCATTAATTGATGACCAAGTCCGCCAAGCATTCGATGTTCCAGCTGGCTGGATTTTGCGTGCTGAAATGCCATTTGGTTCAATTGAAGCTCCGGCTGGAGAAAAACAGTTTTTGGCAGATGATCAGCGCTTTAAGGTTTTTGGTGAATAAATATAACCAAAGTCAGTTAAATTACCAGCTTTTAGTTGCAATTAACTAACTTTTTAAAGTATAGTAATTTACAAATAAAAAACGGAACTGGACAAAACATTATTTTGCCGCGGTTCCGTTTTTTTATTTGGAAAAATTATTTGCTGGTTCAAGCAATAATACCGTTTTTACTCGATAAATTGTTGCCGAAATTTAGTTACGTAATCAGGTGATAATTGCAAACCGGTAGTTAGGTAATTGTTGAAGCTGCCGTAATGCTGTTCGATCTCGGAAAAAGCATGCTGCAGATATTCTGCGCGAACATTTAAAGAAACTTTCAGTGCTGATAATTTTTTTGGACTGAGCCGGTCGGCAAATTCATTCAAAATTTCTTGATTAGCTTGCCGGCGAGCTTGATTGGTCGCTAGATAGTCGTTAAAAATATCATCTTTATTGACGCCGGCAATTTTTAACAATAAGGCGGCAGCAAATCCTGTCCGATCTTTACCAGCAAAGCAATGGAAGATCAAAGGTTGTTTTAATGTTAAAAGCTCGTTTAAAAACAATTGATAGCCATTGCGAGCAGAATCACTCAAAGCCAATTCAGAATAAACGGAAAACATATAATGATCCATGTGCGGGTTAATGACCATATTCCGTAAGCTCGGATTAGCTTGAGCAGGAATAGCTAATAAATTAATATTTTGATAAGCAGCAGTTGGAATGGAACTGTCAGGACGATTCTTGATTTCTGCTGGTCGGCGAAAATCAAAAATTTTCTTGATAGCTAACTGTTGGTGTAAAGCGGTGGTAGTTTCGGTAGGGAGTTGGTATAATTCACCGCTCCTGAAAAATACTCCAGCTTTTAACCGTCCCTCGGCAGCGGGATAGCCACCGATGTCACGGAGATTGGTAATTCCTAATTGTGATAATTTTTGCGAATTCAATTGATCAGCTCCTAATTAATTAGATGAAGATATTATCATAGGGAGTATCTAATGTTAAAATATAGATTAGAGTAATAGATGCTCTGAAGATAAATTTGGTTCAGAAATCGGTTGGTGGTAAAAGTGGAAGCAAAGCAAGCTTACGAGATCGTGTTACACTTAATTGAAGAAAAGGACTTGAATTTTACAATGGATGAGCTGGCTGAAAAGCTAAAAGTCAGCAAACGAACAATTTATCAACAATTTTCCAGCAAAGCTAATCTTTTAAAGCAAACAATTGATTATGTTTTCGATGATTTGCTGGATAACAGTCAAAGCAGTCCGATTTGTCAATTAGATAATCCCCATCCATCATCACTAGAAATTTTGCAACAAAGATTACAAGCCTTTCCTGATATTTACGATTTGGACAAATTATTGAGAAGTTCTGCAGCTTTTAGCAGTAATTATCCTGAACAGTGGGAGTACGTTAATCAACGATTGGATGAGCTCGGCAGTCGCGTTTTCGAGATACTGTTGGATAACCCGCAAGTCAGAATTTTAACGGTTACTGAAAAGAAAGTCTTGCTGATAACTTTGCAGCAAGCAATTCGTAAATTAGTTCAAGGAAATTTCTTGGATCAGCGCAAACTGGACTTCCACGATGCTATTTTAGCATTGAATAAGATCTTATTGGAAGGAATTTTATATTGATTTCCGACTAGTTAAACATTTGTTTCAATAGCTGATTGATATGCAGTTCAACCGTATCATAGATTGTTAACTGGCAATCAGCTTGTTTTAGGATCAGCGGCAATTCTGTACAGCCTAGAATGACACCTTCAATGTTATATTCTTGTGTTAAATTGGCAATAATTTTTAAGAGAGTTTGCTTACTTTCGGGTTTGACGATTCCTCTTTCCAACTCGGTAGCAATGATCTGCTGAATGACAGTAATTTGTTCCGATTGTGGAATAACAGCTTCAATTCCGGCAGCTGCTAATTTTTGCGAATAAAAGGGCAATTCCATCGTCATTTTGGTTCCCAAGAGAGCCACTTTTTTTTGTCCTTTTTGGTGGATGGCTTGACAAACCGGATCTAAGATACTGATCAAAGGGATTGGAGAAACAGCTGCTAACTCTGAAAAAATCATATGCGGAGTATTGGCAGTTAGAGCAGCATACTGTGCTCCGGCAGCCGCTAAGTTTGTCAGACTAGCTTGAAGGATTTTAATTAATTGTGTGCGTTGATTTGCTTCTTCAAGTTTTAATAATTTAAAAACATCTAAACTGTCAATAATAATTGGCGGACAAGCTACTGGATATTTTTTTTGAAAGCCGGCAACCAATCTCTGATAATAGTCAATGGTTGATACTGGCCCCATGCCACCAACTAAACCAAGTTTTTTCATCGCAATCCCACCTTGTTTAAAAAAGATTATAGTCTTCATTATATACTTATGATCACCTGAATTAAATTGTGCGCGATTAATGATTGTTTGCTTTTTCAGAAACGATAGCGCTTAGGCATGTGGCACCTTGAATAAGGAAAACTATTGTATAATTAAAACAGTTCCGAAAAACTATTGATTATTAGGAGTGTGGTTCTGTGGAATTTACGATGCATGAAAAAACGGTTGTCACTAATGGTCAGCCGCCGGTTGTTGGAACGGATTTTCCAGACTTTAAGCTTGCAGCCGAACCGGATGGAACTGTCAGCTTGGCTGATGTCAAGGGAAAGTACACTTTGATTAGTGTGGTTCCGGATATTGATACACGAGTTTGCAGTCTGTCGACTAAAAAATTTAATCAGCAAGTCGATAATTTTCCGGCAATTAATTTTTTGACTGTTTCGACTAATACACCTGAACAACAAAAAAATTGGTGCGCAGCTGAGGGAGTCAGCAAGATTAAATTGTTATCTGATCAGGAGCATCAATTTGGTTTGGCATTAGGACTTTATATTGAAACGGCGGGGATCGATGCCCGCAGTATTTGGTTGTTGGATAAAAATGGTACGATCATTTATCGTGAACTAGTTAAAGAAATGACACATGAACCAGATTATGAGCAAGTCTTGGCTAAGATTAAAACAGTTTTGTAAAAAATTGGTTTAATCATAGAAACAGGGACTGTGATAAAACAACTGTCTTGTCACAATCCCTGTTTTTGTGTAGTTAAATAAATTATTGATGATCAGCCTGTCCAGTCAAAAACAATTTTTCACCTTTTCCGCGATCGCACTCTGCTTGAATGGTAACATGCGCGATCTGGTACTTAGTTTTTAAGATTTTTTCAACTTGAGCGTAGATTTTTTCAGTCTGGCTTAATGGCAAGTCTTCCAAGTTCAAGTGTAAAGAAACTACGATTTGGTTCTCGTCGATCTGCCAAGCATGACAATGATGAACCCCTTTAACATGAGGGATCTGCAGTAGATCGTGTTCAACTTGCTTAAAGTCGATTTCAGGAGCACCTTCCATTAAAATAACAAAAGTTTGCCGGACGATCGGCAGTGATTCGTAAATAATATATCCTGACACTAATAAAGTCATCAATGGATCAATCCAGTTGGCCTTGAAGAAAAAGATTAAACTGGCACTGATAATAACACCGATGGATGCCAGAGCATCACTTAATAAATGCAGATAGGTCGCACGAATATTTAAATTGTGTTTTGAATCCCGATTAAGCAGCAGTGTTGCTAAGGTATTTGCTAAGAAACTGATAATTGCGACCCAAAACATAATTCCTCCAGCCACATTTTGCGGATGAATCAAGCGACGAATTGCCTCTACTAATAAAAAGATAGAAACAGCAATCAATAAAACTGAATTTAATAAAGCCGTCAAAATTTCAATTCGGCGATAGCCGTATGTATTAGCAGCATTCGGCGAACGTTTTCCAATTCGATTGGCGACATAACTCAAAATAACCGAAAAAGCATCCCCAAAGTTATGAAATGCATCAGAAAGCAAAGCTAAACTACCTGATAGTAAGCCGCCAATCAATTCAAACAAAGTAATAATAATGTTTAGTAAAGTAACAGTGAAAAAACGGCCGCCGCTTGTTTGATGATCCATAAAAATCCCTTCTTTCAATTCTAACATGAGCATATGTTCATATTTAAATATAGCATAAGCCTTTTTTTAGAAAAAAACAAGAATCTCCTACTAAAAATCATTAATTTATTCAGTCAAAAATGATAAGATTAAAAGTAAAATGACTGAGTTTCATTTTAAATTTGATTAAGTGAGGAATTAAAAGTGACGGAAAAAGAAACGACTGCACGTTTGTTGGTTGAATGTTTGGAAAATGAGAATGTAAAGTATGTATTCGGAATTCCGGGCGAAGAAAATATTAACTTGGTTAACGAATTGAATAAGTCGGAAAAAATCCATTTTGTATTAACTCGGCACGAGCAGGGAGCTTCTTTTATGGCTAGCACTTATGGTCGCTTAATGGGAATGCCCGGTGTTTGTATTGCTACTTTGGGACCGGGAGCAATTAATTTAATGCTGGGGGTAGCCGATGCTGAGAGTAATTCGACACCGCTGGTAGCTATCAGTGCTCAAGGTGGTTTGACGCGGCTGCATAAGGAGTCGCATCAAGTAATCGATTTAGTCAGCATGTTTAAACCAATCACGCAGTATGCAGATATGGTGTTAACACCGCGGGCTGTACCAGAAATGGTTCGAAAGGCTTTCTCAACTGCTAAACGTGATCGTCCGGGTGCTTCTTACCTTGCCTTGCCACAAGATATTGAAACACAATCAGTTGCTGAGGGGATTCATCCTTTGGCAATTGATCCGTTATCAATTACCCAACCGACAATTAGCGACATTGAAAAGGCGGTTGAATTGGTCGCGGCAGCTAAGCACCCGATTATCTTAGCCGGGGATGGCGTTTTATGGAAACATGCTGAACAAGAAGTTCGCGAATTGAGTGAATTACTGAATATTCCTGTTGTGACGACCTTTATGAGCAAAGGGGTCATTTCTGATCGTCACAAAAATGCTTTGGGTGTAGTTGGTTTTATGCGCAAGGACTATGAAAACTTTGCTATTGATCAAGCTGACTTGATTCTTTCAATTGGCTTTTCAATTCAGCAGTTTGATCCCCAAAAGATTAATCCTAAACGGAATAAAAAAATTATCCATATTAATATGTTTCGTCAAGATGTCGATAGTCACTATCCGGTTACAGTTAATATTATTGCTAATATCCGGGCTAGCTTGCAGGCACTGATACAAGCTTTACGGTTGCAAGATATTCACTTTTCTCACCAAATTTCTGGAATTCGGCAATTAATTCATGACGAATTGGTTAATGGTGCTAACAGCCATCAAGTTCCGCTTAAACCACAAACGGTTGTTTATCAAACTCGTAAACAATTACCGGATGATGCTGTTGTTTTAGTTGATACCGGAGCAGTCAAAATGTGGATGGCACGATTGTATCAGACATACTTATCTAACACTTGTTTAATTGATAATGGACTGTCAACAATGGCATGGACGTTGCCAGGAGCAATTGGTGCCAAATTAGCACGACCGGATAAAGTTGTTGTTGCAGTAATGGGGGATGGCAGTTTCTTGATGAATTCGCAAGAAATTGAAACAGCTGTCCGTGAAAAATTACATTTGATTATTGTAATTTGGGAAGATCATTCTTATGGTTTGATCAAATGGAAAATGGATATGGAAATTCAGCATCATAATGGAGTTGATTTTGATAATCCAGATTTTGTCAAATATGCTGAGAGTTTCGGGGCCCACGGATATCAAGTAACTCAGCCAGGAGAATATGCTAAGTTCTTGCAAGAAGCCGTTGCGGCTAAGACTGGTGTTCATGTAATTGCTGTACCAGTTGATTATCGGGAGAATATGAAATTAATTGCCAAACTGGGAAATACCACTGTGCGGATTTAACAGAATTAGGTTGACATTAGTTGCTTTATAATCTATGATTTTTGATAACTTAATATAAAAAATAGCTGAGAAGAGTAGCTTGATAATTTCAGATAAGCGAACGTTGATAGTGTAAGAACGGTTGAAAATATCAAGTGAAGATGAACTCAAATTTTTTTCTGGTAGTGCAAGCTGACAGAACGTAGGCCCGTTATCGCTAAGTATGTTAGTCTTTACAGTGAGGTCGCAGTATGCGATAAAACCGGGTGGTACCACGATAAATCGTCCCAAATTGGGGCGATTTTTTATTTAGCGAGAAAAACAAGGGATGATGAATAATGAAAGTTGAACATGAAACATTAAAACGTAAAATGGAAGCACGGCATTTATTAATGATCTCTTTAGGAGGAGTAATCGGAACTGGTCTTTTCTTAAGCTCAGGTTATACGATACATCAAGCTGGACCGGTTGGTACAATTTTAGCGTATGCAATTGGGGCGGTGATCGTTTATTTAGTGATGCTCTGTTTAGGGGAACTTTCAGTTGCTTTGCCGCAAACAGGATCTTTTCATGTTTATGCTGACCGATTTATTGGGCCAAGTACGGGATTTACAGTAGCAATTCTTTATTGGTTTACTTGGACGGTAGCTTTAGGCTCAGAATTTACCGCCGCGGGTTTGATTATGCGAAATTGGTTTCCCCATTCACCAACGTGGATCTGGAGTTTATTATTTATGATTGTAATTTTTGTTTCAAATGCTTTTTCTGTTAGGTTTTTTGCAGAAACAGAATTTTGGTTTGCCAGTATTAAAGTTTTAGCAATTGTTCTTTTTATTGGAATTGGTTTGCTGGCTATTTTTGGAGTCTTTCCAGTAACAGGATATACGCCACGACCGTTATTTCATAATTTGTATGCCGATGGATTATTCCCAACTGGTTTTAAAGGTGTTTTTACGACGATGTTGACAGTTAATTTTGCTTTTTCTGGAACAGAGCTGATTGGAGTCACTGCAGGAGAAGTAAAAGATCCAGCGACTACAATTCCTAAAGCAATTCGCACCACTCTTTGGAGACTAATTATTTTCTTTATTGGCAGTATTACAGTGATGGCAACTTTGATTCCTTGGAAGCAAGCAGGGGTTGTCCAAAGCCCATTTGTATTAGTATTTAAAAGTATTGGTTTGCCATTTGCTGGTGATCTAATGAATTTTGTAATTTTAACAGCTATTTTATCAGCAGCAAATTCTGGACTGTACGCATCAACTCGGATGCTTTGGTCATTAGCTCATGAAAAGATGATTAGTTCATTTTTTGGTCGGACAACTGCTAGCGGGGTCCCGCTATTTGCTTTGATAGCTAGTATGTTGGGAGGTCTTTTAGCACTTTTATCCAGCGTTATAGCTGCTTCAACAGTATATTTGGTGCTGGTTTCGATTTCAGGCTTAGCGGTGGTGTTAGTTTGGATGGCAATCGCACTAAGTGAAATCAATTTTCGTAAATTTTGGATTAGGAGTGGTCATTCAGTAAATGAATTGAAATTTAGAACTCCGTGGTATCCCATAGTTCCTTGGGCAGCTTTTTTAACGAGCTTGTTATCTTGCGTTTTAATTATCTTTGATCCAACACAACGGCCGGCACTATTTTATATGATACCTTTTGTACTTGGCTGTTATATTCTTTATTATATCAAAATTGCAATTCGCAAACATTCAAACCAAAAATAAGGATGGAGGAATATCGTAAATGAAATCGCCACTTGATACAGCTTTAAGTCAACAAAAACTATTAGTTTTAGATGGGGCAATGGCAACTGAATTAGAGAAAGCTGGTGTTGATACAGCAAATGAGTTATGGTCAGCAACTGCTTTATTAGCAGAACCAGAAAAAATTACGGCAGTTCATCAAGCATATTTTGCTGCCGGCGCTCAAATTGCAACTACCAACACTTACCAAGCTAATTTGCCGGCGTTTATCAAGCAGGGGATGAGTTCAGCTGATGCGCAGCAATTATTTAAACAAGCAGTGCAATGTGCTCAACTAGCTGCTGCTAATTTTGAAAATGATTTGTTAATTGCTGGTAGTGTTGGACCTTACGGGGCATATTTAGCTGACGGCAGTGAATATACCGGAGCATACCGGCAGACTCAGACGGCTTATCAAAGTTTTCATTATCCACGTATGGCAGCATTGGCAACAGCTGGGGTTGATTTATTTGCTTTTGAAACTCAACCCAACTTTGCGGAGGTAAAGGCATTGATTGACCTGTTAGCTGTTAAGTTTCCACAAATGACAGCTTGGGTGTCATTCAGTATTAAAGATGAGAAACACTTATGTGATGGAACTTCTTTAGTAAAAGCTGCCCAATATGCTGCTCAATTTTCACAGATTACGGCTATCGGGATCAATTGTACAGCCTTGGAAAATGTTGAGCCGGCTTTGCTTCGGTTGCAGGCAGCTACGAATAAACCGTTAATAGTTTATCCCAATAATGGTGATCGTTATGATCCACAAACCAAAAAATGGCAGTCAAATCCGCAAGCTGCTTCTTTTAGCGATTTAGTTCCTAAGTGGATAGCGGCTGGGGCTAAAATCATTGGGGGTTGTTGTCGGACTAATCCGGATGATATTCACGAGATTGCGACAGTTGTTGATGCAAACCGCAAAAAATAAAATGTTTCACGAGAAACATTTTTAATAATAAATGTGATAAAACATGCAGGTTTTGTTTGTTGCTATGAACATGGCAAGGAGCAGGCGATAAATAATTTGTATAGAATAAAAAAATAAATTTTCAAAATAATAGAGATTTAGCGAAATGCTATTTTTGTTGAATCTCTTTTTTGGTGCAAACTAAGTAATCAAGCTTGTTTAAGCAAACATAATTTGCTATATTATAAATGAACATATGCTCATACATTCAAAAAGGAGTGAGGCACATGATTACTACCAAGCAACGGGGAAGATTTCAATTGTTAGTTAAATTTGCAACGGCTAATAAAGTAGCTGTTGGGACTTTAATAATTGCGATTTTGTTAATGTCACTGTCTTTTTTAGTAGTGATTGATGAAATTCAAATAGCAATTTACTTAATGGCTTATTTTTTAGCGAGTTATCCGGTTTTATTTCAAGCAGGCCAAAACATTATTCGTGGACGCATTTTTGATGAAAACTTCTTAATGACGATTGCCACAGTGGGTGCAATTGTCATTGGTGAGTATCCAGAAGCAATTGCAGTAATGGTGTTTTATCGAATCGGTGAATTTTTGGAAGATTATGCAATTGAACGTTCAAAACATTCATTATCTCAGCTGCTCCAGCTGCAACCACAGCAAGCATGGATAAAAGCTGGTCATAATTGGACAGCTGTTGATCCGGCGGAAGTCAGCAAGAGTAGCCGTTTGTTGATTAAACCCGGAGAAAAGGTTCCCCTAGATGGGATAGTGGTTGCTGGCAATTCATTTTTGAATACAGCTGCTTTGACGGGGGAAGCGCAGCTGCAGTCAGTTAGTGTTGGAGATCAGGTATTAAGTGGGACGCTTAATCAAGAAAATGCTTTTGAAATTGAAACAACGCAAGATTACGCTGATTCCACGTTAACCAAAATTCTAAAATTGGTTACTGAAGCGAGCCACAAAAAAACCGTGACCGAGAAGTTTATTACCCGCTTTGCTAGCAAATATACTCCGCTAGTTGTTTTAGGAGCGGTAATAATTGCTTTAGTACCGTTATTTTCAAATGCAGCTGAACCACAGGAATGGTTTCGGCGGGCGTTGGTTTTCTTAGTAATTGCTTGTCCGTGTGCACTGGTTTTATCAGTTCCTTTAAGTTATTTCAGTGCTTTAGGGGCGGCCGCTAAGCAAAAAATATTGATTCGCGGCAGCAACTCATTAGATAAATTATTACAGCTGCAAACGGTGGCTTTTGATAAAACTGGGACGTTGACACAAGGAAAATTTAAAGTAACCAAAATTGAACCAGCGAATGGATTTACAGCCGCAGAAATTTTAAAATTTACTGCTGCTTTGGAACAACAATCGAATCATCCACTAGCTCGTTCAATTATGGCTGCTAATCAAGCAGCTAAACAAACGTTGCTGCCGGTTTCAGATTTAAGTGAAACTGCTGGCGGTGGAATTAGTGGAGTCGTTACCGGTAAAATAATACGTGCTGGTAAGAAAAATTGGTTAACTTGTAATTTGCCGACAGAGCTTGCTGCAACGGGAATGACTGAAATTTATGTACAAATTGCTACTAAATATGCTGGGCGGATTTTATTAGCAGATTGTTTAAAACCAGCCGCTAGTTCATTAATAAGCTTTTTACGGCAACGACAGGTTAAAAATATAGTTTTATTGACCGGTGATAATCTTAAAAACGCTCAGCAAGCGACTGCTTCATTGCAATTTGATGAAATTCAAGCTGACTTGTTGCCGGCTGATAAACTAAAATTTATGGAACATTATCGTCAATCAGCACATAATCAACGACGACAAGTGATGTTTGTCGGTGATGGAGTTAATGATGCTCCAGTATTGGCCAGTGCTGATGTCAGTGTTGCAATGGGAAAAAATGGAGCAGCGGCAGCAATTGAATTAGCCGATGTTGTTTTATTGACGGATCAACTGGAGCAAATACAGCAAGTATTTCTTTTAGCTGATAAAACAAGGCGAATCGTTTGGGAAAATATTGGTTTGGCCCTAGTAATCAAATTTATCCTGCTTTTACTAGGTGCTTTTGGTTTGGCTACTTTATGGGAAGCAGTTTTTGCCGATGTTGGAGTAACCTTGCTGGCAGTTTTTAATGCGTTACGCCTGCAATGGCAAAAATAAGTATTCAAAAAATAGCCAATTGACTCATGAATTAAAGATACTGGAGTGGAAAAATGAATACATTAAAAACGACGATTATTAATCAAATTTGTTATACAGCTTTGGTGTATAAACGAATAAATAAAAAATTGAACATCAACTTATCAAATAATGAAATTGAAGTTTTGGTAAAAGAAACTATATCAAATGCGACTAACATTGAACATATTGGGAAAAATTACTATGTTTGTAATTATGTAACCAACACTAGGATTACAATTAATGCAAACAATTTTCGGGTTATCACAGCAGATAGGTTAAAACATCCAAGTAAAAAATAAAAGTCAGATTTATTCTTAAATCAAATAAGCAATTCCTAATGTATAAATTATCCTTATTAGGAATTGCTTTATTAATTTTTTTGAAGGTCTAATGGAAGCTATAAGCTCGGATTTTTACATTGTCTCATAATTAAAATATATTTTGGGGAATCTTATGGTTACTAACGCGGTTGTGATAATCATAAACCAATCTTCAGCATTGTTATGGTCACCAAGAATCCCACTGGTAAAACTTTATTCACTTTTTTTATTTTCTTCATTTTTCATAATTTTTTCTCTTTGCCGTTCCAATTTTTTCTGTGCCCGTTCTTGTTTACGTTGTTCTTTAATGGCTTTATCGATATCTTTTTTGGCAAAGTAAACTCGATAAGGGTTATTAAGGAACACAATTACTGCAAAAGCCAGTACGCAACAAGTCATTAGTATTGGCAGATAGATAACTGTCATCTTAAGACCACCACCACTTCATCAATAGCAGCAAAAAGAATTGCTATTGCCGAGCCACCTGTCATTAAAAACATAATTGGCACAAAAATAAATAAGTCTTTCCAACCTGCATGACTACAAGGATGAGTGTTAATGACTGCCCGAGCCTGCTTTAAGGTGGTTTCGGTATATTTAGCGTGTCGCCGGTAAAAGAATCGGTTCATTAAATAAATTGCAATTGCAGAATAAATGAGTGTTAACATAGCCGTCCAGAAGTCATTTGAGTCTGATGATCGAATGTGAAAACCGGATAATTTCAGTATACCGATTAGTCCAGTAAGCACTACAATGATTATTCCGGCGTATAAACCGTTATTTTTGCTCTTTTTCACTGAAATAAGTTTACTTGATTCACCAATATATGCTTTTTTTTCTTTAGTGTCCCAATAAACTGATTGCCCCAGCTTATCTCCATTGCCCAGCCATACTTTTCGATGCCAAAATAACATAGAATTGCTCCTTTCCTTTAGCGAGATCAACCGTGAATTTAAGTGCTTTTCCCCAGACTTGTCTTTGCTACACTTTTTTTTGAGTAGCCCATGCTCCAAGTATTTAACCTGTTCTTATAAATGAAGACGGTAATAATCATTTAACAAATCACTGATAATTAGTTTATAAAACGGCACATATTTAACTACAATATAAATTATATACCATTTATTACGTTTTTGAGATTAATTTAATAACCTTTTTTGCCAAAAATGAACTTGCAACGTATTTTGAAGTTGCTAAATCTGTTAAAAATCTAGCGACTGATCTGAATCATGATCAATTATGCTTTAATTAATGACTATTATGGCAATAAACAGCTGCATTACTGTAAGTTTAGCTGAATTTTAAAAAAGGGGAGCAGACATCTCAATTTTAGGGTAAGAAAAAAGGAGTGGAATTTTACCACTCCTTAAAAGTCCGATTTGGGGGAATCACAACTAAACGGGCTTCTTTATTTTAAAAATTTTCTATATGCTATTTTTAATCGACTCTGATTACGGCATAATCGGCTTTAGTGAAACTTAATTCGTCATGCAATAATTTGCTAAATGAATTGCTGCTGAATGGTACTTCAATGTGTTCTTTGTTGTAACCGAGTGCCGTCCATTTTTCAAAAAGTTGTTGGATAGCCTTTCTTCGGTTTTTAGTTAGTCCGCTGACACTTCTTAACTGATGAGCATATGCAAGCGGCCAAATTTTCACTGCAACTTGCTTTCCATCTTGATCAGTCAACATTTGCGCATTGCCAATTGCTACTTTCTTTAAAAGAATATCTAGTAAGTTTATCTTTTTTGATTCACCTCGTTTAAGCAAGGCAATCCCTAGATCATTTTGTTTTAAGTCATTTAAAATTGATTCAATAGTTGCTTGTGCGGCAGGTCGTATGTTTTCTTCTGTCATAGTTAATATCCATTCCTTTTTCAATTCTTTGATTGATTATGATATTTTTTAACATGATATTGTGCATTTGGAACAGTTTTGAACATGTTAATATTTTTTCTACCCTAATAGAATTGCTGGATTCTATCACTAATTATACTGATTTCTTGTTGAGACAAGGTTGTTTCAGGCTGTTCACCGGAATACTTCATGGAATTTATGGTTCGGATATGTTGTAATAAAGCCGTTCCATGAATATTTTCTTTTTTTATTTCTATAAATAATGGTGATTTAATATATTTTTTCATGGTAAGATACTTGTCTGCCGTGCTGATTGGGACAACTAGGACAGTATTAAAATACTGATTGTACTGGTTGTTGCTAACAACCAAGTATAGCCGCCTTTCCCTAGCATTTGTACCTGTGATCAGATTTAAGCCGGCGCGTAAAATGTTTCCCTGTTTCAGTTTCATTAATCAAAATCTTCACTTTCTAAATCCTTTTCCCAATCAACCCCGGCTGTGCTGAGGTTACCAAACTCTTTTTCTTGTTCATTAATAATTTGCCACAAGTCAGCTTTGCTTTTTGCGATTACCACCTTTCCGTTTGGTTCAATCTTCCACTCAATCGTATCAGCAGATTTTACTTCTAAAAATTCACGCACGATTTTGGGAATTGTAATCTGATTTTTGCTTGTGATTTTTGAACAAACTTTAAT
Organism: Liquorilactobacillus ghanensis DSM 18630; assembly: GCF_001435235.1. Taxonomy (GTDB): domain Bacteria; phylum Bacillota; class Bacilli; order Lactobacillales; family Lactobacillaceae; genus Liquorilactobacillus; species Liquorilactobacillus ghanensis. Next base: position 140,177 of record NZ_AZGB01000018.1, on the reverse strand, counting down.
GACGTTAATTTCATTCATCAAGTCGCCCCTTACTTTTTCCTTACACTATAATAACATGATTTTGTTGTAAAGCAAATAAAAAAAGGTTAAATCATGTAAGAAATGATTTTTACCTGCATTTTAATATTTGTTATTTATATTTAGGAAAGAATTGTATTCTTTCAGAATTTGTTTTCAATTAATATTGAAATAGGTGATGCTAACCATAACCTTATTATATTAAGAACAAGTAATTTATACTTTTAGATAATTTAATTGAATACTATATTGACATAAATTTGCTGCTAAAGAAGGTTGGTGGTTTTTATTATTGAATAAAAAGTATTCGTGGGGTAAAGTCAATGTATGGTCAACTCCTGTTCTGTGCATGTTTTTAAGTTTACGTTAGCGCAGGATGTGCTTTTTTTATACAGTCAAAAAAATTAATTATAGTCTGAACGATTAAAAATTGATACGTTAAGTATTTAAGTAATTAGCTAACTTTATGAATTATTTGAATATGATAAGATTAAGTAGGTTACGTTTGTTTAATACTAAGTAATCATGTAACTATGTGGATCAAAAGGAGTATATCTTAATGAGCACAAGACGTCCTAAAATTGATGATGTTGCCAAACTGGCTCAAGTTTCCAAAAGTACAGTTTCACGGGTTTTGAATAATCGGGGCTATCTAAGCCAAAATACTATTGAAAAAGTTTATCAAGCCATTGAAGAATTAAATTATCGTCCCAATACTATAGCTCGCCAACTATATAGTAATAAAACCAATATCATTGGTCTGATTTTTCCAACTGTTAATAATCCATTTTATGCTGAAATGGTAGAAGCTTTAGAAAAAAAATTGTTTAATCGCGGTTTTAAAGTAATCCTTGGGAACTCAATGAATGATCCTCACAAAGAAGAAACATATTTATTGCAATTACTTTCCCATCAGGTAGATGGTTTAATCGTAGGTGCTCATAATCAAGATTTGAAAGAGTATCAAAAAAAGAATTTACCACCGATCGTTGCTATTGATATGAATTTAAATCCAGAAATTCCTGTAGTTTCTTCGGATAACTACCAAGGAGGGAAAATTGCTACTCAATTGCTTTTAAAAAGTGGGGCAAAAGAAATTATCCATATTAACGGTCCTGCATCAGTAAAATCACCGGCACAAAAGCGAAGACAAGCGTATGAGGATGTTTTGAAAGAAAATAACTTAATTCCTCATACATATACTGTTTCCCTTAAAGATTCTAAAAGTAAAAAAATCCAAATTTTTCGTGAAATTTTTCGTGAGCATCCTTTAGTGGATGGAATTTTTGCTTCGAGTGATATTAATGCCGCATTAATAATTCAGATTGCTAAACAATTAGGAATTAAAGTACCCGATGATCTAAAAGTGATAGGTTATGATGGGGCTAACATTACTAGGTTATTGATGCCTGATCTGACATCAATCATTCAGCCAGTTGAAACAATGTCACAAAAAGCAGTTGATATTTTACAAAAAATGATTAATGATGAGCCTTATCCTAGAAATATCATTTTGCCAGTTGAATTGTGGAAAGGAACAACAGCTTAATTTTTTACTGGAAATTAAATTGTCAAGTTTAACCCAACAAAGACTTCCTGTTTAAGATGAAATTATTTTGAGTTTCATCTTAAATAGAAGCCTTTTTAATGTTTATTTTTTAATAGCCTTGTTAAATGCTTCTCCGTTGACTTCTTGATCATCTTTTCTAATGATGAAGAATCCATAAACACCAGCGCATAAAACAATTCCAGCTATTACTAAGAAAGTTGATCGATAACCAATGCTATCACGTAAAATTCCCAAAGGCGTTGATAGTAATATTTGACCTACCGAGCCAGCTAACCCGGTTACGATATTGATAGTTGCTGATACTCGTGGATCATAATGAAGAGTATAGTACCGAAACATAACAACTACGAAGATTGCCGTTTCTGGAGCATGCAATAATTTAATGAGTGAAACTCCGAGTGGATTATTTATGATCCCACATCCACCAATTCTTATGAACATAAAAGTAACTCCAAGTAGTATAGTACGTCTAACACCTATTCTTTTCATTAATAGAGGAATGAGTCCCATTAAAATTGATTCTAAGAAGACTTCGACCGAATTCAAGATACCATACATATGATCACCGGCACTTTGAGTTGCAAAGAATTTAGTGAAGAATTGCGGAAACATTTGCTGATCAAAGATAGTATAGAAAGTCCCACTGAAAACTAAGAAAATAGCAATTTCCCACAGGCTTCGTACTTTGAAAATATTCAAAAATTCTTTAGTAGTCGGTGAAACAGCTTCACGATTTCTAACTTGTTTATTTTCAAATTTTTCAACATTTTTTTTACTATTAATCGGGTTCCACACAATGAGTACAATTAAAAGACAAATTCCAAATGCTGATCCGAGCCAGAATAAGAGGGCTGGATTGATAGTAAATAAGAAACCAGCTGCTAGAGCTGATATAGCATAACCAAAAGATCCCCATGCTCGAGCAGAACCATATTGATAATTGAAGCGACGACTAATTCTTTCGGTTAATGCTTCAAACATTGGAGAAGCTGATAAATAAGCAAGAGTTAAATAACAAGAACCGACAACTGCACCAATTAAAAAGTTACTTTCAAGCATTGGAACAAAAAGAAATGTAAAGAACGGTCCAAGGAAGATTTGAAGTATGGCACAGAAGATTAATAAATGTCGTCTAATACCTAATCGATCTTGAATGTTACTATAGACAAGATTCATTATTAAAGAAAAAGCAGAATTAAATGAATAGATAGTTCCTACTTGGGCTCCAGAAAACCCCTCTTTAGTGGTTAACCAAATTTGGAAGAATGACCACCAAATACCCCAACCAGCAAAGAACAACAAGATATTAACTGAGTAGTCAATATAAAATGGATTTTTCCATTGACTAACTTTTTTAGTTTCAATAGGTTGATTCATTTTTTATTCATCTCCAGAGACAGTCAATGTATATAATTATTCACTGTCATATTTTTATTCTATTTTTTTAAATTAAAAGCAATTACGTTAACATTCAAAGTACCGTTAGTACTAAATTGAGTTAGCAGCTTTTTTTGTGTGTAATAGCGTTCGGTGAAAACGGCTTCACCATCGTTGACAAAAATTTCGACTGAACTGGTATCAATGAAAATATGCAATTTTAGTTGATTGGTTTTCTTAATCTGAGCATAGCGAAAACTGTCTTTTCCTTTTCGATATAAGGTTAATTCACTATTTTTTTGATCGTAATTTAAACTAAGAATTTCTTCTTCATTTTCCAAAAGTGACCATTTTAATTGATCATTTGTATTTAGTTCAGACTCAATTAGTAGTTCACTATGCTGGATATCCGGCAAATCCAATTTTTTCCTTTTCGCCAGCTGCAAATTAGTATCATAAATTTTCTTGGTTCTTAATTGTTGGTATTCTTTAAGCGGAAGCATCCTTAAATGATCTCCGTCAAGTTTTAGTTCACGTGGAATAGTCAAACTTCCAGCCCAACCATCTGGCTTTTCCAGCATTTCTTCATCAAAGGGACTCATCCAGCCAAATAAGATACGTCTTCCTGTGGGATCAACAAAAGTTTGCGTTGCATAAAAGTTATGACCATAATCTAACTCACTAAAATTATTTCGTTTAAATTTAGGTTGTTTATAATCTAGTTGTCCAACGAAATATCCTGTTTGTGACACATTTAAATATTTCTTTTCAGTTGGCTTGATTCCCATTGGTGAACAGATCAGAACATCTTGACCATTTAATCTGAAAAAGTCAGGGCATTCCCACATACTTCCTTCAGTTTCTTGCCCGTGTGATTTTGCAATTGGTCCTAAATATTCCCAATTTAAAAGATCTTTTGATTTGTACATCAATATTCGACCAAGTTTTTCTTTATCTTGACTACCAATTACCAAGTAATACTGACCATCTAATTCCCAAACTTTTGGATCTCGGAAATGTTGAGTATTGTCTTTAGGGACGCTTATTATTGGATTGTCAGTATATTTAGTAAAATGGATACCATCATCACTATATGCAACATTTTGATTTTCCCAAAAATGATCAAGATTTCCGTCGTCGTAATAATGATGTCCGGTATAAATTAAATATAAACGGTTTCCTTTAACGATTGCTGAACCGGAAAAACAGCCACCTTTGTCTTCTGGGTCACCAGGTACTAAGGCTACAGGCAACTGTTCCCAATTTACTAGATCCTTACTGCGAACATGTCCCCAATGCATTGGACCCCATTCAGCAGAATATGGATGAAATTGATAAAAAACATGGTAATATCCTTGGAAATAGCAGAGCCCATTAGGATCATTTAGCCAGCCTTCAGGTGTGATAATATGAAAATTTTGCCGATAACGTTTATTAGTTACTCGAATTAACTTTGCTTTATCGATAAGTTGTGTCATTGTAATTCACCTCACTATAGATTTTAAAAACTATTACTTAGTTTGTATAAACACCTTAGTAATCGTTTTCAATGCTTATTATAGCGTTTCCAAAAAGTATGTCAACCGGTTGTTATAAAATAAAGCAACCGGTTGACATAAAAATCCAAAAAGTTTATACTTCGTTTTGTTAATTAAGAAATCGTTTTCTACAATATTTTGATTCTTTAGAATTTCTGATGTAGTTTTTGTAAGAAAAAGGGTTCAAAAAAATATTTGATTCAAACTCAATAAAATGCTTTTTAAGTATTCGTGATTCGCTGAAAAATAATTAAAAAGCAAATAACCATTTTTCGGATTAGCTCAGTTATTTTCTGGTACACTGTTTATAAGTAAAAGCCTTAAATTTAATTGAGGTCTGATAATTATTCTTGAATACAAATAGTTTTAGATTTCTTAATAGACAATATTTGAAAGATTAAGTACAATTTTAATAATTTTATTCGGATATGCTTTCTAAATATGTTTGTTTAGGGAGGTGAATAATATTTATCTAAAATATATGTAAAAATATATAATTGTGATACATTAATTACAGAAAGAAGTTAAATGTGGAAGTATGGTATTACTGGATAAATAATCCAAAAGTCAATATGAGGATCTATAAGTTGCTAGTTAAGAAAATAGCCTTGAAATCTAAGCAGATTATATTTTATATATTATAAGTTTGCGAAACTCTAAAAAGTTCCAGTGATAACAAGTATCAGTAAATTAAGAAAGGAGAGGTATGTGTTTTTCTTTCTGAGTGTGCAGGCTTAAGTGCATGCATGCTTTCCCACATTTTGCATACAAATAAAAAATGTTATTAGGTAGTATCGAAGCAGGTGGAACTAAATTTATTTGCGCAGTTGGAAACGAAGATTATCGAATCAAAGATAAAGTGCAAATTCCCACGACGACCCCCGAAGAAACTTTGACGGCTGTTGTTGATTACTTTAAACAATTTAAATTAGATGCCCTTGGAATTGCTTCTTTTGGTCCAATTGAAATAAGAAAAACATCACCTAAATACGGTTATATTACAACAACTCCTAAAAAGGGTTGGGCTAATACCGATTTCCTAGGATTTATTAAAAAAAGTATCAATGTTCCGATTTCGTGGACTACTGATGTTAATGGCTCAGCTTTTGGCGAATATACAATGTCTACGCTATTTAATGAAAAAATTGAATCTTTAGTTTATTATACTATTGGAACCGGAGTTGGAGCTGGGGCAGTAATTGATGGTCATTTAGTGGGGAGTGCTGGTCATCCCGAAATGGGACATGTTCTTTTGAAACGACATCCTGATGATTTGAATTTTAAGGGAATTTGCCCATATCATCATGATTGTTTAGAAGGACTAGTTGCTGGTCCAACGTTTGAAGCTCGGACCGGGAAAAAAGGTCAAGATGTTCCGTTAACGGATAAAACTTGGGATATTTTAGCTTATTATATTGCACAAGCGGCTATTCAAGTAACGTTAATTTTACGCCCTAATAAAATAGTCTTTGGCGGTGGGGTAACCAATAAAGTATTGCTTGAAAAGGTTCGCAGTGAATTCAAAAACATCTTAAACGATTATGTTAAAGTTCCACCTCTGGATCAATACATTACGATGCCACAAGTTGCCAATAATGGCTCTGCTAATATTGGAAATTTTGCTTTAGCTGAAAATTTATTATTGAAATAAATTTAAAATGGAGAAATATACTGACTAAAAAGGTCAAGACTTATCATAGATTGGATGATAAGTCTTGACCTTTTTTAGTTTTTCAATTTTTATTTTATCAAGTATTTTTTATACTAATGATCAAATAATGGTTTTGATTCCCATAACGATCAATAATACTGCCATGATTGGTGGTAACCAAGTTGAACTGTGCTTGAATTTGGTCATTAGATAAGGAGCAATAAAAGCTCCAATTAAAGCTCCAATCATTAAACCAATTCCGGCAGTCCAGTCAACCTGACCGTTGGAAACATGCAGCAGTGCTCCAACTATTGAAGTACCAATCAACACATAAGCCGATGTCGCAGCAGCATTAATCATATCTAATCCCATTAATAATAAACCAGCCACAATTGGGCCGCCACCGCTGAGACCGGCAATCCCGACCATTAAGCCACTTAAGAAGCCATAACCAATTGCTTTAAAATTATTATTATGAGTAGCATCATCTTTAGAAGAATTAGACTGCCGCGTTTTTAAAAAGATTTGAATTCCTAAAACTATAAGTATTAAACCGATAATAATGGTGTAAACCATTTTAGGAATTAAAGGGGCCAATAAAGAACCAATAACTACAGCTGGTAACGCTGCAATTAACATCTTATTTCCAATTTTGAAATCAATTTTACCTTGGCGATAATAAGCATATGCTCCTAACAATAAGGAGGGAATAGCCGTAATCAAAGAAGTTGTTGCAGCCGTTGCAGCCGGTAAATGAAAGAGTGCTGTCAAAATACCGAGATAAATTGCACCGCCGCCACCTCCCATTGAGATAACGAAGATTCCGACTAAAATGCCAATTAAAATTAGTATTACTATTTCCATTAGTTAAGCCCCAATTTTTTTAGCGATCAGCAACTGTGAATCGTTCTTTTTGATGTTGTGGTTTTTCAATTTCGTTAAGAATAGCAACAGCCATTGTGCCTGCAGAAGTTTCAGAAACGCCTTTATCATTAAATAAAAGCTCATCTTTACCCAAAAGCAGTTCAGTTGCAGCACCTGGATGGAAGTTGATTGAAGGTGAAACACCAACCCAGTCAACATTCTTAACAGTTCTTAGGAATGTTAATTCAGCAAATTGATTACGAGGTACTTCAATAATTGCTTGAACTTTAGGATTCTTTTCCATATCATGAACAAACAAGTGATGATCTTCTCCAGTTTTTAAACTTCCAGCTCCTAAAATGAAGACCAAACGCTGCTTAGCACCACGAAACATAGCAATTAATTTGGTAGCTAAATCAACATGCAAATATGCTTGGTCAGGACTTGAAGCAAAAGCATCAACAATAACATCACTGTCTGCTAAATCTGCTTTAGTCAATGCAAAAGCGTCTTTAGCAACTGTTTTTAATTGTTGACTGTCCTTGCCAGCCGCTAATTTAGCTAATTTTTCTGAAGAACGTCCAATCGCTGTTACGCTATGTCCACGCTTCAAAGCTTCACTTGTTAATTCTTTTCCTGCCATTCCTGTTGCACCAATTATTGTAATTTTCACTATTAGTTCCTCCTTGTATTGTTAATCTGTAGTTTGCCAAAAATCTATTAACTATAACTGGTTATTTTACCTTATGGATTTGATAGTGTCCTCTTAACGTCGTTTAGCTAATACGTGTAAGAGTATCAGATATCTGTACCAACAATTTTAACATGTTTGCCCACAAATGTTAACCTATTTAAAATTTGTTTATCGGTAATTAATAACATTACAGCTAATTGAAATTTGCTAGACAATTTATTCAATTGAATATACTGTTAATTTTAATGTCACACCAGCCATATGTCAACTAAAAAGTTATTTTAATAACAATTAATTAGAGACCAGCAATTTTAATTAGATTTTCTTATAGCTAATAAAGGCTATATTTTATGCTTGCAAGTATGTTTATTAGGTTATTACTTATTAATAGTACTTAATTTTGTGAAAAAAATAGCCTTTAAAGGGCTATTGGGAAGAATACTTTTATTTTGATCTAAAATTGCAAATTTTGTTTGGCTGTCATTAAAAGTCAAAAAATAAACAGCAACTTATCAATGGTTGTATTGACAGGCCCGTTAGTAATAAGTGAAGTAAATTACCTTAAATTAAAACAATGAAGCTATACTGAAAACGAGTGGAATCGTTAGTAAGCTGAAAATTGTTGATAAGCTCATTAAGCTAACTGCCGGGCTCGCATCTTGATGAATTTGCAAAGTAAACAAAACGCCCAAACTTGCGGCAGGACAAGCAGCTAATAATAAACTGACTGAAAAAGCTGTTCCATTAATATTCATTAACAGCAGAATAACTAGTGTAATTAATGGATAAATAATATTTCGTAAGGCCAAAGATGTAATAATCGGTCTGGAAAATGATTCTTTATTAAGTTTACTGTTGGCTAAACTACTTCCGACTACAATCATTGACATCGGCGTATTAGCGTTACTAATATAAGTAATTGCTTGATTTAAGATAGTTGGTACATGTAGTGAGAAAAAGAAAATCAGCAGACCAATAATAATAGCTATAATATTCGGATTCATAACTATTTGTCTCAAAACGATCCAAAAGTTTTGTGACTTTTTATGAAAAATTGAAACACCATGTGACCAGTTGAAAATATTAAAAACAGCCATTGATACAACTGCAAAGAATACCCCGTTATTACCAAACAAAGAGCTGGCTAAAGGGATGCCTAAGAAACCAACATTTGGATAAACACTGCTGTAACGAGCAATGTTTTTAATATTTTGGTTGGCAGTTTTTCTGAAAATTAGTTGGGATAATAAGATTTGAATGAAATATGAAATTACAACAGCCAATCCTACTAATAGAAATAACTGCGCTCGATCTGCAGAATAGGGTTGTTCAAAGGCCTTAACAATTAAGCAGGGGCCAATGATTGTTAAAAGTATATTGGTTAAATCATCTGAAGTTTGTGCATGTAAAAAATTAATTTTATTTGCTAAAAAACCAACAGCCATCAAAATGAACATTAAAAAGATTTGACCGGTTAATCCTACAATAGACACTTCATCGCTTTCTTTCCTAAAATAATAATAGTAGACAAGTCTATTAATGACAATAATAATTGTATACTATTTATATAAGCTTGTCTACCTTATGTCTTTATTAATATACATATAATTTAGAAATTATATGTATAAATTACATTTTGTACTGAAATTTAAGAATAGTCGCCGAAGGGAAAAAGTGTGAAGTAATCCTTGAAAAACGCAGCTGGTGTTTGAAAAAGCTTGAAATAAATAATGAAATAAGCCATGAAAATATAATAGGCAGATGTTAAAAAAGCAAAGCTGTAGCCAGTAGATAGTGATCAGGTTGGAAATTGCAGATGGGATAGTTGAGTTTTTAACGAAAATGGAGTTGGTACGTTCTTTAATAATTTGAGTTTTTAACTGATTTGAAAACAAGGGGATATTACAAGGATTCAACAGCTTTGTTTTACGTAAGAGAGGTAGATTCGATTAATCAATAGCGTGCTGATTTAGTTATAATAACTTTTAATGTTTATCAAGCGAATCTGTTGAATCGGAAATTAGTGAAAAATACAGTGGCTGCAGTTGATTTATTAGTTGATTTAAATCAACTTCTGGGTTTTTACGAAAAAACTTTTGCCACCAGTTGGTAACGATCTTTTGTAATTTATTGGTAAGCAACTGGCCTTTTTGCGTTAAAAAGATTTGGTAGATGCGGGCGTCATTTGGTGTATTGCAGCGACGAATGAAGCCGGCGTCTAATAGGAGTTTTAAATCCCGACCAACTAAGCTAGGATCTAAAATCATGAGTGAAGCAATTTTCTTTTGCGACAATCCCGGATTATCATTGATAAATAATAATAAATCACCTTGAGTTGCACGAATGCCAACACTTTGAAACTCTTGATTTATTTCTTTTTTTGATTGACGATAAAGTCCGGCAATGTATTTGCTCAAATATGCGATCATGATGATTAAGCATCTCCAGTTTATATAATTTTTCCTGTAATAAATTCGAATGAAAAGAACGAGGATTTTCGAATATACTAAAAAATAAGGAAAATTAAGTATCCTTATGCTTAAAAGTGTATCAAAAATTGACAAATCTTTAAAGCAAATTTGTGCAGATAATTTGAGTGCTTTTTCAGCAAATGCTTATTAAAGACAATGTTATCTGCTTATGCGGTCTACTTGGTTAGTTGGGGAGCTGTTACTGAAGGCAGCGGATAAGACAGCTATTGTTTAATATAATTTTTGACAAAAAAACGGTCCATCTCCAGATGCGAGACAAAACCGTTACGGCTAAAATATATTTATATGTGCCGGAATTTTTAATTTTTTAAAACTTAAGCTTCAGCTTCAACAACTGGTGAACTTTCCGTTTTAGCAGCTGCTTGCTGTAAATTTTGTTGCCGAGTATGCTCAGCTAAATGAACCAAATGTGTTAAAAAGGCATGTGTTTTAGCTTCATAGTGATATTTACGACCCAATTCAACTAAGTAGCCATTGATATAATCTACTTCAGTGGGCCGGTCGTGTGACATATCCTGATACATTGATGGGTAGTGTAATGGATTGGCAACTTTGGATACATAATTGACACTATCAAGTTCTTGTTGGCGGGTATTCAGCATTTGGATACCTGCACGTTCACAAACATCGTAAGCTTCATCAATTAACTGCCGACTAAGTTGATCAGCACCGGGATAACCGGCAAATTCACCCATCGTAATTTCAAACAAAGTGCACAAAGTATTGACAACTGAATTAAAGACGACCTTTGCCAAGAGAGTTCCGCGATAATTGGTAGTCAGGTTGGGATTAAATTGCGCTTTTTTTAATTCAGCAACAATTTTATGTGTCGTCTCATCCGGCTTTTCAGTGTAGTTAGCCAAATTCATGGTACCAGCTCCGCGTGCACCAATAAAATCAACATTCCCAGGACCATTCAATACTGTAGCAACAAGCGCGGTGCCGGCTAATAATTTTTCTGGTTTGAAATGCTGCAGCAGTTTCTCAACATGACCCATCCCATTCATACAAGTCAAAACATATTGTTGTTCATTAAAACAGTGAGCGGTTCGTTTCAGGAAATCAGCCAATTGCATTTGCTTAGTGAAAACGACCCAAACATCAGGATTTCCTTGGTATTCTTCAGGATAGAACATTTTAACTGGGACCAGACGAGTATTTTGGTGATCACGGGAAACAAGTACACCGCCTTGTTGGCGAACTTTTTCCACATTTGGTTTCCAAGTATCGACAAACTCAACTTCATTGCCTGCTTCTTGAAGTAAAACTCCATAACGATAACCCATTGCACCTGCACCTAAGACTGTAAACTTCATTATTATTTCCCCCTATGATTTGAAACAATTTATCAAGTAAACAAAAAACGTCCCTTAAACAGTTAAAACTGTTTAAAGGACGCTCACGCGCGGTACCACCTTTTTTTGTTTGCTAATGCAAACCTTTATTCGGACCAAGAAACGATCCGTCAGCATGTTAATGGATGCCGCCACCGTGATTTACTGGCAATTAATTGTGTTGATCACAGCGCTCGAAGATGATTGACTAATTTGCCTTTGATCCCTGCTCTCATCTAACCAGGTTCGCTTGCTCAAAATGCTAGTAGCCGTTTCTTGTCAACGCGTTTGTTTTATGATTTTTTTGTTCTCATTTAATTTTAATTACATGGGATATTTTAATTTATATTTTTTTGAATGTCAACCGATATTTTTGCTTTTTTTTAGTTTTAGACAGTTTTAAGAGCTTTAAACTATGATAAATTAAAATGAAATGATATATTTTCTTGACTTTTTAATGATGTTCAGGTTAAAATCTTATTAATAATTATCGAACTGATTTGGATAAAGAGAGTATTGTTCCAGCTGATTGCAGAAAATGCCAAACTTGCTGAAATGGCATATTAACTGAAATAAAAAAGCTTTGTTCAAGGTGACGATCAGCTTTTTGAGGCTGAGTGGTTCCGACCATTATCACGGACAGCTTGTTGAGCTGAATGAGTAGTTATGGTTGTAGCAGCGGCCTAAACAAAAAGGTGGTACCGTGCCGAAGAGGCGCCCTTTAACCGGTTGAAAAGCGGGTTGAAGGGCGTTTTTTGTTCAGTTTTGAAAATTTAATCTTGTCAGGAGGAGATTTAAATGAAGTATGGAGTTATTGGAGCCGGAGCAATGGGATATCGTTATGGTGTAATGCTGCAGGAAAATGCTAAAGTCGAAGTTGACTTTATCGATACTTGGAAACCAAATGTGGAAAAAGTTCGCCAACAGGGCGGTGTTTCAGTAGCACGTGATCATCAAAACCGAAGAATTGTTCCAATTAAAATTTATTATCCTGAAGAATACCAGGGACATCCAGATGTTTGGATCGTTTTTAAAAAACAGATGCAATTGGAAGAAGAACTGCAACGGGATGCAGCAGCAGGTTTATTTCATTCAGATCAATATGTTTTTTCAGCAATGAATGGGATGGGGCATTTTGAGAAACTTGCCCAGTATTTTTCAGCAGAAAAAATTCTTTGTGGGACGGCAATGATTGCAACTCGCTTAGATGGTCCAGCCGATGTTGATTTTATGGGGGCTAAAGGTGCTGAAGAAATGCATATTGCGCAATATGGTGGAGGTGAACCGGCAGCTGTAACCAAACAATTTATTACAGACTTGAAGCAGGCGTCGTTGAATCCAGTTTTAACGGAAGATTATTTGGGAATGTGTATGTCAAAAGTTGTCTTTAACGCAGTGGTTAATACTTTGTGTACAATGTTTGAAGTACAAATGGGCCAATTTATTGAATATGAAGGCGTTCCAGCGATGGCAGCCCAATTACTTAATGAAGCTTACGATGCATGTGGACGGGCAGGAATTCGGCTGCTTCAAACTCGCCAAGAAATGATTGACTCGGTAACCGTTGAAAGCCATGCATTGAAATATCATTATCCTTCAATGTACCAAGATTTTTCTAAAGGCCGACCAACTGAAGTAGATTATATTAATGGCTATATTGCTAAATTAGGTCGCCAGCATGATTATATTTGCCGAACACATGAATTCGTGACTCATGAAGTACATTTAGCAGAAAAGATGCGGAAATTTCATTAGTTTTGGGAGTCTGGAGTTGTCAGCTAGTCAGTTGATAGGGTAAAATAACAGTGAAACATTAAATTTTTTATGGAGGTGTTAGAATGAAAATCGGTTTTATTGGTGCTGGTCATGTTGCTCAAGTTTTAAGCGAGTTGTTTATTAAAGTGGGACACTCAGTGGTTTTAACTAATCGTCATGGATTAACGCGTTTGCGGCCGATTGTTGAAAAGTTGGGTCCACACGCAATGGCTGGAAATTTAGAACAGGCTGCACAACAAGAACTGGTAATCTTAGCACTTCCATTTAAAGCTATTTTTGACCTTGATCCACAGCCGTTTGCTGACAGCGCAATTATTGATGCAACTAATTATTTTCCGCATCGTGATGGCGAATTATCTGCAGTTCAAACACATCAGACGGCCAGCACAGAACTAGTTGCCCAACATTTCCCGGGAGCACGAGTAGTCAAGGCTTTTAATACCCTGCCGGTGGCTAATTTGGCCAATCTAGCACAGCAAAGCCGTTCGGCAGCCGCAGCTAAAAAAATTGCTTTACCGCTTGCTGGCGATGCTGGGGTCAAACTGCAGGCTGCTGATTTAATGCAGGCACTAGGCTTTTTGCCATATGATGTTGGCAGTTTAGCTGATAGTCAAAAATTTCAAGCTGATACCAATTTGTTTTTATTTGCGGGTAATCATGCAGAGTTGGCTCAAAAACTAACTTGATATTTAAAATAAGGCTGTTAGCGAAATAAATATCGACAATAAAAAAATCGAGGCAAGTTTTTATACTTACTTCGATTTTTGTTTGGGAGTAAATAAATTATTCAATATCCCCAAAAAATTCTAATAACTTTTGTTTGGTCAATTGTTGTTTTTGTTGGTCACGGACATCGAAAACTATTTTGCCGTCATCAAGAACCAGCAAACGATTGCCATAGCGCAAAGCATCATCCAAATGGTGTGTGATCATTAAACAGGTTAGTTTTTCTTGAAGAATCCGTTCATTTGTCTGCTGCATCAACTGAGCACTGGTCTTAGGGTCAAGTGCTGCTGTATGCTCATCCAGTAATAATAATTCTGGTTGTTGGATAGTTGCCATCAAAAAGCTAAGTGCTTGTCGCTGCCCTCCTGACAGGTTTTCAGTTGCGGTTTGCATCCGATCAACTAGGCCATTATTCATTGAAGCAGCTAAAGAATGCAATCGAGGTAACTGTGCTTTTAAACCACGCAGCTTCAAGCCACGAATCTGTCCGCGTTTAGTTGCTAATAATAAATTTTCGGCAACTGTCATCCGCGGAGCTGTTCCCATTTTCGGGTCTTGGAAAACCCGGCTGATGAATTTAGCTCGCTTTTCAACTGACAGATGGGTAATATTTTTACCTTGCAGCAGAATTTGTCCGCTTTTGATTGGAAGAGTCCCAGCGATCGAGTTGAAGAAAGTTGATTTACCTGCACCGTTAGGACCCAACACGGTAATAAAGTCGCCAGCATAAATTTTTAAATTCAATTGTTTTAAAATTGCTTTAGCGGCCGGTGTATGGTCATTAACAACAGTAGTAACATTTTTTAATTCTAAGAGCGGTTGCTTAGCTGAGGTCATTTTTAGCAGCTCCTCTCCGTAAAATGTGATCAAGATTAAGTGATTTGCTTAGATTTGGCAGCATCAAACAAATTGCTAGGATAATTGCTGATAATAGATTTAAATCATTGGTGCTAAAGCCTAATTGTAAAACGATCAATAGTACGAAACGATATAAAATGCTACCAAGGGTCACAGCGACTAGCCGTTGATTCAAGGTCAATTCCCCGAATACAACCTCACCAATAATAATTGAAGCCAAAGCAATAACAATAATTCCGATCCCCATGTTAACATCTGCGTAGCCATTGCTTTGGGCGATAAGTGCACCGCCTAATCCAATCATTCCGTTTGAAAGGGCAAGTCCCATCATAATCATCCGATCGGGGTTAATTCCCATTGATTGCGCCATAAATGGATTATCGCCAGTTACAATAAATGCTTGACCAAGATCAGTTTGTAAGAAGATCATCAATAAGACGGTAACAATAGCGATAACTATCAATCCTAGAAAAACACTATCAAAGTATTTTGGTAGGCTGGTTAAAAAATGACTGCTGAAAACTGTTTTTTTACCCAATAAAGAGATATTGGATCCGCCCATAATTCTTAAATTAATTGATAAGCAGGCGGTCATAACTAAAATACCTGCTAATAAAATCGGAATTTTCCCTTTAGTATAGAGTAACCCGGTAATTAATCCGGCAATTGCTCCGGCAGCAAATCCGAGGAAAGTTGCTAGCCAAGGACTAACACCATGGCTTAAAGCGGCAACCGCGGCAGCAGCTCCTAATGGGAAAGTACCTTCAACTGTCATATCAGCAAAATTAAGAATTCGGAAAGTTAAAAATAATGCAACTCCCAAAATAGCCCAGAGCAACCCTTGACCGATACTTGAGACAATCATACTCATTTGAACACTTCTCCCTTCGTTTTTGCCTGTTGAACGATTTTATCCGGTAGATGAATACCTAAGATTTGTGCTTCTTTAGTATTGATAACATATTCTCCTTTGGTTACATAAGCGATTGGAAAATTAGCTGTTTTTCGGCCACGTAAGACTTGAGCTGCCATTTCACCAGCAACTTTACCCAGATCATATTGGCTGATGGCATATGAAGCCAAGCCGCCGTCTTTGACCATTGTGTCAGCTGAAGGGAAGACTGGTACTTTTGCTTGATTAGCAACATTTGTTAAAGTTTTCATAGCCGAAGCGACACCGTTATCTTGCGGGGCGTAGACAGCATCAACTTGAGAAACCATTTGTTCAGCAACTTGCTGCATATCATTGGTACTGGAGATGGTATATAACTTATAGTTAATGCCTTCTTGTTTGCAAATTTTTGCAAACTTCTTTGCATTATAAGCACCACCATGATCGGAAGAAGTATAAATAATACCGATTGTTTTAGCGGTTGGAACAACTTCACGCAAGAGTTTTAATTGCTTTTTCAATGGTGATTCACCAGAAGTTCCAGTGACATTATTTCCCGGATGACGATCGGACTTAATTAAACCACCGCCTGCTGGATCAGTAATTCCGGCCAGAATAACCGGTGTTTTTTTGCCAGCCGCATTAGCTAAAGCTTGAGCTGCAGGAGTTGCAATTCCAGCCATTAAGCTGACATTTTCATTAGCAAACTTGGTACTCATGGTTTTTAAATTACTTTGGTCACCTTGAGCATTTTGAAAATCAATTTTAATATTTTTTCCAGGAACATAACCATATTCTTTTAAACCAGCCACGAAACCATGATGAATCTGATTAAGTGCCGGATGAGTCATCAACTGCAAGATCCCAACGGTTGGAATCTTTTTTTTGTTAGCAGATGAAGAATTGTTTTTAGTCATAAAGAAAGCAAAACCTAGAAAAACAGCTAATGCTGCAATTAATGCTGACATTCTTTTCATAATTAATTCCCCCAAAAAATAATTTTAAAAATTGGGCTGAGACAAACAAAAAAGGCAAACCAGCATGCTCTGGTTTGCCCTTAACCAAGCCTGCTGTTTTGTCCATGCAGGCTTTTTTATAAACTACGAAAAATCAGCCGGCACGGATACAAACTGTTTGCCAGATTGCATCCGTGAACCCCGAATTACAATCTGCTTAGCCGGCTTTGCCAAGCGGTATACAAATTGTTTAAACTGATTTTTAACATAGCTTTTCGTCCCTTCGTGATTAATTGCTTTTTAGTATAGAAAAGAAAAAAGTGTTTGTCAACCTTTCAAAAGAAAAAAGTTTATTATTATAACAATTATTGCTCAGCAACCATCAAATGATGGCGAATGCTCATTTCAACATCATTGATTAAATCTTGAATTGTGACATGCCGCATCTTGGCTTCAGCTGCACTTTGAATATCTAAATAGTATTTGTTTAAGACACCGGGAATTGCATTGCCGACTTGACATTCCTTAGAAGTGTTGTGATCGACTTTGAGCAAAGGTGAGTCTGGACAAGTTGCCAAATAAACATCAAAAACGGTGATATCTTTTGGATCTTTAGTTAACTTAGGTGTTGCAGACCCTTGGGTAGTTTCAAGTAGATCGGCTTTGCGTAATTGTCCCATCATGCGACGAGCTAAACTTGGATTAGTATTCAAGCTACTGGCAATCAGATCGCTAGTCAGCTTTTGGTTTTGATGCATCTGAATGTAGACTAAAATATGCAGTAGATCACTTAAACGATTATTGGCCATTGAATGTTTCTCCTTTCTGCTGTTACTTTTAATGTTATAATAACACAAAAGTTGTGCAAAACAAAAGCTAAAGAAACAAACAATTATTTTCAACTAACTAGCTGCCGTGATTGTTTGCCGTAATTGGCGAATTTTTTCAAAATCATTGGTAATAATACCGGCAACATGGTTCTTCAACAATCGGCGTGCGACGAACGAGTTATCAATTGTCCAAATTCGTTGACAGGCTATGTCAGCTTGGTAGTGGTGTAGGTGCAAGCCGGCCAGATGTTCTTGCTGAATAAATTTTTGCGGATCAGCGACGCGGTGTTTAGTCAGCCAGCAATATTGTTCATGCGGAGCTAATTGCTGACAAATTTTTAAAGTTGGTAAATTAAAAGATGAAAAGATCACCGGTTTAACTAATGGAGCTTGAGTAACCATTTTAAGGACGATTTGTTCAATTTCGGGATAGTGGATTTGATCAGTTTTTAATTCCAAATTAAGTTGAACTGGATTTTCAGCAACAACGTGCAAAAATTCGTTGAGAGTGGGAATCTTCTCACCATTACTGAGATGATATTGTTGTAACTCGGCTAAAGTTAATTGACTAATCTGACCATGACCATTACTGGTTCGATCAATTTTTTCATCGTGCATAACAACTGGGACCTGATCTTTGGTTAAATGAACATCGAATTCTAGTCCGTCAATTCGTTGCTGAATGGCATAACGAAAGCCGGCCAGTGAATTTTCTGGGAATTTTTTAGGGTAACCACGGTGACCGAAAATGAGTGTTTGTGATAACATGATTGATCTCCTTTATAGCTTAGCTAATTATTAATTGTTACTGCTGAGTATAATTGCCCAAGCAAAAAAACAATGAAGTTTTAAGCAATTATTATTCTATACTCAATATATATCAGGCAAGTAATTTTTCAATGATTAATCGGTAAAGATCTGGTAAATATTGATTAAGTTGGTAATGAAGTGCAATTGCAGTTGCCAGCATAATTAACTATAATAAATTAAATGACAGCGCTTTATAAAAGGAGACAGAACAACATGGATAATTTTTTAAAACCATATCGTTTTTCAAATGGTTTACAGATTAATAACCGAATCGTAATGGCACCAATGACTACGCAATCAAGTTTTTTTGATGGTAATGTAACTTCTGATGAATTGCGCTTTTATCGGCGCCGCTCAGGTGTGGGGATGATCATTACAGCTGTAGCCAATGTTAATTCCCGTGGTAAGGGATTTGAAGGCGAATTATCTGCAGCAGAAGATCGATTGTTACCAAGCTTGACTGAATTAGCAGGAACAATTAAACTCCGCGGCAGTAAGGCGATTCTACAAATTTTCAGTGCCGGTCGGATGACAAACTCAAAAATTTTACGCGGGCAGCAACCACAGAGTGCTAGTGCGGTTGCCGCTGTTCGCCCGCAAGCTGAGGTGCCGGCGGCTATGACAACAGATGAGATTAGAAAACTAATTACTGATTTTGGCAAGGCAACGCGCCGCGCGATTTTGGCTGGCTTTGATGGAGTGGAACTACATGGTGCCAACACATATTTATTACAGCAGTTTTTCTCGCCACACAGTAATCGGCGCCATGACCAGTGGGGCGGTAGTTTACAGAATCGATTGAAACTACCATTAGCTGTTATTGAAGAAGTGCATCAAGTAATTCAACGCTACGCTCGTCAGCCTTTTTTGCTGGGTTATCGTTTTTCTCCAGAAGAAATTGAAACTCCAGGAATCAGATTGGCTGATACCCTGGAGTTGGTTGATGCTTTAGCTCAAAGTCCGGTTGATTATTTGCATACTTCGCTAGGGCAAGCTTGGCGACCGGCAATCAAGTCAGCTCCAAGTGCTTCACCAATCAATCAGCAGATTTTAACTGTTTTACAGCAGCGCAAACCATTGATAGTGGTCGGTAATTTAGCTTCTCCCACAGAAGTTAGTGAAACTTTAGCCCAAGGAGCTACATTTGCTGCCATGGGTCGTGAGTTGCTGCGTGAACCAGAATGGCTGACTAAAGTTCAAGCCGGTCATCCAGAACGTTTACGTTATCAACTTAATTCACACGAGATGGATGAACTCGATATTCCACGGGGAATGCAATCATTTTTAACAACTAACTTTGCTGAAACAATGAATTTTAACTAATAATTTTCCGATTAGGATCAAACCAATTACAAAGTAAAACTACAATGAATAAACCGATCACTACTAGAAAAACTAAATGTAAGCTGCTTAAAAGTGCTGTTTTAACTAATACTAATTCTTTAACCGGTAAGGCAGCACTCTTACCAGTAATTACTTGATTAACTTTTCCTTGCAGGTTTTGTGGTAAATGAAAATTCAGCGTTAAGTTAAAAACTGAGCCGTAAATTCCGGTTAATAATGTTTGTCCAAGTGAACGGCCTAAGGTAACCACAGAACTAGCTGAAGCAATTAGTTCAGTTGGAACTAATTGCTGACTTAACATAATATTCATAGTGATAACGATCCCCATACCGCCACCGCTGACAGCTGCTACAAAGTAAAATAACCCATAAGGAAAATGGCTGCCGGCCAGCAGCAGTCCAGCATAAGCTGCTGCTTGAATAGCAATTACAACTAAAGCAATTTGTCGCGGTGCAAAGTTGCTTAATAATCGTCCAATAGTAAAGGAAGCCAACAACCAACAGATGGAGCTTGAGGTGACGACTAAACCAGCTTCTGTTGCATGAATATGGTAAAGTGATTGCAGCCAAATTGGAAAGTAGATCTGATAACCGATCAAAATGCCGCTTAAAATAGTTGCAGTAATAATTTGAACATTAAAAGTTCGATTTTTAAAAATCATCAGTGGCAATAAAGGATGATCAGTTTGGGATTCATGGAAGATAAAAATTCCCAAGAAAATCAGAGCAGCAATTACCAGCAACCAACCTTTTAATGGAGTCTGTTGCAAAAGCTGAATACCAATTAATAAAGCAGTTAACCCAATTGCCAGCCAGCAACATCCCCAGCCATCAATTGCGATTCGTGTAACATCGCGCTTAGGTTCTGCGTAACGAAATTGCATGATCAGCCAAACTAAGATCCCTAAGGGGACATTAACAAAGAAAACCCAGTGCCAAGAAAGATTTTCTACTAAAAAGCCACCTAGAAGCGGACCAATCAAGGCAGACAGCCCCCAAGCTGTATTAGTGAAAGCCATAATTCGTGCCCGTTCCTTGAATGAGTAAACATCCGCAATAATGGTAAAAGTCAATGGAATTACTGCACCGGCACCGCAACCTTGTAAGGCTCGTGCCGCAATCATCCAAAAAATATTACCAGCGACTCCGCTGAGAAAAGAGCCGATTGTAAATAAGATCACGCCTAATTGAAACAATTTTTTTCGACCGTAAGTATCAGCCAATTTACCATAGATTAAAGTTGAAACGGCTGTTGTTAACAAATAAGAGCTCATAATCCAACTTTGAAACCGCAGACCGTGCAAGGCACTGATGATTTCTGGTAAAGCTGTCGTAACGATCGTAACTTCAACTGAGGTCATAAAAGTTGCAATAAAAATTGCCGTCATGATCCATGTACGGCTGTTTTTTTTCATATAAATAATCTCCCCGTATTTTATAGTCGATGCTTTAAAGTGTGTCTGTATAAGGCCGACTTTTTCGCGTTAGTTCTTAATTAATTCTATCATAGTTTGGCAAAGCTGCTAAGCAGATAACGAGTTATCACGATTTGTTTAAAGACCAATAGACATTGAGTCATAAAATTTGAATAATATTTTACACTGTGATAAGTTAGCCGTGAAGTTAGTTGATGCTATTAATATTTTTAATTACTATAATAGACTTCGCTGGGATGGATGAATTCAGTTAGAAACCAGCTTTAAAGGTGGTTGAGTGAAATCACGAATGCGGTGGCTATTAAAGTAAAAAAATTGATTAATAGGAGCGTTAAACTAACCAAAGTTCTAAGATTGAAAGGAGAGGATGAGATATGCTTCATTGGCTATGGGTTTTAATTGTTGGAGCAATAATAGGAGCGATTGCAGGTGCAGTTACCAGTCAGAGCAGTTCGATGGGCTGGATTAGTAACATTATTGCTGGTTTAGTTGGTTCAGCGATTGGTGAAGCGATTTTGGGTTCTTGGGGACCGCAGTTGGCTGGGATGGCAATTGTTCCTTCAATTATCGGAGCAGTCATCTTGGTTTGGATAGTTTCTTGGCTTTTATCTAAACGGCAATAAATTTAAAATGGCAAAAAAAAAGAAGTGAATTTTAAATTCACTTCTTTTTTTGCGATTACCGAATTACAAGGACAGAAATCGGTGAATACTTTGCCATGTAAGCAGCTTGGCTTCCAAAATGACGGGCTAATCCTTTTTTAGAATAAGAACCGACAATTAGCAAGTCAGGTTCAACATGAGGAATAACATCTTTAACAATTGCTTCCCCAGGGTTACCTTCTGCTACGATTGAACGTACCTTTTTAACACCGGCATCTTGAGCTTGTTTTTGGTACTTGAGAATATGTTGTTCCAATTCTTTACGCTCACCATGAACATAATCCTTGTTTAAAGCTTGATAAACGCTCATTTCATCACTTTCAAGAACGGAAACAATGACTAATTCAGCATCGCTGATTTTAGCACGTCTAATAGCGTAATTAAAAGCTAACAAGGCATCTTCAGAGTCATCAACACCAACTAGAATTCTGTGAAAATCAGTTTTTTCATCATCATTATAATTTGTCATTCTTAACTTTTCCCCCCGTTGAATTGAAGCTGAGATTAATCTTCGGCCCGTTTAAGTATTTCATGACTTGTCTTACGCATATCAACAATTGTCCAAACGATCAGAGCAATTATTCCAACAATAATGACATAAGCAATGTTGTTTGCGAGAGCTATTTGGGAAGCGGTTGGATTATCACCAAAGAATCCGGCAATTGAATCTGGCAAACCTTTCATATTCAGAACAGTTAGAGCGATTACTGATACCCATCCTAATATTTTTACCCAAAGAGCATTTGCAAATCTTTCGCCACGCATATCAACTTTACTGTCAGTCATTAATAGTAATGGCAGCATAGAAAATGGTAACGCAAAGGCCAAGAAGACCTGAGAATTATTCATCAGTGTATTCAACGCCTCATGCTGTTGGATATCTGATTCATTACTTGTCATGGCAACACAGATAAGAACAGGGATAACTGAAATTAAACGAGTTACTAAACGACGCAACCAAAGTGGCATCTTCATATGAACGAAGCCTTCCATGATAACCTGACCAGTTAAAGTTCCGGTAATAGTTGAATTTTGACCGGAAGCTAATAGGGCAACGGCAAACAGTACCGATAAGGCTCCTGATTTAGCAACAGCGATTAAAATTCCATTACTTAACATAGAAGAATTAGACAAAGCTTGGAATAAACCGAAGAATGAAGGATCTTTTACAGCACCAGTCTTAAAGACCGCAACACCCATGATCAATAAAAGAGAGTTAACGATAAAGGCACATGATAACTGAATATTAGAATCCCATGTTGCAAAACGAACTGTACGTGCAACATCTTCTTCATCTTTATGATTGACCTCACGAGTTTGAGAAATAGCAGAATGCAAATACAAATTATGAGGCATAACAGTTGCACCGATGATTCCTAAAGCACCATTTAAAGGATTAGATCCACCAACTTTAGGAGAACTTGCAAAGGTTTCACCAGTTGGAATCAAACCTTTGAAAACAGCACCCCAACTTGGATCAGAAAGAGCAACTTCGTAAACGAAAACAAATAAAATAACTAAAATTAAACAAACAACAATTGCCTCAATTTTACGAAACCCAACTTTCGTCAGTAATAATAAAAGCAAAACATCAAATACAGTGATAAACACAGCATATACAAGCGGTATATGGAATAATAAATAAAGGGCAATCGCTGCACCGATAACTTCAGCGATATCAGTCGCCATAATTGCAAGTTCGGTTAAAATCCATAAAACAATTCCTAGAGCTTTTCCGGTTCTGGCACGAATTGCCTGTGCAAGGTCCATTTGGCTCACAATTCCAAGTTTGGCTGCCATGTACTGTAAAAGCATCGCAATCAAGCTTGACATTAAGATGACGGACATTAAAAGATATTGAAAATTTTGTCCACCTGTAATGGAAGTTGACCAGTTGCCGGGATCCATATAACCAACTGCAACTAACGCACCAGGTCCAGAGTAAGCAAATAAGGTTTTCCAAAAACCTTTTCCATGAGGTACCTTTACCGTTCCATTGATTTCTTCTAATGAAGGACCATTGGCATATTCAATGAGTTTATGCCGTTGATTCTTAGATTTATCTTCGCTCAAAATAATAACCACCTTTCTACATTCCTGAGCTGAATTAATTGTACACCAAATTTACCACGATGAAAACTATTTTTAGGCAGGCCTTATAAAAAAATCAGTCTAACCGTTAAAAAGCTGATTAAGTAAAGCTTTGTTGGCTAATCAAGTTAGATGAAAGTTGTTGAAAATAATGAAAGAAGGTGAGAAAACAGCGCAAAAAAATTTAATTCTTTCCAAAAGTAAGCAAAAAGAGTGCTGTTTGTTTAAGAATGCTTTTATAATAAAACTACACTGAAGGAAAGAGGTTTTTGTATGACAAAAATTAATATTGGCAGTAGTTCAGTTACTTCTACTAAGTTAGGTCTAGGAACTAATAAGGTCGGTGGACATAACTTATTCCAGAATTTACAAGATCAAGACGGGTACGATGTTGTTAAAACAGCGCTAGACGCTGGGGTTCAATTACTGGATACAGCCTATATGTATGGTTTAGGGCGTTCCGAAGAAATTATCGGTGATGTTATTCAGGACTATAACCGTGAGAAAATAGTTATTGCGACTAAAGCTGCTCAAGATTCACAGCAGGATATGAAACCCAATAATCAACCAGCTTTTTTGAAAAAAGCTGTGGACGAAGCTCTAAAACGCTTGAAGACTGATTATATTGATATTTTTTATATTCATTTTCCAGATGCTAAAACTCCCAAAGCAGAAGCCATTGCGGCTTTGACCGATTTAAAAAAAGCTGGGAAAATTAGAGCTGTTGGGGTTTCGAATTTTAGTTTAGAGCAAATCAAGGAAGCGAACCAAGACGGCGGAGTAGACATCGTTGAAGATAATTACAGTTTGGTGCATCGACAGGCTGAAAAGAAATTGTTCCCTTATTTAAAAGAGAACAAGATTACTTTCGTACCTTATTTTCCGTTAGCTGCAGGACTTTTAACCGGCAAGTATCAATTAAGTGATGCTGCTAAATTTGATAAATTTACGTCAGCTCAGTTCAAGCAGATTATTGAAAATATTGAAAAAGTAAAAGAAATTGCAGTTAAACATGAAGCAACTGTCGCACAAACAATTTTGGCTTGGTACTTAGCAGATCCGGCAATTGGTATTGTCATTCCGGGTGCACGCAAACCAGCTCAAGTTCGCAGTAATGTTCAAGCATTAAGTGTTAAACTAACATCAGCTGAGTATCAGCAAATAGATCAGTTATTTAAAGATTTCTAATTTAAAAAAGTAACTTGTTCGAAAATAGACAGATTTGGTGGTAATTTTAAAAAATTAGATTTTTATGGAAGTGGTGAAAGCCACTTCTTTTTTTGTCTAAAATTTAGGATCAAGAAACTGTTTGCACAATTTTTAACGCATTGAAATTGGATAAACTTCGCTGAGAAAGTTTGCTTGTTTTAATAGTTTAAAAAGAATTCATGAGTTAGCTAGCTAGACGGTTATTTTTCATCTGAATTGAGGATAGTGATTGACAAATTGATTGAAGTTCGGTAACATACTTATAAAATTATATTATATACTAAATAGTATTATAGAGGTGACAATATGGCGATTCAGATAAGTTCTGAGCTCCTTGATGGATGTGTGTTGGGGCTGTTGATGAATAATGACTACTATGGTTATTCATTAACTCAGAAAATTCAGGAATCAGTAGCAGTTTCAGAATCGACAATGTACCCAGTTCTGCGCCGGTTGAAAAAAAATGGGCTGCTAACAACGTATGATCAGCCCTATCAAGGGCGAAATCGGCGATATTATCAAATTACTGCAGCGGGCAAACAACAATTCAAGCTTGTTCAACAAGATTGGCAGCAATTTAAAGACGGAGTGGATAACATGTTGGGGGATGAATTTAATGAATGATTATATTGCCGATTTTTCCGCGTTACTAAAGCAACTTGATGCTGAAGAACAGAAAGAAGTAGTTGATTTTTACCGAGAATATTTACAGGATGGGCACTTTACCGCTTATGATGACTGCATTCGTGAGTTGGGGACACCTCGTCAATTAGCCCGAAAAGTTTTGGCGGATTATTCAATTAAAAATTTGGAAATGGACGATACCGACCAAGCCGGTACTAAAGTGCGGTCCACCAAACCAAAGGACGATGTTAGAACTGTTTGGCTAATTATTTTGGCGGTACTATCAACACCAATCACTATTCCGCTGGCATTCGGACTTGCTTGCTTATCAGTTGCAATATTTGCAGCAGCTTTTGGAGTTATTATCGCTTTGCTGGGATTGGTTGTTGCAGTGGTTGTTGGCGGCTTTAGCAGCTTAATTATTGGGATTGGAATTTTATCGTCTGATATCTGGCTAGGGTTACTTTATGCTGGAATTGGTATCACGGTTATTGGTGTACTAGTGATGATGGTTCCCTTATTTTCAAAGGTAATTAATGGTGTAATTCACGGTGTAACCAATTTTTTCAGATGGGCTTATCAAAAAGCAGTTCCTAAAAATCGAGCCGAAAAACACGGAAGGGGGCAGTAAAAATGAAAAAATCGACAATCATTGGATTTACTATGATCATTGTTGGAATTATTTTGACGGCTGTCGCTGGAGGTCATACCGGTTTTAAAACGATTGTTTGGGACAACGGTTTGCGGGTGGTTGATGAACAAGGGCAAAAAATGAAGATGGTTACCAAACAATTAAACTCTTTTGATCAGCTTAATTTTAAAACTGGAAGCAAGGTTGTTCTTCAAGTTGGAAATGTTGATCGTCCCACAATTTCTTATCCGAAATTTAACCGGGTATCTCAGGTCAACAAAACTATTACGGTAAAAGGAACTCCAAAACATCGAGTTCGAGTGAGTGGTTTTAGTATCACCTCTGATAATACTGACGACGGAAAAATCACGATCACGTTGCCGAAAAATAACCAATTAACCAGGGTTAACGTTCGAACCGATAACAGCATCTCAGTAAAAGGATTAGTGGTCGATAACTTTAAACTGACAGGAAATGCTGATGTTGATATGACAGACGTCAAGGTTCATTCAGCACTTGATTTAGTGGATACTGATGATACCACGCTGAAAAATGTGACGGCAGCAGAGATTAATCAGAGTAGTGATGATGGTGATTTAAACTATCAAAATGCTGATTTTTCTGGCGGCATCAATAAAATTTCAACGGATGGTGGTGACGTGACAATTACTGCAACCAAGCTTAAAGATAGTAGAATTAGTACTAACGGCGATAATATTGACCTGATGAATAACCAAGTGATAGGTTCATTAACTGCCAAGTCAAACGGTGGTGATATTAATGTGCAAATTCCAAATCGGCGGCATGTTCAAGTAAGTACTGATGCAGATGGAGGAGACGTTTCGATATTTAACCATGGGCGACATTCATGGCAGACAAATCAGTCCATGTTGCCAGCTTATCATTTAGTAACGGATGGCGGTGATATTAGCGTTCGTTAGCTTAAAAATCAAAGGAGATGTTCTTAGCTAATGTAAAAAAATGGCTAAGGATGGTCAGGCTTTGAGAAAAAATTAGCGATTAATCCACGAAATCCAATTGGTTTTATTATTTGGATTTCGTTGTTGGTTATTTATATGTAGCAATATTTTTTCGACTAAGTTAGCTATTTTTCTTAAACAGTAAAACCTACCTAAAGGAAAATGATTTGTTATAGTAAGAAAAATCTAAATAGAAAAAGCAAGCCAGTTTGTATCCCGAAACTGGCTTGCTTTTTTAAGTTATTTTGTTATTCATTTGCCTGAAATTACACGTCATGTCAGGCACACATGCTTATTTCTTAAAACTTATTTATTTTTAGCTGCAGCTCGATAACCGAATTTCACCAATTCAACAATTACTAGCATTAAGGCGCCACCGATCAATACCACCAACCATTGTTGCCAAACTAGTGTTGTAACTTTAAAAGTGGCATTAAAAGCTGGAACTAAAATTGTTGCAAACATCAAAATACTTGCTAAAACGATCGACCAATTGAAGGTTCGATTATTAAACAATGTTTTGGTAAAAATTGTTCCATGCAAAGATTTTGAATTAAATGCATGCAATAGCTGAATTAATCCTAGGGTTGCAAAGGCCATTGTAAGCGCGTCAGCATGAATTAACGCAGTTGAATGGTGGAATGGAAAGAGAATCGCGATCCAGTAGACTCCAAGTGTTAGTCCACCTTCGAGTAGTCCCTGATAGAGAATACTTGACATCACACCATCGGAAAAGAAAGTAGCTTTGGATTCACGCGGAGCCCGTTTCATAATATCACCCTCAGCTTTTTCAACTCCTAAAGCAATTGCCGGGAAAGTATCGGTAACCAGATTGATCCATAGAATTTGCGCAGGTGCAAAAATATCCCAGCCTAACATTGTCATTAGAAAAAGTGTCAGGACTTCGCCTAGATTGGCTGACAGCAAATATTGGATTGATTTTTGAATATTGGCAAATACGCGCCGGCCCTCACGTACAGCAGCAATAATAGTAGCAAAATTATCATCGGATAGAATCATATCGCTGGCATTTTTGGCAACTTCAGTTCCGGTAATTCCCATCCCTACGCCGATATCGGCTGTTTTTAAGGCGGGAGCATCGTTAACTCCATCACCAGTCATGGCAACTACTTTCCCTTTTTTCTGCCAAGCTTTGACAATTTTTACTTTATGTTCTGGAGCTACCCGGGCATAGACGGACCATTGTTCAATTCGTTTGTCTAATTCGGCTGCTGGCAACTGATCTAATTCATGACCAGTAATGACGCCATCTTTATCTGCCGGATCAATGATTTCCAATCTTTGTGCAATAGCTGTTGCCGTATCTCGATGGTCTCCCGTGATCATTAAGGTTCTGATCCCAGCACTTTTGGCTTCAGCAATGGCCTGTTTGACTTCTGGTCGTTGCGGATCGATCATTCCAACCATCCCGACAAAAATTAATTCTTGTTCAGCAGTGGCTGATGACAACGGTTGAACTTTTTTTAAGTTAAATGGCGTATAAGCAAACGCTAATACCCGCAAAGCTTGGGTGGCTAGTTGATGATTAGCGGCTAGAATTTTTTGCTGGTCAGCTGCTGTTAGTGATCGGATTTGACCATCATCTAGAATTTGTGTGGAACGTTGCAGTAATTCATCAAGTGCACCTTTGGTAAATAATAGTTGCTCGGTAGCTTGCGGATCTTGAGTAACGACTGACATTAATTTTCTTTCAGAATCAAATGGAATTGATGCTTGGCGACGGAAAGTTTTCTTTAAGTCACTTACTGCAAAGTTTTGCTCAAGATTAAACTGAATAAGTGCTGTTTCAGTCGGATCACCACTTAAGCCTTGTTCCGTTTGTTGGCTGTCATTAGCTAAGATCATGGCTTGAATCAAGGGATCATTAGCTTGAACAGTATAATCTTTAGCAGATACCAATTGCTGGTTTCGATAAATTTTTTCAACTGACATTTTATTTTGCGTCAGAGTACCGGTCTTGTCAGAAGCAATAATTTGAGTTGCGCCTAAGGATTCAACTGCGGGTAACTTGCGGATCAACGCTTTTTTCTTAGCCATAACTTGTGTTCCTAAAGCTAAAGTAATGGTCACGATTGCTGGCAGTCCTTCGGGAATAGCCGCTACTGCCAAAGAAATTGAAGTCAGCAGCATATTTAAGATAGTTGAACGGTTCAACGCGATTCCGATAATGAAAACCAGAGCGGCAATTGACAAGACCAAGATACTTAGTAACTTACTTAGATGGGTAATGTTTTTTTGCAGTGGAGTAACAGCCGATTTTGTTTGGTTAAGCATTGCTGCAATTTTTCCAACTTCGGTTTGCATTCCAGTTGCAATGACAATTCCTTCAGCAGTTCCATAAGTGATATTGGTATTCATATAGGCTAAATTATACCGGTCACCTAACGGCAATTCAGCTTCAGTCAAGGCAGCTGCAGATTTATCAACTGGAACGGATTCACCAGTTAGAGCTGCTTCTTCAATTTTTAAATTGCTGGTTTCCAGCAGGCGTAAGTCGGCTGGAACGATTTCACCGGCTTCTAGTAGGACAATGTCGCCAGGAACCAATTCGGAACTTTTGACGATCATGATTTTTCCATTGCGTTTAACACGTGAGGAAGGTGTTGTCATTTTTTTGAGTGCATTAATGGCATTTTCTGCTTTAGCTTCTTGGAAAACACCAAAAACGGCATTTAAAACAACTACCAAAAAAATAATGATCGCATCAGATAAATCGCCGGCAAATAAAGCAATGACGGCTGCGACTAGTAAAATAATAATCATCAAGTTCTTGAATTGATTGAAGAATTTTTCAATTAAAGAAGCATTTTTTTGAGCTGCCAAGACATTTTTGCCGAATTGTGCTAATCTTTTTTCAACCTCGGTTGCTGGTAGTCCCGCTGATGTAGCGTTCAAAGTTTTGAGCGTTTCATTAATTGAAAGTTGGTGATATTTTTTTTTCATCGTAGAGTTGATTCCTTTCTGTTATTTATTTTAAGTTATCATATCTGCCATAATAACGAAAAGTTTTTGACTCACTTATCAGATAAAAGTATATTTTTCAGTGTTAATACTTGAAAATGTTTTTTGGGCTTGCTAAAGTGGTTTTATTATATAAAAGGGGAAGTGCAGTTTTTGATAAAAGAATTCAAAGAGTTTATTTCACGTGGCAATGTAATTGATTTGGCAGTCGGGGTAATTATTGGGAGTGCTTTTACAGCAATCGTTAAATCTTTAGTAGATTATTTAATTAATCCATTTATCGGATTATTTATCGGTGGTATTGATTTTTCTGATTGGGTTTTTAAAGTTGGAGATGCTACTTTTAAGTTTGGCAGTTTCTTAAATGCAGTTATTAACTTTTTGATTATTTCTTTTGTTGTCTTCTTAATTGTAAAACTAGTTAATAAGCTTACACCACATCATGAAGAGGAAGAAGCCCCAGAACCCGTAACTCCTGAGGTTAAGCTGTTAGAAGAGATTCGGGATACATTGAAAGAAAAAAATAAATAGGTAACAATATTTTTACAAATAGCGAATAAACAATTAATATTTTGCCGACAGCAGAGTCAAATTTTTGCTGTTGGTTTTTTATTTAAAAACAGAATTACTAGTATTTTTAGCATCGAACTAATTAGTTACTAATAAAGACATTCTAAATATTTTTGCAGATTATTGAAATAATTGGTTACTTTTGTGTTCTTATTTGGTACTATATTTAAGTAAGAACTTGGTACTTAATAAAAGTAATAGTTTTCGAAGAAAAGGTTACAGTGAAAAAAACATTAACAAGCTTAGAAAAATATATAATTTAAGTGGCTTAAGATTAGGATTTTGTAGTGCTTTAAAAAAAATTCAATTTTAAGGCATGTAGGTATTCAAAAAAATATTTTTTAGACGATTGTATATTTTATAACACTAAGAGTGGAGGAAAGTTTAATATAATGAAAACGGGAGAATTAATTAGAAGTATTCGCACATCTAAGGGAATCAAAGCTAAAACGATCTATGATGGATTGTTGTCACGATCGATGTACTACAAGTACGAAAGCGGGTTAGTTGAAACAACAGCAGACACATTTCTTCACATTCTTGATCGCTTGAATGTCGATTCAACCGAATTTATTGCGCTTTTTGAAAAGCAAAACAATGAAAGAACACATTATGAAGAATATCGTGAATCTTTGCGGGAGGCTTTCAAACAAAAAAATCTTAATGAAGTCCGTTTATTGGAGAAAAAAATCGACCGAGATTATCAAAATAACCAGTTGATGCGTTTTTATAATTTAAAAATTGTTGCTCAAGCAATGAAAAAATATTTTGGACATCACGAAAGTCTGTTGCCGGAGCGAAGAGAAGTAGTTCATTATTTTTCACGCAGTAAATACTGGAGCCACTATGAATATGAATTCTTAGCGGATGCAATTTTTATGTTTGACGGATCATCACTTGATAAATTATTGAGTGACCATGAGTGGTTTAATGATGATGATATTCAAGACACTCATATGGAAAATTTGAAGATTAAAGTTCTTTGTGAGGCAATTTTGTTGTTTGTTAAAACTCGCCATGAAACGCAAGCTTCACTTTATTTCAGCGTATTGGATCATATTGAAGTAGCAGCAGATAATGTTTATGCTAACGGCTGCAAGGATTTCTTTAAGGGACTTAAAGTTATTCAAGAAGGAGACTACGAACAAGGAATTAAAATGGTGTCAGCGGCCTTTGCACTTTATCAGAAATTAGGGATGGACGAGTTGTACCGCGAACAAGTTGATATTTTGCAAAACTTGCTTAAACTCAGTTTACAAGAAAGTGGCAGTCGTCGTCAGCGCAAGGTTTGATATCAGTAGATTGATAACATAACTTGAAAAAAAGGGTAATTCAGTATAGAATTGAAAAATGCGTAAGTTAATTTGAA
Source organism: Liquorilactobacillus ghanensis DSM 18630 (assembly GCF_001435235.1). Classification (GTDB taxonomy): domain Bacteria; phylum Bacillota; class Bacilli; order Lactobacillales; family Lactobacillaceae; genus Liquorilactobacillus; species Liquorilactobacillus ghanensis. The sequence goes on along the minus strand of NZ_AZGB01000018.1, from coordinate 107,894 downwards.
AGGAGGGGCGTTAGATGTCACAAAATACTCATGTAGGTGTTGCTAATGATCGTCGCCCGGTCAATCAAAAGAACATTAAAAAACGTCGTGCACAGCATCAGGCGGTTTTAAAATTCTTAAAAAGTCGTGCCGAATTAGAAGAAAAAGCCAATTAAGGTTTTTAAAGTTAACTTGCCAGCATGAGACGTTTTAACGTTTTATGATGGTTTTTTTTTGCACAGAATTAAGAGCCGCAATTGAAAGTATGATATACTTTCAATTTGAGAGGAAGAAAAAATGAGTATATTAGAAGTTGAAAATTTGTCGCAGTCGTTTGCAGATAAGCAACTGTATCATCAGGCAAGTTTTCGCGTAAATAAAGAAGATCACATGGGTGTAATCGGTCAAAACGGTGCGGGTAAAAGTACCTTGATCAAGATTATTACCGGTCAGCAACTACCCGATGATGGGCAGATTAAATGGCAGCCGGGAATAAAAATCGGCTATTTAGATCAGTATGCCCAAACGGCGCATGATTTGACGATTTTTGATTTTTTAAAATCAGCTTTTGCCCGGCTTTATAAAATTAGTGAAGCCCAAACAGCTTGTTATGAGAAGTACGCTCAAACAGCTGATGAGGAGTTGCTGACTAAAGCGGGACGCTACCAAGAGCAACTTGAAGCTGGCGACTTTTACGAACTGGAAACCAAAATTGAGCAGGTAATGACTGGATTAGGGATTGATGCCTTAGGCAAAGATCGGCAAGTAGCTGAGTGCAGTGGTGGCCAGCGCTCTAAAATTATTTTAGCGAAGTTGTTATTAGAACAACCGGATATGCTGTTATTAGATGAACCTACTAATTATTTGGATGTGCAGCATATTGAATGGTTGATCAACTATTTGAATGCTTTTAGGGGCAGCTTTATGGTAGTTTCGCATGATTATAATTTTTTAGAGCAAATTACGAATACCATAATTGATGTTTCATTAGGTAAGATCACGAAATATACTGGTAGTTTTCAGTCGGCATTGAAACAAAAAAAGCAGAAATTAGAAACGCAGCAAAAAGCGTATGCTAAACAGCAACGTCAAATTGAAAAAGATGAAGCTTACATTAGAAAAAATAAAGCTGGTTCACGCTCAACTCTGGCTAAATCACGGCAAAAAAGACTTGATAAGCTGGAGTTGGTTGATCCACCAGAAACAGCCAAACAGGCAAATTTCAAGTTTCCTTACCTTGAGCTGTTATCAGCGGAAACTTTAGTTGTTAAAAACCTGTCAGTCGGCTATCAGCGACCATTGCTACAGCCAGTGACCTTTACTTTAAGTCATGGAGAAAAGATGGTTTTACAAGGATTTAATGGTGTTGGTAAATCAACTTTGATTAAATCAATTTTAGGGAAGATTCCGGTTTTTAATGGACAAGCGAGTTTTACAGATGCAGTTGTAGTTAATTATTTTAGTCAGGATTTGAGTTGGTCGCATCCTGATCAAACACCGTTAAAAATTGTTCATGATCAGTATCCTAAGCTGGAAGCTAAATTGATTCGCCAGCGATTGGCTCGTGTCGGATTAACGGCAGGGAACATTATGAAACCAATCAAATTATTAAGTGGTGGAGAACAGACTAAAGTTAAATTATGTTTATTGGAATTAAAACCAAGCAATTTTTTAATTATGGATGAACCAACAAACCATTTAGATGATGAAACCAAGGCGGCTTTGAAAAAAGCGTTGATGGGGTTTGCCGGTAATGTTTTATTAGTTACGCATGAGGCAGATTTCTATCAAGGATGGGTTGATCATGTTTTAAATGTTGAAAATATTCGTTTAAATCAAAAGTAGGAGCGTGGATTTTAATGAAAAAGGGGAGAATTTTAGCCTGGATAGTAGCTGTTATTTTTGTGATTTTGGCAGGCTGGAGTTACATCTATGTTAAACACTCAGAACAGCGAAATGCAGTTCGGATAGAAAAAGCTGCTCAAAAAAGTAAACAGAAAAAGGTTGATTATCATAGTCAGCATCTGCGCTATCCGATAAGTTGGCGGAAATCTTCACAAACGACTCAATATCCTAAAGCGGCAGCAATTGTGAAACTTTCAGTAAAAGTTTCATTGTCGGCACAACGAGTATACATAATGTCAGGCAAAAAGATTATTTATACAATGTATGCAGCAACAACGCGTAAGACAAAAGAAAAAGCTGCTCGCGTTCCAAAGGGCACTTATAAAATAGAAGCCAAGCAAGGCGAATTCTTTTTTAACCCGCAAACAGGACAAGGCGGCAAATATTGGGTTTCTTGGAAAGGTGAAGGCAAGCATTTGTTTCAAACAGTTCCAACTGATGCTCAGAAACACTATTTAACCAGTGAGGCTCGTTTGCTAGGAAAGAAGGCTGCAGTTAATACGCATGGCAATATTTGGCTGTCAGTTAAAGATGCCAAGTGGTTCTATAATAATATCCCTAGAGGCACTAAAGTGGTTGTTGGCCGCTAATTTTTAGAAATTAAAATTTAAAGTATTCTTCTAAATTATAATGATGAGTGAAGAATACTTTTTTTGTGATCAAAATTGCTAGTGAATTATCAAACTAACTATGGCTAGTTGGTTAATCTTTGTGAATTTATTGCTGATTGTTTTTGCTATTTTAGTCACATAAGGACTTCATTTAGTGAAAATTACTGTTTCTTAGGTGATGAACAAAATTTTTTTTGTGAAAAATGGGCAAAAAATTATTGTGCAAAACCTTTTTAGCGTTAGAATAGATAAAGAACCAATTTTCGGAACCAATTATTGAGGGAGTGTTGCATAATGGCAAATATAAAGGGTTCGGATCTGTTAGTTAAAGTATTGGTCGATTGGGGCGTAAAAAATGTTTATGGTTTACCCGGCGATTCAATTGACACAACTATTGATGCTTTACGGCGCCAAAAAGAAAAAATCAAGTTTATTCAAGTCAGACATGAAGAAGTTGCGGCTTTAGCAGCAGCAGCGGATGCAAAGTATACTGATAAACTAGGGGTTTGTTTGTCAATTGGTGGACCCGGAGCAATTCACATGCTTAATGGTCTGTATGATGCCAAGATGGATCATGTACCGGTTTTAGCTTTACTAGGTCAGGTAACTTCCAAATCCTTAAACGAAGGTTATTTTCAAGAAGTCAACACACCTAAACTATTTGATGATGTAGCTGTCTTTAATCGTACAATTACCTCAGTTGATAATTTGGCAGAAGTTGTTGATCAAGCGGTTCGTAGTGCTTATGAGAATAAGGGCGTGGCAGTCTTGACCATTCCAGATGATATTCCAGATCAGACCTTGAAAACACCTTATAATTCTTCAGCTAAAGCTTTTTCTTTGGCAAAACCGTCATTGGATCAAACGCAATTGAAACAAGCCGCAGATTTGATTCAGCAGGCTGATAAACCAGTCGTTTTATTAGGCGTTGGTGCTAAGGATGCTGGAGCGGAAATTAAAAAATTTGTCGAAACAAATAAAATCCCCTTTATTGAAACTTTGCCGGCAAAGGGGATAATTGCTGATGACCATCCTAATTCTTTGGGAAATGTGGGCAAGTTAGGGACCAAACCAGCTTATGAAGCAATGAAAAGTGCCGATTTACTATTGCTTTTGGGAACCAATTATCCTTATCGACCATACTTGCCGAATAAGGGTCAGGCCAAATGCATACAGGTTGATGTCAAAGCTGAAAACTTAGGTAAACGCTATGCAGTTGATGTGGCAATTCAAGGGGATGTCGCTAAAACTATTGCTGCGCTCAATCAGCAAGGAAAATTGCGTGAAAGCAATAACTTTTTAGCTGCTTGTCAAAAAAATATGGCTAACTGGAATAAATGGATGGCTGCTAAACGTAAGTTAGCAACTACACCTGCTTCACCGGAAAGCATGGTTGCCTATATCGATGAAACGGCACCAGATGATTTAATGTATTCAATTGATGTTGGTACCTCAACTTCTTGGAGCGCTCGTTTCCTGCATGTTAAAGAAACCCAGAAGTTTGCGATTTCTGCTTGGTTGGGAACTATGGGGTGTGGCTTGCCAGGAGCAATTGCCGCCCAAGTTGCCTATCCCGATCGGCGAGCCCTAACTTTGAATGGTGATGGTGCTTTCGCAATGGTTATGCAGGATTTCGTAACAGCAGTTAAATATAAACTACCGATTATTTGTGTGGTGATTAATAATCAGAAGCTGGCATTTATCGAGTATGAACAGCAGTCAGCTGGTCAATTAAATTATCAAATTGATTTAGCAGATATGGATTATGCTAAGTTTGCTGAAGCTTGTGGTGGCGTTGGAATCACGGTTAAGAGTAACGAAGAATTCAAGCAGGCATTGGATAAAGCTTATCAGATTACCGACAAACCGATTTTGATCAATGCCTATGTTAAAGACAATGCACCATTACCTGGGAAGATTGTAATGGACGAAGCAAAGGGCTATATGAAATTTGGTCAAGAGTATCTAGAAAACTATTGGAAGATTCCTGAATTGCCACCGTTCAAAGATATTTTGCGGCAGTTCTTTTAAACTGAATGCGCTTGAAGTTGCTTATCGACCAACTAAATTTTAAATTTTGAAGAATAAATTCCGAATAATGAGACAAACAGCAGTTTTTTTGTTTAACTGATAAAGAGAGTAGCTTAATCGCTATTTTCTTTCAGTGTTTAAAAAAATAAAAGTTTGTCTTATTTTTTTAACATTGGCAAATAAAGGATGGGTGAAAGAAATGGCTTCAACAATCAAAGTAGTTATTTTGGGTGGTTCAGGATTTGTTGGTCGTGGTCTGCTGGCCGAACTGGCTAATGATCAGCGTTTTGCAATTACTAGTTTGTCACGTTCTGGTGGTAATGCTGAATTGCGACATAAGTTTCCGCAAGTTACTTGGCTGCAGGCTAATCTGCAGGAGCCGACTGTCGATTGGATTTCACAGGTAGTTCAAGCCGACTGGATTATTGATTTAATCGGCTTTTTATTTGCAAAAAATCGTAAAACTTATCGTCAATTGACTATTACACCATTGCAGCCGTTGATCCAGCAGCTGCAGGCAACTGGTCAAACACGATTCATTTTTGTTTCCGCGAACAAAGCTCCCTTTTTTTTAAAAAACTATGTAACTGTCAAAAAAGAAATGGAACAAATTTTGCGAGAAAAACTTGGTCAACGAACAGTCTTACTTTATCCGGGATTGATTTATGATAAGGATCGTTATAGTAATTGGTTATTGGCGCAAGTCTTATTAAAATTGGGAAAAATTCCCGGTTTACAACAACCAATTAATACTTGGCGGATAATTTCGCGGCAAATGTTTAGTCGGCAGATTAGACAGGTTTTGCTTGGCAAATCAAGTTATTTAGAAAAACGAATTTGAATTATTTGAATAAAAGGGTTGTTGCCAGTTAGTAATTAAATGTCATCAAGTTTGACATTATCCGAACTAGCTTTTAATATGAATAAGAATCTTTAATCAAGATAAAGTGCTTTACCTTGATTAGTTTGGATGTGAATTTATGAAAATGAAAGTTGCTGATTTTATTCAGCAAATTGATGCAGCAGATTATCAGGTTCAGACTTTGACTACTGCTGATGCCAACGAAAAAGTTACCGAAAAAGAACTTGTCAAGATATTGCAGCCGTTGTTTGATCACTTTTCTAAACTGATTGCTTCGGAAGCTTTGGGGCGAATTGAACAGCCATTGAACTTTGCCGACCAAACGGTGATTATTGCGTTAGAGACCGGTGTAATTAATTTGCCATTTGCAAATAATAATCGGGTTGATAATTTTTTCGAGAATGATGCAGAAACGGAAATCTTAGCCAATCTGATTTTAACATCACCAGAATTAAATGCTTCTGGTCTCCGAATCGATACCTTGGGGGAAGTGTCTCAGTGGTCTGAAAAAAACTTGCCACAGCAGGCAGTAACATTGGTTGCTCAGAATCTAAAACAGTTAGCTGAAAATTTGGCTAAATAATGTTGATATCATATTTAATGGTATTGAATCACAAATGGATGAGATGGTTTTTGTAATCAAATAAGGACTATCTTGAATTGCTGGGTAAACGTAATTTTTGCCCAATGTTATCTTGATATAAAACGATAAGGTAGAGGACCATTATATTGGCCTCTGCCTTTCTTATTTATTGAACTGTAAATTCAGTTTCAACGATTGCAAATTTTGCAAGAAGTTAGAGTATAATGGCCTTTAGGAAAATGTTATGATACTTAATGTAGATTTTGATTGAAATGGGGAATGAATTTTGACGGATGGTCAGCTGGTAGTTAATCTGGTTATTATCCTAATTGTTTTTTTTATGGCCGCTTTTTTTGTAGCCGCCGAGTTTGCGCTGGTTCAAACGCGCAAAAGTGCTTTAGAGAGTGTACTAGAATCTGGCAGTGGTAATCGCAAAAAATTATTACGCTCTTTAAAAATGGTCCAAAATTTAAACGAATATTTATCAACAACGCAAGTCGGAGTTACCTTGGCCGGCATTATCATGGGCTGGATCGGTGAAGAAACGATTGAATTACTGATTGTTGATGCGTTGAAAATTACGCCGATTGCCAGCAGTTCACTGCATATAGCAGGAGCGGTACTGGGCATCTTACTTTTGACTTACTTGGAAGTTGTTTTGACGGAAATTGTCCCCAAAAACTTAAGTATTGATAAACCGATGAAAATGATGATGGCAGTGGTTACGCCACTACACTATTTTCATATTATTTTTTATCCTTTTGTTTGGCTACTAAATGTTTCAGCGGGAGCAATCATCCATTTAATGGGGTTGCGACCAGCTGATGAAAGCGATGATGTTTTATCGCAAGCAGAAATCTTGCGACTGTCGCGTAATGCTGTCAGCGGTGGAGAACTGGATAAGAATGACCTGCTTTATATGCAACGGGCATTTGATTTCAATGATAAAATTGCTAAGGATATTATGGTCGATCGTACCAGCCTTGAAGTTGTTGACATTACAGATACAGTTAAAACAGTTATCAATAACTATCTACGGAAGGGGTTTAGCCGTTTTCCAGTGGTTGCTAATAATGATAAAGACAAAATCCTTGGTTATGTTTATGTCTATGATTTAATTCGGCAGGCGCAGGTAGATGATACAATTCGCGTCAGCAAGTTGTTGCGAACAATTATTACGGTGCCTGAAGTTACGCCAATTCAAGGATTACTGCAGCAGATGATTAACAAAAAGACCCCGATTGTAGTCGCTTTGGATGAATATGGTGGTACCAGCGGAATTGTGACCGATAAAGATATTTATGAAGAACTTTTCGGAGTTGTTAAAGACGAAATTGATGATGTCTCCAGTGAGTATATTATTAAAGCGGATGATGGTTCTTATCGTGTTTCGGGGAAAACGACGCTATATGATTTTGAACGCTTTTTCCGAACAAGAAATCGTGACTTTGATGAATCTGACAGCGTCACGATTGCTGGGTATTTGTTGGAAAACTATAAAGTTAAACTTAATGATGTAATCACAATTGGTCAGTTTAATTTGCAAATTGTCGAATTCAATCGAAATTATATTGACTGGTTGAAAGTCACCCGGCATTCAGAAGAAAAGACCGTTCAGCAGCCACCGAAAGTTTAAGAACAAATCATTGAGCTTTAACAATTGGACTGCTAAAATCTATTTAATTAATTCATTATAGAAAGAGTGAAAAGATTTATGCGTAAGCTGGCAGCAACCAGAATTGTAATTAAAATTGGGACCAGCACTTTGATTCATCAAAATGGCAAACTTAATTTATTGGCAATCGATCAGCTGTGCTATACCTTAAGCGGACTGGTTAATGAGGGCAAACAGGTGATTTTAGTATCATCAGGAGCTATTGGAGCTGGTTTAGGTCAGCTTGGTATGACCCAAAGGCCGGCAGCTATTCCAGAACAGCAGGCAATCGCGGCAATTGGGCAAACGGAGCTGATGACAGTTTATCAGCAACGCTTTTCAATGTATGGTCAAAAAATCGGACAGATTCTTTTGACTCATGATGTCGTTGATTTTCCGACCAGCCGGCAAAATGTTTTAAATACGTTTGAAAGTTTATTAACCGCAGGAGTAATTCCAATTGTTAATGAAAATGATACCGTTGCGGTGGATGAGCTTGACCATCACACGCGTTTTGGTGATAATGACCAGCTGTCGGCATTAGTGGCAACGGCTGTCAATGCTGATTTGTTGGTGATGCTTTCAGATATTGCAGGTTTTTATGATAAAAACCCGCGAAAATTTAAAGATGCAGTTTTGATTAAACGTGTCAAACAAGTGGATGATCAGTTATTCAGTCATGCCGGCGGAAGTGGTACTAAGTTGGGTACCGGCGGGATGACCACAAAACTTAAAGCTGCTCAAATGATGCTGCAGGCCGGCGGAGCAATGATTTTAGCAAGTGGTAAAAATCCATCAATAATTTTTAAATTGGTTGCCGGCGAAGAAATGGGTACGCTTTTTCAAGCATAATTAAGGAGGAAACGCAGAAATGACGGCTGAATTAGAACAGATCGGCAAACAAGCGCAAGCAGCCGCTTTTAAGTTAGGACAATTAGCGACGACAGCTAAAAATCAAGTTTTACAAGCAATGGCACAGGCTTTGCGTACTGAGCAAACGGCAATATTAACAGCTAATCAACAGGATTTACTGGCAGCAGATAATTTACCGCAAAAGTTTATCGATCGCTTACGGTTGACCAGTGAACGCATTGAACAGATGGCACAAGGCATGGAACAAGTTGCTACGCTGCCAGATCCAGTTGGAACAGTTGAACGCGGTTGGGTTAATCATGCCGGATTGCGAATCGTTCAGCAGCATGTTCCATTGGGAGTAGTTGGAATTATTTATGAAGCACGACCAAATGTTACGGTTGATGCGGCTGCCTTATGTTTTAAATCAGGGAATGCGGTTATTTTGCGTGGTGGTAAAGAAGCTTTACAGACGAATTTGAAGTTGGGGGCTGTTATGCGGCAGGTACTGGCTGATTTTAAGCAGCCAGTAAATGCCATTCAAGTTATCAGTGATCCTTCACACGAAACAGCTAAACGATTAATGCAATTAACCAAATACTTGGATGTTTTAATTCCCCGTGGCAGTTCTAGGCTGATTCAAGCGGTTGTTAAGCAGGCAACTGTGCCAGTAATTGAAACTGGTGCTGGAAATTGTCATGTGTACGTTGATGAATCAGCTGATTTTGCCATGGCAGAAAATATTATTTTAAATGCAAAATGCCAACGACCATCAGTTTGCAATTCAATGGAAAAATTGTTAGTACATGAAAAAATTGCAGCAGCTTTCTTGCCTGAATTAGCTAATAAGTTGAGGACAGCTGGGGTTGAACTGCGGGGTGATGAAAAAGTTCAACAATTGCTGGGTTCAACTATAGTTCCAGCAACGGCAGCTGATTGGGATACAGAATATAATGATTTGATTTTGGCAATTAAAATTGTACCATCGTTAACGGCAGCTATTTCACATATTAATCAGCATGGCACAAAGCATTCTGAAACGATTGTTACACAAAATTACGAGAATAGTGAACATTTTTTAACAGCTGTTGATGCAGCGGCAGTTTATGTGAATGCCTCGACCCGATTTACTGATGGTTTTGAATATGGTTTTGGAGCTGAAATCGGTATTTCGACCCAAAAATTGCATGCGCGTGGGCCAATGGGACTGCCGGAATTAACAACGACTAAGTATTTAGTTCGCGGCAATGGACAGATTCGCAAGTAATTTGCTGTAAAAGATAGAATTTGCTTGGCTAGTTGGTTATAATTAATTAAAAATAATACATTGGAGGCAATCATGAGCAACAAACAGACAGGAGCAGCTCTGAAATTATTTGCATTGAATTCAAATCCCGCATTGGCAGAAAAAATCGCTAGTGAGTTGGGTCAGCCTTTGAGTCAGGCATCGGTAAAACACTTTAGTGATGGTGAGATTCAGATCAGCATTAACGAAAGTATTCGTGGAGCAGATGTGTTTGTTATTCAGTCGATTTCAGATCCCGTCAATGAAAATTTCATGGAATTAATGATTATGATTGATGCTTTACGCCGGTCAAGTGCAGGAACAATTAATATTGTATTGCCATATTATGGTTATGCACGAGCTGATCGTAAGGCTCGACCGCGGGAACCAATTACCGCTAAATTAATTGCGAACTTTTTACAAATGGCTGGAGCTGATCGGATTGTAACCATGGATTTGCATGCCGGTCAATTACAGGGATTTTTCAATATTCCAGTTGATCATTTATTGGCAATTTTTGTTCAAGCACGGTATTTTATTTCACATGGAATTAAAAATGATGTTGTTGTTATTGCTCCTGATCATAATGGGGTCAAAGCAGCGCGTAACTTAGCAACATTACTAAAAGCACCGATCGCAATCGTCGATAAACGTGATGAAGATGTAGCTAATGGTCAAGATCGAACAATTCCAACTGAAGAGGCTACGATCATTGGTGATGTTAAGGGGCGGCGCTGCATTGTGTTTGATGATTTGATTGATACCGGCGGCAAATTAGCAGTAGCGGCCAAATCGCTGAAAGCAGCTGGTGCGACCGAAATTTATGCTTGTGCAACTCATCCGATTTTATCTGATGGAGCTGTTGAACGGCTAAGAAATTCAGACTATACCAAAATTATTACAACAGATACGATTATGGTTCCCAAGGATAAACAATTTGATAAATTAAAAATTCTTTCAGTTTCACGAACTTTTGCTAAATCAATTAACTTGATTTATCATAATCAGTCAGTTGATTCGTTATTCAATAAACATGAAGTTTAATTAACTAAAGGGTGATGTGATGCTAGATTATCAACAACAGGGGAAATGGCCGGCTCAGCTTGATCCATGGCAGTCACCGATCAAAATTAACTCGGCGGCTGTGCAACGCGTTGAGACTACTACACAGCCGTTTAAAGTAATAACGCCATATCATTTCGAATCAGTTGAACATCATGGAAACAATTTACAGTTTAATGGTTCGGGGAAAGTTCAGCTTTTAGGGCGCCTTTTCGAGTTTAAACAATTGCATTTTCATTTTCCGGCTGAACATTGCTTGAATGATCGAATATTTCCTTGTGAATGGCATTTTGTACATCAAGATATGATTGGGCATTTAGCAGTGGTGGCTTTTGGAGTTGTACCTGGTGAAAATACTCCAGCGTTAGCACCGCTTTACCATTCATTTGCGCTAACTGAAGGTCAGAAAAAATCATTTTCACTGGAGATTGATTTGAAGAAAATTGTTGCTGAGCAGACTAGTGGTTTTTATAATTATTTGGGCTCACTAACAACTCCGCCTTTGACGCGTGGAGTTGAATGGTGGGTTGCTGCTGAACCACTGACAGCTGCTCAAGGACAACTAGCTGAATTAGCGCGACCATTTTCAACACCTAATGCGCGAGCTTGTCAACCGGTTATGCAGCGGCCGATTAGGCTATATACTACTGAAAATTTGTAGTTTATCAGGAGGAAGCAACTAAATGACAAAAGATATTTCAACCGCAGATTTGGCAAAATTTCATAAATTGTTTGCCGCTCAGCCATTGCAACAAGCAATTGCCCGAGCAGTGCAGAATAACGGCGTAACAGCAGCTAGTGAAAACTATGCAGCTAAACGTCAGTTAGAACGTGTATTCTCAATAGAAATTCCAACGGGGAAAGTTACTAATCAGAAAAAAAGTGGACGCTGTTGGCTTTTTGCGACTTTAAACACTTTAAGGCATCAATTTGCTAAAAAGTATCACTTTAAGGATTTTGAACTTTCACAAAATTATAATTCTTTTTTTGATCGTTTGGAAAAAGCTAATCAATTTTATGAACGAGTATTGGCAACAGCTGATCAACCATTAACTGGTCGCTTGACAGCTAATTTATTTGCAGCGCCTGACAGTGATGGCGGGCAGTGGGCTAATGCGGCCGCGTTAATTGCTAAATATGGAGTGGTACCGCAAGCGGCAATGCCGGAAACCTATAACAGCAGTAAAACTGATGAGATTAGTGAATCATTAATGCTGAAATTACGCAAAGATGGTTTGCTTTTGCGTCAGGCAGCATCTGCTGGGAAAACAGCTGCCGAACTGCAACAACTTAAACAGAATTATTTAGCTGAAGTTTATCGGATGCTAGTATATGCTTTTGGTGAACCACCGCTGACATTTGACTTGGCTTATCGGGATGATGATAAAAAGTATCATGCTAAACGGCAATTAACGCCACAAAGTTTTTTTGCTGATTATTTTGATTGGGATTTCAATGATTATGTTTGCTTAACCAATGCACCCGATCATGAATTAGGTAAAGTTTATGGCTTACCTAGTCAAGATTATATTTTTAACGGGCAAAAAATTGCATTTGTAAATACTGATATCTCAGCTTTAAAATCAGCTGCAATTGCGCAACTGCAAGCCGGTGAAACAGTTTGGTTCGGCAATGATGTTTTAAAGGATCTTGACCGTCAACAAGGAATTTTAGCACCTGAATTTTTCTCTAAGAGTGAATTATTTGGAGTTGAATTACAATTAAGCAAAGCTGACCGGCTTCGCAGCCATGAAGCTGGCGTTTCTCACGCAATGACGTTGGTTGGTGTTGATTTAGCAGCCGATCAGCCGCGTAAGTGGAAGGTTGAAAACAGCTGGGGTGAAAAAATTGGTGATGATGGTTATTTTGTAATGAGCGACCAATGGTTTGATGATTATGTTTATGAAGTGATCGTAAAAAAAGCTTATTTACAGCCGGCACAAACAGCTTTGTTGGATCAGCCACGGGTTGATTTGGAGCCATGGGATTCCTTAGCTTAATTGAATATGAGATTTTATCATTAACGGGATGTGGCCGAACAAGCTGGACACATCCCGTTTTTTTAAGCTGGTAAATCTTTAATCTAAGTAGAATGATGCTAAAATGAACTTATGAATTTCATTTAAGGAGATGTGAAAAGTGGGCGTTAAATTTATCTTGGGGAAAGCATCGGCTGATCATCAACAGGCCTTAATCAGACAATTAGCACAAAAAAAACAGCAGCATTCAGCGGATAATTTTTTTTACTTGGTTCCTAACCATATTAAATTTGCAACCGAAGTTAAAGTTTTGAAGGGATTGCGAGCGTTGGAACACCAGTCAGGATTATTTGCCGAACAGCAGGTACAGGTCTTTTCATTTACCCGATTAGCGTGGTATTTTCTCAAAGATACGCCAGTATATCAAATTCCACGACTCTCAAGCGCTGGGATCAATATGCTGGTGGCCGCTATTTTACAGGATCATCAAGCAGAGCTGACGATTTTCAAAGGTGAGCATGCACAAATCGGTTTTATAACCCAATTAAGTCAGCAACTGACTGAGCTTCAGCAAAATGGACTTTCAGCTGAAGAATTAACTGAATTAGCACAAGATAGTGATTTTTCTGCTAGCTTGCAGGCAAAGCTGCATGATTTGGCAATTGTTTATCGTTATTTTGTTCAGCAAGCCAGTCAACAATTTTTAGGAAATGAAGGATTATTGCCGATATTACAAGAACAGCTGTTGCATGAAGATTTAAGTAGAAGTTATTTCTATATTGCCGGGTTTTCGCAATTCAATCAACAGGAACTGGCATTAGTTAAAACACTCTGTGGACGTGCGGCGGAAGTGACGATTTCATTAGTAACGGATATTACCGGAATCGCTGGACAGTCAGTACCAGTTGACCAATTGGTTGATCAACCGTTGCATTTACCAGCGGCAAGTGATCTCTTTTATCGCTCAGAGAGACTGTATTACCAATTAGTCAGCTATTTGCGGGCAGAACAGATTTCTTTTCAAGTTGCTGATTTATCGAAAACGGATTTGCAGCGAGTTACTGATCCAACACTACAGCAATTAGAAAATAATTGGATTAAACAATCTCGATTAGAAACAGTAAAACCAGTTAAAAAGGTTCCTGATACTGATCATTTGCAATTGCTGGAAGCTGCTGATCGGCAAGCAGAAATTCGGGAAGTTGCCGGTCAAATCAAGTATTATGTGCAACACGAGAAACTTCACTATCGTGACTTTGTCGTAATGACACGACACTTAGATTTGTATCGCAATATTATCGAGCCGATTTTTCGGCAGTATCAAATTCCTTGTTTTATTGATTTGCAGCATGAAATGAGTTCGCATCCACTGGTTGAATTACTGAGTGCCTTATTTGATGTTCATGATAATTATTATCGTTATGATGATTTGATGCGATTATTGAAAACAGAACTCTTGTTGCCGCAAACAGCGGCTGGCCAGTCGCTGGAACTAACAGAATTTCGCGATTGCTTGGATTTAACAGAAAATTTAATTCTTCAAACTGGAATGACTGGAAACAATTGGCTGCAGCAACAAGATTGGACTTTTTATCGTTATGATGCCAATGATGAGCAGCGCGTCATTACTACGCGAGAAGAGCAACAGACTAAACAAGTTAATTTGATTCGCCATTTTGTGAAAGATACATTACCACCTTTTTTTAAAAAGTTTGACCAAGCTAAAACGGGACGGCAGGCAGCACAACTGTTGTGTCAATTCCTATTGGATACCGGAGTAGCTCGCCAATTATTAGTTTGGCGTGACCAAGCACTGGCTGCTGGCGATTTGACCGCAGCGAGTCGGCCGGAAGAAACGTGGAATACTTTTATTCGGCTGATTGATGAATACGTTTTATTGCTGGGAGAGCGGCCATTTGATTCGGCAGCCTTTAAAGAATTGCTGTTAAGCGGTTTTGCAGGTGCTCAGTACAGCCAGGTACCATCAACGCTTGATCAAGTTACAATTACAGAAACCGGCATGGCTCAGTTAAACCAGAGTCAAACAGTTTTTGTAATTGGAGCAACCAGTGCGGTCATGCCAGACCATGTTTCCCGCACAACTTTATTATCAGACAGTGATCGACTGCAGTTGGAGAACAGCTTGCCGGAAGATCAGCTCGATCTAGCTGAAACGAGTGATGTTCAACTGGCTGGTGAGAGTTATTTAGCTTATTTGGCCTTTTTGGCACCATCAACTCGGCTGGTACTATCCTATCCATTACAAGGGACTGACGGTGAAGAACTAACGATTTCACCATACGTTAAACAAATCAAGCAAGTTTTTGCTTTAGTACCGCAGCAGATTGCTCAAGAACCAGCGGCTGATATTTCAATAGCAGCGTTCCACCGTCATTTTACGGGAGCGAAACGAGCAGTTGTGACACATTTATTGAATTTAGCCCGTAAAAATGATCGGCAGCTGCCAGCCGCTTTTGCTCCCTTAGCAGTATGGCTGAAAGAAGATCCGCAAATTGGTGAACTGGCGCAGCGAGTTTTTGCTAGTTTAAATTATCGTAACCAACCAGAAAAATTGCGCCCAGAACTGGTTGAACAATTGTATGGCAAAACGATTAATACCTCGATCTCAAAATTGGAAGAATTTTACGCTAACCAATATGCGTATTTTTTAAAGTATGGTTTGAAGTTGAAAGAGCGGGATGTTTTTGCACTATCACCAGCTAATACGGGTGAATTTTTTCATGCGGTTTTAGATCAACTTCAGCAGCAATTGGCAGCACATAAAGAAGACATTACTCAGGTATCATTGGCTGAATTAACAACTTATCTGGATAAAATTATCGAGCAATTACTGTTGCGACCGCAGTTTCAAATTTTGCATAGTTCAGCTCGAATGGCGTATCTTAGCCGCCAGCTGGCTGCAACAATTCGCCAAGTCAGCTGGACGATCCATCAGCAATTGCAGCATTCCCAAGCACGGCCGTATAAGACTGAAGTGCTTTTTGGTCAGGTCGGCAGTCGAGAGGGCTTGCGTCCGTTGCAATTTGCTTTACCTCATGATCATCAAGTCAAAGTTCGTGGTAAAATCGATCGAATTGATTGGCTGGAAGGAAATGACCAAACTTATCTAGGAATCGTCGACTATAAGTCGAGTCTGCATAAGTTTAATTATCGGGATGCATATTTTGGAATGTCATTGCAAATGTTGACTTATTTGGATGCTTTAATTAAGAACTTTGATTTATTAGTTCCTGACCGTGCTGCTAAACCAGCCGGAGCAGTTTATTTGCATTTACAAAACCCTAAATTAGAGTTGAAGTCAGTTAATCAAAGCTCCTTTGAAAAAGTTTGGTTGCAAAAAAACAAATATGAAGGGCTATTATTAGCTGATCCGCAATTACTAGAATTGCTGGATGCAGATTTAACAAAAGATCAAAGTGGCGTTTCCCTAGTTTATCCATTTAGACGCAAGAAAACCGGTGGATATTCGGCAACGGGCCGAAGTGATCCGCAGCTGGTTACACCCGAACAACTTGATTTGTTATTATGGCAAAATGAACAGCTGATCAAAAAAGCAGCAGCGGCAATTTTTGCTGGTAATTTGATAATTGATCCTGCTCTATGGCCTGATCAGCGAACAGCTCTACAGTATTCACCATTTAAATCAATTATGCAGTTTGATGCGATGTTGCCGGAGAATAACTATCATCGGTTGCCAACTATGACGGCTGAAGAAGTTTTAGCAGCGATTCAAGCGGAAAGGAGCCGAAACAATGGCACAAAAGCTTAATTACACCCCGGCGCAGCAAGCAGCAATCCATGCTCGCGGCAGTAATGTTTTAGTGGCTGCTTCGGCGGGTTCTGGGAAAACACGAGTGCTGGTTGAAAGAGTTCAATATCTTTTACAGCAAAATGTTGGGATCGATCGCATGTTGGTGGTAACTTTTACCAAAGCGGCTGCCAGCGAGATGCGGGAGCGAATTCAGTTGTCATTGCAGCAGACAATTAAGCAAACTACCGATCGACAGCGAAAAAGATGGCTGACACAGCAGTTGCTGCACCTTAATACGGCTGCTATCAGTACGATCGATGCTTTTTGTTTACGAATTGTACAGCAATATTATTATGTAATTCAGCTTGACCCAGTATTTCGTCAACTAACTGATGAAACAGAACGGCAATTGTTGGCAGAGGATGTCTGGAATACTGTTCGTGAGACAAAGTATCAGGAACAGCGACCATTATTTGAATTGCTGACACAAAATTTTTCCAATGATCGCAGTGATGATGGCTTGACAGCAGTTGTAATGAAGGTCTTTGAATTTGCTAATGCGCGGCCAGATCCAGAAAAATGGCTGCAGCAATTAAGTGATAATTATCAATGGCCGGAAACAGAGTCGTTTGTGCAGAGCCAATTTTATCAAGGCCAACTTAAACCGCTGCTTCAAGATCAACTTACAGAACTCCAAGCACAGGTGAGCCGGTTACAACAACAAGCAGAAGTCCAGGAACTAACGGCTTTGGCGCAGGCACTGACAAATGATCAGCAACAAATTAAAGATTTACAAAATTTGATTCTAAAAGCTTCATGGGATCAATTACGGACAGCTTTTAATGGTTTTAAATTAACACGGCCTAAAAACAGTAAAGTTTTACCAGAACAAAAAGATAGCAAACAACAATTAATGGAACAGCGCAAGCAGTTAAAATTGCAATTTGAAAAATTGATTGAGCGCTTTTTTACAGCTGATGAACAGCAATTACGGCAGATCAACCAGCAAACGCAGCAGTTAGTGGGTGAATTGGCGCAAACAGTGCTTGATTTTATGCAAGCTTTCACGGCTGAAAAACGCCGGCGGCATGTACTTGATTTCAGTGATTTGGAACATCTGGCACTGCAGATCTTGAGTAGCCCGACAAATACCGGACGGCAAGTCAGAGAAACTTTGCAGCAGCAGTTTCAAGAAATCATGGTTGATGAATATCAAGATACTAATCAACTTCAGGAAGCTATTTTACAGCAATTGACACAACCGGATCCCGGTAATTTGTTTATGGTTGGTGATGTTAAACAGTCGATCTATGGATTTCGTCAGGCAGATCCAACGATGTTTTTGGCAAAATACCATGCTTTTTCTCAAGCGCAAAATTCAGGTCAAAGAATTCTGCTGGCAGAAAATTTCCGCTCAACTGCTAATGTTGATAACTTTATTAATTTATTGTTTTCTCAATTGATGGATCAAAAAATTGGTGGTATTGCTTATGATCAGACGGCACAATTAAAGTTTGGTGCAAAGTATTATCCAGAATTGCCGCAAGATCAAGTTGAAATTAATTTGTTTTTAGCAAATGATCAAGCAGCACAATCTTCAAGTCGAGCTCCGGAAAACTCTGGTTCAGAACCATACCAAGCTGATTTTTCAGTTGATAGTAAGGCACAAGGCGAAGTGCGGATGGTTGGTCAGCGAATTAAGGAGTTGCTGCACTCGCAACAAATTTTTGATCGGCAAACTAAAAAACTGCGCCGGCTTGAACCGCAAGATATTGCTTTACTGGTACCAACTCGCAATAATAATTTACTGATTATGGATGAGTTTCAACAGTTAGGGATTCCGGTAATCATTAAGGATGCACAAAACTATTTTCAAACAGTTGAGATCCAAATAATGTTATCTTTCTTGCAGATTATTGATAATCCAGCACAAGATATTCCCTTAGTTAGTGTATTGCGTTCACCGATCGTTGGTTTGAAAGAAAATGAGCTGGCTTATTTGCGGATCACGGATAAAACCGGGGATTATTACGCGGCAGTTCGAAAATTTCAGCAGCAAGGGCCAAGCGAAGCAGCGACGGAATTTGAACAGCAGCTTTACCGTAAAATTGATTATTTTTGGAAGCTATTGCAGCATTTACGAACACTAGCCCGCCGAAGTGAACTAGCTGATTTGATTTGGGAAATTTACGACCAAACCGGTTTCTTGGATTATGTTGGGGGAATGCCTGGTGGAACACAGCGACAGGCTAATTTGCATGCTTTGTATGAACGTGCAAGCGCTTATGAAAAAATGAGCTTTAAGGGTTTATTTCAATTTATTCGCTTTATTCAACGAATGCAAGAACAACAGCATGATTTAGCTGCTGCTCCGGCACAGACAACTCCGAATGCAGTTCAAGTAATGACGATTCATGGCAGTAAAGGATTAGAATTTCCGGTTGTTTTTTTGTTAAATGCAACGCATCAGATTAATCAGCAGGATTTGCGGCAAAGTTATCTGTTGGACTCGGCTGGTGGAATTGGATTAACGTGGGTCGATCCAGCACAGCGCCTTAAAACAGCAACTTTAGCTAAGGTATTACTGCAAGACCGGGCACAAAAAAAGTTAGCTGCTGAACAGATGCGATTGTTATATGTGGCTTTAACGCGCGCCCAGCAAAAATTAATTATTACCGGTTCATATAAAAATCAGACTGATGCTGTAAAACAATGGTCAGCAGCCCAACAAAGCCAACGATTGCTTTTGCCAGACAGTTTGCGGCAAAAGACGGCTAGTTTTATGGATTGGATCGGAGCAAGTTTATTCCGTCATCCGGCGTTCACCGACCAGCATGATGAGATTCAAGCCACAGTTTTACCGGAACTGCAAACTTTTAATGCACATTTTCAACTTAACTGGCAGACGGCTGCTGATTTGCCATCGGTGACTGCCAAGCAGGCTTTAACGACCGACCAGCAGTCGGAACCGCAAGAAGAACAACAGCTGGCAGTAATTAAAAAAGAATTGAGTTACCAATACCCAAATCAGATTTTAACGGCGACAACTGCCTATCAGTCAGTTTCAGAAATTAAGCGTTTATTTAACGATCCAGATGAAGAAGAACTTGATTTCATGGCGTCAACACAACGTCCTACACCACCGGCAAGAGCGCGACGGCTAGTTTCGGCTGATTTGGCTTTGCCACAGTTTATGAACCAGGATCAAGCAATCAAGCCTACACAATTAGGGACAGCTGTTCATTTGGTGCTCCAAAAAGTCCCGCTCAAAAAGCAACCGACGCGAGAGTCCTTAGCTGAATTGGTGACTCAACTGACTAATAATGGGATGATCTCCGCCAAAATTGCGACTCAGATTGACTTAACGGCTATTTTGAATTTCTTTGCCAGTTCATTAGGACAAAAAATTTTAGCCCAGCCGGATCAAGTTAAACGAGAAGTACCTTTTTCTTTGTTGTTGCCGGCAGGTCAACTTTTTCCTGACCTGGCAAAAGTTTCTGAAGACATCTTAGTGCATGGAATTATTGATGGTTTTTTGGTTACACCTAAAGATGTTTATTTGTTTGATTATAAGACGGATTATATCCAAGCTGGCAATGCTGTTAAAGAAAAGCAGTTGATCGAACGTTATCAGGGTCAGTTAAATCTTTATGCTCAAGCATTGGTTAAAATTTTAAAACGGCCAGTAACGCATAAATATTTGTATTTACTAAGAATTGGCAAGCTGGTTGAACTAAAATGATTTTTTAGGATAAATTGATAATCAAACAACTAAAATGAGTAGGAATAGTGTATCCTTAAAAGGAGGGGTAAATTGATGTTTCCAGATAGATTAAAAGCTTTGCGCAAGGGACGTGGCTTGACACTGAATCAGCTGGCAAAAGCATTGAATCAATTGTCAACAACCGTAAATGATAAGCAAAATACAGGACCACAAATTGGCAGTTGGGAGCGGGGAATTAATACGCCATCTTATCTTGAAGTTTTGAAATTAGCCAGTTTTTTTGAAGTTTCAATGGATTTCTTAGTTGGCCGCAATTACCAGGAGTTAGACCTAGCTGATATTTTTGCAATGAATACCCAGTTGACTTTAGAAGGGCATTTGCTGACTTTTGCGGAACGGCAAGCTGTTTATGGTTTGCTGAAAAGCTATCTGCGGGGACGTCATCCGCAAAAACCCCAAGCACCGCTTAATGAGCAGAATGAATTGACCTTGCCGCTTGATAAATAATAAAATTGCAAGGCATGATCAGAGAGGAGATCTTGATTGGAAGTTATTACGAAATTGTATGGCCCATTTTTTGATTTGGAGAATTGGAAAACGGTGATTGAATCCGGATCTGATTGGATGGTTATTTTATCACTAGTATTGATCGAGTGTTTGTTGTCGGTTGATAATGCAATTGTGTTGGCCGCACAAACACAAGTTTTACCGACTAAAAAGCAACAAGAAAAATCACTTTTTTATGGTTTGTGGGGAGCTTATATTTTCCGGTTACTGATTATTGGGATTGGAACATATCTGATTAATTTTTGGGAAATAAAGGTTCTGGGTGCCGGCTATCTACTTTACTTATCGATTAGTCATTTTTACCATCGGCTGCATCCGGAAAAACCTAAAAATAGTAGTAAAAAATTAGGAAAGAAAAGAAAAATTTCACTTTTTTGGTCGGTAGTAATTTCAATTGAAATGATGGATATTGTTTTTTCAATTGATTCGGTGCTGGCGTCTTTGGCAATTTCGAATAATCCAGTAATTGTATTAATTGGCGGGATGATTGGTATTTTATGTATGCGGGGGATCGCAGAAATCATTATGCGTTTGATGAAGCTGGTCCCAGAATTAGAAGTTATGGCATATGCATTGATTGGCTTGATTGCAGTAAAACTATTCTTATCAATACCGCTGATCGATATCGAGATTCCGGCTGGCGTTTTTGCAGCAATTGTTTTTGGTGCGATCATCGTTACAGTAATAATTAACCGTATCCGAGCTAAATGAAGGGAATCGATGTAAATTATGGCGTATAAGATGGTAGTTTGTGATCTTGATGAAACATTATTGAATGATAAAAAATTGATCCCGGCAGTTAATATTGCGGCGATTAAAGCTGCAGTGGCTCAAGGAATTTATTTTGTGCCTAATACTGGTCGCGGTTATTTGACGGTTCAGGATAATTTGCAGACGCTTGGTCTATTACAGCGGAAAAATGAATATGTAATTTCTTATAACGGTGGTGCAATTGTCGAGAACTTTAAGAATCGGATTCTGCAAACTTGTGTAATGCCATTTTCAGTTGTTGAAAGCCTATTTGAGTTAGGTATTGCTCAAGGATACTGCGTCCATGTTTATACGGTTGACCAGCTTTATATTTGGAATATTTCCGCAAGTGAAATTAATTATTTGACAGGCCGTGTGAATCAATGGCATGAAACAACCGAACCAAATTTAAATTTCTTACAGGGACAAGATTTGATTAAAATTATTTTCTTTGTGCCACAAGAAGCTGAGCGGTTAGCTTTAAAAGAACAAGTTTTAGCGCAATACACCTATCCGTTGAATATTTCTTTTTCATCTGACCGCTATATTGAGTTTAATTCAATTGAAGCTGATAAGGGACAAGCCGCGATTGCTTTGGGGAATCGACTGAACATTAAGCCAGCTGAAATTATTGCAGTTGGTGATAACAGTAATGACTTACCGATGATCCGCCAAGCAGGCTTAGGGGTTAGTGTAGCTAATGGACGTAAATTTGTTAAACAGGCGGCTGACTATATTACCGCTGCTGATAATAATCAAGGAGCGGTAGCTGAGGTTTTACGCAAGTTTGTTCTGTGATTTTAGTGAGCGGCAAGCACAGCTTGTTAATCAATAAATGTTATTATTAGTTTGAGCAGTAATTGAAGGAGGTCGAGGAGATGTATCTTGCAGCAGATGATCGTTATGAAAAATTGCCATATCGTCAGGTAGGAAAAACTGGACTGAGATTGCCAGTGATTTCATTGGGATTATGGCATAAGTTTGACAGTGCTAATCCATACTATGATCGGAAAAAATTATTATTAGCCGCTTTCGATCGTGGAATTTTTAGTTTTGATTGCGCTGATCGTTATGGCTCACCAGAGGTTGGTTCAGCTGAAATTCTCTTGGGTCAAGTCTTGCAACATGAACTTAAGCCGTATCGAGACGAATTGGTAATTACTACCAAAACAGGCTATAGAACGCATCCCGGCCCGTACGGATATTCACTAGCACGAAAATCAATTTTGCAGGCAATTGATCACAGCTTGCAGCGCTTACAAACAGATTATGTTGATATTTATTACGCTCATCGGTTTGATCCGCAAGTTGATCTATTTGAAACAGCCCAAGCTTTAGATCAAGTTGTTCGCGAAGGTAAAGCGATGTATATTGGTATTTCTAATTTTAACGCCCAGCAAACAGCTACAATTGCAGCAATGTTTCGAGATTTGAAAACGCCTTTTGTAGTTAATCAGGTTTCTTATAATATGCTCAATCAAACAGTTGAAGAGGATGGTCTACTGGATCAACTGCAGCAGTTGGGGGCAGGTTTGGTAGCATATGGTCCATTAGCGGAAGGTTTATTGTCACAACGTTACTTAGCCGGAATCCCAGCTGATTTTACAATTCATCAAACCAGCAAACACGTTTTTGATCAAGGAAAAACAGCAGTAGCAACTAAACTGCAGTTACTAGCTAAACTTGCTCAACAGCGAGGACAAAGTTTGTCACAGATGGCATTGGCCTGGCTATTGCGTAATCAAACAGTCAGCAGTGTAATTATTGGGACAACTAGTTTGGAGCATTTGGATGAAAATTTGCAAGCAGTTGAACATCTCGATTTTACAGCAGCTGAGCTTAAAAAAATTCAGCAAATTTTAAGTTAACAGATCAAATTCAGAAGAGCGCTTAGACGCTCTATTTTTTTGCTATAATAAGAGCAAATATTGTTTTGGAGGCAAGAAATGAGAAATAATCAATTTGCACGTTTAGAACCTGATTTGGCTACTAAAATTACTGAACTTAAACGCATTAAGTTTTTGAATGAATCATTGTTGCAATTAACGGATGCTACTAAATTATGGCGGGCACTGGTTATTAAGGCCTTTCCTCAAGCTAAAACGTTGGCTATTCAACAAGTTAAGTTAGCTGGTCTCGCAGCGACAGCAACGGAAGATTTTTTACAATTTACAGCACATGCAACTGTAAATTCGGTTGCATTTTACAATGTTGCTTTGCAGCTGCTTGATTTTACTGTTGATAGTGATTTTTCTTTGGCAGATCCAATCACATTTTGTCAAAAAACCAACTTGCCTTACCAAAACCAAATCGATAATTGTCAAAGTGTTATCAGTGCTTGGTATGACCTTTTGAATACTTCGAATCAGCAAGGACAGGTTTTATTAGATCGATTAGCTGGTGATGGCTATTTTGCTGATTGGCCGCAACCCGTTACGCAACCGCTGTTTTTTAACGGTAAAGCGCAACCAGTATTTGCTACTGCTAAATTGCGCTATGAGACCGTTTACGTTGAAACTGAACTTGATACTGATCAAGATGGTAAATTTGATTTGGTAAAAGTTGATTTAATTCGCCCAGCTGAAACAGATACGGGATTGAAAGTTCCGGTTTTGTTCACTGCCAGTCCTTATAATCAGGGAACTAATGAAAAAGATGCCGAGCAATTAATGCATAAAATGGATGTTCCGCTCCAATCCAAACAACCGGGAATTGAAAACTTAACAGCGGCGGCTGCCAATGTGGCTGCAACCACTGAACCTATTTCCCGAGAAATTACAAGTACAACTACAATTGCGCAAGAAATGTTTACTGGAGAATTTTCTTATCGTTTAAATGATTACTTCTTGGCTCGTGGATTTGCGGTGGTCTACTCAGCTGGCATTGGAACTAAAGATTCTGACGGCTTGCGGACGTGTGGTTCAGCGGCCGAAACCAAAGGAGCTAAAAATGTTATTGAATGGCTGACTGGACAGCGGGCAGCTTTTGTCAGCCGAAACTCTACTCAGGCAATTACTGCTTGGTGGTGTAATGGTGCTATTGCGATGACTGGCAAGTCATATCTGGGGACCTTGGCAACGGCAGTGGCTACAACCGGTGTGGCTGGCTTGAAAACGATCATAGCCGAAGCGGCTATTTCTAGTTGGTATGATTATTATCGGGATCATGGCTTAGTAGTTGCTCCAGGTGGCTTTCCAGGAGAAGATGCTGACGTGTTAGCTTTGGAATGTTTCAGCCGTAAGCAAACAGGCGGTGATTATCTGAAAGTTAAGCAAGTTGCAGCCGAGCAATTGGCTGCCATTACAACTGGTCAAGATCGCAACAGCGGTAATTACAATCTTTTTTGGGATCAACGAAATTATTTAAAAGATATGCAGCAAATTAAGGCTGACGTTATTTTAGTTCATGGATTAAACGACTGGAACGTTAAGCTGCGTAACGTTTACCAAACATGGCAAAAATTACAAAACTTGCCAATTCAAAAAAAATTAATTTTACATCAAGGACAGCACATTTACATTAATAATCTGCGTTCACTTGATTTTACAGATATGATGAATCTTTGGCTATCTCATGAGCTTTATGGTTTAACTAATCATGCAGAACAAATTTTGCCGGAAATTTTGGTTCAAGATAATACAACTCCTGAAAAATGGCATACAACTGATTATTGGCAGTCAGATAAAAATCAATTGAGTTTTAATTTTGTTCCAAATAAATTGGTTACACAGCCAGTTGAACCAACAGTCTGCAGCTTTAATGATCAATTACCAGCTACTGTTTTTGACCGCTATCAAAAAGATTTGAGTAGTTGGGAACATGACTTGCTGCAAGCCGGTTCAGACATGGAAAAGCATCGGCTCATTTTTAAAAGTGCACCGCTGACTAAAGCAGTTACTTTGCGCGGAGTACCACGTGTTACCTTAAAGACAGCTGTTAATCAAAATTATGGTTTGTTGAGTTTAATGCTGGTCGATTATGGTATGGCTCGTCGCCTGCAAGCAGCCCCAAGTGTCTTAGCTGTTCGGGGAATTCAATTAGGATATAATTGGCAAGAAGAAAATGCTGTTGATTTCAAGTTGGCAGCGCAACCCAGTCCTTGGAAGATGATTACCAAGGGACATCTTAATTTGCAAAATCGGCAACATGCATGGCAAGTCGATGAACTAAAACCGAATACTTACTATTCATTAACAACTGAATTACAGCCGATGTTTTATCATTTACCAGTTGGACATCAGTTGGGACTAATTGTTTATGCAACTGATTTCGGAATGACAATTCGTGGCAATCAGAATTTAACCTATTCTTTAGCTCTAGATGCTTGTCATTTAAAGCTTCCTAATAGTTAAGTTAGTGCCAGCTTTTCTTAACTCCGGCGAAAGTGTTATGATATTATTAAATTAAGAAGTGGGTGAAACGTAAATGAAACAAGGAACAACAATTATTACACTGGATAATGGCTATCATCTGTGGACACATACCAGCGGTCAAGGTGCCATTAAATTACTTTGTTTACATGGTGGACCTGGTGGCAATCATGAATATTATGAAAATTTTGCTGAAAAATTGGCTGATTTAGGTGTGCAGGTATCGATGTATGACCAATTAGGTTCGTGGTATTCTGATCAACCTGATTTTTCCAAGCAGGAAAACATTGATAAGTTTTTAAACCTAGAATATTTTGTTGACGAAGTTGAAGAAGTTCGCCAAAAGTTGGGCTTGGATCAATTTTATCTGTTAGGTCAATCATGGGGTGGTGCTTTAACTCAAGAATATGCTTTGAAATATCCAGCACATCTCAAGGGAATTATTATTTCCAGTATGACGGATAACATCGAAGAATATGTGACCAACATTAATGCAATTCGCGAAAAAGAATTTTCTGCTGAAGATTTGGCATTTATGAAAAAATGCGAAGCGACTAATGAATATGATAATGAGCGCTATCAAAATTTAATTGACATTTTAAACCGCGGCTATGTTGATCGCAAACAACCACCGGCAATCTCGCATTTAACTGAAACGATGGCGACACCGGTATACAATTATTTCCAAGGAGATAATGAATTTGTGGTTACTGGCAAATTAAAGGGCTGGGATCGACGTAATGATATTCACAATATCTCAGTACCAACTTTAATTACTTTCGGTGAACATGAAACTATGCCGATTCCAACCGCTAAACGAATGGCTGCAACGATTCCGCATGCACGTTTGGAGACAACGCCTAACGGTGGTCATCATCATATGATTGATAATGCTCCCGTTTACTTTGCACATTTGAAGCGATTCTTAAGTGATGTTGAAAATAATACTTTTAATGATTAATTAAAAGTAATTTGGTTGTCTTTAAGCGGTGGGCGTCATTTAGCTCGCCGCTTTTAGCATGGAGAAAAGTCTGGTAAGGGGGGCAGCTTTTTGCAAACTAAAATTTTATTGCGCGAAAGCGGTGGCTATATTGCGCGCAATATTGCTGCATCACTGGGGATCTCACTATATGTGATTATTGATACCTTATTTATTGCAACAGCTGCTGGAGCTGACGGCTTAGCAGCTTTGAATATTGTTTTGCCGGTGTTTAATTTTATCAGTTCAGTTGGTTTGCTGTTGGGAATTGGTGGATCAACTATTTTTTCAATCAATAAAGTTCATGCCGGTACTAAAGTTGCTACTCTTTATGGTCAGCTATTGCTTTTTGGCATTTTTGTCGGAATTATTTTTAGTTTGCTTGGCAATTTGGCAACACGTCCTTTGTTGCAGTTATTGGGTGTTGACCAGCAGACATTGGGTTTAGCTAGTAGTTATTTGAGAATTGTTTCTTTAGGTGCCAGTCTTTTTATCGCAAATTATATTACTGTCAATTTTGTACGTAATGATGGAAATCCCCATTTGACCATGGTTGCTACTTTAGCGGAAACTACGACGGTTATTTGTTTAGATTACCTATTTATTTTTGTTTTTAATTGGGGGATGAATGGTGCTGCTTGGGCTACTTTATTTTCGCCGCTGGTAAGCTTAATGATTCTAACACGCCATCGAAAATTTCCATTACGCCAGTTGCAGCTTCATTTTACTTGGCCGCAATGGCACTTAGTTTGGCAGGCTGTTCAACTTGGATTTGCTTCATTTTTAACGGAAATGAGTACCGGTGTTGGAATTTTGGTCTTTAACTTGGTACTTGAAAAAATTGCTGGGACTTATGCCATTGCTGCCTATGGAGTTATCGCCAATATTGCCTTGGTAGTTTTAGCGCTTTTTAATGGGGTAGCATTGGGAATTCAGCCGCTAATGGCACGTGAGTTTGGTAATCGGGCTTGGAAAAACATTAAAATTATACTGCAAACTGGGATTGTAGTTTGCATAGTATTGGCAATTATCAGTTATCTTTGCCTGGTTTTATTTAAATATCCAATTATTGAAATTTTTAATATTGAGCACCAACGGGATCTAACTAATTACGCTGCTGCTGGCATCCCGCTCTACTTTATCAGTATCTTTTTTTCTGGCAGCAATCTATGTTTGATGATGTGGCTGGTTGCGATTAATCAACCGCGTTACGCTCTGTTTTTATCTCTCAATCGCGGTTATATTATTTTGTTACCGGCAATCTATTTATTAGGAATGTGGTACGGGTTGAACGGGGTATGGCTCAGCGTTGTTGTGAGTGAAGGTGTAGTTTTATTGCTGGGAAGCTTTTTTGCACAACGTTTTCTTAAAAATCCATTGTTGAATTAATGTATGAAAGGAAGTTTTGTTTTGAAGATCAAACGTGTTGACCATTTGATTTTGACAGTAACCGATATTGCACGAGCTATTCGTTTTTATCACGAAGTTTTTGATATGCCGATTATTAACTTTAAAGATGAACGTGAACCACATTGTGTTCGCTGTGGTCACCAGTTACTGGAATTTCAGACGGTTAAACAACCGCAACAGCCGGCAGCTGCTAATCCGACTGTTAACAGTGCGGCATTTTGTATTATTACTGGTGATAAATTAAGTGATGTCTGTAACCATTTGGAAAGTTACTATGTGCCAATTGTAGCTGGCCCACTTAAGCAAATTGGTTCTGAAGGTCCGATGATGTCGATTTATATTCACGATTGTGATCAAAATCTAATTGAAATTTCCAGTTATCAAAATAAATAGAAAAAAGCCGATTGCAGCACTGAAAACAGTGATACAGTCGGCTTCTTTGATTAAAAATTATCTTCTGACAGCTGTTAATTATAATTGGGGGTTATTTTTCGATCCAACCGCCATCGATCGGTATTACAGCACCGTGAATAAAATCGGCTTGTTGACTAGCGATAAACAAAGTTGCTGCTGCTACTTCAGCGGGTTGAGCCCAGCGGCGGGCCGGTGTTTGCGCGGCTACTTGCTGTGCCATTTCGCCCTTGCCGGCAAAGTCGGCTTGATTCATTGGTGTTTTGATAGCTCCCGGTGCCAAACAATTGGCTCGAATTCCTTGTGGGGCATAGTCATAATCTAATTGTTTGGTATATCCGATAATTCCATGTTTAGCCGCAGTATAAGCTGCACCACCGCCACCAGCTACTAAACCGGCAATTGAAGCCATGTTAATAATTACGCCATGTTTTTGCTGCAGCATTTTGGGCAAAAAGCCATTAGTCAGCAGAAACATGCTTTTCAAATTTGTATTCATGATTTGATCCCATAATTGCTCACTTGTTGCCAGCGTGGGTTGATAAGCATCTAAAATCCCTGCTGTATTCAAAAGAATATTAACATTAGCGATTGCCGAGATTTTTTGAATTGCCTGTTTTAAATCACGGCTTTGACTAACATCAACTTGCCAAAAATTAAATGTTTGCCTAAATTGCTGTTGGAACTGCTGGATTGTTGAATTGTTTTTTACATCAAGTGCCCACACTTTGGCACCTTGCTGCAAAAAAGCAGCAGTTTGTGCCGCACCGATTCCAGAAGCAGCTCCAGTAATTACAATCGTCTGTTGTTTGAACTCAGGATATGCGATCATTTGTCTTCAACTTCGATCCAATCATCAGCTAACAAATCGCAGCTTGTTGGTTGAAACATTGACAAAGCTGGTGTTTCGTTAGTTTTAATTAAAAAATACGGGTTAACTGGTTGAGAGGCAAATACGGGCTTGGTGACTAAAAAAATATATTCTTCTCCACCCTGCCATGTTTGGCGGACAACTTTTTTCCCTTGACGTAATAATGGTAATGCTTGTTCAAATTTCATAATTCCACCTACTTTGTTAGATCAATTTTCAAACTAATAATTCCAATTACAACTGCACCCAAAACCATTGAACCAAACTCACCGATTGCAACACTCAGGTAAGTAGCCCAAAAAGGTACATGACTGATTAGATAAAGTTCTAACGCCACACTACAAGCAGAAAGGGTGCAGACTATTACAGCAATTGTCAATTTTTGCCATTTCTTTTGGACTAAGCGGCTCAAATAATGACTGATTACGGTCATCATTAAAGTTCCCAAAGAACCAAAAATTACATCTAGCGGGCCCAGACTGGACCAAAGATTGGCAATCACACAGCCAAGGGTCAATCCCCAAATATAGCGTTTATTAAAAACCGCCAGATTATTTAATGTTTCCGATAAACGAAATTGAATTGGTCCATAGCTGAACGGAACTAAGGCTAAAGTTAAAACAACATAGAGTGCCGCAATCAAGCTAGCCTTAATTAGACCAACTAAGTGTTGATGTGTTGCTTGCATTTTTAATTTCCTCCTAGTTTTTTATTACGGTGGGATGTTTACGAACCACCCGGCACGCAGGGTACCGCTGAAAAGTATAACAAATTTGTAAAGTAAATAAAAGCTGTGACTAGCGGTGTTGCTGATAGCTCTTTAAGGTTGTTTGAGATAAGTGATTTATAGATTCAATTAATAAAATTGATAAAACCAGAATAGAGCGGTTTGTTAATCTAAGCAAAAAAAATAGCCTTGACAGGCTATCCAAAATAAATAATTAATATTTTGTAATTGTTAATATTATTTAGCTATTTGACTATGTTTGATTCCATAGGCAAAGTAGATGATCATTCCAATAATAAACCAGATGATCGAAGCAATCCAAGTTTCTGCTGACAACTGAGTCATCATTAAAATGCACAAAATAACTGAAACAATTGGCAGAACAGGGTAAAATGGCACTTTAAACCCATCATTGGGAATATCTTTTCGTTTTCTTAAGGGAATAATTCCAAGCGAAACAAAAGTAAAGGCAATCAATGTTCCGATGTTAACCAGATTGGTCAATTGATCTAAAGAAACAAAACCGCCCATCAAGCAAATGATCAAAGTTACAACCGTCATAGCTTTTGCCGGAATATGGTGTTTCGGACTGATTTCACCTAAGAATTTTGGTAATAATCCATCACGACCGATTGAATAAATTAGCCGTGAGCTGCTGAAAATCATTGTAACCATCATCGTAAACATCCCAGCTAAGGCTCCTAAAGAAATAATACCGGCAACCCAATTTTGATTAACCAGCTGCAAAGCAAAGGAAACCGGGTTGGCAACATTTAACTTAGTGTAAGAAACCATCCCTGTCAAAACGACTGAAACTAAGATATAAAGGATCGTACAAATAATCAAGGTCCCTAAGATACCGACCGGCATATTTCTTTTCGGATTCTTAACTTCTGCGGCTGAAGCGGAAACCGCATCAAACCCCAAGTAAGCAAAGAAAACCAGACTAGCTCCCTTAAAAACACCGCCAACGCCAAATGGAAAGAACGGATGCCAATTAGCCGGTTTAATATAAAACATACCAACAAGCAAAAAGATGATAATAATAGCAATTTTTAAAATAACGATTATATTATTAAAACGAACGGATGTCTTAACTCCCAGAGATAGGATGAAAGAAATCAATAAGACGATTAAAATAGCTACCAAGTTGATATAGGTTCCGTGTGCTGGATCAAAGTAACCACTGATTGCATGAGGAAGATGAATTCCAAAGCCGCCTAAAAAAGAACTAAAATAAGCAGCCCAACCAGTCGAAACAGCCGCTACAGCGAGCATGTACTCTAAAATTAAAGCCCAACCTAAAAACCAGCCGACTACTTCGCCAAAAATGACATTACCAAATGAATAGGCGCTGCCGGCAATCGGCAATGCTGAAGAAAATTCAGCATAGCACATGGCTGAAGTCGAACAAACAATTGCTGCTACGATAAATGAAAGGATAATGGCTGGGCCGCTATGTAAGGCTGCGACAGTCCCTGGTAGGATAAAGATCCCCGTTCCAATTACGGCGCCGATTCCTAAAGCAATTAGATCACCAGCACCCATTGATTTAACTAAACGGCCGTCCTTGTCCAAATAACGTGCCAAACTTTCCTTTTTGAAGATTCGGTCTTTCAAACTCAAGTAAAATTCCCCCAATTAATAAAGTAGGTTAGAAATAGATAACGAGGTAAGTATACAAGATTAGAATAAAATGTCAAATAGCTTTGCAAAAGCTAATAAATAGGGAAACAAATTTTTAAAAGCAAATTTAAAGAGCTGATAAACTTAGCTTTTATTATCTGGCTGACATGATCACTGATTTTGAAAATATTTAATATTTCATTCCAGAGCACTAATGTTTTTTGAATTTTCAATCTGAACTGTTTGATTAGAACTTGATGATGTTGAAACGATAAACTTGGTAAATGGTTCCGATAAACTGTTAACTATAGTAAAATTAAGTTATAATTCTTCGGTTTTGGAGGAAGTTAAAATGAAACGACTTTTAGTTCTTTGTGGAGCACCTGGTTCCGGGAAAACACGAGTCAGTAATTATTTACAGCAACATTACGGTTTTAGCCGAGTTATTACCCACACTACTCGTCCACCGCGAACAGGTGAGGTAACTGGACAGGATTATTATTTTGAAACGACAGCTTCCTTTGCTAAACAGCACTATTTTGAAAAAGTTGTCTATGATCGACATTATTATGGTTCTTCACGTGAAGGATTAAAACGTGCATGGCAGAAAAGCCCGCGAGCAGTAATCGTATTAGATACGCAAGGGGCATTGACTTATTGTCAGCAACTACCGCAACAAACAGTTTGTGTTTATCTGGCAGTCAGCTCTCCGCAAACGTTATTAAAACGTGTGGAGCAGCGATCGTTTACTGAGAACGGGAAAAAACATTTACAAAGTCGAGAAGGTCAACGAGACTTGCAAGTGCCGCCAGCTCTGCAAAATAAGTGTCAAGTCTTAGTTAATGATAATTGGCAGCAAACACAGCAAGAGTTAGAACAACTACTGCGGGCAAATAAGTTATTTTCTGACGATTAAGCGGGTTTATGGTATACTGATAGATAGTAATTATTATCATTAAAATTAAATTAATTAAGGAGCTGTTCAGCATGATTGATGTTGCTGTTAAAATATTACAAAAAAACCGTTATCGTATTACTAAACAGCGATTAAGTCTGCTGCAATACCTTAGTCATTTTCAGACGCAGTATGTGAATATTACAACAGTCGATCATTATATGCATCAACAGTATCCGGGGATGAGTCATAATACGATTTATCGTAATATTAAAGAGTTTGAAGAAATGGGGATTGTAGAACAGCAAGTTCGTGATGGCAATGCAGTTGTCAAATTTCAGTGTGATTTTTTGCATCAGCATCACCATCATTTTATTTGTCGTAATTGCGGTAAGGTTCAAGAACTTAAAATGTGCCCGTTAGATTATTTTCAGGATCAATTACCAGGCTGCGAGGTGCAAGATCATCATTTTGAACTGTACGGTTTATGTGCTGAATGTGCAAATTTAGCAAAATCTTCAAATAAATAGACTTGTTTTATTAATAAATAGGTTTAAATTAGTTTTATAGTAAATTTTTAAGAAATGGAGCGATCAAGATGGCATCTCAAACGCCACCATTTATAACCCCCTTTGCAATCATGTCAATTGTCTTGGCATTGGGGGCAACTAATGTAGCTGTTAATACTGCAACCCACACTTCTGAAGGGCAACCAGTAACAAAAGTTTCTTCGTCAAGTAGCTATTCAAGCAGCAGTCAACCGCAAAAAAGCAGTAGTTCAGCTGATAAAGACAAAGATAAGGATAAAAATAGCGAAACATCTTTTTCTGAAAAAAGTGAAAGTAGTTCGGCTGAATCAACCGATGATTCTGCAACAACAAGTGCGGATGAATCAAGTAGTTCAACTCAGGAAAATCAGGATGAATCTTCTTCTGCTACATCTGCTTCAACTTCGACTGAAGATCGGGCTGAATCGTCTAGTTCCAGTTCGGCAACTTCATCGGCTGATCAGCAAAATCAATCGCAAAGTCAGCAGCAGAATCAAAATGGGGTCAAACCTGCTCAGTCATCCTCAAGCGCTAATAACACGAATACGAATAATCAGTAGGAGGAATCAAGATGTTCAGCATTATTGGGATGATTAACGGTTATTTAGGCTATATTAATATGAATGTTCGGCTGAAAAATCAAGTCTATACGGTGCTGGGTTCAGTTGGTGATTGTTACTTGCTGTATGTAGCTTACCGCTTCTTTGCAAATGGCTTTTGGCTGCGAGGTTTATTATTTGTATTGGCCTTTCTTGGTTTAGGCTATTTAGCCTATTTGAACCTGATTTATTACTTCACTAAAAAGAATTCAAAATTAGATTTCACTCCTTGGCTTGAAAAAACGTTGCATTTGAAACCCCGACCAGTCCCAACTGAAGGATCACGCCGGCCGCAACCGGGATTTGTTCAAACGAATGGTTTGTTTACTAATGAAAAAGTTTTACCCGCAGAAATTAGCAGTTCATTGCAGCAACAGCAAACACTTCAACAAATTGTTGAACAGCTGGTCGCACAAAATTATCTTAAGTTGGATTATGCTGGGATGAGTGATGATCAGATTTTGCGAAATGGGCAAACAGTGGCAGCTTTAAATCAGCCAGTCGCGTTGCCGTATTACGAATTGCAGCATCAAGGTGAACAATTGCTTCTAGCTGGTGGAATTAATCAGATGGAAAAGAAAGTTTTAGGGCAAATAAAAACCGTTGGCTTGATGCCAGTAGCAGCAGCAAGTCAGCGATATCAATTGTATGCAGCAACGGTAACAGTTCAGGGGGGCCCCGTCAAATTTGCTGGGCGTTCCAGTGTAATGGTTGAACAACGTCCTTATACTGTTAAATTGCAACTGGCATATCGTCCTAAAAACGAAAACAAGGAAATTAAGCAAAGCAGGCAAAATAAGCATTAATTTATTGTTGGAAACGAGTGAACTTTTGTGCCATTTGCGGTGATACCTCAGCTTTTAATAAAGTTCCTTCAGCCGTATAATGCGTTTCTAAAATATTAGCTTGCTGGTTGAATTCTTCCAGAAAGCGACTGGCTTGAAAAGGAATCAAATATTCAAACTGTTGATAATTGCCAAACAGTTGTTGTTTAATCAAGGCAGTTAATTTAATTAATGAAGTTTGGTCAACAGCACTGTAGGTCAGTTGACCACCTTCACTGAGCGGATAAGTTAAATGCAACTTATCCGCTTT
Source organism: Liquorilactobacillus ghanensis DSM 18630 (assembly GCF_001435235.1). Lineage (GTDB taxonomy): Bacteria > Bacillota > Bacilli > Lactobacillales > Lactobacillaceae > Liquorilactobacillus > Liquorilactobacillus ghanensis. The sequence goes on along the minus strand of NZ_AZGB01000018.1, from coordinate 72,747 downwards.
ATTGTAGGCATAAAGCATTGGAATACTGCCAGCTCCGATTTGCTTTAAAGTTTTCTCAGTGGCTGCCATCATTTTTTTGTATTCAGGCTGACTAATATCAATTACTTGAATCAGCAGATCGGCCTCGTTGACGGTTTCTAAAGTCGTTTTAAAGGCCTCAAGTAGATCAGCTGGCAAATCATTAATGAAACCAACAGTATCACTGATTAAAAAAGATTTGTTGTCTTTAAAGTTTAACCGGCGGATCGAGGTATCCAAGGTGGCAAACAATTGGTCTTTAACTAAGTTGCGGTTGGCAGTTTTTTCTCCGAATAAATTCAGCAGGCCATTAAAGGTAGTTGACTTTCCCGCATTAGTATAGCCGACAAAAGCAACAAGCGGCAAACCGGATCGTTGACGTGCTCGGCTTTGAGTCAGGTTCTCCTTAGCAATTTCTTGTAATTGATGCTGTAATTGGTTGATCCGTTGTTGTAAGGTTCTTTTAGTTAGTTCGTGCTGTGTTTCACCAGCACCACGATTGGCACTTTGACTACCACTGCTTTGCTGATCCAGCTTATTGAAACCGGAAATTCGCAGCCGTGGCAATTGATACTTCAACCGGGCAATCTCAACTTGGAGTTTGGCTCTTTTTGTACGGGCACGGCGTGAAAAAATTTCTAGAATCAACTCAGTGCGGTCGATAACCGGTACTTTGACAATTTCTTCCAAGTTTCGTAATTGAGTTGGAGACAACTGGTCGTTAACCAATAAAGCGTCTGCTTGATTGGCGGCCACTGCTGCTGCAAACTCATCCGCTTTTCCTCGACCGAAATAAGTTCCACTGATCGGATGGTCAGCTGCTTGTGTCAATTGTGCCAAAACGTGCATTTCTGCTGCTTGGGCCAAGTTGGCAAATTCAGCCATTGAGTAGTCAAAATCGGCTGTGTGCAGATTTAATCCAGCAATAATGATTTCTGTCATTTTAGATCTCCTTTGGTATTAATAATTTAATTGTAGCATTTTTCAGTCATTTAAAGAAAACTAGCTACTATTTACTATTTCAATAGCAGCTGAATTTAAGCTTGCATTTTTTTTATAAACGTTTATAATTATTTTTTAACAGGAGGTCAGATAACCATGATGCAGGCAAATGAATGGCAATTATTTAATAATACAAAGCAACGAATTATTTTCCTAGTCATTATTAGCACGCGTGATGTGTTAGCTGATGTCTAGGCTTTTGACAGACAGCAAGCGAACCCATCACGCTGAGTAAATAGTGATGGGGATCAAATAAAATGATTATTAACCCCATCAACTAACATTCAGTTGATGGGCTTTTTATTTGTCTGAAAAAAGCGTAAATTTATTTCATTTCAAGGGGGAGTTTTAGATGGGTTTAAAAAAAGGGATGTTGGCAGCAGTCATTGCTGTCAGCACAGTTGCACTGGCTGCGTGTGGTTCTAAGGGTAGTCAGCAGGATTCATCACAAGTGCTGCACTGGTCGGAACCGACTGAGTTGCAGACATTGGATTTATCAAAAGTAGTTGACACGGTTAGTTCAGATACTATCAGCAATAGTACTGAGGGCCTTTATCGTTTAGGAAAAGACAGCAAAATCGAACCGGGATTGGCAACTAAAACTCAAGTCAGCAATCATGGGCTAAAGTATACTTTTACTTTACGAAAAAATAGTAAGTGGTCAAATGGGGATCCAGTGACAGCCCAAAATTTTGTTTATTCTTGGCGACGAACAGTCAATCCGAAAACAGCGTCACAGTATGCGTATTTATTTAGCGGGATTAAGAATGCTGACGCAGTTGCTAACGGTAAAAAACCAGTGACGACATTAGGTGTTAAAGCGGCTAACAAATATAAGTTAGTAGTTACGCTGGATAAAAATATTCCATATTTTAAATTATTAATGGGCTTTACGGTGTTTTTCCCGCAAGATCAAAAAGCAGTTGAACAGTACGGTTCCAAGTATGGCACAGCAGCTAAATATATGGTCTATAACGGACCTTATAAGGTTGCCGGCTGGAATGGTTCAAATTTGAATTGGCATTTAGTAAAGAATAAAGATTATTGGGATCAAAAAGCGGTAAAATTGCAAAAAATTACTTTTCAAGTAGCTAAAAGCACCACAACTTCGTATAATCTTTATCAAAATAAGAAGCTTGATGAAACTTATTTGGATGCTGAGCAGGCCAAGCAGTTATCCAACAATAAAGACTATGTTTCTTTGAAGCAATCACGGACCAATTATTTGGAATTTAATCAAACAAACAAGGAATTTCAAAATAAAAAAATTCGGCAGGCACTGTCCTATGCGGTTGATCGGCAGCAATTGGTTAAGAAGGTCTTAGGGAACGGTTCACTGCCTGCTAAGGGAATTGTTTCTCAAGATTTAGCCAGTTATCAGGGAAAAGATTTTGCAACTGCTGCTGCAACTACAACTGGGGTAACTTATAATAAGTCACAGGCACAAAAATTATGGCGTGAGGGTTTGCGGGAATTAGGTGTTAAAAAGTTAAGCTTTACATTAATGGGTGATGATGATGACATGAGCAAAGCAGTAACTGATTACTTACAAAGCCAATTTGAAACTAATCTGCCCGGTGCCAAAGTTGCAGTTGAAAATTTGCCCAAGAAAACCCGGATTACGCGAGCGGCAGCCGGTCAATTTGATGTTGTCTTAGCTGGTTGGGCGGCTGATTTTTCTGATCCAATTAGTTTTTTAGACCTCTTTACCAAGAACAATGCATATAATGATGGGAAATGGGATAATCCGACTTATGATCGATTAATCAATGTGTCAAAAACGACCGATGTTAATAATCAAAATAAGCGTTGGCAGGATCTAGTAGCTGCTTCAAAATTATTAAGCCAAGAGCAGGGAGTGGCACCATTGTATCAATTGTCACAAGCTCAATTGTTACGAAGCGATGTTAAAGGCGTTGTTTATAATACGGCGGGGATTGCTTTCAATTTTAAGCATGCTTACATTGCCAAATAAAGAAGTTGGGTATTTGCGGATGAAGCAGTCGAACGAAATTTTATTAATTATAAACTATTTGCATATTATTACTTTGTAATCTTAATTAAACCGTGCAAAAAGTTAGCTTTAACTTAAATTTAATCAGAATTTTGGTTATTTTCATTAAAAATAAATCGTTTTGCAAGAGCATTTAAAGTTTTATACTTGTATTTAATCTGATTTTCATATAGAATCTAGACATTACATTTAATGTTTCTAAAACGAAGCAAAAGGGGAGAACCAAAGCATGAAATTTAATAGATTAGCTAAACTGGGGCTGGTTGCGGCTTTCTCAGCAATTGCCTTAGCAGCTTGTGGCTCTAAGAGTACAAATAGCAGCATGGCTTCTAAGCAAGTTCTTAATTGGAACGAAACTGCTGAGTTGCCGACAATGGACCTTTCAACAGCAACCGATACCGTTAGTTTTGATATGCTGAACAACTCGATGGAAGGTATTTATCGTTTAGGCAAGGACAGCAAGATCGAACCCGGCTTGGCTACTAAGACTCAGGTTTCCAATAATGGTGAAAAGTACGTCTTCACTTTGCGGAAAAATGACAAATGGAGCAACGGTGATAAAGTAACTGCAAAAGATTTTGTTTATTCTTGGCGGCGCACAGTTGATCCAAAAACAGCTTCGCAGTATGCATATTTGTTCAGTGGAATTAAAAATGCTGATGCAATTATGAATGGCAAAAAAGGTGTTTCAACTTTGGGAATCAAAGCTGATGGCAATTATAAATTGACCGTTACCTTGGAGAAAAAGATCCCATACTTTAAGTTATTGATGGGCTTCCCGGTATTCTTCCCACAAAATCAGAGTGCGGTTGAAAAATACGGCAGCAAATATGGGACAGCTTCCAAATATATGGTTTATAACGGACCGTTTACTTTGACTAAATGGACTGGTTCCAATTTGAGCTGGACGTTGAAGAAAAACAACAACTACTGGGATAAGAAAGATGTTAAGTTATCAGCTATTAACTACAAGGTTAATAAGAGTAACACCACAGCTTACAACTTATACCAGTCTGGCAAGCTTGATGAAACTAACTTGGGAGCTGAACAAGCTAAACAGTTATCTAACTCTAAAGATTATGTAGTTAGAAAGAATGCTTCGACTTTCTATCTGCAATACAATCAGACGAAAAAAGAATTCCAAAACAAGAAAATTCGTCAGGCACTCTCCATGGTTATTAACCGGAAACAGTTTGTTAATAAAGTCTTAGGTAATGGTTCAACAGCAGCTAAGGGTTATGTTTCAGATGGCTTAGCAAAGCATAACGGCAAAGATTTCACAGATTCAGCCTATGTTAAGTCAGCAGTAACCTATAATGCTTCAGAAGCTAAGAAACTTTGGGCAGAAGGTTTGAAAGAATTAGGTGTTAAGGATCTAAGCTTTACCATTTTAAGTGATGATACTGATGCTGGTAATAACACAACTCAATTCTTACAGAGTCAGATCGAAGAAAATCTGAAGGGTGCTAAAGTTTCTGTTGAAAACGTACCATTCAAGACGCGCTTATCTCGTTCAACTAATGGGAACTTTGATGTAGTTGTAACTGGCTGGGGAGCTGACTTCGCTGATCCAATCAGCTTCTTAGACCTCTTTACTTCAAGTAATCCTGAGAATAACGGTAAGTGGAAGAATACTCAATATGATAAATTGATCGAAGCTTCAAAGACAACTGATGCCAGCAACACAACGAAACGTTGGAATGACATGGTTCAAGCTGAAAAGATTTTAATGAAAGATCAAGGAATTGCTCCAATTTACCAACAATCATTGGCAACTTTGGTTAAACCAAAAGTTAAGGGTGTAATTTACAACTCAGCTGGTGTAAACTACAACTTTAAGAATGCTTATATTTCAAAATAAATTTAATAAATCTTAAATGAGTTACTGATTGGGGGATTAACTGAAAAATGTTATCCCCCAATTGGTATTTAGATAATTAAAAATTTTAAATTAGTTAATGCATGGGAATGTGAGGAAAAATATGCGGAAATATCTTTTAAAACGGGTTTTCTACATGGTATTGACCCTTTTTCTGGTAGCAACAATTACATTTTTCTTAATGAAATTGATGCCCGGAACACCGTATTCAAACCAGCAGAAAATGACCCAACAGCAAATTCAAATCATGAATCAGCAGTACGGACTTAATAAACCGATCTGGCAGCAGTACGTAATTTATATTTTTGGAATGCTGCATGGTGACTTAGGGACTTCTTTCCAATTTAGTAATCAGCCAGTTTCATATTTGATTTCAAGCCGAATCGGAGCATCCGCTCAATTAGGTGCGCAAGCAATGATCTTTGGTGTTTTCTTCGGAATTATTATTGGGTCAATTGCAGCTATCAACCGCAATACTTGGATTGATACAACGTCAACAGTTGTTTCAATTATTGGTAAATCGGTACCTAACTTTGTATTAGCTGTTTTGTTGCAATATTATATTGCTTTGAAATTAGGATGGTTTCCAATTGCCGATTGGGGCGGTTTTAGTTACACAGTCTTACCGACAATTGCTCTAGGTGTTGGTCCGTTAGCCGAAACAGCCCGTTTTGTTCGAACCGGGATGGTTGACGTTTTAAATTCTGATTATATCGAATTGGCTCGAGCTAAGGGCCTGAGCAAGTTTGGAATTGTTTATCATCATGCGTTGAGAAATAGTTTGATTCCGTTAGTTACGCTGATCGGACCGTATACCGTTGCTTTGATGACCGGATCAATGGTTATTGAAAATATTTTCTCGATTCCTGGGATTGGTGAACAGTTTGTTAAATCGATCCTCGTAAATGATTATCCGACAATTATGGGTGTAACGATGCTGTTTTCAGCCGGCTTAGTTGCAATCATCTTGTTGACAGATATTGTTTATGGAATCATCGATCCACGAATTCGTTTAAGCGGAAGTGAGGGTTAAGCAATGGAAGAAAAAATCAAGTTGAATTCAGATAGTTTTCAGCCACTAGCAAAAAGTGAATCACTGGATAATGAAAAAATTGCAGCCCCTTCACTGACATTTTTACAAGATGCATGGATGCGGCTCAAGAAAAATAAAGGTGCAGTTGTTTCGCTGTTTATTGTTTTGATTATGGTAGTGGTGGCTTTTGGCTCAACACCATTTATTGATCATAATTCATTAGTTAAATCAGCCCCTAAATATGCTAACTTACCTGCAAAAATACCGGGTGTATCAATTAATGGCTTCAACGGTAAATTAAAAGTTGCCGGTAAATGGGTCGACGAATACCGGCAAAATAATGTTCCCAAAGATAAATATTTCGTTTTGGGTACTGATTATTTGGGTCGGTCTTTAGCAGAGCGAATTATTTATGGAACTAAAATTTCATTGATCGTTGCTTTAGTAGCGACTTTCTTTGATCTGACGATTGGGGTCGCCTATGGGATAATTTCTGGTTGGAAAGGCGGGCGAGTCGATACGATCATGCAGCGGATTATTGAAATTATTTCGTCTGTTCCGAACTTAGTAATTGTTGTTTTGATGTTGCTGGTATTAAAACCAGGGATGACTTCAATTATTTGTGCGATTGCTATCTCAAGTTGGACGACAATGGCTCGGATGATTCGAGCCGAAACTCTGTCGCTGAAATCGCAGGAATATGTATTAGCGGCCCGAACTTTGGGGGAATCACCACTGAAAATTTCACTTAAACATCTGGTGCCTAACCTATCGAGTATTATTATTATTCAAACGATGTACACTATTCCGACAGCAATTTTCTTCGAGGCTTTCCTGAGTTTTATCGGAATTGGGATTAGTTCACCACAGACTTCTTTGGGTGTCTTGTTAAATGATGGTCAGAAAAACTTTCAATTCTTGCCATATCAAATGTGGTATCCGGCAATTGTCTTGTGTGTTTTGATGATAGCATTTAACTTACTGGGTGATGGTTTGCGTGACGCCTTTGATCCTAAGACGAGAAGGTAGGAGAACGATATGACTGAAAGAATTTTGGACGTTAAAAATTTACGAATTGATTTTCATACGTATGCTGGTGAAGTTAAAGCGATTCGCGATGTCAGCTTCCACTTAAATAAAGGCGAAACCTTGGCAATTGTTGGCGAGTCTGGGTCAGGAAAATCGGTTACGACCAAGAGCATTATGGGATTATTGGCAAATAATGCTAAAGTAGTTAGTGGCTCAATTTTGTATCATGATCAAGATTTGCTGAAAAAAAGCGAAAAAGAAATGCAAAATATTCGTGGCAAAGATATTGCGATGATTTTTCAGGATCCGATGACATCATTAGACCCAACAATGAAGATCGGCCAACAGATTGCTGAACCCTTGATTAAGCATAAACATTTAGATAAGAAAAAAGCTTGGCAGCAGGCGTTAGAAATTATGAAGTTGGTAGGAATCAACGATGCCGAAAAAAGAATTAATAATTATCCGCATCAATTTTCCGGTGGTCAGCGACAGCGGATTGTGATTGCTATCGCCTTGGTTTGTTATCCAGAAGTTTTGATTGCTGATGAACCGACGACCGCTTTGGACGTAACTATTCAAGCCCAGATTTTGGATTTAATGAAGGATTTGCAATCAAAAATTGAAACCTCGATTATTTTCATTACGCATGATTTGGGTGTGGTAGCCGGCATGGCTGATCGTGTTGCAGTAATGTATGCGGGAGAAATCATTGAATATGGGACAGTCGATGAGATTTTTTATAATCCACAGCATCCATATACTTGGGGACTCTTGAATTCAATGCCAACACTTTCTAGTACTAAATTAGAGGCTATTCCAGGGACACCACCGGATTTGTTGGATCCGCCAAAGGGTGATCCTTTTGCAGCGCGAAATCCGTTTGCGATGAAGATCGATGCTGAACAGAAGCCGCCTTTCTTTAAGGTATCAGAGACTCATTATGCGGCTACTTGGTTGTTACATCCCAATGCTCCCAAAGTTACACCGCCGGATGAAATAGTTCGTCGTTGGCAGCTTTATCGCAAAATGAATAATCAAACACAGGTGCACTAAGGAGAAGATCCCATGACAGGAAATCAAAAAAAGCTTTTGGAAGTCAAGCATTTAAAACAGTACTTTAATGTGGGTAAACCCAATGAAGTACGTGCAGTCGATGATATCAGTTTTGACATCTATGAGGGTGAGACTTTTGGTCTGGTAGGTGAATCTGGTTCAGGTAAGACGACAACCGGACGGAGTATTATTCATCTTTACAAACCGACTGCTGGGAAAATTATTTTTGAGGGAGAAGACATTAGTCAATTAAAGACGCGAAAAGATTTTTTGAAATTTCGTCGGCAAATGCAGATGATTTTTCAGGATCCGTATGCATCATTGAATCCCCGGATGAAAATTAAAGATATTGTTGCTGAAGGAATCGATATTCACCATTTAGCTAAAAGTGATCAAGAACGCAGTGAAATCGTTGAAAATCTGTTGGAAACAGTTGGTTTGAACAAAGACCATTCTAGTCGTTATCCACATGAATTTTCTGGTGGTCAGCGGCAGCGAATTGGAATAGCCCGCGCTTTAGCAGTTAAACCGAAATTCATCATTGCTGATGAACCGATATCAGCGCTTGATGTTTCAATTCAGGCACAGGTGGTCAATTTGCTAAAAGATTTACAAGAACAACAAGGATTGACTTACTTGTTTATCGCTCATGATCTTTCAATGGTCAAGTATATTTCAGATCGTATTGGCGTTATGCACTATGGAAGATTGCTGGAAGTTGGCCCGGCAGATGACGTTTATGAACATCCTCTGCATGATTATACAGCAAGCTTGATTTCAGCGGTGCCGGTTCCTGATCCGGAATTTGAACGAAAACGCCGGCAAATCGTCTATGATGCTAGTGAAGAAAAAGATGATCCGGCTCATCCCAAGAAGATGCATGAAATTGTTCCTGGTCGCTTTGTTCGCTGTTCGGAAGATGAAATTCCTAAATATCGGGCAAGAGCAAAAAAAGCACTGGCTTAAATGAATAGTTGATTATAAATGTTCCAATATTATAGTTGTCGGTTCCAAGCTGGAGGTTAACACTAGTTTGACTGGGACAATTTGGAGAAAAACGTTAGTTAGATATTAAGCATAATACAAAAAAGGGAATCCGTATTTTAACGGATTCCTTTTTTGTCGCAAGCAGAATTTGCAAGCGTGCTGATCAATATTCTTGATTGTCTAAATAGTGATTATAGTACAACACTTTGACTTGATCGTTGTCGATAACTAGTTTAGTTACAGAACCATTGATCGGCCCTTGTGAAATAATATCAATTTCTGGGGCAAAATGATGAACAATACTGCGAATAGTAGTCCCATGACTGACCACTAAGACCTGGTCGCCATCAGTTTGATTTTTTCGCAAAATATTAAAACCGGCGTTCAGTCGCTGCCAGAATTCCTGATCATTTTCGGCTAATTGGAAAGGATCAACTTCCTTCAAAAAGTCCCGTGACTCTTCAATTGAATATTTTGAAATTAATTCTTGATAGGTAGTTGTTTTATGACGTGCTCCGGCAATCAACCAGGTCTGACCTGAATCCCCACCTTCGAAATATCCGTAGCCTTGTTCTCGAAAATTCATCGAGGTTTGTGGTTTTGGTGTTGAATATTGATTGGCTGCAATAATTTGTTCGCAGGTTCGTTGCGTACGAGTGGTGTCGCTGTGATAGACACCAGCAAATTTAACTGCTTTTAAATGCTGGCCAGCTTTTTTAGCATCTTGAATTCCTCTTGGGGTCAATGGTGAATCACTCCAACCCTGCATCCGTTGGAAATAATTAAACATTGTCTGACCATGGCGGACGAAATAAACTGTAAATGACATAAGTTTCCTCCTAAATAATATAACTCATACGTTTAGTATACCGTTAAGCGGCTGAATGAAAAACCCGCTATAGCAAATTACTCATTCATTTTTTCAATTATTTGCCGAATTTGCGGAACATCTGCTGATTTTCCCATAAAGATGATGTGATCATTGAGTTTTAACCGAGTATCACCATGCGGAGCGATTGAAGTACCATCTCGAAAAATTCTACTGATAGTTATATGCTCAATGAAAGAGAGGTCTTTAATTTGTTTATAGGCAAGACGCTGATTTCGTACGACAACTTCAAAAACTCGTGATTCATTAGCCATTAAAATTTGCAGAGTCGAGGGCGTTTCAATTAATGAACGCAAAACACTGATATTAACATCAGCAGAATTAAAATATTCAATACTGGCTGCTGATAATTTCTGGCCAAGATCACTCATAATATCACGATTTTCAAATCGCGTAATCACTCGTTTTACGCCGTATTTTTTAGCGGCTAAAGCTAATTGATAATTTAGCTGATAGTCACGGTAGCCAAGGACCAAAATATCAGTATCAAAAACCTGTCCTTGAATCAAGTGATCAACTGCCAAGTCAGGTAATAATTTAACTGCAGTTTTTGAATTATAAGTTTGAAAATTATCTAGACGATCGGTATATAAGTGGACATTATACCATTGATCTAATTGTTGTGCGGTTGACACTGTCAAAATGTTGGCGCCAATGAAATTAACTTTGATTTTTTTGGTGTCTTCAGGCTCGGCAACAAACAGGTGGTTGAAACATAGCGGGCCCACTAAGCAGGTTAGAATTGCGGCGAGTAAAAATTCACCTGACTGTTCACTGTTAATTGCCTGAACTTCACGGGCAACTTGTAGTACAGCTAAAACTAAGGTAATTGTAGTTGCTGATAGCAAACTGCCGGCAAAGGCATTTTTAGTTTGAAAATAATGTTTCAACACAAAAAAGGCTAGGCTTTTAGCTAGTAAAAACCCTAAAAAGAACAACGGAATTAAAATTAAAACAGTTGGGTCCTTAAGCAGACTGGGAATATTCAATTTAACACCAGTTAAGATGAAAAAAATCGGAATTAGAAAACCGTAGCCGATGGCATCTAATTTTTCTCGAGTTGATGTCTCCGGTTCTAAAAGTTTGATTACAATTCCAGCAATGAAAGCTCCAAGAATACTTTCAGCACCGACTTGTTTTGCCAAAAAAGCCAGGGTAAAAATAATAAAGAAAGCTAAGCGAATATCTAACTGAGTAGTTGCTTTATTGATTCGTTGGAAGAAATTAAAAAAAGACCGAAATTGTTTGAATAAAATAGCGGCGGCTACAAAGAGAATACCGATCAGCCAAAGTTGATTGATACGATGGTCGTAGATTGATGCAAAAACGGTTAATGACAGCATCGGCACAACTTCTCCTAGAACAGCAATTAAAAGAATCGTTTGACCAAACCGACTGCTGAGCAATTCCTTTTCTTTTAAAGCGGCAATGACAACGCCAAGAGCAATTGTTGAAAACAAAATGGTGGCTAACCAGAAATTAGTGTATAAACCGCTGAGACTAAAAGCTAGGGCCAAAGCAGCCGATGTTAGCAGAACTACTGTATAGGCAGCAGCCGCTAATTTGAATGGCGAATATTGCGGTAAGTTAGCAGCTGCCTTACGTTCCAAAGGAGTTTGCGACTGATTATTGCGAAAAAGACTGAAATCAATTTCCATTCCGCTGAGAAACAACAGTAAAATAACGCCAAGATCAGCTAAAAAGTTGAGCGTGGGATCAATTTTAATGATGTTTAGCAGACTTTTGCCTAATAAGATTCCAACGACAATTTCAGCCACAGCAGTCGGAACGATCGAAATCTTTAATTTAGCCAACAATAAAGGCGTTGCAAACGCCGCTAATGTAACAATTATTAATGAATAACTCATGATTTGCTCCTTAATCGAAATAACCATGCCTATAATTTAACGGTCAAACCTAATTATACTTGCTATGAGTGAGATGAAAAGAAAAAGCTGAGCGGCAGTTACCTTATGAAAGTTATCAGTAATAATTTTCATAAGGTAACCGATCTCAGCTATCAGCGATATTGATAAACAAAATGAATTAGCCGGCTAAACGACGTATTAGACGATAAATTGCCATACATGCACCTGGAACGACTCCAAGAACAAAAATAGCAATAAAGATTACGGGGAAATGCTGCTGCACAAACGATAATTGTCCGAAGAAATATCCGAGTGACGAACCTAAAACGACCCAAATCAAAACACCAAGGAAATTGTAAACGCTGAAACGTTTGTAGTCCATACCGGCACTCCCGGAGATTAACGGAATAAAGGTTCTAATCAATGGAACAAAGCGACCGAACATTACTGTTTTTCCACCATGTTTTTCAAAAAAATAATGTGCTCGTTGAAAACGTGGATTATCCAGTAATCGGTGGAAGAACTTCAGTCGGTGTAAATTACGGCCGATTTCATAGTTAACTGTGTCGCCAATCAAGGCAGCGAAGAAAAAGACCGGAACCAGTACCCGAATATCAAGCGAAGAACCGGTAACAGCTGCAATTGTGCTGGCAAAGAAAATTAAAGATTCTCCTGGCAGAAACGCAAAAACAACTAGACCAGTTTCCATGAAGATCAAGACAAACAAGGCGATGTAGATCCAGTTGCCCAACACCTCAATCAGTGGATTGAGGTAGAGGTAGATGTGTGAAAAGAAAAACCAAAATTGACTAATCAAGATGTCACTTCCCCTCATGGTATTATTACAAAATATTTTAACCGAAAATCATCATAACTTCCAGTCATCGAGTCCAATATTTACGGTTTTTTTACTTATTGTGAGTAATTGATGCGCGCAGCGGCAATTATTGAGCCGCTTAGTAATCGGTGTTAGAATAGTATAACTAAGAATTTGGCAACGGAGGCAAAAAATGGCAGCAGATATTAAGCATCAAGAACAGCAGCACATGGATCAAGTTGTGGCTAAAATTAAGCTTGCTGAAAAACAAAATCAACAAAAAATTACCCAAGTTAAGCACGATACCCACCAGTTGCAGCAAGATTTTCCGCATAATCTGCGGCTAAAGACGGAAACCTATACCGGTATGATGGAAACGGCTTTGACCGTTCGCCAACAGCAGCAATTATTAACCGAGCGTGAAAACGATTGGCAGCATGCACAACGGCGATTGGATATTTTAGCTAAGATGGAAAAGAAACCGTACTTTGCGCGAATAGACTTTCAAGAAACAGCTGGCAGTAAAGTTGAAACAATTTATATCGGTTTGGGCTCTTTTGCTGATCGACCAGATAATTTTTTAGTGTATGATTGGCGAGCACCAATTTCCAGTATTTATTATGAAGGCCACTTAGGAAAAGTTAGTTATCAGACCCCAGCTGGTATGCAGACGGTTGATGTAACCTTGAAACGACAATTCTTGGTTGAAAATGGTAAGATTTTGACGGTATTTGATACTGATGAAACAGTCGGTGACCAGATGTTGTTGGAAGTATTGGGTGAAAATGCCGATACTAAAATGAAAAGTATTGTAACAACAATTCAGCAAGAACAGAATCAAATTATTCGTGATACCAAAGCTAAATTGTTGTTTGTTCAAGGTGCTGCCGGTTCCGGTAAAACTTCAGCTGTCTTGCAACGAGCGGCTTTTTTGCTCTATCGTTTTCGTGGCAGTTTGACTTCCAGTCAATTGGTACTGTTTTCACCAAATCAATTGTTTAATGATTACATTGCTCAAGTTTTGCCGGACTTAGGTGAGCAGCGAATGGTACAGCTCACCTATTATCAATATACGCAACATCGTTTACCAAAATTCAAAGTTGAAACTTTGCAGGAAAGATTTGAGCGTCGTTTGAATCCATCAGAGACAGTTGTTAACCGGTTAAAGAGCAGTCTGGCTTTTCATCAGGCGACATTGGCATATGCAACTTATTTGGAAAAACAGGGGATGGCTTTTCGAAATATTACCGCTGGCGATCAGGTGATTTTTAGTAAAGAACAAATTGCGCAGATCTACTATAGTTTTAATGAAAACTATCATTTGCGTAATCGGTTGGATGCAACTAAAGAACGCTTGTTAAAACGCTTGGCACGTAAAATAAATCGTGCGGCTGTTTCTGATAAAATACAAAAGCAATTGCAGGATGCTTCAGCTGAACAATTAGCAGCTTTGTATGGTGATCATCCACGCAACTTTCAAAATGCTGATCAAGAATTGAAATTTTTAGGCCAGCAATTAGTAATTCGGTCATTTCGTCAAGTACAAAAACAAATTAAACGAAATCACTTCATTAATATTACTGCTCAATACTATCGCTTTTTGAAAAGTCTGCCGCAGTTATTGAATTTAAAACAAGCTGGCTTGACCGCAGCTGATTGGCAGGACGCAATTGTGGCTTTTGAAAAACGGACAAAACAGCAATATTTATTGCTGGAAGATGCGACCCCATATTTGCAACTATACGATCTAATTACCGGTAAACGCGGTGATACAGAAATCAAGCAAGTCTTTATTGACGAAATTCAGGATTATACACCGTATCAGTTGGCCTTTTTACAACAGAATTTTCCGCGGGCTCATTTTACACTATTGGGCGATTTGAATCAGGCAATATTCACTAAAAAAGCCAGCTATACGTTACTAAATGAATTGGGCAAGTTATTTCCAGCTGAACAGACGAAAGTAGTCCAGCTAACAAAGTCATATCGTTCAACCAGACAAATTACAGTATTCTCACGGCAACTGCTGCTAAATGGTGCAGCAATTGAGCCGTTTGATCGTGATGGTGAATTGCCGGTAGTCTATACCGCCGCTGTGCCAAAACGGTTATTAGAACAAGCTGTTAAACAACTGAAGTCCAATCAGCAGGCGGGACTGACAACTGCGATTATTTGCCGAACTTTGGCACAATGCCGGCAGTTGACCAAAGAATTGAAGCAATCAGGCCAAACAGTCACTTTGATAAAAACAGAAAATCAACGTTTGGCAGCCGGAACGATTGTTGTCCCAGCTTTCCTGGCGAAAGGATTGGAATTTGATGCAGTAATCGTCTGGAATGCTGACGCACAAGAATACGCGCAAGCAGATCAGCGGCAGTTGATTTATACAATTTGTTCCCGAGCAATGCATCGGCTGACAATTATGGCAAAAGATAAGTTGTCACCGTTGTTTGACCGGGTCGCTACTGATGCGTATCGCTTGATTTGCCTTGATTGAAAAAGCTTTCACATGGTTCAATTAAAATGGTATAATAGCGATAATCTTATTATTTTCGAGGCTGATTTCATGGATAACCTGATGAATTTTTACAAGATTCCACGAGATGAGTGGAAAAATTATTATCGCAAACATATTGTTCCGCTTAATGATAGTGAACTTAATGAAATTCGGTCAGTTAATGACCGGATTTCATTGACTGATGTCCAAGAAATTTATACTCCGCTAGTCCATTTGCTGGGGATTCATTTGCATTCACGCCAACAGCTATTGGATAGGCAGGCAGAATTTTTGGGGATCAAACCACATCGAGTACCATTTATCTTGGGAATTGCCGGCAGTGTAGCTGTTGGAAAAAGTACAATTGCTCGTTTGCTGCAGTTGATGCTGCAAGACATTTATTCAACCAAACGGGTTCAGTTAATTACAACGGATGGTTTTATTTATCCGAATCAAGAATTAAAGCGGCGACATTTGCTGGAGCGCAAGGGTTTTCCCGAAAGCTATGATATGCAGCGGCTGTTGACGTTTACCAATGATGTTAAAAATGGGTTACCGGTCAAAGCACCAGTATATTCGCATAAAACTTATGACGTTTTAGAGAATCAATACGAATTGGTAGATGATCCTGATATTTTAATTGTTGAGGGAATCAATGTTTTACAATTACCAAGCAATCAGCAGCTGTATGTAAGTGATTTTTTTGATTTTTCAATTTATGTGGATGCACAAGAAGAATTGATTAAACATTGGTACATGCAGCGATTTGAGATGCTGCTGGATACTGCATTTCAAGATCCAACAAATTATTATTATCCGTATGCGATCGGCAATCGCCAAGCGGCTTTAAAAATGGCACAAGAGGTCTGGCAGCACGTTAATCGGCCTAATTTGCATAGTTATATCCTGCCGACCCGCAGTCGGGCAGATTTGATTTTGCGTAAGACGACAGATCATTTAGTAAACGAACTATTTTTACGAAAATATTGAATTCGTCAAGAAAAAGAGTTCAAATCAATTTGACCCAGCTGGTTTCAATCGGTAAAATAGCCATGTAAGTTTAAAAAAATATTTAATGAGGTGAACATGCTTGACTAAAATGGAAATGCAGGACTTTGACAAGATCATTGTGTTGGATTTTGGCAGCCAATACAATCAGTTAATTACCCGCCGAATTCGTGAATTCGGGATTTATTCGGAATTACTGTCGCATAAATTAAGTGCTGCTGAAATCAAAGCTATGAAGCCTAAGGGAATTATTTTTTCCGGTGGTCCGAACAGTGTTTATGATCAAGGTGCCTTCCAAGTTGATCCAGAAATTTTTAAATTAGGAATTCCAATTTTGGGAATCTGTTACGGCATGCAGCTGATGGCGCATGAGTTAACAGGCGGCAAGGTTGAAAGTGCTGCTAATAAAGAATACGGCAAAGCTGTTATTCAAGTTAAGGATGTTCAGGCAAAATTATTCCGTGACCTGCCGGAGCGACAAACGGTTTGGATGAGTCATGGCGACTTGGTAACTCAGGTTCCAGCTGGTTTTAAAGTTTTGGCTACCAGTGAAAATTGCCCAATTTCAGCTATGGCTGATGATCAGCGCAAGTTTTATGGCATTCAATTTCATGCTGAGGTCCGTAACACTGAATATGGCAACGACATTTTACGGCATTTTGCCTTTGATATTTGTCAGGCACGCGATAATTGGTCAATGGATGATTTTATTGAATTGCAGATTGAAAAAATTCGCGAGACCGTTGGTAATAAAAAAGTTCTATTAGGTCTGTCCGGTGGTGTTGATTCATCAGTTGTCGGTGTTTTGCTGCATAAAGCGATCGGCAAACAATTGACCAGTATCTTTGTTGATCACGGTCTGTTGCGCAAGGGCGAAGTTGAACAGGTAATGGACAGCCTAAAAGGCAAATTTGGCTTGAATATCATTCAAGTTGATGCCCAAGAACGTTTTATGAAGAAATTAACCGGTGTAGCTGATCCGGAAAAGAAACGTAAAATTATTGGTAATGAGTTTATTCGGGTTTTTGATGATGAAGCAGCTAAGCTAGATGGCATCGACTTCTTAGCACAAGGAACTCTTTATACTGATGTCATTGAATCAGGCACTGATACTGCGCAAAAGATTAAGTCGCATCATAATGTCGGCGGATTGCCAGATGATGTCCAATTCCAGCTGATTGAACCTTTACGAACTTTATTTAAAGATGAGGTTCGAGAGTTAGGTGAACGTTTGGGAATGCCGTCAGCTTTGGTTTGGCGCCAACCATTCCCAGGACCTGGTTTAGGAATTCGGGTTATTGGTGAGATTACGGAAGAAAAACTGCAAATTGTCCGTGATAGTGATTATATTCTGCGTGATGAAATTGCTAAACACGGTCTGGAGCGTGAAATCTGGCAGTACTTTACTGTTTTGCCGGGAATCCGCAGTGTTGGGGTCATGGGTGATGGCCGGACGTATGATTATACAGTCGGTATTCGAGCAGTTACCTCAATTGATGGGATGACCGCTGACTTTGCCCAGATACCGTGGGATGTGCTGCAGGAAATCTCTGTCCGAATTGTTGACGAAGTGGCACATGTTAATCGAGTAGTTTATGATATTACTTCGAAGCCGCCGGCAACAATTGAGTGGGAATAAAGTGCAGGTGTGAAGTGAAAAATTTGATTTAACGATATTTCAGATGAAATGAAATGGGTTAAATAGTTGATTTCCTATCAAAACAAAGAGCCGTATATTCGAAACAGATTGCTTGGAATACGGCTCTTTTTGTGTGGCGTGATTTACTTATCACTAAAATATACTAAAGTTTCCATTAGTTTGCATCATAGAAAATTGAATCCGCTTCATTTACCATGGTAGAATTTTAAAGGGGACGTTAACATGAATACAACATTTTTTGCTGAAAAAGAAATAGAAGTATCTAGCTTTTCTGCGTGGACAGCATTAACTGAAATGTCTAATTGGCTAACTAAATTGCACTCTATTTCCATGATTGATTATGATAAAAAGCATTCATTTTTTGTTGAAGGAAGAGAATATAAAGTATTGACACCAGAAAAAATCACAATGACTAGTCAACTTGTTAAAATAAACGAGAAACAAATGACTGTGACTATCCAAGCACATTTTTTTATGCTCCACTCTCAGTTAGTCTGTAAAGTCATTCCCTTAAATGCTACAAAATGTTTAATCACTAGAAAACAAGAATACTTAGGTTTAGTAGGTAAAATTTTTGCAACACTATTTAAAAAAAGAGAAGGTAATGAAACAAATGAGTACTTAATGGAATGGGAAAGGTATGCAATCAGTTCTCTATTGAATGACTGTTAATTCTCATACTTATTTTTAACAATAAATAATTATAAACAATTTTTTCTACTTGAGTGTTTCTCGTTGTTCGTGATAGAGCACCTTATTAGGCAAGACATATGTCCGAAGGTAACTTATATAATCCTTTAAAAAATGATTGGACGCAAGTTGGTTTACAAGGGTGCGAAAAAATGGAAAAAATCGTTAATCCAACTAAGGCACGGACAAATTTATTTTCACTGATCAAAAATGATAATAGAGACTCTACACCAGTGATTATTGCAGGAGCTGACGATAGGCAATGCTTATGAAAAAATATCTTTTAATTTAAATTTATTTAGTGAATAAGTTTATGGCAAATGTGCACACCAGTAGGGCTTCAATGGATTCAGGTGGGAAGAAAGATTATGGAATTGATGCTAGTTATAAATCAGAACATAGGGCTCAAGCAACATAGGTAGTGGATATAAAGCATGACAATTTCATACCAATTTCAATAATTTTTCATACCTAAAAAAGAATGGTACCTGACTTTTCGATTTAAATGACTGAATTTAATCGAAAGAACAGATACCATTTTTTAAAATTTACTTTTATAGGTAGCACCCAATAAAACATTCTTGTTGATGCTATTACTTTTCTTGTTGATGATTTGTTACCACATTTACCTTTGTAGATCTATCAATAGTAAGTTGTTTATTCAATTTTTCATAGGAACCTAATTTTGGCCCCTTGAAGGCATGCTTAGCATATAGATTGAAATAAATGGTTAGTAATATTATAGCACCGAGCATAATTTTTCCTGTGGCATAGTGAATTAATAGGTGGGATGTTAATTGAACATCTGTTGGAGATAAAATCATAATGATGATTAAAATAACGACCCAGAGGCATGCAATGAAACTAACTAAATTGCTCCATTTCCCAAGATTCCAAGGACCATCATTTTTTGAAGTCCAGACTCCATGAACTTTAGCCTTAAGTTTTAAAAAGATTGGAATAATGTATGATCCATATAGACCAATAACACTCATTGTACCGATAACTGCATAAACTCCATCTGAGATTCCTGAAAGAAACGCGATTATAGCTACTAACCAAATTGCGACTGCCGGTGTGTGAAACTTAGGTGAAACTCTTTTTAAGAAATGAGAAAAAGGTAGACCTCCATCTCGACTAAAAGCATAGACCATTCTTGAGGATGAAGTGATGGATGAACAACCACAGAACCACATAGCGACTGTTACTAACCAAAGTATAAAATTGCTAAAACGAGAACCAACTGCTTGTCTAATTGCGACGATAAATGCATTGTTACCAGCATTTGCAACGGCAGTAGGATCTTTAATTGAAATAGTTACCAAAACTAGGAGCAAGTAACCGAATATACCTGAAATTGCTACTGACATAAATACTCCCCAAGGGGCTCTTACACGGGGATTAATTGTTTCTTCACTGGTATGTGCAGAAGCATCATAGCCAGTTAAAGTCCACTGTGCCTGTAGTAAGCCGATCATAAAGGCCCACCAGTAGGGGGTACTGTTACTTGTTTGCGTTGAAAAAGTAGTAAATACATATGAAATCGGGTGTGCTGGACCAATCAATGTTAAAACAATAACACTTAGTAAAACTCCTACTAAGTGGTAGATTGCGGAGATAGAATTTAGTTTTGATACTAGATCAATACCCATGTGATTTAAAAAAGCATGACTAATGAGAATTACAAAATATGTTAATAAAAATTGTAACTTTGATGGATTTTGGAAAATTAAATTTGATGCAAAAGTTGCACATCCATAATCAATTCCGGCAACTATCGTAACCTGACCAATAATATTTAACCAACCTGTAAACCATCCCCAAGTCGATCCACCCAAAATTGAAGCCCAATGATAGATAGCTCCTGAAGTTGGGATTGAGGAAGTTAATTCTGCCATTGCGGCTGCCACGAATAAAACTAATAAAGTTACCAAAGGCCAGCCGACACCCATCATAGCTGGTCCACCTTGAGAAAAACCATAACCATAATAAGAAACAGCTCCAGTTAAAATAGAAATTATTGAAAAGGAAACTGCAAAATTTGAAAAACCGCCCATATCTCTGATTAATTCTTGTTTATAACCGAAAGATTTAACGGTAGCACTTTTAGTGTCATATTTATTGACATTGAAATTAGCTATTTTAATGATACTTACCATAACTATAATTGTCAAAATCAATATGAATAACCCGAAAATTAACATTAAACCAACTCCAAATATTTTTAAAGAGAACGATAGCACTGTAAGGGTTAAAGTCAAATATCATTGTGATTCTTACTTTATAAAAGCAAACGTTTTCGAGGAAAAATTCTTAGTATTCTTAATTTTTTTGGTCTTTTTTTTAGCTTTTAAGTATTTAATGCTTACTTTTTATTAGATTTTACTTGTTTTATTAAAATTTGATTTAGGATGTTTGTTCGTAATTTAATAATTCGTGTTATATTATATAACGTGTTACATCTTTGGTAAGTATTAATCAAGCTGGTTTTGATTTTTGGGATGATTATTAAGAAATTAATTTTTGATAGAGGGGTAAATATATGACAACTAATTCAACAATTATGGATTCGAATAGTTTCAATATGGCAGATATTGATAAGCTGCCGCCAAAACTAAAAGCGATGGTTAAACGTCGTAAAATATTAGGTGGGTCCTATAGGCTTTTCTATAAAGAACCTCTAGATTTTGAAGAAGGACATGGTACAAAACTTTACACGCCTGATGGAACAGAATATTTAGATGCTTATAACAACATTCCTTCTTTGGGACATTCACGACGAGAAATTCAAGAAGCTGTATCTAAACAATTAAACAAGATTAATACACATACTAGGTATTTAAACCAAAACATTCTGAATTACGCCGAAGATTTACTTGCAACTTTTCCTAAAGAATTAAATCGTGTCATGTTCATGTTGTCAGGATCAGAAGCAAATGATTTAGCTGTTCGTGTTGCTAAAGCAGCAACTGGTGGCGAGGGTATAATTGTTACGGCGGAAGCCTATCATGGTAATACGGCTTTAGTTACTGGCTTATCACCTGCTATTGGCTCGGATGTGCCTATGGATATCTCCATGAGGATGATACCTACACCGGATACTTATCGGCTGGGTACAGATGATATCGGTAATTGGATGGCCGCACAAGTAGAAAAACAAATTGCCGATATGCAACGACACGGGATTAAATTTGCCGGTATTATGCTAGATTCGATTTTTTCTTCTGATGGAATTTTCCCTGGTAAAAAAGGATTATTAAAACCAGTTATTGATATGGTACATAAACATGGAGGCGTATATATTGCTGATGAAGTTCAACCAGGATTTGGTCGTACAGGCGAAACGTTCTGGGGTTTTCAAAGGCATGGAATTGTGCCGGATCTGGTAACGATGGGAAAACCAATGGCTAATGGTATTGCTTGCTCGGCTCTAGTTGCTAAATCAGATCTGCTTAAAGAATTCAGTAAAAATACACCGTATTTCAACACCTTTGCAGGGTCACCAGTAGCCATGGCGGCAGCACAGGCAACGCTGGACACTATGAAAAAAGATAATACACAAAAGAATTCACTGGATCGTGGGAAAGAATTAGCTTCCAAATTAAGAGATTTGGCAAAAAAATATCCAGTTTTAGGTGATGTTCGCGGAGTCGGATTGTATATCGGAGTAGATATTGTAAAACCTGGAACAAAAGAGGCAGATTACAATTACGCTGTGAGATTAATTGAAACTATGCGGGAAAATCATGTTTTATTGTCGCTTTGCGGACCACATGGAAATGTGTTGAAAATAAGACCACCGTTGGTTTTCAGTAAAGAAGATGTTATTCGGTTTGTCGATATGTTAGAAAAATCGTTAGATGAAATGGAAAATAAAAAGGAGTAGCAATGGGAGCTTTCGACAATATTCAAATTTTTCACGAAGTAGCCAATGAAGCTTTCAAAAAGTATGAGTTTTCTGAGGCAACAAAAATTAAGTTTTTAACATTAAGTGAAAACGCCACTTATTTGGTTTATAATGCCAAAACTAATAAAAAAATAGGATTTTTACGAGTAGGAAGGCCGAATTACCATACACATGAAGAGTATGAGGCTGAAGTTGCTTGGCTGCACGAAATAAATAACTATACGCCGTTGCAGGTAGCAAATCCGATTTATGCCAAAGATGGTAGTTATATTCAAGATATTAAAGGTTCTGATGACAATATATACTACACTTTAATTACAGAGGCTTTGGAAGGTGAGCCCTTAGATGAAAATGATACTGAACATATTGTTGACCAATATGAAATGTTGGGCGAAATTACTGCTTATCTTCACAAACAAACTCAAATGTGGAATAAAACCTCAAAATTGAATCGCTGGGCGTGGGACTATGATAATATCATTGGAAAAACCGCTAAGTGGGGACATTGGCAAGATTATGAAGGATTCTCAGATAAAGACAAGATAGTTTTAACACAGTGTGATGAAATTATTCAAAAACGTCTTTTGCGTTACGGTAAAACCAAAGAAAATTGGGGATTAATTCATGCAGATTTACGTCAATCAAATGTCCTTATAGACAAAAATAAAAAAATAAAGGTTATTGATTTTGATGATGCTGGCTTTGGTTGGTATTTGCAAGACTTGGCGGCATCGATCTCATTTATTGAACATAAATCTATAGCACCTGACTTAATAAATGGTTGGTTGCGTGGATACAAAAAAGTTATGCCTTTTTCAGATGAAAGTTTTGCGGAAATTGATACGTTTATTATGTTACGTCGGCTCCAAATGTCTGCATGGTTAGAAACACATTCAGATTCAGATCCTGCAAAGAATTTTAAAATCGGCTGGGTTGAAGGGACAATGATGTTAGCAAAAAGATATCTCAGAATTTTTGGATAAGGGGTATAAAATGAAAGAATTAGAATTCATTATAAATAGTCAAAAACTTGAATTATTAAAACGAATACTAAATAAAAATGGTAAATATGGCGCAACGTTCGATTTTGTCATGGGATATGGTCATCAACAAGGGCATGGTCAGATTTATACACGTGACGATAATCAAGCAACTAATTTATTGCCTAAAGTTAGTATAAGAACTGTTGTACCCGATGAAATTGTTGCTGGGCTGATCAATGATGTAACAAATGAGCTTTCAGATGGTTCATTTGGTGATGGGAAAATTTTTGTTCGAACTATCGATGATTCAATCCAAATTAGAACAAAGTCTCACGGAATTGATGCACTATAACTTACTTTATTGTAGAAAATAAGTAATGCTATTTGTATTTTTAGCATCATTGTTTTGATGTTCTATAAAATTCTAACAATAAAATTAAATAAAAATTATAGTTGACATAAATTGCCAAATGAAATTATAATGTGGTTATTATAATATATCTGACTTTGAAAAGATGAGTAGTGATTGATTTTCATTCACAGAGAGCCTGCAAAGCTGTAAACAGGTATGAAAATTTTTGGCGAATATGGTCTTTGAGTTATTGGAAAGTGAGTTTTTGCGAACTTTCCATGGGTTGCCCATTATAGCACACGAGTATGTTAGTACTTAGTGAGGATAAGATTGTGAGATCTTATTAAATTTTGGGTGGTATCACGAAGATTTTCGTCCCTTTTGAGCTTTGGCTCAGGAGGGACTTTTTTTGTTTTCAAGTCAAAAGGGGGATTTCAGATGAAAGGTTTCAAGAAGGCTCTACTGGCAGCTGCAGCAACAGCGTTTTTATTAGCAGGATGTGGTACTAAAACTAGTTCAACTCAATCAAGTGGGAAATACGCGGCAAAGCAAACACTTAATTGGACCGAGAGCTCAACTTTAGCGACGGCTGATTTGGCGAAAGCAACCGATACTTTAAGTTTTAATGTGTTGTTGAATACGCAAGAGGGTTTGTATCGACTTGACAAAAATGGAACACCTGAAAAAGCTCTAGCAACTAAGACCAAAGTTACAAATGGGGGTAAAACTTATACTTTTGATCTGCGGGAAAATGCTAAGTGGTCAAATGGAGAACCGGTTACCGCACAAAATTTTGTTTATTCATGGCAACGCACAGTAAATCCTAAAACAGCGGCGCAAGATGCATTTTATTTATATCAAGTTAAAAATGCTCAAGAGATTAATAGCGGTAAACAGCCTTTGAGTTCGTTAGGAATCAAAGCCTTAGGCAAATATAAGCTGCAAGTACAATTAACCAAACCGGTCAGTTATTTTAAAAAGCTGCTTTCTTGGCCGTTATTCTTCCCTTTAAATAAAACGGCAGTTGAAAAATATGGGATGAAGTATGGCACACAAGCTCGTTATACGGTTTCTGATGGACCGTTTAAATTAACAAAATGGACAGGAACTAATAAGAAATGGACCTTGGTAAAAAATAACAGCTATTGGGACAAGCAACATGTTCATTTGCAAAAAATTAATGAGCTGGTAACGGAAAGTACGACCACAAGTTATGAATTATATGGCAATAAAAAAGTTGACGAAACTTTGTTAAGTGGCCAACAGGTAAAGAATAATCTTAATAACAAGGATTTTGTTAAACGACTACCAACAGCCACCACTAGACTAGACTTAAATCAAAATAAGGTAGCAGCTTTTAAAAATTTGAATATTAGACGGGCAATTTCTTTAGCAATTGATCGGCAGGCTTTAACGAAAGATGTTTTGGAGGATGGCTCAACACCTTTAAAGGGCTTTGTACCATCAGGGATGGGAAATAATCCAACGACTAAGCAGCCATTTTATCAGGAAGCTTATGTTAAAAACGCGGTTGCCTACAATTTAAAAACAGCTAAGCAGTTATTAAATAAAGGGTACAAACAAACCAATACTAAAGAACTTAAATTTACAATTTTGACTACAGATACTGACAGCAGCAAACAAGCAGTTGAGTATTTGCAAAGTGCACTTGAGAAATTGCCGGGTGTTTCGGTTAATGTCTCAACGATTCCGTTTGTTCAATTAATTGCCAAACAACAAGCAGGAGATTATCAAGCTTCAATTAAAACTTGGCAATCAGTTTTCGCTGATCCGATCAATTTTTTGGATATCTATGAAAGTAATTCGTCATACAATAATTCAGGTTGGAAAAATCAAAAATTTGATGAATTGTTAAATGAAGCTGAAAATACTTATGGAAATCAGCCAGCCAAACGGTGGCAAAAATTGGTAGCAGCAGAAAAAGTGTTAATGGATCAGCAGGGAACAATTCCGTTGTATCAAGTTGCTAAATCACAACTGGTGCGTTCAAATGTCAAAAATGTGATTTATAATCCAGCAGGAGTTCCTTATGACTGGAAAGACACTTATATTGCTAAATAGTCAGCTAAGAAGGTGCTAAATTTGACTGAAAATTATCAAGATTTCATCGAAAAATTATTTATTAAGTACGCCAAAGTTAATACGCGTTCGGATGAAAAAAGCCAAGCGATTCCAACCACACCGGGACAAGTTGAGCTGGCTAAAATAGTTTTTCAAGATTTAAAAAAATTAGGAGTTAAAGACGTTGTTTATGATCCTCAAGACGGCTATGTGGTGGCTTCTTTACCCGCTAATATTTCAACAGCTACTGTGCCGATTGGTTTTATTGCTCATTTAGATACGGCAGATTTTCCTGCTGCAAATGTCCAACCGCAAGTGCATGAAAATTATGATGGGCAAGATGTTGTTTTAAATAAATCCCCAGAAATTGTGTTGCGGGTTAGTGAGTTTCCCGATTTAAAAAACTACCGTGGGCAAAGATTAATTACCAGTGATGGGACAACCCTGCTAGGAGTTGATGACAAAGCCGGTATTGCCAGTATTTTGACAGCTATTAAATATTTGTTGGAACATCCAGCAATTAAACACGGTCCGGTCAGTTTTGCGTTTGGACCGGATGAAGAAATCGGTCGTGGCGCTAAGCTGTTTGACGTTAGCAAATTCAAAGTTAAGTTTGCTTATACGCTAGACAATGGCTTGCCTGGTCAGTTAGAGGATGAAACCTTTAATGCTGCCCAAGCTAAAATCAAAATTCACGGCACCTCCGTTCACCCAGGCAATGCTTTTGGTTTAATGGTTAATGCGGTAACTCTGGCTAATCAAATTGTTTCAGCCTTACCAGCTGCTGAAGTACCAGAAAAAAGTCGGGCGCGGCAAGGATTCTTTTTAGTGACCGAGTTTAAAGCAACGATTGCTCAAGCAGACTTAAATATAATTATTCGTGATTTTGATCATCAAAAATTTATTGCTAAGAAAAATTTGTTGCAACAGCTTGTTGCTGATTTAAATCAGCAATTTGACCGTCCCAGAATTGAACTGGAACTTAAAGACCAATATTTCAATATTGGCGATGTGATTCATCAACATCCATATATTACGGATCTAGTCTTAGCTGTTTATCAAAAATTAGGTTTGAATATCCAAGTTCATCCTTTCCGTGGGGGAACTGATGGCAACTTTTTGACGGCTAAAGGAATTCCCACCCCAAATTTATTCAACGGTGGTGAAAATTTTCACGGACCGTATGAATTCGTAACCACCGAAGCAATGTTAATTACCAGTAAGACGGTGGTTGAAATCATCAAAGAACATTTACAGCATCATTTAAAATGATCATTGTTTTTAATTGTTAGACAGAATTAGCAAAACGCCTGCTAATTCTGTTTTTTTAGGCTTGAAAAAAAATAGTAGGTGAATTAATTTTTGATTTGATTAAAAACATAAAGCCTTGTTGTAAAGAATGTTTATTTATATGACGGAGCAGTAACAGATATGTCATTTTATGATGAATGCCACGGGATGTCTTTCCATGTTTATCGCAAAGCTTAACTGAATCAAGTAGAAACATCAAAATTAGTGATATAATTTTGATGTTTTTTTTACATAAAGCAGTTTAAAGTTTGCAATGATGTATAATTAGAATTAATTAACCGCAAAAATTAGATTGATTCATTAATTGGGAGACAGTAACTATGGACAAAAGGATCGAACGAACACAGGCTAAAGCAGAAAAAGCTTTATTTGAATTGATGCAAAACAAGAATTTCTCTGAAATCTCAATTACGGATATTGCTAATCAAGCTGCAATTTCGCGAATGGCTTTTTACCGTAATTATGCCAGCAAAGAAGATATTTTGAATAAGTTTATCCAAAAAGAGTACGATCGTTTTGTAGCTGATATTACCAGTCATCATTTAGAGCGCTTGGATCAGTTGTTGGAGGTTTATTTTGGCTACTTTAAAGCTAATCCGGAAGTCTTATCAGCAATTGTCAATGCTTCAATTGAAGGACTGGCTTTAGAAAAACAAAGTGCATACCTGCTTGATTTTTTTGAAACCAGAGTTAAAAATCAACAACCAGCGCCATTGGCAGTAGCTTACTATTCAGGAGCGATTTTTGCCAGTTTGCTTTATTGGCGAAAAACAAATTATCGGTGCCCAACGACTGAACTTTCCACTCATTTGGCAGAAAAAATAAAAAAAGATTTACTGCAAAATTGATAAATAAATACCCTCTAAATTGGAAGATTCCAACTATAGAGGGTATTTTAATTTTGGAATATAATAATGTGTTCCGTTTTTGGGCTGGTTTATAATTTACAGTCCGTGACCGGAAGTTTGAGTTTCTCGCAAGTAAACTGGTTCATTTTCAGCTATTTTAGTTTGCTGAGAGCAGCAATGATGCTGATGATGACAGCAATGGTGGTGCTTTTTGCTTAAATGATGAGTGATGACAGCTCCGGCAGCAAGAGCAGCAGGTATTAATAGCAGATATTTTTTATTCATTTTAGTTCCTCCTCAAACTTTAAAGCAGTTTTTCAGCTTTGAAGATTTCCTCAAGATAAGTGCCGTGAATTTTTTTCAAAAAGGCATTCAAACCGACTTTTTCAACTTGATTCAACGGTAATTCTGCTAAGCGCTTCTTATCATTCAGATAATATAAAGCACTTAAAATAGTTCGTAAGTCAAAAGCTGAATCAAAGACTTCCGGAACACCACGATCAACATCTAACAGCTGATAAACAGCTTCCATGGCAGTTCTAACGGAATATTCAGTTGTAAAAACGGTGTCGCGTTTAGTTTCAGCAAAGTTTCCGATAAATGCCAGATTTTGTGAACCTTTTGGAACGACTAGTGGTCGATCGCCAGCTTGGCGCGACATGAAATATGAAGTAATGTATGGCATATGAATCGGAATCGAATTAGCAGCTTGAGCAATTTCAGCAATTTGGTTTTCTGGGACACCGATATGATAGAGAAACTCTTCGCAAATTTCTTGACCGTTGCAGTCAGCAATCTTTTTGTGAATGTAATTTCCCGGCTGGTCTGAGAAGAGACCATACAACCAAACGATTAATTCATTGGATTTTTGCTGTTGAAAATGTGGTTGCCGGCTAATCGAAATACCTAACAACCAGTTTGAATCCCTGATGGAGACTGGTCCGCTGGTAACAATAGAACCGCTTCGTGGATCTTTACCGGTAATTTTTTGGATATATGGAATAATACGATCATCGCTAAAAGTACAGGTAGCCGACATTGTCCAGTTAGCTTCAGGAATATCTTGATAAAATTTGGCTGGTTGCCCAAAAGTCGGATCTTGGGCTGCCAGTTTTTCCCATAGTTCCCAACTGGCACCGATTGGGTGAGTTTGCGGCGCGGGATGTTCGTTGTCACCGTAAGTAGTGCTTTCAGTAATTGAACCATTTGTAACGAAGACCAGATCATCAGTAGTCAAATCTAAGGTCTGTTTTTCATTTTTAACGGTTAATTCAATTTTAACAGCTTGTTTTTGGGTATCATTTTGCTTAACAACAATATTATTAACAACAGTATTGTATTGGAATTTAACGCCATGATCTTGGAGATACTTGATCAACGGTTTGACTAATGATTCATATTGATTATATTTTGTGAATTTAAGAGCTGACATATTTTGCAGAGTACCAACATGGTGAACGAAACGAAGCAGATAACGGCGCATTTCCATTGCACTGGCCCATGGCTCAAAAGCGAACATGGTCGACCAATAGAGCCAGAAATTTGATTTAAAGAAATCGCTGCCAAAAACTTCGTTGATTTTAACATTATCAAGTTGACTTTCAGAGGTCAGTACTAATTTGGCAATTTCTTCAATAGCTTGGCGTGAAAGGGTTAATTGTCCGTCACTGGCTAGTTTATTGCCGCGTTTTTCAATTACTCGGGTTTGTGAGTTGCTCGGGTCAGCCTTATTTAGCCAATAAAATTCATCAAGGACAGAAACATCTGCATTTTCCAAAGTCGGAATTGAACGAAAGAGATCCCAAAGAGTTTCAAAGTGAGGTTCCATTTCACGTCCGCCGCGAATAATGTAACCACGTTGTTCATTTAAAATTCCATCCATGCTGCCACCGGGAAGATCAAGTTCTTCGAAAACATGGATCTGATTTCCAGGAACTTGGCCGTCGCGGACTAAAAATGCAGCTGCAGCTAAACCAGCTAGACCGGATCCAACAATATAGGCTGACTTCTTTGCGGCATCTGCTGGTTTTTTAGGCCGAGCAAATGCTTCATAATTACCATTACTATAGTACATGAAGATCCCTCCTTATTAACAAAAACAGCGAAATTAGTTACAATTGTAACTAATTAAAGTATAAATCACTTATTAAATTTATTCAATCAAAATTATTTTTAAAATTTGTTTAAGCTTTTTGCCTGATTTGTGTATAAAAAAAGCTTTTTGAACTAGTTGATCAGTTCAAAAAGCTTATGAATAATTAATATTATTGTCTAGCACCAGTTACGCGATTAAAATGATAAACTCGACCATTGATTCGCTCGGTACCATATTGCATTTGCCCTTGGCTATTGTAATAAACGGTTTTATGCTGGTTAGCGATAGATTGAAATCCCGTCTTCATAGCTCCGGTAACATTGTCAAATAAATACCAGTGGCCATTCAGCTTTTGC